>NZ_JBNDJP010000015.1:0-2996 GCF_050435045.1 Leclercia sp. 1548 | reverse complement strand
CTTGCCCGCACCCCCTGAGAGCCCCTCAGCGCGATCCTGCGGCCTGACGGCCGTTTCCGGCACCTTTCCCTGCCCAGAAGCCTGAAAAATACCCCTGATAATTTCTGCGCGGCTGCATGACTATGCACGCACATGCCTGGCCGGGATTTTAGCGGCTAAAATCCGGTGGGACGCCCAAAAGCACCACTGAACCTGGCGAATAACGGTGAACGGGTGCGCAGTTTACTGTGCGGCCGTGAGGCGTTGGCCAGGCCGTCAGGCATGGCATAACCTGAGCGCAGGGGGGGCGATTTAACGTAAGTGGGCAGCGTTCAGCGATGACCGGGATTCGGAAGGGGCACCCTTGCGGCGCGGCGATGTATACATCGCTAACGTGCCTTGGTGATAGTGCACCAAAAGGGAGTGGTAGCAGTTCGATAGCAAATGAGTAGCAAGAGGATAGCAACCGGCAGCCCGGAAGGCCTATGTGGTAGCAAATGGATAGCAAAAAGGTAGCAGAAGAGTAGCAAGCTCCCGGGTGTCGGGCGGAGCCTGACCAGGTGTTTCTGGCGTGCCGGCGGTACTCCAAAAACACATCTTGTCCCGCTGTTTTGTTATCGGTGCGGAGCGGCGGTAATGACAAAACATTTCCTGTCCGCGTCAGTTACTGTTCGCCCGCTTCTGGTAATACGACCGTATCTCAGCACGACCTTCGCCGAAAGTAAGCTCACCGGAAAGAATCCGCGCCTTTAAGGACTCATAAAGCGGGGTTCCGGATGGGTCCATCCCTTCAAGCCTGAGAGATGCTTCAGCTTTGCGGAACCCGGCTAAGCGCAGTTGCAGTGCCCGATCATCAGTCATGGGTTTTCCTTTGAGCAGTCATGCGAATAAGGCAGGCGTAAAGTAGGCCCACTTTACATGTCCTGGCCGGATGTTGCCGTTGTATAGCTGTGCAGGCAAAAGTGGAAAACGACAGAAAACTGTTGCAGCCGGGTGTGTAATCAGGGAGGAAACGGGTGTACCGAGCGACACGATCCCTGTTCAGCATTACAGACATTACGCTTCCTCGGTCATTCGCTCACTTCGTTCGGTCATGACACTGCGGCGAGCGTTACCTGCTCAGGCAGAAGGCCATAAGGAGGTTCTGGGGATTGCCGGTTTTCCATAGGCTTCGCCCTCCTGACGAGCTTCACAGAAATCAGGTGATTTCCGGCGCTCAAATCAGAAGTGGCGAAACCTGACAGGACTTAAAGATCCCCACCGTTTCCGATGGGTCGCTCCCTCGTGCGCTCTCCTGTTCCCACCGTGAGGTTTACCCGTTGCAGACCGCCGTAAGGTGGCGTTTTCTCATTCCTTCCCGTGCAACTGGGTTCCTTGTAGGTGGTTCGCTCCAAGCTGGGCTGTATGCACGAACTCCCCGTTCAGCCCGACTACCACGACTTTCAGGTAACTGTACTCATGATTCCAATCCTGACAGGCACGACAAATCGCCAATGGTGGTAGCCACAGGTAACAGGTTTAGAGGAGGAGAGTCTTGAAGTTTCGTGTGTGATAAGGCTACACTGAAAGGACAGTTTTGGTGACTGTGCTCCTCCAAGCCAGTTACCTAGGTTCAAAAACCTGCAAGTTCTTTGAACCTTGGAAAAAACCGCCCTGCAAGGCGGTTTTTTTTCGCCTTCAGTATGCCTCTGCAACAAAAAGTGTCAACATAATAATCACTTCATAAAGAACCAGCGAAAGCATGCTCAAGGACTTCCATGTATAAAACGCCTGCGATTAATATAGCTAAACATATCAATGACATATCTACTGAAAGATTAAATAGCTATCGACGTGTGTACCCTCATAAAAGCGAAGATGAAATCTACGGGATGTATTGCTGGAACAGCGAGCTATCTTCTCGGATAAGCATGGCAATAGGTATTTATGAAGTATGCCTCAGAAATAAAATACATAGAGTCATGAGCAATTATATATTCAACAATAAAAATACTTACAACGGTAATTTATCAGGTGATAAGAACTCTTGTAATTGGTACGATAAAATAGCAACAACTGGGAAGGTAAAGTGGCAAATAGATGAGATATATAACGAAGGTGGATTCCCCCCTCCTCACAAAATAATATCATCAATATCTCATGGCTCCTGGAGGTATATTCTGGAAATAAATAAAACAAATAATGGAAAGAATATCCCATGGGATGTACTTTTCCCTCTAATCTTCAGCTCAACTCCAGATAACTTCTTCAATAAAAGCAGTAGGTTGAATGAGTTAAAGCTAAATATGAAGCGCATAAACATATTGAGAAACCGAGTGTCTCACTTTGAGCCGATATGGAAAAACAAAATACTTAAAAGTATTGACGGTAAAAAACAAATAAAGCCAGAGCCAACGACTATCGCTGATTGCATTTCGAGGATGAGATCTGAATACAATACAATAATAAGCACTCTAAGTTATATTTCTATCGAAATGCACCAATTCTATATTGGAACCATGAACCATATAGACATATTAAGCATGATGACTGAAGGCTCTTTAAAGTCTTTTATGTCGCAAAGCGAAACAATTGCCTTAGATGTAGAAGCAGATGATTTCTCGCAAAAAGTAATCGAGCAATTATCAAACCCGCTATGCAAGAACTGGCTATTTGAACTAAAAAAATCCGGAAACGTGATCGGACATATCAGGAAATCATAAATGCAAAAGGCCACCCTTTAGGGGTGGCCTCTTCATATTCTCTATGCATCAACTAACTACTAGAACACTAAGGAATCTAGCATGGCTGCAATTCTTAAAGAACTGCGCTAGCTGACGACTACGGGATCTAATCTACTACATTTCGACGACATCGTCAATACAACACTATTATCTTCCACAATAGGTACAGGATGCAGATGCATGATTTACCATAACATCTCTTGCCCGCACCCCCTGAGAGCCCCTCAGCGCGATCCTGCGGCCTGACGGCCGTTTCCGGCACCTTTCCCTGCCCAGAAGCCTGAAAAATACCCC
>NZ_JBNDJP010000014.1:0-3272 GCF_050435045.1 Leclercia sp. 1548 | reverse complement strand
CGACCGCTGCGTCTTATCCGGTAACTATCGACTCGAGTCCAAGCCGGAAAGACACGACAAAACGCCACTGGCAGCGGCCACTGGTAAACAGGATGTGCGAGAGATGTATCGAGAGTTCTTGAAGTGGTGCCCTTAGTGCGGCTACACTGGAAGGACAGATTTGGTGACGTCTCGCACAAGACTGTTACCACGGTTAGAGAATCTGCCAGGATTAACTAACCTTCGAAAAACCACCTGCCAGGGTGGTTTTTTCGTTTTCAGAGCAAGAGATTACGCGTAGAAAAAAAGGATCTCAAGAAGATCCTTTTGTATAGACAGCTTATAGATGATTCCCGTGAACTGAACGCGTATATCCAATAGCTACATTAAACATTTCAGCTTGGCCTGGATTCAGATAGCACGTTCTCAGATCCACTCTCACAAGCAACCCATCACCTTCCCGCTCAGCATAGATACCACGAGACCTGCAAAGATCTATTGATTGCTCTACCAGCTTTTCAGTAATGCGCTGTCTACCGGGAGAACGCAGGTCAAGATAGAAATTACTAACCATCGTACCTGCTTCGCTAGAAAGACGATTGATGGTCGTTTCAATACATGAATCTATTTGCTGCATAGATATCGACATATAACACCCCAAAAGAATAACAACGCAATAAGATGCACATAAAAACACATAAAAGCAAATAAAAACAAAATAAAAACAGATAAGACTCACGCAAGGACGTGTTTCATAGAAGCCCAACCCTATCGCATAAATTCATTCAAAAACCAATTTTTATAGTATAGAATTAAATTAATGACGATAAAAAACTCACAAGGGAAATTTCTATATGAAAGATGATAACGCGGTTATCGTATTTACAGGCAAAGATCTAAACATAATGAGCGCTGAGGGGGGGTCAGGTTATTGGCTAGCAAAAGCAGAACGGCTTAATGACGCCAAGTATCTCATCGCAGTAAGAAACCGAAGAGAAACATGGGCGGTGAAAGACCTCGAACACGGAACTGGCTTTCTCATTGCAAAGATCACTGGATGCTTTAAAAACCCTGATTACAACGACAGAAACGTAATTACATTTGAGGAATATGCTGAAATATCAGTAAAAAAAGCATGGAAAACGCTCACTGGTGGTCAGCGTTATCCGGTTGCTTATCTGACATCAGAGGAAGCCTTTTCCCGTATAGGGATAAAGCCAGAGCAACTGGAATGGAAAAAATTCCAGATTTCAAAACCATCTCAGCCAAACCCCACTGTAGAAGCGCCGAAAAAACTAAGCCTCAACGAGGCAGTTGAAAGAGCTAAGCAAGATATAAGCAATGCAACTGGTATCGATGCATCTTCTATTACGATAACTATCAATATCTGATTTTTTTTTCGTATATCTGGTATCTTAACGATAGTCGAAAAAGAATTAAGCCATTGATATGACAACAACAATATACAGAGAGTTTGAATTTGCTGCTTGTGATGGCAAATGGTCAGTTGATGGACATCTTCGAAGAGATGTTATTGAAAAAAAAGCTATACATATAGATTTCAAAGGAACAGAAGCAATATCCCTTATGTGTGGTGATCATCCGATGATCGTCCTTATGCAAGCTATGCAGCTGAAAGTCATAACTCCAGAGCAGTACGCTAGTTTAATGAGTCTCTACATGGATGTAGAAGACTTCACCTTCGGCATGGTGGTCCTCGATAAACACTCAGGTGCTATATTAGTAGGTATGTATACACCCCCGATGATTGCGATAAAAAGCAAACCAATAGTTTACGATTTAGGTTCAACTGGAGGCGAATTTGCAGCTCATTGCCTCTACTATGCGGAACAAAGGCTTAGAAAAAAAAAGCGTCATCGTGGATACTCTACGTCGTCAGTGGGATGTAAAGTCACCAGTGCTATCAAATATGCATACAGACGAGATCGCCACTCCGGTGGTAAAGTATACAAAATCATTTGGAAAGATAACGGCATCAGGTACGACAACATACCGTTATCTAACAACTCGGTAAAAAACCATTACCGGCGGATTTTAGAAGAAACATTAAAGATCATTCATAGCAGGTACGAAGAGAAAATGAACATGAGACAGAATGCCCAGTTAAATACAGCGGCAGCCTCGCTCTCTCAGACGGGTCAGCCGAAAACACAAAGTCAGCCACATAACCAAGCGCCTAGTGCGAGTGGTGATAAAAGCCATCAGATGACTATGTCTCGAGCAATTAACTATGCTCGCCTTTTTTCTGACTGATACTGTACAGCTAGATTTACCATAACATCCGTTGCCCGCACCGCCTCAGGAGGCCTCAGCGCGTTTCTGAGGCCTCCTGCCTGAAACACGCACCTTTCCCTGCCTGTTCCCCGCAAAACGCAACCTGATAAATTTCACCCTCCTGCATAGCCATGCAGCCAGATGACTACTGTCCGGTTCTGTCCGGATCTGTGCCCGTAAGCCTTGTTTTCAGCAGTGTTAGTGTCATGTGGGACCATGGTCCCACATGCCGGATTTTGCGCATGCGCAAAACAGCCCCGTCGTTTCGTTCATGAAGATGCCTCGCTTCGAGGGCCAGAGGCGGGGGGAAAAGTAACTTTTTTGCCACTGAAAATTACAAACTCACTAATTTCCCATGAAGCCAAATCAAGCAATGGGAGATGAAGAAAGATGTTCAAGATTTTAAAACTGACAGAGGCTCTGCTGAAGGTAATGACAGATCTGGTCCAATTACTGGATATCCTGCAGCAGCTGACTCCGGAATGGCTGTACTGGTAACGGTGAACGGGCGCGAATTTTGTCGCGTTCGTGAGGCGTTGGCGGGGTGTCGGGGCGCAGCCCTGACCAGGGTGTTTGTAATGCCGGCGCGTGCGCGGTATTACAAACACACATCCTGTCCTGAAAAATGGGTGCCGGCGCGATCTTGCGGGTTTCGGGCGCAGCGCCGAACCAGTCATGTAGCGCTAGCGAAATGTATACTGGCTTAGAATGCAGCATCGCAGAAATACGCGGCATAGCTGCCACATAAAGCAGGTGAAAAATCGGGGTCAGATGCGTCGGCAGAAAATGTACTGCAGGAGAAATGCCGCTTCCTCGCTCACTGACTCGCTCCGCTCGGTCGTTCGACTGCGGCGAGCGGAGCCGGCTTGCTCAAAAGCAGGAGCGGCGTTACCCACATATTCAGGTGATAAGCGGCAAGAGAAGATGTGGTAGGAAGGTGGACCAAAAAAGGACCCCGGCGTTGCCGGTTTTCCATAGGCTCCGCCCCCCTGACAAGC
>NZ_JBNDJP010000013.1:0-26249 GCF_050435045.1 Leclercia sp. 1548 | reverse complement strand
GAGATGGTAATGCCAGGCGACAACATCAAGATGGTTGTTACCCTGATCCACCCAATCGCAATGGACGATGGTCTGCGCTTCGCAATCCGCGAAGGCGGCCGTACCGTTGGCGCGGGTGTTGTTGCTAAAGTTCTGGGCTAATTAATTATCCCTGAATTAAAAAGGACGCTTCGGCGTCCTTTTTTGTTGCCTTGCGTTTGTCCCTGTCACAAATTTTCGCATTTTTTGCTGGCGCCCGTCCCGTATCTCGATGCTTGTGCTATTGTAATCATAATTATTCTCACTTACACTTTGCGCATATTTTGAACGGGAGTGGTTATGTACGTTTGTTTATGTAATGGTGTAAGTGATAAAAAAATCCGTCAGGCCGTTCGCCAGTTTCAACCACAATCTTTTCAGCAGCTGCGTAAGTTTGTTCCAGTGGGAAATCAATGCGGTAAGTGCGTTCGCGCTGCCCGTGAGATCATGCAAGACGAATTGATGCAGATCCCGGAATACAAAGAGATTGCCTGAGGCTCATTCTTTTTTTTGACATCCCTGTAGCCCCATCTACGCTTCAATAAGTGGAAGCGGAGGGACTATAATGAAAGGTGATATTAAAATCATAAGTTATCTCAATAAATTATTGGGAAATGAGCTTGTCGCAATCAATCAATACTTTCTCCATGCGAGAATGTTCAAGAACTGGGGTCTGACTCGCCTCAACGACGTTGAATACCATGAATCCATTGATGAAATGAAACACGCCGATAAGTATATCGAGCGTATTTTATTCCTTGAGGGAATCCCCAACCTGCAGGATCTCGGCAAGCTGGGTATCGGTGAAGATGTTGAAGAGATGCTGCGCTCCGATCTGGCACTGGAACTCGAGGGTGCAAAAGATCTTCGTGAAGCTATCGCTTACGCTGACAGTGTTCACGATTATGTCAGCCGCGATATGATGATCCAGATCCTGGCCGATGAAGAAGGGCACATCGACTGGCTGGAGACTGAGCTGGATCTTATCGGTAAAATCGGTCTGCAGAATTATCTCCAGTCACAGATCAAAGTGGAAAGCTGATCAGGCTTTGCCCGCCAATCATTAAACCTGCTGCCGCCATAAAAGGTCCAAAGGGCAGCGGGTTTTTTAATATCTGTTCTCCCGGTTTAAACAAAGATTTTATCAAAAGATAGAGCGTCGCCAGCAGAGCTGCCGATAAGGCCAGAGCAGGAAGCACGCACCAGCCATGCCATGCGCCCAGTGCCCCCAGATATTTCACGTCCCCGTATCCCAATCCTTCACGTTTACGTATCAGTTTGTAAGCCCAATAAATCATCGCGAAACCGGTGTATCCCGCGATCGCACCCAGAACCGCGCTTGCCAGAAAATCGGGATGAAGACAGAGGTGATAGAGCAGACCCGTCCAGAGCAATGGACAGAGGTATTTGTCCAAGAGCAGATGCGAACGGATATCTTCCCGGACTAATAAAAAGGTTAAAACCAAGTAGACGAACAGGAAGGGGAGGGTAGTAAGCATCGTTTGGCGCCTCAATGAAATGTGTGAGGCCATATTCCGCGTACTTGCTGTGGTTAAACAAACTGCAAAACGAAACCCTGCGTAAAGCCTTCCTGAGTATTTGCAGGTCGCCGTTACATTACAGAAAATTTACGAGTCGCAACGCAAAACTCACCAGTGTCGTCTATTTCCTAAACGGGGCTTGCGTCCTGCCCAGATTTACGTATAATGCGCGGGCTTGTCGTAATTGACAGCTGGTTCAATCTGAACCCAGGCAACACTGTTTTTCGTTGCCTAACAATGCTCCCAATTGGGGGGCTACGTAAGAACGGTTACACTCTCCCATCAATCGTAATGGGTTTGAGTAGTAATCATTTTCGTTTATAAAATAATTGGAGCTCTGGTCTCATGCAGAACCAAAGAATCCGTATCCGTCTTAAAGCGTTTGATCATCGTCTGATCGATCAATCAACCGCGGAAATCGTCGAGACTGCTAAGCGCACTGGTGCGCAAGTCCGTGGTCCGATCCCGCTGCCGACCCGCAAAGAGCGCTTTACCGTTCTGATCTCCCCGCACGTTAACAAAGACGCGCGTGATCAGTACGAAATCCGCACTCACAAGCGTCTGGTTGACATCGTTGAGCCAACCGAGAAAACCGTTGATGCTCTGATGCGTCTGGATCTGGCTGCCGGTGTAGACGTGCAGATCAGCCTGGGTTAATCAGGTCATCGAGCGATTGAGAGGTTGATACAATGATTGGTTTAGTCGGTAAAAAAGTGGGCATGACCCGCATCTTCACTGAAGATGGCGTATCTATCCCAGTAACCGTAATCGAAGTTGAAGCAAACCGCGTTACTCAGGTTAAAGACCTGGCTAACGATGGCTACCGTGCCGTTCAGGTTACCACTGGTGCTAAAAAAGCTAACCGTGTAACCAAACCGGAAGCGGGTCACTTCGCTAAAGCTGGCGTTGAAGCTGGCCGTGGTCTGTGGGAATTCCGTCTTGCTGAAGGCGAAGAGTTCACCGTAGGTCAGGACATTAGCGTTGAGCTGTTTGCAGAAGTTAAAAAAGTTGACGTAACCGGTACCTCTAAAGGTAAAGGTTTTGCTGGTACCGTTAAGCGCTGGAACTTCCGTACTCAGGATGCCACGCACGGTAACTCCTTGTCCCACCGCGTTCCGGGTTCTATCGGTCAGAACCAGACTCCGGGCAAAGTGTTCAAAGGCAAGAAAATGGCAGGTCAGCTGGGTAACGAACGTGTGACCGTTCAGAGCCTGGACGTAGTACGTGTTGACGCTGAGCGCAACCTGCTGCTGGTTAAAGGTGCAGTTCCGGGTGCAACCGGTAGCGACCTGATCGTTAAACCAGCTGTGAAGGCGTAAGGGGATAGCAATGGAATTAGTATTGAAAGACGCGCAGAGCGCGCTGACTGTTTCCGAAACTACCTTCGGTCGTGATTTCAACGAAGCGCTGGTTCACCAGGTTGTTGTTGCTTATGCAGCTGGTGCTCGTCAGGGTACTCGTGCTCAGAAGACTCGTGCTGAAGTAACTGGTTCCGGCAAAAAGCCGTGGCGCCAGAAAGGTACCGGCCGTGCGCGTTCAGGTTCTATCAAGAGCCCGATCTGGCGTTCCGGTGGCGTGACCTTCGCTGCTCGCCCGCAGGACCACAGTCAAAAAGTTAACAAAAAGATGTACCGCGGCGCGCTGAAAAGCATCCTGTCCGAGCTGGTACGTCAGGATCGTCTGATCGTTGTCGAATCTTTCTCTGTAGAAGCGCCTAAAACTAAGCTGCTGGCACAGAAACTGAAAGACATGGCTCTGGAAGATGTGCTGATCATCACCGGTGAGCTGGACGAGAACCTGTTCCTGGCCGCACGTAACCTGCACAAGGTTGACGTACGCGATGCGACTGGTATCGACCCGGTTAGCCTGATCGCCTTCGACAAAGTCGTAATGACTGCTGATGCTGTTAAGCAAGTTGAGGAGATGCTGGCATGATTCGTGAAGAACGTCTGCTGAAGGTGCTTCGTGCACCGCACGTTTCTGAAAAAGCGTCTGCTGCGATGGAAAAAACAAACACCATCGTTCTCAAAGTTGCTAAAGACGCGACCAAAGCAGAAATCAAAGCTGCTGTGCAGAAACTGTTTGAAGTCGAAGTCGAAGTCGTTAACACCCTGGTAGTTAAAGGGAAAGTTAAACGTCACGGACAGCGTATCGGTCGTCGTAGCGACTGGAAAAAAGCTTACGTCACCCTGAAAGAAGGCCAGAACCTGGACTTCGTTGGCGGCGCTGAGTAAGTCGGAGGAGTAATACAATGGCAGTTGTTAAATGTAAACCGACATCTCCGGGTCGTCGCCACGTCGTTAAAGTGGTCAACCCAGAGCTGCACAAGGGCAAACCTTTTGCTCCGCTGGTTGAAAAAAACAGCAAATCCGGTGGTCGTAACAACAATGGCCGTATCACCACTCGTCACATCGGTGGTGGTCACAAGCAGGCTTACCGTATTGTTGACTTCAAACGCAACAAAGACGGTATCCCAGCTGTTGTTGAGCGTCTTGAGTACGATCCGAACCGTTCCGCGAACATCGCGCTGGTTCTGTACAAAGATGGCGAGCGCCGTTACATTCTGGCCCCTAAAGGCCTGAAAGCTGGCGACCAGATTCAGTCTGGCGTTGATGCTGCAATCAAAGCAGGTAACACCCTGCCGATGCGCAATATCCCGGTTGGTTCTACCGTTCATAACGTAGAAATGAAACCAGGTAAAGGCGGTCAGCTGGCACGTTCCGCTGGTACTTACGTTCAGATCGTTGCGCGCGATGGTGCTTATGTCACCCTGCGTCTGCGTTCTGGTGAAATGCGTAAAGTCGAAGCAGACTGCCGCGCAACTCTGGGCGAAGTTGGCAATGCTGAGCATATGCTGCGCGTTCTGGGTAAAGCAGGTGCTGCACGCTGGCGTGGTGTTCGTCCTACCGTTCGCGGTACTGCGATGAACCCAGTCGACCACCCACATGGTGGTGGTGAAGGTCGTAACTTTGGTAAGCACCCGGTAACTCCGTGGGGCGTTCAGACCAAAGGTAAGAAGACCCGCAGCAACAAGCGTACTGATAAATTTATCGTACGTCGCCGTAGCAAATAATATTAGAGGATAAGCCATGCCACGTTCTCTCAAGAAAGGTCCTTTTATTGACCTGCACTTGCTGAAGAAGGTAGAGAAAGCGGTGGAAAGCGGAGACAAGAAGCCCCTGCGCACTTGGTCCCGTCGTTCAACGATCTTTCCTAACATGATCGGTTTGACCATCGCTGTCCATAATGGTCGTCAGCACGTTCCAGTCTTTGTTTCCGATGAAATGGTCGGTCACAAACTGGGTGAATTCGCACCGACTCGTACTTATCGCGGCCATGCTGCTGATAAAAAAGCGAAGAAGAAATAAGGTAGGAGGAAGAGATGGAAACTTTAGCTCAACATCGCCATGCTCGTTCTTCTGCTCAGAAGGTTCGCCTTGTTGCTGACCTGATTCGCGGTAAGAAAGTGTCGCAGGCCCTGGACATCCTGACCTATACCAACAAGAAAGCTGCGGTATTGGTTAAGAAGGTACTGGAATCTGCCATTGCTAACGCTGAACACAACGATGGCGCTGACATTGACGATCTGAAAGTCGCGAAAATCTTCGTAGACGAAGGCCCAAGCATGAAGCGCATTATGCCGCGTGCGAAAGGTCGTGCAGATCGCATCCTGAAGCGCACCAGCCACATTACTGTGGTTGTGTCCGATCGCTGAGACTCTGGAGACTAGCAATGGGTCAGAAAGTACATCCTAATGGTATTCGCCTGGGTATTGTAAAACCATGGAACTCAACCTGGTTTGCGAACACCAAAGAATTCGCTGACAACCTGGACAGCGATTTTAAAGTACGTCAGTACCTGACTAAGGAACTGGCTAAAGCGTCTGTATCTCGTATCGTTATCGAGCGTCCAGCTAAGAGCATCCGTGTGACTATTCACACCGCTCGTCCTGGCATCGTAATCGGTAAGAAAGGCGAAGACGTAGAAAAACTGCGCAAGGTCGTAGCGGATATCGCTGGCGTTCCTGCACAGATCAATATCGCTGAAGTTCGTAAGCCTGAACTGGACGCTAAATTGGTTGCTGATAGCATCACTTCACAGCTGGAACGTCGCGTTATGTTCCGTCGTGCTATGAAGCGTGCTGTACAGAACGCAATGCGTCTGGGCGCTAAAGGTATCAAAGTTGAAGTTAGCGGCCGTCTGGGCGGCGCGGAAATCGCACGTACCGAATGGTACCGCGAAGGTCGCGTACCGCTGCACACTCTGCGTGCTGACATCGACTACAACACCTCTGAAGCGCACACCACTTACGGTGTAATCGGCGTTAAGGTATGGATCTTCAAAGGTGAGATCCTGGGTGGTATGGCTGCTGTTGAACAACCGGAAAAACCGGCTGCGCAACCTAAAAAGCAGCAGCGTAAAGGCCGTAAATAAGGAGCGTCGCTGATGTTACAACCAAAGCGTACAAAATTCCGTAAAGTGCACAAAGGCCGCAACCGTGGTCTGGCGCAGGGTACGGATGTTAGCTTCGGCACTTTCGGTCTGAAAGCTGTTGGCCGTGGTCGTCTGACTGCACGTCAGATCGAAGCAGCACGTCGTGCTATGACCCGTGCAGTTAAGCGTCAAGGTAAAATTTGGATCCGTGTATTCCCGGACAAACCAATTACCGAGAAGCCGCTGGAAGTTCGTATGGGTAAAGGTAAAGGTAACGTGGAGTACTGGGTTGCCTTGATCCAACCGGGCAAAGTCCTTTATGAAATGGACGGTGTTCCGGAAGAGCTGGCCCGTGAAGCCTTCGGCCTGGCAGCAGCGAAACTGCCTATCAAAACCACCTTTGTAACTAAGACGGTGATGTAATGAAAGCAAATGAGCTGCGTGAAAAAAGCGTAGAAGAGCTGAACGCTGAGCTGCTGAACCTGCTGCGTGAGCAGTTCAACCTGCGTATGCAGGCTGCAAGTGGCCAGCTGCAACAGACTCACCTGCTGAAGCAGGTACGTCGTGATGTTGCACGCGTTAAGACTTTACTGACTCAGAAGGCGGGTGCGTAATGACCGATAAAATCCGTACTCTGCAAGGTCGTGTTGTTAGCGACAAAATGGAGAAATCCATCGTTGTAGCTATCGAACGTATTGTGAAACACCCGATCTACGGTAAATTCATCAAGCGTACGACCAAACTGCACGTACATGACGAGAACAACGAATGTGGTATCGGCGACAAGGTTGAAATCCGTGAATGCCGTCCACTGTCCAAGACTAAGTCCTGGACGCTGGTTCGCGTTGTAGAGAAAGCGGTTCTGTAATAGAGTAGCCTTCTCGATACGAATAAACGGCTCAGCAATGGGCCGTTTATTTTTTCTACCCATATTGCAGAAGCGGTGTTATAATGCCGCGCCCTCGATATGGGGCTTTTTAACGGCTCTGATTTTAGAGTCTCAGGTAGTAGTTGACATTAGCGGAGCACTGAAATGATCCAAGAACAGACTATGCTGAACGTCGCCGACAACTCCGGTGCACGTCGCGTAATGTGTATCAAGGTTCTGGGTGGCTCGCACCGTCGCTACGCAGGCGTAGGCGACATCATCAAGATCACCATCAAGGAAGCAATTCCACGTGGTAAGGTCAAGAAAGGTGATGTGCTGAAAGCGGTAGTGGTGCGCACCAGGAAGGGTGTTCGTCGCCCTGACGGTTCTGTCATTCGCTTCGATGGTAATGCATGCGTTATTTTAAACAATAACAGCGAGCAGCCTATCGGCACGCGTATCTTTGGGCCGGTAACTCGTGAACTTCGTACTGAAAAGTTCATGAAAATTATCTCTCTGGCACCAGAAGTACTCTAAGGAGCGAATCATGGCAGCGAAAATCCGTCGTGATGACGAAGTTATCGTGTTAACCGGTAAAGATAAAGGTAAACGCGGTAAAGTAAAAAATGTTCTGTCTTCCGGCAAACTCGTCGTTGAAGGTATCAACCTGGTTAAGAAACATCAGAAGCCGGTTCCGGCCCTGAACCAGCCAGGTGGCATCGTTGAAAAAGAAGCTGCAATTCAGGTTTCTAACGTTGCAATCTTCAATGCGGCAACCGGTAAGGCTGACCGTGTAGGCTTTAGATTCGAAGACGGCAAAAAAGTCCGTTTCTTCAAGTCTAACAGCGAAACTATCAAGTAATTTGGAGTAGTACGATGGCGAAACTGCATGATTACTACAAAGACGAAGTAGTTAACAAACTCATGACTGAGTTTAACTACAATTCTGTCATGCAAGTCCCTCGGGTCGAGAAGATCACCCTGAACATGGGTGTTGGTGAAGCGATCGCTGACAAGAAACTGCTGGATAACGCAGCAGCTGATCTGACAGCAATCTCCGGTCAAAAACCGCTGATCACCAAAGCACGCAAATCTGTTGCAGGCTTCAAAAT
This sequence comes from Leclercia sp. 1548, assembly GCF_050435045.1. Taxonomy (NCBI): domain Bacteria; kingdom Pseudomonadati; phylum Pseudomonadota; class Gammaproteobacteria; order Enterobacterales; family Enterobacteriaceae; genus Leclercia; species Leclercia sp. 1548. The sequence goes on along the minus strand of NZ_JBNDJP010000013.1, from coordinate 18,276 downwards.
CCGTCAGGGCTATCCGATCGGCTGTAAAGTAACTCTGCGTGGCGAACGCATGTGGGAGTTCCTTGAGCGCCTGATCTCTATTGCTGTTCCACGTATCCGTGACTTCCGTGGCTTGTCCGCTAAGTCTTTCGACGGTCGTGGCAACTACAGCATGGGTGTCCGTGAGCAGATCATCTTCCCAGAGATCGACTACGATAAAGTCGACCGCGTGCGTGGTTTGGATATTACCATTACCACTACTGCGAACTCTGACGAAGAAGGCCGCGCTCTGCTGGCTGCGTTTGACTTCCCGTTCCGCAAGTAAGGTAGGGTTACTGAATGGCTAAGCAATCAATGAAAGCACGCGAAGTAAAGCGCGTAGCTTTAGCTGATAAATTCTTCGCTAAACGCGCTGAACTGAAAGCGATCATTTCTGATGTGAACGCTTCCGACGAAGATCGTTGGAATGCTGTTCTCAAGCTGCAGTCTCTGCCGCGTGATTCCAGCCCGTCTCGTCAGCGTAACCGCTGTCGTCAAACAGGTCGTCCACATGGTTTCGTGGGCAAGTTCGGGTTGAGCCGTATCAAACTGCGTGAAGCCGCCATGCGCGGTGAAGTACCAGGCTTGAAAAAGGCTAGCTGGTAATTACCAATTGAATCACGGGAGTAAAGACAGATGAGCATGCAAGATCCGATCGCGGATATGCTGACCCGTATCCGTAACGGTCAGGCCGCGAACAAAGTTGCGGTCACCATGCCTTCCGCCAAGCTGAAAGTGGCAATTGCCAACGTGCTGAAGGAAGAAGGTTTTATCGAAGATTTTAAAGTTGAAGGCGACACCAAGCCGGAACTGGAACTTACTCTTAAGTATTTCCAGGGTAAAGCTGTTGTAGAAAGCATTCAGCGTGTCAGCCGCCCAGGCCTGCGCATCTATAAGAAAAAAGATGAGCTGCCAAAAGTTATGGCCGGCATGGGTATCGCAGTTGTTTCTACCTCTAAAGGTGTTATGACTGATCGTGCAGCGCGCCAAGCTGGTCTTGGTGGCGAAATTATCTGCTACGTAGCCTAATCGGAGGAAAGAATGTCTCGTGTTGCTAAAGCACCGGTCGTTATTCCTGCCGGCGTTGATGTAAAAATCGACGGTCAGGTTATTACGATCAAAGGTAAAAATGGCGAGCTGACTCGTACCCTCAACAATGCTGTTGAAGTTAATCATGTAGACAACGCTCTGACTTTCGGCCCACGTACTGGTTACGTTGATGGCTGGGCTCAGGCTGGTACCGCGCGTGCCCTGCTGAACTCAATGGTTGTTGGTGTTACCGAAGGCTTCACTAAAAAGCTTCAGCTGGTTGGTGTAGGTTATCGTGCAGCGATCAAAGGGAATGCAGTAGGCCTGTCTCTGGGCTTCTCACACCCTGTTGAGCATCCGCTGCCGGCCGGTATCACTGCAGAATGCCCGACTCAGACTGAAATCGTGCTGAAAGGCGCTGATAAACAGCTGATCGGTCAGGTTGCAGCAGATCTGCGCGCCTACCGTCGTCCTGAGCCTTACAAAGGCAAGGGTGTTCGTTACGCCGACGAAGTCGTGCGTACCAAAGAGGCTAAGAAGAAGTAAGGTAACACTATGGATAAGAAATCTGCTCGTATCCGTCGTGCGACCCGCGCACGCCGCAAGCTCAAAGAGCTGGGTGCAACTCGCCTGGTGGTACATCGTACCCCGCGTCATATTTACGCACAGGTCATTGCACCAAACGGTTCTGAAGTTCTGGTAGCTGCTTCTACTGTAGAAAAAGCTATTACTGAACAATTGAAGTACACCGGTAACAAAGACGCTGCTGCAGCTGTAGGTAAAGCTGTTGCTGAACGCGCTCTGGAAAAAGGCATCACAGTTGTGTCCTTTGACCGTTCCGGGTTCCAATATCATGGTCGCGTCCAGGCACTGGCAGATGCTGCCCGTGAAGCTGGCCTTCAGTTCTAAGGTAGAGGTGTAAGATGGCTCACATCGAAAAACAGGCTGGCGAACTGCAGGAAAAGCTGATCGCGGTTAACCGCGTATCTAAAACCGTTAAAGGTGGTCGTATTTTCTCCTTCACAGCTCTGACTGTTGTTGGTGATGGTAATGGCCGCGTAGGTTTTGGTTACGGTAAAGCGCGTGAAGTTCCAGCAGCGATCCAGAAAGCGATGGAAAAAGCCCGTCGCAATATGATTAACGTCGCGCTGAACCACGGCACCCTGCAGCACCCAGTTAAGGGTACTCACACGGGTTCTCGTGTCTTCATGCAGCCAGCTTCCGAAGGTACCGGTATCATCGCCGGTGGTGCAATGCGCGCCGTTCTGGAAGTTGCTGGAGTTCATAACGTTCTGGCTAAAGCATATGGTTCCACCAACCCGATCAACGTGGTTCGTGCAACTATTGATGGCCTGGAAAATATGAAATCTCCAGAAATGGTCGCTGCCAAGCGTGGTAAATCCGTTGAAGAAATTCTGGGGTAATTGACCATGGCAAAGACTATTAAAATTACACAAACCCGCAGTGCAATCGGACGTCTGCCGAAACACAAGGCAACTCTGCTTGGCCTGGGTCTGCGTCGTATTGGTCATACCGTTGAGCGCGAGGATACTCCTGCTGTTCGTGGTATGGTCAACGCGGTTTACTTCATGGTTAAAGTTGAGGAGTAAGAGATGCGTTTAAATACTCTGTCTCCGGCCGAAGGCTCTAAAAAGGCGGGTAAACGCCTGGGTCGTGGTATCGGTTCTGGCCTCGGCAAAACCGGTGGTCGTGGTCACAAAGGTCAGAACTCTCGTTCTGGCGGTGGCGTACGTCGCGGTTTCGAGGGTGGCCAGATGCCACTGTACCGTCGTCTGCCGAAGTTCGGCTTCACCTCTCGCAAATCAGCGATCACAGCCGAAGTTCGTCTGTCTGACCTGGCGAAAGTTGAAGGCGGCGTTGTAGACCTGAACACGCTGAAAGCAGCAAACATTATCGGTATCCAGATCGAGTTCGCGAAAGTGATCCTGGCTGGTGAAGTTTCTACTCCGGTAACTGTTCGTGGCCTGCGTGTTACTAAAGGTGCTCGTGCTGCTATCGAAGCTGCTGGCGGTAAAATCGAGGAATAAGTAGCAGATGGCTAAACAACCGGGATTAGATTTTCAAAGTGCCAAAGGTGGCTTAGGCGAGCTGAAACGCAGACTGTTGTTTGTAATCGGTGCGCTTATTGTGTTCCGTATTGGCTCTTTTATTCCGATCCCTGGTATTGATGCCGCTGTACTTGCCAAACTGCTTGAGCAACAGCGTGGCACCATCATTGAAATGTTTAACATGTTCTCTGGTGGTGCTCTCAGCCGTGCTTCAATCTTTGCTTTGGGTATCATGCCGTATATTTCGGCATCGATCATTATCCAGCTGCTGACGGTCGTTCATCCGACCTTGGCAGAGCTGAAGAAAGAAGGGGAGTCTGGTCGTCGTAAGATCAGCCAGTACACCCGTTACGGCACTCTGGTGCTGGCGATATTCCAGTCGATCGGTATTGCTACCGGTCTACCGAATATGCCTGGTATGCAGGGCCTGGTTATTAACCCAGGCTTTGCATTCTATTTCACCGCTGTTGTAAGTCTGGTTTCAGGAACGATGTTCCTGATGTGGCTCGGCGAACAAATTACTGAACGAGGTATCGGCAACGGTATTTCGATCATTATCTTCGCTGGTATTGTTGCGGGTCTCCCGCCAGCCATCGCCCATACTATCGAGCAAGCGCGTCAAGGCGACCTGCACTTCCTCCTGTTGCTGTTGGTTGCAGTATTAGTATTTGCAGTGACGTTCTTTGTTATCTTCGTTGAACGTGGTCAACGCCGCATTGTGGTAAACTACGCGAAACGTCAGCAAGGTCGTCGTGTCTATGCTGCACAGAGCACACATTTACCGCTGAAAGTGAATATGGCAGGGGTAATCCCGGCAATCTTCGCTTCCAGTATTATTCTGTTCCCGGCGACCATCGCGTCATGGTTCGGGGGCGGGACTGGTTGGAACTGGCTGACAACAATTTCGCTGTATTTGCAGCCTGGGCAACCACTTTATGTGTTACTCTATGCGTCTGCGATCATCTTCTTCTGTTTCTTCTACACGGCGTTGGTCTTCAACCCGCGTGAAACAGCAGATAACCTGAAGAAGTCCGGTGCATTTGTACCAGGAATTCGTCCGGGAGAGCAAACGGCGAAGTATATCGATAAAGTAATGACTCGCCTGACTTTGGTTGGTGCGCTTTATATTACTTTTATTTGCCTGATCCCGGAGTTCATGCGTGATGCAATGAAAGTACCGTTCTACTTCGGTGGAACCTCACTGCTTATCGTTGTTGTCGTGATTATGGACTTTATGGCTCAAGTGCAAACTCTGATGATGTCAAGTCAGTACGAGTCTGCATTGAAGAAGGCGAACCTTAAAGGCTACGGCCGACAATAGGTCGCTCGAGAAGTTACGGAGAGTAAAAATGAAAGTTCGTGCTTCCGTCAAGAAATTATGCCGTAACTGCAAAATCGTTAAGCGTGATGGTGTCATCCGTGTGATTTGCAGTGCCGAGCCGAAGCATAAACAGCGCCAAGGCTGATTATTTCGCATATTTTTCTTGCAAAGTTGGGTTGAGCTGGCTAGATTAGCCAGCCAATCTTTTGTATGTCTGTACGTTTCCATTTGAGTATCCTGAAAACGGGCTTTTCAGCATGGTGCGTACATATTAAATAGTAGGAGTGCATAGTGGCCCGTATAGCAGGCATTAACATTCCTGATCAGAAACATGCTGTGATCGCATTAACTTCGATCTACGGCGTCGGCAAGACCCGTTCCAAAGCCATTCTGGCTGCAGCGGGTATCGCTGAAGATGTTAAGATCAGTGAGCTGTCTGAAGAACAAATCGACACGCTGCGTGACGAAGTTGCCAAATTTGTCGTTGAAGGTGATCTGCGCCGTGAAGTTAGCATGAGCATCAAGCGCCTTATGGATCTTGGTTGCTATCGCGGTTTGCGTCATCGTCGTGGTCTCCCGGTTCGCGGCCAGCGTACCAAGACCAACGCACGTACCCGTAAGGGTCCGCGCAAACCGATCAAGAAATAATCGGGGTGATTGAATAATGGCAAAGGCACCAGTTCGTGCACGTAAGCGTGTAAGAAAACAAGTCTCTGACGGCGTGGCTCATATCCATGCTTCTTTCAACAACACCATCGTTACTATTACTGATCGTCAGGGTAACGCACTGGGTTGGGCAACAGCCGGTGGTTCCGGTTTCCGTGGTTCACGCAAATCCACTCCGTTCGCAGCTCAGGTTGCAGCAGAGCGTTGCGCTGAAGCCGTAAAAGAATACGGCATCAAGAATCTGGAAGTTATGGTAAAAGGTCCGGGTCCAGGTCGCGAATCTACTGTTCGTGCTCTGAACGCCGCTGGTTTCCGCATCACGAATATTACTGATGTGACTCCGATCCCTCATAACGGTTGTCGTCCGCCGAAAAAACGTCGCGTATAACGCGTTCGTTTTCTAGGATTGTTGGAGATAGAAAATGGCAAGATATTTGGGTCCTAAGCTCAAGCTGAGCCGTCGTGAGGGCACCGACTTATTCCTTAAGTCTGGCGTTCGCGCGATCGATACCAAGTGTAAAATTGAACAAGCTCCTGGCCAGCACGGTGCGCGTAAACCGCGTCTGTCTGACTATGGTGTGCAGTTGCGTGAAAAGCAGAAAGTTCGCCGTATGTACGGTGTGCTGGAGCGTCAGTTCCGTAACTACTATAAAGAAGCAGCACGTCTGAAAGGCAACACCGGTGAAAACCTGTTGGCTCTGCTGGAAGGCCGTCTGGACAACGTAGTATACCGTATGGGCTTTGGTGCCACTCGTGCTGAAGCACGTCAGATGGTTAGCCATAAAGCAATCATGGTAAACGGTCGTGTTGTTAACATCGCTTCTTATCAGGTTAAAGCGAATGACGTTGTTAGCATTCGTGAGAAAGCGAAAAAGCAATCTCGCGTGAAAGCCGCTCTGGAGCTGGCTGAGCAGCGTGAAAAGCCAACCTGGCTGGAAGTTGATGCTGGCAAGATGGAAGGCACGTTCAAGCGTCAGCCGGAACGTTCTGATCTGTCTGCGGACATTAACGAACACCTGATCGTCGAGCTTTACTCCAAGTAAAGCTTAGTACCAAAGAGAGGACACAATGCAGGGTTCTGTGACAGAGTTTCTAAAACCGCGCCTGGTAGATATCGAGCAAGTGAGTTCGACGCACGCCAAGGTGACCCTTGAGCCTTTAGAGCGTGGCTTTGGCCATACTCTGGGTAACGCACTGCGCCGTATTCTGCTCTCATCGATGCCGGGTTGCGCGGTGACCGAGGTTGAGATTGATGGTGTACTTCATGAGTACAGCACCAAAGAAGGCGTTCAGGAAGATATCCTTGAAATCCTGCTCAACCTGAAAGGGCTGGCGGTGAGAGTTCAGGGTAAAGATGAAGTTATTCTTACTCTGAATAAATCTGGCATTGGCCCTGTGACTGCAGCCGATATCACCCACGACGGTGATGTCGAAATCGTCAAGCCGCAGCACGTGATCTGCCACCTGACCGATGAGAACGCAGCTATTAGCATGCGTATCAAAGTTCAGCGCGGTCGTGGTTATGTGCCGGCTTCTGCCCGAATTCATTCGGAAGAAGATGAGCGCCCAATCGGCCGTCTGCTGGTCGACGCATGCTACAGCCCTGTAGAGCGTATTGCCTACAATGTTGAAGCAGCGCGTGTAGAACAGCGTACCGACCTGGACAAGCTGGTCATCGAAATGGAAACCAACGGCACAATCGATCCTGAAGAGGCGATTCGTCGTGCGGCAACCATCCTGGCAGAACAACTGGAAGCTTTCGTTGACTTACGTGATGTACGTCAGCCGGAAGTGAAAGAAGAGAAACCAGAATTCGATCCGATCCTGCTGCGCCCTGTTGACGATCTGGAATTGACTGTCCGCTCTGCTAACTGCCTTAAGGCAGAAGCTATCCACTATATCGGTGATCTGGTACAGCGTACCGAGGTTGAGTTGCTGAAAACGCCGAACCTGGGTAAAAAATCTCTTACTGAGATTAAAGACGTGCTGGCTTCACGTGGTCTGTCTCTGGGCATGCGCCTGGAAAACTGGCCACCGGCAAGCATTGCTGACGAGTAACCGGATCACAGGTTAAGGTTTTACTGAGAAGGATAAGGTCATGCGCCATCGTAAGAGTGGTCGTCAACTGAACCGCAACAGCAGCCATCGCCAGGCTATGTTCCGCAACATGGCAGGTTCACTGGTTCGTCATGAGATCATCAAGACGACCCTGCCTAAAGCGAAAGAGCTGCGTCGCGTAGTTGAGCCGCTGATTACTCTTGCCAAGACTGACAGCGTTGCTAATCGTCGTCTGGCATTCGCCCGTACTCGTGATAACGAGATCGTGGCAAAACTGTTTAACGAACTGGGCCCGCGTTTCGCGAGCCGTGCCGGTGGTTACACTCGTATTCTGAAGTGTGGCTTCCGTGCAGGCGACAACGCGCCGATGGCTTACATCGAGCTGGTTGATCGTTCAGAGAAAGCAGAAGCTGCTGCAGAGTAATCTGCAGTAACGTAAAAAAACCCGCTTCGGTGGGTTTTTTTATATCTGCTGTATCCCCACTTTCCTACAATAGTCGTATTCTTTTCATTCTCTGCGGAGTTTTGCTATGTGGTTACTTGACCAGTGGGCAGAACGACACATTCTTGATGCTCAACGCCAGGGTGAATTTGATAACCTGCCTGGTAGTGGATGCCCATTAATACTGGATAATGATTCACATGTTCCTGCTGAACTGAGAGCAGGTTATCGAATGTTGAAAAATGCTGGTTGCCTGCCGCCAGAACTTGAGCAGCGTAAAGAGGCAGTTGAGCTTGCTCACTTACTCAGTACAGTCAGACAAGGATCTCCCGAGCATACGGATTACAGCCAGCGACTCGCACTTCTTGAGCTTAAGCTTCGACAGGCGGGTGTAAGCACAAATTTCCTGCACGGCGACTACGCTGACCGGCTAGTGAAAAAAATGAATGAGGATTAGCGATGTATCGTATTGGTGAGATTGCGAAGCTGGCTGATGTCACGCCTGACACCATTCGTTATTACGAAAAACAGCAGATGATGGAGCATGAAATTCGCACTGAAGGTGGCTTTCGGTTGTATACCGATAAGGATCTTCAGCGGTTGAAGTTCATTCGTCACGCCCGACAGCTGGGTTTTACGCTGGAATCGATCCGTGAACTGCTGTCGATCCGCATCGATCCTGAACACCACACCTGCCAGGAATCAAAAAGCATTGTGCAGGCGAGACTGAGTGAAGTCGAAGCGCGTATCGAAGAGTTACAAACGATGCGCCTGTCTCTACAGCGGCTGAACGATGCTTGTTGTGGCACTGCTCATAGTAGCGTCTACTGCTCTATCCTCGAAACACTCGAGCAGGGGGCAAACGGAGAAACGCGCGGCTGTTGATTTTATTTATCTCAGCTTTTCCACTCGCGTGGATATTGTCTATACCGGAGAAATCATGAGCCATTATCAGCATAAGAAAGGGCAAATCAACGATAACGCTATTGAAGCATTATTACATGATCCTTTATTCAGGCAGCGAATTGAGAAGAATAAGAAAGGGAAAGGAAGTTATCTACGTAAAAATAAACATGCGAAACGGGGTAACTGGGAGGCCAGTGGCAAGCAAGCAAATCGCTTTCTTACCACTGGCCTTCTTGCTTTCAGAGCCTTACAAAGTACGGTTGTTTTGCGCTTTCAGTAAGTCACGAATTTCTGTCAGCAATACTTCTTCTTTCGAGGGTGCTGCCGGCGCAGCCGGTTCTTCTTTTTTCTTACGATTCAATCTATTGATCAGCTTGATAGCCATAAAGATGGCAAAAGCAACAATCACAAAATCAAATACGTTTTGAATAAACACGCCGTAATGCATTACCACTGCAGGAATATCACCTTGTGCTTCACGCAGTGTTATAGCGAACTGTTTGAAATCGATCCCGCCAATCAATAATCCCAGCGGGGGCATGATAATATCGGCAACCAGTGATGAAACGATCTTACCAAACGCTGCACCAATAATTACACCTACAGCCAAATCCACTACATTCCCGCGCATCGCAAATTCGCGAAATTCTTTAATAAAACTCATTTTGTTCTCCTTGTGCCAGCTGACAAATACAAGTTTAACAAATCATTAGCGGATTGCCATTGAAGAGAGACATGCGTCACAGAAATATAACCCTTACATATTATTGGGTTATAAAAAAAGGTGCTGATAACAGCACCCTTCAGGCATTACAGGAAGAAAGGACTTGGCTGGAACAGACGTTCGACGTCGGTAATAAACTTTTTATCTGTCAGGAACATGATTACATGATCGCCTTGCTCAATGCGCAAGTTATCATTGGCGATCATCACATCATTACCGCGCACTACCGCACCAATGATGGTCCCCGGCGGGAGCTTAATTTCGTCGATAGTACGCCCTACCACACGGGAAGTACTTTCATCTCCGTGCGCCACGGCTTCGATAGCTTCTGCCACTCCGCGACGTAGAGAAGACACACCCACGATGTCCGCTTTACGTACATGGCTCAGCAGGGCAGAAATAGTGGCCTGTTGCGGTGAAATTGCGATATCAATGACGCTGCCTTGTACCAAATCGACATACGCCCGACGCTGAATAAGCACCATGACTTTCTTCGCGCCCATCCGTTTTGCCAGCATCGCTGACATGATGTTGGCTTCATCGTCATTGGTGACCGCAATGAAAAGATCAACTTGATCGATATGTTCTTCGGCGAGCAACTCTTGATCCGACGCATCGCCATAAAAAACGATCGTATTTTGCAGTTTTTCTGCCAGCTCAGAAGCTCGCTGTTGATCGCGTTCGATCAGTTTAACGCTGTAATCTTTTTCCAACTGGCGAGCCAGACCGGCACCGATATTACCGCCCCCAACCAGCATGATGCGTTTATAGGGTTTTTCCAGTCGCTGAAGTTCACTCATTACTGCACGAATGTGCTGCGATGCAGCAATAAAGAAGACTTCATCTCCGGCTTCGACAATGGTAGAGCCTTGCGGTCGGATAGGGCGATCATGACGGAAGATCGCGGCGACACGGGTATCAATATGCGGCATATGTTCGCGCATGGTGGAAAGCGCGTTGCCAATCAGTGGGCCACCATAATAGGCTTTGACCACTGCAAGACTGACTTTACCTTCCGCGAAATTCACCACCTGCAGTGCGCCCGGGTATTCAATCAGTCGGTAGATGCTGTCGATAACCAGCTGTTCTGGCGCAATCAAATGGTCGATAGGAACCGCATCGGAATGAAACAGCTTATCGGCATCGCGGACATAATCCGGGGAGCGGATACGTGCAATGCGGTTTGGGGTGTTGAAGAGTGAATAGGCGACCTGACAGGCAACCATATTAGTCTCATCGGAACTGGTAACAGCAACCAGCATATCGGCATCATCAGCACCGGCTTCACGTAACACCCGTGGATGAGAACCATGCCCCTGAACCACACGCAGATCAAATTTATCCTGCAGGCTGCGCAGACGATCGCCATTGGTATCAACGATTGTGATGTCGTTATTCTCACCGACCAGGTTTTCTGCCAGCGTACCGCCCACCTGTCCCGCGCCCAGAATGATTATCTTCATATCTTGTGACCCGTTTTCAACATCACTCTTTGATTAGCTTAGCGTAAAAGAAGCCGTCGCCTTCTTCTGCCCCTGGCAGGTTTTGTTTGCCGGGCTGCTCTGGTGTACCGGTCAGATGCAGACGGGCATTGGGCGTACGCTTCAGGAAGGCCGCGATCTGCTGACTGTTCTCTTCTGGCAATACGGAACAGGTGGCATACACCAGCGTCCCGCCGCTTTTCAGATGTGGCCAGATGGCATCCAGAATCTCAGACTGCAGCTGTGCCAGCTCTTTAATATCCCGATCGCGGCGTAACCATTTAATATCAGGATGGCGGCGGATCACCCCGGTAGCGGAACAAGGGGCATCCAGTAAAATACGGTCGAACTGCTCATCTCCGCACCACTGAGCTGGTGTACGTCCGTCGCCCTGTTTGACCTCGGCCTTCATGCCAAGCCGTTTAAGGTTATCGTAAACACGTGAAAGACGCTGTTCGTCAACATCGACCGCCATTACGCTTGCCTGCGGTGCGACTTCCAGAATATGCGTTGTCTTACCGCCAGGCGCGGCGCACAGATCAAGGATACGTTCGCCATTTTGCGGTTCAAGCCAGGTCATGCAACCCTGGGCAGAGGCATCCTGAACGGTAACCCAGCCCTGTTCAAACCCTGGAAGAGTATGCACCGGCGCTGGCGCGGCCAGACGAACCGCATCACTATAATTCGGATGCGGGAATCCACTCATCCCGGCTTCTTCCAGTAGTGCCAGCCACGCATCGCGGGAGTGGTGGTTGCGGTTGACGCGTAACCACATAGGCGGTCGCTGGTTATTAGCCTCAACCAGCGTTTCCCACTGCTGAGGATAGGCTTTTTGCAGACGTTTTAATAACCAGTCGGGATGCAGGAAACGTTTTTCCGAGCGGGCAAATTCAGTCAGCAATTCATCCTGCTGACGCTGGAACTGGCGTAAAACGCCATTAACCAGCCCTTTAAGCTGCGGACGTTTTACCGCAACTGCACCTTCTACCGTCTCGGCCAGTGCGGCATGAGGCGGAATACGGGTATGCAGTAACTGATAGAAGCCGACCATGATCAGATAATGAAGTACGCGCTGTTTGCCTGCCATCGGGCGCGCCATTAGTTTTCCGATCAGCCACTCCAGCTGCGGTAAGGTGCGCAGAACGCCAAAGCACAACTCCTGAAGAAGCGCCTTATCTTTATCGGAAACTTTTTGCTGTAATGGTGGCAGGACATTGCTCAATGATTGGCCCTGTTCGACCACTTGTTCAATTGCCTGCGCTGCCAGGCTGCGTAAATTTTGTTTTTTCATAACCGCAAAAATAAAAATGCCCGGAAACACCGGGCCTTAAATGGAGATGATCTCAGGCGAGACTATTGCCAGGCGTAAACCATTCACGGCGTGAGTTCAGAAGATCCTGCGCGCTCATGGCTTTTTTACCGGCTGGTTGTAAGGATTCCAGATTCAGGATCCCTTCAACAGTTGCGACCTGAATACCCTGCTTATTCGCTTCAACAATTGTTCCGGGTGCGGCATTGACTGGTCCGGCAATGACGGAGGCCTGCCAGACTTTCACCGGCTGCCCGTCTATTTCCAGCCAGCTCATTGGCCAAGGATTAAATGCCCGAATGCACCGTTCAAGCTGGGCTGCAGGAAGTGACCAGTCGAGGCGGGCCTCTTCTTTACTGAGCTTCTCAGCATAGGTCACCAGGGCTTCGTCCTGGACTTCCGGTTGAACACGGTTATCCGCCAGCTGCTGCAGCGTATCAATAAGACCTTTTGGCCCAAGCTCCGCCAGTTTGTCATACAGCGTGGCGCTGGTGTCTTCGTCTGTAATAGGGCAAGAAAGCTTATAAAGCATGTCGCCGGTATCCAGACCCACGTCCATCTGCATAATCGTCACGCCAGTGTCGGCATCGCCGGCCCACAACGAACGTTGTATTGGCGCCGCGCCGCGCCAGCGCGGAAGCAGTGATCCGTGGACATTAAGGCAACCCAGGCGCGGCATATCAAGCACCGCTTTTGGCAGAATGAGGCCATATGCCACAACCACCATGACATCCGCATTTAAATCTGCGACCAGCTGCTGGTTTTCCTGCGGCCGCAACGAAGCAGGCTGGAAAACCGGTAAGCCGTGTTCTTCTGCCAGCACTTTAACCGGGCTAGGCATCAATTTTTTACCGCGGCCTGCCGGGCGGTCGGGCTGAGTAAAAACGCCGACAACCTGATGGCCAGACGACAACAGCGCGTCCAGATGACGCGCTGCGAAGTCAGGTGTTCCTGCGAAGATGATACGTAGTGATGTAGACACGTTAATCCTTGTATCCGGGGTCACGTTATGCGCGAGCGCGCATGCGATCCAGTTTCTCTACTTTCTGACGAATACGCTGCTGTTTCAATGGAGAGAGGTAATCGATAAACAGCTTACCGACCAGATGATCCATTTCATGCTGAATGCAGATTGCCAGGAGATCGTCCGCTTCCAGTTCGAATGGCTTACCGTCGCGATCAAGCGCACGTATTTTAACTTTCTCTGCGCGAGGAACCAGCGCACGCTGCTCAGGAATGGAGAGACAGCCTTCTTCGATTCCGGTTTCACCGCTTTTTTCCAGTAACTCCGGGTTAATTAATACCAGGCGTTCTTCACGGTTTTCGGAAACATCAATCACGATAATGCGCTGATGAATATCTACCTGCGTAGCTGCGAGACCGATACCTTCTTCGGCGTACATCGTGTCGAACATATCATCAATGATACGTTGCGTTTCTGCATTCACTTCTTTAACCGGTTCGGCGACTTTGCGAAGGCGCTCGTCCGGGATATGTAACACTTGCAAAACTGCCATATTTTTCCAGAGTCGTATTCAGGAGTTGATAAGAATATAACCTCTATTCTAGACAAAACCCCCTCTGATTGACAGCATCAGTGACCAATCGCAAAGATTGCCAGAGCGGCTTGTGGCAGGGGAAAGGATGACATCCACAGAGATATGGTTACGCCTGATAAGCATTGGAGAATTATACGGCGATAAGATGGTGGCGATAGCGCAGCAGTTGCAGCGTGAACCCCATATTGATGCCACTGCGCTGACAGGCGTGGGGCTGACCCAAAAGCAAAAGGCGCGCTTCTTTTCATTTTCGGCGGATGAGCTGGAACGCAGCATGCAATGGCTGGCAGAGCCAGGCCATCACCTGTTATGTGCTGACAATGCCTTGTACCCCGTCCAGCTGCGCGCAATTTCGGATTACCCTGGCGCCCTGTTCGTCATGGGGGATGTGCGGGTGCTGTCGAGCCTGCAGCTAGCCGTCGTGGGTAGCCGTTCCCATTCCTGGTACGGAGAGCGATGGGGCAAGATCCTGTGTGAACAGTTAGCCCAGGCGGGCCTGACAATTACCAGCGGTCTCGCCTGTGGGATTGATGGGGTTGCACATCGTGCCGCGCTTAATGTTAAAGGGAAAAGCGTGGCGGTTTTAGGCAACGGCTTGTCCGGTGTCTACCCCCGTCGGCATCACTCGCTGGCCATGCAGCTTGTTGAGAGCGGTGGCGCTGTGGTTTCGGAGTTTCCTCTCGCTACGCCGCCATGGCCCGGTAATTTTCCCCGGCGTAACCGTATTATTAGCGGCCTAAGTCAGGGGGTGTTCGTTATCGAAGCTCTGTTAAAGAGTGGTTCACTCGTTACGGCGAAATGCGCACTCGAGCAGGGACGCGAAGTCTTTGCGCTGCCAGGGGCGATTGGAAATCCAGGATGTGAGGGGCCGCACTGGTTAATTAAGCAGGGAGCCACGGCAGTAACGGCGGTCGAAGATATTCTGGAAAGTTTGCAATATGGCCTTAACTGGCTGCCTGAGGATCACGAAAATTGGCTTTATTCATCAGATCAGGACCAGGTAGCATTGCCATTTCCTGAGCTCCTGGCTAACGTAGGAGATGAGGTAACACCTGTTGACGTTGTCGCTGAACGTGCCGGCCAACCTGTGCCAGTAACGGTAGCACAGCTACTCGAACTGGAGTTAGCAGGATGGATCGCAGCTGTACCTGGCGGCTATGTCCGATTAAGGAGGGCAAGCCATGTTCGACGTACTCATGTATTTGTTTGAGACTTACATCCATAACGAAGCTGAAGCACGCGTGGATCAGGACAAACTTACACGCGATCTTACCGATGCTGGTTTCGAACGGGAAGATATTTACAACGCGTTAATATGGCTCGAAAAACTGGCTGATTATCAAGAAGGCCTCGCCGAACCGATGCAGTTGGCTTCCGATCCACTGTCTGTACGCATTTATACGGCTGAAGAGTGTGAAAGGCTGGATGCCAGTTGCCGGGGATTTGTTTTATTCCTTGAGCAGATTCAGGTGCTGAACCTCGAAACGCGAGAAATGGTGATAGAGCGCGTCATGGCGCTGGATACGGCAGAATTTGAGCTGGAAGATCTGAAATGGGTCATCCTGATGGTTCTGTTCAACATTCCAGGCTGTGAAAATGCCTATCAACAAATGGAAGAATTACTCTTTGAAGTGAATGAAGGTATGCTGCATTAATTCATCATGCAGCACCAAGAGTTGTTATGGCCAAATCAGCACTATTTACGGTGCACAAAAATGAGCCATGCCCGCAGTGCGGGGCAGAGCTTGTAATCCGGTCCGGTAAACACGGGCCGTTTCTCGGTTGTTCACACTATCCAGACTGTGATTATGTCCGTCCCCTGAAAAGTCAGGCGGACGGGCATATTGTTAAAGTTCTGGAGGGACAGGCATGCCCGCAATGTGGCAGCGATCTGGCGCTGCGTCAGGGTCGCTATGGCATGTTTATCGGGTGTAGTCGCTATCCTGAATGTGAACATACTGAACAGATTGATAAACCCGATGAGACAGCCCTGGCCTGTCCACAATGTGACAGCGGCCACCTTGTTCAACGGCGTTCACGTTATGGTAAGACATTCCATTCCTGCGATCGTTATCCTGAGTGTCAATTCGTGACTAATTTCAAACCGGTGGCGGGAAGCTGTCCTGAGTGCCACTACCCGCTACTTATCGAGAAGAAAACGGCGCAAGGCATGAAGCGTTTTTGCGCCAGTAAACAATGTGGAAAGCCGGTTTCGGCGGATCAAAAAAGTGAATAATAACCTGCAATCAGACTCCATTGCGCATGCAGTGGGCGTACTGAATAAAGAAGATGTCATCGCTTATCCAACAGAAGCTGTTTTTGGGGTGGGATGCGATCCCGACAGCGAATTAGCCGTATCGCGCCTGTTAACACTCAAACAAAGGCCGGTTGAAAAAGGGCTGATTCTCATCGCTGCCAGTTTCGACCAGCTTAAACCTTATATTGATGATTCCATGTTGACGTCTGCGCAACGTGAAACTATTTTTGCGGCCTGGCCGGGTCCCGTGACCTTTGTATTCCCTGCGCTGCCAACGACCCCGCGGTGGCTGACGGGACGGTTTGATTCACTCGCCGTTCGCGTAACAGACCATCCCTTGGTTATCGAACTCTGCCATCGTTTTGGTAAACCGCTGGTCTCTACCAGTGCCAATCTGACGGGCTTGCCTCCATGCCGTACAGCAGAAGAGGTGTTAGCGCAGTTTGGTAACGATTTTCCTGTGGTTATCGGTGAAACCGGCGGTCGCCTGAATCCGTCAGAAATTCGTGATGCTTTGACCGGCGAACGTTTTCGCCAGGGGTAATGAGATGGAAGCGTACGCCGTTTTTGGTAATCCAATCGCTCACAGCAAGTCACCGTTTATTCATCAGCAGTTTGCGCAGCAGCTGCACATTGATCATCCTTATGGTCGTGTGCTTGCGCCTGTCGATGACTTTGTCATGACGTTGAATAACTTTTTTGCTGGTGGCGGAAAAGGGGCAAATGTCACCGTGCCTTTTAAGGAAGAGGCATTCGAGCGTGCCGATGAATTAACGGAACGTGCGTCCCTCGCGGGAGCGGTGAATACCCTTAAACGGCTTGAAGATGGCCGGATTCTGGGGGATAACACGGACGGTATCGGCTTGCTGAGCGATCTGGAGCGGCTATCATTTATCAAACCAGGCGCGCGCGTCCTGTTGATAGGTGCGGGTGGGGCTTCGCGTGGGGTTATTTTACCGCTGCTCTCTCTGGATTGCGCTGTGACCATAACGAATCGTACTTATTCCCGTGCCGTAGAGCTGGCCACATTGTTTGCCCATACCGGGAGCATTCATGCGGTGGACATGGATGCGTTAAGCGGTCATGAATTTGATCTGATCATTAATGCGACCTCGAGCGGTATTGCTGGCGAGGTTCCCGCCATTCCTTCTTCATTAGTTAACGCGCATGTTCATTGCTACGACATGTTCTACCAAAAAGGCAAAACGTCTTTTCTGAGCTGGTGTGAACAACACGGTGCAAAACATCTTGCTGATGGGCTGGGAATGCTGGTGGGGCAGGCCGCACATGCCGTACTGTTGTGGCACGGTGTATTGCCAGCAGTCGAACCCGTGATTGAAAAGCTCAAACAGGAGCTGTCGGCATGAACCAGGCGATCCAGTTTTCGGACCGGGAAACATGGGACGACGAAAAGCTGGCCGTCTGTTTTCCCGCTCTGGTGAACGGCATGCAAATGATGTGTGCGATTGAAGGGGCAACGCTAGTTCGTCGTTTTGGCGAAGGCCTGCCACTCACTCTTTTTCGTGAACATCGCTGGGATCTGGAAGAAGAAGCCAGCGATGCGATCCGTGCAGGCGAAGAAGACGATCAGGGCTGGTTCTGGCTCTCTTGATCCAGATAGTCATTCTTCCACTTAACATAGTTATTGGCTGAGTACTTCAGGCCTTCCTTTTCCGCTTCTGTCAGGGGGCGGATCTGTTTCACCGGGCTACCTAAATAAAGAAAGCCGCTTTCTAACCGCTTATTTTGCGGAACCAGACTCCCGGCACCAATCATTACATCATCTTCTACTACCACACCATCCAATAAAATAGATCCCATACCCACCAGAACACGATTGCCGATGGTGCAGCCGTGCAGCATCACCTTATGACCGACAGTAACCTCTTCACCAACGATCAGCGGGTTGCCTTCAGGGTTATAAGAGGATTTATGGGTAACGTGCAGCACGCTGCCATCCTGAATATTGGTGCGTGCGCCGATGGAGACATAGTTAACATCTCCACGGATGGCAACCAGGGGCCAGATACTGACGTCGTCGCCCATACGGACATCACCAATGACCACACTGCTGCTGTCGATCAAGACGCGATCGCCTTTTTTGGGGAAAAGATCTTTGTAGGGACGGAGTGCTACAGACATATCAACCTCGACTGATGTGCTTTTTATAGAAACTTTGATCCTATTATTCTGCTTGATCAAGGAGGAATTGCGTCATTATTTGAGCGGATCGCGTGGGATTTCGGCGAAAAGAACGAAAAAAGAACAGTCAGTAGAAAAGATCGAAAAAATGCTTGTGCTAAAAGCTGGGATCCCTATAATGCGCCTCCATCGACACGGCGGATGTGAATCACTTCACACAAACAGCCGGGCCGGTTGAAGAGAAAAGCGTGAAATAATCGCTTGACTCTGAAAGAGGAAAGCGTAATATACGCCA
>NZ_JBNDJP010000012.1:0-27359 GCF_050435045.1 Leclercia sp. 1548 | reverse complement strand
GAGATGGTAATGCCAGGCGACAACATCAAGATGGTTGTTACCCTGATCCACCCAATCGCAATGGACGATGGTCTGCGCTTCGCAATCCGCGAAGGTGGCCGTACCGTTGGCGCGGGCGTTGTTGCTAAAGTTCTCGGCTAATTGCTGATAACATTTGACGCAATGCGCATGAAAAGGGCATCATTTGATGCCCTTTTTGCACGCTTTCGAAACAGAACCTGGCTCATCAGTGATTTTATTTGTCATAATCATTGCTGAGACAGGCTCTGAAGAGGGCGTTTTAGTCCGAAACGCAACAGAGCATTTCGGTTTGGTTCGCCTCGCTATCGCGGGGTGAAAATGTTTGTAGAATACTTCTGACAGGTTGGTTTATGAGTGCGAATACCGAAGCTCAAGGGAGCGGGCGCGGCCTGGAAGCGATGAAATGGGTAGTGGTAGCCGTATTGTTGATCGTAGCAATCGTTGGCAACTACCTTTATCGCGACATGATGCTGCCGCTACGCGCGCTGGCAGTGGTAATTCTGATTGCTGCAGCGGGTGGTGTCGCGCTGTTGACGACCAAAGGTAAAGCGACTGTCGCTTTTGCCCGCGAAGCGAGAACCGAAGTCCGTAAGGTCATTTGGCCGACTCGCCAGGAAACATTGCACACCACGCTGATTGTAGCTGCGGTTACCGCTGTAATGTCACTGATCCTGTGGGGACTGGATGGTATTCTGGTTCGCCTGGTATCCTTTATCACTGGCCTGAGGTTCTGAGATGTCTGAAGCCCCTAAAAAGCGCTGGTACGTCGTTCAGGCGTTTTCCGGTTTTGAAGGCCGCGTAGCAACGTCGCTGCGTGAGCATATCAAATTACATAATATGGAAGAGTTGTTTGGTGAAGTTATGGTTCCGACCGAAGAAGTGGTCGAGATCCGTGGCGGCCAGCGTCGCAAAAGCGAACGCAAATTCTTCCCGGGTTACGTGCTTGTTCAGATGGTGATGAACGATGCAAGCTGGCACTTAGTGCGCAGCGTACCGCGCGTAATGGGCTTTATCGGCGGCACGTCTGACCGTCCGGCGCCAATCAGCGACAAAGAAGTTGATGCGATTATGAACCGCCTGCAGCAGGTTGGTGATAAGCCGCGTCCGAAAACGCTGTTTGAACCGGGTGAAATGGTTCGTGTTAATGACGGTCCGTTTGCTGACTTTAACGGCGTGGTTGAAGAAGTGGACTACGAGAAGTCCCGCCTGAAAGTTTCCGTTTCTATCTTCGGTCGTGCGACCCCGGTAGAACTGGACTTTGCCCAGGTAGAAAAAGCCTAAGCAGCGATCAAAAAAGCGACGATTTAATCGTTGCACAGGGCGCGAGATTGGAATACAATTTCGCGCCTTTTGTTTTTATGGGCCTCGGCCCGTAAAACGATTTTTATTCACGGGGAGCCTCCTTGAGGCGCTATTACCCAATCAGAGGATTTTAGAATGGCTAAGAAAGTACAAGCCTACGTCAAGCTGCAGGTTGCAGCTGGTATGGCGAACCCAAGTCCACCAGTTGGTCCAGCTCTGGGTCAGCAGGGTGTGAACATCATGGAATTCTGTAAAGCGTTCAACGCCAAAACCGAATCCCTGGAAAAAGGTCTGCCAATCCCAGTCGTAATCACTGTTTACGCTGACCGTTCTTTCACTTTCGTTACCAAGACCCCTCCAGCAGCAGTTCTGCTGAAGAAAGCGGCTGGTATCAAGTCTGGTTCCGGCAAGCCGAACAAAGACAAAGTGGGTAAAATTTCCCGCGCCCAGCTGCAGGAAATCGCGCAGACCAAAGCTGCCGACATGACTGGTTCCGACGTTGAAGCGATGACTCGCTCCATCGAAGGTACTGCACGTTCCATGGGCCTGGTAGTGGAGGACTAAGAAATGGCTAAACTGACCAAGCGCATGTCCGTGATCCGTAACAAAGTTGATGCGACCAAACAGTACGACATCAACGAGGCGATCGCTCTGCTGAAAGAACTGGCTACCGCTAAGTTCGTTGAAAGCGTTGACGTTGCTGTTAACCTGGGCATCGATGCTCGTAAATCTGATCAGAACGTACGTGGTGCAACTGTACTGCCACACGGTACTGGCCGTTCCGTTCGCGTAGCCGTATTTGCCCAAGGCGCAAACGCTGAAGCTGCTAAAGCTGCAGGCGCTGAGCTGGTAGGTATGGAAGATCTGGCTGACCAGATCAAGAAAGGCGAAATGAACTTTGACGTTGTTATTGCTTCCCCGGATGCAATGCGCGTTGTTGGCCAGCTGGGCCAGGTTCTGGGTCCACGCGGCCTGATGCCAAACCCGAAAGTGGGTACTGTAACTCCTAACGTTGCTGAAGCGGTTAAGAACGCTAAAGCAGGTCAGGTTCGTTATCGTAACGACAAAAACGGCATCATCCACACCACCATCGGTAAAGTGGACTTTGACGCTGACAAACTGAAAGAAAACCTGGAATCTCTGCTGGTTGCGCTGAAAAAAGCGAAACCAACTCAGGCGAAAGGCGTGTACATCAAGAAAGTTAGCATCTCCACCACCATGGGTGCAGGTGTTGCAGTTGACCAGGCTGGCCTGAGCGCTGCTGCAAACTAATGCCTTTACGTGGGCGGTGATTTTGTCTACAATCTTACCCCCACGTTTGCTAACGAAAGTTAGCGGCTAAAGAATTTGTTCGTTGGAGCCTGGCCTATCCAGGCCTCCGTCGAAGACCGCAGGTGTTTCGCAAGAGACTTAATCCCCTGCGTAGACGGTGACAGAACGCTAAGATTATTTTTGGATACTCTGGCTTGTTTCTGCTCACCGTATTAAGACGCTCTTTCCGTTGGGAAGAGTGAAGTGAGTTCCGGGACATGAGTCCCGGCAAACATCCAGGAGCAAAGCTAATGGCTTTAAATCTTCAAGACAAACAAGCGATTGTTGCTGAAGTCAGCGAAGTAGCCAAAGGCGCGCTGTCTGCAGTAGTTGCGGATTCCCGTGGCGTTACTGTAGATAAAATGACTGAACTGCGTAAAGCAGGTCGTGAAGCTGGCGTTTACATGCGTGTTGTTCGTAACACCCTGCTGCGCCGCGTAGTTGAAGGTACTCAGTTCGAGTGCCTGAAAGACACGTTTGTTGGTCCAACCTTGATTGCATATTCTATGGAACACCCGGGCGCTGCCGCTCGTCTGTTCAAAGATTTCGCGAAAGCGAATGCAAAATTCGAGGTTAAAGCTGCAGCCTTTGAAGGTGAGTTGATCCCGGCATCGCAAATCGATCGCCTGGCAACCCTGCCGACCTACGAAGAAGCAATTGCACGCCTGATGGCAACCATGAAAGAAGCTTCGGCTGGCAAACTGGTTCGCACTCTGGCTGCTGTTCGCGATGCGAAAGAAGCTGCTTAATAGCAGTCATCTTTATCAAGTATTCGCTTACGTATAAACTTATTCTGATTTTCAGGAACAATTTAAATGTCTATCACTAAAGATCAAATCATTGAAGCAGTATCCGCTATGTCCGTAATGGACGTTGTAGAACTGATCTCTGCAATGGAAGAAAAATTCGGTGTTTCTGCTGCTGCTGCTGTAGCTGTAGCTGCTGGCCCGGTTGAAGCTGCTGAAGAAAAAACTGAATTCGACGTAATTCTGAAAGCTGCTGGCGCTAACAAAGTTGCTGTAATCAAAGCAGTACGTGCTGCAACTGGCCTGGGTCTGAAAGAAGCTAAAGACCTGGTAGAATCTGCTCCAGCTGCGCTGAAAGAAGGCGTGAGCAAAGACGACGCAGAAGCACTGAAAAAATCTCTGGAAGAAGCTGGCGCTGAAGTTGAAGTTAAATAAGCCAACCCTTCCGGTTGCAGCCTGAGAAATTAGGCTGATGGCTGGTGACTTTTTAGTCACCAGCCTTTTTGCGCTGTAAGGCGCCAGTAGCATTTCACACTGTTTGACTGCTGGTAGTCCTGACAATGCTTGTTTCTATCGACGACTTAATATACTGCGACAGGGTGCTCGCTCTGGGTAAATCGCAATGAAATGGTTTAAGCGTGATAGCAACAGGCATTGCGGAAAGTGTTCGATTTTCCGATCAACAAAATGGTGTTGCACAAACTGTCCGCCAATGGACAGATGGGTCGACTTGTCAGCGAGCTGAGGAACCCTATGGTTTACTCCTATACCGAGAAAAAACGTATTCGTAAGGATTTTGGTAAACGTCCACAAGTTCTGGACATTCCATATCTCCTTTCTATCCAGCTTGACTCGTTCCAGAAGTTTATCGAGCAAGATCCTGAAGGGCAGTACGGCCTGGAAGCAGCCTTCCGTTCCGTGTTCCCAATTAAGAGCTACAGCGGTAATTCCGAGCTGCAATACGTCAGCTACCGCCTTGGCGAACCGGTATTTGACGTTCAGGAATGTCAAATCCGTGGCGTGACCTACTCGGCACCGCTGCGCGTTAAACTGCGTCTGGTGATCTACGAGCGCGAAGCGCCGGAAGGCACCGTCAAAGACATTAAAGAACAAGAAGTCTACATGGGTGAAATTCCACTCATGACTGACAACGGTACTTTCGTCATCAACGGTACTGAGCGTGTTATCGTTTCCCAGCTGCACCGTAGCCCGGGCGTCTTCTTCGACAGCGATAAAGGTAAAACGCACTCATCCGGTAAAGTACTGTATAACGCGCGTATCATTCCTTACCGTGGTTCCTGGCTGGACTTCGAGTTCGATCCGAAAGACAACCTGTTTGTCCGTATCGACCGTCGTCGTAAACTGCCTGCGACCATCATTCTGCGTGCGCTGAACTACACCACTGAGCAGATTCTTGATCTGTTCTTTGAGAAAGTTGTCTTCGAAATTCGCGACAACAAGCTGCAAATGGAACTGGTGCCTGAGCGTCTGCGTGGTGATACCGCGTCGTTCGACATCGAAGCCGACGGCAAAGTGTATGTTGAGAAAGGCCGCCGTATTACTGCGCGCCACATCCGTCAGCTGGAAAAAGATGATATCAAACACATCGAAGTCCCGGTTGAATACATTGCTGGAAAAGTAGCTGCAAAAGATTACGTTGATGCATCCACTGGCGAGCTGATCTGCCCGGCTAACATGGAGCTGAGCCTGGATTTGCTGGCTAAGCTGAGCCAGTCTGGCCACAAGCGTATCGAAACGCTGTTCACCAACGATCTGGACCACGGTCCGTACATGTCCGAAACCGTACGTGTCGACCCAACCACCGATCGTCTGAGCGCGCTGGTAGAAATCTACCGCATGATGCGCCCGGGTGAGCCACCGACTCGTGAAGCGGCTGAAAGCCTGTTCGAGAACCTGTTCTTCTCCGAAGACCGCTACGATCTGTCCGCGGTTGGTCGTATGAAGTTCAACCGTTCTCTGCTGCGTGACGCGATCGAAGGTTCCGGTATCCTGAGCAAAGAAGACATCATCGAAGTGATGAAGAAGCTCATCGATATCCGTAACGGTAAAGGCGAAGTGGACGATATCGACCACCTCGGTAACCGTCGTATCCGTTCCGTTGGCGAAATGGCGGAAAACCAGTTCCGCGTTGGCCTGGTACGTGTAGAGCGTGCGGTGAAAGAGCGTCTGTCTCTGGGCGATCTGGATACCCTGATGCCTCAGGATATGATCAACGCCAAGCCGATCTCCGCAGCAGTGAAAGAGTTCTTTGGTTCCAGCCAGCTGTCTCAGTTTATGGACCAGAACAACCCGCTGTCTGAGATCACGCACAAGCGTCGTATCTCTGCACTCGGCCCAGGCGGTCTGACCCGTGAGCGCGCAGGCTTTGAAGTTCGAGACGTACACCCGACTCACTACGGTCGCGTATGTCCAATCGAAACGCCTGAAGGTCCAAACATCGGTCTGATCAACTCCCTGTCCGTGTACGCACAGACTAACGAATACGGTTTCCTTGAGACCCCGTATCGTAAAGTGACTGACGGTGTTGTAACCGACGAAATTCATTACCTGTCTGCTATCGAAGAAGGTAACTACGTCATCGCTCAGGCGAACTCCAACCTGGATGACGAAGGCCACTTTGTAGAAGATCTGGTTACCTGTCGTAGCAAAGGTGAATCGAGCTTGTTCAGTCGTGACCAGGTTGACTACATGGACGTTTCCACCCAGCAGGTGGTTTCCGTCGGTGCGTCCCTGATCCCGTTCCTGGAACACGATGACGCCAACCGTGCATTGATGGGTGCGAACATGCAACGTCAGGCGGTTCCAACTCTGCGCGCTGATAAGCCGCTGGTTGGTACCGGTATGGAACGTGCTGTTGCCGTTGACTCCGGTGTTACTGCAGTTGCTAAACGTGGCGGTACCGTTCAGTACGTGGATGCATCCCGTATCGTTATCAAAGTTAACGAAGACGAGATGTACCCGGGCGAAGCAGGTATCGACATCTACAACCTGACCAAGTACACCCGTTCTAACCAGAACACCTGTATCAACCAGATGCCATGTGTGTCTCTGGGTGAGCCAATTGAGCGCGGCGACGTGCTGGCTGACGGTCCGTCCACCGACCTTGGTGAACTGGCGCTCGGTCAGAACATGCGCGTAGCGTTCATGCCGTGGAACGGTTACAACTTCGAAGACTCCATCCTCGTTTCCGAGCGTGTGGTTCAGGAAGATCGTTTCACCACTATTCACATCCAGGAACTGGCGTGTGTGTCTCGTGACACCAAGCTGGGGCCAGAAGAGATCACCGCTGACATCCCGAACGTGGGTGAAGCTGCGCTCTCCAAACTGGATGAATCCGGTATCGTTTACATCGGTGCAGAAGTGACCGGCGGCGACATTCTGGTTGGTAAGGTAACGCCGAAAGGTGAAACCCAGCTGACGCCAGAAGAGAAACTGCTGCGCGCGATCTTCGGTGAGAAAGCGTCTGACGTTAAAGACTCTTCTCTGCGTGTGCCGAACGGTGTTTCCGGTACGGTTATCGACGTTCAGGTCTTTACTCGCGATGGCGTAGAAAAAGACAAACGTGCGCTGGAAATCGAAGAGATGCAACTGAAGCAGGCTAAGAAAGACCTGTCTGAAGAGCTGCAGATCCTCGAAGCTGGCCTGTTTGGTCGTATCTACGCGGTGCTGGTTGCCGGTGGTGTTGAAGCTGAGAAGCTCGACAAACTGCCACGCGACCGCTGGCTGGAACTGGGCCTGGCCGACGAAGAGAAACAAAATCAGCTGGAACAGCTGGCTGAGCAGTATGACGAACTGAAACACGAGTTCGAGAAGAAACTCGAAGCGAAACGCCGCAAAATCACTCAGGGCGACGATCTGGCACCAGGCGTGCTGAAGATTGTTAAGGTGTATCTGGCTGTTAAACGTCAGATCCAGCCTGGTGATAAGATGGCAGGTCGTCACGGTAACAAGGGTGTTATCTCTAAGATCAACCCGATCGAAGATATGCCGCACGATGCTAACGGTACGCCGGTAGATATCGTACTGAACCCGCTGGGTGTACCGTCTCGTATGAACATCGGTCAGATCCTCGAAACTCACCTGGGTATGGCTGCAAAAGGCATCGGCGACAAGATCAACGCCATGCTGAAACAGCAGCAAGAAGTCGCGAAACTGCGCGAATTCATCCAGCGTGCGTACGATCTGGGTACTGATGTTCGCCAGAAAGTCGACCTGAACACCTTCAGCGATGAAGAAGTGCTGCGTCTGGCAGAGAACCTGAAAAAAGGTATGCCAATCGCAACGCCAGTCTTCGATGGTGCGAAAGAGTCTGAAATCAAGGAACTGTTACAGCTGGGTGGCCTGCCAAGTTCTGGCCAGATCACTCTGTTCGACGGTCGTACCGGTGAGCAGTTCGAGCGCCAGGTAACCGTGGGTTACATGTACATGCTGAAACTGAACCACCTGGTTGATGACAAGATGCACGCGCGTTCTACCGGTTCTTACAGCCTGGTTACTCAGCAGCCGCTGGGTGGTAAGGCGCAGTTCGGTGGTCAGCGCTTCGGGGAGATGGAAGTGTGGGCGCTTGAAGCATACGGCGCAGCATACACCCTGCAGGAAATGCTCACCGTTAAGTCTGATGACGTGAACGGTCGTACCAAGATGTATAAAAACATCGTGGACGGCAACCATCAGATGGAGCCGGGCATGCCAGAGTCCTTCAACGTACTGTTGAAAGAGATTCGTTCGCTGGGTATCAACATCGAACTGGAAGACGAGTAACTCTCGCTCAAACAGGTCACTGGTGCCGGAGTAATTTCCGGCACCAGATTGTGCTAACTCCGACGGGAGCAAATCCGTGAAAGACTTATTAAAGTTTCTGAAAGCGCAAACTAAAACCGAAGAGTTTGATGCGATCAAAATTGCTCTGGCCTCGCCAGACATGATCCGTTCATGGTCTTTTGGTGAAGTTAAAAAGCCAGAAACCATCAACTACCGTACGTTCAAACCTGAGCGTGACGGCCTTTTCTGTGCGCGTATTTTCGGGCCAGTAAAAGATTACGAGTGCCTGTGCGGTAAGTACAAGCGCCTGAAACACCGTGGTGTGATCTGTGAGAAGTGCGGCGTTGAAGTGACCCAGACTAAAGTGCGTCGTGAGCGTATGGGCCACATCGAGCTGGCGTCTCCGACTGCCCACATCTGGTTCCTGAAATCTCTGCCGTCCCGTATCGGCCTGCTGCTGGATATGCCGCTGCGTGATATCGAACGTGTTCTGTACTTCGAATCTTATGTAGTTATCGAAGGCGGTATGACGAACCTGGAACGTAACCAGATTCTGACCGAAGAACAGTATCTGGACGCGCTGGAAGAGTTCGGTGACGAATTCGACGCGAAGATGGGTGCGGAAGCGATCCAGGCCCTGCTGAAGAGCATGGATCTGGAGCAGGAGTGCGAGCAGCTGCGTGAAGAGCTGAACGAAACCAACTCCGAAACCAAGCGTAAAAAGCTGACCAAGCGTATCAAACTGCTGGAAGCGTTCGTTCAGTCTGGTAACAAACCAGAGTGGATGATCCTGACCGTTCTGCCGGTTCTGCCGCCAGATCTGCGTCCGCTGGTTCCGCTGGATGGTGGTCGTTTCGCAACGTCTGACCTGAACGATTTGTATCGTCGCGTCATTAACCGTAACAACCGTCTGAAACGTCTGCTGGATCTGGCTGCGCCGGATATCATCGTACGCAACGAAAAACGTATGCTGCAGGAAGCGGTAGATGCCCTGCTGGATAACGGTCGTCGCGGTCGTGCGATCACCGGTTCTAACAAACGTCCTCTGAAATCTTTGGCCGACATGATCAAAGGTAAACAGGGTCGTTTCCGTCAGAACCTGCTCGGTAAGCGTGTTGACTACTCCGGTCGTTCTGTTATCACCGTAGGTCCATACCTGCGTCTGCATCAGTGCGGTCTGCCGAAGAAAATGGCACTGGAGCTGTTCAAACCGTTCATCTACGGCAAGCTGGAACTGCGTGGCCTGGCCACCACCATCAAAGCCGCTAAGAAAATGGTTGAGCGTGAAGAAGCTGTCGTTTGGGATATCCTTGACGAAGTTATCCGCGAACACCCGGTACTGCTGAACCGTGCACCAACCCTGCACCGTCTGGGTATCCAGGCATTTGAGCCAGTACTGATCGAAGGTAAAGCTATCCAGCTGCACCCGCTGGTTTGTGCGGCATATAACGCCGACTTCGATGGTGACCAGATGGCTGTTCACGTACCGCTGACGCTGGAAGCCCAGCTCGAAGCGCGTGCGCTGATGATGTCTACCAACAACATCCTGTCTCCAGCGAACGGTGAGCCAATCATTGTTCCTTCTCAGGACGTTGTACTGGGTCTGTACTACATGACCCGTGACTGTGTTAACGCCAAAGGCGAAGGCATGGTGCTGACTGGCCCGAAAGAAGCTGAGCGTATTTATCGCGCTGGCCTGGCCTCTCTGCATGCGCGTGTAAAAGTGCGTATCACCGAATATGAAAAAGCTGAAAACGGCGAACTCGTTGCGAAAACCAGCCTGATTGACACGACCATTGGCCGTGCGATTCTGTGGATGATCGTACCGAAAGGTCTGCCTTTCTCCATCGTCAACCAGGCGCTGGGTAAGAAAGCGATCTCCAAAATGCTGAACACCTGTTACCGCATTCTGGGTCTGAAGCCGACCGTTATCTTCGCTGACCAGACAATGTACACCGGCTTTGCTTATGCAGCGCGTTCAGGTGCATCTGTTGGTATCGATGACATGGTCATCCCAGAGAAGAAACACGAGATCATCTCTGAAGCGGAAGCTGAAGTTGCTGAGATCCAGGAGCAGTTCCAGTCTGGTCTGGTTACCGCGGGCGAACGCTATAACAAAGTTATCGATATCTGGGCAGCGGCGAACGATCGTGTATCCAAAGCGATGATGGACAACCTGCAAACCGAAACCGTGATTAACCGTGACGGCGTCGAAGAGCAGCAGGTTTCCTTCAACAGCATCTACATGATGGCCGACTCCGGTGCGCGTGGTTCTGCAGCACAGATTCGTCAGCTGGCAGGTATGCGTGGTCTGATGGCGAAGCCAGATGGCTCCATCATCGAAACGCCAATCACCGCGAACTTCCGTGAAGGTCTGAACGTACTCCAGTACTTCATCTCTACTCACGGTGCTCGTAAAGGTCTGGCGGATACCGCACTGAAAACCGCTAACTCCGGTTATCTGACGCGTCGTCTGGTAGACGTTGCGCAGGATCTGGTGGTTACCGAAGACGATTGTGGCACCCTCGAAGGTATCACCATGACCCCGGTTATCGAGGGTGGTGATGTTAAAGAGCCGCTGCGCGATCGCGTTCTGGGCCGTGTGACTGCTGAAGACGTTCTGAAGCCGGGTACCGCAGATATTCTGGTTCCACGTAATACACTGCTGCACGAGCACTGGTGTGATCTGCTGGAAGCGAACTCTGTTGACTCCGTGAAAGTACGTTCCGTCGTATCCTGTGACACCGACTTTGGTGTATGTGCGCACTGCTATGGTCGTGACCTGGCGCGTGGCCACATCATCAACAAAGGTGAAGCTATCGGCGTTATCGCGGCACAGTCCATCGGTGAGCCGGGTACACAGCTGACGATGCGTACGTTCCACATCGGTGGTGCGGCATCTCGTGCGGCTGCTGAATCCAGCATCCAGGTGAAAAACAAAGGTAGCATCAAGCTCTACAACGCGAAGTCGGTTGTTAACTCTTCCGGTAAGCTGGTTGTGACTTCACGTAACACCGAGCTGAAGCTGATCGACGAATTCGGTCGTACCAAAGAGAGCTATAAAGTGCCTTACGGTGCTGTTATGGCGAAAGGCGATGGCGAACAGGTTGCTGGCGGCGAAACCGTAGCGAACTGGGATCCGCACACCATGCCGGTAATCACCGAAGTGGCGGGCTTTATTCGCTTCACCGATATGATCGATGGCCAGACGATTACTCGTCAGACCGACGACCTGACCGGTCTCTCTTCCCTGGTGGTTCTGGATTCTGCAGAACGTACCGCGGGTGGTAAAGATCTGCGTCCAGCACTGAAAATCGTTGATGCTAACGGCAACGACGTTCTGATCCCAGGCACCGATATGCCGGCTCAGTACTTCCTGCCAGGTAAAGCGATTGTTCAGCTGGAAGATGGCGTACAGATTAGCTCTGGTGATACCCTGGCGCGTATTCCTCAGGAATCCGGCGGTACCAAGGATATTACCGGTGGTCTGCCACGCGTTGCGGACCTGTTCGAAGCACGTCGTCCGAAAGAGCCGGCAATCCTGGCTGAAATCAGCGGTATCATTTCCTTCGGTAAAGAGACCAAAGGGAAGCGCCGTCTGGTGATCACGCCGCTGGATGGCAGCGATCCGTACGAAGAGATGATTCCAAAATGGCGTCAGCTCAACGTGTTTGAAGGTGAACGTGTAGAACGTGGTGACGTTGTTTCCGACGGTCCAGAAGCACCGCACGACATTCTGCGTCTTCGTGGCGTCCACGCGGTAACGCGTTACATCACCAACGAAGTACAGGACGTTTACCGTCTGCAAGGCGTTAAGATCAACGATAAGCACATCGAAGTTATCGTTCGTCAGATGCTGCGTAAAGCCACCATCGTGAATGCCGGTAGCTCCGACTTCCTCGAAGGTGAGCAGGTTGAATACTCTCGCGTCAAGATTGCTAACCGCGATCTGGAAGCGAACGGCAAACTCAGTGCGACCTTCGCACGTGACCTGCTGGGTATCACCAAAGCGTCTCTGGCAACCGAGTCCTTCATCTCCGCGGCATCGTTCCAGGAGACCACTCGTGTGCTTACCGAAGCAGCCGTTGCGGGCAAACGCGACGAACTGCGCGGTCTGAAAGAGAACGTTATCGTGGGTCGTCTGATCCCGGCCGGTACCGGTTATGCGTACCACCAGGATCGTATGCGCCGTCGCGCAGCAGGTGAAATCCCTGCTGCACCACAGGTGACTGCTGAAGACGCATCTGCCAGCCTGGCAGAGCTGCTGAACGCAGGCCTGGGCGGTTCTGACAACGAGTAATCGTTACGTCAGCCCATAAAAAAACCCGCTTCGGCGGGTTTTTTTTTGCCTGATACGCTGTGGTTATCTGGCCTGCTATTCGGTGTTGCTGTTGCCCGGGGACGCTGCGTTTACCCGACCAGGAGTTTAAAGCTGTTACAGGCCCGGTAAGCGTAGCGCCACCGGGCGTATTAGTTCACCAGCGGCAAACGGCGATACAGCTCGATCATATCTCCCGCCAGATCCTGAATCACCATCGCATTCATGAGGTGATCCTGGGAGTGAACGGTAATCAGGTTGACCGGCAGCTTGCCGGTTCCTTCATCCATACCAATCAGCTTCGTCTGGATGGTATGCGCATGCTTAACGAATTCACGCGACTCTTCCATCGCCTTTTCCGCATCGGCAAAATCACCTTTACGCGCCATCTGCAACGCGGTTAATGCTGAACTGCGGGCTGCACCTGCATTCACCAGCAGCTCCATAATGATGGTTTCTAAATCTTCCATGACTTACTCCAGCAGCTTGAGGGCTTTTTCGAGGACGGCATCGCCTTTCATCATGCCGTAATCCATCATGTCGATAACCGCGACCTTTTTGCCCAGCGGCTCTGCCTGTGCCTGAAGATTGTTGAGTTCGTATTTGACCTGCGGGCCAAGCAACACAATGTCGGCTGCGGCAAGTTCATCTTTAAACTCAGCAACCGGGACGGCTTTGATGGTTACTTCGACCCCTTTTTTCTGCGCGGCGTCTTTCATGCGTTGAACCAGCATGCTGGTGGACATTCCCGCTGCACAGCATAAAACGATGTTCTTCATAGTCAGCCTCAATGTACATGTGTTTATTGATAATTATCCCGCGCGGCCCGCTTCGACAACCGCGTTACCGCGATTGTGTGTGAGTCATCACAAAGAAACCCGCTTTTTCTGAAACCGGTTACAACTGTTACAGTGCGGGGGAAGGCAGGGCGAAACGAGGAAGAAGCTTTCCGCCCTGGTCAGCATCCCTGCTGACGTAATGAGCATAAAAAATCCGGGCGAGAGCTGACAATCGCCCGTTAATGACGTTACGTAACGCCTCGTAAACATTTCATCGGCTTACAGGATTTTTCAACCCGGCTGCGAGGCACGTCCCAACCAGCTATCCCAGTCTTTCCACACTGGCTGCAATCCTTGTTGGCTAAGCGCCCCGGCAACCTCTTCCGGGCGACGGTTATCGTGCGGCGCAAACTGCTCCAGCTCGGGGTGATCATCGGCATAGCCGCCTGGCTGGGTTTTTGAAAAAGCACTGACGTTATTAATGGCCAGCGGAATAACGCGATCGCGAAATGCGGGGGATTCCCGGGTCGATAGCGATAGCTCCACTTCCGGTGCCAGCAGACGAAACGCGCAAATGGTCTGCACCAGCTGGCGTTCATCCATGATCGACGCCGGCGGGATGCCCCCGGCGCAGGGGCGCAGCCGTGGGAAGGAGATCGAGTACCGGCTCTGCCAGTAGTGTTGCTGCAGCCAGAGCAAATGTTCCGCCACCATAAAGTTGTCGACCCGCCAGTTGTTGGAAAGCCCGGTCAATGCTCCGAGGCCGATCTTATCGATCCCCGCGCGGCCCAGCCGATCTGGCGTTTCCAGCCGCCAGAAGAAGTCCTGCTTTTTACCTTTAAGATGGTGCCGGGCATACACCGCCTCGTGGTAGGTCTCCTGATAGACCAGCACGCCATCCAGCCCCAGCGTTTTAAGCTCGCCATACTCGGCCTCAGAAAGAGGCTGAACCTCCATTTGCAGCGAGGCGAACTGGCGACGAATGGCCGGGATATGGCGACGAAAATAGTCCATTCCCACTTTAGTCTGGTGTTCGCCAGTAACCAGCAGCAGGTGCTCAAAACCCATCTCGCGGATGGCAGCACACTCCCGGGCAATCTCATTTTCATCCAGCGTTTTGCGCTTGATGTGATTGCTCATGGAGAAACCGCAGTAGGTACAGTCGTTGGCGCACAGATTTGAGAGATAGAGCGGCACATAAAAGCTCACCGTGTTGCCAAAGCGCTGGCGGGTCAGGCGCTTCGCCCGCTGCGCCATCGGCTCCAGATAGCGGCTGGCGGCAGGGGAGAGCAGGGCCATCATATCCTCGCGCGTCGGCTGCCGGGCATTCAGGGCGCGCTCAACATCCGCAGGGGTTTTGCTGTTGATGCGCAGGCCAATATCGTCCCAGTCGAGCTGGCGCCAGCGATCGGTAAAAGTGTTCATGAGAAGGCCTCCAGAAATCCGGTTAACGGACTGGTGGCCTGGGCTTCAACGCTTCGCGAACCGGGGCCAGACTGACGGGCCAGCACACCGGCTTCCACCGCCAGGCGGAAGGCTCGCGCCATAGTGACCGGATCGTCAGCGACAGCAATGGCGGTGTTGACCAGGACGGCATCGGCGCCCATCTCCAGCGCCTGTGCGGCATGGCTGGGCACGCCGATCCCGGCATCCACTACCACCGGTACGGTCGCCTGCTGAATGATGATTTCCAGCATTGCGCGGGTTTCCAGACCCTGATTGGAGCCTATCGGCGCGCCGAGCGGCATCACCGCCGCGCAACCCACCTCTTCAAGGCGTTTGCACAGCACCGGATCGGCACCGCAGTAGGGCAGCACCGTGAACCCCTCTTTGACCAGCATCTCTGCCGCTTTCAGCGTCTCGATGGGATCGGGCAACAGCCAGCGGGCATCGGGATGGATCTCGAGCTTCAGCCAGCGGGTCCCCAGCGCCTCGCGCGCCAGCCGGGCGGCGAACACCGCTTCCTCCGCGGTTTTGGCC
The DNA here is from genome assembly GCF_050435045.1 of Leclercia sp. 1548. Classification (NCBI taxonomy): domain Bacteria; kingdom Pseudomonadati; phylum Pseudomonadota; class Gammaproteobacteria; order Enterobacterales; family Enterobacteriaceae; genus Leclercia; species Leclercia sp. 1548. The sequence goes on along the minus strand of NZ_JBNDJP010000012.1, from coordinate 12,120 downwards.
CCGGAGGTATTGGGCAACAGGCTCACACCCGCTTCCAGCAACGGCGCCAGAATGGCGTCATTGTGATTACGCAGATCGACCCGTTTCATTGCCAGGGTCACCAGCTGGCTGCCACTCTCACGAATCGCCTCCACCATTAGCTGCGGCGAAGCGAACTTCCCGGTGCCGGTAAATAGATGCGAATCAAAGGTTTTATCAGCAATACGTAACATCTCAGCCTCCGGCAATCACCTGAAAGAGCAGGATCTGATCGCCTTCGCGGACCTGCTGTTGATCCCACTGCTCACGCGGCAGGATCTGTTGATTCAGGGCCAGCGCGACCCCGGGTTTTAACTGGCGCAGCTGGTGGAGCAGGGTGGCGACGGTTAAGTCATCCCCGCACTGCATCGGTTCGTCGTTAAACAGGATCCGCATGCTGCCCTCCACACACCTGACAGCCGCTGGCACGCTGTAAAGCCAGTTGCCGCCAGCTCCCTGTCCGGGCATCGAACAGGCGCAGCGTATTGCGCGTTGTCTCGATGCCGCTGAGCAGTTTGATCGCCTCCAGCGCCTGCAAGGTGCCCATCACGCCAACCACCGGCCCGACGATCCCTGCGGTGCGGCAGTTGCGTTGCGGCTCGTCATCCTCCGGCCACACGCAGCGGTAGCAGCCCTGCGTCCAGGGCGGCGTCAACACCATCATCTGCCCGCCAAAGCCCACGGCGCTGGCGGTGATGAGCGGGGTATTGAGCAGCACGCAAGCGGCGTTAATTGCCTGACGGGTGGCCATATTATCGGTGCAGTCCAGCACCACATCGGCGCGAGCGATCTCCTCCTGCAACGCATTGCCTTCCAGTCGCGTCTGTAGGGCAATCAGCCGGATATCCGGGTTGAGTTGCTGCAGCCGACGCTGCGTCACGTGCGCCTTTGGCTGGGCGACGTCATCGGTGGTAAACAGGATCTGGCGCTGCAAATTACTCAGATGAACGTCGTCATCGTCGGCCAGCACCAGGGTGCCGATCCCGGCTCCGGCCAGGTACAGTGCCGCCGGGGCGCCTAACCCGCCGAGGCCCACCAGCAGGACCCGGCTGGCGAGCAGCTTTTGCTGCCCCTCAATGGCGATATCCTCCAACAGGATCTGGCGGCTGTAGCGCATAAAGTCACGGTCATTCATCGCCCACCCCCGCCAGTTGCAGTAGCTGTGCCGTTGCCGCCTGCCAGTCATTGGCCTGAGTGATGGCGCTGACCACCGCAATACTTCCTACCCCGGTTGCCAGTACCGCCGGGGCGCGTTCCAGGCTGATGCCGCCGATGGCGACGGTGGGATAATCCGCAAGGCGTTCAATATGGCTGGCTAACTGCTCCAGCCCTTGCGGGGCTGAAGGCATCTGTTTGGTCTGGGTCGGGAATACATGCCCGAGGGCGATGTAGGATGGGCGCGCCGCCAGCGCCACGTCGATCTCCATGTTGTCATGGGTCGAGACGCCGAGGCGCAAACCGGCGGCACGAATAAGCTCCAGTTCGGTGCTTTCCAGATCCTCCTGACCCAGATGCACGCCGTAAGCCTGATGCTTAATCGCCAGTCGCCAGTAGTCATTGATGAACAGGCGGGCATCGTAGCGACGCCCCAGGGCAACGGCCGCAATAATATCGGCTTCGACCTCGTCATCCTGTTTATCCTTGATACGCAGCTGGATTGTCTTTACGCCGACCGCAAGCAGACGTTCGATCCACGCCACGCTGTCGACCACCGGGTACAGCCCCAGGCGAAAGGGTACGGGTGGGAAATCAGGCTGGTACATTACGCCTCCTCTTTTTTGAGGTAGATTTCGCCGCCTTTGGCGCGGAAGCTTTGCGACATGTCCGCCATCCCTACTTCAATGGACTGCGCCGCAGCATAATCACGTACCTCCTGGCTGATTTTCATCGAGCAGAATTTTGGCCCGCACATGGAGCAGAAGTGCGCCACTTTGCCGGACTCCTGCGGCAGGGTTTCGTCGTGATAGGCGCGGGCGGTGAAGGGGTCGAGGGCGAGGTTGAACTGATCTTCCCAGCGGAATTCGAAGCGCGCTTTCGACATGGCGTTATCACGGATCTGCGCGCCCGGGTGGCCTTTCGCCAGGTCTGCGGCATGAGCGGCAATCTTGTAGGTGATCAGCCCCTGCTTCACATCCTCTTTGTTCGGCAGGCCGAGGTGCTCTTTCGGTGTGACGTAGCAGAGCATGGCGCAGCCGAACCAGCCGATCATCGCCGCGCCAATCCCGGAGGTGAAGTGGTCGTAACCCGGTGCGATATCGGTGGTTAGTGGCCCCAGGGTATAGAAGGGTGCCTCGTGACAGTGCTCCAGCTCCTCGGTCATGTTGCGACGGATCATCTGCATCGGCACGTGACCCGGGCCTTCAATCATCACCTGCACGTCATACTCCCAGGCGATTTTGGTCAGCTCGCCCAGGGTGTGTAGCTCGGCAAACTGCGCTTCGTCGTTGGCATCGCGAATGGAACCGGGACGCAGGCCATCGCCCAGCGACAGGGAAACATCGTACGCGGCGCAGATTTCGCAGATCTCGCGGAAGTGTTCATACAGGAAGTTCTCCTGATGATGGGACAGGCACCATTTTGCCATGATCGAGCCGCCGCGGGAGACGATGCCGGTCAGACGTTTAGCGGTCATCGGCACGTAACGCAGCAGCACGCCCGCATGGATGGTGAAGTAGTCAACGCCTTGCTCGGCCTGCTCCAGCAGGGTGTCGCGGAACGCTTCCCAGGTGAGATCTTCAGCGATGCCGTTAACCTTCTCCAGCGCCTGGTAGATGGGCACCGTACCAATCGGCACCGGGCTGTTACGCAGGATCCACTCGCGGGTTTCGTGGATATAGCGGCCGGTGGAGAGGTCCATCACCGTATCCGCGCCCCAACGGGTGGACCAGACCAGCTTCTCTACCTCTTCCTCAATGGAGGAGGTCACCGCCGAGTTACCGATATTGGCGTTCACTTTCACCAGGAAGTTACGTCCGATGATCATCGGCTCTGATTCCGGGTGGTTAATGTTGGCGGGGATAATGGCGCGGCCAGCGGCCACTTCGTCACGCACAAATTCCGGGGTGATGTTCTCCGGCAGGCGGGCGCCAAAGCCTTCGCCCGGGTGCTGGTGGCGCAGCACTTCGCCACGAATACGCTCGCGGCCCATGTTTTCGCGAATGGCGATAAATTCCATCTCCGGCGTTACGATCCCTTTGCGGGCGTAGTGCAGCTGGGTTACGCATTTGCCCGCTCTGGCCCGCTTCGGTGTCAGCAGGCCGGTGAAACGCAGATCGTCCAGACCGTCGTCGGCCAGGCGCTCGCGGGTGTAAGCCGAGCTTTGCTCGTTCAGGGCTTCGCTGTCGTCACGGGCTTCGATCCACGGCTGGCGGAGCTTCGCCAGACCCTGCTGGACGTTAATGGCGATCGCCGGATCGCCGTACGGGCCGGAGGTATCATAGACCGGTACGGCTTCGTTCTCTTCAAACTGCGGGTTCTCTTTGCTGCCGCCGATTAACGTCGGGCTGAGCTGGATCTCACGCATCGGCACGCGAATATCCTCCTGCGAACCTGTCAGATAGATGCGTTTCGAGTTAGGGAAAGCAGTGCCTTCGAGAGTGTCGATAAAGTGTTGGGCGTGTGCGCGCTGTTCGCGGCGGGTCATTTTAGTGGCAGACATAGCTCGTTCCAGTAAGTTCAGGAAGTGGCTTGTCAGACGACGGATGAAGCAAGAGGAGATCGCCCGTTGGGCGATGCAATAAATTGACTCTTGTTCCCTTCGCAGGTCTTAACCTGATCAGGTTCCGCGGATCCCGAATTAACGGTCTCAGCCCGGCTTTCGCACTGGGCACTCCGACAAGAATTTGCTCCCCTACAGCGGGAGCGGTGAATGTAAATTACGCGTTAACGAGAAATAACTCAAGCCGGTCGGGCGACGTTATCTTCGTTGCTCGCTTTCAGATTGTGATCCAGCGCAAGGGCGATCAGGCTGTCTTCCAGCGTAAAGCGTTGCTCCAGCGCCTCGCCGATATCGGAAAGCGCCTGCTGGAACTCCAGATAGTTATCCTGATCGATGGCGTTCTCCAGCGTGGAGTCATAGTAGTCCATGATTTGCTGAGTATTGGCTTCCAGCAGGGGGTAGAGCCGGGTGGCAGCTAACTGCGGACTGTTACCTTCCAGGTCACGGATAATGCGCTCATAAATATTGAAATGCCCGTTAGAAAGGTAATCAACAAGGCTCTGACAAAAATCGTCCAGCGCTTTTTCGTTCAGGCGCATATATGATTCTTTGCCAGGCTTAATGCCAACGAGATTGTAGTAGGCAACAAGCAGATGTTTACGCACGTGCAGCCAGCGATCGACCAGTTTGTTACATCCGCCAACGCGCTCTGTCAGGTTTTCTAGCTGGTTTAGCATGTTTGACTCCGCAAGGTTAAGATTAAAAGCTGCCCACCCAAAATGTAATAGTATTGTTACCAACATGCCTGTGAAGCAAAGGTAGTGCAATAGATATGGATCGTATAATTGAAAAATCGGATCGCGGCTGGTGGTTAGTCAGCCATGAACAAAAATTATGGTTGCCCGGTGGTGAATTACCATATGGCGAGGCCGGAAATTTCGATCTTGCGGGGCAACACGCACTAAATATTGGTGAGTGGAAGGGCGATTCTGTGTGGTTGATCCAACAAAATCGTCGTCACGATATGGGATCGGTGCGCCAGGTGCTCGATCTCGATGTCGGCTTGTTCCAGCTGGCGGGTCGGGCTGTGCAGTTGGCCGAGTTTTATCGTTCGCATAAATTCTGCGGCTACTGTGGCCATACCATGCACCCCAGCAAAACCGAGTGGGCGATGCTCTGCAGCCACTGCCGGGAACGCTATTACCCGCAAATCGCGCCGTGCATTATTGTCGCTATCCGCCGGGATGATTCCATCTTACTGGCGCAACATACCCGCCATCGCAACGGGGTGCATACCGTTCTGGCCGGGTTTGTCGAAGTGGGCGAAACCCTGGAACAGGCTGTCGCGCGCGAAGTGATGGAGGAGAGCGGCATTAAGGTGAAGAATCTACGCTATGTCACCTCCCAGCCGTGGCCGTTCCCGCAATCGCTGATGACCGCCTTTATGGCCGAGTACGACAGCGGCGAGATCGTCATCGATCCGAAAGAGCTGCTGGCAGCCGACTGGTATCGCTATGACAACTTACCGCTCCTTCCCCCGGCAGGTACCGTAGCGCGCCGCCTGATAGAAGATACCGTGGCAATGTGTCGGGCTGACGATGTGTGACATGTTACACTGGGGATAAGACGCTTAAGGAACTGCAAAAATGACCGAACTGAAGAACGATCGTTATCTGCGTGCGCTGCTGCGCCAACCCGTTGATATCACCCCGGTATGGATGATGCGTCAGGCGGGCCGCTATTTGCCGGAATACAAAGCCACGCGCGCACAGGCGGGCGATTTTATGTCGCTGTGCAAAAATGCGGAGCTGGCCTGTGAAGTGACGCTCCAGCCGCTGCGCCGCTATCCGCTGGACGCGGCGATCCTCTTCTCCGACATCCTGACTATCCCGGACGCCATGGGGCTGGGTCTGTACTTTGAAACCGGCGAAGGCCCGCGCTTTAGCTCGCCGATTAAGAGCAAAGCGGACATCGACAACCTGCCGATCCCGGACCCGGAACAAGAGCTGGGTTATGTGATGAATGCGGTGCGCACCATTCGCCGCGAGCTGAAAGGCGAAGTGCCGCTGATCGGTTTCTCCGGCAGTCCGTGGACGCTGGCGACCTACATGGTTGAAGGCGGCAGCAGCAAAGCCTTCACCGTGATCAAGAAGATGATGTATGCCGATCCGTTGGCGCTGCACGCCCTGTTGGATAAGCTGGCGAAAAGCGTCACCCTGTACCTGAACGCGCAGATCAAAGCGGGCGCACAGTCGGTGATGATCTTTGATACCTGGGGTGGGGTGCTGACGGGCCGCGACTATCAGCAGTTCTCGCTCTATTACATGCATAAAATCGTCGATGGCCTGCTGCGTGAAAACGAAGGCCGCCGCGTGCCGGTGACCCTGTTTACCAAAGGCGGCGGTCAGTGGCTCGAAGCCCTGGCTGCAACCGGCTGTGATGCGCTGGGCCTCGACTGGACCACCGATATTGCCGATGCGCGCCGTCGCGTGGGAGACAAAGTCGCCCTGCAGGGCAACATGGATCCGTCTATGCTGTATGCTCCGGCCGCCCGTATTGAAGAAGAAGTCGCGACCATTCTGGCGGGCTTCGGTCAGGGCGAAGGCCATGTGTTTAATCTGGGGCACGGTATTCATCAGGATGTTCCGCCAGAACATGCAGGCGTGTTTGTGGAGGCGGTGCACCGACTTTCTGCCCAGTATCACCTGTAAGGAGTCGTTATGGATCTTGCGTCACTTCGCGCTCAACAACTTAAACTCGCTGCGTCGGTATCCCGTGAAGACCGGCTGGATAAAGACCCACCCGCGCTGATTGCCGGGGCGGATGTCGGGTTTGAGCAGGGCGGAGAGGTAACGCGGGCGGCGATAGTGTTGCTTACCTGGCCCGAACTGGAGTTGGTCGAGTATCAGGTAGCGCGTATCGCCACCACCATGCCTTACATCCCCGGCTTCCTCTCTTTTCGTGAATATCCCGCGCTGCTGGCCGCGTGGGATCAGCTTTCGCAAAGACCCGACCTGTTGTTCGTAGATGGCCATGGGATCTCCCATCCGCGCCGTCTCGGCGTCGCCAGCCATTTTGGCCTGCTGGTGGATGTCCCGACCATCGGGGTAGCGAAAAAGCGTCTCTGCGGTAAGTTTGAACCTCTGTCGGCTGAACCCGGCGCGCTGGCGCCATTGATGGACAAAGGCGAACAGCTGGCGTGGGTCTGGCGCAGCAAAGCGCGCTGTAATCCCCTGTTCATCGCCACCGGCCATCGCGTCAGTACCGACACCGCGCTCGCGTGGGTGCAGCGTTGCATGAGAGGCTATCGACTACCGGAGCCGACCCGCTGGGCCGATGCGGTGGCGTCCGGGCGTCCCGCTTTTGTTCGTTGGCAGGAAATTCAGCGCTGATTCAGGTAAACTGCGGCTAATTTTCGATTCGAGACTTCATCATGTTACAAAACCCGATTCACCTGCGCCTCGAGAAGCTGGAAAGCTGGCAGCATGTCACTTTTATGGCCTGTCTGTGCGAACGCATGTACCCGAACTATGCCATGTTCTGCAAGCAGACTGAATTTGGGGATGGCCAGCTTTATCGCCGTATTCTCGATCTGGTGTGGGAGACGCTGACGGTCAAAGATGCGAAGGTGAACTTCGATTCTCAGCTCGATAAGCTGGAAGAGGCGATCCCCGTAGCCGACGACTATGATGTCTATGGCGTCTATCCGGCAATTGATGCCTGTGTGGCTTTAAGTGAATTGATTCACTCGCGCCTGAGTGGCGAAACGCTGGAACATGCCATCGAAGTCAGTAAGGCCTCAATTACGTCAGTGGCGATGCTGGAGATGACCCAGGCGGGTCGTGAAATGACCGATGAAGAGCTGCGTTTAAACCCGGCTGTTGAGCAGGAATGGGACATTCAGTGGGAAATATTCCGTTTACTGGCAGAGTGCGAAGAACGCGATATCGAGCTGATTAAAGGCCTGCGTGCAGACTTGCGTGAGGCAGGCGAGAGTAACATTGGTATAAATCTTCACCAGTGAAACAATAAAACGTGATTTTACGCCTGTTTTGTCATACCTGTACTCTTCCCTTCTGCCCCCCGTCTGGTCTACATTTGGGGGGCGAAAATAAGTGGCTATCGGTGCGTGTATGCAGGAGAGTGCTTTTTTGGCATTTTCGTCGCACTCGATGCTTAGCAAGCGATAAACACATTGAAAGGATAACTTATGAACAAGACTCAACTGATTGATGTAATTGCGGACAAAGCTGACCTGTCTAAAGTACAGGCTAAAGCTGCTCTGGAATCCACCCTGGCTGCAATTACTGAGTCTCTGAAAGAAGGCGACGCTGTACAACTGGTAGGTTTCGGTACCTTCAAAGTGAACCACCGCGCTGAGCGTACTGGCCGCAACCCGCAGACCGGTAACGAAATCAAAATCGCTGCAGCTAACGTGCCAGCATTTGTTTCTGGCAAAGCACTGAAAGACGCAGTTAAGTAAGCCGCGTAGCAGTGAACAGTTTTATCGAGGGGGCGGTTTCGCCCCTTTTGTCTGTCTGGCGCCAGACAATGGCACTGGCAGGCATACTTTTGCTGTCTGCGTGCAGCCATGACTCCTCTCTCCCGCCTTTTACCGCCAGCGGTTACGCTGACAATCAGGGCGCAGTGCGTATCTGGCGTAAAGACACAGACGATGAAGTGCATCTGCTCTCCGCCTTTAGTCCCTGGCATAGCGGCAGTACCACCACCAGTGAATATCGCTGGCAGGGTGATACGCTGGCCTTTATCGACGTGAATATCTACAGCAAAGTGCCCGAGCATGTGCGGGTGCGTTTTGACGACCACGGTGAGCTGAGCTTTATGCAGCGCGACATCGGGGGTCTTAAGCAGCAACTCTCTACCGATCAAATTGACCTCTACCGCTACCGCGCCGAGCAGGTTCGTCAGACCAGCGATGCGTTGCGACAGGGACGCGTGGTGCTGCATCAAGGGCGCTGGCACGCCGATGGCACCGTGACCACGTGCGAAGGCCAGACTCTGAAACCGGATCTTGATAGTTGGGCGACGGAACATATCGGACGCCGTCAGAGCCATTCATCTATGGAAGTGAGCGTTGCGTGGCTGGTTGCGCCGGAAGGATCACAGCTGCTGCTGGTGGCTAACGAAGATTTCTGTACCTGGCAGCCGACAGAGAAGAGTTTTTAAGTCCTGCAGATTAAGCCGGATGGCACTGATGCTTATCCGGCCTGGTCAAGAATCCCTCTCCCCTGAGGGAGAGGGTGAAGGGATTACTCCCCTTGCTCCCGCGCAATCGCACGATATCCAATATCGTTACGGCTGAAGCTACCGTTCCAGTGAATATCCGCCATCAGGGCATAGGCGCGCTGCTGCGCTTGTGCAACGGTATGGCCCAGTGCGGTAGCGCACAGGACGCGACCACCGTTGGTCAGCACACGATCGTCATCAGACAGCGTTGTGCCGGCATGGAACACCTTCGCATCTTCCACCTGTTCCAGCGGCAGACCGTGGATCTCGTCCCCGGTGCTGTAGTTGCCCGGATAACCGCCCGCCGCAATCACTACGCCCAGCGAAGCACGCTCGTCCCACTCGGAGGTTTTCTTGTCCAGCTTGCCTTCGCAGGCCGCCAGGCAGAGATCCACCAGATCGGATTTCATGCGCAGCATGATCGGCTGCGTTTCGGGATCGCCAAAGCGACAGTTGAACTCGATAACCTTCGGGTTGCCCTGCTTGTCGATCATCAGGCCCGCATAGAGGAAACCGGTATAGGTATTGCCTTCCGCTGCCATGCCTTTTACGGTTGGCCAGATGATGCGGTCCATGGTGCGCTGATGTACTTCATCAGTCACCACCGGCGCAGGGGAGTACGCACCCATTCCACCGGTGTTTGGGCCGGTATCAGCATCGCCAACGCGTTTATGATCCTGGCTGGTGGCCATCGGCAGCACATGCTCGCCGTCGACCATCACGATAAAGCTCGCCTCTTCACCGTCAAGGAACTCCTCGATCACGATACGGTGGCCCGCGTCGCCAAAGGCGTTACCCGCCAACATATCCTGAACAGCGGCTTCTGCCTCTTCGAGGGTCATCGCCACGATCACACCTTTACCGGCAGCCAGGCCGTCGGCTTTAATCACAATAGGCGCGCCTTTTTCACGTAAGTAAGCCAGGGCTGGCTCTACCTCGGTGAAGTTCTGATACTCCGCGGTCGGGATGTTATGACGCGCGAGGAAATCTTTGGTAAAGGCTTTTGAGCCTTCCAGCTGGGCGGCGCCTTCGGTTGGGCCGAAGATGGTCAGGCCCGCCGCGCGAAACGCATCCACCACGCCAATCACCAGTGGCGCTTCCGGGCCTACGATGGTCAGGTCGATCTTCTCGTTCTGGGCAAAGCTCAGTAGCGCCGGGATATCGGTCACACCGATAGCGACGTTCTGCAGGGTGGGTTCCAGCGCAGTGCCGGCGTTACCGGGTGCAACAAAGACGGTTTTCACTTGCGGAGACTGCGCCGCTTTCCACGCCAGGGCGTGCTCACGCCCGCCGTTACCAATCACTAATACTTTCATTCTCTGCTCCGGGAATTAATGGCGGAAATGACGCATGTCGGTGAAGATCATCGCAATGCCGTGTTCGTCGGCAGCGGCAATGACTTCGTCATCACGGATAGACCCGCCAGGCTGGATCACGCAGGTGATGCCTACAGCCGCCGCCGCATCGATGCCGTCACGGAACGGGAAGAAGGCGTCAGAGGCCATGGCGGAGCCTTTTACTTCCAGACCTTCGTCACCTGCCTTGATACCGGCAATTTTCGCAGAGTACACGCGGCTCATCTGGCCTGCGCCTATCCCGATAGTCATGTTCTCTTTCGCGTAAACGATGGCGTTGGATTTAACAAACTTCGCCACTTTCCAGCAGAACAATGCATCACGCAGTTCCTGTTCGGTTGGCTGACGTTTGCTGACCACGCGCAGGTCGGCTTCTGTCACCATACCCAGATCGCGATCCTGAACCAGCAGACCACCGTTGACACGTTTGAAGTCCAGGCCCGGAACACGCTCTGCCCACTGGCCGCAGGTCAGCACGCGAACGTTCTGTTTCGCCGCGGTGATTTTCAGAGCCTCTTCGGTAGCAGACGGGGCGATGATCACTTCAACAAACTGACGGGAGATGATCGCCTGAGCGGTTTCAGCATCCAGTTCGCGGTTGAAGGCAATAATGCCGCCGAACGCAGAGGTAGGGTCGGTTTTATACGCGCGATCGTAGGCATCCAGGATAGAGGTGCTTACCGCCACACCGCATGGGTTCGCGTGCTTGACGATCACGCAGGCTGGTTCGCTGAACTCCTTCACGCACTCCAGCGCCGCGTCGGTATCAGCGATGTTGTTATAGGAGAGCGCTTTGCCCTGAACCTGCTGTGCGGTAGCAACGGAGGCTTCTTTTACATCTTCTTCTATATAGAAGGCTGCCTGCTGGTGGCTGTTCTCACCGTAACGCATATCCTGCTTCTTAATGAAGTTCAGGTTTAAGGTGCGAGAGAAGCGACCGGAAGGGTCTTTGCTTTCGCCGTGATAGGCAGGTACCAAGCTACCGAAGTAGTTGGCGATCATGCTGTCGTAGGCGGCGGTATGTTCGAACGCTTTAATGGCAAGGTCAAAACGGGTGTCGAGATTCAGGGAGCCTTCGTTAGCGTCCATCTCTTTAATAATGGCGTCGTAGTCGCTGCTCTTTACTACGATGGCGACATCTTTATGGTTCTTGGCAGCGGAGCGCACCATGGTCGGACCGCCGATATCGATATTCTCTACGGCGTCTTCCAGCGAGCAGCCTTCACGAGCAACGGTCTGGGCGAACGGATAGAGGTTAACGACAACCATGTCGATCGGCGCGATCCCATGCTGATCCATAATGCCGTCGTCCTGACCGCGACGACCCAGAATGCCGCCGTGAACTTTTGGGTGCAGGGTTTTGACGCGTCCATCCATCATTTCCGGGAAACCGGTGTAATCGGACACTTCGGTTACCGGCAGGCCTTTATCTGCTAACAGGCGAGCAGTACCGCCAGTGGACAGCAGCTCCACACCACGTGCAGAAAGTGCCTGAGCGAATTCGACGATACCGGCTTTATCAGAAACACTGAGCAGAGCGCGGCGGACTGGACGACGTTGTTGCATGGTAAATCCCCTGGATTTGACGATTACAGAGAGCGTTAGGTGAATTTTCTACATAAAAACTCAACTAACACACCTGGCAGGGCCTCTTTATTTAGCGCGAGCATTTTAACGAAAACGTTTGCGCAACGCTCGCACATTTTCACTTTTTCGTCGGGTTGTGGATAAGTCTGTTAATAATCAGGTATAAGGCGGGGTTTTGCTGGGGAATGCAGCAGTCAGTCATTTTTCTGTCATTTAAGGGTTGCGGCCTGAAGAGAACTCCCTATAATGCGCCTC
>NZ_JBNDJP010000011.1:0-82099 GCF_050435045.1 Leclercia sp. 1548 | reverse complement strand
CAGAGTCAAGCGATTATTTCACGCTTTTCTCTGCTGACCCGGCGGCTTGTTTGCCGTTGTTCCGTGTCAGTGGAGGCGCATTATAGGCAGTTCTTCGGTGGTGACAAGCATAAATCTCAAAAAGTTTTCCGTTCGCTCACTTTTCACTCTTTACGTTTATTAAACCCGCGAATTGCGGGTTAATTGCGCAATTTCCCGGGCGAAACTGGCGACCTGTGACCAGTCGGTATAGACCACTTCTTTGCGCGTATCGGTTTCGCCACCGGTCATCTTCATAATTAGACGGATCATAAAGCGATCGTACCAACGATAATGTGGGTAACGCAGCGCACCGGCAAAGACGGCACAGGCCGCTGGCTTCCAGGGCGAGTTCAGCAAAAACTTACGGGTGTAGCTGTTGGTCTGCGGTGTGCGCTTTTCTGCTTTACGTGCCACCAGGTTCACGGAGTAGAACGCCCCCGGAAGGCTGTTCAGCGTAGCCACATGCTTTTTCACAAAGCGATCCACCGCCGGATGGAAATGACCGTAGCGAATCGAAGCCCCAATGACCACGCGGTCATACTCCTGCCATGCAATCTCATCGGTACGGTTCAGGTTGATGACGTCGGAATAGATGCCCTGCTCCTTTAACTCAGAAGCCAGAAAAGCGGCAATCTCGCGCGTTTGTCCGTCGCGCGTTGAAAATAGAATCAATGTTTTCATAAATGGCTCCCTTTATTCGCGCCAGAAAGTTGGCGTAAAGAGGACCAACAGCGTAAAGACCTCAAGACGCCCGAACAGCATGTTGGCAATCAGGATCCACTTCGCGGTCGGATTCATGCTGGCAAAGTTATCTGCGACTACGCCGAGGCCCGGTCCCAGGTTATTCAGTGTGGCCACCACGGAAGCGAACGCCGAGAAGTCATCCACGCCCGTTGCGATAATAGCCAGCATGCTGACGATAAAGACCAGCGCATAGGCAGAGAAGAAGCCCCACACCGCTTCGAGAATACGTTCCGGCAGTGCGCGGTTGCCCAGCTTGATGCTATAGACCGCATTGGGGTGCACCAGACGTTTAAGCTCGCGGTTGCCCTGCTTAAACAGCAGCAGGATGCGGATCACTTTTAGCCCGCCCCCCGTCGAACCGGCACAGCCGCCAATAAAAGCTGAACAGAGCAGCAGGACCGGCAGGAAAAGCGGCCAGCGCGCAATGCTGTCGGTGGTGAAGCCTGCCGTCGTCGCCATCGACACCACCTGGAAGAAGGCCTGGTTCACCGTAGTGACCGCCGAGGCATAGACATCGTGCAGCCAAAGCACCAGGGTACAAATCACCACCAGCGTCAGCTGTACGCCGATAAACATGCGGAATTCGGGATCGCGCCAGTAGACCTTCAGGTTACGACCGCTAAGTAAAGAGAAGTGCAGACCATAGTTACAGCCGGAGATCAGCAGGAAGACCGCAATGATGGTGTTGATCGTTGGGCTGTCAAAATAGCCGATACTGGCATCATGGGTGGAGAAGCCACCAATCGCGATGGTGGCAAAGCTATGGCCGATAGCATCAAAGGCCGGCATTCCGGCGAACCACAGCGCCAGCGCACAGGCAACGGTCAGCAGCACATAGATGAGCCATAAGGTTTTGGCCGTCTCGGCGATACGCGGGCGCATCTTATTATCTTTCAGCGGCCCCGGCATCTCTGCCCGGTACAGCTGCATCCCCCCGACGCCCAGAATTGGCAGGATCGCCACGGCTAATACGATGATCCCCATCCCGCCGAACCATTGCAGCATCTGGCGATAAAAGAGGATGGCGTGGGGGAGCGAGTCCAGCCCTACCAGCGTGGTAGCACCGGTGGTGGTCAACCCGGAGAAGGATTCAAAGAACGCATCGGTGATGGTCAGGTTGGGCTGTTCAGAAAAGATGAAGGGCAATGCCCCCACGCTGCCCAGCACGGTCCAGAACAGCACCACGATCAGGAAGCCTTCGCGGGATTTCAGCTCCCCTTTCTCACGACGGTTCGGCCACCATAATAAGGAGCCAATCATCAGCGCGACGAAAAAGGTCTGTGTAAAGGCCCGGCCCGCACCATCCCGATAAATAAGCGCCACCAGTCCGGGAAGGATCATCGTCCCGGAAAAAAGTATGACCAGCAATCCAACGATTCGGGTTATGGCACGAAAATGCATCTCTGCCGCTTCCTTTGGTATTCAAAAAGTAAGGTGGGGATTATTCTTCAATCGGCCGTAATTGCAACGAACCACGACTAAAATCAGCCAGTTTTGCTGAGAATGCCGGAAGCGACGCCTGAGGTAGCGCCACACGCAATTGCACCGTCGCCTGGTAATCACTGTGCACAATCAGACCCTGATACAGCTTCAGCAACGACTCGATGCCGGATAACTGGGCGTAATCGCACAATAAAGTATATTCGGTAAGTGGCGTTTTGCGGATCGTTGTCAGGTGATTAAGCGCCTGCTGAACACCGCCGCCATAGGCCTTAACCAGCCCGCCCGTTCCCAATAATACGCCGCCGTAGTAACGCACCACGACGGCGGTGATTTCACCCACGCCACTGCCCATTAACTGAGAGAGCATCGGTTTACCCGCCGTGCCCGCCGGTTCACCATCATCCGAGAACCCCAGCTTCTGCGAATCATCAGGCGGCCCGGCGACCCACGCCACGCAGTGGTGACGTGCATCAGGATGCTCTGCCCGTACTGACTCAACAAAGGCTTTTGCCGCTTCCACGCCGTCGGTATGTGCCAACAGCGTGATGAAACGGCTTTTTTTGATCTCTTCCGCAAAGGTGACCGGCGCTGCCGGTATGAGCCAGCTGTCCATTACGCCAGCTTCAGATCTCGCGTCATGTTTTCAGTACCGTTTTCGTGGATCACCACGTTATCTTCGATACGGATGCCGCCAAACGGCTTCAGCGCCTCAATCTTCTGCCAGTTGAAGTGCTTGCTGAACTGCCCTTCGCGCCACGGCGCCAGCAGAGACTCAATGAAGTAAATACCCGGCTCGATGGTCAGCACCATACGCGGTTGCAGGATACGCGTGCAGCGCAGGTAAGGATATTTGGACGGCGCGGCCAGATGCGTACCGGTGTCATCCTGCATAAAGCCCGCTGTATCGTGAACCTGCAGACCCAGAGGATGGCCAATACCGTGCGGCATAAACGGCCCGGTCAGGTCGTTTTCCACCATTGCCTCTTCGCTCATATCGCTGACGATCTGATGCTTACGCAGCAGCTTCGCGATGCGCTGATGGAACTGGATGTGGTAATCCACGTAGCTTACACCGGCCTTCATGGTGGCGATCAGGGCCAGTTGCTCTTCATTCACATCTTTGATCAACTGGGCGAACTCGGTATCGCTGTTCGCGGCCCAGGTGCGGGTCAGGTCGGCGGCGTAGCCGTTGTACTCCGCGCCAGCATCCAGCAGGAAACTGCGCATTTCGGACGGTGCGCGGTGATCGAGTTTGGTGTAGTGCAACACTGCCGCGTGCTCATTAAGCGCCACAATGTTGCTGTACGGCACGTCGGTATCACGATGGCCGGTGGCCGTCAGGTAGGCCAGGTTAATGTCGAACTCACTCATCCCGGACAGGAAGGCTTCGTGCGCCGCACGATGGCCATTGACCGCGGTTTTTTGCGCTTCGCGCATACACGCCAGCTCATAATCGGTCTTGTAGGAACGGTAGTAGTGCAGATAGTCGATAACGCCTTTCGGGTTAATGTTATCCGCTGTGATGTCCAGACCGCGCGCACGTTCTGGCACCGGGCCAATATAGGCCATATTGCCGCGGGTAGCAGGTAACTGGCTACCAATGCCATCTGCTTTCGGCAGGGCAATCACCTCAACCTCTTCGGTCCAGAAAGAGGTCGGCAATGGTTCCACGTTGTGCCAGTAATCCACCGGCAGGTAAAACCACAGTTTTGGCTTGTTCACGCCATCCACCAGCAACCAGCAATTGGGAACCTGGGTTACCGGCACCCAGGCTTTAAATTGCGGATTCACCTTGAAGGGATAAGCGTGATCGTCGAGAAAGACATTAAACAGCTCGCCGGAGTGGATGAGTAAGGCATCCAGCTTAAAGCGAGCCAGTACGTCGCGGGTACGTTCCTGTAACGTAACAATGTGATTTTTATACAGCGCGGCCAGTGAGTCCATCGTTCTTCCTTTTGTTTTGACCTCAAGTATCCGCATCTTAGCACACCTCAGAAAGGCTGCGTGATCTCCGCCGAGCGTGATCAGACCTACAATTATTTAATGAGTAATTTGCATTTCATTAACACAAAACCCACACTCCGATTCATCTGGTATGACCAGATCCAATTGCTGGATTCAGGAGACCGACATGCTCTACAAAGGCGACACCCTGTACGTAGACTGGCTGGAAGGTGGCATTGCCGAACTGGTGTTCGACGCCCCCGGCTCAGTAAATAAACTGGACACCGCAACCGTGGCCAGTCTTGGCCATGCGCTGGACGTTCTGGAAAAAGAGGCCGACTTAAAAGGTCTGTTGCTGCGTTCTGAGAAAGCGGCATTTATCGTCGGCGCAGACATCACCGAATTCCTCTCGCTGTTCCTGGTGCCCCAAGAGCAGCTGAGCCAGTGGCTGCATTTTGCCAACAGCGTCTTTAACCGCCTGGAAGATCTTCCGGTCCCGACGATCTCTGCGGTCAACGGCTATGCACTCGGCGGCGGCTGCGAATGCGTGCTGGCGACCGATTACCGTCTGGCCACCCCGGACCTGCGCATCGGTCTGCCAGAAACCAAACTGGGCATTATGCCGGGCTTTGGCGGCTCGGTCCGTCTGCCGCGCCTGCTGGGTGCCGACAGCGCCCTGGAGATTATTGCTGCCGGTAAAGATGTCGGTGCCGATCAGGCGTTAAAACTCGGTCTGGTAGATGGCGTCGTTAAGCCTGAAAAACTGCATGAAGGTGCGCTCGCCATTCTGCGCCAGGCGATCAACGGCGACCTCGACTGGAAAGCAAAACGCCAGCCGAAACTGGAGCCGCTGCACTTAAGTAAAATTGAAGCCACCATGAGTTTCACGATTGCCAAAGGCATGGTGATGCAAACCGCGGGTAAACACTACCCTGCGCCGATCACCGCAGTGAAAACCATCGAATCTGCGGCACGCCTGGGCCGTGACGACGCACTGAAATTAGAAAACCAAAGTTTCGTCCCCCTGGCGCATACCAACGAAGCCCGCGCGCTGGTCGGTATTTTCCTCAACGATCAGTTCGTTAAGGGCAAAGCGAAGCAGCTCACCAAAAATGTCGAGACGCCAAAACAGGCGGCGGTACTGGGCGCAGGCATTATGGGCGGCGGCATCGCTTACCAGTCGGCCTGGAAAGGCGTGCCGGTGGTCATGAAAGATATCAACGAGAAGTCGCTGACCCTGGGCATGACTGAAGCGGCCAAGCTGCTGAACAAACAGCTCGAACGCGGCAAGATCGACGGCCTGAAGCTCTCCGGGGTGATCTCCACTATCCACCCGACGCTGGAATACAGCGGTTTCGATCGTGTGGATGTGGTGGTCGAAGCGGTAGTCGAAAACCCGAAGGTGAAAAAAGCCGTACTGGCAGAGACAGAAGACAAGGTGCGCCCGGATACCGTGCTGGCGTCCAACACCTCCACCATTCCAATCAGCGAACTGGCCAGTGTCCTGAAGCGCCCGGAAAACTTCTGCGGAATGCACTTCTTTAACCCGGTGCATCGCATGCCGCTGGTTGAAGTCATTCGCGGCGAGAAAACGTCTGACGAAACCCTCGCCAAAGTGGTGGCCTGGGCCAGCAAGATGGGCAAAACCCCGATTGTGGTGAACGACTGCCCGGGCTTCTTCGTCAACCGCGTGCTGTTCCCGTACTTTGCCGGGTTTAGCCAGCTGCTGCGCGACGGGGCTGATTTCCGCAAGATCGACAAAGTGATGGAAAAACAGTTTGGCTGGCCAATGGGTCCGGCCTATCTGCTGGACGTGGTCGGTATTGATACTGCGCATCACGCGCAGGCGGTGATGGCGGCCGGCTTCCCGGAGCGGATGCAGAAAGATTACCGCGATGCGATCGACGTGCTGTTCGAATCGAACCGCTACGGTCAGAAAAACGGCCTCGGCTTCTGGCGTTATAAAGAAGACAGCAAAGGCAAACCGAAGAAAGAAGAAGACGCAGCAGTGGACAGCCTGCTGGCTGAAGTCAGCCAGGCGAAGCGCGATTTCAGCGACGAAGAGATTATCGCCCGCATGATGATCCCAATGGTCAACGAAGTGGTGCGCTGTCTCGAAGAGGGCATTATCGCCAGCCCTGCGGAAGCCGATATGGCGCTGGTGTACGGCCTGGGCTTCCCTCCGTTCCACGGCGGCGCGTTCCGCTGGCTGGATACGTTGGGCAGCGCCCGCTATCTGGATATGACGCAGCAGTATGAACATCTCGGTGCGCTGTATCACGCCCCGGAAGGTCTGCGTACCAAAGCGCGTCATAACGAAGCGTACTATCCCCCGGTGGAGCCTGCCCGTCCGGTTGGCGCACTGAAAACGGCTTAAGGAGTCACAATGGAACAGGTTGTCATTGTCGATGCAATTCGCACCCCGATGGGCCGTTCGAAGGGCGGCGCATTTCGTAACGTGCGCGCGGAAGATCTCTCCGCACATTTAATGCGTAGCCTGCTGGCGCGCAACCCGGCGCTGGAAGCTACCGCGCTGGACGACATCTACTGGGGCTGCGTTCAGCAGACCCTGGAGCAGGGTTTTAACATCGCCCGTAACGCGGCGCTGCTGGCGGAAATTCCCCATTCCGTACCGGCAGTCACCGTTAATCGCCTGTGCGGTTCATCGATGCAGGCTTTGCATGACGCAGCACGCATGATCATGACCGGCGATGCCCAGGTCTGCATGATTGGCGGCGTGGAGCACATGGGCCACGTGCCGATGAGCCACGGCGTCGATTTCCATCCCGGCATGAGCCGCACCGTGGCGAAAGCCGCGGGCATGATGGGGCTAACGGCAGAGATGCTTTCCCGCCTGCACGGCATCAGCCGCGAAATGCAGGACAGCTTTGCCGCCCGCTCACACGCCCGCGCCTGGGCTGCAACGCAGTCCGGTGCCTTCAAAAATGAAATTCTGCCGACCGGCGGTCACGACGCCGACGGTGTACTGAAGCAGTTCTACTTCGACGAAGTGATCCGCCCGGAGACGACAGTTGAAGCCCTTTCGACGCTGAGACCGGCCTTTGATCCGGTGACCGGCACCGTGACGGCGGGTAGCTCTTCCGCCCTGTCCGATGGTGCTGCGGCGATGCTGGTGATGAGCGAAAGCCGTGCCCGCGAGCTGGGCCTGACGCCGCGCGCGCGCATCCGCTCAATGGCGGTGGTGGGTTGCGATCCGTCAATCATGGGTTACGGCCCGGTGCCCGCCTCAAAGCTGGCGCTGAAAAAAGCCGGGCTGTCCACCAGCGATATCGATGTCTTCGAGATGAACGAAGCCTTTGCCGCGCAGATCCTGCCGTGCATTAAGGATCTGGGGCTGATGGATCAGATCGACGAGAAGATTAACCTCAACGGCGGCGCCATTGCGCTGGGCCACCCGCTGGGCTGTTCCGGGGCGCGAATCAGCACCACGCTGATTAACCTGATGGAACGCAAAGACGCTCAGTTTGGTCTGGCGACCATGTGTATCGGCCTGGGTCAGGGGATCGCGACGGTATTTGAGAGGGTGTAATCAAAAGATAGTTCCCCTACATTATTCGCGCTGCATCGCGGCGGCAACTGAGCGAATCCCCGGGAGCATAGTTAACTATGTGACCGGGGGAGCGAAGGCAGCCAACAAAGAGGCAGCGTGAATGATGACGGGGAAAAGTTTAGTTGCCGTTTTCCCGCCTGTCAGGGGCGGGCTTTTTCTTTTCAGATAAACGCAAACGCGTCGCCAAACAGACGATCTTCACGCGCCCCACGTTCATTGCAGAACAGGTCCCGGGCAATTTTTGCCATTTCGAAACGACCGGCAATATAGATGTCATGATTCACCAGCGTACCGTGATCCTGCAGTACCGCCGTTAACACAGTGCCGCTGCGACCACGCCAGCCCTCTTCCGGCTGCTCAACCACCGGCTCAACACGAAGGTTCGGATGAGTAACGCTCAGCGCTTCCAGCTCAGAGAGATCGTAAAGGTGCTTCGCCTCACGGCCACCCCAGTAAATGGTGATGTCCCGGTCCGGGTTACGCGCCAGCGCCGTCAGCAGAATGGAACGCACGTAGGAAAAACCGGTGCCGCCTGCAATCAGGATTAACGGGCGATCTTCGTCATCGCGTAGCCAGGCTTCGCCATGAGGAATATCAATCTCAATCACGTTCTCTTTCAGAATGCGATCCATTACCGCCATCGCATACAGATTCAGCTCTGACGCCCCAATGTGCAGCTCGATAAACTCTTGCTCGTCCGGCGTTGAGGCCATTGAGAAAGGACGCTTATCCCGCTCATCCATCACCACCATTAAATACTGGCCAGCGCGGAAGGAGAACGCCGATTCAGGTACTAAACGGACGCGATATACGGTGTCGGTGATAGCGTCTACCGAAGTCACTTTACAGCTTAAGGTTGTCATTCGCTCTCTCTGTCGGCAAGTCTATAGGGCATAACGGCGCCGTCAGGCGTCTTTACCGTTATTCATTATGGCCAGTTCATCCCAGATCGCGTCAACTCTCGCAGTCACCTCAGGATCCTTTTTGATCGGACGACCCCATTCACGTTGGGTTTCGCCGGGCCATTTATTGGTGGCATCCAGTCCCATTTTTGAGCCAAGACCGGAAACCGGCGAGGCAAAATCCAGATAATCAATGGGCGTGTTTTCAACTAACACGGTATCGCGTGCCGGATCCATACGGGTGGTAATGGCCCAGATCACGTCATTCCAGTCGCGGGCGTTAACGTCATCATCGCAAACGATCACAAACTTGGTATACATAAACTGACGCAAGAAAGACCATACGCCCATCATCACCCGTTTAGCGTGACCGGCATACTGCTTCTTAATGGTTACCACCGCCAGGCGATAGGAGCACCCTTCCGGCGGCAGATAGAAATCAACAATTTCCGGGAACTGCTTTTGCAGGATCGGCACAAAAACTTCGTTCAGCGCCACGCCCAGTACCGCGGGTTCATCCGGTGGACGCCCCGTATAGGTGGAGTGGTAAATGGCATCTTCACGCTGGGTAATGTGCGTCACGGTAAACACCGGGAAGCTGTCAATTTCGTTGTAATAACCGGTGTGGTCGCCATACGGCCCTTCCGGCGCCATTTCACCCGCCTCGATGTAGCCTTCGAGCACGATTTCCGCACTGGCGGGCACTTCCAGATCGTTAGATACGCACTTCACCACTTCGGTTTTGGTGCCGCGTAGCAGCCCGGCAAAGGCGTATTCCGACAGGGTGTCTGGCACCGGCGTAACAGCACCGAGAATGGTAGCCGGGTCGGCGCCCAGCGCCACGGCGACCGGGAAGCGTTCGCCCGGATGGGCCGCGCACCACTCCTGGAAATCAAGCGCGCCGCCGCGATGCGACAGCCAGCGCATAATCAATTTATTCTTACCAATCAACTGCTGACGGTAGATGCCGAGGTTCTGCCGCTCTTTATGCGGACCGCGCGTCACGGTCAGGCCCCAGGTAATGAGCGGGGCGGCATCTTCGGGCCAGCACTGCATGATTGGGATACGCGTCAGATCGACCGCATCGCCTTCCACAATCTTCTGCTGGCAGGGCGCGCCGCGCAGGCGTTTGGTCGGCATGTTCAGGACTTGCTTAAACTGCGGCAGCTTATCAAAGAGATCGCGAAATCCTTTTGGCGGCTCAGGCTCTTTTAAAAAGGCCAGCAGCTTGCCCACTTCACGCAACGCGCTGACATCCTCCTGCCCCATCCCCATCGCCACACGTTTTGGTGTGCCAAACAGGTTGCAGAGCACCGGCATGGTATAGCCTTTCGGGTTTTCAAACAGAAGCGCTGGCCCACCCGCGCGGAGCGTGCGGTCGGCAATTTCTGTCATTTCCAGGTAAGGATCGACAGGAAGGGTGATGCGTTTCAGTTCGCCCTGCTTTTCCAGCAGTTCCAGGAAGTCGCGTAGATCGTTGTATTTCATGCAGTTAGTCAAGCTCTCTCTGTAAGCATTTTATTATACGGCGTAAGACTGCCTGATGCTGTAGTTTTGTTAAATAAGCGTGAAGATTCAAGGCTTCTTCTGCGTACGACCATTATAATCACCTTAGCGATCCCGCCAGGGTTTTGATATGCTTGCCGGTATAGCAAGTGGAAAAGAGTCATTATGCAGGCCTGGTATTTACTGTATTGCAAGCGTGGGCAACTTCAGCGTGCTCAGGAACATCTGGAACGCCAGGCAGTGAACTGTCTGACGCCTGTGATCACGCTGGAAAAAATTGTCCGTGGTAAACGCACCACCGTCAGTGAACCGCTGTTCCCGAACTACCTGTTTGTTGAATTCGACCCGGAAGTGATCCACACCACCACCATCAGTGCGACGCGCGGTGTCAGCCACTTTGTGCGCTTTGGCGCGCACCCGGCGACGGTGCCCGCTTCCGTGATCCACCAGCTCTCGGTCTACAAACAACCTGAAGACATTACCGATCCCGATACTCCTTTCTCCGGCGATGATGTGGTGATCACCGAAGGGGCGTTTGAAGGGCTGGTAGCGATTTTCGCTGAGCCGGACGGTGAAGCCCGCTCCATGCTGCTGCTAAACTTACTGAATAAAGAAGTGAAGCAGAGCATCAAAAATACCAGCTTCCGCAAAGTTTAAAATTCGATGCCAAACAGACGACGTACGTTGTCATCCGTCTGCGCAGCCAGCCACTGTGCCTCTTCGCCGCGCCAGTAGGCGACCCGTTCAATGATATGTCCCAGATAAGCCGGTTCATTGCGTCGCGAGGCCGGTTTTGGACGGAGATCGCGTGGCAGCAAGTACGGCGCGTCGGTCTCCACTAACAGGCGATCGGCAGGTATCACCGGCAGTAACTCGCGCAGTTCCAGTCCCCGTCGTTCATCGCACACCCAGCCAGTGATCCCCAGATACAAACCGCGATCCAGACAGGCTATCGCCTCCTCCCGCGTGCCGGTAAAACAGTGCAGCACTGCCCCAGGCAGTTTATCCAGCCAGGGTTCCAGCAACGCCAGAAAACGCTCGTGGGCATCACGGCAGTGCATAAACACTGGCATACTCAGCTCTGCGGCTAACGCCAGCTGGGCGCTAAAGGCATGTTCCTGCTCGGCAGGCGTAGAGAAGTTGCGGTTAAAGTCGAGGCCACACTCCCCGATAGCCACCACCTCAGGACATGCGGCTAAGGCCCGGAGTGCGTCGGCACTTTCCGCCGTCCACTGGCTGCTGTCGTGCGGATGGACGCCCGCCGTTGACCAGCAGTGGTCGTAGCGCTGCGCCAGCTGCTGCGCCTGCTCGCTTTCGTGCAGGTTGGTACCCGTCAGCAGCAATCCGTTTACCCCGGCGGTGACAGCCCTGGCCACCACCTCGTCACGATCCTGGGCAAACTGCGGGCTGGTCAGGTTCAGACCGATATCAAACATACAGGCTCCCATATGACAACCGCCCTGGCGGGCGGTTGGTGTTACTCTTTTGTCTCTTCGGACTCTTCGTCGTGATCTTCACGTCGCTTGCCGGTATAGAAGCGCGAGAAGAAGATGCCAACTTCAAACAGGCAATACATCGGGATCGCCAGCAGAGTTTGCGAGAAGACATCCGGCGGTGTTAATAGCATGCCTACGACAAACGCGCCCACCAGAATATAGGGCCGTTTTTTCCGTAACTCGTCCGGGGTGGTGATCCCCATCCAGCAGAGCAGCACAATGGCGACCGGCACCTCAAAGGCTACGCCGAAGGCCATAAACAGCGCCATCACGAAGCTCAGATAACTGGCAATATCGGTGGAGACCTGGACTCCTACCGGCGCGGTATTTGCCAGGAAGCCAAACGCCAGCGGAAAGACCACGAAATAGGCAAAGGCCATGCCGATATAAAACAGCAGCGAACTGGAGACCAGCAGCGGGATCACCAGACGGCGTTCATGCTTATACAGCGCAGGGGCAATAAAGGCCCAGACCTGGTAGAGGATCACCGGCGCAGAGGCAATCAGCGACACCCAGAAAGTCAGCTTGATCGGCGTGAAGAAAGGCGAAGCCACGTCGGTGGCGATCATGGTTGCCCCGAGCGGCATCTGCTTAATCAGGGGTGCAGAGACCAGCTGATAGATGTCGTTGGCAAAATAGACCAGGCATAAAAAAATGAGGCAAACCGCAATAATGCAGTTCAGCAGGCGTTTACGCAGCTCGATCAGGTGCGTAATCAGCGGTTGAGTTTCATCTACTGCCATGTTTACGATTTATCACTCGACGAGGGGGACGCGTCAGCAACGGGTGCAGGCTTTTTCTCTGCGGGCGCTGGCGTCGTTTCTTGTTTGGGGATCACCGGCTCGGCTGGCGACTGTTCGGGCGCAGCAGCCTGGTGCTCAGCAGTGGCAGGCGTCACGCCTTCATGTTGCGCTTCGTTATCTTTGACCAGCGGGTTGCGAATGGTATTGGCTTCGTCGCTCGCTTTTTCCGGATCGTTGACACTGTAGGAGCGCTTCATGGATTCCGCCGCTTCGCGCAGTTCGTCCATCGAGGCTTTCAGTTCCGGCGACAGGTTATCCATGCTCGCCTTTTCAACTTTTTTCAGGCTATCCTGAAACTCCTGCAGCTTAAGCTCCTGGGCCAGCTCATTTTGCACCGTTGTCGCCAACGATCGTAGCGCACGTACCCAGCCTGCAACCGTTTTTACTGCCACAGGCAGACGTTGTGGCCCCAGAACAATGAGGCCAATCACGAAGACCAGCAGCAGTTCACTAAAACCTATATCGAACACGAATTACACCTGCTCGTTATCGTGGCGTTTAGCATTTTCCTTTTTAGCATCGTCTTGTTTATCAGCGATAGATTTAGCAGTGAAATCCGCATCCTGGCTGGATTTATCCTGCTTCTCGTCATCATCTTTGATCGCTTTCTTGAAGCCTTTGATGGATGCACCGAGATCGGAACCGATAGAACCAAGTTTTTTGGTACCGAACAGCAGCACGACGATGACGGCAATGATCAACAATTGCCAAATACTGATACCACCCATACATCTTCCCCAGTTGTAGACGATTAATTAATCAGGCCGCATTATACGTTATGCAGCCCTGCTATAGCGACGCAATTCAGCGCGTTTTACGCCATCCGGCTAACCAGACAACCACGCCACCCGCCATCAACCAGGCGGGCATAAGTTCCCACTCAGGACGATTGATCAGCAGCAGCGTGCCGCTTAACAACAGTGTCGCCCCAATGCCAAACAGATACCGGGACTGCCCCTGACGCACATGGTTGGTTTGCAACTCGCGGGCAATTTTATCCACGCTGTGCTGCAAGTTTTTGCTCTGACGCAAACTGTCATACACCAGTTCAGGAATTTCGGGCATTTTTTCAATCCAGAAGGGTGCTTTCTCTTTCAGGGAGCGCACCAGCGCGGGAAGACCAACCTGATCTTTGATCCACGACTCCAGGAAAGGTTTTGCCGTTTTCCATAAGTCTAACTGAGGATAGAGCTGCCGCCCCACCCCTTCAACGTAAAGTAATGTTTTCTGGAGTAAAACTAACTGCGGTTGCACTTCCATATTGAAGCGGCGGGCAGTATTGAACAGGTTCAACAGCACATGACCGAACGAGATCTCTGCCAGCGGCTTCTCAAAGATGGGTTCACAGACCGTACGAATGGCGAACTCAAACTCTTCAACATTGGTATCCAGCGGAACCCAGCCGGAATCAACGTGCAGCTCGGCGACTTTGCGATAGTCCCGGTTAAAGAAGGCGATAAAGTTCTCGGCCAGATAGCGTTTATCTTCTTTATTCAGCGAGCCGACAATACCGCAGTCGATGCCGATGTACTGCGGATCTTCGGGGTGCTCGTAGCTGACGAAGATATTGCCCGGGTGCATGTCAGCGTGGAAGAAGCTGTCGCGGAATACCTGGGTAAAGAAGACCTGCACGCCACGTTCGGCCAGCAGCTTCATGTTGGTGCCCTGCTTTTCCAGGGTCGCAACGTCCGAGACCGGGATCCCGTAGATGCGCTCCATCACCATCATGTCCTGGCTGCAATAGTCGGAATAGACTTCCGGCACATACAGCATCGGGCTGTTTTCAAAGTTGCGGCGCAGCTGAATGGCGTTCGCCGATTCACGCAGCAGGTTCAGCTCATCAATCAGCGTTTTTTCATATTCGCGTACCACTTCCAGCGGGCGCAGACGGCGGCCGTCAGGCAGCAGACGCGGCACCCAGCGGGCCAGGCGATAGATGAGTTTCATGTCGGCTTTGATGATTGGCAGAATATCCGGGCGGATCACCTTAATGACCACCTCTTTGCCATTCTCTTTCAGCCGTGCGGTATGAACCTGAGCAATAGAGGCCGAAGCCAGCGGCTTGATGTCAAAATCATCAAACCAGGTCTCAACCGGGAGATCGCCCATCGCCTTTTCGATCTGCTGTTTCGCCAGCTTGCCTTCGAACGGGGCGACTTTATCCTGCAGCAGCGCCAGCTGATCGGCAATCATTGGCGGGAACAGGTCACGGCGGGTGGAGAGCATCTGGCCGAACTTGATCCAGACCGGTCCCAGCTCCTGAAGAGCCAACCGCAGTCTTTCACCAAGCAGTTTGTCCTGATGGCGATTAGGCATCCAGAATAGCGTTCGTCGCCAGATACGCAGCGGCATTGTGATACGCATTCTGGGGATAAGTTCGTCCAGACCGTAGCTCAAAAAGGTGCGGATGATAAAGTAGAGGCGCCGAATTTCACCAGGCGTCATTTGCCCTCCAGTTTTTCAAGCCGTTTTGTCAGTGCATCGACCGAACGCTCAACGGCTGCGGTCTCTTCTGCGAACCATGCTGCTTCCAGCGGGCCTGGCGCCATGCGCCACTCCTCGGTAAGCACTTCTCCGGCGTAGCGCTGCTGGCGCTGAAAACCCTTTTTCAGCAACGAGGCACCGCCGCGCAGTACTTTACTGATCCCTTCAGCGGCAATATCGCCTGTCCAGGGAGCCAGCAATTCTGCCGGGTCAAACTCGGCCAGGTCAGCCAGGGAGACAAAGTTTTGTACCACCTGGAGATCGCCCTGAACCTCCAGCTCGCCGCTACGGATCAGGGCGGTAAGCTGCTGGCGATCGCGCAGTTTGGGTAACGTGCTCATGTGGGTAATGACGGAGCAATCGGCCTCGCCTTCCCACTCGCCGAGCACGTCGAGCTGACGCTCGCTGAATACCAGCACCAGCGGGGTCGAAAACTCTTTTAATACCACCCGCAGCACTTTGCCGTTCAGACGCTGACGCGCCGTTTTCAGCGCAGGAGACCGATAAAGAAACGTATTCAGTACGTTTTCCACACCGGCTGTGATCAAGGGTTTAAACGGCATTCGCCACCTCCACTCAGAACTTATAACCGCGATGTAGCGCGACAACGCCTGCCGTCATGTTGAAGTAGTCAACATTGTCAAAGCCTGCATCCTGCATCATGGCTTTTAAGGTGTCCTGATTTGGGTGCATACGGATGGATTCAGCCAGGTAACGATAGCTGTCTGCATCGTTGGCCACCATTTCGCCAATGCGTGGCAGGATGTGGAACGAATAGGCGTCGTACGCTTTGCTCAGCGGCTCAATAATCGGTTTTGAGAATTCCAGCACCAGCAGGCGTCCACCCGGTTTCAGCACGCGGTACATGGAACGCAGCGCCTTCTCTTTATCGGTGACGTTACGCAGACCGAAAGAGATAGTGATGCAGTCAAAGGTGTTATCCGGGAAAGGCAGCGCTTCAGCGTTCGCCTGGACATATTCAACGTTACCGACCACGCCAATATTGCGCAGTTTCTCACGACCCATTTTCAACATGGAGTCGTTGATATCAGCCAGCACAACACGGCCCGTTTCGCCCACCAGACGCGAGAATTTCGCTGTCAGGTCGCCGGTGCCGCCAGCCAGATCCAGCACGGTTTGCCCACGACGCACGCCGCTACAATCAATAGTGAAGCGCTTCCACAAGCGATGAATGCCGAATGACATCAGGTCATTCATTACATCGTACTTCGCCGCCACGGAATGGAAAACGTGGGCCACCATGTCAGCTTTCTGCGCTTTAGCGACAGTCTGAAAGCCAAAGTGCGTTGTGTCTTGTGAATCTTCAACCATCTTAGAGCCTGCTTATCAGTCAAATGTTTGAGAAGTGTAACAGATTGGGCGCATTTGCCCTACGTTTCAACCACCCCAGGAATAACGTTCCAGGGGGCTGCCGACGCCTGTTTGCCTGCTAAGGTATTGTTTATATTTTAAACGGGACTATCACTGCGCAGCCGGTACTCTTCATCCTGAGACGTGGCCTGTTCGACCATTTCAGGATTAATCTCGCGTTTTACCTCCACGCCAAGGCTGCGGAACGATTCGGCCTGGGCCAGCAGGTTGCCGCGCCCGGAGGCCAGTTTTTTCATCGCCTGGCGATAGTTATCCTGAGCGCGATCCAGGCTCTGCCCGACCGATGACATATCATCGACGAACAGGCGCATTTTGTCATACAGACGGCTGGCGCGATCGGCAATCTGTTGGGCATTGCGGCTCTGGTGCTCATAGCGCCAGAGGTTAGCAATGGTGCGCAGCGCCACCAGCAGCGTGGTAGGGCTGACCAGCATGATGTTGTTTTTCAGCGCTTCAGAGATCAGCTCCGGCTGGCGGTCCAGCGCCACTAAGAAGGCCGGTTCAACCGGGATAAACATCAGCACGTAGTCAAGCGAACGCAGGCCAGGCAGTTGCTGATAATCTTTGCGCCCCAGCAGACGAATGTGGTTACGCACCGAGGCGATATGTTCCTGCAACGCCGACTCGCGGGTGTAGTCATCTTCGGCGTTGAAGTACCGCTCATAGGCTACCAGGGTCATTTTGGCATCGATGACCACGTCCTTCTCTTGCGGCAGACGAACAATGACGTCGGGCTGCATTCGCGCGCGGGTCTCGGTTTCAATGCTGACCTGAGTTTGATATTCATGGCCCTCGCGCAGACCAGAGGCTTCCAGCACGCGGGTCAGAACCACTTCACCCCAGTTGCCCTGGGTTTTATTGTCGCCTTTTAGCGCCCGGGTGAGGTTGATCGCCTCCTGCGCCATCTGGGCATTCAGCTGCTGGAGATTACGGATTTCATGAGCCAGCGTGTGGCGCTCCCGCGCCTCCTGACCAAAGCTGTCCTGGACCTGGCGACGAAAGCCGTCCAGCTGTTCGCGCAGGGGCGTTAGCAGGCCGTTCAGGCTCTGACGATTTTGTTCATCGACGCGGCGGTTACTCTGCTCAAAGATACGGTTGGCAAGATTTTCGAACTGCTCACTCAGGCGCTGCTCGCTGTTGATCATCTGGCGGATTTTGTCTTCCGCATGCAGCTGGGTGGACTCCAGACGGGTGGTGACTTCGCGCAGGTCGGCTTCCAGCGAGGTATTGATATCCCGCAAATTACGCAGTTCGTTATTGAGTAACTCGCACTCATCGCGCCAGTGCCCGCTCTGCGCCGTTTGTTGTTTTAGCGCGCTTAAGTCGGCCACCATCTCCTCGCGTTCGGCAAGCTGCTCGGCTTTTTGCTGCGCATGCTGGTAGCTGGCGAGCAACCAGCCTACGCCGACGCTGACCAGCGCAATAACGGCATAAAAAAGGACAGAAATATCCACGACGCCCCCTGCATCAAGGTATGACCCGCACAAAATAGAATTGTGCTGTATAAACGTCCAGTTTGAAAAGGGTTTTCTGCGAGGCGCTACGCAAAGAAAAAGGCCGAACAGGTCGGCCTTTGGCAGAGAAAAGGGGAAATTACAGCAGGCGACGGGCCGCTTCTACCACGATTTTCACCGCGTGGCTTTCGGTCTGCTTCATGGTCTCAGCGTTCGGGATCTCTTGCTGGGTACGGTTAACGATCACACCCGCAACCATACCGGCACGCAGGCCCTGGCTTGCACACATGGTCAGCAGTGTGGCTGATTCCATTTCATAGTTCATAACGCCCATAGACTGCCACTCTTCCATCGAACCTTTGAAGCGGTTAACGACGCGACCGGAGAAGGTGTCGTAGCGCTCCTGGCCCGGATAGAAGGTATCAGAGGAGGCGGTGACACCAATGTGAGTCGTCGCGCCAACGGATTTTGCGGCTTCCACCAGCGCGGTGGTGCACTCGAAATCGGCCACTGCCGGGAATTCCATTGGAGCAAAGTGCAGGCTCGCGCCGTCCAGACGAACGGACGCCGTGGTCACCAGGACATCGCCGACGTTGATATGCGGCTGGATCGCACCGGTCGTACCGATACGCAGGAAAGTACGAATGCCCAGCTGTGCCAGCTCTTCAACAGCAATAGAGGTAGACGGGCCACCGATACCGGTAGAGCACACGATCACCGCTTTGCCGTCCAGCTCTGCCCGCCAGGTTGTAAATTCGCGATGGGCTGCCAGCTTAACCGGCTTATCCATCAGCGCGGCGATCTTTTCCACACGCTCAGGATCGCCAGGGACGATAGCGAGCGTAGCCCCTTGTAAATCGTTTTTAGTGAGGCCGAGATGAAAAACATCAGACTTAGACATAGAAAACTCCTCTGGGGGTCAGTTTGTCAGCAGAAGCAAAACGGTACTTTACCGAAGGATCCGGCTCAGTTTCGTGACACACATCACCATGAATAAAATTGATTGCAGTTAATTACCATGAAATAGTGATTAACATCACATTAACGACTTATATCGTTATCTGTTGCACAAAAGATAGCCTGTTTCGGGCACTGTGGATTGTTAACCTGCGGACTATATTTACTTTTGCGCTAATTGGTACGGAGAATGCCATGACTGGAAAATCTGGATTTGCCCCTGCTGCAGACCTGCAAGCCTCAACCGTTGTCACTACGCCCGGCGAAGCCATTACCGCCGGGGAGACCTCCATTCCGACCCAGGGCGATAATATGCCCGCCTATCATGCCCGGCCTAAAAATGCGCAAGGGGCATTGCCGATCGTCATTGTGGTTCAGGAAATTTTCGGCGTGCATGAGCACATTCGCGATATCTGCCGTCGCCTGGCGCTGGAAGGCTATCTGGCCATCGCGCCTGAACTCTATTTCCGTCAGGGTGACCCGAACGATTACAGCGACATTCCTACCCTGTACAGCAATCTGGTCACTAAAGTACCGGATGCACAGGTGCTGGCGGATCTTGACCACGTTGCCAACTGGGCGGCGCGTAATGGTGGCGATGCCCACCGTCTGCTGGCGACCGGCTTCTGCTGGGGCGGACGTATCAGCTGGCTGTATGCCGCGCACAACCCCCAGCTCAAAGCTGCTGTGGCCTGGTATGGCAAGCTGGTGGGCGAGAAGACGTTGAATTCACCGAAGCATCCGGTCGATATCGCTACCGATTTGAACGCACCGGTGCTCGGACTCTATGGGGCAGAAGATACCGGTATCCCACTTGATACCGTAGAAACCATGCGCCAGGCCCTGCGCGCGGCAAACGCCACGGCGGAGATTGTGGTCTACCCGGAAGCCGGGCATGCGTTTAATGCTGACTATCGTCCGAGTTATCACGCTGAATCAGCCAAAGATGGCTGGGCGCGGATGCTGGCGTGGTTTGCGCAGTATGGCAATAAGAAGTAACCACAGGACCGATAAAGCCAGTCCATTGCCGGGTAGCATCTTGCTTTACCCGGCCCTACAGCTGAACAGCTCTGTGGTTTTGTAGGCCCGGTAAGCGTAGCGCCGCCGGGCAAACTGCCGATGTTATGACGCCTGACGCAAATTCTGCGCAGCTTTCACCATATTTGCCAGCGCGGCCCGGGTTTCCGGCCAGCCGCGGGTTTTGAGGCCGCAATCCGGGTTAACCCACAGGCGCTCTGCCGGAATACGCTGCGCCGCTTTCTGCAACAGGGCTTCAATCCACTCCACGCTCGGGACGTTCGGGGAGTGAATGTCGTATACCCCCGGCCCGATTTCGTTCGGGTAGTCGAACTCTTCAAATGACTCCAGCAACTCCATGTCGGAACGCGAGGTCTCAATGGTAATCACGTCGGCATCCAGTGCAGCGATGGAGTCCATGATGTCGTTGAACTCGCAGTAACACATGTGAGTGTGGATCTGGGTGTCATCTTTCGCTACTGCGGCGTTGATGCGGAAAGCTTCCACACCCCACTGAAGGTAGGCATCCCAGTCACTGCGGCGCAGCGGCAGACCTTCGCGTAGCGCCGGTTCGTCGATCTGGATGATGCCGATCCCTGCGGCTTCCAGATCGGCTACTTCGTCACGCAGCGCCAGGGCAATCTGTTTGGCGATGGTTTCACGGGTGACATCTTCACGCGGGAAGGACCAGCACAAAATCGTCACCGGACCGGTCAGCATACCTTTTACTGGCTTGTCGGTCAGGGATTGGGCGTATTTTGCCCATTCCACGGTGATCGCCTCTGGACGGCTGACATCGCCGATCACCACAGGCGGTTTCACGCAGCGGGAGCCGTAGCTCTGCACCCAGCCATTTTGCGTAAAGACGAACCCGTCGAGGTGTTCACCGAAATACTCCACCATGTCATTACGCTCGGCTTCACCATGGACCAGCACGTCCAGTCCCAGGCGCTCCTGCTCCACAATCGCCTGCTTAATGTGTTCGGCGATACCTGTGCGGTAGTTGCCCGCATCAAGGTTGCCCTTTTTGAAGTCCAGACGCAGGCCGCGGATCTCGGTAGTCTGCGGGAAGGAGCCGATGGTAGTGGTCGGCCAGGCTGGCAGGTTGAAGCGCGCGCGCTGGGCTTCGGCACGAACCTCATACGGACTCTGGCGTTGGCTGTCCTGGGCCGTGATGGCCGCCAGACGTTTCTCCACGGCGGCGTTGTGTACGCGCGTCGAGTGGCGACGAGCCTGAATCGGGGCGCTCCATTCGGTGATCGCCGCCGTGTCGCCCGTATTCAATGCATCACGCAGCAGGGCCAGCTCTTCACATTTTTGCAGAGCGAAGGCAAACCAGCTTTTCACTTCTGCATCCAGCCGTGTTTCAACGTTCAGGTCGATTGGGCTGTGTAACAATGAACACGAGGAAGCTACCCACAGATCACGTTTACCGACAATGCCTTTAATCTGTGCATATTTTTCTGTCAGATCGGCACGCCAGACGTTACGACCGTTCACCAGTCCTGCCGAGAGCAGCCAGTCGGACGGAAGACGATGGTGCAGTTCAGCCACCTCATCTTTGCCGTGAACCAGATCCACATGCAGCCCCTGCACCGGCAGCGCGGTGATAGTGTCGAGGTTTGGCGTGACACCCTCGAAATAGGTGGTCAACAGCAGCTTAACCTGGCCCGCAAGCGCATCGTACGCCGGTTTAAAGGCCTCCAGCCACGCCTGCGGCAGCTCCAGTACCAGTGCAGGTTCATCAATCTGCACCCACTCAATACCGCGTTTCGCCAGTTCAGCCAGGACCTGCTGATACACCGGCAGGATGTCGTTCAGCAGGCTCAGGCGGTCAAACTGCTCGCCCTTCACTTTGCCCAGCCACAGATACGTTACCGGCCCCAGCAGCACGGGTTTGATCTTGTGGCCCAGCGCCAGGGCTTCGTCCACTTCGTCCAGCAACTGGGTCCAGGCCAGTTTGAACTGCTGGCCTTTGACGAACTCTGGCACCATGTAGTGGTAGTTCGTGTTAAACCATTTGGTCATTTCCGCCGCTGCCGCTGGCTCACCCGTCGGGGCGCGGCCACGGCCAATACGGAACAGGGTGTCGATATCTACCGATCCATCGTTGTTCTGATGACGAGCCGGCACGTTGCCAAGCAGCAGGCTGGTGGTCAGAACATGGTCGTACCAGGCGAAATCGCCCACCGGCAGCAGGTCAATACCGGCCTGCTTCTGCTGGTTCCAGTGACGGGCGCGCAGCTCGCGGCCTACCGCCAGCAGTTCTTCACGGGTGGTGTTACCTGCCCAGTAACTTTCTTGTGCTTTTTTCAGTTCGCGACGAAGGCCGACGCGCGGGAAACCGAGAGTATGGTTAATGATTGTCATGTTTTCTTCCTCTAATTAATTGTAAATCCTTTGGATTTTCAATTCAGGGAAGGCGGTAAGTTTGCTCATCTCCCGGCGCTGACATAAGTCAGTGACCGGAGTGAGGAAACGCAGCCAACGCACCATAAATTTAAAAGACGAAGGATTTTAGCCGTCCAGATGTTTACACATCCATAATTGGCGGTTACTGTATATTCCTCAAGCGCAAATTGTTCATGGCGAAGTGAAGGACTTTCATGATCGAGATAAAACACCTGAAAACGCTACAAGCGTTGCGGAACTGCGGGTCCCTCGCGGCGGCGGCGGCCACGCTGCACCAGACACAATCCGCTCTTTCTCACCAGTTCAGCGATCTGGAACAACGCCTTGGCTTCCGTCTGTTTGTGCGTAAGAGTCAGCCGCTACGCTTCACCCCCCAGGGTGAGATCCTGCTGCAGCTGGCTAATCAGGTGTTACCGCAAATCGCCAGCGCGCTACAGGCTTGCCATGAGCCGCAACAGACTAAACTGCGCATTGCCATTGAGTGTCACAGCTGTATTCAGTGGCTGACCCCCGCGCTTGAGAACTTCCGCCAGAAGTGGCCGCAGGTGGAAATGGACTTTAAATCCGGCGTGACCTTTGACCCGCAGCCGTCCCTTGTTCAGGGCGAGCTGGATCTGGTGATGACCTCGGACATTCTGCCGCGCAGCGGCCTGCACTATTCGCCAATGTTTGATTTCGAAGTGCGTCTGGTGCTGGCCCCGGATCATCCGCTGTCCGCGAAAACACGCATCACGCCGGAAGATCTGGCCACAGAAACGCTGCTGATCTACCCGGTGCAGCGCAGTCGTCTGGATATCTGGCGTCACTTCCTGCAGCCCGCAGGCATCAGCCCGCAGCTGAAAAGCGTGGATAACACCCTGCTGCTGATTCAGATGGTGGCGGCCAGAATGGGTATCGCGGCGCTGCCGCACTGGGTAGTGGAGAGTTTTGAACGCCAGGGTCTGGTGGTGACCAAAACCCTGGGCGAGGGATTGTGGAGCCGGTTGTACTCCGCGGTACGCGATGGCGAGCAGCGTCAACCGGTTACCGAGGCCTTTATTCGCTCAGCGCGGAATCACGCCTGCGATCATCTGCCGTTTGTGCGGAGCGCGGAGCGACCCAACGGCGATGCACCCACAGTGAAGCCAGGATCACCGTTCCCCCAATAATGAAGCTTGGCCAGTGCGGTTGTTCCTGCCAGATGGCGAGATTTACCAGCAGGCCTGCCGGGACATGCACGTTGTTCATGATCCCCAGCGTCCCGGCGTCCACCTGCGTGGCGCCGTAGTTCCACATAAAGTAACCCAGCCCGGATGCCACAACCCCCAGCCAGATCAGCACGCTCCACTGCAGCGTGGTCGTCGGCAACTTCTGCGGATTCCCCAGCATGAACCATGCCACAACCGCCACGATAGCCGCCCCCATGTAGAACCAGGCAAAGGCGTTATGCTGTGGCATCGGCCGGGTTTCCATCAGGCGTTTATAGCCCACCATGCCAATCGCGAAGCTGATGTTGGCGAGCTGGACGAACATCAGCCCGGTCCAGAAGTGATCGCTCACTTTGTCGTAGCGAATAATCGCGGCCCCCACCACCGCCAGTGCCGCGCTCAGCAGGTAGCCCCAGCGCAAACGGCGCTTGCTCAGCAGATCGTAAATCAGGGTGATATAGAGCGGTGTCAGCACGGTAAACAGCAGGAATTCCGATACAGACAGGTAGACGTACGCCCGAAAGCTGAACAGGTACATAATGCCAAGCTGCATCGCGCCTACCAGCATATACAGCAGAATGGTTTTCAGCGTTTGCCCACGTGTACGCAGGAACGGCAGGAACACCAGCGCCGCCAGCCCGACGCGCATCAGCACCGAGAAGTAGCTATCGACGTGTCCGGCAAGGTATTCGCCGATCAGGCTAAAGGAGAAGGCCCACAGGATAGTGGTGATGATGAGTAGCGCCACAATGCTTGTCTCTTTAAAAGATGGACAGGCATTGTAGCGAACTCTTTGGTTGACAACTGAACACTAAACAACCAAATGAAGATTATTCAAGGAACAGCTTACGCAGGTATTTTGGCACTGCGTTGTCGCCGTTGGTACCGATCACTTCCAGCTCCGGGTGCAGGTCTTTCAGACGCTGATGGGCGTTTTCCATGATGCAGCCTTTACCCGCCATGGAGAGCATTTCGGCGTCGTTCATACCGTCGCCAAAGGCGATGCAATCTTGCAGATTAAAGCCCAGACGTTTAGCTACCGCTTCCAGAGCGTGCCCTTTGGAGACGCCACCCGCCATCACTTCCAGACAGGTAAGCGTGGAGAAGCTGACGTTAACCCGATCGCCCCAGCGGGCATTGATCGCCTGCTCCAGCGGCAACAGCGCTTCGTGAGTTTCGGTGGTGAAGAACACTTTGCTGATGCCTTCTGGCTCCAGCAGGCCGGGTTCGTACAGCGAGTAGTTGAAGACCGCCTCTTTGAAGAACCGCATCTCGTCCGGGCGGTGACGGTTCATAAACCATTCATCGTCGCGATAGACGTTGGTGATGATATCGGGGTTGTTATGCATGATACCGAACAGATCGGTGGCGATATCGCGATCGAGGTTATGGGTGAAGATCAGATTCCCGTCCAGATCGTGCACGCGGGCACCGTTGGAGGTGATCATATAGGATTTGATCTCCAGATTATCGCGGATCTGCCCCACATCAACGTGGTGGCGACCGGTGGCGAAGACAAAGTTCACGCCACGGGCAGTCAGGAGTTTTAAGGTCTCTTTCGCGTAAGGCGATAAGGTGTGGTCGGGAGAGAGCAGCGTGCCATCTAAATCAGACGCGACAACCTGGTACATAGGAAAATTTAACCTCTGGTGAATATCAGTTATGCCTGCCGAAAAAGTCGACGATGGCGTGGAGTGCGACTGAGCGCATGGCGTCCTTTTCAAAAAGGATCTCATGGTACGCGCCGTTTATGACCAGCGGTTTATCCCCTTCGCAAGGGTGACCGGCTGCGGCTCGCAGTTCACAAAAGCGGTCGTGCATGCGGTTATCCACTACCCGCTCCTCTTCTGCCTGAAGGATAAGCGTGGGCGTATTGTCCTGACTGGCATTCGCCAGTACCTCTTCCCCTGCCAGAATCCCTTCGCGAACCCAGTGGTAAGTTGGCCCGCCGACGCGTAAACGCGGTTCATCGGCATAAAAGCGCAGGTTGCGGCGATAACGCTGCCGACTGTGAGTTAACACGTTAATGGCAAACGGCAGTGCGCGCCAGCGCCCGGTGCCGATGGCATAGCCCTCCCGAATGCGCTGATGGCCCTCAGCCCAGTCGAGAATATGGCGTACCATCCAGTCCGGGAAGCGCATGACAATGCCAAACATCGGGGCGCTCAGGGCAATGGCATTACACTGGTGCTGCGGGTGGCGCTGTAAAAACAGCGTGGCGATTGCGCCCCCCATCGAGTGCGCCAGGATAAACCGTTTTCGCCACGGACCGGGCTGCACTTCCTGTTGCCAGAAGGCGGCAAAATCATCGACGTAATCACTGAACTGACTCACATGACCGCGGTGCGTGTCGGACAACATTCGCCCGGAGCGCCCCTGACCGCGATGATCGATAATCAGCACGTCATAACCCAGCCGGAAGAGATCGTAGGCCAGCTCGGCATACTTGACGTAACTTTCGATTCGCCCGGGGCAGATGACTATCACCGAATCATGGGCTTCGGCCTGAAAACGAACAAAGCGCACAGGAACATCATCGACGCCTGCGAAACCGCCTTCCTCGCGCTGGCGCCAGAAATCGGTCAACGGCCCCATGGAGAAAGCAGCAAAAGCCTTTTCTCGCGTTTCCCAGTCCTTATTCTGCTGAAACATCGGGTTTACACCCCTGTAAGCCAAGGAATATCGTTTTTTCGTGACAGGTCGTAAAATGTCGCAACATTAGCGTATTGTGGCATAAAAATAGACGATTCGGGAGCTTCAAATGACCTTCGAGTGGTGGTTCGCCTACCTGCTGACATCCATCATCCTCAGCCTTTCCCCGGGTTCCGGGGCCATTAACACCATGACCACCGCCATGAACCACGGCTATCGCGGCGCCGCCGCGTCTATTGCCGGATTGCAGACCGGGCTGGCCATTCACATCGTGCTGGTCGGCATAGGACTCGGAACGCTCTTCTCCCGCTCGGTGCTGGCTTTCGAAGTGCTGAAATGGGCCGGTGCGGCCTATCTTATCTGGCTGGGGATCCAGCAGTGGCGCGCCGCAGGTGCATTGGATCTGAATACGCTTGCTCAGACCCAGAGCCGGGGCCGCCTGTTTAAGCGTGCGGTATTTGTAAACCTGACCAACCCGAAAAGCATCGTCTTCCTGGCCGCCCTGTTTCCGCAATTTATCGTGCCGCATCAGCCGCAGATCATGCAGTACGTGGTGCTCGGTGTAACCACCGTTGTGGTCGATATTATTGTGATGATTGGCTATGCGACGCTGGCAACCCGGATTGCGACATGGATTAAAGGGCCTCGTCAGATGAAGGCCCTGAATAAAGTGTTCGGTTCGCTGTTTATGCTGGTAGGTGCGCTGCTGGCGTCAGCGAGGCATGCTTAATCACATTGCCGGATGCCGCTGATCCGGCCTGTGATTAACGTTACCGTCCTTATCGGGACAGGATCAGGTGAATACCGAAGCCGGCGAATAACGCGCCGGCAAAGCCATCAATCCACTTCGCCAGACGTTGATAACCGCGACGCATCGACGGGAGCGCAAACAGGCTCGCCACGACCGTAAACCAGGCGAAGGTTTCCAGCACGATCAGCAGGAAAATGCCCCAGCGTGCACCGGCCCCGACGTCTTCACCCACAAACAGTGAAAATACTGAACCGAAATAGATAATCGCTTTGGGATTTGCGAGATTAGTCAGTAGCCCTTTCACAAAGCTACGCCCACTGGCGGCCAGCTCCATTTTTGGCTCAGGTGCCTCGCTGCCCTCTTTCTTAAATGCCCCGCGCAGCATCTGGTAGCCCATCCAGCACAGATACAGACCGCCGCCCACCATAATGATGTTATGCAGCCAGGCCATTTTATCGAGGATCAGGTTCAGGCCCAGCAGCGCCAGCGCTGCCCAGACCATTACGCCAAGGGTAATACCCAGCACGCCCATCATCGCCTCTTTGCGGGAGCGGCTCACCGCCGTTTGTGAGACGAAGAAAAAGTCAGGGCCAGGGCTCATCAGCGCCACGATGTGCACCAGCGCCACGGTCAGAAACAGGGTTAACATAATTAACTCGCGGGGAAATAGTTCAGGGAGTCATCATCCTGGCACTTTTTTGCCGGACTGACTACTCCTCATCATCGCCATCCGTATGGGAACGAATCAGCGCCATAAATTCTTTACCAAAACGCTCTAGCTTACGTGTACCAACGCCGTTGACGCTGAGCATTTCGCTGGCGCTGAGCGGCATCTGCTCGGCCATCTCAATCAGCGTCGCATCGTTAAACACCACATACGGCGGGATATTCTCTTCATCCGCGATGGCCTTGCGCAGCTTACGCAGTTTGGCAAACAGCTTGCGATCGTAGTTGCCGCCGTAGGATTTCTGCATCACCCGCGGTTTTAGCGCCACCACGCGCGGCACCGCCAGTTGCAACTCCACGACGCCACGCAGCACCGGGCGGGCAGCTTCGGTGAGTTGCAGCGCGGAGTGCTGGGCAATGTTCTGGGTCGCAAAGCCCAGGTGGATCAGCTGACGGATGACGCTGACCCAGTGCTCATGGCTCTGATCGCGTCCAATGCCGTACACCGGCAGCTTGTCGTGGCCCATCTCGCGGATGCGCTGATTGTTGGCGCCGCGCAGCACTTCCACCACGTAGCCCATGCCAAAGCGTTGGTTGACGCGGCCAATGGTGGAGAGCGCCTTACGCGCGTCCATTAGCCCGTCATACTGCTTCGGCGGATCGAGACAGATATCGCAGTTACCGCACGACTCCTGGCGACCTTCGCCAAAATAGTTCAGCAGTACCAGACGGCGGCAGGTTTGCGCTTCAGCAAACGCGCCCATCGCGTTGAGCTTGTGGCGCTCGATATCCTGCAGCGCCCCGGCAGGTTTCTCTTCGAGGCAGCGACGCAGCCAGGCCATGTCAGCCGGATCGTAGAACAGCATCGCCTCTGCGGGCAGGCCATCACGCCCGGCGCGGCCCGTCTCCTGATAGTAGGATTCAATATTGCGCGGAATGTCGAAATGCACCACAAAGCGCACGTTCGGCTTGTTGATACCCATCCCAAAGGCGACGGTCGCCACCACGATTTGCAGATCGTCGCGCTGGAACTTCTCCTGTACTTCGGCGCGAACGTGGTTTTCCAGCCCGGCATGATAAGCCGCGGCGCTGAAGCCCCGGCTCTGCAGCCGCGCAGCGGTGTCTTCCACCTTTGCCCGGCTGTTGCAATAGATGATGCCCGACTTGCCGCGCTGCTCCTGGACATAGCGCAACAGCTGATCCAGCGGCTTGAACTTTTCCATCAGCATGTAGCGGATGTTTGGACGGTCGAAGCTGCTGACCTGGATCAGCGGATCGTTAAGGCCCAGCAGACGCACAATATCGTGCCGGGTGGTATCGTCGGCGGTGGCGGTAAGCGCCATAAACGGCAGTTCAGGGAAGCGCTGGCGCAGTTGACCGAGCGCGGCATATTCCGGGCGGAAATCATGGCCCCACTGGGAAATACAGTGCGCTTCATCCACTGCCAGCAGCACCGGATTCCAGTGCGCCAGATGCTCAAGGAAGTTATCCAGCATCAGGCGTTCCGGGGCGATATACAGCAGACGCACCTGCCCGGTACGGCACCCGGCCATCACTTCCTGCTGTTGCTCGCGGGTTTGGGTGGAGTTGAGACAGGCCGCCGCCACGCCATTCGCCAGCAGTTGGTCAACCTGATCTTTCATCAGCGAGATCAGCGGTGACACCACCACCGTCAGGCCGTTCAGTACCAGCGCGGGAACCTGATAGCACAACGATTTCCCGCCGCCGGTCGGCATTACCACCAGACAGTCACGGCCCGCGAGGGCGGTGTTAATGATGGTTTCCTGGCCCGGGCGGAACTGCTGGTAGCCAAAGGTTTCATGCAAAACCTGTTTAGCCAGCAACTCCTGATTTACGACTTCCGCCTGCACCACATCAACCCCATTTGCCTGAAATAAAAACAGGCGCTATTTTCAGCGCCTGCGAGAGAAACTTCAACGTTTAAGACAAAAACATTCGAGAGGGCTAGAAAAGATCGTTCAGCATCACGCCCACGCCGACGCGGGTCTGGTTGAAGTTGTAGTCGATGAGCGATTCGCCGTAGCCACTGTAGATCTGGGTGTAGAAACGAACATGCTTAGTCAGCGGATAGCTGACGCCCATCTCCGCGCCGCCGTAGCCGGTATTCCAGTTGTACTGACCCTTCACGCTAAGCACCGCTTCGCCCAGCTGATAGCCCACCCGCAGCTGGTAGTAGCCCATGTATTTGGTGATATCCGGGTTATCGTCGGTATTGCCCACCACATACCAGGGTTTGACCTCCACCAGCCAGTTACCGTTCTGCGCCATCAGGCGGGTATAGAGACGGTTCCAGCTGCGCGACGTTGGGTCGGAGCGGCCGTTAGACATGTGATTGTAGCCAAACTCCACGTCCCGCAGCGTCCAGCCCGCCAGCGAGTAATCGGTGGCGAAGCCGAGGAACAGCTGTGGCTCATAGTTGGTCTCACGAAACGGCGAAGATTCATCGCTGTTCGACAGCTGCCACCAGGATTTTTGCGTGTAGGAGCCACCCAGAATCGAGTTCGGCCCCAGAATGCCGCGCCATAGCGGGAAGGCAAGGCTCAGCTGAAACTTCACTTCATCTTTTTGCGAATCGTCAGCCCAGTCATAGGTGCGGATCGCCTCTTTATTGAGGTCGCTGGTGGCGGTGTAAATTAAATAGTTGCTGTCATAGGGGTAGAGCGTAAAAGGATTATCGTGCTCTTCCAATAAGTTAGCGATGATGCTGCCGCGCACGGCAGGCGCTTCCTGAGTTACCGCTTCCTGGGCGAATGCCATAGAGGGCAGCGTAACCGCCGCCAGGAACCCGGCCTGATATATCCGCATCGGTGATGCTCTCCTGCGAAATTGTTTTAATGAAGAATTATTTTGTTCCCTTTTAACATATTTAATTAATAGCCGCCTCACCTGCACTCTGAATCTGGAAATTCACATTGATGAGGCATAAAATCAACATCCTTTTAACAATAAGGATGTGACGTGCTATGTCTGCCACGCTAACTGCTGACCAGGCCCTGAAGCTGGTCGGTGAGATCTTCGTCTACCATATGCCGTTCAACCGTGCGCTGGGGCTAGAGCTGGAGCGCTACGAGAAAGATTTTGCCCAATTGAGCTTTAGTAACCAGCCGATGATGGTGGGTAACTGGGCGCAAAGCATTCTCCATGGCGGGGTGATCGCCTCGGCCCTCGACGTTGCCGCCGGGCTGGTTTGCGTCGGCAGTACCCTGACCCGCCACGACACCATTAATGAAGACGAGCTGCGCCAGCGCCTGTCGCGGATGGGCACCATCGATCTGCGCGTCGATTATCTGCGTCCCGGCCGTGG
Organism: Leclercia sp. 1548; assembly: GCF_050435045.1. Classification (NCBI taxonomy): domain Bacteria; kingdom Pseudomonadati; phylum Pseudomonadota; class Gammaproteobacteria; order Enterobacterales; family Enterobacteriaceae; genus Leclercia; species Leclercia sp. 1548. Next base: position 51,372 of record NZ_JBNDJP010000011.1, on the reverse strand, counting down.
GAATCGCTTTACCGCCAGCAGCAGCCTGCTGCGTGCGGGCAATAAAGTTGCGGTCGCGCGCGTGGAGCTGCACAACGAAGAGCAGGTTTATATCGCCAGCGCAACCGCCACTTATATGGTGGGTTGAGAAGGTAAAATCGGGTAAAATTGCGTTACTTTTTTGTAACGGATTTTCCTGATGGATGCTAAACAGACGCGGCAGGGTGTTCTACTCGCTCTTGCCGCCTATTTTATTTGGGGTATTGCGCCTGCCTACTTCAAGCTGATTCACTACGTTCCCGCTGACGAAATTCTTACCCACCGTGTGATCTGGTCGTTTTTCTTTATGGTGGCGCTGATGAGCGTAAGCCGTCAGTGGTCAGGGGTGAAAACGCTCCTGCAAACGCCGAAGAAAATTTTCCTGCTGGCGCTTTCTGCCGTGTTGATTGGCGGCAACTGGCTGCTGTTTATCTGGTCGGTCAACAACCATCACATGCTGGAAGCGAGTCTCGGCTACTTCATTAACCCGCTGGTAAATATCGTGCTGGGGATGCTGTTCCTCGGGGAGCGCTTCCGTCGGATGCAGTGGCTGGCGGTGATCCTCGCCCTCTGCGGCGTTCTGGTTCAGCTGTGGACCTTTGGCTCGCTGCCGATCATTGCGCTGGGGCTGGCGTTTAGCTTCGCCTTCTATGGCCTGGTACGCAAGAAAATCGCCGTGGAAGCTCAAACCGGGATGCTGTTTGAAACCCTGTGGCTGCTGCCAGTGGCTGCGATTTACCTGTTCGGCATTGCCGACAGCAGCACCAGCCATATGGGCAGTAATCCGTGGACGCTGAACGTGATGCTGATGGCGGCCGGTGTCGTTACCACCATCCCGCTGCTGTGCTTTACCGGAGCGGCAACACGTCTGCGCCTGTCGACGCTGGGTTTCTTCCAGTACATCGGTCCGACGCTGATGTTCCTGCTGGCGGTGCTGTTCTACGGCGAAGTGCCGGGTGCGGATAAGATGGTGACGTTTGGGTTTATCTGGGTGGCACTGGCGATTTTCGTCGCGGATGCGATTTATACCCAGCGCCGAAAAACGCGTCTGTAATCCTCTCGGGCCGTGTCAGAGAATGGACAGGAAATGTGTGGCCGGGTAAGGCGTAATCGCCACCCGGCATAACACTTAAAGCCAGTTACGGCGCTTGAAGTAGAGATAAGGTGCCAGCCCGGCGAGTACCATAAAGACAATCGCGCCCGGATAACCAAAGCTCCATTTCAGCTCCGGCATAAACTCAAAGTTCATCCCGTAGCTGGAGGCCACCAGCGTAGGCGGCAGGAACACGACCGAGACCACCGAGAAGATCTTGATGATGCGGTTCTGCTCGATGTTGATAAAGCCCATCGCCGCCTGCATCAGGAAGTTAACTTTCTGGAACAGGGATTCGTTGTGCGGCAGCAGGGATTCGATATCGCGCAGGATCTCACGCGCCTGCTCCAGCTGGCCGCCCGGCAAACGCGCCTTACGCACCAGGAAGTTCAGCGCACGCTGCGTATCCATCAGACACAGACGCACCTTCCAGCCGATATCTTCCAGCTCTGCCAGGGTCGAAAGCGCTTCGTCGTACTCATCGCCCTGATGGCCTTCCATGATCACCCGGCTCAGCTCTTCCAGATCGCTGTAGATGTTCTCAATTTCATCTGCCAGCTGTTCGATTTTGGTTTCAAACAGGTCAAGCAGCAGCTCATAGGCATTGCCGTCCACCATCGCCTGGCTACGGGCACGCATGCGGTAGAGACGAAATGCAGGCAGTTCACGCTCACGCAGGGTAAACAGGCGGCCATCGCGAATGGTAAATGCGACGGTGGAGTTACCGGCGTGATCTTCCGCATCTTCGAAGAAGAAAAAGGAGTGGATGTGCAGACCGTCTTCGTCTTCGAAGAAACGGGCCGACGCCTCGATGTCTTCCAGTTCCGGGCGGGTGGCCAGGCTTTGTCCTAGCTCAGATTGTACGCGCAGGCGTTCGTCGTCGTCCGGCTCGACCAGATCCACCCAAACGGCATCAATGAGGGGTTGTGACTCTTCAGCTTCAAGCCGAATCAGTCGGTTCTTTTCCAGTTGAAATGCGCTCAGCATGACCGGGACTCCCAATGCAATAAATATCGGACAGTTCGGTGGGCACACAGAAACAAATTGGGTTTCAGACCATTAAACAGCCTGACTCAGCGCGACGGGAATAACTGTCGCTGACAACCACTAAGGGCATCAGCGTGAGGAGATAGCCTTAGGAGTTGTTCCTGGATGACAGGGAATTGAGCCAGTATCTACTGGGTGTGTCCAAGGCGAATGTCCTCTTAGCGTAATCGTGCGCGCATGTTACGCCAGCAGTCACAGCGGCGTCAACACGCAACGGAACGCTGAAGAACTTAAAATGCCCTTCAACGTTTAAGCCTGGCAGCTTATTAAAAAATAGTGATATTTTTCGGAAAGTTACACTGCTTCCAGCCGGGCGTAAGCGGCCACCAGCCATTTGATCCCCTGCCCCTGGAATGCCACCTGCAGACGGCTATGTTCCCCGCTGCCTTCCAGATTCACAATCGTGCCCTCACCAAATTTGGCGTGGCGCACACGCTGGCCGAGCTTGAATCCGCTGTCGTTTTCAGCAATCGGTGCACCCAGGCGCTGATGGCTAACCGGACGGCTGATGCTGGCCCGCAGACGGACCTCTTCCACGCACTCTTCCGGCAGTTCACCGACAAAACGCGACGGCCGATGGTAAACCTCTTTGCCGTACAGACGACGGGTTTCCGCATAGGTCAGGGTCAGCTTTTGCATTGCGCGGGTCACGCCCACATAGGCCAGGCGGCGCTCCTCTTCGAGACGCCCGCCCTCATCCAGCGACATCTGGCTCGGGAACATCCCCTCTTCCATGCCGACGATAAACACCTGCGGGAACTCCAGCCCTTTGGCCGAGTGCAGGGTCATCAGCTGAACCGCGTCCTGCCAGGTGTCAGCCTGCCCTTCGCCTGCTTCCAGCGCGGCATGGGACAGGAATGCCTGCAGCGGCATCAGATCTTCGTCTTCTTCGTTGTAACTGAACTGGCGCGTGGCTGTCACCAGTTCCTCTAAGTTCTCGATACGGGTCTGGCCCTTCTCGCCCTTCTCCTGCTCGTACATCATGCGCAGGCCGGAGTCTTTGATCACCCGGTCGGTCTGAACGTGCAGCGGCATATCGGCGGTTTCATGTGCCAGGGCTTCGATCAGCTCCAGGAAGCGTTGTAGTGCGCTGGCCGCACGTCCGGCAAGAGCCTTCTCCTGCAGCAGCTCGCGACACGCCTGCCACAGGGTCAGCTGGCGATCGCGGGAGGTCTGACGCACCACGTCCAGAGTACGATCGCCAATGCCGCGCGTCGGGGTGTTAACCACGCGCTCAAAGGCCGCGTCATCGTTACGGTTGGCAATCAGGCGCAGATAAGAGAGCGCGTCTTTAATTTCCTGGCGTTCAAAGAAGCGCATCCCGCCATAGATGCGGTACGGCATGCTGGCCTGCAGCAGCGCCTCTTCCAGCACACGTGACTGGGCGTTGCTGCGATAGAGAATGGCGCACTTCTCCAGCGCGCCGCCGTTGTCCTGCCAGGTTTTGATCCGGTTAACCACGAAGCGGGCTTCGTCCAGCTCGTTAAACGCGCAGTAAAGCGAGATCGGCTCGCCGTCGATGCCCTCGGTCCAGAGCTTTTTACCCAGTCGCCCGTTGTTATTTTCAATCAGGGCGTTGGCCGCGCTCAGAATGTTGTTGGTAGAGCGGTAGTTCTGCTCGAGGCGAATGGTCTCTGCGCCAGGGAAGTCCTTAAGGAAACGCTGGATGTTCTCCACCTGCGCGCCGCGCCAGCCGTAGATCGACTGATCATCGTCCCCGACGATCATCACCTTGCTGGAGTCGCCCGCCAGCAGGCGGATCCACGCGTACTGAATGTTGTTAGTATCCTGGAATTCGTCCACCAGGATGTTGGTGAAGCGTTCGCGATAGTGCTGCAGGATGTGCGGCTTGTTGAGCCACAGCTCGTGGGCGCGCAGCAGCAGCTCGGCGAAATCCACCAGCCCGGCGCGATCGCAGGCTTCCTGATAGGCCTGATAAACCTTCTGCCAGGTCTGTTCAATGGGGTTACCAAAACTCTGGATATGATGTGGACGCAGCCCTTCGTCTTTTTGGCTGTTGATGTACCACATGGCCTGACGCGGCGGCCACTGTTTCTCATCGAGATTCATGGCCTTGATCAGGCGCTTGAGCAGGCGCAGCTGATCTTCGCTGTCGAGGATCTGAAAGTCCTGAGGCAGATTGGCGTCCAGATGGTGCGCACGCAGCAGACGGTGTGCCAGCCCGTGAAAGGTGCCGACCCACATGCCGCCCTGGCTTGTACCCATCAGCTGGGCGATACGGTGGCGCATCTCTGCCGCCGCTTTGTTGGTGAAGGTCACCGCCATAATGGAGTACGGCGAGCAGTTCTCCACGCTTTGCAGCCAGGCGATACGGTGTACCAGCACACGTGTCTTACCACTGCCCGCCCCTGCCAGCACCAGCATATTGGTGCGCGTCGCGGCAACCGCGTCACGCTGTTTGTCATTAAGGCTGTCGAGCAGGTAAGAAACGTCCATTGGCACCGTCACGTAGTAATCAGGAACACTGCAAAGCGCCCGGTGGCGCTTTGCTTACCGGGCCTACGACTGCAAAACCCTGGTAATTTATACAATATTACTGGTGATTATATCAGCGTGGTGAGGGATGCCAACCGTGAAATTTCGATGTGGGGCAGCAGGCGGCTGTCAGAAGTCTGCATCAGATCGGCATTTTCCGGCTTGATCCAGCAGGCCTGCATCCCGCAGCGGATCGCGCCTGCGACGTCGGTGGTCAGGTCATCGCCCACGTGCAGGATCTCTCCCAGCGGCAGACCGAGCTTCTCCGCCGCCAGATGATACATATCGTTGAACGGCTTGGAGCGTCCGTGCGGGCCTGCGCGCAGCACAAACTCGAAATAGTCACCCAGGCCGAACAGCTCCGGCTGGGCGTTGCCGTTGGTGATGGCCACCAGTGGCCACTTCTCTGCCAGTTTCGTCAGCGTGTCATGGGTCTCCTGGGGCACGTCGATGCGGCTGCGCCATTGGGCAAAGTGGGCCATTGACGCTTCAGCGCCAAGCGCGGCTTCTGCGGCGGTCAGGCCGGCATTCAGCATCGCCTGCTCCACGGCGCGACGACGCCACTCAGTTACGTCGTGATAGATTTCCGGCTCGGTTTGTCGTAACGCCTGGCGTAAACGGTGGAACTCTTTGTTTTCCAGCGTTTTTAACGCCGGATGGTAGTTTTGCACAAACGCCAGCGCTTCCTGCTCGGTACGCAGGATCACCTCGCGGTTGTCGTAAAGGGTGTCATCAAGGTCGAACGTCAGTGCTGAGATGTGGCCTAATGGACGATAAAAACGCATTATTTCCCCCGTTTGGCGCGTGGATGCGCCGCGTCGTACACCGAGGCAAGGTGTTGAAAATCAAGATGGGTATAGATTTGGGTAGTGGACAAATTGGCGTGGCCCAGCAGCTCCTGCACCCCACGCAGATCGCCGCTGGATTCCAGCATATGGGTAGCGAATGAGTGGCGAAGTTTGTGCGGATGGACATGGCTGTTCAGCCCCTGCTTGATCCCCCACTCGGCAAAGCGTTTTTGCACGTTTCGCGCCGAGATTCGCTTCCCAAGCTTCGAGAGGAACAGGGCATCATCTTCGGTGCCAAACAGGCCGCGCAGATCGAGCCAGTGTTCTATCCACGCCACGGCGTTACGGCCAATGGGCAGGCGGCGCTCTTTGCTGCCTTTGCCCATCACCCAGACTTCGCCGGTATCCAGATCGAGATGTTTGATATCGAGGTTCACCAGCTCGGAAAGACGTAATCCCGCGCCGTACATCACCTCCAGCATCGCCCGATCGCGTACCGCCAGCGGATCGTTCAGATCGATATCCAGCAGGCGGTTAACGTCATCGACATCGATATTTTTTGGCAGGTGGCGCGGCGCTTTTGGCGCGGCGATGCCTTTAGCCGGGTTGGCATTCAGCTCGCCCTGGCTCACCATCCAGTCGAAGAAGCTGCGCAGAGCAGACAGACGCAGCGCAAGGCTGGCAGGGCCAAGCCCTTTACGGCGACTGCGCACGGCAAAGGCACGCACCGAGGCGGCATCACACTGCTGCCAGCTGGTCAGGCCCATCTCGTCAGCCAGCTGCATGATGGCATCAAGCTGGCGCTGATAGTTGAGCAGGGTGATCGGGCTGAGCTGACGCTCAACGCCCAGATAGCGCAGAAAACGCGTTACAGCAGGGGCCAGCAGCGCATCGGTCATACGCGTTCAATCCAGCGTTCCAGCAGCTCGGGCAGCATCTGCGCGATCTCCTGTATTAGCTGCGTCCCTTGTCCCTGCTGATAGTGCTGCGGATCGCGGCTGGTAAACAAGATCACCCCGAGATCGCCATCGCGTCCCATCAGCGACATTGCCACCGAACCAATCGCTTTGGCTTCCGGCAGGACAACCAGCAGTTCCGGGCCATTCAGCGGCCCAAGATAATGGTTCTCACACCCCATACGCTGAATGCGCACCGGCTCAAAGGCCTGGCGGTTCAACGCCAGATGGGTAAAGCCAGAGGGCGCGCCAATGCGCCAGCGATCCGGGAACAGGCGCAGGGTTGCCCCGGCCAGACCCAGCTCGCGAGCCCAGCGATGCAAACGGAGCAGAAATTCGTCCAGGCTGCTGGCAGAGGCCAGTCGCGATTGCAGGTGCAACAGGCGGTAGAACAGGCCTTCATTACTGGTAGCCTGCTCCATCAGCAGCGAAATGTTCTCTTCAAGGTGGTTGATATGATTGCGCGCGCGGGCCATATGCCATTCGACCAGCGAGACCGTTCCGCGCACGGGATGCGGTACGCGCATCTCTTCAACCACACGGGCATTGCGAATGAAAAACTCAGGATGGCGCAGCAGATAATCAACAACCGCCCGGTCGTCCATCTCCGTCAGCGTTTCCTGCAGTTCTTCTCCTGGTTGTTTCATAGATGGATAAACCCGTCGTAAACTTGTGTCGCCGGGCCAGTCATATAGAGCGGCTGACCCGGGCCTTTCCAGGCGATATCAAGACGGCCGCCTGGTAAATCCACGCGAACCTCTTCCGCCAGTAATCCCTGCGCAATCCCCACCGCGACGGCCGCACAGGCACCGCTGCCGCACGCCTGTGTTTCGCCCGCCCCGCGTTCAAAGACGCGCAGACGGATGTGATCGCGCGTGATGACCTGCATAAATCCAATATTGGCGCGCTCAGGAAAGCGTTCATGGCTTTCCAGCACCGGACCGAGCGTCTCAACGGGCGCGGTCGCAACATCATCAACCTGAATCACGCAGTGCGGGTTCCCCATCGAGACCACGCCGCACAAGACTGTCTGTTCTGCGACGCGCATGATATAGGTCTTTTCCGCTTTGTTGGCGCGGAACGGCACCTGCGACGGCTCAAAGTTCGGCTCGCCCATGTTGACCCGCACCAGTTCGTCGTCGGTGACGCTCAGCACCATCCGCCCATTGGCGGTGCTGACGCGAATATCGCGCTTGTTGGTCAGCCCTTTCAGCCGGACAAAGCGGGCAAAACAGCGCGCGCCGTTGCCACACTGGGAGACTTCACTGCCGTCAGCATTAAAAATGCGATAGTGAAAATCGAGATCGGGATCGTAAGGCGGTTCAACCACCAGCAGCTGATCAAAGCCTACGCCAAGGTGCCGATCGGCCAGACGGCGGATCAGCTCCGGCGAAAAGAAGACATTCTGCGTTACCGCGTCGACGACCATAAAATCATTGCCAAGGCCATGCATTTTAGAGAACTGCATCATTTACTCCATTGCGCGGTTCGCAACGCGCGTCAGTAGTTAACCTGGCTTGGGCCGCCATTGCCGCCGCGATCGTTACGATCTGGCATGGTGGTTTGCACAGGGCTATCCACTTTTTTGGTCGGTGGCGGCGCGGTTTTATCTGCTGGTGGGAAATAGAGCGGCCCTTTCAGACCACAGCCACTCAGGCTAAACAGTGCGAGGAGAACGGCAAGCGTTCCAAAAACGTTTTTCATTATCAGGTTGCCTGTAAGTTCATGCTTTCTGTTTCTATCATCGCAGGAGAAGGCGCAAAAGCAAGAGTTTGCCGCTAACCTGCAACCGGAATTATTTAGCGTTATACTGCCGCCATCACGAAAAACAGGAACAGAACCATGAATGACAGTGAATTCCATCGCTTTGCCGATAACCTGTGGCAAACCATCGAAGAACGTATTGACGACTGGGATGGCGACAGCGACATCGATTGTGAAATCAACGGCGGCGTGCTGACCTTAAGCTTCGAAAACGGCAGTAAAATTATTATTAACCGTCAGGAACCGCTGCACCAGGTGTGGCTGGCCACCAAACAGGGCGGCTACCATTTTGATCTGAAAGGCGACGAGTGGATTTGCGACCGCAGCGGCGAAGCATTCTGGGATCTGCTGGAGCAGGCAGCGACCGCACAGTCGGGCGAAGAAGTTAGCTTCCGCGGCTAATAACAAAAAGCGTCTCTTCAGGAGACGCTTTTTGGGGTTTACCTCTTCTCCCTGTGGGAGAAGGTTGAGGCAAAGACACCAGGCCGAATAAGTAAAGCGCATCCGGCTCAGCGGCTCAGCGGCTCAGCGGCTCAGCGGCTCAGCGGCTCAGCGGCTCAGGAGAAATACTGCTGCAACAGCGGAGCATTCGCATCCTGATTGGCCGGTGCAGCTGCAATCACCTGCGTGCGGAACGGGATCACCTGCGCACGGCCATCGACCTTCACAATCTGGTAGAACTGCGGCAGGTTGAAGTTAATAAAACTTGAGCCGTAGGTGAAGCGGTCGTGTGAGGACGAGTAGAAGCGGCTGACGTCGCGCACCAGCTCCTCTTTGCTGCCTTCACAGTGGTGATACACTTCGGCGCGGTTGGTTTCATCAAGGATATAGATATTGAAACCGGCATCGTCGCCCGACTCTTCAAAGAAGAACTGAATAATCCCTTCGCTGGCAAAACCATCCACCACCTGCGGCAGTTTGACGTGGTTAGTCTCAACCTGGACCGACAGGCCATGCAGTTTGTTGTGCGAAATGGCACCGTAGAATTCGATAGCGTTTTCCAGCTTCTGCACTGAAACGTTCAGACGTTCAAAGAACAGACCCCAGGTTTGCCCGGAGACGCGCAGCGCTTTAAAGCGACCGGTTTCCTGACGGGTACTGGAGAGACGCAGGTCGATACATTCGGAGACCAGCTGCTGCACGCGGGTACGGATCAGGCCGCGCAGATGCTGGCTGTAGCAGAACACCTCGACGCTGTCCGGTGGCGCCGCATCCTGGTGCATCTTGCCGAGAATGGTTTTCAGCGCTTCGATCATCGCCTGCTCGCCGTTGAAGTGCAGGGTACGCACCTCATTCCACGAGTTGCGGTACAGCAGATCAACGCTGCCCACCAGGCAGTTTTGCTGCTCGCCAAAGCTGAACACGTCCAGCTTACGGAAATCAAAATGCACCACCTGATTGCGGAACGCCGCCGTCGGGTCGTATTCCAGGTTGACGATAATCGCCAGATGGCGAATTTCGCACGGACTGTAGAGCGCTTTTGGCGTCGGCGCAGGCAGACGCAGCGGGAAGTGGTGCGACACATCGGCCACCATTTCCTGCAGTTTAGCGAGATCGACAATCTCGTTGCCTTTAATAAACAGGCGGGTACGTGATGTCAGCAGGCCGTTAAACCAGGCCCAGGCCACCAGCTTATTCAGGTAGCGGTTATATTCCAGCGGCTGATGGCTGATGATCGAGTCCATGCTTGGCGCACGGTTATACAGATACCACCCGGTACGGTTCGCACGTCCCGGCGGCACATAGATAAAGGTCAGGTTCGGTTCAGACAGGTCTGGCGAAATCTGCGGGTTCACCAACGTCACTTTACCCGGCAGCGCTTCAAATGCAGCATACAGTTTACGGGTCAGAACACCGATATCCTGCGGGCTGGCAGAAACGCTGAGGTTATTACGACGGGCAAAGCGGATCAGATTACGGTAGCTCTGCATCATGGCATCGAGCAGTTCATTGTGTGCTTCACGCACCTGGTCGATTTTCCAGTTGGCGCGGTTATCAAGCATCGACAGACGCTCTTCGTCCCATCCCCACTCTTTAACTAACTGGCTAACCACTTCACGACGCCAGCCGACGCATGCCCGTTCACGGCTGAGCTTCTCACAGACTTTGAGATAGAAACATCGACGGACCAGATCCAGACGGGTCGGATCGTCAATGGCTTTCAGATATTCGGTAACGCGCTCAAGCATCATGCAGTAGGCATCAAGACCGAAAGAGACGATCTCGCCATCATGCAGACGCTGTTTAATGTCTTTCGCCAACAGACGCGGCGTCGGGTATTCCCACGAATAGGCTTCAAGCAGCAGAGTTTTCAGCACTGCTTTGTACGGGGAATCGATACTTTTATACAGCTGCCACAGGCTCGCGCCGAAATACTCTTCAGCAGACAGCGAGCTTAAGCCGCCCAGATCCAGCCACTCGTTTGGCGTCAGGACGCCCTGGGCGTAGAGCTTCATGACGTAATCGTCGTAATGCTCTTCTTCGTCGCACGGCACCATACTCCAGAGAATACGTTTCCCGGCCAGGCGTACGGCGGTACGGTAGAACTCATCCAGCAATAAGATGTGCTGTGTCGAGCCGCAGTCTTCACCACCCAGACTGCCGCTTTCGTTATGGCGGAAACGGTTTTCATCAATCAGGAAGAAGCTTACTTCCACACCGAGCGATGCTGCCCAGCTCTCCAGCAGGCTGCATTTACGCTGCAACAGCTGGCGCTCGTCATTATCGAGCCAGGATTGATGGCAGACCCAGATATCCAGATCCGAAGAACAGCTTTGTCCTACTGAAGAGGTGCTGCCCATGGTGTAGACGCCGGTGATAGGCAGTTCCCCTTTTGGGGACTCCTGCGGCGGCATGCCACGGTAGAGCTCCAGCTCTTTAAGGTAGTGTTCTTGGGTTTCATCAGGCGTGAAAAGGCAGATGCCCTTGGGAACGTTACCGTCGAGGTAACCCGGCATCAGTGGGTGGTGATAGTGCAACAATGTCGGCAGAAGACTGTAAACCTGCTGGAAAGCAGGACCCATTGCAGCAAGCGCGCGATCGACACGCAGTTGGTTGATGGCATCCAGTCTCTGTTTCAGAGTCTCAATATAGAGGTACAAGACGTATCGCCTGATGTTCAGAAAGCGCTAATCTTCAACAAGACCGAGGATTACGCGTTCACAGTATTTCGAAAGTAACCGTCACCCTTTTTCGCCCTTATCTTTATGGTCTCGGAGACGAAAAAATGGTCTAAAACGTGATCAATTTAACACCTTGCCGATTGACCGTAAAGAAAGATGCGCTACATACAAGTGTAGCACCCTTCCGTACGTGTAAATTCCTGAATACGGCAGAAGGCAACGTCTATGGCTGCCCTGTCCTGAACCCCTCAACGTCCGTAAACCTGACAGTCCCAAGACAACAATGTTAGGATGGTCAGTAGATGATTAAGACGGTAACAAGCATGTTAGACAATGTTTTAAGAATTGCCACACGCCAAAGCCCCCTCGCGCTATGGCAGGCACATTATGTTAAGCAGCGCCTCGAAGCCTGCCATGCTGACCTGCGTGTTGAGCTGGTGCCAATGGTCACGCGCGGCGATGTCATTCTTGATACCCCGCTGGCGAAAGTGGGCGGTAAAGGCCTGTTCGTGAAAGAACTCGAGCTGGCACTGCTTGAGGGGCGCGCCGATATCGCGGTTCACTCCATGAAAGACGTCCCGGTCGATTTTCCGCAGGGATTGGGCCTGGTGACCATTTGCGAGCGCGAAGATCCGCGCGACGCCTTTGTTTCAAACCGCTATGACTCACTGGATGCCCTGCCACAGGGCAGCATTGTTGGCACGTCAAGTTTACGACGCCAGTGCCAACTGGCCGAGTCCCGGCCGGATCTGGTTATCCGCTCGCTGCGCGGTAACGTCGGCACCCGTCTCGGCAAGCTGGATAACGGTGAGTACGACGCCATCATTCTGGCAGTTGCCGGCCTGAAACGCCTGGATCTGGAATCGCGTATTAAGGTGGCATTATCCCCGGAGCAGTCTCTCCCGGCCGTAGGCCAGGGCGCAGTGGGCATTGAGTGTCGACTCGACGATCAACGCACTCATGCGCTGCTTGCACCGCTCAATCATGATGAGACCGCGACTCGCGTCAAGGCGGAGCGCGCCATGAATACCCGCCTGGAAGGGGGATGTCAGGTGCCGATTGGCAGCTATGCTGAATTAAAAGATGGCGAACTGTGGTTGCGTGCCCTCGTTGGCGCGCCGGACGGTTCGCAAATGGTGCGCGGCGAACGCCGTGGTAACCCCCAGGATGCAGAACAGCTGGGTATTTCGCTGGCAGAAGAGCTGCTGAATAACGGCGCCCGTGAAATTCTCGCGGACGTCTATAATGGAGAACCCCCGGCATGAGTATTCTCGTCACCCGCCCTTCTCCCGCAGGAGATCAGTTAGTGAGCCGTCTGCGCACACTGGGGCAGGTGGCGTGGAGCTTTCCGCTGATTGAGTTTTCCCCGGGTCGGGAGCTTTCCCTGCTCACCAGCCATCTTGCCGCACTGCAGGCCGGTGACATGCTGTTTGCCTTGTCGCAGCATGCGGTGGAGTTTGCCCACGCCCGGCTGCAACAGGAAGGCCAGCGCTGGCCGGATGCGCCAGGCTATTTTGCCATCGGCAGAACCACCGCCCTGGCACTGCATACTGAAAGTGGTAAAGACATTCGCTATCCGCTGGATCGGGAAATCAGCGAAGTGTTGCTACAATTACCTGAATTACAAAACGTTGTGGGGAAGCGCGCCCTGATTTTGCGCGGCAACGGTGGACGAGAACTGCTGGGCGACACGCTGCGTGAACGCGGAGCAGAAGTGACATTTTGTGAATGTTATCAACGTTGTAATAAACACTATGACGGTGCGGAAGAGGCGATGCGCTGGCAATCTCGCGGCGTCACCACCCTGGTGGTGACCAGCGGCGAAATGCTGCAACACCTCTGGTCGCTGATCCCACAATGGTATCGTGAAAACTGGTTACTCCGCTGTCGGCTTCTGGTCGTCAGTGAGCGTCTGGCGAACCTCGCCCGGGAACTGGGCTGGCAAGATATTCGGATCGCTGATAACGCCGACAACGATGCGCTGCTGCGCGCATTACAATAACTCTCATAATGGGAAGCCATAATGACGGAACACGAAAAATCCTCCGCCGTGGTTGAAGAGACCAACGAGACTGTGGACACCACGCCACAGCCAGAAACGACAGAGAAAAAACATGGCAGCAATAAAACCAGTCTGGCGTTAAGCGCGATTGCTATCGCCATTGCGCTGGCCGCAGGTATCGGCCTGTACGGTCTGGTGAAAAAACAAGCCACTAACCAGACCGCCACCAGCGATGCGTTGGTTACTCAGGTTACCGCTCTGCAGCAGGCACAGCAGACGCAGAAAGCCGAGCTGGATGCGGTGATCAAACAGCAGGCAGCCCAACTGGCCGACGCGAACCGTCAGCAGGCTGAACTGACGAAGCAACTGGATGAGATGCAGCAAAAAGTGGCGACCATCTCCGGCACCGATGCCAAAACCTGGCTGCTGGCGCAGGCTGATTTCCTGGTCAAACTGGCTGGACGTAAGCTGTGGAGCGATCAGGACGTCACCACCGCCGCCGCGCTGCTGAAAAGCGCCGACGCCAGCCTGGGCGACATGAACGACCCGAGCCTGATCACTGCCCGTCGCGCCCTTACCGAAGATATCGCCAGCCTGGCGACCGTCTCGCAGGTGGATTACGACGGCATCATTCTGAAAGTGAACCAGCTGTCGAACCAGATCGACAACCTGCGTCTGGCAGACAATAACGACGACGACTCCCCGATGGATTCCGACAGCGGCGAACTCTCCAGCTCGCTGAGCGAGTGGCGCATCAACCTGCAAAAAAGCTGGCAGAACTTTATGGACAGCTTTATCACCGTCCGCCGCCGCGATGAGACTGCCGTGCCGCTGTTAGCCCCGAATCAGGACGTCTATCTGCGTGAAAACCTGCGTTCACGTCTGCTGGTGGCCGCCCAGGCGGTTCCTCGCCATCAGGAAGAAACCTATAAGCAGGCGCTGGATAACGTCTCAACCTGGGTGCGCGCGTACTATGATACCGACGATGCCACCACCACGGCCTTCCTCGAAGATGTGGACAAGCTGAGCCAACAGAACATCACCATGAACGTCCCGGATAAGCTGGCGAGCCAGCCGATTCTGGAGAAGCTGATGCAGACGCGCGTGCGCAACCTGCTGGCACAGCCTGGCGTGGCCGCAGAGCAAGAAGCCCCCGCTTCCGCTCCGGCTCCTGACAGCGCGCCGCAAGGAGAGTAATTATGTTAAAAGTCTTATTACTCTTCGCACTGTTGATCGCCGGGATCGTGCTCGGTCCTATGCTGGCTGGTCATCAGGGTTACGTGCTGATCCAGACCGATAACTACAATATCGAAACCAGCGTGACCGGACTGGTGATCATTCTGATCCTGGCGATGGTGGCGTTTCTGGCGATCGAATGGATCCTGCGCCGCATCTTCCGTACCGGGGCGCATACCCGTAGCTGGTTCGTTGGCCGTAAGCGCCGCCGCGCCCGCAAGCAGACCGAACAGGCGCTGCTCAAACTGGCCGAAGGCGACTATCAGCAGGTTGAGAAGCTGATGTCGAAGAACGCCGATCACGCGGAACAGCCGGTGGTCAACTACCTGCTGGCTGCCGAAGCCGCCCAGCAGCGCGGCGACGAGGTGCGGGCCAATCAGCATCTGGAGCGCGCCTCCGAACTGGCCGAAAACGACCCGATCCCGGTGGAGATCACCCGGGTGCGCCTGCAGCTGGCGCGTAACGAAAATCATGCCGCCCGACACGGCGTCGATCGTCTGCTGGAGATCGCCCCGCGTCATCCAGAGGTACTGCGTCTGGCAGAGCAGGCTTATATCCGCACCGGCGCCTGGGGTTCGCTGCTGGACATCATCCCGTCGATGGCAAAAGCCGACGTGGGTGACGATGAACAGCGCGACAATCTGCAACGTCAGGCCTGGATCGGTCTTATGGACCAGGCGCGTGCCGATCAGGGCAGCGATGGCCTGAAGACCTGGTGGAAAAATCAGAGCCGCAAAACGCGCCAGCAGGTGCCGCTGCAGGTGGCAATGGCGGAGCACCTCATCGAGTGTGACGATCACGATACCGCGCAGAGCATTATCGTTGATGGCCTGAAGCGTCAGTATGACGATCGGCTGGTGATGGTGATCCCGCGTCTGAAAACCAATAACCCGGAGCAGATCGAGAAAATGCTTCGCCAGCAGATCAAAACCGTGGGCGATCGACCGTTGCTGTGGAGCACCCTTGGTCAGTCGCTGGCAAAACATGGCGAATGGAAAGAGGCTAGCCTCGCCTTCCGCGCGGCGTTAAAACAGCGCCCGGATGCTTTCGACTACGCCTGGCTGGCGGATACGCTGGACAAGCTGCATTTGCCAGAGGAAGCCGCCGCGATGCGTCGCGATGGCCTACTGCTGACGTTGCAGAACAATCCCCCGCAGCAATAATTTTACAGGAGGCCTGACGGCCTCCTTTTTTATTTGCTACATTCTTTGCATCATCTTCATGAGACCGCCTTCACCAATGTAACGACCTCCTTTCATTAAACATTTTTCCTGCACACGCCTTTGCGGCGTGGACTCAACTGTTTTTGAAAGGATCGTTTCATGAACACGCTTTTATCTGCGCTTTTTCGCGCGCTCCGCAGCCATCGCTGGCTGCGTCTGCTGGCCTGCGCTTTTCTGTTTACCTCTGTGGGGAATGGCTTAACCCAGGTGATGGTCTTTGGCCTGCTGCTGGACTGGCATGCCCCTGCCTCGTTACTGACTCTGGCATACCTGTTTGCCACGCTACCCGGATTTCTGGGCAGCCTCGTCGGGGAGAAGCTCTGTATGCGCTTTTCGCCCATCCGCCTGCTGATCCTCACCGAGTGGCTGGGTCTGCTCGCCCTGCTGTTTCCTCTGCTTGGCATTCAGTTTCACAGCATGGTGGCGCTGCTGGCGGTGCAGTCCACCGAGGCCTTCCTGGCTGGCATGAGCTGGCCCGCGTTGACTCTGCTATTCCGGCAAGGATTGTCGGAATCCGAGCTGCCTGCAGCAACATGCCTGGAGACGGTGATTTTTGCTTCGCAGGTGCTGCTGGGGACCGGGCTGGGTATGGTGCTGTTCCATCATCTGCCTGCCCTGGCACTGTTGGGGATTGATGCGCTCACGTTTAATGGCTCTCTGGTGATGCTGATCCTCGCTGGCAACGCCTTGCCCTCCCTGGCGCCAGAGCAGGCAGCGGAAACCGACAGACCAATGGCGGTGCGCTGGCAGGCGCTGGCCCCGCGGCAAAAACGCAGCCTGTTATTACTCCCCGTTCTGGCGGCCGTCGGTTCGCCCGCTATGGCGCTGCTGCCTGCCCTGGCGCAGCACATCGAACCGGATGATGCCGCCGGGCTGGCCCTGCCACTGCTCTTTGCCCGCAGCATGGGACAGCTGTGCGGCCCGCTGCTGCTGAACAGAGAGAGTCTGTCCCGCTACGCCGGGCAAAATCGCCTACTGCTGACCTGCCTTGGCCTCTTTCTCCTCGCCTACGGAACAATCCCGCTGTTATCGGTGACGCTGGCGCTGGCGCTGGTGTTCATCGCCCATCTGGCCTCGAACATCGTTTTTGCGGCAGGCACATTTAGCTTGCTGAGCAGTTTTCAGGCCAGCCAGGTCTCCTCTGCCAGCGGCAAAGCATGGCGATGGCAAACCGCCAGCGCATCACTCTTTACTTGCATCACGGCGCTGGTCGCTGACGTGCTGGGGCCGCTACAGGCGCTGTATGGCGTTTCGGGCTGTGCGCTGCTGATGGTGGTGGGGATCCTGACGCGCTACGGCAAATGAGGCATAAAAAAACGCCTGCTAAAAAGCAGGCGTTAAACAGGTCTGTTCGACAACTTGTGGTGCTTCACTCAACGTTGTGCCCATGGTGTTTGATGAGGCCGAAGCGACATCTGTCAGTGGACGATAAGCACCGTAAATGGCTCTGCATCATTCCGGGGTTTATGAGGCCCTAAAGCGAACATAAGAGATGGAATGAGCATCTACACGTATATTATTGCATGCAACATGCCAAAGTTGCACAGGGAAGTTGTCCGGTCTCCAACTTTTTAAGATAAAAGGAAATTATGGCATTCGGGCAGGCATTGGGCGGCAAAATGCCTCAGGATGGGGGGCAAAGTGTCTCCTGAGAACGACATTGCGGCAATTAAAGAGATATATCTTTATTTTTCAGGTGGTTAAGTGTCACTTATTCGCGACAGGCTGGAGTGTGGCTGTCGGCAATAAGCAACAGCAGCAGCAACAGCAACAGCAACAGCAACAGCAACAGCAACAGCAACAGCAACAGCAACAGCAGCAGCAACAGCAACAGCAGCAGCAACAGCAACAGCAACAGCAACAGCAACAAGGACAGTAGCAGGTACAGAAACAAGGCCAGAAGCAGAAGCAGAAGCAGAAGCAGAAGCAGAAGCAGAAGCAGAAGCAGAAATAGGAGCAGAATCAGGAATAGCAGAAAACAAAAAACCCCGCCGAAGCGGGGTTCAAAATTGGTCGGCGAGAGAGGATTCGAACCTCCGACCCACTGGTCCCAAACCAGTTGCGCTACCAAGCTGCGCTACTCGCCGTTGTACTGCTTTTTGAATTTTTAGTTCAATTCATTAAAAGTCGTGGTGCGAGGGGGGGGACTCGAACCCCCACATCCTAAGGACACTAACACCTGAAGCTAGCGCGTCTACCAATTCCGCCACCTTCGCAATTCACAACTCTTTAAATAATGGGGTGGCTAATGGGATTCGAACCCACGACAACTGGAATCACAATCCAGGGCTCTACCAACTGAGCTATAGCCACCACGACTTAATTCTTTACTTCCACGCGGTTCTGCCTACTTAACAGACCACCGCAGCTCCAGCACCGGGTAAATGGTGCGCCCGACAGGATTCGAACCTGAGACCTCTGCCTCCGGAGGGCAGCGCTCTATCCAGCTGAGCTACGGGCGCTTAGCGCCGTTGCGGGGCTGGATATTACGGAGGTCTCGCTCTGCTGTCTAGTGCTTTTTTAAAATAAATGCGCGTTTGATTACAGTTTGCGCATTTTGCCGCATATTACTGCGTTTTTGTCCTTTCGACGTGCCGACCCAAGCCAAAAAGCTTATATCCCAGGCTCACGGCAGCGATAAATATCATCCCGACATACAGTGACATGCGGGTATCTTCATTGAAGTACATGCCGACCAGGACGCAGATCAGGAATGCCATCGTCAGATAGTTCGTCCACGGGAACAGAATGGAGCGGAACGGATGGCTGGCGATCGCTTTTTTATGTGCCTGACGGAAACGCAGCTGGCTAATCAGGATCACAAACCATGGCACCATACCTGGCAGAACGCTGGCGCTGTACACATAGACAAAGACACGCTGCGGGTTCGGAATGATGTAGTTCAGGCAGGACCCCACCAGCAGAATGGCAATCGAGATAGCCACACCCGCCACTGGCACGCCGGCGCGGGAGACTTTCCCCACCACCGCAGGAAGCTGACGGTTCTTCGCCAGGGCATAAAGCATACGCCCGCAGCTATACATACCGCTGTTACAGCCGGACAGCGCCGCCGTCAGTACCACAAAGTTGATGATGCCTGCCGCCGCGGTAATACCGATTTTGGCAAAGGTCAGCACAAACGGGCTGCCGGTGGTGCCAATCTCATTCCACGGGAAGATGGTGACAATGACAAAAATCGCGCCCACGTAGAAAATCAGAATACGCCACAGCACTTTGCCAACCGCGCTACGCAGGGTCACCTGCGGGTTTTTGGCTTCGCCTGCGGTGATACCGATAAGCTCCACACCCTGATAGGACGCTACCACGATACACAGCGCCGTAAGGAAGCCCTTCCAGCCGCCAGCAAAGAACCCGCCGTGTTCGGTCAGGTTACTAAAGCCAATCGCCTGCCCACCGTTGCCCAGGCCAAAGAAGATGACCCCTACCCCGATAACGATCATCACGATGATGGTGGTGACTTTAATCATCGCGAACCAGAATTCGATTTCGCCGTACAGACGCACAGCCGCGAGGTTAGCCAGCGCCACCAGCCCCACGGCGATCAGGGCGGGTATCCATTGCGCCATCTCCGGGAACCAGAACTGCACGTAGACCCCGATAGCGGTGATCTCCGATATCCCTACCGCCATCCACATAAACCAGTACGACCAGGCCGTGAGATAGCCAAAGAATGGACTCATATAGCGGTGCGCGTAGACGGCGAATGAACCGGCAACCGGTTCAAGGAACAGCATTTCACCCATTGAGCGCATGATAAAGAAGACGAACAGTCCGGCAACAATATACGCCAGCAGGACCGACGGCCCTGCCCATTTCAGGGTACTGGCAGACCCCATAAACAGGCCCACACCAATCGTCCCGCCCAGGGCGATAAGTTCTATATGACGAGCTTCCAGCCCACGCTGAAGCTCCGGTTTTTTCTCTGCCATAAATCCTCGGTTGTGCTTGCGACTCTCCCGGCCTGAGCCGGTTATTGTTATAGGTACAGATGTGCTATCACGGGCTGTGCGTTATGGACCGTTTATGTTAACGGTTGATGCAAAAACAGCCTGGTACGGTAATGAGGGGAGGAATGGTTTCTTAAATTTTGTGAAATGGCAAACGATGCGTTAAAAAAATGAATGTATTGCACAGAAAAGCAGCAGATTTGCTGGCAGGTTGCAGCGCGAACAACAGATCGCGCTGCAAATAAGCTCTTAAAGCCGACCGGAATGGTGCCAGGCGAGATAACGCAGCAGACGCAACTGGCGGCGGATGCGGCTGGGCTGTGATAACAAGCGGTACAGCCACTCCAGGCCGAGGTTCTGCCAGGCCTTTGGCGCCCGCTTCACATGGCCGGTGAAGACGTCATAGGTGCCGCCAACGCCCATATAGAGCGCGTCCGGGTATACCTGACGGCAGTCGCGCATCAGGATCTCCTGGCGCGGGGAACCCATCGCCACGGTGACAATCTTCGCCCCGCTGTCACGAATACGGGCAAACAGTGCCTGCTGCTCATCTACGTTGAAATAACCGTTCTGGCTACCGACGATATTCACCTGCCATTGGGCACGTAGCTTCTGCTCGGTTTGCGCCAGAATCTCCGGTTTGCCGCCGATAAGGAAGACCGGCGTACCGTCTGCCCCCGCCCGCGCCATCAGCGCTTCCCAGAGGTCGGCTCCTGCCACACGGGAGACGTTCGCATCCGGGTATTTCTTGCGTACCGAACGCACCACGCTGATCCCATCAGCATATTTAAATTCTGCCGCCTCAATCAGTTCCCGGACCTGAGCGTTATCCTCAATGGTAAGCATTTTTTCTGCATTGATGGCCACCAGCGTGCCGGTTCTTATCTCGTTTCCCGCGCAGAGATAGTCCAGGGCATGTTGCATATCACGCCAGCCGATCAGCTTCAGGCCCCGCAGGTCATACTGCGGCGCAGAGGTATTGTCAGTCATTATTATCCTTACTCAGACTCGCGAAAGCGTCCTGCCGCTTGCCGGTTCACGCTTGCGCACTAACCCGGCGGTGTCGAACAACCAGTACAGCAGCTTCGCCATCAGCAGACAGGCGCCAAAAACCATCATGAAAAAGACCACGCGCGAGACGAATGAATCCAGCCCCTCTCGCGCCAGCACGATCATATTGAAAATGGCACCGAAACAGAAACTATGCAAAATCGCTGCCTTATAGCGATTGGTCTCCTGATTGCCCAGCGTATAGAGCCAGTCGAACCATTTGATAATCAGCCCAACGGCGATCGCCCCCGGCAGGATGAACCAGCCGCCGCCCATCACCACCAGCGAGCCGATCAGCGTCGGTGAAATCGCCAGCCCGGAGTGGTTGTTCAGCACCTCCCAGGTAAAGTAGTTGGCGGTGTTCAGGACCACGCCCGGCCTGTCCGGCCATAGCCAGGTGGGGATAAAGACATAAAAATCGCGCACGATGGGCGCCAGCCCCTGGAAGTCGATTTTGTCGTAGTTTTGCAGCAGCAGAGCGAGGTTTTCCCACGGCGAGAAAGTGTCGCGGGTAAGGTACAGGAAGGTGTAAAACGCCTCATCGCCGCTGACGTCCATGCCATAGCGCTTCAGCGCCAGCCAGAACATACCCACAATCCCCATCACGCCCGCAGCAGCCAGCATCCATAATGAGATCCAGCCGCGAATGATGCCGATAAACAGGAAGATGGCGAAGGCAATGATGATGTTCGCGCGCGTACCGCCGACAATCATGTAGGTCAGCAGGCCAAAGGCCACGGTACTGACGAGGAAAAACAGCCACGCCCGTGCGTCCTGGCGCAGGAAATAGATGACCAGCATCGCCGGAATGAAGAAGTAGAAGAAGCGCTTAAGCGCCACCCCGGAGACTTCACTGGAGAAGATCTGGCTGTAGGAGTGCAGCTTAAACAGCAAAAAGCCGTTATGCATGAAGAAGATACCGACGGTGACAAGCGCAATCCCCATCAACATCACCCAGGTCAGGTGGGTCTCAACCCGGTTCATGGTAAATAGCGGCCGTCGCTCAACGTCAGGGCGGGCGGGCCTTAGCCGCGTCTTATAGGCGACGTAGTACACCCCATAGAAGCAGGTGGCCGACAGCAGCGCCTGCATCAGGATCTCCGGCGGCACAACGGCCACATCGAAGCGGAACACCAGCATGCTGGTGAGCGGGAAGCCAAAGTAAAAGGTAAGCAGAAATAGCAGCGAGAAGAAGACGTTGAAGTTAAAGCGCACCCGCCGGAACTCGAACCAGGTCAGGGTGGCGATAAACAGCGCGCTCAGAAGCCAGATGACCAACAGTCCGCTAAATTGCAACTGGCTCATGCTTTCTCCCCTGAGGCGATCCGCAGCGCCTGGTGCCACGGCGTGAGGTAGTTCGGGCTGAAGAAGTCGATGGCGTTTTTGTCCACCTGCGTCAGCTGTCGCTGTGCTTCACGCACGACCTCTTCATTAAGATCATCAGTGGTGAACAGCACCGGAATGTGCTGCTCCGCCATATCCTGCCAGAACGGGTTGTCGCGATTAAGCACACAGGGCACGCCCGCCTGGATCAGCAGACACAGCGTACCAATCCCCTGCTGGCGCGCGAAGATGAAGTAGCCCAGATCGCACTGGCGCAGCAAGGCGAGGTAGTCGTCAAAGGCCAGCTTATCGCTGAGGATCTGCAGGTTATCCGGGCTGAACAGCGCCAGCCCGCTCTGACGGACTTCATCAATATACGCCGCGTTATTAGCAGGATAGCCCATGGGCACAATCACGTTAACCGTATCGCCAAATTGCTGATGCACCGCCTTCAGGGCCGCAATATGCTCATTACTGCGATCCCCGGAGTTACCGACCAGAATCGTCAGCTTGCCCTCGCGTTTCACGTCCCTGGCTAAACCGTTCAGCGCGGGGTCCATGCGGGTAGGAAAATAGAGCAACTCCCCGCGAACATTCGGATGACGTTGGGCGAAATAGTTCAGATCGCCGCGGGTGGCAAAAATACACCCTACGCGCCCCTGAGCCATGCGGCGCAGCGGGTAGAACAGACGGAACTTCCAGCCCTGGGACACTTCATACAGGTCGGCACCCCAGATATGCCAGTTGAACTGCGCAGGCTTAATGCTCCCACTCAGCAGCGCCAGCCACAGGCCGGTATTGAACTGCCCGTGGAAAAAGAAACGCTGCTGGCGGTTCGCTTTTGCTCTGGCGATCACCGCTTTGGCAAGCGAAGCTTTGTCCGGCCAGAAGGTGAGGTTCAGTGCCGGGCAGGCGGCGCTCAGGCCGGTATCGTTACCCACCACCATAAATTCGCGCGCCAGGGCGCTGCCGGGTGCCAGCTCATCATTAAAGAACCGCAGTACGGTCTGGTTATGGTGTGGGATATCCGATCCCAGGACGTGAATCAGTGCAGTCATGCGCGTTTATGCCAAAGTAAAAAGACGCCGCAACAGGCAGCAAAATAGACAATGTAGGTAGCCATATAGGCCTGGGCCGCCCCCAATGCGCCGTGCGTCGGGATAAGCCAGTGCGAGAACGCCGTCAGCAACGTGAACTGGCTGATTTCCGCGAGAATATAGAGCCGCAGCGACGCTTTGGCGATCACCAGATAACCAAAGACGTAAGCGCCTACTTTCAGTACATCGCCCACCAGCTGCCAGGCGAACAGATCGCGCATCGCGGTAAATTTGTCCGAGAACAGCAGCCAGATGGCGACATCACGCAGCAGCCAGACGGTAAAGCTGGCCGCCGCCACCGCCGGTAAAACGAAGCGCAGGGAACGGAGGATTTCGCGGGTGATCTCCTGTCGGGCGGTGAGCCTTGAGAGCGTTGGCAACAGGTAGACGCTAAAGGAGGCGGTAATAAACTGCAGGTAGGCGTCCGAGATGCTGCTGACCCCTTGCCAAATCCCCACCTCATCCCAGCTGTAGTGTGCTGCCAGCAGGTTTCGCATCATCACATAAGCCACCGGCAGGGTGACGGAGGTGATCAGCGCCATCAGGGTGAATTTGCCCAGTTGTCCCGCGAGGAGCGTGTCCCATTTCGGCTTGAGGTAGTGCAGCGGAATCGTGCCTCTGCGCATCAGCATTCCCGCCGCCGGGATCACCACCAGCGCAGGCACCAGCGCCAGCCCCAGCAGTGCGCCTTCATAGCCGCCGAGACGGTAGCAGGCGTAATAGGCAATCACCCCAATCACGCTGCCGACGATCAGCGCCAGCGCATTGCCAGCGGCATCGCGAAAGCCCTTCATCAGCGCCAGCAGCAGGTTTGCCCAGGCGATACCCATCTGCACCAATGCGACCAGCCGCACCAGGCCCTGATAGCCGGTGTGACCAAACAGCCCCTGACTGATGGGGGCGGCGGCCAGTAAAAAGATAATCGCCAGCAGGGTGGAAAAGCCCAGCACCATCGCGGATGAGGTTCCGACCACCGTGCGTAATTGCGCTTTATCATCATGATATTGCGCGACATATTTGGTGACGCCGTTGAAGATGCCCGCCCCGGCCAGCACGCCCAGCACGGTGACGAGCTGACGGAAGTTACCCGCCTGCCCGACGCCCGCCGGACCAAATGAGACGGCCAGTAGTTTGACGACCAGCAGTCCCGCGCCGATCTTGACGAGTGTGGACGCGGCGGTCCACACCGATGCTTTCGCCAGAGACATATCAGCCGAAATAACTCAGAAGGGTATTAATGACCGTGCGCTGGTTGACCGCAGCGAGGTTGTAGAACAGCGGTAAGCGGAGTAACCGCTCACTTTCTTTAGTGGTGAAACGGTCTTCGCCAACGAACTGGCCAAAGGCTTCCCCTGCCGGGCTGGAGTGCAGCGGAATGTAGTGGAACACCGCCAGGATCTCAGCCTCTTTCAGGTACGCGATAAGCTCGCCGCGATCGTCGTTATCCCGCAGCTTGATGTAGAACATATGCGCGTTATGCACGCACTCTGCCGGGATGGTCGGCAGCTCGATACGACCTTTGCGCGCCAACGGGGCCAACGCATCGTAATAGGTCTGCCACAGGGCCAGACGCTGCTGGTTAATGCGATCTGCCGCTTCCAGTTGCGCCCACAGGTACGCCGCCTGTAGATCCGCCATCAGGTAGCTGGAGCCGATATCACGCCAGGTGTATTTATCCACCTGCCCGCGGAAGAACTGGCTACGGTTGGTGCCTTTCTCGCGGATGATCTCCGCGCGCTCCACCAGGGCGCGATCGTTAATCAGGGTCGCGCCGCCTTCACCGCCTGCGGTGTAGTTTTTGGTTTCGTGGAAGCTAAAGCAGCCAATATGACCAATAGTGCCCAGGGCGCGGCCTTTATAGGTAGACATCACCCCCTGCGCGGCATCTTCCACCACATACAGGTTGTGTTTTTTGGCGATCGCCATGATGGTGTCCATCTCGCACGCTACACCGGCATAGTGTACCGGCACAATGGCGCGAGTTTTATCGGTGATGGCCGCTTCAATCAGCGTCTCGTCGATGTTCATGGTATCCGGGCGGATATCCACAAAGACGATTTTCGCCCCGCGCAGCACGAAGGCGTTAGCGGTCGAGACGAAGGTGTAGCTTGGCATAATCACTTCATCGCCAGGACCGATATCCAGCAGCAGGGCTGCCATCTCCAGTGAGGCGGTGCAGGACGGCGTCAGCAGGACCTTCGCGCTTTGAAAACGCTGCTCCATCCACTGCTGGCAGCGGCGCGTATAGCCGCCATCGCCACAGAGTTTGCCGCTGCCCATCGCAGACTGCATGTAATCAAGTTCGGTGCCCACCACAGGAGGCGCATTAAATGGGATCATCTTGTCACCTGTATAGCCAGTAAGCGGTCGTTTCGATGTTGCCGCCGCTTGCGATATAACGTTTAAGCGCGGCGGTGTTGCCCATCTGGGTCGCCACCCGCAAAGTAGAAAGCTGCTGTTGTTGGGACCAGCACAGCGCCGCCTGCATTAACTGCTCGCCCATGCCGCGCCCGGCCAGCAGGCCGATACGCGCGTCGGTGTCATTCAGTTTACGCAGGGAGACAAATCCCTTGATGGTGCTATCCGGCGCACGAAACACCAGGCAGAGATGGTCGAAGCTGCCTTTGACCGCATTTTCGATCCACTGGGCATAGAAGCGGCCGCTGTCGTCCGGGGCGTACCAGGGCGCGCGGAACCGGCTCTGCGCAAAAGCCTGCGCGGCCAGCTGGCGCAGCGCCGGAATATCCTGCTCTGTCGCAATTTCTGCCCCAGGGCAGGCGTGCTGCGTCACGTTGATCGCGAGATCGACTTCACCCTCGACCAGCCTGAAACCCTGCTGCTGAAGCGCATCCAGCCAGTCGGCGTGGGTGGCCGGAATTTTGGCCTGCAGGCGTTGCCAGGCGGCTAAATCATCGGCCGCCAGTAACGGGGCGTCTTCAGACAGGCGCACAATGGCCGTGGGCAGGGCAAAGAACTGACTTTCCCAGTCCAGCGGTTGTAACGCGCCACGCAGCTGACTCAACGCCAGACGCCTTTGGTATCAACGATAAACTCCTGACGAACGGCATCGCCCGGAATCGCTTTAAACGCATTGTGATCCACCAGCAGTACCAGCACGTCGGCGGTAGCCAGTGCATCCTCTACAGATGTCAGAGTGCAATGACCGGCCAGCTTTTTCGGCAACTCATGAATATTGGGTTCAACTACCTGCGTTTCGCCGCTGTGCCAGTCGGCAATCATCTCAGCAATTTCCATCGCCGGGCTTTCGCGCAGATCGTCAATGTTCGGCTTAAAGGCAAGACCAAAACAGGCGATAGTCACTTCGTTTGCCCGCTTGCCGCTCTGCGTCAGGTAATCAGCCACCGTGGCTTTCACCTGGTTCAGTACCCAGTGTGGTTTGCTGTCGTTCACTTCGCGGGCCGTACGGATTAAACGCGCCTGCTGTGGGTTCTGCGCCACGATAAACCACGGGTCAACCGCGATGCAGTGGCCGCCTACGCCCGGGCCAGGTTGCAGGATATTGACGCGCGGATGGCGGTTCGCCAGGCGAATCAATTCCCAGACGTTAATCCCCTGATCGGCACAAATGAGCGACAGTTCGTTAGCAAACGCGATGTTGACGTCACGGAAGCTGTTTTCCGTCAGCTTGCACATCTCGGCGGTACGGGAGTTAGTCACGACGCACTCGCCTTCCAGGAAGATGTTATACAGCTCGCTGGCACGGGCAGAACAGACAGGCGTCATGCCACCAATCACACGGTCGTTTTTAATCAGCTCGACCATCACCTGTCCTGGCAGCACACGCTCCGGGCAGTAGGCGACGTTAATATCAGCCTGCTCGCCCGCCTGCTGCGGGAAGGTGAGATCCGGGCGTGCTTCGGCCAGCCACTGTGCCATCTGCTCGGTGGCGCCCACCGGAGAGGTTGACTCCAGGATCACCAGCGCGCCTTTTTTTAGCACCGGGGCAATGGATTTTGCAGCCGCTTCGACATACACCATATCCGGCTCATGCTCGCCTTTGAACGGCGTAGGCACGGCAATCAGATAGGCATCGGCGGGCACCGGCGTGGTGCTTGCCTTCAGGTATCCTCCCTCAACGGCGGTTTTTACCACCTTGTCGAGATCCGGCTCCACAATGTGGATTTCACCTTTGTTGATGGTGGCAACCGCATGCTGGTTGATATCCACACCCACTACCTGTTTTTGACGGGAGGCGAATGCCGCCGCCGTTGGCAGCCCAATGTAGCCAAGCCCAATGACAGAAATGGTCGTAAAACTCATAGCGATACCCGATTGTGTTTGAGTGCGTACAAAATACGGTCACAGGCCTGGCCATCACCATACGGATTATGGGCGCGGCTCATGGCCTGATACTCTTTATCGTCGTGCAGCAGGCGCGTCACCTCTTCCACGATGGCGCGCGAATCGGTGCCCACCAGCCGCACCGTTCCGGCTTTAACCGCTTCCGGGCGTTCGGTGGTTTCACGCATCACCAGCACCGGTTTGCCCAGGGAAGGCGCCTCTTCCTGAATACCGCCAGAGTCCGTCAGGATCAGCCAGGCGTGATTCATCAGCCAGACGAAAGGCAGATAATCCTGCGGCTCAATCAGGATGACGTTTTCGACATGGCCCAGGATGCGGTTGACCGGCTCACTGACGTTCGGGTTCAGGTGTACCGGATAGACAATCTGCACATCTTCATTCAGGGCGGCGATTTCTGCCAGCGCGTGGCAGATTTGCTCGAAGCCCTGACCAAAACTTTCCCGACGGTGGCCGGTGACCAGAATCATCTTTTTGCCATTGGCCAGGAAGGGATACCGCTCGGCCAGTTCCCCACGCAGGGTATCGCTGGTCAGGACCCGATCGCGCACCCAGATAAGGGCGTCGATCACCGTGTTGCCGGTGACAAAGATATGCTGGTCATTAACGTTCTCGCGCAGCAGGTTCTGACGGGAGTTCTCCGTCGGCGCGAAGTGATACATCGCCAGATGCCCGGTCAGGGTACGGTTTGCCTCTTCAGGCCACGGGGAAGAGAGATCGCCGGTACGCAATCCGGCTTCGACATGCCCCACAGGAATACGCTGATAAAACGCCGCCAGACTGGTGGCGATGGTGGTGGTGGTATCGCC
The DNA here is from genome assembly GCF_050435045.1 of Leclercia sp. 1548. Classification (NCBI taxonomy): domain Bacteria; kingdom Pseudomonadati; phylum Pseudomonadota; class Gammaproteobacteria; order Enterobacterales; family Enterobacteriaceae; genus Leclercia; species Leclercia sp. 1548. Next base: position 23,060 of record NZ_JBNDJP010000011.1, on the reverse strand, counting down.
GTGTACCAGTACGACATCAGGCATGAACGACTCCAGAATAGGTTTTAACCCTTCCAGAATACGACAGGTAATTTCAGTTAATCCTTGCCCCGGCTTCATAATATTGAGGTCGTAATCGGGAACAATAGAAAAGAGGTTAAGGACCTGATCCAACATCTCCCGATGCTGGGCGGTAACGCAAACTTTCGCCTCGAAATAAGGGTCGTTTGCCAGCGCGTGTACCAGAGGCGCCATCTTGATGGCTTCCGGCCTCGTACCAAAGACGGTTAGTACTTTCACATCGATTCTCTTCGATTAGGCGATGAAGGCCACAGGCCTTCATCGTAGATGGCGTTCTTAATTTTTGCGACGACGGGTTAATGCCACGCCAGCGCCAATCAAAGCACCCACAATCCCCCACATAATCATCAGGAATGCGCGACGTGGACTATCGCGTTTTACAGGTTCTTCAGGAGTTCGCAAATAACGATAGGTCTGAAAACGTGGATCCAGTGTCGGACCGACGTTGAGGGTTGTTAGCATGGCGCGATTTTGGTCGTAGTCGAGGTCTACATCTGGCCCCACGGCTTGCAGGTTTTCCAGACGCGCCTGCAGCATCGGGCGACCCAGCAGGAACATTTCAGAGTCCGGCAGTTCGTCTGCGGGTACGTCAGTTTCGCTGCGGGAGATGTTGCTCTTCTCCGCAATCTTCAGCGCCTGTTCAATATTATGAACCCGGCGGTTGAAGATCGCTTTCGCGACCTCTTCCTGACGTTTGACCTGCGCTTTCATCTGTACGGTACGCGCCGCCCAGGCCCCTTTCAGTTCATCATTCAGATGACTTGCCGCACGCTGGCTGGCGAAAGCAACGTACTGACGCAGCAGGTTATTGGCATCCGGCGCGGTTTCCGCGATCAGTTTGACGCTGTCGTTGATGTTGCGCAGCGGATCGCCTGCCATAAACTGGATATTATTGATCAGCTCATCCAGCAGGGCGGCATCCGCCTTGCTGTTACCCACCATACGCTGTTTGAAATAGTCGGTCTGGTTCCAGAAATCACGACGTGTATCCCAGGAAGCCAGCTGCATGATGAACTCTTTGTACGATTCGTCCATCACTGACGGCTGGTCGGCGGAGGCGGGATTCGCTTTCACATCCAGGTTACGCAAAAACTGTTGCTGGGAGTAGAACCCTCCCAGCATGTTCACCGTCGGACGGTCAGTAATCGCCGTCGCGCTCCACTCTTGTCTGGCGAAAAAAGTATAAGCCAGGGCGATAAGTGCAAAGCCCAGCGCAATTCCTGCAATCCAAAACTTGCCCGCCCATAACACGCGGAACAAGCCACGAACATCCAGCTCATTCTCAGTTACCACTGATTTTGCTCCCGCCAACGGTTGAGTCATTACAGTCCCGATTTACTTGGTTAAAGTTGGGTTATTGCCATTATTTCGACGCATACGGCGTTTCACGCGTTTAATAAATCGCGCCACTTTCCATGCGCGCTTAATACAATAGCCGTACAGGAAAAATGCTAGCAAGAATAATACCAACATTACCCATTCAGGAATGAAATGAGCATACTCTGCGGCGACACCAATACCTGCGAGCAGCGCAGCGGCCAACGTAATTAAGACAAAGGCCTGACGTGAGGTGAAGCCGGCACGCATAATGAGATGGTGAATATGTTGGCGGTCTGGCGAGAACGGACTCATCCCTTTACGCAGGCGACGGTACATAATCGCCACCATATCCATCAGCGGGATGGCAATAATCCACAGCGCCGTCACCGGGCTGATCGGGTGGGTATTCCCCTGGGTGGTTTCCAGCAGGATCCAGATGACGGTAAAACCAATCAGCGTACTCCCGGCATCGCCCATAAAGACTTTATAGCGGCGCCCCAGCACGCCCAGGTTCAGGCAGATATAAGGCAGAATGGCGGCAATCATCGCAAAGCACCACATCGACAGGCTGTATTGTCCGTCGAACCACAGGATGATGCCGATCGCGGCAAACGACACGCTGGAGAGACCACCCAACAGGCCGTCAATGCCATCCACCATGTTGAAGGCGTTAATCGCCGCCCACACCGCAAACAGCGTCAGGAAGTAGCCGAACGGCCCTAACACCATCTCCCAGGTCCCGAAGATGTAGCCGAGGCTGCTGAGATAGAGTTTGCCGACAACCATCATGATGACGCCGATAGCCGCCTGAACCGCAGCGCGGAATTTCACGCTGATATCAAACCTGTCGTCCAGCGCCCCCACCAGTACCAGCACACCGGCACACGACAAATAGAGCGCCGCATGCGGGATATAGTAATCCGCAATACTGAAGGTGAAGCAGATGCCCGCATAAACAGAGATTCCGCCAACCAGCGGAATCAAGCCTTGATGGCGTTTACGATAATTGGGCTTATCCACCAAACCGACTCTTTTTGCCGCCTTACGGGCGAGAAATAAAAAGCAGGTGGTGAAAAGAAAAATACTGATTAGCTCAGTCACCGCGGTGAGTAGATTCACTATGGATACTCTCAACAAATGTTAATCCCGGAAGTATAACCTTGAAGGCTCGGCTTCAGAAGGAAAAAGCAGGCCTCGCCCAAGTCCCTTTGTTTATTTTTCAAACAATTAATTTTCTGCTTTGACGAACATTCCGATTTTCGTCTCTCGCAGAATAATTCTACAGCGCACTGTAACAGCGTATAAGTCAGAAAAGAAAAACGCCACGTAAAAACGTGGCGTTTCGGCGGTTTATTTACTTTACGAGCGCTTCATCATATCGAAGAAATCGTCGTTAGTTTTGGTCATCGCCAGTTTGTTAATGAGGAATTCCATTGCGTCGATTTCACCCATTGGATGGATAATTTTGCGCAGGATCCACATTTTCTGCAGCTCTTCCTGAGTGGTGAGCAGCTCTTCTTTACGGGTACCGGAACGGTTGTAGTCGATCGCCGGGAAGACACGTTTTTCTGCAATCTTACGAGACAGGTGCAGTTCCATGTTGCCTGTACCTTTAAACTCTTCGTAGATAACTTCATCCATCTTCGAGCCGGTATCGATCAGCGCCGTTGCGATGATGGTCAGGCTACCGCCCTCTTCCACGTTACGCGCAGCACCGAAGAAGCGCTTCGGACGGTGCAGGGCGTTGGCATCCACACCACCGGTCAGCACTTTACCAGAAGCCGGAACCACGGTGTTGTAAGCACGCGCCAGACGGGTGATAGAGTCGAGCAGGATGATAACGTCTTTTTTATGCTCAACCAGACGCTTCGCCTTCTCGATAACCATTTCCGCAACCTGAACATGGCGGGATGCTGGTTCGTCGAAGGTAGAAGCCACAACTTCACCTTTCACCAGACGCTGCATCTCGGTTACTTCTTCTGGACGTTCGTCAATCAGCAGCACCATCAGCACACAGTCTGGGTGGTTGTAAGCGATGCTCTGCGCGATATTCTGCAGCAGCATGGTTTTACCCGCTTTTGGCGGTGCCACAATCAGACCACGCTGGCCACGACCAATCGGAGACGCCAGATCCAGAACGCGAGCGGTTAAGTCTTCGGTAGAACCGTTACCACGCTCCATGCGCAGACGCGAGTTCGCGTGCAGCGGCGTTAAGTTTTCAAACAGGATCTTATTGCGCGAGTTTTCTGGTTTGTCGTAGTTAACTTCGTTAACTTTCAACAGCGCAAAGTAGCGTTCACCCTCTTTAGGAGGACGAATCTTACCTGAAATGGTGTCACCAGTGCGGAGGTTGAAACGGCGGATTTGGCTGGGGGAAACGTAGATATCATCAGGACCGGCGAGGTAGGAGCTGTCTGCAGAGCGGAGGAAACCAAATCCGTCCTGCAATATCTCCAGCACACCGTCGCCAAAGATATCTTCGCCACTCTTTGCGTGCTGCTTCAGGATGGCAAAAATGATGTCCTGCTTGCGCATACGAGCCTGGTTTTCCAGTCCCATATTTTCGCCGAGAGTGATCAGCTCAGAAACCGGCGTATTCTTTAATTCGGTAAGATTCATAATGGTGTGGGTTCTTAAACTCGGGGTGATACTCGAACTTAATTTGTGAATGGTATGGCAGGGTCATCCATGCCTGTTAGCGGCCATCGACTCATGTCTGTTCGCTGTCTGGTCACAGGGAAAGCACAGAACTGAAACGACAAGACGGATTGAGTGACAAGCCCGGAATCTATCCACTTCACGCACTGTTTAAAGGAAACAACGGGAAGTATCGGGTAAAACAAGATTCAAACAACAAGGTATGTTTAAAACGAAGTCATAGGTAACTTAGCATGACTCAAGCCGGGCGTCCAGAGATCCAAACAATTTAGAAACTCTGGACGCTCAGACGAGAACCTTACGCCAGGTTGGCGTCCAGGAACTCTTTCAGCTGACCTTTGGACAGTGCGCCCACTTTGGTCGCCGCAACTTCACCGTTTTTGAACAGCAGCAGAGTTGGGATACCGCGAATGCCATACTTAGGCGCGGTGCCCGGGTTCTGGTCGATGTTCAGTTTAGCAACGGTCAGTTTGCCCTGATATTCGTCAGCGATCTCATCCAGAATCGGGGCGATCATTTTGCAAGGACCGCACCATTCAGCCCAGAAATCGACGAGGATCAGCCCGTCAGCTTTTAGTACGTCCGTGTCAAAACTGTCGTCAGTCAGGTGAATAATTTTATCGCTCATATATAACTCCACAGGAATAAGCCTGGCGCGTTGATCTCGCTTCCATCAACGACCTGTTGATGTAGCATTAACCAACTAAAGGTTGACTTTATTTCACCGGATACGCTTTCGTAAAGCAATAGTAAGCTGATATTCTACCACACTATGAGCAAAACACATTTAACAGAACAGAAGTTTTCCGACTTCGCCCTGCACCCAAAAGTCATCGAAGCCCTTGAAAATAAAGGGTTTCATAACTGCACGCCTATTCAGGCTCTCGCCCTCCCGCTAACGCTGGCAGGTCGCGATGTTGCAGGGCAGGCGCAAACCGGTACTGGCAAAACGATGGCGTTTTTAACGTCAACGTTTCATTATTTACTTTCTCACCCGGCAATTGCTGACCGCAAAGTTAACCAGCCGCGCGCGCTGATTATGGCCCCGACGCGAGAACTGGCGGTACAGATCCACGCTGACGCAGAGCCACTGGCACAGTCCACCGGCCTGAAACTCGGCCTGGCCTACGGCGGTGACGGTTATGACAAACAGCTGAAAGTGCTGGAAAGCGGCGTCGATATTCTGATCGGCACCACCGGCCGTCTGATCGATTACGCTAAACAGAACCACATCAACCTCAGCGCTATCCAGGTTGTGGTGCTGGATGAAGCCGATCGCATGTACGATCTCGGCTTTATTAAAGATATCCGCTGGCTGTTCCGTCGCATGCCTGCCGCTAACCAGCGTCTGAACATGCTGTTCTCGGCAACGCTGTCGTATCGCGTCCGTGAGCTGGCGTTCGAACAGATGAACAACGCCGAATACGTCGAAGTGGAACCGGAACAGAAAACCGGCCACCGTATTAAAGAAGAACTCTTCTATCCGTCGAACGAAGAAAAGATGCGTTTACTGCAAACGTTGATCGAAGAAGAGTGGCCAGATCGCGCTATCGTGTTCGCCAACACCAAACACCGCTGTGAAGATATCTGGGGCCACCTGGCTGCGGATGGACATCGTGTAGGTCTGTTGACCGGCGACGTCGCGCAGAAAAAACGCCTGCGCATCCTTGAAGAATTTACCCGTGGCGACCTGGATATTCTGGTGGCGACGGACGTGGCGGCACGCGGCCTGCACATCCCGGCAGTGACCCATGTCTTTAACTACGACCTGCCGGATGATTGCGAAGATTACGTTCACCGTATCGGTCGTACCGGTCGTGCGGGCGCCAGCGGTCACTCTATCAGCCTCGCCTGTGAAGAGTACGCTCTGAACCTGCCAGCGATTGAGACCTATATCGGTCACTCGATTCCGCAGAGTAAATACAACCCGGAAGCGCTATTAAGCGAACTGCCGCCAGCGAAGCGCCTGACGCGCGCCCGTTCCGGCAATGGCCCGCGCCGTAACAGCGCACCGCGTAACCGTCGTCGTTCAGGCTAAAAACTATGCTCCGGTCCACCTCGCTCTATGCAGCTATTGATTTAGGTTCGAATAGTTTTCATATGCTGGTTGTACGCGAGGTGGCGGGAAGTATACAGACGCTAACGCGTATTAAGCGCAAGGTCCGTCTCGCGGCGGGCCTGAGTGCGGATAATCATCTCTCTCCTGAAGCCATGGAGCGCGGCTGGCAATGCCTGCGTCTCTTTGCCGAACGTCTGCAGGACATTCCTCCTCAGCAAATCCGTGTCGTTGCTACCGCAACCCTGCGTCTGGCAGTGAATGCCGGTGAGTTTATTGCCACCGCGCAGGCGATCCTCGGCTGCCCGGTGCAGGTGATCAGCGGCGAAGAAGAAGCTCGCCTGATTTATCAGGGCGTGGCGCACACCACAGGCGGGGACGAACGTCGTCTGGTGGTGGATATCGGCGGCGCAAGCACCGAACTGGTCACGGGTATCGGCGCCCAGGCCACCTCCCTGAACAGCTTATCAATGGGCTGTGTCACCTGGCTTGAGCGCTACTTTAGCGATCGCAACCTGGCGCAAGAGAACTTCGATGAGGCAGAAAAAGCTGCCCGCGAGGTGCTGCGCCCGGTGGCGGATGAGCTGCGTTATCACGGCTGGAAGGTCTGCGTTGGCGCGTCCGGTACCGTCCAGGCGCTACAGGAAATCATGATGGCTCAAGGGATGGATGAGCGCATCACGCTGGCGAAACTGCAGCAGTTAAAGCAGCGCGCAATCCACTGTGGCCGTCTTGAAGAGCTGGAAATTGAAGGGCTAACTCTTGAGCGCGCCCTGGTTTTCCCCAGCGGGCTGGCGATCCTGATTGCCATCTTCACCGAACTGAATATTCAGTGCATGACCCTTGCGGGCGGTGCGTTACGGGAAGGTCTGGTCTACGGCATGCTGCATTTGGCCGTCGATCAGGATATTCGTAACCATACGCTACGCAATATTCAGCGCCGGTTTATGGTGGATATCGAACAGGCGCATCGGGTTGCGAACCTGGCGGTCAGTTTCCTCGATCAGGTCGATAACGAGTGGCATCTGGAGCCGGTCAGCCGCGAACTGCTGGTTAGCGCATGCCAGTTGCACGAGATCGGCCTGAGCGTCGATTTCAAACAGGCGCCGCTGCACGCCGCCTACCTGGTACGCAATCTCGATCTGCCCGGCTATACTCCGGCGCAGAAAAAACTGTTAGCCACGCTGCTGTTGAACCAGACCAATCCTGTCGATCTCTCTTCGCTCCACCAGCAAAATGCGGTACCACCGCGCGTCGCGGAACATCTCTGCCGCCTGCTGCGTCTGGCGATCCTCTTTGCCAGCCGTCGGCGTGACGACTTGCTGCCCGCCATCACCCTGACGGCGGAAGGCGAAAAGCTGACGTTGAACCTGCCGGAAAAGTGGCTGGATAATCATCCGCTGGGGGCAGAAATGCTGGTGCAGGAGTGCCAGTGGCAAAGCTATGTGCACTGGATACTTGACGCGCAATAACCCTGATGACATGCCCGGCAGCGCTACGCTTACCGGGCCTGTTAACTAACGATTTTTTGCTTTCTCCATCATCGCGCGAATATTGGCGATACTGGCCTGGCCTTTATGCATCCGCTCTTCAGCGGTAATCACTTTGCGTTCTTGCTCCCAAAGCACATCATCCTGAGGTAATTCCAGCAGGAAGCGGCTCGGCTCCGGGCGCACCAGTTCCCCGTACTGACGGCGCTCTTTACACAGCGTAAAGGTCAGCTCTTTTTGCGCTCGCGTAATGCCCACATACGCCAGACGGCGCTCTTCGTCGACGTTATCTTCATCGATACTGCTCTGATGCGGCAGAATGCCCTCTTCCATGCCCACCAGATAGACATAGGGGAACTCCAGCCCTTTCGAGGCATGCAGGGTCATCAGCTGCACCTGATCCGCTTCTTCTTCGCTTTCGCCGCGCTCCATCATGTCACGCAGGGTAAAACGGGTGACGACCTGGGTCAGGGTCATTGGCTCGTCGATGTCGGACCCTTCCAGCATCTCGGTCATCCAGCTAAAAAGCTGGTTGACGTTCTTCATCCGCATCTCTGCCGCTTTCGGGCTGGCGGAGGTTTCATACAGCCAGGATTCATAGTCGATGCCGCGGATCAGATCGCGCACCGCTGCGATCGGCTCTCGCTCGCTCAACTGCTGGATCTCGCGCAGCCAATGGGTAAAGCGGGTCAGTGATTCATAGCCACGCCCGGTTAAGGTATGGCTCAGACCCATATCGAAACTGGCAGTCAGCAGGCTCTTATTACGGGTCATCGCCCACTCGCCCAGTTTTTGCAGCGTTGCCGGGCCTATCTCCCGCTTCGGCGTATTCACGATGCGCAGAAACGCGCTGTCGTCATCCGGGTTAGTCAGCACGCGGAGGTAGGCGAGCAGATCTTTGATCTCTGGGCGCGAGAAGAACGAGGTACCGCCGGAGATTTTGTACGGAATGCGGTTTTGCATCAGCATCTTTTCAAAGACGCGCGACTGGTGATTCCCGCGATAAAGAATGGCGTAATCTTTATAGTTGGTCTTATTCACAAAGTGATGAGCAATCAGCTCACCCGCCACGCGTTCAGCTTCGTGATCTTCGTTATTGGCGCTCAGCACTTTAAGTTCAGTGCCATAACCCAACTCAGAAAAGAGGCGTTTTTCAAAGACGTGCGGGTTATTGGCGATCAGGATGTTTGCCGCCTTCAGAATACGGCCGGATGAGCGGTAGTTCTGCTCCAGCTTGATCACCTGTAGTGCCGGGAAATCTTTGCTCAGCAGGACCAGGTTTTGCGGACGGGCACCGCGCCAGGAGTAGATCGACTGATCGTCATCGCCTACCACGGTAAAACGCGCGCGCTGCCCGACCAGCAACTTCACCAGCTCGTACTGGCTGGTGTTGGTGTCCTGATACTCATCCACCAGCAGATAGCGGATCTTGTTCTGCCAGCGTTCGCGCACCTCTTCATTGCGCTGCAGCAGCAGCGTAGGCAGCAGGATCAGATCGTCGAAATCGAGCACGTTACAGGCTTTCAGATGATCGTTATACAGGCTATAGCAGTGGGCGAAGATCCGATCCCGCTCGCCTTTGGCACTTGCCGCGGCCTGTTCGGGGTTCATCAGATCGTTTTTCCAGTTGGAGATCGTAGAGATCAACTGCTGCAGTACCGTTTTGTCGTCTTCGATTAGCCCTTCGGTAAGCTCTTTCAGCAACGCCACCTGGTCGGTATCGTCGAACAGGGAGAAGTTCGACTTCATGCCCAACGCCGCATATTCGCGCTTAATGATATCCAGCCCCAGGGTATGGAAGGTGGAGATCATCAGGCCGCGCGCCTCTTTACGCCCCAACGTCTGCCCGACACGCTCTTTCATCTCGCGCGCCGCTTTGTTGGTAAAGGTCACCGCCGCGATATGGCGTGCCTGATAGCCGCAGCCGCGGATCAGGTGGGCGATCTTGTTCGTGATGACGCGGGTTTTACCGGAACCCGCCCCTGCCAGCACCAGGCATGGTCCAGTAACGAATTCGACCGCTTGTTGTTGTCCAGGGTTTAAACGCATGGGAATATTGCTCAATCTTCGAACGGGGTGGGGATTGTAGCAGAAAGCCGGGCGCAGATTTACCGGCTAATGATAAAGTGAAGAAAACGCGATCAACCCCGAGAGCAGAACCATGAAAAAGAGCGCAGCGGCCCTGCACATTCTGGTAAAAGAAGAAAAACTGGCGCAGGAGATCCTCGCCAAACTGGCGCGCGGTATCAGCTTTGATCACCTGGCAAAACGCTATTCAAAATGCCCCTCCGGGCGCAACGGCGGCGATTTAGGTGAGTTTAAGCAGGGTGCGATGGTCGGCCCCTTCGATCAGGCGGTCTTCAGCTGTCCGCTACTCAAGCCTTACGGCCCGGTGAAAACCAAATTTGGCTACCATATCATTAAGGTGCTGTACCGCAGCTAACGCGTGGTATATTGCGCCCCGATTTAACTCAACCCTTCAAGGCACGATCATGGCTAAAACAGCGGCAGCAATGCACATCCTGGTAAAAGAAGAGAAACTGGCTCTGGAGCTTCTGGAGCAGATCAAGAACGGCGGCGACTTCGAGAAGCTGGCGAAAAAGCACTCCACCTGCCCATCAGGTAAAAAAGGCGGTCACTTAGGTGAATTCCGTCAGGGCCAGATGGTTCCGGCGTTCGATAAAGTGGTGTTCTCTTGCCCGGTGCTGGAGCCAACCGGCCCGCTGCACACCCAGTTCGGTTACCACATCATTAAGGTGCTGTACCGTAACTAATAAAAAGCCCGGAGTTTGAACTCCGGGCTTTTTTTCGGGTGGCGGCTGCGCCTTACCCGGACTGTAACTCTTTTGCAGGCCGGGTAAGCAAAATGCCACCCGACGTGCGCTTTTAGCCTGCTACCGCGATGCGTTTCATGTCGGTCATGTAGCCACGCAGCTTCTGGCCCACTTTCTCGATCTCGTGGCTGCGAATCGCTTCATTTACGTCACGCAGTTGGGCGTTATCTACCGCGCCTTCGGTAATCGCTTTACCCAGGTCGCCGGTCTGCAGCGTGGTCATGAACTCTTTCAGCAGCGGTACGCATGCGTAAGAGAACAGGTAGTTACCGTACTCCGCGGTATCCGAGATTACCACGTTCATTTCATACAGACGCTTACGGGCGATGGTGTTCGCGATCAGCGGCAGCTCGTGCAGTGATTCGTAGTAAGCAGACTCTTCGATGATGCCGGAATCAACCATGGTTTCGAAGGCCAGCTCAACGCCTGCTTTCACCATCGCAATCATCAGAACGCCTTTATCGAAGTACTCCTGCTCGCTGATTTTGCCGTCGTACTGCGCAGCGGTTTCGAACGCGGTTTTGCCGGTCTCTTCACGCCAGGTCAGCAGGTTTTTGTCGTCGTTCGCCCAGTCAGCCATCATGCCGGAAGAGAACTCACCGGAGATGATGTCGTCCATGTGTTTCTGGAACAGCGGTGCCATGATGGTTTTCAGCTGCTCAGACAGCGCGAATGCACGCAGTTTGGCCGGGTTAGAGAGGCGATCCATCATCAGGGTGATACCGCCCTGCTTCAGCGCTTCGGTGATGGTTTCCCAGCCGAACTGAATCAGTTTCTCAGCGTATGCCGGGTCGGTGCCTTCTTCCACCAGCTTGTCGAAGCACAGCAGAGAACCGGCTTGCAGCATACCGCACAGGATAGTCTGCTCGCCCATCAGGTCAGATTTTACTTCCGCAACGAAAGAAGACTCCAGAACGCCCGCACGGTGGCCACCGGTAGCCGCTGCCCATGCTTTGGCAATCGCCATGCCTTCGCCTTTCGGATCGTTTTCCGGGTGAACCGCGATCAGCGTTGGTACACCGAAACCACGTTTGTACTCTTCACGCACTTCAGTACCCGGGCACTTAGGCGCTACCATCACCACGGTGATGTCTTTACGGATCTGCTCGCCCACTTCAACGATGTTGAAGCCGTGGGAGTAGCCCAGCGCTGCGCCGTCTTTCATCAGCGGCTGTACGGAACGTACAACGTCAGAGTGCTGTTTGTCTGGCGTCAGGTTAACCACCAGATCCGCCTGCGGGATCAGCTCTTCGTAGGTGCCTACTTTGAAGCCGTTTTCGGTCGCTTTACGCCATGAAGCGCGCTTCTCAGCAATGGCTTCTTTACGCAGGGCGTAGGAGATATCCAGACCGGAGTCACGCATGTTCAGGCCCTGGTTCAGACCCTGTGCGCCACAGCCGACGATGACCACTTTTTTACCCTGAAGGTAGCTCGCGCCATCAGCAAATTCATCGCGCGCCATGAAGCGGCATTTGCCCAACTGCGCCAACTGCTGGCGCAAGTTCAGTGTATTAAAGTAGTTAGCCATGGGTGATACCTCGTGATGTTGTGTGTCTTATTGTTCGGTTCGCTTTTCAGCGAGAATGTACCCACATTACAACAGGAAATTTATTGCGGAAATTGATATATTCACAACGTCATGTTGCAATTTCTGCAATGTAAAAACGGGGAGTGGAATCAGTGGATTTACGCGATCTGAAATTGTTCCTGCATCTGGCGGAAAGCCGTCACTTTGGCCGCAGCGCACGCGCCATGCACGTCAGCCCCTCCACGCTTTCCCGCCAGATCCAGCGCCTGGAAGAGGATCTTGGCCAGCCGCTGTTTGTGCGCGACAACCGCACGGTGACGCTTACCGAAGCCGGAGAAGAGCTGCGCACGTTCGCCCAGCAAACCTTGTTGCAGTATCAGCAGTTGCGCCACACCATCGACCAGCAAGGGCCATCGCTTTCCGGTGAACTTCATATTTTTTGTTCCGTTACCGCCGCCTACAGCCACCTGCCGCCTATTCTCGATCGCTTCCGCGCCGAACATCCGTCGGTAGAGATCAAACTCACCACCGGTGATGCCGCCGACGCGATGGAAAAAGTGGTCACAGGCGAAGCGGATTTGGCCATTGCCGGGAAACCGGAAACCCTGCCGGGCGCAGTGGCGTTTTCGATGCTGGAAAATCTGGCGGTGGTGCTTATTGCCCCGGCGCTGCCTTGTCCGGTGCGCAATCAGGTCTCGGTGGAAAAACCAGACTGGTCAACGGTGCCCTTTATCATGGCCGATCAGGGACCGGTACGCCGCCGCATCGAGCTGTGGTTTCGTCGGCAGAAAATCAGTAATCCCTCGATTTACGCGACGGTGGGCGGGCATGAGGCGATGGTCTCGATGGTGGCGCTCGGCTGCGGCGTGGCGCTGCTGCCGGAAGTGGTGCTGGAGAACAGCCCGGAACCGGTGCGCAATCGCGTGATGATTTTAGAGCGCAGCGACGAGAAAACGCCGTTCGAGCTTGGCGTGTGCGCACAAAAAAAGCGGCTGCATGAGCCGCTTATTGATGCGTTCTGGAAAATTCTGCCCAACCACTAGCCGGAGCCTTATCCGGCTACGAGCCGTTTACCCTGCCAGGAAGAACCTGAACGCCGGGTTATGGGTCTCGTCATGGCAGTCGTAACCCAGCTCATTGAGGCGCGTTTCGAAATCCGGTTCATGCTCACCCAGTTCGAACGCCGCCAGCACGCGGCCATAATCGGTGCCGTGGCTGCGGTAATGGAACAGGGAGATGTTCCAGTGCGTGCCCAGCGTATGCAAAAACTTCAGCAATGCACCCGGTGATTCCGGGAACTCGAAGCTGAACAAACGCTCCTGTAACGGTTTCGACGGACGCCCGCCTACCATGTAGCGAACGTGCAGCTTCGCCATCTCGTCATCAGAGAGATCTACTACGCTGTAACCGCCTTCATGCAGCAAGGAGAGGATCTCCTTTCGCTCGTCCAGACCGCGGCTTAAGCGCACCCCGACAAAAATGCAGGCGTCTTTGGCATCGGCAAAGCGGTAGTTGAACTCCGTCACCGAACGACCACCCAACAGCTGGCAGAACTTCAGGAAGCTGCCCTTCTCTTCCGGGATGGTCACCGCCAGCAACGCTTCACGCTGCTCCCCCAGCTCGCAACGCTCGGAAACGTAGCGCAGACCGTGGAAATTAACGTTCGCGCCAGAGAGCACGTGGGCCAGACGCTCGCCGCGAATGTTGTGCTGCGCGATGTATTTCTTCATCCCCGCCAGCGCCAGCGCACCGGATGGCTCTGCCACCGCGCGCACATCCTCGAAGAGGTCCTTCATCGCCGCGCAGATAGCGTCGCTATCAACGGTGATGATGTCGTCGAGATATTCCTGGCAGACGCGGAAGGTTTCATCCCCGATGCGTTTCACCGCCACGCCTTCGGCAAACAGCCCGACGCGCGGGAGATCCACCGGATGACCGGCATCCAGCGCCGCCTTCAGGCAGGCAGAGTCTTCCGCTTCCACGGCAATGACTTTGATCTGCGGCATCAGCTGTTTGATCAGCACCGCGACCCCTGCCGCCAGCCCGCCCCCACCGACCGGAACAAACACCCGATCGAGATGGGCATCCTGCTGCAGCAGCTCCAGCGCCAGCGTGCCCTGGCCAGCAATCACCATCGGATGATCAAAGGGCGGCACCCAGGTAAAGCCCTGCTGCTGCGCCAGATCGATGGCTTTGGCTTTCGCTTCGTCAAAATTGGCACCGTGGAGCAGCACTTCGCCGCCAAATCCGCGCACCGCATCGACTTTAATATCTGCCGTTGCCACTGGCATGACGATCAGGGCTTTCAGCCCCAGTCGCGCAGCAGAGAACGCCACGCCCTGGGCATGGTTGCCCGCGGATGCCGTGATCACACCCCGCGCTTTTTGCTCGTCGGTCAACCCGGCCATCATCGCGTAGGCACCGCGCAGTTTGAAGCTGTGTACCGGTTGACGGTCTTCACGCTTCACCAGAATGACGTTATCCAGCCGCGAAGAAAGCTTGTCCATTTTTTGCAGCGGCGTAACCTGCACCGCTTCATAGACCGGCGCACGCAGCACCGCCCGGAGATATTCTGCCCCCTCAGGGGCAGACGATAAAGGTTGGGATTCGGCCATCATCAGCCCCCAAGTTTGGATTTATCGCGCACCGCGCCTTTATCCGCACTGGTGGCAAGGGTAGCGTAAGCACGCAGGGCGAAGGAGACTTCGCGCTGACGATCTTTCGGCGTCCAGGCTTTGTCCCCACGCGCGTCCTGTGCTTCACGGCGGGCAGCAATTTCCTGAGGGCTCAGTTTCAGCTGAATACCACGATTCGGAATGTCGATTTCGATCAGATCGCCATCTTCGATGATCGCGATGTTACCGCCGCTGGCCGCTTCCGGCGAAACGTGACCGATTGAGAGACCGGATGTCCCCCCTGAGAAACGACCGTCGGTGATCAGCGCACAGGCTTTACCGAGACCCATAGATTTAAGGAAGGTCGTTGGGTAGAGCATCTCCTGCATCCCCGGCCCGCCTTTCGGTCCTTCGTAGCGGATCACCACGACATCGCCAGCCACAACTTTGCCGCCGAGGATCGCTTCCACCGCATCATCCTGACTTTCGTAGACTTTTGCCGGACCGGTGAATTTCAGGATGCTGTCGTCCACGCCTGCCGTTTTAACGATACAGCCGTTTTCCGCGAAATTACCGTAAAGCACCGCCAGGCCGCCATCTTTGCTGTAGGCATTTTCCAGCGAGCGAATGCAGCCTTCCGCGCGATCGTCATCCAGGGTGTCCCAGCGACAGTCCTGCGAGAACGCCTGCGTGGTACGGATACCTGCCGGGCCGGCGCGGAACATTTTTTTGACGGACTCGTCTTTGGTCAGCATCACGTCGTACTGATCCAGCGTTTGCGGCAGCGTCAGACCGAGCACGTTTTTCACGTCACGGTTCATCAGCCCTGCGCGATCTAACTCCCCGAGGATCCCCAGCACGCCACCCGCACGGTGAACATCTTCCATGTGGTATTTCTGCGTGCTCGGCGCAACTTTACACAGCTGCGGCACTTTGCGGGACAGCTGGTCGATGTCGGTCATGGTGAAATCAATTTCTGCTTCCTGGGCCGCGGCCAGCAGGTGCAGAACGGTGTTGGTGGAACCGCCCATGGCGATATCCAGAGTCATGGCATTTTCAAACGCCGCTTTGCTGGCGATATTGCGCGGCAGCGCGCTGGCATCGTCCTGCTCGTAGTAGCGTTTGGTCAGCTCAACAATGCGTTTACCGGCGTTAAGGAACAGCTCTTTGCGATCGGCGTGGGTCGCCAGCAGCGAGCCGTTACCCGGCTGAGACAGACCCAGCGCTTCGGTCAGACAGTTCATTGAGTTCGCAGTGAACATACCGGAACAGGAGCCGCAGGTCGGACACGCCGAACGCTCAACTTGCTCGCTCTGCTCGTCGGAGACTTTCGGGTCAGCACCCTGAATCATCGCGTCAACCAGGTCGAGCTTGATGATCTTGTCGGACAGTTTGGTTTTACCCGCTTCCATCGGACCGCCGGAGACGAAGATCACCGGGATGTTCAGGCGCAGGGAGGCCATCAACATCCCCGGGGTGATTTTGTCGCAGTTGGAGATGCAGACCATCGCATCGGCACAGTGGGCGTTAACCATGTACTCCACCGAGTCGGCAATCAGCTCGCGCGACGGCAGTGAATAAAGCATGCCCCCGTGCCCCATTGCGATCCCGTCATCCACGGCGATGGTATTGAACTCTTTCGCTACGCCGCCAGAGGCTTCAATCTGCTCGGCAACCAGCTTCCCGAGATCGCGCAGGTGCACGTGACCCGGTACAAATTGGGTGAAAGAGTTGACCACGGCGATAATCGGTTTGCCGAAATCGGCGTCGGTCATTCCGGTGGCGCGCCACAGCGCGCGGGCGCCCGCCATATTGCGGCCGTGAGTGGTAGTGGCGGAACGGTACTTAGGCATGCGTTATTTACTCCCGTCTATCTGGTAAATGGGACGGTGCGTGCCGTCCCATATTTATGCTTATTGATTAACCTGATCCAACCAACCCCATTTATCTTCGGTTTCACCGGTAAAGAGGCCAAAGAATGCTTCCTGGATACGTTTGGTCACCGGACCACGGCGGCCTTCGCCCACCTGGATGCCGTCAACGCTGCGCACTGGCGTGATCTCTGCCGCGGTACCGGACATAAAGATTTCATCGGCCAGGTACAGCGATTCACGGGACAGAACCTGCTCGCGCACTTCGATGCCCAGATCCTGCGCCAGCTTGATGATGGCATCACGGGTGATGCCCGGCAGGGCTGAGGAGGTAAACGGCGGCGTGAACAGAATGCCATCTTTCACTTCGAACAGGTTCTCACCTGCACCTTCAGAGATATAGCCGTTCACATCCAGGGCAATACCTTCCTGATAGCCGTGGCGACGGGCTTCGCTGCCAACCAGCAGGGAAGAGAGGTAGTTACCGCCCGCTTTTGCTGCGGTCGGGATGGTATTTGGTGCCACACGGTTCCAGGAGGAAACCATCGCGTCGATCCCCTGCTCCAGCGCTTCTGCGCCGAGGTAGGCTCCCCACGGGAACGCGGCGATGATCACATCAGTGGTGTAACCGGCTGGCGGGTTGACGCCCATACCCACATCGCCCACAAATACCAGAGGACGAATATAGGCGCTGGTCAGGTTGTTTTTGCGCAGGACGGCGCGGCAAGCTTCCATCAGCTCATCCACGCTCTGGGAAACCGGGAAACGATAAATTTTGGCTGAATCACGCAGACGCTGCATGTGTTCGCGATGACGGAACACAACCGGACCTTTGTGTGAGTCGTAGCAACGGATGCCTTCAAAAACAGACGTACCGTAGTGAAGCGCGTGGGACATCACGTGGACTTTAGCGTCCTCCCAGCGAATCATCTCACCATTGGACCAAATGAAATCAGCTTTTTTCGTCGTCATTTTTCTTCCTTTGCGCTCAGGCGCGAATTTGTTGTGTTTGTGATGTAGCGGCACGCTGCTGGATATCGACCCGGGCGACGTCGACCAGTTTGCTCAACTGGCTAAACAGTAATTCGACGGGGCGCTGGCTGGCAACGGTCAATTCGATATTTATGTTTTGCGCGTCGGTGGCGGTTTCCATGTTCATCGAACATATCTGGAACCCACGATGGCGCACCACGCGTAATACACGTTCTAACGTTTCCGGGTTGAAGCGAGCCTGCACGGCGACCTGATGTTGCATCATGATAATTTCTCCAGCATTTGTGAGTTACTGGCGCCGGGCGGCACCAACGGCCAGACATTCTCAAGTTCGTCGATTGAGACATGAAGCAGGTAAGGCCCCTTGCTTGACAGCATTTCATCAAGTGCCGCTTCAACCTGGTCTTTACGGGTGATGTGCTGGCCAGGAATGCCGAAGGCGCTGGCCAGAACGAGGAAATCGGGGTTATCGGTCAGGGTGGTTTCGCTGTAACGCTCCTGGAAAAAGAGCTGCTGCCACTGGCGCACCATGCCTAAACGTTGGTTATCCAGCAGTACGATCTTCACCGGCAGTTGCTTGCGCTTGATGGTGCCCAACTCCTGCACGTTCATCATGAAGGAGCCATCACCAGAGACACAGATCACCGTATCGTCCGGGCGCGCCACCTGGGCACCTACCGCGGCTGGTAAACCGAAGCCCATCGTGCCTAAGCCGCTTGAAGTGATGAAGTTTTCCGGGCGCATGTAAGTCATGTGCTGCGCTGACCACATCTGATGCTGGCCCACGTCGGTGGTCACAACACTGTTGGCCGGTTTGCGATCCGACAGCTGCTTGAGCAGCAACGGCGCGAAGATCGCGTCGCCAGGATGGTCGTAACGCCAGGCGTGTTCGCGGCGCATTTCTGCCGCATGCTGCCGCCACGCATCGATCGCTAAAGGCTGTTGTAACGCAGGTAACAGTGCGTTGAGATCGCCCTGCAAGGCCACGTGTGCCTGGCGGAGCTTATTCATCTCTGCCGGGTCGATATCCATATGAATGACTTTGGCATTCGGTGCGAAGGTATTCAGCTTGCCGGTTACGCGATCATCAAAACGCGCACCCACGGCGATCAGCAGGTCACACTCCTGCACGGCGAGGTTGGCGGCTTTCGTGCCGTGCATCCCCAGCATGCCAAGGTAGTACGGGTAATCGGCATCCACCGCGCCCAGCCCTTTTAACGTGCAGGCAGCGGGCATCCGGGTAGTGGCAATAAATTCGCGCAGGGCCGGAACCGCTTGCGCCATCCCTACTCCGCCGCCTACATAGAGGATCGGCTTTTGCGCATGGGCCAGCATCTGGCTGGCCTCGCTGACTTCTGCAAATGGAAACGCATCATCATTCTCAACGGTGGAGAAGTGCGGCTCCAGATCCCCTAACGCAACCTGGATATCTTTCGGGATATCAACCAGCACCGGGCCTGGACGGCCTGAGTTTGCCACCTCAAAGGCTTCCGCCATGACGCGCGGCAGCTCTTCCAGGGATTGCACGAGGAAGCTGTGTTTTGTGCAAGCCAGTGACAAACCGAGAACGTCCACTTCCTGGAAAGCATCGGTGCCGATGAAAGGGGAAGCGACCTGGCCGGTGATGGCCACCACGGGAACAGAATCAAGCAGTGCATCAGCCAGACCGGTGATCAGGTTGGTTGCGCCCGGGCCGGAGGTCGCCATGCAGACGCCGGTTTTCCCGGTTGCACGCGCATAGCCAATGGCCGCCATCGCTGCACCCTGCTCGTGTCGGCACAACAGATGTTCCACGCCGCCGTCATACAAAGCATCGTAAATCGGCATAATTGCGCCGCCCGGGTAACCGAAGATGGTATCGACTCCCTGCGCTCGCAACGCATGTACTACCCACTGTGCGCCATTCATAGTTACTTCCCCGTCGTAAATCGAGAGAAACAGAATTTTGTGCTACTACTCATGTTCTGCTCCTCGCTTATGTTTTAAGGTCATAAAAAAACCCCCGGACCTTTCGGTGCGGGGGTCTTAGTTCGTTAAGGCTTGATTATTAAGCCTTTCCTCGTCCAAGTGCAGCCCCGCACGGTGGGATAATAATCACCACCACGCTAATCACGACCAGGCTAATCACTAGTAGAAGGGCTGTCATTTTCTGTTCTTTTTGCATCTTGTTCGAAGGAATACCTAAAGAGTTATCACAGATATCGAACCGAACACAACATTTTTTTATAATCCACTTTCTTATTTCGCTAATAATTTAGATAAATATCATTGTTTTTTATGACAAAAATAGAAAATGAATTAATTTCACTTTTTTGTGCGCAGGAGAGGCGAGAAGAAATGCTTATTACGATCTGCGAGCGGGCTTCCATGACGATGAAAAGATTACAATTTCGTAAAAATATTCAGGAACAGGCCGTGTAAAAACACCCTTTGCCGGTAAAAGTCATCACATCACCGTGACATAGTGGCGCTTCAAGGAGGGTCTTTATGTCACTGTCGGTTGTTTATACCCGCGCTGCGTTAGGCGTCAAAGCGCCGCTGATTTCCGTTGAGGTTCACCTCAGTAATGGCCTGCCGGGCTTAACCCTGGTCGGCCTGCCAGAAACCACCGTCAAGGAAGCCAGAGACCGGGTACGCAGCGCAATCATCAATAGCGGTTATACCTTTCCGGCCAAAAAGATCACCATCAACCTGGCGCCTGCCGATTTACCCAAGGAAGGCGGGCGATATGATTTACCTATCGCCATTGCGCTTCTCGCTGCCTCTGAGCAGCTCTCCTGTTCCAGACTGAGCACATACGAGTTCGTGGGTGAGCTGGCGCTTACAGGCGCATTAAGAGGGGTTCCCGGCGCAATATCGGGTGCCCTGGCGGCCATTCAGGCTGGCAGAGAGATTATTGTCGCCAATGATAATGCTGCCGAAGTTAGCCTTATTGAACAAAAAGGCTGTCTGGTGGCCGGGCATTTGCAGGAGGTATGCGCCTTTCTTGAAGGCCGACACGAGCTGGCTGCGCCCGTTCAGGAGCCATTCGCGATAGAAAAGAGCGACCGGGACATCAGAGATATCATCGGTCAGGAACAAGGTAAACGGGCGCTGGAGATCACTGCGGCTGGCGCGCACAATCTGCTGCTGATTGGCCCCCCTGGTACCGGTAAAACCATGCTCGCGAGCCGACTTGATGGCCTGCTCCCGCCACTCAGCAACCATGAAGCGCTGGAGAGTGCGGCAATCCTGAGCCTCGTTAACGCCTCATCGATGTATAAGCAGTGGCGTCAGCGCCCTTTTCGCGCACCGCACCACAGCGCCTCGCTCGTGGCCATGGTGGGCGGGGGCGCGATTCCCGTGCCGGGTGAGATCTCACTGGCGCATAACGGCATTCTCTTTCTGGACGAGTTACCTGAGTTTGAAAGACGTGTACTGGATGCCTTACGCGAGCCTATCGAATCCGGGCAGATAAATATCTCCCGCACCCGCGCAAAGATCAGTTATCCCGCTCGCTTTCAGCTTATCGCCGCCATGAATCCCAGCCCAACGGGGCACTATCAAGGCAACCATAATCGCTGTTCGCCAGAGCAGACGCTTCGCTATCTGGGGCGCTTATCGGGGCCATTTCTGGATCGCTTCGATTTATCGCTTGAGATTCCGCTACCGCCGCCAGGGTTATTAAGCCAGACGCATACCAAAGGAGAATCCAGCATCACCGTGCGAAACAGAGTGATTGCTGCGCAGGAGCGACAGCGGGTAAGACAACATAAACTCAATGCTCACCTGGATAATGCGGAGATACGCAGGTATTGCTTACTTGCGGCAGAAGACGCCCTGTGGCTGGAAGAGACCCTTACCCGATTTGGCCTGTCGGTGCGTGCCTGGCAGCGGCTGTTGAAGGTGGCCCGTACGATTGCCGATCTGGAAGAGAGTGAAACGATTGAACGCAGGCACCTGCAGGAAGCCCTGAGCTATCGCGCTATCGATCGCTTGCTGCTGCACCTGCAAAAGATGCTGAGATGAAAAAAGGGGCCGTAGCCCCTTTTTCTTAATCGTCTGACTCGGTGTAGTCTTCTGCACCTTCCATCTGTGGTTTACCACCAGACAGAGTATGGAACCGTTTTGGACGCTTGATACGGCCCATATACTTGATCCATACGCGCTCCGCTTCCGTTACCGGCTCACGCTCGCCACGGCAGACGGCTACAAACGATTTTTCGTCTTCAGTGGTGGGTTCACGTTTTCCCAAATCCAGTTCATTGAAGGCATAACCGTGGCGCTCAAGCAGTTGTGCTTCTTTGATGGTGAAATCACCATGGCGAGAAAATCCGCGTGGATAATTTTTATTGTCGAAAAAACGATTAGTCGTCGTAAAGCTTTCCGCCATCCTACACGCTCCTATATCTTTGGCCGAGCTATTTATGGCGCGGAGTATTAGTTACGCTTGACAGAGCGTCCAACAAAACATTTAAATCATAACGACAAATTATTTTGCGGAGAAAACCGTGGATACGGAATTGCTAAAAACTTTCCTCGAAGTGAGCAGAACTCGCCACTTCGGGCGCGCCGCAGAAGCGCTTTATCTGACTCAGTCGGCGGTGAGCTTTCGTATTCGTCAGCTTGAAAATCAGCTTGGGGTGAACCTTTTCACTCGTCATCGCAACAACATTCGCTTAACGCCCGCAGGTGAAAAACTTCTGCCCTATGCAGAGACTCTGATGAACACCTGGCAGGCCGCGCGTAAAGAAGTAGCTCATACCTCAAAGCATAATGAGTTTTCTATTGGTGCCAGTGCCTCTTTGTGGGAATGCATGCTAAGCCCCTGGCTTAGCCGTTTGTATCGCTCTTATGGGCAGCTACAGTTCGAGGCGCGCATTGCGCAGCGGCAGTCGCTGGTAAAGCAGTTACATGAACGACAGCTGGATCTGCTGATCACCACCGAAGCACCGAAAATGGATGAATTTAGCAGCCAGATCCTCGGGCAATTTACCTTGGGGCTTTATGCGGCTGAACCTTCGGCCATGAAGAGCGACCTGAATTATCTGCGACTAGAGTGGGGACCTGATTTCCAGCCGCATGAGGCGGGTTTGATTGCCATTGATGATGTGCCGGTCCTGACCACCAGTTCCGCTGAGATAGCCTGCCAGCAACTGGCATCGCTAAAAGGCTGCACCTGGTTACCACAGCGCTGGGCGAGTCAGAAATCCGGCCTGTATACGGTGACGGATTCAGTCCTGCTCCAGAGGCCACTGTATGCCATCTGGCTACAGAACAGTGACAAGCAAGGGCAAATTAAAGATCTGCTTAAAATCAATGTGATGGATTAAGAGAAATGTTGCAGGGACGCAACGCAAAGAGGTTAAAAAAGGGAAGTTTGGGCTTTCTTAGACGCAAAAAAAAATCCTTTGCCGAAGCAAAGGATCCTTTATATGGCAGGGGCGGAGAGACTCGAACTCGCGACACCCGGTTTTGGAGACCGGTGCTCTACCAACTGAGCTACGCCCCTAAATTTCTTACCACTAAGCCTGCTAATAAAGCAGGCTTAGTTTAAATAGGTGGCGGAACGGACGGGACTCGAACCCGCGACCCCCTGCGTGACAGGCAGGTATTCTAACCGACTGAACTACCGCTCCACCGAATACTTCTGTAA
>NZ_JBNDJP010000010.1:0-137936 GCF_050435045.1 Leclercia sp. 1548 | reverse complement strand
GTTCATCTCTGAAGCCTGCTGTCACGGCGGTTTGTAATCCGTTGTTCCGTGTCAGTGGAGGCGCATTATAGGGAGTTCTTCGGCAGTGACAAGAGCTAATTTAAAAAAATCTTTCAACCGTCTTTTTTTTGCTCAAAAACGTGCTACAGCGCTAGTTTTTCGAGCGTTTCGAAGCCGTAACGATGTAAAACGGGTAAAAGTTGCTCAGTCTCAGCGGTCAATGCCATGCAATAAGCAATATTCGCGTCGGTAGATTTCGCATCTGGCGCTTCATGTTCAAGCAGCCATGCGGTGCGACGGGCAATAGCTGCCCCTGAGTCTACCAGTCGGGTACCTTCCGGCAGTACGGCAAGCAGCTCGTCCTGCAATAAAGGGAAATGCGTGCAGCCGAGTACAACCGTATCTGGCGGCTCCTTCATACGCAGCCACGGGCGCAGAACGCGGCGCAACTCTTCCAGTGATACCGGTTGGCCGTGCAGTTTTGCTTCGGCCATCTCCACCAGCTCGGCTGAACCTAGCATCGCGATCTGACATTCATTGGCAAAACGTTCGATCAGCTCGCGGGTATAAGGACGCTTAACCGTCCCGCGTGTTGCCAGTAGCCCTACCACGCCATTCGCCGTCAGGCGTGCCGCAGGTTTAATCGCCGGCACCACGCCGACAACCGGGAACGGGAATTTTTCGCGTAAGGCTGGAAGGGAAACCGTACTCGCCGTATTACAGGCAATCACCGCCAGAGCGAGAGGGTAATGCTGTTGTACAGCAGTGACGATTTCAATGACGCGCTCGACAATAAAGTCTTCGCTCTTTTCCCCATACGGAAAAGCCACGTTATCGAATGCATAGATGTAATGAAGATCCGGCAGTAAATGCCGAATCTCATCATAGACTGAAAGCCCACCGACACCGGAGTCAAACACCAGTACGGTGGGACGTGGGTCAGAAGGTGTAGCTGCCAGACAAGGTGTATTCCCGTCCTGCAGTTTCGTAGCCATAAACTGTCTCGTAGTCTTTATCGAACAGGTTGGCGATTTTACCACGAACTGTAAGGTGAGAGGTGACAGGATATGAAACTGCGAGATCCCACAAACTGACCCCACCCATTTTCACGCGCTCTGAGGTGAACGTATCAGGATTGTACGCCACGTCATAACGGGTGCCCAGGTAACGGTAGGCCAGATTCCAGTCGAGATCCCACACCTGGGCATCCAACTGGTACTTCACCTGCTGCTTAGAACGGCGGGCCAGCACCTCGTTGGTTTTGGCATTGCGCGGGTCAACATAGTCATAAGAGATCTGATGTCCCACCGGACCGGTATCAAACTGCGCCGTAGCTTCGATACCTTTAATGCGCGCTTTATCGACGTTGTAGTAGCGGAACGTACGCGGGTCGCTGCTAATCAGGTTGTCGATATCGTTACGATAACCTGATACGCGCCAGGTGACCGGGCCGGTCAGCCCCTCGAAGCCACCTTCCCACTGCTTGCTCTCTTCCGGCTTCAGGTCCGGGTTGCCATAGCTCGCGCTGTGGATCTGGCTCATGGTCGGCGCTTTATAGGCTGTGCCGTAGGAACCGATGATCCGGTAACCGTCGATAAACTCCCATCCGGCGCTGGTCTGCCAGGTGCTATGGTTACCAAAGTTAGAGTTATCATCATTACGTGCTGCGGCTTCCAGGGTGACGCTATCAAACTGCTGCATGGCAGACAGGAATACCCCGGTGTTGCGCTGCGTGTAGCCTTGATCCAGATAACCTGTTCCCGCCTCGGTTTTTTGTTTCTGCCAGTCCAGACCCGCGCCGATATTGCCGTGGCCAACCGTCACGGTGTTCAGCCATTGAGCGGTGTACTGCTTAACGTCATCCGTAGTGGCAGAAGAAGCATAACGGCCTTTGCTCGGATCATAGTTCTGGTCTTTACTGCGACCATACCCGCCCACCAGTTGGGTCTGGTAGATCCCCTGGTTATAGCGCAAACCGGTATCCCAGTTCTGGCTATACAGCTGGCGCGTGTCCGGCAGGCCATCGACCATAAAGTTAGCGTCATAGTGCTCATAGCCGTCATACGCCGTGCGGTTGTCATAACCCAGTCCCCGCACGAAACCGCTCAGGTTATCGGTGATCTGCTGCTCAACCGAGCCAAACAGCGACTTACTCATAAAGCCGTCACGATCGGGCTGGCGTGGCGCATCCGCCGCATCGATATCAAAGCCGCGGGTATAGGTATAGTTGCCGCCGAGGGTGATTTTGGTTTTATCCAGCACCTGCTGGAAGGAGCCATCGTAAGATTGATAGCCTTTCGAGCCGACGTCGGCAGTGATTTCAGCGCCTGGCTTGTCCCGGCCGGTGATGATGTTAATCACGCCGCCAATGGCATCCGAGCCATAGAGGGCCGAACGCGGGCCGCGAATGTATTCGACACGTTGAATGAGTGAAACGGGGATTTGGCTGAGATCCGGTGAGTTACTGATGCCGGCGTTATTCAGTGGAATGCCGTCGATCAATATCAGCACATGACGGGATTCCGTTCCGCGAATAAAGGTAGAAGAGTTGGCACCCATGCCGCCGCTTTGGGCGATATCCACACCCGGTAAGCGTGACATGATTTCAACGACGCTTTTTGCCTGCCAGCGTTCAATATCTTCCCGGGTCACAACGGAGCTAGGGGCCAGAACGGTGTTAGCAGGTTGAGCAACACGGTTAGCCGTTACGACCAGCGCGTCTGCGCCAGATTGCGCCCAGCCCGAAAATGCCGTGACGGAAAGCGCCGTCAACAGCGATACTTTTTTTATCATTGTAAAAGCATCCACAATATAAGAAGGATGCCGCAGGCCTCACCCATAGCACGCGATGATGAAACCAAATGCGACGTAATTCCGGCAGGTCTTCGGGCTAGGTGGCTTTATAAGGATGAAGACTTCCCATTTTCACAGTGTCTACAGCTCTCATCCCGCCAGTCTTTACCGCTGCGCGTCAGCTCCAGATTTGCACTGGATTCCCTTTTCACTCTCAAGAGACCGGAAACATAATGCTACATTTAGACACGTATAGATGTCCAGACTGCTGTTAACCATTAAGGCTGGACATCCCCTGTACAATCCCTACAATCCCCGCGTAATTCATCATCAATCAGGAAGCATCATGACCCCCGAACACCTCCCGACAGAACAGTACGACGCGCAACTGGCAGAGAAAGTCGTCCGTCTGCAAAGTATGATGACGCCTTTTGCTGCGCCTGCGCCTGAGGTGTTCCGCTCCCCGGTCAGTCACTACCGTATGCGTGCCGAATTCCGCATCTGGCATGACGGCGACGACCTTTATCACATCATCTTCGATCAGCAGACCAAAAGCCGTATCCGCGTGGACAGTTTCCCGGCGGCCAGCGAGCTGATTAACCAGTTGATGACCCTGATGATGGATGGCGTGCGTAATAATCCGCTGCTGCGCCATAAGCTGTTCCAGATTGACTACCTCACCACCCAAAGCAATCAGGCCATCGTCTCGCTGCTGTACCATAAAGCGCTGAATGACGAATGGCGCCAGGCCGCAGAAGCCCTGCGTGATGCACTGCGTGCGCAGAACATCAACGTGCATCTGATTGGCCGTGCGACAAAAACCAAAATCATGCTGGATCAGGATTTCATCGATGAGCGTCTGCCGGTGGCGGGCAAAGAGATGATTTATCGCCAGGTGGAGAACAGCTTTACGCAGCCGAACGCGGCGATGAACGTGCAGATGCTGGAGTGGGCACTGCATGCCACTGAAGGTTCAACCGGCGATCTGCTGGAACTGTACTGCGGTAACGGTAACTTCTCGCTGGCGCTGGCGCGTAACTTCAATCGCGTTCTGGCTACCGAAATTGCCAAACCGTCGGTCGCTTCCGCCCAGTACAACATCGCGGCTAACCACATTGATAATGTGCAGATCATTCGGATGTCGGCGGAAGAATTTACTCAGGCGATGAACGGCGTGCGGGAGTTTAACCGTCTGCAGGGGATTGATCTGAAGAGCTACCAGTGTGAGACGATTTTCGTCGATCCACCGCGCAGTGGGCTGGACAGCGAAACCGAGAAGATGGTGCAGGCGTACCCGCGTATTCTGTATATCTCCTGTAACCCGGAAACCTTATGCAAGAACCTGGAAACATTAAGCCAGACGCACAAGGTTGAACGCCTGGCATTGTTCGATCAGTTCCCGTATACGCACCATATGGAGTGCGGTGTGTTACTGACGGCCCGGTAAATCGTAATGCCGGGTGGCGCAGCGCTTACCCGGCCTACAAACACATCTTACTCTGGCAGCTGCTGTTTACGGTTGCGCATTTTAAAGCCGATCCAGAACACCAGCGCCACCGACAGCACCGCAGGCAGGAAGTTAGAGCCAATGTCCGGGTACTCTGCACGCACTACGGTGCTATACAGCAGGACGCCCAGCACAAAGAACGCCGCCGACAATGCCGGTAACCCCACCGGCATGGTGCGATTCTGATAACGCTGATGCAGACAGTATACCGTCAGCACCAGAGAGATCATCGGGAAAACCGAAAACGGCACAATAGAGCTAAAAATCGCTGCAAACGTACCGTTAATGGATAAGCCAGCGATCAATGCCAGCAACAATGTTCCTTTATCCTGTCCTGTCTGTTTCATTACTCACCTTTCACTCATCGGATTGATGCGCCAGTTTTTCTTGTTCACGGCGATACCAGTAATAAGCCCCTTTAGAGATCATCCGCAGTTGCAATACCAGTCGCTCTTCAAGTTGTTTGCGTTGTTCAACGCTCACATCCAGTGCTTCGGCGCCCGCACTGAAGACTATTGTCACCATCGCCTCGGCCTGCGCTTCAGTGAAGGCGCGCGGCATATGGTTTTCGAGTTCAAGATAGTCGGCAAGTTCCGCAATAAAATGCTGAATCTCACGCGCCACGGCGGCACGAAACGCGGCCGACGTACCAGAGCGTTCCCGCAACAGTAAACGAAACGCGTTGGGATTGTTGCCGATAAACTCCATAAAGGTGGAAACGGAGGTGCGGATCACGCTGCCCCCTTTAGCAATACGCTGACGCGCCTGGCGCATCAGCTGGCGGAGCATCAGCCCGCTTTCATCCACCATGGTCAGACCCAGTTCATCTACGTCACGGAAATGACGATAGAAAGAGGTAGGCGCAATCCCGGCTTCGCGTGCGACTTCGCGCAGGCTCAGACTGGCAAAACTTCGCTCGGCACTCAGTTGACTGAATGCCGCTTCTACCAGCGAACGCCGGGTTTTCTCTTTTTGTTGTGCTCTTACGCCCATCACGATAGTTGAATCCTTCCAAAGGCCCGCTGGCACTATACCAGAGAATAAAATTAATCGGTTTACCTGGCTTACAGAATGACGCTTTCCATGTTGTTTGTGCTCCATCACGCGAAAAGAGCACAACGATAATTGGGTTATCCCGCCAATGATGTTACTATTCTGTTGCTTTTATGTATAAGAACAGGTAAGCCTTACCATGTCACATTCCTACGATTACGACGCAATAGTTATTGGTTCCGGCCCTGGCGGCGAAGGCGCTGCTATGGGACTGGTTAAGCAAGGAGCCAGAGTCGCGGTTATTGAGCGCTACCATAATGTTGGCGGCGGTTGCACCCACTGGGGCACCATCCCTTCTAAAGCCCTCCGCCACGCTGTCAGCCGCATTATTGAATTCAACCAGAACCCTCTTTACAGCGATCACTCCCGTCTTCTCCGTTCATCATTTGCCGATATCCTGAACCACGCTGATACCGTTATTAATCAGCAGACCCGTATGCGTCAGGGCTTTTATGAACGTAATCACTGCGAAATTTTGCAGGGTAACGCCCATTTCGTGGATGAACATACGCTGGCGCTGGAGTGTCATGACGGTTCCGTTGAGACCATCACCGCCGAGAAGTTTGTGATCGCCTGCGGCTCACGCCCGTACCGTCCGGCAGATGTGGATTTCTCCCATCCGCGCGTCTACGACAGCGACTCCATTCTGAGCCTGCACCATGAGCCGCGCCACGTACTGATTTACGGTGCCGGGGTGATCGGCTGTGAATATGCTTCCATCTTCCGCGGCATGAACGTCAAAGTTGACCTGATAAACACCCGCGACCGCCTGCTGGCGTTCCTCGATCAGGAGATGTCCGACTCTCTCTCGTACCACTTCTGGAACAGCGGCGTGGTGATTCGTCATAACGAAGAGTATGAGAAGATCGAAGGCTGCGATGATGGCGTGATTATGCACCTGAAGTCCGGCAAAAAGCTGAAAGCCGACTGCCTGCTCTACGCTAACGGTCGTACCGGTAATACCGATTCTCTGGCGCTGGAAAACATCGGCCTGACCACTGACAGCCGCGGGCTGCTCAAGGTCAACAGCATGTATCAGACCGCCCTGCCGCATATCTATGCTGTAGGTGACGTCATTGGTTATCCAAGCCTGGCGTCGGCCGCTTATGACCAGGGGCGCATTGCCGCTCAGGCGCTGGTGAAAGGTGAAGCGACGGCGCATCTGATTGAAGATATCCCGACCGGCATTTACACCATTCCTGAGATCAGCTCAGTCGGGAAAACCGAACAGCAGCTGACGGCCATGAAGGTGCCTTACGAGGTGGGTCGCGCCCAGTTTAAACATCTGGCGCGGGCGCAAATCGTCGGGATGAGTGTGGGTACGCTGAAGATCCTGTTCCATCGCGAGACGAAAGAAATCCTCGGCATTCACTGCTTCGGTGAACGTGCGGCGGAAATCATTCACATCGGCCAGGCGATCATGGAGCAAAAAGGTGGCGGTAACACCATCGAGTATTTTGTTAACACCACCTTTAACTACCCGACCATGGCAGAAGCCTATCGGGTTGCGGCGCTGAACGGCTTAAACCGCCTGTTTTAACGCACTGTCGAAACGGCCATCCATCGAACTGCGGATGGCCTCTGCCAGCTGCTCATAGCGGCTGCGCAGCGGCGACCCTGGACGATAGACCAGGCCAATAGTACGACGCGGCTCCGGCTTGATGCACGGCAGATAAACCACCCCGTCACGGCGACGCTCTGGCGGAACGGACAGCGCTGGCAGCAGCGTAATACCACTCCCCGCCGCCACCATGTTACGCAGCGTTTCCAGACTGGTTGCGCGGAAGTGGGTATCTTCATCGGCACCCGCTTCAAAACAGAAGCCCATCGCCTGATCGCGCAGACAGTGACCATCTTCCAGCATCAGCAGCTTTTCACCGGCCAGATCGGCCATCGGTACGCGATCGCGGTTCGCCCACGGGTGATCCTCATAGATCGCCAGCATCATCGGTTCATCAAACAGCGGGACTTCGATAAAGGATTCACTCTCTTTGACCAGCGCGAGGATCGCGCAGTCGAGTTTGCCGCTATCTAATTGCGCCAGCAGCTGATGCGTTTGCGCTTCATGCAGGTACATTTCGAGTTTTGGGAAGGTCTGATGCAGCATCGGAATAATTTGCGGCAGCAGGTACGGGCCAACGGTAGGGATCAGGCCAATATGCAGCGGGCCGGACATCGTCTCCCCCTGCTGGCTTGCCATTTCCTTGAGCACTTTGACCTCGCGCAGCACGGTGCGCGCCTGATCCACCAGCAGAAGACCTGCCTGGGTGAACAGAACCTTACGACTGGTGCGCTCCAGCAGCATCACACCAAGTTCGTCTTCCAGCTTACGGATCTGACCGCTAAGCGTAGGCTGACTGACGTGGCAGGAATCTGCCGCGCGGCGAAAATGGCGGTGTTCAGCTAATGCAACCAGGTATTCAAGATCACGAATATTCATTATTCATCCTCCGTCGCCACGATAGTTCATGGCGATAGATAGCATAGCAATGAACGATTATCCCTATCAAGCGTTCTGTTGAATAATGCATCACAGAGACGAAGCGGCACTGATTACCCTTGAAGTCCTGCCCGTCTAACGAGTTTTTCTCAAAGCTCGAACAACTAAAGCCAACGTGAACTTTTGCGGACCCCGTGGTCCGCTTTTTTTTGCGTTAAAAAACGGGATAAAAGCAAAATGGCAACCGAAGTTGCCATTTTTAGGGTGTGCTCTATCAAACTAAAGGAAAGAGCCGGGGTGGGGCACCAGCCCGCACGCATTAAAGCAGACGGGTTTTTGCATCTGCAATGGCCTGCGCCACCTGCTGCGGCGACACGCCGCCTTTTGCCGCACGCTTATCCAGGCACGACTGCAGCGCCAGGATGGGGTAAACATCATCGCCAATCACGTTGCTGAATTTCTGCAGGTCAGCCAGAGATAAATCTTCCAGCGGTTTACCCTGACGAATGGCTTCCACCACCGCTTCGCCCACAATATGGTGCGCTTCACGGAACGGCACGCCTTTGGCGACCAGGTAATCCGCCAGCTCGGTGGAGTTGGCATAGCCCTGCTGAGCCGCTTCCTGGCAACGCGGACGCTTCACCTGAATGCCGTCCAGCACCAGCGCCGCCATATGCAGACAGTCCAGCCAGGTGTCGAGCGCGTCGAACAGCCCTTCTTTGTCTTCCTGCATATCTTTGTTGTACGCCAGCGGCAGCCCTTTCAGGGTCATCATCATGCCGGTCAGTGCACCCTGCACGCGGCCACACTTGCCGCGGATCAGCTCCAGCGCATCCGGGTTTTTCTTCTGCGGCATCAGGGAAGAGCCGGAGGTCACACGATCGGACAGCTCCACAAAACCGGCTTCGCCAGAGTTGAAGAAGATCAGGTCTTCGGCGAAGCGCGACAGATGCACCATACCGATTGACGCATTTGAGAGCAGCTCCAGCACATGGTCACGGTCGGAGACGCTGTCCAGGCTGTTGCGGGTGGCAGAAGCAAAGCCCAGCCAGCCGGCCAGCTGCTCACGGTCGATTTCATACGCCGTACCGGCCAATGCGCCGCTGCCCAGCGGGCTAACGTCCAGACGCTTTAAGGCATCCTGCAGACGACTCTCATCACGCGCCAGCATCTCAACGTAGGCCAGCGACCAGTGAGCAAAGGTGACAGGCTGCGCACGCTGCAGGTGGGTATACCCTGGCATCACCGCGTCCTGGTTGTTTTGCGCGGTTTCCACCAGCGCGCTCTGCAGTTGACGGTTCGCCGCCAGCAGTTCTACCACGGTATCTTTACACCACAGCTTCAGGTCGGTCGCCACCTGGTCGTTACGGCTCCGGCCAGTGTGCAGCTTTTTACCTAACTGGCCGACTTTGTCGATCAGTTTACCTTCCACCCAACTGTGAATATCTTCGGCATCGCTCTCGAGGATTTGCTGCGGGTTCAGACGTACCTCTTCCAGCAGGTTGTTCAGCGCCTCTTCCAGCTGCAGCTGTTCGTCTGCGGTCAGCACGCCAACGGTGACCAGCGCTTTGGACCAGGCCACAGAGCCGACAATATCCTGCTCGGCCAGGCGGTAGTCGAAGCGCAAAGAGTCGTTGAACTGTTTGAACCGTTGATCCGCTGCCTGGGTAAAACGCCCACCCCAAAGTGCCATAACATGCTTCCTTTATTCGTTAGTTCTGCCGGGTGGCGCTACGCTTACCCGACCTACGGTCTTGTCGGCCCGGCAAGCAGAGTGCCGCCGGGCATTAAATATTAAGCCAGAATACGGGTACCAATCGGCGTGCCGTTGAACAGGGCTGGCAGTTGCTCGGCATGACGCCAGGAGGCGATATCCACCGGGCGGCCAAGCGTGCGCGCGGCATCCAGCGCCGCATTCACTTTCACAATCATGCCGTCGGTAATTATGCCCTGGGCGATCAGCTGCTCAGCCTTCGCCGCAGTCATTTCCGCAATGCGCTGGCCTTTGCCGTCCAGAATACCGCTCACGTCAGAGAGAAGGATCAGGTCGGCGCCCAGCGTCGCCGCCAGAGCGGTAGCCGCCTGGTCTGCATTGACGTTCATCAGCTCACCCTCTTCGGTCACACCGATAGAGCTGACCACTGGCAGGAATCCCCCTTCCAGCAGGGTGTTAATCAGCTTAGGTGAACCCGGCTGCGCCAGGCCTACATGCCCCAGCTCTTCGTCAAGCTGGGTCACTTTTACGCTGTCACCATCGCCGAGATAAAGGCCCACGGAGGCGATATGGTGTTTCTTCGCCCAGGCCAGCAGCGTTTTGTTGGCAGTGCCCGCCAGCGCGCCGGTAATGATGTCGATCTGATCGGCAGGCGTAACGCGCAGGCCATTCTTCTTTTTCACCGGCAGGTTAAGGCCTTTCATTAACTCATCAACCACACAGCCGCCGCCGTGGACAATCACCAGCGGGCGTTGATGGGATTCGCGATAGTTAACCAGCGCGGTAAACAGACGCTCCAGCGCCTCTTCGCTGTCCAGCAGCACACCACCAAGCTTGATAATTAATGGATTCATCATCACACCTTAAATAAGAGACTGCGTTTCAGCATAGCCAAAACGAATATTTGCGCAC
Source organism: Leclercia sp. 1548 (assembly GCF_050435045.1). NCBI lineage: Bacteria > Pseudomonadati > Pseudomonadota > Gammaproteobacteria > Enterobacterales > Enterobacteriaceae > Leclercia > Leclercia sp. 1548. The sequence continues at coordinate 127,517 of NZ_JBNDJP010000010.1, read as the reverse complement.
TGAACAGCCTGGGCGGCTGCACCTTTCAGCAAGTTATCTTCTGCGGCCACTACAATCAGGTGCTCACCCTGCACGGCAAAGCCGATATCGCAGAACGGCAGGCCGACCACATTTTTCAGCGCCGGGACACCTTTGTCATACAGACGTACCAGCGGTTTATTCGCATACGCCTGCGCGAAAGCTTCGCCTACCTGCTCTTTGGTCACGCCCGGTTTCAGGCGGCAGGTGATGGTTTCGAGGATCCCGCGCGGGAAGTTGCCCAGGTGCGGAGTGAAGATGACTTCCGCCCCCAGATGGGTGGTGATTTCCGGGTGATGACGATGATTAAACACGCCATACGGCTGCAGGCTCACTTCACAAAAGCTGTTGGAGATAGCCGCTTTGCGCCCTGCTCCGCTCACGCCGCTGGTGGCGTTGATCACTGGCCACTGGTTGAGATCCAGCAGGTCTGCATCGATCAACGGCTTCAGGGAGAGTTGCGCCGCCGTCGGGTAGCAACCCGGCACGGCAATCAGGTTCGCTTCTTTCAGCGCATCTGCGTTCCACTCCGCCAGACCATATACTGCTTGTTCAAGCAGATCCGGGTGCTGATGGGTGAAACCATAGTATTTTTCATAGAACGCGGCGTCGTTCACACGGAACGCACCGGAGAGATCGAATACCACGCAGCCGGCCGCCAGAAACTGCGGCGCCAGGTCGTGGCTAACTTCGTGGGCGGTGGCTAAAAACACCACGTCCACGCCGTCGGTAAACGCGCTGATATCCGACATTGGCTGCAACGGCAGATCAACAATCCCTTTAAGTTGCGGATGTAAATCGGAAATTAACTTTCCTGCATCATTGCTTTGCGCTGAGACAGTCAAAGCGGTTATGGTCATATGAGGATGGCGATTCACGTAGCTTACAAGCTCTGCGCCCGCATAACCGCTAGCGCCTACAATCAGCGTATTCAACATCGGGTTCCTTTATGCTCAACGTTAATGTATTTTTATTCACATTTATTGCATGAATATTGATACTATCACGACCTAAGGTGTGTCAACAATGAAAATGAATTTACCGCCATTTATCGAGATCTACCGCGCCCTGATTGCCACGCCGTCCATCAGCGCAACGGAAGAAGCGCTGGATCAGAGTAATGAGACTTTAATCAATCTGCTGGCGGGGTGGTTCAGCGATCTCGGGTTTAAAGTGGAAGTTCAGCCCGTCCCGGGAACCCGTAATAAATTTAACCTGCTCGCGAGCACCGGGCAGGGTGCGGGCGGCCTGCTGCTGGCGGGACATACCGATACCGTACCGTTTGACGATGGCCGCTGGACGCGCAATCCCTTCACCCTGACCGAGCACGACAACAAACTTTACGGGCTGGGCACCGCCGACATGAAAGGCTTCTTCGCCTTTATCCTCGACGCGCTGCGTGACGTGGACGTGAAAACGCTGAAAAAGCCGCTCTATATTCTGGCAACCGCCGATGAAGAGACCAGCATGGCAGGCGCGCGCTACTTCTCTGAAAACACCGCAATTCGCCCGGATTGCGCCATTATCGGCGAGCCAACCTCCCTGCAACCTATCCGCGCGCATAAAGGCCATATCTCCACGGCGGTGCGCGTGCTGGGCCAGTCCGGTCACTCCAGCGATCCGGCGCGCGGCGTTAATGCCATCGAACTGATGCACGACGCCATTGGCCGCATCATGACCCTGCGCGACGATCTGAAAGAGCGTTATCACTACGATGCGTTCACCGTGCCGTATCCGACCCTCAATCTCGGCAGCCTGCACGGCGGCGATGCGTCCAACCGCATCTGCGCCTGCTGCGAACTGCATATGGATATCCGCCCGCTGCCGGGCATGACCTTAAGCGATCTTGACGGCTTGCTGAATGAAGCGCTGGCCCCGGTGAGCGAGCGCTGGCCGGGCCGCCTGACGGTTTCTGAACTGCATCCGCCGATCCCGGGCTATGAGTGCCCACCGGACCATCAGCTGGTGGAGGTGGTGGAAAAACTGCTCGGCGAAAAAACCGACGTGGTGAACTACTGCACCGAAGCGCCGTTTATTCAGACTCTCTGTCCGACGCTGGTCCTCGGTCCGGGTTCCATCAACCAGGCCCACCAGCCAGATGAGTATCTGGAAACGCGCTTTATCAAACCGACCCGTGAACTGATCACCCAGGTTGTGCATCACTTCTGCTGGCATTAATGACTGTCCCCCTCTCTCACGAGAGGGGAAAAATCTCATGATCTTCGTCACACTCCTATAAGCATCTCTTATCTGACGCAAAGCGAATTAAATTTCGTAAATTGCCCGCATTTATTCGTTTGCTGAACCGTTTTCGCAGCAATTGACGACGGGGGTTTTACATGGCTTTATAAAGGGAGATGACAAAATAATGTCCGTTGGATGTCTGGCCGGGCATAAACAAAAATGATGGGGTGACTGGGTTTTTATGAACGAACAATATTCCGCGTTGCGTAGTAATGTCAGTATGCTCGGCAAGGTGCTGGGAGATACCATCAAGGATGCGTTGGGCGAGAACATTCTCGATCGCGTTGAAACAATCCGTAAGCTGTCTAAATCTTCCCGTGCCGGTAACGAAGCCAACCGTCAGGAGCTGCTCACCACGTTGCAGAACCTCTCTAACGATGAGCTGCTGCCCGTTGCCCGTGCCTTCAGCCAGTTTCTTAACCTGGCGAATACCGCCGAACAGTACCATAGCATTTCGCCGAATGGCGAAGGGGCCAGCAACCCGGAAGTGATTGCCCGCACGCTCAGAAAACTCAAGGACCAACCCGATCTCAACGAAGCGACCATCAAAAAGGCCGTTGAGTCTCTGTCACTGGAGCTGGTGCTGACCGCCCACCCAACTGAGATCACCCGCCGCACCCTGATCCACAAAATGGGTGAAGTGAACAACTGCCTGAAGCAACTTGATAATAAAGAGATTGCTGACTACGAACGTAACCAGCTGATGCGCCGTCTGCGCCAGCTGATTGCTCAGTCCTGGCATACCGATGAAATCCGTAAGCACCGCCCAAGCCCGGTTGACGAAGCCAAATGGGGCTTTGCGGTGGTGGAAAACAGCCTGTGGGAAGGGGTGCCTAACTACCTGCGCGAGCTGAATGAACAGCTGGAAGAGAACCTCGGCTATCGCCTGCCGGTGGATTTTGTTCCGGTGCGCTTCACCTCCTGGATGGGTGGCGACCGCGACGGCAACCCGAACGTTACCGCCGAGATCACTCGCCACGTCCTGCTGCTCAGCCGCTGGAAAGCCACCGATCTGTTCCTGAAAGACATTCAGATTTTGATTTCAGAGCTGTCGATGGTCGAAGCCACGCCAGAACTGCTTGAGCTGGTAGGTGAAGCCGGTGCAACCGAACCTTACCGCTTCCTGCTCAAAAACCTGCGCAGCCAGCTGCTGGCCACTCAGGCCTGGCTGGAAGCGCGCCTTAAAGGCCAGCGTCTGCCGAAACCCGCCGGTCTGCTCAGCCAGAACGAGCAGCTGTGGGAGCCGCTATACGCCTGTTATCAGTCACTGCAAGCCTGCGGGATGGGCATCATCGCGAACGGCGAGCTGCTCGATACCCTGCGCCGCGTGAAGTGTTTCGGCGTGCCGCTGGTGCGTATCGACGTGCGTCAGGAAAGCACCCGTCACACCGAGGCGCTGGGCGAGCTGACCCGCTATCTCGGCATTGGCGACTACGAAAGCTGGTCAGAAGCCGACAAACAGGCCTTCCTGATCCGCGAACTGAATTCCAAACGTCCTCTGCTGCCGCGGAGCTGGGCACCAAGTGAAGAGACCCGTGAAGTGCTCGACACCTGCAAAGCGATCGTCGATGCGCCGAAAGGATCGGTGGCGGCCTATGTGATCTCCATGGCGAAAACCCCGTCCGACGTGCTGGCGGTTCACCTGCTGCTGAAAGAAGCGGGCATTACCTTTGCTCTGCCGGTCGCGCCGCTGTTTGAAACGCTCGATGACCTGAATAACGCCAACGACGTGATGACCCAGCTGCTGAACATCGACTGGTATCGCGGCTTTATCCAGGGCAAGCAGATGGTCATGATCGGCTATTCCGACTCCGCAAAAGATGCGGGCGTGATGGCCGCCTCCTGGGCGCAGTATCAGGCACAAGATGCGCTGATCAAAACCTGCGAAAAAGCCGGGATTGAACTGACCCTGTTCCACGGTCGCGGCGGCTCGATTGGCCGTGGCGGTGCCCCTGCTCATGCGGCCCTGCTCTCTCAACCGCCGGGCAGCCTGAAAGGCGGCCTGCGTGTGACCGAACAAGGCGAAATGATCCGCTTCAAGTACGGTCTGCCGGAAGTCACCATCAGCAGCCTGTCGCTCTACACCAGTGCGATCCTCGAAGCGAACCTGCTGCCGCCGCCGGAGCCGAAAGATGCCTGGCGTCATATCATGGACGAACTGTCCGACATCTCGTGCGACATGTACCGCGGCTATGTGCGCGAAAACAAAGACTTCGTGCCTTACTTCCGCTCGGCAACGCCGGAGCAGGAGCTGGGCAAACTGCCGCTGGGTTCACGTCCGGCAAAACGTCGCCCGACTGGCGGGGTTGAGTCCCTGCGTGCTATCCCGTGGATCTTCGCCTGGACGCAGAACCGACTGATGCTCCCGGCCTGGCTGGGTGCCGGTGCCGCTCTGCAAAAAGTGGTGGAAGACGGGAAGCAGAACGAACTGGAATCCATGTGCCGCGACTGGCCGTTCTTCTCCACGCGCCTCGGCATGCTGGAAATGGTGTTCTCGAAAGCCGACCTGTGGCTGGCGGAATACTACGATCAGCGTCTGGTGAAACCGGAGCTGTGGGCGCTGGGCAGCGAGCTGCGCGAGCTGCTGCAAGACGACATCAAAGTGGTGCTGGATATCGCCAACGACTCCCATCTGATGGCCGATCTGCCATGGATTGCCGAGTCCATCCAGCTGCGTAACATCTACACCGACCCGCTGAACGTGCTGCAGGCAGAGCTGCTGTACCGTTCGCGTAAAGCGGAAGAAGAAGGTCTGGAGCCGGATCCACGTGTGGAACAAGCGCTGATGGTCACCATCGCAGGTGTTGCGGCGGGCATGCGTAACACGGGTTAATTAACCGCGACGGACATCATCACGGCAAAGGCCATCCAATTAGGATGGCCTTTTTCAATTATCAACGTTAATGTTGCCCTGTCTGCATCTGGCAAGGGAAAAACATGTATCACGACGTCAACCACCTTCTCTCCCGTCTTATCAGTGGCGCTACGCCATTGCGGCATATTTATTTTGCCAGCACCAGCGGCCCGGTACCGGAACTGGCCTATAAGGTGGATTTCCCGCGCCTGGAGATCGTGCTGGAGGGTGAACTCATCGACGCGGGTCTCACGCAAACCCTTATCCCCTGCGATGTCCTCTATGTTCCGGCGGGTGGCTGGAACTTTCCGCAGATAAATAGCCCGGTGACGACCTTCAGCATTCTGTTTGGTAAACAGCAGCTTGGCTTTAGCGTGGTACAGTGGGATGGCAAACACTACCACAATCTGACGAAGCAGCACGTAGCACGCCGGGGGCCGCGAATTGGCTCTTTCCTGTTACAGACCCTCAATGAAATGCAGATGCAGCCGCAGGAGCAACACACCGCCAGACTCATCGTCACCAGCCTGCTCAGCCACTGTCGCGATCTGCTCGGCAGCCAGATCCAGACCGCATCGCGAAGCCAGGCGCTGTTCGAAGCCATTCGTAATTATATTGATGAGCACTACGCCATGGCGTTAACCCGGGAGTCGGTGGCGCAGGCGTTTTATATCTCACCCAATTACCTCTCCCATCTGTTTCAAAAAACGGGGGGGATGGGCTTTAATGAGTACCTGAACCATACGCGGCTGGAGCACGCCCGGATGTTGCTGAAAGGGTACGATCTGAAGGTCAAAGAGGTGGCTCACGCCTGTGGGTTTGTCGACAGTAACTACTTTTGCCGCCTGTTCCGTAAAAACACCGAGCGCTCCCCCTCGGAATATCGCCGGCAGTATCACAGCCAGCTCACGGAAAAATAGTTATTCCACAATAAAGTGGGTTTGCTGCGGAGCGGAAAGCAGCCTACGCACGGCGCTCATCACGCGCTGCGGTTCCCGCAGAAAGGCGCTGATACCCGATTGTACGTAACGGCTGGAGACGAACCGCTCCGCCCCTGCAAGCTCAATATCCGTAATCAGCAGCACCGCATCCGCCCGGCGGATATCCTCTTCCGCTAAGGGGTTTTCTATGCCCAGCGCCCCCTGGGTTTCAATCTTGATATGCCATTTTTCTTGCTGACAAATCTTCTCGAGGCGCTCGGCAGCCATGTAAGTGTGCGCAACGCCGCTAACGCAGGCGGTTACGGCAACCAGATATCGTCCAGATGGCACTGTCATATTAACCTCCTACGGTGACCTCAAATCCGGCACTTTCCGCCCACTGACGGTAAGCTGCCACTTCTTGCGCCGACGGAGCGGACACCTCTCTCATCGACCACTGTTGCCCAAGCAGACGATACTTTGGCTCACCGTATTGATGAAACGGTAACAGATGCAGGTGCCTGATACCCAGAGACGTCAACAACGTAAGCGCCTGCTGCATATTCTCTTTGCTGAGCGTGTAGCCAGGGATCAGCGGCAGCCTTGGCGTGACCGCAATCCCTTCCTGCACCAGCAACCGCAGGTTTTCCACTACCCGCGGCTGATTCATGCTGACGACCTCGCGGGCCTGCCGCGCGTCCATAATTTTAAGGTCAAACAGCACCTCATCACAGCAACGCGCCAGGGGTAGCAAGCGGCTGGCGGGCGCATCCCCGGCGGTTTCAATGGCGCAGGGCACGCCCCAGCTACGCAGACGTTGCAAAAACCGCGTCGCAAAGGGGGCCTGCATCAACACCTCGCCGCCCGATAAGGTCACGCCGCCCCCGGAAGCGCGAAAAAAGACTTCATCTTTCATCACTTCGCGGGCCAGTTCATCCAGGGTGACGTCGCGTCCAATAGCCTCAAAGGCACCGGAAGGGCATTCATCGGCATCCCGCTGGCAGGGCGAGCAGTGCAGGCATTTACTTTTACGCCGTACGGTTTCGATCTTCGGGGAGATCGATTCCGGGTTGGCGCACCACGGACAGGTATGCGGGCAGCCCTTGAAAAAGACCACCGTGCGGATACCCTGCCCGTCGTTCAGGGAATAGCGCTGAATATTGAAGATGCGCGCGACCTCATCGCCGCGCGGATCAATCACCTCACAGCTGATGCGCGGTGCGGCGGATGATGTCATCCTGGATCTCCTTCGACAACTCAACAAAGAAGGCGCTATAGCCCGCAACGCGTACCACCAGACCGGCAAAATCCTGTGGCCGACGCTGTGCATCGCGCAGCGTATCGGCATTCACCACGTTAAACTGCACGTGCTGTAATTTCAGCTGCGTGAAAGCACGCAGGAAATCCGCCAGCTTATGCAGCCCTGTATCTCCTTCCAGAGTGGCAGGCGTGAACTTAACGTTCAGCAGCGTACCGTTAGATAACAGCATATTATCCAGCTTGCTTACCGATTTCAGTACCGCGGTCGGGCCCTGCATATCCTGGCCCAGCATTGGCGACAGGCCGCCGTCGGCTAACTGTTCTCCGGCATAGCGCCCATCCGGCGTGGCCCCGACGACTGAGCCCAGCGGCACATGTGCCGAGACGGTATAAGAGCCGGGAGTAAAGTAGCCACCACGCGGGTTAGCGTATTTTTCAACTTCTTTGCAGTAATGGCGAAGCAATTCGGCGCTAATATTATCCACGTCATCAATATCGTTACCGTATTTTTCGAAGCGGTTAATCAGCCTGGCGCGTACTTTTTCCCCTTCCGGGGTGGCAAAATTCCCCTTCAGCACTGCCAGCAGTTCATCGAAACTTAAGCGTTGCTGTTCAAAGACCAGCCCCTTCAGCGCATGCAGCGAGTCGCTGAGGTTAGCGATACCAATCCCCTGCACGCCAGAGAAGTTATACCGCGCACCGCCATCGGTAATATCGCGGCCCTTATCCAGACAGTCACTGATAAATGATGAAAGCAGCGGCACCGGCGCCCAGTCGCGGTGGCCGATATCGCAGATATTGCTGCCCTCGACCATCAGTTGGATGTAATGGCTGATTTTGGCGCGGATTTGCGTCAGTAACCCCTCATAGCTCAGCGCATTATTGCCTTCGTTTTCATGCAGGCAAATTTCCATTACCTTCAGCAGGTTAAACATAGCGATATCATGCAGACCGTATGTTCTGCCGGGAATCGACAGTTCCACGCAGCCCACCACCGCGTAGTCACGGGCATCTTCCAGCGACACGCCGCGGTTCAGGAACGCAGGCACGACCACTTCGTCATTAAAGATCTGCGGAATACCCGTGCCGAGGCGAATGGTCTCAGCGGTTTTTAGCAGGAATGGCGTGTCGATCAGCGCATTGGTGCGCACACCAAGGTTAGGCTGCGGCAACTGGACGTTCTGATAAGCATCAAGGCAGAGGAAGGAGAGCACGTTGACTGCGCTACGCCCACTTTCGGTCAACCCGCCGAGCAGGGCGGTGTAGCCGGTCGGGAACCCGGCAAAGTAGCGCGCACTGCTGGTAGAGCGTAACAGCACGATGTCATTGCATTTTACCCACAATGACTCCAGCAATTCCTTCAGGAAAGCGGGATCTTCACCCTGCGTGAGCGAAGCCTGATAAAACGGCAGCATATACTGGTCAAAACGCCCCAGCGACAGGGAACTGGCGTTGGACTCGTATTGCAAAATGATATTCATGTACCAGAACAGCTGACACGCCTGCCAGAAGGTTTGCGGTTTGTGTTGGGCGTTATGGCGAGAGTTGGCAGCAATGGCCAGCAATTCCTGACGACGCTGCGCGTCAGGGCAGTTCTCGGCCATGTTTTCAGCCAACAGCGCATAACGCAAGATATGGCTTTGCGAGGCCTCAAGCAGCAGCAGTGCCGCCTGGTAGAACGGGTTATCCGGCTGCTGTTGGCAGTGCTGGCGCATCTGCGCTACCAGCTCGCCCAGGCCGTTATTCAGCAGATGCGGATAGTCGATAATGATGTGCCCCTGCCCTTTGTCCGTCTGGTTGACGCTAAAAATCTGCGTGCTGACGGCCGCCTTTACCTCGTCAGTCATCTGGCCGTTGATAAAATCTTTCATCGAGCGCTTTTCCCAGTAAGGGAAGAGCTCGTCACGATAGATGCGTTTGTCCTCTTCGCTGATCGCAAAACGGTCCTGCGGACGCGTCGGGAACTGTTCCAGCTCTTTCAGCAGCCAGTAGGGATCCATCTCCGGCGACATAATCCCTGCGCGCGGCTTCACGGTACGGTTACCGGCGATCAATTCCTCATCACGAATCGAAATCTCAACATGCTCAAGGATATACGCCGTGGCTTTGGCGCGACGCAGAATAACCGGCTCGCCCTCGGTCTGCCGATGGCTGGCGGTATAGAGCAAAGCGCGTTCGAGCGAAATTTCTCGGTTATGTGCAAAAAGCGCAGCTTTCAGGCGCTGGGTACGATTCGTCATGAGGAACTCCTGTAAAAATACAAACCCGCCCGAATGGGCGGGAAAGGATTAAGCGGTTTGCGCCAGATGGGCGTCGATTTTGTTCATGATGGCGTCGGCACGTTTGACGGCATCGCTGATGTTGACGCGTACAATGGTTTTCCCGGCAAAACGTTCTTCAAATTTGATGCCGATATCTTTGGTCAAAATGACCATATCGGCCTCAGCCACATCGGCGGCGGTCAGTTCGTTCTCCAGGCCGATCGACCCCTGCGTCTCCACTTTGACTTCCCAGCCCTTCGCTTTTGCGGCACTTTCCAGCGCTTCGGCAGCCATGTATGTGTGGGCAACGCCAGAAGGACATGCGGTTACAGCAATAATTTTGGTCATGGTTTATTCCTCACTTAATTCATTTCGAAATCTAAATCCAGGTCGTCTTCTTTCTCACTGACCGGGTCAACATTCTTGCGAGCCAAACTTTTCAATACGTTAACGCAGACTGCCGTCACCAGCGCCCCAACGGCAATGGCGGCGAGGTAGCCGAGTTTGCCCTCAACAACGGGCAGCACGATCACGCCGCCCCATCCTGCATAACACTGGGCACCCAGCAGCGCGGCGGTTACCGTACCGCAGGCAGAGCCCACCATGATGGAAGGGATAACGCGCAATGGATCAGCCGCCGCAAAGGGGATTGCCCCTTCAGTGACGCCAACACAGCCCATCACCAGTGCCGCTTTGCCGGCTTCGCGTTCTTCACCGGAGAAGTTTTTACGGCCCAACAGCGTCGCCAGACCCAACCCCAACGGCGGCACGCAGATCCCCACGGCGGCGATGGCAACCACGGTGTAGACTCCCTGCGACACGCAAATAAGCATGAAGGCATAGGCCACCTTGTTCACCGGGCCGCCCATGTCAAAGGCCAACATCAGGCCCATGATCACCGCCAGCAACACGATGCTGCCCTGCTGCATACCTTGTAACCACTGGGTCAGGCTGGTGGTCAGCGCGCCGACCGGTTCGCCCAGGCCCCACATCATCACGCCTGCGGTAATAAAGGTGCCAATAATGGGAATGACGAAGATAGGCATCACCGAGCGCAGAACCTTATGCACCGGGATTTTTTTCAGGTAATAGACCACGATGCCACCGATGATCCCGGCAATCAGCGCCCCGAAGAACCCGGCGCCGAAGCTATTTCCGACCCAGGCGCCAATCGCACAAGGTGCCAGCGCGGCGCGCTCGGCGATGGAGTAACCAATATAGGCCGCCAGGAAAGGCACCATCAGGGTCAACCCCGCCACGCCGATATCAAACAGCTTTTTGAGGTTTGGATCGGTCGCCGCATCCGGCACGGCGCCTTTGCCGTACAACATGACGGAAACCGCCAGCAGGATCCCACCCGCTACCACAAAGGGGATCATGTGAGACACGCCGGTCATCAAATGTTGACGGGTGTTTTTCAGGATCTGCACCAACTCTTTCATAAGTCGCTCCCGGGCCAGTGTGTGCCCATATCCATAAAGATGTTGTGGCAACAATAGGCAATCAGGCGGGAGGCAGACAGTGGATAAAAAGGCCATTTACTGGATTTTTGTAATGTCAGTACAAAAATGAGATCAGCCTCATAAGTTAAGCAGCCCACCAATTCTTACAGTAAGTGCTAACTTGTGAAACGACTCTCACTTTGGAACAGACATTACATTTGTCCAGCTTTTGGCATTTTTGTCACATGGTATCGGGCGACGTCGTACTTTTATTCTGTAAGGAGAAAACCATTATGGGAGAGAGGCGATGGCCCTGATTGTGGAATTTACCTGTGAGCTACCCAATGGCGTCCATGCGCGCCCGGCAAGCCACGTTGAGACACTGTGCAACACCTTCAATGCCGATATCGAGTGGCATAACCTGCGTACCGATCGTAAAGGCAACGCCAAGAGCGCCCTGGCATTGATCGGCACCGATACCCTGGCGGGCGATAGCTGCCGGTTAATCATTTCTGGAACGGACGAACAGGCGGCACATCAACAGCTGAGCAAGTGGTTGCGTGAAGAATTCCCCCACTGCGACGCGCCGCTGGCGGTGGCCGAAAACAGCGAGCTGGAGCCGCTTCCGGCTTCGCTCACTAACCTGAACCCGCGCCTTTTCCGCGCCCGCAGCGTATGTGCAGGTAGCGCGGGCGGCACACTGATGCGCCTCTCTTCGCTGGATCTGAATGCCCTGGGTGCGCTTCCTGCTGCACAAGATGCAGAGAGTGAACAGTCCGCGCTGGATAAAGGCTTAACGTTACTGATAAAGAACATTGAGTTTCGCCTGCTCGACAGCGACGGTGCTACCCGCGCCATTCTGGAAGCACACCGTTCGCTGGCGGGTGATACCTCGCTGCGTCAACACCTGCTCGATGGCGTCTTGCGGGGATTAAGCTGCGCTCAGGCGATCGTCGACAGCGCCAGCCATTTCTGCGAAGAGTTTGGCCGCTCCAGCAGCAGCTACTTACAGGAACGCGCGCTGGATGTACGCGACGTCTGTTTCCAGCTACTGCAGCACATCTATGGCGAGCAGCGCTTCCCGGTCCCGGGCAAGCTCACTCAGCCCACGGTGTGCATGGCCGACGAACTCACGCCAAGCCAGTTCCTTGAACTGGATAAAACCCTGCTGAAAGGCCTGCTGTTGAAAAGCGGCGGCACCACGTCGCATACGGTGATCCTTGCCCGCTCGTTTAATATCCCGACGCTGATTGGCGTGGAGATCGAAGCGCTGAATCCCTGGCTCAAGCAGACTGTCTTTATCGACGGCAACGCGGGCGCTGTTGTTGTCAGCCCGGACGAGGCGGTGGCGCGCTACTACCAACAGGAAGCCCGGGTGCATGACGCCCTGCGCGAGCAGCAGCGCATCTGGTTGACGCAGGAAGCGCGCACCGCCGATGGCATCCGTATGGAGGTCGCCGCCAATATTGCTCACTCCGTAGAAGCACAGGCTGCATTTGGTAACGGTGCCGAGGCCGTTGGACTGTTCCGTACCGAAATGCTCTATATGGACCGCACCAGCGCCCCATGTGAAAACGAGTTGTACAACATCTTTTGTCAGGCGCTGGAGTCCGCGCAGGGGCGCAGCATTATTGTACGTACCATGGATATCGGGGGCGATAAGCCCGTGGATTACCTCAAGATCCCCGCCGAAGCCAACCCGTTCCTGGGTTATCGCGCGGTGCGTATCTATGAGGAGTACGCCGCGCTGTTCACCACGCAACTGCGGGCAATTCTGCGCGCGTCGGCGCACGGTCATCTCAAGATCATGATCCCGATGATCTCCTCCATGGAGGAGATCTTATGGGTGAAAGAGAAACTTGCGGAAGCAAAACAGCAGCTGCGCAGCGAGCAGATCCCCTTCGACGAGAAGATCCCTCTTGGCATCATGCTGGAGGTGCCATCGGTGATGTTCATCATCGATCAGTGCTGTGAAGAGATTGATTTCTTTAGTATTGGGAGTAATGACCTGACGCAGTACCTGCTGGCGGTCGACCGGGATAACGCCAAAGTTACCCGCCATTACAACAGCCTCAATCCGGCATTTCTCCGCGCACTGGATTACGCGGTACAGGCGGTGCATCGTCAGGGTAAATGGATTGGCCTGTGTGGCGAGCTGGGAGCGAAAGGCTCCGTACTGCCGCTGTTGGTGGGGCTGGGACTGGATGAGATCAGCATGAGCGCCCCGTCGATACCGGCCGCCAAGGCCCGGATGGCGCAGCTCGACAGCCGCGCCTGTCGCCAGCTCCTCAACCAGGCGATGGCCTGCCGTACCTCGCTGGAAGTCGAGCACCTGCTGGCGCAGTTCCGCATGACCCAGCAGGACGCACCGCTCATCACCACGCAGTGCATCACCCTGGACAGCGACTGGCGCAGCAAAGAAGAGGTGCTCAAAGGGATGACCGACAACCTATTGCTGGCAAGTCGCTGTCGCTATCCACGCAAACTGGAGGCCGATCTCTGGGCGCGTGAAGCAGTTTTCTCGACGGGACTGGGCTTTAGTTTCGCCATTCCGCACAGCAAATCAGAGCATATTGAGCAGTCCACCATTAGTGTGGCGCGCCTGAAGGCGCCGGTCCGCTGGGGTGACGAAGATGCGCAGTTCATCATCATGCTCACCCTGAACAAACACGCCGCAGGCGACCAGCATATGCGCATCTTCTCGCGCCTGGCGCGCCGCATTATGCACGAAGCCTTCCGCAACGCGCTGGTCAATGCCGCATCCGCGGACGCTATCGCCAGCCTGCTGCAACACGAGCTTGAACTTTAAGAGGACGCAAAATGGAACTGTATCTGGATACCGCCAACGTGGCGGAAGTCGAACGCCTGGCCCGCATCTTCCCTATCGCCGGCGTTACCACCAACCCGAGCATTGTGGCGGCCAGCAAAGAATCCATCTGGGATGTGCTGCCTCGCCTGCAGAAAGCCATTGGTGAAGAGGGCATTTTGTTTGCCCAAACCATGAGCCGCGATGCTGAAGGTATGGTGGCTGAAGCAAAACGCCTGAGCAACGCCCTGCCGGGGATCGTGGTAAAGATCCCGGTGACGGCTGAAGGTCTGGTGGCAATCAAGCAATTGAAAAAAGAGAAAATCACCACTCTTGGCACCGCCGTTTACAGCGCCTCACAGGGTTTGCTGGCGGCGCTGGCAGGGGCGAAGTATATCGCGCCATACGTCAATCGCGTCGATGCTCAGGGCGGTGATGGCATTCGCACGGTGCAGGAGCTGCAATCCCTGCTGGAACTCCACGCTCCGGACAGCATGGTGCTGGCCGCCAGCTTTAAAACGCCGCGTCAGGCGCTTGATTGTCTGCTGGCTGGATGTGAAGCGATCACACTTCCTTTAGATGTAGCGCAACAAATGCTCGGCACCCCGGCAGTAGAGTCAGCTATAGAGAAGTTCGAGCAGGACTGGAAAAACGCGTTTGGTAACCTCAACCTCTAAGGGAGACATGTTATGGACCGTATTATTCAATCACCCGGCAAGTACATTCAGGGGGCCGATGTGCTCACCCGCCTCGGTGATTATCTCAAGCCGTTGGCGGCACGCTGGCTGGTGGTAGGCGATAAATTTGTGCTGGGCTTTGCCGAAGAGACGCTGCGCCAGAGTTTTGAACAGGCAGAGTTGTACGTCGAAATTGTACCGTTTGGCGGCGAATGTTCGCAGAACGAGATTGACCGACTGCGTCAGCTGGCGAAAGAAGCCAACTGCCAGGCCGTGCTGGGCATCGGTGGCGGTAAAACGCTGGATACTGCAAAAGCGCTGGCGCATTTTATGGATGTCCCGGTCGCCATCGCCCCTACCATTGCCTCTACCGATGCGCCCTGCAGCGCGCTGTCCGTCATCTACACCGACAGCGGCGAGTTTGATCGCTATCTGATGCTGCCGCACAATCCGAATATCGTGATTGTGGATACCAAAGTGGTAGCGGGTGCGCCCGCACGCCTGCTGGCCGCCGGGATTGGCGATGCGCTGGCAACCTGGTTTGAAGCCCGTGCCTGCTCGCGCAGCGGCGCCACGACGATGGCGGGGGGCAAATGCACCCAGGCCGCTCTGGCGTTGGCCGAGTTGTGCTACAACACCCTGGTTGAAGAGGGTGAAAAAGCGATGCTGGCGGCAGAACAACATGTGGTAACGCCCGCGCTTGAGCGAGTCATTGAAGCCAACACCTATCTGAGCGGCGTCGGTTTTGAAAGCGGCGGCCTGGCGGCGGCGCATGCTATTCACAACGGTTTAACTGCCATCCCGGACGCCCATCATTACTATCACGGCGAGAAAGTAGCCTTTGGCACATTAACCCAGCTGGTGCTGGAGAACGCCCCGGTGGAAGAGATCGAAACCGTGGCGGCGTTATGTCACAGCGTAGGGCTACCTATCACCCTGGCGCAGCTGGATATCAAAGTGGATATTCCGGCCAAAATGCGTTTAGTGGCCGAGGCGTCATGTGCAGAAGGGGAAACTATCCATAACATGCCGGGTGGTGCAACGCCGGACCAGGTGTATGCGGCGTTGTTGGTTGCCGACCAGTACGGTCAGCGCTTCCTGCAGGAGTGGGAATAACCTTCCTGCCCGGCGGCGCTTGTACGGGCCTACACTCCGTAGGCCGGATAAGCCGAAGCCGTTAACCGATAAAAAAATCCCCGCCGGAGCGGGGATTTTTCTGTTTACAGCAGATCAAACCGGTCGAGGTTCATCACTTTTACCCATGCCGCGACGAAATCCTTCACGAACTTCTCGTGGGCATCGCTGCTGGCATAAACCTCAGCCAGCGCGCGCAGCACGGAGTTAGAACCAAACACCAGGTCTGCACGGCTCGCCAGATATTTCACTTCCCCGCTCACGCGGTCGCGGCCTTCAAACAGCTCGCTGGATTCGTCAGTGGCTTTCCACTGCGTGCCCATATCCAGCAGATTGACGAAGAAGTCCGTGCTGAGTACGCCCACGCGATCGGTAAAGACGCCGCTCTTACCGCCATCAAAGTTAGCCCCCAACACGCGCAGCCCGCCCAGCAGCACCGTCATCTCTGGCGCGGTCAGCGTTAGTTGCTGTGCTTTATCAATCAGCAGCGACTCTGTGGTCGAAACGTCAATCGCCGCCCGGTAGTTACGGAAACCATCGGCAACCGGCTGCAGCAGGGTAAACATGCCGATATCGGTCTGATCCTGGCGCGCGTCAACACGACCCGGCGTAAAGGGTACGGTGATATTCACGCCAGCGGCTTTAGCCGCCTGCTCAACGCCCACGACACCGGCCAGCACGATGATGTCTGCCAGTGACGCTTTATGCGCCGATTTATAGATGCCTTCCAGCACCGGCAGAACACGCGCGGCCACGGCGTTAACATCCCAGCTGCGCTGCGGTGCCAGCGCCAGACGTGCGCCGTTGGCGCCGCCACGCTTATCGCCACCGCGGAAGGTGGACGCCGAAGCCCATGCCACCGACACCAGCTCGCTCACCGATAACCCAGAGTTGGCAATAGCCTCTTTCAGGCTCTGAATATCCTCCGCGGTCGGGTGGAAGAATGGCTGCGGCAGTGGGTCCTGCCAAATCAGCTCTTCTTTAGGCACTTCCGGGCCGATATAACGTGAAATTGGCCCCATATCACGGTGGGTCAGCTTGAACCACGCGCGGGCAAAAGCTTCGTTAAAGGCCTGCGGATCGTTGAGGAAACGACGGGAAATCTTGTCGAACTCAGGATCGAAACGCAGCGTCAGGTCAGTAACCAGCATGGTCGGTTTACGTTTTTTCGACGGGTCGAAGGGATCGGGCATGATCTCCGGCGCATTCGACGCTTCGAACTGGATCGCCCCTGCCGGACTGCGGGTTTGTACCCAGTCGTATTTGTACAGGTTCTCAAAGAAGTAGTTGCTCCACTGGGTCGGCGTCTGGGACCAGATCACTTCCAGACCGGAGGTAATGGCGTCAGCACCAAAACCGCTGCCGTGCGTGCTGGCCCAGCCCAGGCCCTGCGCTTCAAGCAGGCCACCTTCTGGATCAACCCCCACATGGGTCGTTTCCCCTGCCCCATGGGTTTTCCCCAGCGTATGCCCCCCGGCGATCAGCGCGACGGTCTCTTCATCGTTCATCCCCATGTTGCCGAAGGTGGCACGGATCGCCGCCGCCGCAGACAGTGGTTCACCGCTGGCGTTTGGCCCTTCCGGGTTCACGTAGATCAGCCCCATCTCGGTGGCGCCAACGGCACTTTTCGCCAGGCTTTCTGGATGGCGATGCTCAAGCCAGGCTTTTTCATCACCCCAGTTAACGTCCAGATCCGGTTCCCACACGTCTTCACGTCCGGCACCAAAGCCAAAGGTTCTGAAGCCGGAATTTTCCAGCGCGACGTTACCGGCAAGAATAAACAGGTCGGCCCAGGAGATTTTCTGCCCATATTTTTGCTTGATGGGCCACAGCAGACGACGCGCCTTATCGAGGCTGACGTTATCCGGCCAGGAGTTGAGCGGAGAGAAACGCTGTTGACCACGACCCGCACCGCCACGCCCGTCTACGGAGCGATAGGTACCGGCACCGTGCCACGCCATACGGATGAACAGACCAGCGTAGCTGCCCCAGTCTGCAGGCCACCACGGCTGGGAGTCCGTCAGCAGGGCTTTCAGATCGCCTTTCAGAGCAGAGTAATCAAGTTTGCTGAATTCTTTGCGGTAGTTGAAGTCTTTGCCTAGCGGGTTGGAACGTTCGGAGTGTTGATTGAGAAGATCGACACGAAGCTGTTTAGGCCACCAGTCGCGGCTGTTGGTACCGGCACCTGCGCTCTTGTCATAACCGCCCTGATGGAAAGGACACTTGCCTGAATTCTGGTTATCGTCGGACGTACTCATCGCTCTGCTCCCTCTATGGTTTTACCGTTAGGATATACACCACTGGCAACAAGAGATAATTGAAACCATCCACAGATTTGATAGTTAATACCGTGAATATCAGCCCGAAATAAAAATCCCCCACAACCGTGAGGGACTTGCCTTTACAGACCCGGACGAACCCCCAGGGTATGGCAGATCGCGTAACTCATTTCGGCGCGGTTGAGGGTATAAAAATGGAAATCTTTCACCCCTTCGCGGCTTAAAATCTTCACCATGTCCATGGCGATACTGGCACCCACCAGCTTGCGGGTTTCAGCGTCATCGTCCAGGCCTTCATACATTTTCGCCATCCAGTGCGGGATGCGAACGTTGGTCATGTCGGCAAATTTCTTGGCCTGTTTGAAGTTCGAAACCGGCAGGATCCCCGGAATAATTTCGACGTCGATACCGGCGGAGACGCAGCGGTCACGGAAGCGCAGATAGCTTTCCACGTCAAAGAAAAACTGGGTGATAGCGCGGTTGGCCCCGGCATCCACCTTGCGTTTCAGGTTGAGCAGATCCGCCTGAGCACTTTTTGCTTCCGGGTGGACTTCCGGGTACGCCGCCACGGAGATGTCGAAATCGCCCACCTCTTTCAGCAGCGCCACCAGATCGGTCGCGTACATATCCGGCTTACCGCTGCCCGGCGGCAGGTCTCCACGCAGAGCCACGATGTGGCGGATACCGTTATTCCAGTAATCCTGGGCGATGGTACGCAGTTCGTCGCGGGTGGCATCGATACAGGTCAGATGCGGCGCGGCTTCCAGACCGGTACGATCCTTAATGCCTTTAATAATGCTGTGCGTACGGTCACGCTCGCCAGAGTTGGCGCCGTAGGTCACCGAGACAAATTTCGGCTTCAGACTGCTCAGGCGATCGATAGAGGCCCACAGGGTCTGCTCCATTTCACTGGTGCGCGGCGGGAAAAATTCAAATGAGACGTTAATCTGGCCGTTTACTTCAGCCAGGCTCTGATTCAGGGCTTCCCGCTGGTTGGCGTGAAAAAAGCTCATACCTTACCTCATCAATCGCGTGTCGTTGTTTGTTGTGTTCGAACTTCTATACGTTTAGACGTCCAGATGTAAAAATGACGGAAAAGCCGACTGCCGTCAACAGAAATAATCAACAATAACGGTGAGGAATGCTCAGGGGAGTTGAGGGGAGTTCATGATGGGGTGAGAAGTCCCCTCACCCCGGCCCTCTCCCCAAAGGGGCGAGGGAGAAAAACAGCACCGTGCCGTCTTCTCTCTCCAGAGGAGCGAGGGAGGAAAAATAACACCGGGCCGCACACTCTTCCCAGAGAAGCGAGGAAGGAAAACAGCGCCGGGCCGTAACCTCTGCCAGGAAAGGCGAGGCAGGAAAAACAGCACCGGACCATCCCCTCTCCCCAGAGGAGCGAGGAAGAAAAAACAGCGCCGGACTGTCCCCTCTCCCCTGTGGGGAGAGGGCTAGGGTGAGGGGTAATCTTTGAAACTACAGCAGCTGCGCCAGACGGTTGATATCCGACTGGATCGCCCCGGCGGTCACGTCGCGGCCTGCACCCGGCCCACGGATCACCAGCGGGTTATCACGATACCAGCGGCTTTCAATGGCGAAGACGTTATCGCACGGCAACAGCGCCGCCAGCGGATGTTCTGGGCGAACGGCTTCCACGCCAACGCGTGCTTTGCCATTGGCATCAAAACGCGCCACGTAGCGCAGGACCAGACCCATTTCGCGGGCCGCCTCCAGGCGCTGTAACATCTGCTCGTTCAGCGCATCACCATTCTCGAAGAAGTGATCGACAGAACCCTCTTCACAGTCTGCCGGCACCAGCGACTCCACGCGAACCTGACCCGGTTCGATGTCGTAACCCGCTTCACGTGCCACGATCACCAGCTTACGCATCACGTCTTTACCGGAGAGGTCCACACGCGGATCGGGCTCGGTCAGCCCCTGCTGCCACGCCTGATCCACCAGGTCGGTGAAAGGCACGGTGCCATCAAACTGCAGGAACAGCCACGACAGGGTACCGGAGAAGATACCGCTGATCGCCAGAATGCTGTCGCCGCTTTCGATCAGATCGCGCACGGTATGGTTTACCGGGAGACCCGCCCCGACGGTGGCGTTATACAGCCAGTGACGACCTGTTTTTTCAAAGGCATCGTGGATCTGGCGATAGTTGCGGGTGTTGCTGGCTCCCGCCAGTTTGTTGGCGCTGATGACATGGAAACCATGGCTGGCGAAATCAAGATACTGATCGGCCAGTTGCTCGCTGGCGGTCACATCCAGCACCACCAGGTCGTCGTACGGGTGGGCGCGCATCCACAGGAACAGCGACTCTTCATCCTGCTCGATGGCTTCGTCGTTAAAGAAGGCCAGCGCGCGACTCGCATCCAGCCCTTCATAGTTGAGCAGGCTGCGGCGGCTATCCACCACGCCCGCCAGCACAAATTCGAATCCGGTACGCGCCGAAAGTGTGGTCTGTTCGCGGGCGAACAGCTCCAGCCAGCGGGAACCGATGTTGCCTTTCCCAAACAGCATCAGGCCGATACGTTTTTCAGCACGGAACAGTGACTGGTGCAGCCCCTGGATCAGGCTTTCGGTTGGCCCGGTACGCATGACCGCCACCAGGCTGATCCCCTCTTCCGACTGCCAGGTAAACTCCACCGGCTGGCCCTTCAACTGCTGCCAGAAGCGGTGGCAGTGCAGCGGGTTACGGGTGACGCCCGCCCCTACCATCGCAATCAGCGCCAGACCCTGACGCAGACGAAGCTCGCCCGGCAGGCCCGCTTCATCAAGAATTTTCAGTGCGCTGTCGGCCACTTCTGCGGTATAGCAGAACTGCAGCAGGTGCCGGTCAGTGTGCACACCCACGGCGAGCGGGCGTACCTGGGCGCGCTTCAGGATCAGGTCAATCTCTTTATGCGTCTGTTTGAAATCATGTCCGGCAGGAACGAGGAATTCGATCAGGCAGATGTCGTCATGGCTGGTAACGATACGCGCCCCTGTGCCGGAGGCCAGGACGCGCTCGATACGGGTTGAGCCTTGATCCGGCGTATAGCTGCAGCGCAGTTGCAGGTCGATATCGCTGCCAGAAACCGGCTGCAGAGTACGGGCGTGCAGTACCGGGGCCGCCAGACGGGCCAGCTCGCTGGCTTCGTCGAGACGCAGCAGCGGCAGCAGGCACGCATCTTTAACCTTACGCGGGTCAGCGCTGTAAACACCGGCTACGTCGCTCCAGATGGTGACGCGAGACACCCCCGCCAGGGCACCGATCTGTGTTGCGGAGTAGTCAGAGCCGTTACGTCCCAGCAGCACGGTTTCACCCGCGTTGCTGCGGCTGATAAAGCCGGTTACGACGATACGTTTGTTCGGATGCTGCACCAGCAGCTGCTGGAGCAGAGGATAAGAGAGGCCTTCATCAACCTGCGGCTGAGCGCCACGCTCGGCACGCAGGAAATCACGCGCGTCCAGCCATGCCGCTTCCAGACCCTGCTGTTGCAGGACGGCCGCCATCAGGCGGGCAGACCAGACTTCGCCGTGGCCCACGACTTCAGCATAAACGGCGTCAGTAACGCCGCTGTCGAGTAAACCGGCCAGTCGCTCCAGATCCTGAATAAAGGTGCTAATCAGGCCATCTGCCACGTCGGCTGGCAATAAACCGGCGATCAGCTCACTCTGGTAACGGCGTAACGCTTGTTGAACCTGATGCGCAGAGAGACGATCGGTCTGGCTTAACTTCAGCCAGCTAATCAACTGGTTGGTGGTGCTGCCCGCCGCGGAGACAACCATCATGTCCCCCGGCATCGAATACTCTGCCATGATCCCCGCGACCCGCAGGTAACATTTCACATCAGCAAGACTACTACCACCAAACTTGTGCAGCTGGCGACCCTTCGCCCCTGCCTGCGCTATCACACTCATGATTACCCCTTGGCTGCGACCCGGAAGCCATTTTCCAGATCGGCAATTAAATCTTCACAATCTTCAATACCGGTTGAGATTCGCAGCAGCGTCTCAGAAATCCCGGCGGCGGCACGCGCTTCTGGCGCCATGCCTGCGTGCGTCATTGTTGCGGCGTGGGAGATTAAGCTTTCGACTCCCCCTAAAGATTCCGCCAGCGTAAACAGTGACAACCCGCTCAGGAAGCGACGCAGCGTCTGCTCATCGCCATCCAGTTCAAAACTTAACATCGCGCCAAACCCCTTTTGTTGACGCGCCGCAATCTCGTGTCCCTGGTTCTCCGGCAGCGACGGGTGATAAAGCTTTTTCACCAGCGGCTGGGTCTTCAGGAAATCGACAATCGCCTGGGCATTACGCTGCGCCACGTCCATACGCGGCGACAGGGTACGTAGCCCACGCAGCAACAGGTAGCTGTCAAACGCACTGCCGGTAACGCCGATGTTATTCGCCCACCATGCCAGTTCGGTGACAAGCTCTGGATCTTTGGCAATTACGACCCCGGCGACAACATCGGAGTGGCCGTTCAGGTATTTGGTGCATGAATGCAATACCAGATCCGCTCCCAGTGCCAGCGGGTTCTGCAAGGCCGGACTGAGGAACGTATTATCCACTACACTTATCGCTCCCGCATCCCTTGAAAGCTGACAAATTTTTGCAATGTCCACGACGCGCAGCAGTGGGTTGCTTGGACTTTCGACTAAAACCAGCTTCGGCTTTTCTGCCAGCGCCTGTTTCAGCGCCTGCTCATCACCCTGGTCGACAAACAGCACGCGATAGCAACCGCGCTTCGCCAGGCTGTCGAACAGTCGGTAGCTGCCGCCATAACAGTCGTGCGGAGCCACCAGCAGATCGCCAGGTTTCAGGAACACGGTGGTCACCAGGTGGATAGCCGACATGCCGGTATTGGTCATCACCGCGCCTGCGCCACCTTCCAGTTCCGCCAGCGCACGCTGGGTTACATCACGCGTCGGGTTACCACGGCGCGAGTAGTCATGGGCGCGTGGTTCATTAAATCCGGTGAAGTTATAGGTACTGGAGAGATGAATCGGCGGGACAACGCAGCCGTACTGTTCGTCATCATTCAATCCGCTACGCACTGCGATGGTGGCCTGTTTACGCGTCATGGTGAAGGCTTCCTGGCTTAATGGATGAAAAGTCAGGCACCAGAGTAAACATTGATTATATGGACGTCAATACATCTGGACATCTAAACTTCTTTGCGTATAGATTGAGCAATACGCAAATAGCCGTTAAAATTACATGCTTTAGCGCATAACGCAGAGGCAATATCCGTGTCACGGTGGCGTCTCTACGGTAAACTACGCAAGATTATGGCGCGAAACCCTGCGAACCGCTGCGGTGTCGGCCTCATATTAATGACAAAGAGGATTAAAGGTATCTCATGGCTGAATGGAGCGGCGAATATATCAGCCCATACGCTGAGCACGGTAAGAAGAGTGAACAAGTAAAAAAAATTACGGTTTCCATTCCTCTGAAGGTGTTGAAGATCCTCACCGATGAACGTACGCGTCGTCAGGTGAACAACCTGCGTCACGCAACTAACAGCGAACTGCTTTGCGAGGCGTTCCTGCATGCGTTTACCGGCCAACCGTTACCGAACGATGACGATCTGCGCAAAGAGCGCAGTGACGAAATCCCGGAAGAGGCGAAGGTGATCATGCGTGAACTGGGTATCGACCCGGAAACGTGGGAATACTAACGCTGCGGTGTGATCCCGCTGAGGGTGCTCAGCGGGATGGTTTCTCAGAAGTTGTAGCCTAAGCCTACGCGCAGACGCGTCTGGCGGTCGTCGCTGGTGGCGGTGTTATAGCCGGAAGAGACGTTACCCACTTCCACAAACGGCACCCACGAATCAATCTTATACGCCACGCGGAAGTTATATTCGTAATCTTCTTTTTTGTTGTTATACAAATCTTCGTTGTCGGCGAATTTATAAATACCGTTCAGTTCGAACATCCAGTTATCGATATTATATCCCAGCCACATTTCCGGGCGATATACCATACGATCATCTTTACCGTCTGCGTTACGCCGGGTATATTCGGTACGATAACGGAACGCCGTCCACCAGTTATCATTAATATTATACTGCACGCGTAAATAGGGTTTATAAATGGACATATTGTCGCCCATTTCAATGGCAATACCCGGCTGCCAGACAAACCCCTGCCAGGTGAACTGATAGCTGGCAGTATATTCGCTACTGTTGCTCTCCATATTATTCAGTGCATCGTTAGACTGCTTTTCATCAGAGCGCGAGACGGCCTCAACGGCTACACCAAAGCCCGTGCCAAAGCGGTGCGACATGTACACGCGGTCATAGTTACGCCCATCGTCGTAATACTCGTGTCGATAATCAACGTATCCTGCCTGCGCCGCACACGATATTAACGGAAGCGCGAATAAGAGTTGCGTCAGTTTCATCCTTTTTCCCTCAACGTAAATCTACCCTGAAAGCCATCGCGACTAAAATGGCAAATAAAAATTTATGTCGAGCGCAGTGTAATTTTACAAACAGGGATAAACCTTTTATTTATTGCCATATCTGGTAGCCAAATGGCAAAGATATCAAGAAGACAAAGATGAAGTTCACTATCCGTACAAATAGAATAACATGACGTGGCGGGGATTATTTTCAGGAAATTTAAAATATATATTTCAAAGAAGAATATAACTATAGAATTTATTCAGGAGATATATTTCAGGCAAAAAAAAACCGCCCTGAGGCGGTTTCTTCTGGATGCTTATTTTGCGCCCGGGATGTTGAAACGCTTGTTGAAGCGGTCAACACGGCCACCGGTTGCAACATCACGCTGCTTACCAGTGTAGAACGGGTGGCATTTGCCGCACACGTCCAGGTTCAGATCGTGGCCCACGGTAGAGCGGATCTGGATAGAGTTACCGCAAGAGCAGTTTGCAGTAATCATTTCGTATTTAGGATGGATATCTTTTTTCATGGGGAGAACCTCAGTTAAGGCCGCGTCGCTCTTCCAGCCCTAACGCCAGACACCACGCGATGTTGAATGTAAGTTCTTTGATGCAAAGTGCACCAAAGGCGGCGAATCATACAGAATTTAACCAGGGTATGCAAACTGATCCGCACGCCGCCTTTCACTAATGTGTATACTAACGCGCCACTTTTCAAGTCAGGAAGATTCGATGCCCGTTGCTCACGTTGCCCTGCCCGTTCCGCTTCCCCGTACCTTTGATTACCTGCTGCCAGATACGATGCAGGCCAAAGCGGGCTGTCGCGTGACGGTGCCGTTTGGCAAACAACAGCGGGTAGGCATTGTGGTCTCCGTGAGCCAGCAAAGCGAGCTGCCCCTCAGTGAACTGAAAAGCGTGGTTGAGGTGCTGGACGATGAGCCGGTCTTCTCCACCAGCGTCTGGCGACTGCTGTTATGGGCCGCCGACTATTATCACCATCCCATCGGCGACGTGCTATTTCACGCCTTGCCCATTCTGCTGCGTCAGGGGAAAAGCGCCAGCCACGCGCCGATGTGGTACTGGTTTGCCACCGAGCAGGGCCAAGCGGTGGACATTAATAGCCTGAAACGCTCCCCAAAACAGCAGCAGGCGCTGGCAGCGTTACGCCAGGGCCGGATCTGGCGTCATCAGGTCGAGAGCCTCGACTTTAACGATGCGGCGCTGCAGAGCTTACGCAAAAAAGGGCTGAGCGAGTTGGCCTGCGAAGCGCCCGCGCTGATCGACTGGCGCGATGGTTTTAGCGTGCCGGGCGACCGTCTGCGTCTAAATACCGAACAGGCCACCGCCGTCGGGGCGATCCACAGCGCCGCCGATCGCTTCTCGGCCTGGCTGCTGGCGGGCGTGACCGGCTCGGGTAAGACCGAAGTCTATCTGAGCGTGCTGGAAAACGTGCTGGCGCAGGGGAAGCAGGCGCTGGTGATGGTGCCGGAAATCGGCCTGACGCCGCAGACCATCGCCCGTTTTCGCGAACGCTTTAACGCCCCGGTCGAGGTGCTGCATTCAGGATTAAACGACAGCGAACGCCTCAGCGCCTGGCTGAAAGCCCGAAATGGTGAAGCGGCGATCGTGATCGGCACCCGTTCATCGCTGTTTACGCCGTTTAAAAATCTGGGCGTCATCGTGATCGACGAAGAGCACGATAGCTCTTATAAACAGCAGGAGGGCTGGCGCTATCACGCCCGCGACCTGGCGGTGTACCGCGCGCATAGCGAGCAGATCCCGATTATTCTCGGCTCGGCCACGCCTGCGCTGGAGACGCTGCACAACGTGCGCCAGCGTAAATATCACATGCTGCGCCTGACGCGCCGGGCGGGGAATGCCCGCCCTGCCGTGCAGCATGTACTCGATCTGAAAGGCCAGCAGGTGCAGGCGGGATTAGCCCCGGCGTTAATCACCCGCATGCGTCAGCATTTACAAGCCAACAACCAGGTGATCCTGTTTCTCAACCGTCGCGGCTTCGCCCCGGCGCTGCTGTGCCACGACTGCGGCTGGATAGCCGAATGTCCGCGCTGCGATCATTACTACACCCTGCATCAGGCCCAGCACCATTTACGCTGCCACCACTGCGACAGCCAACGTCCGATCCCGCGTCAGTGTCCGTCCTGCGGCTCGACACACATGGTGCCGGTCGGGCTGGGTACCGAGCAGCTGGAACAGGCCCTGGCCCCTTTCTTCCCGGGCGTGGCGATCTCGCGCATCGATCGCGACACCACCAGCCGCAAGGGCGCGCTTGAGCAGCAGCTGGCGGAGGTACATCGCGGCGGGGCGCGGATTCTGATTGGTACCCAGATGCTGGCAAAAGGGCACCACTTCCCGGACGTCACCCTGGTGGCGCTGCTGGACGTTGACGGCGCGCTGTTCTCGGCAGACTTCCGTTCCGCAGAGCGCTTTGCCCAGCTCTATACTCAGGTGGCCGGTCGCGCCGGGCGTGCCGGCAAGCAGGGCGAAGTGGTGTTGCAAACGCACCATCCTGAGCACCCGCTGCTGCAAACCCTGCTGCATAAAGGCTATGACGCCTTTGCGGAGCAGGCGCTGGCCGAGCGCCAGACCCTGCAGTTACCCCCGTGGACCAGCCATGTGATTATCCGCGCCGAGGATCACAACAACCAGCAGGCCCCGCTGTTCCTGCAGCAACTGCGCAATCTCCTGCAAGCCAGCCCGCTGGTGGACAATCAGCTGTGGATTTTAGGCCCGGTTCCGGCGCTGGCCCCGAAACGTGGCGGGCGATATCGCTGGCAAATCCTGCTCCAGCACCCTTCCAGGATCCGCCTGCAACATATCGTCAGCGGAACCTTAGCGTTAATTAACACCCTGCCGGAAGCGCGCAAAGTGAAGTGGGTGCTGGACGTTGATCCTATCGAAAGCTAAAAAATGGTGGGAGGCAGATCGAAAAATTTAACTCGCCTCACACTTTTTATGAAAATTCTGTAACCGCTTCCATTCGCAATCTGATAAAACTGACGCAGTCAGAAGAGCGGTGATACGCCTGCGAGGAGAAGAGGTTGAAGTCCAGGAAAGAGGTTGCCTCGGCGACCATGAAAGATGTTGCCCTGAAAGCAAAAGTCTCAACGGCAACGGTATCCCGAGCCTTAATGAATCCCGATAAAGTCTCTCAGAGCACGCGCAATCGTGTTGAGCAGGCTGCGCTGGAGGTGGGTTATCTGCCTCATGCGATGGGCCGTAACGTTAAACGTAACGAATCCCGCACCATCCTGGTCATTGTGCCCGACATCTGCGATCCCTTTTTCAGCGAAATTATCCGCGGCATTGAAGTGACCGCTGCGGCCCAGGGTTACCTGGTACTGATTGGCGACTGCGCGCACCAGAACCAGCAGGAAAAAACCTTCATCGACCTGATTATTACCAAGCAGATCGACGGCATGCTACTGCTCGGCTCCCGCCTGCCCTTCGATGCCAGCATTGAAGAGCAACGCAACCTGCCGCCGATGGTCATGGCCAACGAGTTTGCCCCTGAGCTGGAACTGCCTACCGTTCACATTGATAACCTCACCGCAGCCTTCAACGCCGTGAACTATCTACAGGAACTGGGCCATAAACGTATCGGCTGTATCGCCGGGCCGGAAGAGATGCCGCTGTGCCATTATCGCCTTCAGGGTTACGTGCAGGCGCTGCGCCGCACCGGGGCGACGGTGGATCCGCACTATATTGCCCGGGGCGATTTTACCTACGCCGCAGGCGGGCTGGCGCTGGAACAATTACTGTCGCTGCCCCAGCCGCCGACCGCGGTGTTCTGCCACAGCGACGTGATGGCGCTGGGCGCGTTATCGTATGCCAAGCGTCGCGGCCTGAATGTGCCGAAAGATCTCTCTATTATTGGCTTCGATAACATTTCATTGTCTGAGTTTTGCGATCCGCCGCTCACGACCGTGGCGCAGCCCCGCTATGATATTGGCCGGGAAGCGATGCTGTTGTTACTGGATCAACTGAACGGTCAAACGGTCAGCAGCGGCTCCCGTTTACTGGACTGTGAATTGATCCTTCGCGGTTCAACCCAGGCGCTAACGTAAAGCCGCCGCCTTTCAGACTTCCTCATCTGGTCAAAGGCCCGTCGCTTAAGTAACATGACGGGCTGACAAACGATAAAATACAGCGAAACGATAGTGGCACAACGAGATTATGTACGTCGCGGCCAGCCGGCACCTTCGCGACGCAAAAAGAGTAGCTCACGGAAACCGCAACGCAGCATGCCTGCGGTCTCGCCTGCCATGGTCGCGATTGCGGCGGCGGTACTGGTAGCATTTATCGGCGGCCTCTGGTTCATTACGCACCATAAAAAAGAAGAAGCAGAAGCGCTGCAGGGCAATAAAGTTGTCGGCAATGGCTTACCCCCAAAACCGGAAGAGCGCTGGCGCTATATTAAAGAGCTGGAGAGCCGCCAGCCGGGCGTCCGTGCGCCGACAGAACCTTCTGCCGGTGGCGAGGTGGTGGATCCCACTCAGTTAACCAACGAACAGCGTCAGTTACTGGCACAGATGCAGGCCGATATGCGCCAGCAGCCTACCCAGCTTAACGAAGTGCCGTGGAATGAACAGACGGCGGCTCAGCGCCAGCAAACGCTGCAACGTCAGCGTCAGGCACAGCAGCAAACTCAGCAGCAGCAACAGTGGGCGCAGAGCCAGACGGTACAGCAGCCAAAAGCGCAGCCGCGCGTAACGGAACAGCCGTATCAGCAACCGCGTACCGCGCAGACTCAGCCGGTTCAGCAGCCTAAAGCGCAGCCGTCGAAGCAAAATCAGCCGTATCAGGATCTGTTGCAGACTCCGGCGCATACCACCGCCCAGGCACCGAAAACGCAGCAGGCCGCGCCAATCACCAAAGAGACCGAGGCGCCAAAGCAGACGGCTGAGAAGAAAGACGATCGCCGCTGGATGGTGCAGTGCGGCTCCTTTAAAGGGGCAGAGCAGGCAGAAACCGTACGGGCGCAGCTGGCCTTTGAAGGGTTTGACTCGCGCATCACCACCAATAACGGCTGGAACCGCGTAGTGATTGGGCCGGTCAAAGGCAAAGACAATGCCGATGGCACCATCTCCCGTCTGAAGATGGCAGGTCACACAAACTGCATTCGACTCGCTTCCGGGGGTTGAAACCCCCAAAATCCCCCCCATCTATACTCCTATTCAGCCCTGAGCACTGCCTCGGGGCTTCTATTCCGAATTTGTAACCAGGGGGTCTGCTCGTGACAACAATAGTAAGTGTACGCCGTAACGGCCAGGTGGTAATTGCCGGTGATGGCCAGGCCACACTGGGTAATACCGTCATGAAAGGCAACGTGAAAAAAGTGCGTCGTCTGTATAACGACAAAGTGATCGCCGGTTTTGCAGGCGGTACTGCTGACGCCTTCACGCTGTTTGAACTGTTTGAACGTAAACTGGAAATGCATCAGGGCCATCTGGTGAAAGCCGCTGTTGAGCTGGCGAAAGACTGGCGTACCGATCGCATGCTGCGCAAGCTTGAAGCACTGCTGGCGGTCGCTGATGAAAATGCTTCACTGATCATCACCGGTAACGGTGACGTGGTACAGCCAGAAAACGACCTGATTGCTATCGGTTCCGGCGGCCCGTACGCCCAGGCTGCCGCCCGCGCGCTGTTGGAGAACTCCGACCTTGGCGCGCGCGATATCGCTGTGAAAGCGTTGGATATTGCAGGTGATATCTGCATCTACACCAACCACTTCCACACCATCGAAGAATTGCCGTCTAAGGCGTAAGGATTTCTCATGTCTGAAATGACCCCACGCGAAATTGTCAGCGAACTGAACAAACACATTATCGGCCAGGATAACGCCAAGCGTTCCGTGGCGATTGCCTTGCGTAACCGCTGGCGTCGTATGCAGCTGGATGAAATGCTGCGCCATGAAGTGACGCCGAAAAACATTCTGATGATCGGCCCGACCGGTGTCGGTAAAACCGAGATCGCACGTCGTCTGGCGAAACTGGCTAACGCGCCGTTCATCAAAGTTGAAGCGACCAAGTTCACCGAAGTGGGCTATGTCGGGAAAGAAGTGGATTCTATCATCCGCGATCTGACCGATTCCGCTATTAAAATGGTGCGCGTCCAGTCCATCGAGAAAAACCGCTATCGCGCCGAAGAAATGGCGGAAGAGCGCGTGCTGGATGTGCTGATCCCACCGGCAAAAAACAACTGGGGCCAGGCAGAACAGCCTGCTGAGCCGTCAGCTGCACGCCAGGCGTTCCGCAAAAAACTGCGCGAAGGCCAGCTGGATGACAAAGAGATTGAGATCGATCTCGCCGCCGCACCAATGGGTGTGGAGATCATGTCACCTCCAGGCATGGAAGAGATGACCAGCCAGCTGCAATCCATGTTCCAGAACCTGGGCGGGCAGAAGCAGAAGCCGCGTAAATTGAAAATCAAAGACGCGATGAAGCTGCTGATTGAAGAAGAAGCAGCCAAACTGGTAAACCCGGAAGAGCTGAAGCAGGACGCCATCGACGCCGTTGAACAGCACGGCATCGTGTTTATCGATGAGATCGATAAAATCTGTAAGCGTGGCGAGTCTTCCGGCCCGGATGTCTCCCGTGAAGGCGTACAGCGCGACCTGCTGCCGCTGGTTGAAGGTTGCACAGTCTCCACCAAGCACGGCATGGTAAAAACCGACCACATTCTGTTTATCGCTTCTGGTGCATTCCAGGTGGCGAAGCCGTCTGATCTGATCCCGGAACTGCAGGGCCGTCTGCCGATCCGCGTTGAGCTGCAGGCGCTGACCACTGAAGACTTCGAGCGTATCCTGACCGAGCCAAACGCCTCTGTGACCGTACAGTACAAAGCACTGATGGCGACCGAAGGCGTGAACATTGAGTTCACCGAAGACGGTATTAAGCGAATTGCTCAGGCAGCCTGGCAGGTTAACGAAACCACCGAAAACATCGGTGCGCGTCGTCTGCACACCGTGCTGGAGCGCCTGATGGAAGACATCTCTTATGATGCGAGCGATCTGAACGGTCAGAGCATTACCATCGATGCCGACTATGTGAGTAAGCATCTTGATGCTTTAGTAGCAGATGAAGATCTGAGCCGTTTTATCTTATAATCGCGGTCATTGCATTTTCATCACTGATGATGGGGCTGAAAAGCCCCATTTTTATTGGCTAAAAATCTTATGACTGAAATCAGCCGTACACGTGCCTGGCTGGAAAGCCTGCGTCCTAAAACCCTTCCTCTCGCCTTCGCCGCCATTATCGTCGGCACGGCCCTTGCGTGGTGGCAGGGCTATTTCGATCCGCTGGTCGCTGCGCTGGCGCTCGTCACCGCCGGACTACTGCAAATCCTCTCTAATCTCGCTAACGACTATGGCGATGCAGTCAAAGGCAGCGATAAACCCGACCGTATCGGGCCTTTGCGCGGGATGCAGAAAGGGGTGATCACCCAGGAGCAGATGAAGCGGGCGCTGATTATCACCGTCGTGTTGATTTGTCTCTCCGGGATTGCCCTGGTGCTGGTGGCCTGTAAAACCCCGGCGGATGCCGTTGGCTTCCTCGTACTCGGCCTATTGGCGATTGTCGCGGCGATCACCTATACCGTCGGCACCCGTCCTTACGGATACATTGGGCTGGGTGACATATCGGTGCTGGTGTTTTTCGGCTGGCTGAGCGTGATGGGCAGCTGGTATCTGCAGGCGCATACCCTGATTCCGGCGCTGTTCCTGCCAGCCACCGCCTGCGGCATGCTGGCGACAGCGGTGCTCAATATTAACAACCTGCGGGATATCGACAGCGATCGCCTGAACGGTAAGAACACGCTGGCGGTCCGTCTGGGTCCGGTCAATGCGCGCCGCTACCATGCCTGCCTGCTGATGGGTGCCCTGCTTTGTCTGGCCCTGTTCAACCTGCTGTCGCTGCACAGCCTGTGGGGCTGGTTGTTTGTACTCGCCACGCCGCTGCTGGTCAAACAGGCACGTTATGTGATGCGCGAGCAGAGCGCCTCGGCCATGCCGCCAATGCTGGAACGCACGGTAAAAGGGGCATTGCTGACTAACCTGTTGTTCGTAGTCGGGATTGTCCTTAGCCAGACGCTAAGTTAGCTGACAAATATCAATTAACAATTGATGATTTTGCCAACAATGCATTTCGCGCGATATACTGAAATCACTCGCAGCAACTGAACTTAAGCCTATGAAATACGATACCTCCGAGCTTTGTGACATCTACCAGGAAGATGTTAACGTCGTAGAACCGCTGTTTTCCAACTTTGGAGGACGGTCGTCGTTTGGCGGACAAATCATTACGGTGAAATGTTTTGAGGATAACGGGTTGCTGTACGATCTGCTCGAACAGAACGGCCGTGGTCGCATTCTGTTGATTGACGGCGGCGGCTCCGTGCGCCGGGCCTTGATCGATGCAGAACTTGCCCGTCTCGCCACGCAAAACGAGTGGGAAGGCATTGTGGTGTATGGCGCGGTGCGTCAGGTCGATGACCTCGAAGAACTGGATATTGGCATTCAGGCGATTGCTGCTATTCCGGTAGGTGCCGCAGGCGAAGGCATTGGCGAAAGCGACATACGCGTCAATTTCGGCGGCGTGACGTTCTTCTCCGGCGACCATCTGTATGCCGACAACACTGGCATTATCCTGTCTGAAGATCCGCTGGATATTGAGTAGTGAATGAAGGCCATCTGGTATCTAGATGGCCTTCTTTATTTATTTCTATCCATCTCATAATGGATTAATCGTATCTCTGGCAGTCCATTTGATTCATCTGCCGAAACACTCATTATCTCGCGACGTTGTGGATAATCATTTATCCAGGTATCAAGTTGCTCCACAAGTGTACCAACCTCATTTTTATTGATGTTGGTAAAAACGATCTCATTCCATTTCAACCCGCTTCCCTCATCTGTTTGACCAACAAAATACCAGTGGCTTGATATCCTTGGGGTCCGTTTAAGCGCTTCTGGAGTTACCATGTGGTAGAGAAAAAAGTCGTCTTGTGTGTAACAGACTGGCACAAAAACCCTTGCCGCCAGGGACATGTACCCAACCCCCATGGCAACAATAAAAATAGTAAAAACTATCAACTTAGAATTTTTCATAAGCTAAGCTCACGAACATACTCTGGCTTTGCCACAGGCGTAATTGTACTCATGAAAGCGGGTAATATTCCCAAGTGCGGTTCAAGTTTGCATGTTTTTTCAAGCGGGTCAGGAAATAGAAGAGGCAACACACTTTTATTTTTATATTCACTAACAGGGCCACCACGAGGCATAACCATTTGCTGCCATAACCTTACAGCACCAGTTGGATTGGCATGCCCAGGATCGATCCATCCCAGATTTTCTGTATAAATAAGGCCTGTGGGGGTATTACGGGCAATATATCGGTCAGAATTATCGATAATATCGCTTCGTTTAGTCATCTCGCATTCCTTGTGAGTAACGTAATGAGCGATCGTATTCTCTCCAAATAAAAAAGGCATCCATTACAGATGCCTTTTTCAAAAATTCGGAATTAAACCTCTTCCATACGTCCCAGCAGGGCATGCAGACGATCCTGCCAGCCGTTCTGCTGTTCGCGCAGATGTTGGTTTTCACGCTCCAGCTCTTCGCGACCGTGCTGAGCAGTCTGAATTTCCTGCGACAGTGCGTTGTTTTTTTCTTTCAGCTCTTCGATTTCCATCTGCAGCAGGGTGATGGTATCAATCGCCTGCTGTACTTTGGATTCCAGTTTCTCAAACACTTCTAAAGACATAATCCTACCTCTCCTGAATTTGCAAGGCGACGCTTTGACGTAAACGCGCACAACACCTGGTGTCGATTGTATGGAGCGCCGCCCTCCCTGTCCAGCGGCAGACCGCGCAGATTGCGGTTTGCAACACTTTTCAGTCTCCTCCTGGTGCGTTCGCATCATATACCCCTAAATTGTTAACACTTCCGTTAATAGAATGCTTATGCCCGCCCTGGCGTATAAACGCTAATGCACACTTCATGGCGCGATATCGCTCATTTTCTTGACGCGGTACACACATTTTAATTTCGATATTTCTCGTTTTTGCTCGTTAACGATAAATTAACACTGTGTCTACAGGACATCGTGGCGATGGTGACGTTCGGCGCGATAACAATAACCATTATTTTTCTTTCAGGATCCGATTATGAGTGAAACATCAACCTTAAAAGGCCAGTGCATCGCAGAGTTCCTGGGTACTGGGTTGTTGATTTTCTTTGGCGTAGGTTGTGTGGCGGCGCTGAAAGTGGCGGGCGCCAGCTTCGGTCAGTGGGAAATCAGCGTGATCTGGGGTCTGGGCGTGGCGATGGCCATCTACCTGACGGCGGGGGTTTCAGGTGCCCATCTTAACCCTGCGGTGACCATCGCGTTGTGGCTGTTTGCCTGCTTTGACAAACGCAAGGTTGTTCCTTTTATCGTGGCGCAGTTTGCCGGTGCCTTTTGTGCAGCGGCGTTAGTTTACGGGCTTTATTACAACCTGTTTATCGACTTCGAACAGACGCACCATATGGTGCGTGGCAGCACCGAAAGCCTCGAGCTGGCGGGTATCTTCTCCACCTATCCGAATCCGCACATTAATTTTGTGCAGGCCTTCGCAGTAGAGATGGTGATTACCGCTATCCTGATGGGCGTTATTATGGCGCTGGGTGATGACGGTAACGGCATTCCGCGCGGCCCGCTGGCACCGCTGCTGATTGGTTTACTGATTGCGGTGATCGGTGCATCTATGGGACCGCTGACGGGCTTCGCCATGAACCCGGCGCGCGATTTGGGACCCAAGACTTTTGCCTTCTTTGCGGGCTGGGGCGAGGTAGCCTTTACCGGTGCGAAAGATATTCCTTACTTCCTGGTGCCGCTGTTCGGGCCTATCGTTGGGGCATCACTTGGCGCATTTGGCTATCGTAAGTTAATTGGCCGCCATCTGCCGTGCGACACCTGTGTGGTTGAGGAGAAGAAAAGCCTCTCCACAACTGAATCAAAAGCTTCGCTGTAATCTGACTACGGGACACATAATATGACCGACAAAAAATATATCGTTGCGCTCGACCAGGGCACGACCAGCTCCCGCGCTGTCGTTATGGATCATGACGCGAACATCGTCAGCGTGTCACAGCGCGAATTCGAGCAAATCTATCCTCGTCCAGGCTGGGTAGAACACGATCCAATGGAAATCTGGGCATCGCAAAGCTCGACGCTGGTTGAAGTGCTGGCGAAAGCCGATATCAGCTCCGATGAGATTGCGGCCATCGGCATTACCAACCAGCGTGAAACGGCCATTGTCTGGGAACGCGAAACCGGTAAGCCTATTTACAACGCCATCGTCTGGCAGTGCCGTCGCACTGCGGATATCTGCGAAAAGCTCAAGCGCGACGGTATGGAAGAGTACGTGCGCAGCGCCACAGGCCTGGTGGTGGACCCGTACTTCTCCGGCACGAAAGTGAAATGGATCCTCGACCACGTTGAAGGCTCCCGCGAGCGTGCCAAACGCGGCGAACTGCTGTTCGGCACCGTCGATACCTGGCTTATCTGGAAGATGACCCAGGGACGCGTACACGTGACCGATTACACCAACGCCTCGCGCACCATGCTGTTCAACATCCACGAGCTGGACTGGGATGAAAAAATGCTGGACGCGCTGGACATCCCGCGCGCCATGCTGCCGCAGGTACGTAAGTCGTCTGAAGTGTACGGCCAGACCAATATCGGCGGTAAAGGCGGCACCCGTATTCCGATTGCCGGGATCGCTGGCGACCAGCAGGCGGCGCTGTTTGGCCAGCTGTGCGTAAAAGAAGGGATGGCGAAAAATACCTACGGCACCGGCTGCTTTATGCTGATGAATACCGGCGAAAAAGCGGTGAAATCAGAGCATGGCCTGCTGACCACCATCGCTTGCGGCCCGCGCGGCGAAGTAAACTACGCCCTGGAAGGCGCGGTGTTTATGGCCGGGGCCTCCATTCAGTGGCTGCGCGACGAGATGAAGCTTATCAGCGATGCCTTTGACTCGGAGTATTTCGCCACCAAGGTGAAAGATACCAACGGGGTGTATGTGGTTCCGGCCTTTACCGGCCTGGGCGCGCCGTACTGGGACCCGTATGCACGCGGGGCGATTTTCGGCCTGACGCGTGGGGTGAACTCCAACCATATTATTCGCGCTACGCTTGAGTCGATTGCCTATCAGACCCGTGATGTGCTGGAAGCGATGCAGGCCGACTCCGGTATTCGTCTGCATGCCCTGCGCGTGGACGGCGGCGCGGTGGCTAACAACTTCCTGATGCAGTTCCAGTCCGATATTCTGGGCACCCGTGTGGAGCGCCCGGAAGTGCGTGAAGTGACGGCACTGGGGGCGGCTTATCTTGCTGGCCTGGCGGTCGGCTTCTGGCAGAACCTGGACGAGTTGCAGGAGAAAGCGGTCATCGAGCGTGAATTCCGTCCGGGCATCGAAACCACCGAGCGCAACTACCGCTACAGTGGCTGGAAGAAAGCGGTGAAACGCGCCCTGGCGTGGGAAGAGCACGACGAGTAAGACAAACATCCCCCTCACCCCGGCCCTCTCCCCAAAGGGGAGAGGGTGTTTTAAGTCCCCTCGCCCCTTTGGGGAGAGGGTTAGGGAGAGGGGTTCAGACCGCGCCCCCCTCCCCCTTCCCCACTCTGTGATAAACTTCGTGCAATTCCTTTTGACCGCACGAGTATCCAATGAAACGTGAACTTGCTATCGAATTTTCCCGCGTGACCGAAGCTGCCGCTCTGGCAGGCTATAAATGGCTTGGCCGTGGCGATAAAAATACCGCCGACGGCGCAGCCGTCCATGCCATGCGCATTATGCTTAACCAGGTCAACATCGACGGCACTATCGTGATTGGCGAAGGCGAAATCGACGAAGCGCCGATGCTGTTTATCGGTGAAAAAGTGGGAACCGGCAATGGCGATGCGGTGGATATCGCCGTGGATCCGATTGAAGGCACCCGCATGACCGCTATGGGTCAGGCTAACGCGCTGGCCGTGCTGGCCGTAGGCGATAAAGGCACCTTCCTCAACGCGCCTGATATGTATATGGAAAAGCTGATTGTCGGGCCTGGCGCAAAAGGGATTATCGATCTTAATCTGCCGCTGGCAGATAACCTGCGTAACATTGCTGCCGCGCTCGGGAAACCGCTGAGCGAACTGACGGTCACCATCCTGGCAAAACCGCGTCATGATGCAGTCATCGCCCATATGCAGCAGCTGGGTGTGCGCGTCTTTGCGATCCCTGATGGCGACGTGGCGGCCTCTATCCTTACCTGTATGCCGGACAGCGAAGTCGACGTGCTTTACGGCATCGGTGGCGCACCGGAAGGGGTGGTATCCGCTGCGGTGATCCGCGCCCTCGACGGTGATATGCAGGGCCGTCTGCTGGCCCGTCACGAGGTGAAAGGCGACAGCGAAGAAAACCGCCGTATCGGTGAGCAAGAGCTGGCCCGCTGTGCCGCTATGGGTATTAAGGCCAATACCGTGCTGCGTCTGGATGATATGGCGCGCAGCGACAACGTTATCTTCTCTGCTACCGGCATCACCAAAGGCGATCTGTTGGACGGCATCAGCCGCAAAGGCAATATGGCCACCACCGAAACGCTGCTGATCCGCGGTAAATCCCGCACCATTCGCCGCATCCAGTCGATTCACTATCTCGACCGCAAAGATCCCGACGTGCAGACCCACATTCTGTAAAACCGTTTGATCAATTGAGCTTTCCGGCCCCCGCGGGCTGGAAATCTCCCTCTCAGGTAAGGAAGATATAACCCGAGATCAGCACAGGAGAACATCATGGCAGACTGGGTAACAGGTAAAGTCAAAAAGGTAGAGTTCTGGACCGATGCGCTATTTAGTCTGACCGTCCATGCGCCCATCCAGCCTTTTACGGCCGGGCAATTCGCCAAGCTGGGACTGGAAATCGACGGCGAACGCGTGCAGCGCGCCTACTCCTATGTCAACGCGCCGGATAACCCGGATCTCGAGTTCTATCTTGTCACCGTTCCCGATGGCAAACTCAGCCCGCGGCTGGCGGCACTCAAACCCGACGATGAGATCCAAATAGTCAGCGAAGCGGCAGGCTTCTTCGTGCTTGAGGAAGTGCCGGACTGCGACACCCTGTGGATGCTGGCGACCGGTACTGCCATCGGCCCGTACCTTTCGATCCTGCAATACGGGAAAGACCTGGAGCGTTTTAAAAATATCGTCCTGGTGCATGCCGCGCGCTACGCTGCTGACCTGAGCTACCTGCCGCAGATGCTGGAGCTACAGAAACGCTATGAAGGGAAAGTGAAAGTTCAGACGGTGGTGAGTCGCGAGACGGTAGCGGGTTCGCTGACCGGACGTGTACCGGCGCTGATTGAAAGCGGAGAACTGGAAGCTGCCGTTGGCCTGCCGATGACCGCCGAGACCAGCCATGTCATGTTGTGCGGCAACCCGCAGATGGTACGTGACACCCAACAACTGCTGAAAGAGACCCGGCAGATGACCAAGCATTTACGCCGTCGGCCGGGCCATATGACTGCAGAGCACTACTGGTAATTAACGGTACTTTACGTCGATCGTATCTTTGCCGTATTTATTCTCGCCCTGGGTGCCCACGAAAGCGCCCAGGTCGACAATAAGCATCACAAAAATAACGGTGGGGATCAGCCTGCCAACCACCCATGGCAGCATGGACGGCAGCATCGACCAGTTACCTGCCAGCAGCATCCACGCCAGCACCACCAGCAGTGCCCACAGCCCCGAACGCCCCCGATCGTGCAGACGTTTCACTAACACCGCCGCCGTTGGCCATAACAGCGAAACCAGCGCGAAAGCCGCCGTCTGAGTGTTCAGCCACGCATTATTGGCAGAAATAAACAGACCCAGCATGGCGATAATCCATACGCCAATCCAGATCCAGAAATCACGGCGCCCAATACGCCCTCTGAATGAAAACAACCACTGCTGTATGGTCATGCCAGGTTCCTTATTATCATCGCGGAGCGTAGTTTACCCTGGAGTCGCATCCTTTTGACAAGCCAGCCGGATATGGTTTTAATCGTGGGCAGTAACAGTGAGAGACTTTATTGATGAAGATGCGGTTTTCCCTTATTTGGCTGGGTTTAATGCTGTCCTGTGCGAGCATTTCTCTGCGTGCTGCCGAGACATCCGCACCTGCGACTGCGCCCTACGTGATGCCTGGCGCACCGTCATTTGATCAATCCATTAGTCTGTTCCGCGAAAGCTTTAACAGTGCTAACCCCACCCTGCCACTCAATGAATTTCGCGCCATAGAAGGTGCCCGGGATACCCCCACCCTGACCCGCGCCGCCAGTAAAATTAATGAGAACTTATACGCTTCAACGGCGCTGGAACGCGGAACGCTCAAAATCAAGAGCATGCAGATCACCTGGCTGCCGATCCAGGGGCCGGAGCAAAAAGCCGCTAAAGCCAAAGCGCTGGAGTACATGAGCGCCATTTTACGGGCGTTTACCCCGGCGTTGACCAAAGCACAAAGCCAGCAAAAGCTGCAAAAGCTGCTGACTGCCGGTAAAAACAAACGCTATTACGCCGAAACGGAAGGTGCGGTTCGTTACGTAGTGGCAGATAACGGCGAAAAGGGGCTGACCTTCGCTGTTGAACCGATTAAGCTGGCGTTATCTGAGACCCTCGGCGGGGCGAATTAATGACAAAAAGCAAAGCCTTTCGAGGGAAAATCTCTATACTGATTCACAGACCATGCTGCCCAGCCGGGTGGCCATATTCCTTAATTCGCTCTTGAGCGTGGAGAATTGAAATGCGACATCCTTTAGTGATGGGTAACTGGAAACTGAACGGCAGCCGCCACATGGTAAACGAGCTGGTAGCTAACCTGCGTAAAGAGCTGTCTGGTGTGACTGGCTGTGCTGTTGCGATCGCTCCGCCGGACATGTACCTGGATATGGCTAAACACGCCGCTGACGGCAGCCACATCGTTCTGGGTGCACAGAACGTTGACGTTAACCTGTCTGGCGCGTTCACCGGTGAAACCTCCGCTGAAATGCTGAAAGATATCGGCGCGAAATACATCATCATTGGCCACTCTGAGCGTCGTACCTACCACAAAGAGTCCGACGAGTTCATCGCTAAGAAATTCGCTGTGCTGAAAGAGCAGGGTCTGATCCCAGTGCTGTGCATCGGTGAAACCGAAGCCGAAAACGAAGCGGGCAAAACGGAAGAAGTGTGCGCACGTCAGATCGACGCCGTGCTGACCACTCAGGGCGCAGCAGCGTTCGAAGGCGCGGTTATCGCTTACGAGCCAGTATGGGCGATCGGTACCGGCAAATCTGCAACCCCTGCGCAGGCTCAGGCGGTTCACAAATTCATCCGTGACCACATTGCGAAAGCAGACGCGAAAGTGGCTGAGCAAGTGATCATCCAGTACGGCGGTTCCGTAAACGCAGCGAACGCAGCTGAGCTGTTCACCCAGCCGGACATCGATGGCGCGCTGGTTGGCGGCGCATCCCTGAAAGCAGACGCTTTCGCGGTGATCGTCAAAGCGGCAGAAGCAGCTAAAAAGGCGTAAAACCCTTCTCCCTCTCCCCCCGGGGAGAGGGAAATTATAATTTCCCCAGCACGCTAAACCACAGATAATCCAGCGGCAGCAGCACCAGATACGTTGCCACCGCCAGCGCCAGACAGAGCAACATTCCCGCCCGCGCAGGCACCCTCCCCAGCCCCATCGCCACCACAATTGGCGACGCCTGATACGGCAGCAGCGGCGTGGAGTACCCCAGCACCTGAATCATAATCACCGACAACAGCGGAAAGCCGGTGGCGTCCGAGAAGCTTTGCGCCAGGGTGGTGTACAGCGCCGGAACACCGTTGGCGGTCATGATGAAGTTCAGCGCGGTAGTGATTCCGGTCAGCGCCAGGAAACTGGTGAACGGCGCATCGGCATCCAGCGGCATCACCTGCATCAGTGCCTCACCCATCGCATTCCCGATCCCGGTCTGGGTCACGGTGATCGCCAGCCCGAGAATACCTGCCACGTAAATACAGGTGCGCATGTTCACGCCAGCGGAGAACTCATCGCCGGTGATAAAACCGATCCGCGGCAGCATCACCACAATTGACGCCGCAAGCCCGGTCCACGCTGGACCAATGCCGTGCCAGCTCTCCGTCACCCACATCACCAGCACGACCGCCAGCAGCCAGGCGAGGCGCTTTTCATCGCGGTCCATCGGTGCCGGTGGCGTAAGATCGCGGGGTGGTTTCGGCGCACCGGGGAACAGCCAGCAGATCAGGCCGATCAGAATCAACCCCTTGAGAATGCCCAGTACCGGCGTATGCAGCAGCAGGTAAAGGACATAGTTAAGATGAATACCGTACGAGCCTTCCGCCGCACCGCTCATCACCAGATTAGGCACATTGGCCGGGAGGATGGTGGCGGACAGCTGGAAGGTGCCAAATCCCACCGCCAGCGCCAGCCCAAACCATGCCCGGGAGCCGTCGGCAATGCCGGCCCGCTTCGCCATCGCCGCCACAATCGGCATCAGTAGCGCGATGCGCCCCATATTAGAAGGCATCACAAACGCCAGCGCATAGGTAAGCAGCACCACGCTGGCTACCATCAGCGGCCAGGAGTCGGTCAGCCTGGCGGAAAGCGCCCGCGCCGCCCTGTCTGCCAGCCCGGTTTTGCGGATCGCGACGCCCAGCACAAACCCGCTGAACACCAGCCAGAAGGCGGAGGAGGCAAAGCCGCCGAAAATGACCTCCGGCGGCGCAATTTTGGCGATCATCGCGGCGGTAAAAAACAGCAGCGCGGTCAGGAACTCCGGCAGCAGCGAGGTCGCCCAGAGGATGATGGTGACGACGATAATCAGCGAGGGCAGAAACAGTGGGTGAGTGAACCAGATCGACATGCCTGTCTCCTGTAGAATTTTTCAGCAAGTCTAAGGCGGCAGGCAGCGCGAGTAAACGCTATTTATGGTAGGGATCATGCAGGATATCGCATTGATGATCCTGCAATTCCTCAGCGGACGCGAGGTTAAGCGCCAAAAGATTGCGCTCGGTCGCCAGCAGGACAAACGAGCCGTCTGACTGCTGGGCCATCGCCATCCCGTATCGTCCCATATGCTTGCGCGCATCGGGAACCTCTTCAGCCAGCATCATGAACGGGCTGCGCTTCACCAGCTCCGCTTCCGTTACCCGACGCGCCAGATACTCGTGCCCTTCCAGCCCGCCCGGAAACGGTCGCCACTGGGTGCCCACCTGAGCCTGGTGCGCATTCAGTTTTTCGCGCACGTCCGGGCGCAGGCAGGAGATATGGATATGCAGATGATTTTGCGTGCGTCCGAGCCGCGAATTAATGGTCAGCGACACGGCGCTATTGGGGATTTCCGCGCCATGCTTCATGCGCATAAACCCGCGCGCCTGCCATGCCAGCCAGAAGAAGTTGGGGGTATGCGCCTTCGTCAGCAGCGGGCTTTCGCTGCCATTGATCCGGTACGTTGGCATCAGCAAATATTGCAGCGGGCCGTTGCGATCCTTGAAGACCACGTAGCCTGCATCGGGCTTCACCTGGACACAGGGAGCGGGATTGCGGTGTTGCAGCTGTCCGGGCAGACACTGATCAAGAACAATATGGCGTAACGCATCAGGATGACCGACAGACTTTAGCCAGACAACGACGATGACCATCGTCACCACCACCAGCGCCAGGAGGAGTAAAGCCGCTTTTTTCATGATGCGTTCCCTGTATTCGATTCAATCAGAAGCGTAACGCACTTTGATGACAAACAAAAAAGCCCGACAGTATGATGCTGTCGGGCTTGCAAACACTATGGCTAATTAACGCTTGCTGATCTGATCGAAAGTCCCGCCATTAGCGAAGTGATCTTTTTGCGCTTTGGTCCAGCCGCCGAATACTTCATCGATGGTGAACAGCTTCAGTTTCGGGAACTCCTTCTCATATTTCTTCGCCACCGCTTCATCACGTGGACGGTAGAAATTCTTCGCGGCAATCTCCTGGCCTTCCGGGGTGTAAAGGTACTTCAGGTAGGCTTCCGCCACGGCCTGGGTGCCTTTCTTATTCGTCACTTTATCGACTACAGAGACGGTTGGCTCAGCCAGAATCGATTCGCTTGGGGTGACGATTTCAAACTTGTCTTTACCCAGCTCGTTAGTTGCCAGCAGCGCTTCGTTTTCCCACGCAATCAGCACATCGCCAATGCCACGTTCAACGAAAGTATTGGTTGAACCGCGCGCGCCGGAGTCCAGCACTTCAACGTTTTTAAACAGCGACTTCACGAAATCCTGGGCTTTAGCCTGGTCGCCATTATTGTGGTGCAGGGCGTAGCCCCAGGCTGCCAGATAGTTCCAGCGAGCGCCGCCAGAACTTTTCGGGTTCGGGGTGATCACCGACACGCCCGGCTTAACCAGGTCGTTCCAGTCGTGGATCTGTTTCGGGTTGCCCTTACGTACGAGGAAAACGATGGTGGAGGTGTATGGCGCAGAGTTGTCCGGCAGACGTTTGATCCAGTTTTTATCGATACGACCGCGTTCCGCGATAGCGTCCACGTCATAGGCCAGGGCCAGCGTCACCACATCGGCTTCGATACCGTTAATGACCGAGGTCGCCTGCTTACCGGAGCCGCCGTGCGACTGACGGATCACCACGTTGTCGCCGGTTTCCTGCTTCCAGTGTGCGGCAAACGCTTTGTTGTACTGCTCGTACAGTTCACGCGTCGGATCGTAAGACACGTTCAGCAGCTGGATATCCTTTGCCAGAACGCTGGTCGAAGCCAGCAATAAAGTTAACCCCACGCCCCATTTGTTCATTGTCCCACTCTCTTGAAGTTGTGTTTAATGGTTGCAGCGTGCCAGAAAGCTGACCAATGATTAAAGAATAAAAAAAGATTGGCTATAACGTAGAGGAATAAAAATCAGGCAATAGACGTTAAAAAGCCGGGTGGTGGCTAAACCTACCCGGCCTGGAGTCACGGTGTGGGCTGATGTCCTCAACCCGGCAACGATCGGCTGATTAATACAGCTTTTTCGCGCAATCCATCCAGTCACCTTTAAACGGACGCTTCATGTTTTCGATAGCGTCAATGATGTCGTGGTGAACCAGTTTTTCGTTCTGAATGCCGACGCAACGGCCGCCAAAGCCCTGCTGCAGCAGTTCAATCGCGTACGCACCCATACGGGAGGCCAGAATACGGTCGTAAGGACCCGGGGAGCCGCCGCGCTGGATGTGGCCGAGAACGGTCGCGCGGGTTTCGCGTTTGGTCTCGGTTTCGATGTATTTCGCCAGCTCGTCAACGTCACAGATGTGCTCGGTGATTGCCACGATGGCGTGTTTCTTACCTTTCGCGATACCGGCTTTGATTTCGTTAACCAAATCTTCACGGCTGAATTCCACTTCTGGAACCACCACGAACTCACAGC
Source organism: Leclercia sp. 1548 (assembly GCF_050435045.1). Classification (NCBI taxonomy): domain Bacteria; kingdom Pseudomonadati; phylum Pseudomonadota; class Gammaproteobacteria; order Enterobacterales; family Enterobacteriaceae; genus Leclercia; species Leclercia sp. 1548. Next base: position 82,770 of record NZ_JBNDJP010000010.1, on the reverse strand, counting down.
CGCCCGCAATCGCCGCCGCCAGAGTCAGGTCGCCACAGTAGCGGCCCATCACTTCAACGATGGAAATACGCTGGTGAGAAGAAGAGGTGTCGCGCAGGCGGTCAATGGCTTCAACCACGGTGCCCAGAGCAGTGAAGTAACCGATGGTGTAGTCAGTACCTTTGATGTCGTTGTCGATGGTGCCTGGCAGGCCAATGCACGGGAAGCCCATTTCGGTCAGGCGTTTTGCACCCATATAGGAACCGTCACCACCGATAACCACCAGCGCGTCGAGGCCGCGTTTTTTCATGTTCTCGATAGCCACTTCACGGATGCGTTCGTCACGGAATTCCGGGAAACGTGCGGAACCCAGGAAGGTACCGCCGCGGTTAATCATGTCGGAAACACTGTAGCGATCGAGCTGCACCATGCGATCTTCATACAGGCCCAGATAACCGTCATAGATACCAAAAACTTCCAGACCTTCCGTCAACGCAGCACGAACTACACCGCGAATTGCTGCGTTCATGCCGGGCGCATCACCGCCGCTTGTCAACACACCGATTTTCTTAATCATGACTACCTCTGAACTTAGGAATGCAAAAATGAAATCTGTTGCCGGAAGACTTCTGACGACCAACGAATACTGCAAATAGTATATCAATCACTTCCAGCTGAATTGATTCAGGTCAGGCCATATGGCGGTTATTTTTCCACAAAATGCTAGCCTGGTTCACTTTTTTACAACGAATTACGAAAGCTCAAATGTCCATTGCCTGGCTTAGGTACGACTGAGCAGGGATCCTGGTGAATAATGACATCTGACCCCGGGAAACGCTGCAAAATCGCCTGCTCAACCTGCTCAGCCACCAGATGTGCCTGAACCAGCGGCAGGTTATCTTCCATTTCTAAATGAATCTGAATAAAGCGGGTCGGCCCTGACTGCCGCGTGCGAAGATCGTGAGCGCCACTGACGCCTGGCCAGGAGGTCACAATTTCGAAGATTTCATGCCGTTCTGCGTCTGGCAATGCGCGATCGAGCAGTGATTGCACCGCATCGTACCCCATGCGCAACGCACTGTATAAAATATAAAAGCCAATCCCTAACGCAAATAGCGCATCGGCCCGGTGCCAGCCATACCAGGCCAGACCGAGCGCGATCAGGATCGCGCCGTTCATCATAACATCAGACTGATAATGAAGCATATCGGCCCGTATCGCCTGACTTTGCGTTTTACGCACAACCCAGCGCTGGAACGTTACAAGAACCAATGTGCTTATAAGCGCTATTACCGTCACCACCACGCCCACGCCGGGATCTTTCATTGGCGTCGGGGTAAACAGGTGCTGAATGCCGGTCAAAAAGAGAAACAGCGCCGAACCGGAAATAAACATGCTTTGCGCCAGCGCCGCCAGCGACTCCGCTTTGCCGTGGCCAAAGGTATGCTCTTCATCCGCTGGCTGCAGCGAGTAACGCACGACCAACAGGTTAGTGAGCGAGGCGGCAATATCGACCAGCGAATCGACTAGCGCTGCCAGAATACTGACGGAACCGGTGTACCACCACGCGAAAATTTTAATGATTAACAGGCACGACGCCATGATCGTCGCAGCAAGTGCGGCCCGGCTTACCAGCCGTCCATAGGATTGATTCATAAACACTCCTGTCACGCTATGCCGCTAGTATAACGGATGCAGGGGCGTCAATAAGATGAATAAACGGTTAACGAAATTTAATGACGGGCAAAAAAAACCCCCACATCATGTGGGGGAAGACAGGGATGGTGTCTATGGCAAGGAAAACAGGGTTACTGGTTACTACGGGTATTGCTACTAAAAAGCGTCGATTCAGCGTTCTTCTGCATCCGTGCAACCTCGCGCAACTGATCCATACGTTGCTGGTGTTTCTGGTTCAAAACCGCTTGCTGCTCGGGCGTTAGCAGGTGAAACATCTGGTTGCGGACCTTAGCCATTTCGACCTGTCGGGCAACCTGTTCCTGCGCCATTTTGTTGGCCTGAGCGCGCACAGCGTTTTCATCAAAATTTTCTGCGGTGACAAGGCGATGCATTGTCTCCATTTCGCTAACATTAACAGGGGGCTGATCATGACGAGCCCGCTGCATGAGATCTCGCATCTGCTGACGCTGATGTTCGGTTAAACTTATGCCGTCGAACATATGGCCCTGGGCACTCTGCTGCGCGATGCCCTCCACTGAGAGACGGTTATCGCCGGTGATGACTCCAGCAGCCTGGCTAAATGCACTAAACGCCAGCGTTGAGGCCATGACAGCAGCGGTAACTTTGCGCATCACTTACTCCCAAAATCTTTCGTGTCGCGATTCAACGAGAGACAGTCTACGATTCAGGCTGCAAACATGCGTCAGGGGGTGTAAAACAACGTAAAGTCATGGATTAGATAGCCTTGATGACGTAATTTCTGCCTCGGAGGTATTTAAACAATGAATAAAATCCTGTTAGTTGATGATGACCGAGAGCTGACATCCCTTTTAAAGGAGTTGCTCGACATGGAAGGCTTTGACGTGTCGGTAGCCCACGACGGGGAGCAGGCGCTGAGTCAACTCGACGATAGCATCGACTTGCTTTTGCTCGACGTCATGATGCCGAAGAAGAACGGTATCGACACCCTTAAAGAGCTGCGCCAGACGCACCAGACCCCAGTAATTATGCTGACCGCGCGCGGTAGCGAACTCGATCGTGTACTTGGCCTTGAGCTGGGGGCCGATGACTATCTGCCTAAACCGTTTAACGACCGTGAGCTGGTGGCACGTATTCGGGCGATCCTGCGCCGTTCCCACTGGAGCGAGCAGCAGCAAAACACCGACAGCGGTTCGCCAACCCTTGAAGTCGACTCCCTGAGCCTGAATCCAGGCCGCCAGGAAGCCAGCTTCGACGGCCAGGCGCTGGAACTCACCGGCACCGAATTCACGCTGCTTTATCTGCTGGCGCAGCATCTGGGCCAGGTGGTATCGCGTGAGCATCTGAGCCAGGAAGTGCTGGGTAAACGCCTGACGCCGTTCGACCGGGCAATTGATATGCACATCTCCAACCTGCGCCGCAAATTACCGGAGCGCAAGGATGGTCATCCGTGGTTTAAAACCCTGCGTGGACGCGGCTATCTGATGGTGTCCGCTTCATGATAGGCAGCTTAACCGCCCGCATCTTCGCCATCTTCTGGCTGACGCTGGCACTGGTTTTAATGCTGGTTTTGATGTTACCCAAACTCGACTCACGCCAGATGACGGAGCTTCTTGATAGCGAGCAACGTCAGGGTGTGATGATCGAGCAGCACGTAGAAGCAGAGCTGGCCATCGATCCGCCCAATGATTTGATGTGGTGGCGCAGACTGTTTCGCGCTATCGAAAAATGGGCGCCGCCGGGACAACGCTTGCTGCTGGTGACCAGCGAAGGCCGCGTAATCGGGGCAGACCGCAATGAAATGCAAATTATCCGCAACTTCATTGGCCAGGCGGATAACGCCGATCATCCGCAAAAGAAAAAATATGGTCGGGTAGAGATGGTAGGGCCATTCTCCGTCAATGACGGGGAAGATAACTATCAGCTCTACCTGATTCGCCCGGCGAGCAACTCCCAGTCCGATTTTATCAACCTGCTATTTGACCGCCCGCTGCTGCTGCTGATTGTTACCATGCTGGTGAGTTCACCGCTGCTGCTGTGGCTGGCGTGGAGCCTGGCGAAACCCGCACGTAAGTTAAAAAACGCCGCGGATGAAGTGGCGCAGGGCAACCTGCGACAGCACCCGGAGCTGGAAGCCGGGCCACAGGAGTTCCTGGCGGCAGGGGCCAGCTTCAACCAGATGGTGGCGGCGCTCGAGCGGATGATGACCACCCAGCAGCGTCTGCTCTCTGATATTTCTCATGAGCTGCGCACCCCGCTGACGCGTCTGCAACTGGGCACCGCCCTGCTGCGCCGCCGTAGCGGAGAGAGCAAAGAGCTGGAGCGTATCGAAACCGAAGCGCATCGTCTGGACAGCATGATCAATGACCTGTTGGTCATGTCCCGCAATCAGCAGAAAAACGCGCTGGTCAGCGAGACGGTGAAAGCCAACCACCTGTGGCACGAGGTGCTGGATAACGCGGCATTCGAAGCGGAGCAGATGGGAAAATCCTTTACCGTCAACTTCCCGCCAGGCCCATGGCCGCTGTACGGTAACCCCAACACGCTGGAAAGCGCGCTGGAGAATATTGTACGTAACGCCCTGCGCTATTCGCATACCAAAATCGAGGTGGCGTTCTCGGTGGACAAAGACGGCATCACCATCAACGTTGATGACGATGGCCCTGGCGTCAGCCCGGAAGATCGCGAGCAGATTTTCCGTCCGTTCTACCGTACCGACGAGGCGCGTGACCGTGAGTCCGGCGGCACCGGGCTGGGTCTGGCGATTGTCGAAACCGCGATGCAGCAGCACCGTGGCTGGGTGAAAGCCGATGACAGTCCGCTGGGCGGCTTGCGGTTAACGCTCTGGCTACCGTTGCACAAGCGTTCTTAGTTTTACGCTGACTCTATGTTGCAAGCCCGGTAAGCGCAGCGCTACCGGGCAGTAACAGGCGCAGAGGCAAAAAGCCGGGTGGAGACTCCGTTTTACCCAGCTTACTTCCCCCACAATCTCCGTGAATTATCTTCGATCTTGTTGCTAAGTCGCCGCTTCTGCATAGTTCTGGTCCAGCTGGTGGATAGCCCCGCCGCCGACAGCAGACGGTGATATTGCTCATCATCAAACGGCATATGCCAGGCGATAGCACAGGCGTCATACACCGACACATCGCTCAGGCGAGAGACCAGCGTCAGCGGCGCATCCGTTTCGACCTTCCCTGCTAAAATCACCCGATACAGCCAGCCGGTTTTCCCGGCATTTTGCATCTGCGTAGCGATATCGCTGATACCGAAGTGGAAGTTGAGCTTGAAGCAGGGAGACCGCGGCTGGGTGACCTGGATCAAGGCCTCGCCCCAGCGAAAGATATCCCCGATAAAGACGTTCTTCTCGGTCAGTCCTTCGGTTGACAGGTTTTCGCCAAATGCCGGGGCGACAAAAAGCCCGGCCTGGTCAGGGTATTCGCTGGCCCAGAATGCATAGTGCTCGCGTGGATAGTGGCACAGCGCCCGATCCGGCCCGCCGTGGATTTTCTTCTCCGCCTGCTCATCGCCCACCAGCCCTTTTTCGGTGAGGGAGAGTTCGCCGTCAACCTGCAGTTTGGCAATCGCGCTCGGGCGGCTGCCTTCGTAATCCTTTATTTTTCCGATAAATACGTTAACGGGATGATTCATCGCGGCTCCTTACGCAGATTGTGGGTATAAAAAAAGCGAGTCATCAGACTCGCTTCTCACAGACGGCTTTGCAACCTTATTTTTTAGCGGCGAAACGTGCTGCTGCTTCGTCCCAGTTCACCACGTCCCAGAAGGCTTTGATGTAGTCCGGGCGACGGTTCTGGAATTTCAGGTAGTAAGCGTGTTCCCACACGTCCAGACCCACGATTGGGAAACCGGATGCGCCAGAGATAGCTTCACCCATCAGCGGGGAGTCCTGGTTAGCAGTGGAAACCACAGCCAGTTTGTCGCCTTTCAGTACCAGCCACGCCCAGCCAGAGCCGAAACGGGTAGCAGCGGCTTTTTCAAACTCAGCTTTGAAGGTATCAACGGAGCCGAAGTCGCGCTCGATAGCGGCTTTCAGGTCGCCCTGCAGGGTGGTGCCGGTTTTCAGGCCTTTCCAGAAGAAGCTGTGGTTAGCGTGGCCGCCAGCGTTGTTACGCAGAACGGTTTTCTTGTCAGCTGGCAGTTGATCCAGTTTGGTGATCAGCTCTTCAGCAGGCAGGCTAGCGAATTCTGGCAGGCTTTCCAGCGCCGCATTGGCGTTGTTAACGTAAGTCTGGTGGTGTTTGGTGTGATGGATCTCCATCGTCTGCTTGTCGAAATGCGGCTCAAGGGCGTCGTAAGCGTACGGCAGGGATGGCAGGGTATAGCTCATAATCATCTCCATTATTGTCGGGCGGCAAACGTGTTAATGCCGCGTAAGCAGTTGGTTCATTATAGTTAATTAAATGATATTGAAAATGTTTATCAATGCCGTAGTTTTAATAAGGTTATAACTTTTCGTTATGTGACTGATCTGGCGGGGCGTGCGGTGATGCGCAGGGGGGAGCAAACAATCTATTACGCGGCGTTATGGCTGCGGTGTCGCCACTGAACCGGGGTCATCCCCACTTCACGGTTAAACACCACCGAAAAATAGTTACTGTCCTCAAAGCCGCACTGCATGGCGACTTCGCTGACCAGCAGCTCGGTATGTTGCAGCAAATACTGCGCATGGCAGATTCGCAGTTGGCGCAGGTAGTGGTTTACCGTCATGCCGGTCTGGGTGCGGAACTGCTGGCGCAGGGCACGCTCGCTGCACTGCTCCTGCTCGCAAAACTTTTCCAGCACAAAGCTGCGGTTCAGGCTGCCCGCCAGGGCGGTGATCAGCTTATCCAGCAGTGCTTCCGGCTCGCTGGCGGCCGGGTTATCCGGGGCGTAACGGTAGCGTTTGAGCATGATCGTCAGCTGTGCAAACAGCAGCTCGGCCATATCGAATGCGTGGGGATCGGTCTTCAGGCTCTCCTGCTCCAGTTGCGTAATCACCGGGCGCACCTGCGTCATGCCGTTGCTGCCCAGCCGCCAGTGCGGGGTGTTGCCCGCTTTGAGGAAACCAGGGATGTTGGCCGCCCAGTCGACGTTGAGCTTCAGTCGGTCGGGGCAGTAGATGATGTTCTGAAGTACCAGGTCGTTGACCGAGGCGTAGGAGTGTTTGTCTTCCGCACGGATGTAAAACAGGTCGCCCCGGGTGATGCGGTAAGGGCGATCGTTGAGGACATGCAGGCCATTACCGCGCCACACCAGCACCAGTTCGCCAAAATCGTGAGTATGTTCGGCAAAGACATTTTGCGGATAGCGGTCCGCCACCGCGACGGCCTGCGCGGTGGAGGCAAAAAAATCAGCTCTGCGAAGAATCAACTGTCCGGCCACATCACAACCTCAACGGTGAATAACCTGACATTATTACCCGCTTTGCGGCAGTAAAACGGTGATTTTCCTCGCGTTACTGAAGCATCGCATCCCGGCCCTGGCGAATGTCGCGCGGGGACCAGTCAAATTCCCGGCGAAACAGGGTCGAAAAGTGGTTACTGTCGCCAAAACCGCAGCGATAGGCGATATCGGTAACGCTCTCGTCGGTATGGCGCAGCAGATGGCGCGCTTTGATTAAGCGCAGCCGGTTGAGATAACGCTGGGGCGTCAGCCCGGTATGCTGCTTCAGCTGGCGATGCAGCGTGCGCAGCGACAGGGAAAAGTTATCTGCCAGCGTCTCCCAGCAGACATCTTCGGCGAAGTGATCTTCCAGCCACGCCATCAACTGGTTGAGCCGCGCGTCGTTATCCGCCGCCCCGTCCACCAGACTGCCACGACGCAGCAACACCAGCAGCTGCATAAACAGGATCTCGCGGCTGGCGAGGGCGTGGGTAGTCTGCCCCTCTTCGGACTGCTCCATCTGGCTGACCAGCTGGCGCACCTGCTGTAGCGTGGCCTGGTTTACCCGCCAGTGCGACGGATAGTGGCCGTCCTGCTCCTGAGGCAGCAGTTGGTTCAGCCCCGACAAAAACTGGAACGCTTCCGGGGAGCGATACAGCACGTTGGTCAGGCACAGGTTATCGGTGTGTTCATACATATGCCGATCATGGTCGCGCACAAAGCACACCGTGCCGCCGCTGATGGTATAAGGCTGCCCGTTGAAAACATGGATACCCGTACCGTGCTCCACGATCACAATCTCATGAAAATCATGATGATGCTCTGGAAACGCAGCCTGGGGCAGCCGCGGCTCAATCGCCACAGGCGAGTGGCCTGAAGGGAAAAAATCCACGCTGTGCAGTACGGTCATAACGGGTCACCAGATGATAAAAGTTCTCAAAATAGTAATTTAGGGTTTCCCGGCTGACCTTAAATTTTCGACAGCAAATGGCGCAAAGCCTGTCGCTTTTTCAAGAAAAGGCGGGAAAGATCTGGAAATGCGCCCACCGTCACATCCCCTGAGAGCCGCGCTATTAGCGGAAAATGTGAACTTCCTCACGTTCATCTTTGCTTTCTTGCCAGCGCCTGAAATGCGCTGTCAGTGGTAAGAAGGTCGCCGACGCTTCCCTTTTTTACACTGTCCGGTAATGACTAAAGGAAGGACCGGACCATGACTTTTCGCCATTGTGTGGCTGTCGATCTAGGCGCATCCAGCGGCCGCGTAATGCTGGCGAGCTACCATCGCGAGCAGCGCACCCTTCAGCTGCGCGAAATCCACCGTTTCGTGAACTGCCTGCAAAAACAGGACGGTTTTGACTGCTGGGATATCGACACTCTGGAAGCGGAGATCCGTACCGGGCTAAATAAGGTATGTGAAGAAGGCATTCACATCGACAGCATCGGGATCGACACCTGGGGCGTGGATTACGTCCTGCTGGACGGCAACGGTAACCGCGTCGGCCTGCCGGTCTCGTATCGCGATAGCCGCACCGACGGGGTGATGGCGCATGCGCTGGCGCAGCTCGGGAAAGCCGAAATCTATGGCCGCAGCGGCATTCAGTTTCTGCCGTTTAATACCCTGTATCAGCTGCGCGCCCTGGTGGAACAGCAGCCGGAGCTGGTGGCGAACGTCGCCCATGCCCTGCTGATCCCCGACTACTTCAGCTACCGTCTCACCGGCCAGATGAACTGGGAATATACCAACGCCACCACCACCCAGCTGGTAAACATCAATTCCGATTCCTGGGACGAGAACCTGCTCAACTGGACGGGTGCGTCGCGCGACTGGTTTGGCACCCCGACCCATCCGGGCAACGTGATCGGTCACTGGACATGCCCGCAGGAGAACGCTATCCCGGTGGTGGCCGTCGCCAGCCACGACACCGCCAGCGCGGTTATCGCCGCCCCGCTGGCCTCTCAGGATGCGGCCTATCTCTCCTCCGGCACCTGGTCGCTGATGGGCTTTGAGAGCAAAACGCCCTACACCAGCGATACCGCGCTGGCAGCGAATATTACCAACGAAGGCGGCGCCGAAGGCCGCTACCGGGTGCTGAAAAACATAATGGGCTTATGGCTGCTGCAGCGGGTGCTGAAAGAGCAACGCATCAGCGACCTGACCGCCCTGATCGGTGAGGCGGAAACCCTTCCGGCGTGCCGTTTCCTGATCAACCCCAATGACGATCGCTTTATCAACCCGGCCAATATGAGCACCGAGATCCAGGCCGCCTGCCGCGAGACCGCCCAGCCCGTACCGGAGAGCGCCGCCGACCTGGCGCGCTGCATCTTCGACAGCCTCGCCCTGCTGTATGCCGAGGTGCTGCACGAGCTGGCGACCCTGCGCGGCAAGCCGTTCAGCCAGTTGCACATTGTTGGCGGCGGTTGCCAGAACCATCTGCTCAACCAGCTGTGCGCCAACGCCTGCGGCATCACGGTGTTAGCCGGGCCGGTTGAGGCCTCCACCCTCGGCAATATTGGCATCCAGCTGGTGACCCTCGACGAGCTGGCCGACGTGGACCAGTTCCGACAGGTGGTGACCGGCAATTACGGCCTGACCACTTTTATCCCTCATCCCGATCATGAGATTGCCCGCTACCGCACGCAGTTTCAGCAACAACGACCGACTAAGGAGCTTTGCGCATGACCACTCAACTTGAACAAGCCTGGGAACTGGCTAAACAGCGTTTCGCCGCCGTGGGCGTGGATGTCGAGGAGGCTCTGCGTCAGCTCGACCGTCTGCCCGTCTCTATGCACTGCTGGCAGGGCGATGATGTCGCCGGGTTTGAGAACCCAGGCGGTGCGCTGACCGGCGGCATCCAGGCCACAGGTAACTATCCGGGCAAGGCGCGTAACGCCGCCGAGCTGCGGGCCGATCTGGAGCTGGCCCTGAGCCTGATCCCGGGGCCAAAACGCCTGAATCTGCACGCTATCTATCTGGAGTCCGACACGCCGGTCGATCGCAACGCCATCAAGCCGGAACACTTTAAGAACTGGGTCGAGTGGGCGAAAACCAACAAGCTGGGGCTGGATTTTAACCCCTCCTGCTTCTCGCATCCGTTGAGCGCCGACGGCTTTACCCTCGCCCACGCCGATGACGAAATTCGTCAGTTCTGGATCGACCACGTGAAGGCCAGCCGCCGCGTGTCGGCGTACTTTGGCGAGCAGCTGGGCACGCCATCGGTGATGAACATCTGGATCCCGGACGGGATGAAAGACATCACCGTGGACCGCCTCGCCCCGCGTCAGCGTCTGCTGGCGGCGCTGGATGAAGTGATTAGCGAAAAGCTGAACCCGGCGCACCACATCGACGCCGTGGAGAGCAAGCTGTTCGGCATTGGTGCCGAGAGCTACACCGTCGGCTCTAACGAATTCTACATGGGTTACGCCACCAGCCGTCAGACCGCGCTGTGCCTGGACGCCGGCCACTTCCATCCGACAGAAGTGATCTCCGACAAAATTTCAGCCGCCATGCTCTATGTGCCGCACCTGCTGCTGCACGTTAGCCGTCCGGTACGTTGGGACAGCGACCACGTGGTGCTGCTGGATGACGAAACCCAGGCCATCGCCAGCGAGATTATTCGCCATGACCTGTTCGACCGGGTGCACATCGGCCTCGACTTCTTTGATGCCTCCATCAACCGCATCGCGGCCTGGGTTATTGGTACCCGCAACATGAAGAAAGCCCTGCTGCGCGCCCTGCTGGAGCCAACCGCCGAACTGCGTGCGCTGGAAGCCGCGGGCGATTACACCGCGCGTCTGGCGCTGCTGGAGGAGCAAAAATCACTGCCATGGCAGGCGGTATGGGAGATGTACTGCCAGCGCAACGACGCCCCGGCAGGCAGCCAGTGGCTGGATAACGTCCGGGCGTATGAGAAAGAGATTTTGAGCCAACGCGGGTAAGACAACCCTCGTCCCTGCCCTCTCCCTGACAGAGCGGGATCACACCATTCCCTCGCCCCTTTGGGGAGAGGGTCAGGGTGAGGGGAAACCCCACCCCGATTTAACAGGAAATGAAAGACTATGCAGACCATTATCGACGCCTGGTTCGTCCAGGGCATGATTAAAGCCACCTCCGACGCCTGGCTGAAAGGCTGGGACGAGCGCAACGGCGGCAACCTGACGCTGCGCCTGGACGAGGCGGATATCGCCCCGTATGAAGCCGACTTCCACGCCAAACCGCGCTATATCGCCCTGAGCCAGCCGATGCCGCTGCTCGCCAATACGCCGTTTATCGTTACCGGTTCCGGCAAGTTCTTCCGCAACGTCCAGCTTGATCCCACCGCGAATTTAGGGGTGGTAAAAGTGGACAGCGACGGCGCGGGCTACCACATTCTTTGGGGGCTGACTGACGAAGCGGTGCCAACCTCTGAGTTGCCGTCCCACTTCCTCTCCCACTGTGAGCGTATCAAAGTCACCGGCGGGAAAGATCGCGTGATTATGCACTGCCACGCCACCAACCTGATTGCCCTGACCTTCGTGCTGGAGAACAACACCGACGTTATCACCCGTCAGTTGTGGGAAGGCAGCACCGAGTGTCTGGTGGTGTTCCCGGATGGCGTGGGCATTCTGCCGTGGATGGTACCCGGTACGGATGAAATCGGCGAAGCCACGGCGATTCAGATGCAAAAACACTCGCTGGTGCTGTGGCCGTTCCACGGCGTGTTCGGCAGCGGCCCGACGCTTGATGAAACCTTTGGTCTGATCGACACCGCCGAGAAGTCTGCCGAAGTGCTGGTAAAAGTCTATTCGATGGGTGGCATGAAGCAGACCATCACCCGGGAAGAACTGATTGCGCTGGGCAAACGCTTTGGCGTCAACCCGATGCAGTCCGCGTTAGATCTGTACAAATAAGAACATCGCGCCCCGCTCATTGAGACGGGGCGAAGCTACACCTGCAATCCCTACACAAATCACCTCATTAAGTGGAGTAAAAGCAATGAAAATAAAGACAAGCTTGATCCTCACCGTTGCCGCCCTGGCGTTGTCCGGTTCTGCTTTAGCTGAAGTTAAAATCGCCCTGGTGGCGAAATCGTTAGGTAATGGCTTCTTCGAAGCGGCAAACGTGGGTGCCCAGGAGGCAGCCAAAGAGTTAGGTGATGTTAAAGTGATCTATACCGGCCCAACCACCACCACCGCCGAAGCCCAGATCGAAGTGCTGAACGGGTTGATCGCGCAGGGGGTGGATGCGATCGCCATCTCCGCCAACGATCCTGATGCCGTGGTGCCGGTGCTGAAAAAAGCGATGCAGCGCGGGATCAAAGTGGTGTCGTGGGACTCCGGCGTGGCGAAAGCCGGGCGCCAGATCCACCTTAACCCTTCCAATAACGCGCTGATTGGCGAGACTAACGTCAAGCTGGCGGCCGAAGCGCTGAAAGCGCTGAACGTGGAAAAAGGCGATGTGGCGGTATTGAGTGCCACGCCGACCTCCACCAACCAGAACACCTGGATTGCCGAGATGAAAAAGGTGCTGCCACAGTACCCGTCCGTCAATCTGGTGACCGTGGCCTATGGCGACGATCTGTCGGATAAGAGCTACCGCGAAGCGGTCGGCCTGCTGAAAACCTACCCGGACCTGAAAGTGATCGTCTCTCCGTCGTCGGTCGGCATCGTGGCGGCAGCGCAGGCGGTGAAAGATCAGGGCAAGATCGGCAAAGTGTACGTGACCGGCCTCGGCCTGCCATCTGAAATGGCGGGCGCGGTGAAATCCGGTGCCAGCAAGAGCTTCGCCATCTGGAACCCGATCGACCTCGGTTATGCCGCGACTTACTTAGCGGATGATCTGGTGAAAGGCACGGCGACCAAAGAAGAAGCCAGCATGGGCAAACTGGGCAAAGTGAAGCTGGATGCCGACGGCAGCGGCGCAATGGCTGAGCCATTTGTTTACGATGCCAGCAACATTGATAAGTTCTCAAAAATCTTCTGATTCCTTTTCCCTCTCCCTGTGGGAGAGGGATACAAGTGGAGAACTATCATGACCCCATTACTGGCGCTCAATGGCATCACCAAGGTTTTCCCTGGTGTACGCGCGCTTGAGAACGTGCAGCTTGAACTTTGGCCCGGCAAAGTCACCGCTCTGATCGGTGAAAACGGCGCGGGCAAATCGACGCTGGTCAAAGTGATGACCGGCATCTACCAGCCCGACGAGGGCGAGATCCTCTACAAAGCCATTCCTATACAGCTGCCGACCCCCGACTCGGCGCATAAGGTGGGCATCACCGCGATTCACCAGGAGACCGTCCTGTTCGATGAGCTGTCGGTCACCGAAAACATTTTTGTCGGTCAGTATCTGTATAAAGGCATTTTCAAAAAGCTCGACTGGCCGGAAATGCACCGCCGGGCGCAGGCGATCCTCACCCGTCTGGAGGTGCAGATTGACCCCCGCGCGACGCTGAAAACCCTGAGCATCGCCCAGCGCCATATGGTCGCAATTGCCCGGGCGCTGTCGTTTGACGCGCAGGTCGTTATTCTCGACGAACCGACGGCGGCCCTGTCCCAGCACGAAATCCTTGAGTTCTATCAGATCGTGGAACGTTTAAAGCAGGAAGGGAAAGCGATCCTGTTTATCTCGCATAAATTCGACGAGATTTTTGAACTGGCCGATCACTACACCATTCTGCGCGACGGCGTGTTTGTCGGCGCGGGGGCCATCAATGACATCACCGAAGAGCGGATGGTGGCGATGATGGTAGGCCGCGCCATTACCCAGACCTTCCCGAAGGTGGAATGCGAAAAAGGCGATATCGTGCTCGAGGTGCAGGATCTCTGCCACCCGACCGAGTTCGCGAACATCACCTTTACCCTGCGCAAAGGTGAGATCCTCGGCTTCTACGGGCTGGTGGGCGCCGGGCGTACCGAGCTGATGCAGGCGCTCTCCGGCGTCTCGCGCCCTTCTTCCGGCAGCATTGTGCTGAACGGTAAAGAACAGCATTTCCGCCAGCCAGCGGATGCCATCAAAGCCGGGATCGTCTGCGTGCCTGAAGAGCGCCAGAAGCAGGGGGCGATTATCGAACTGTCGATTGCGCAGAACATCAGCCTGCCACAGCTCAACAAACTCAACGCCAACGGCGTGCTGAATGACGATCGCGAGTGGCAACTGGCAGACGAATATGCGAAGCGGCTGCAAGTAAAAGCCTTTAGCTGGAAACAGGCGGTCGAAACTCTCTCTGGCGGCAACCAGCAGAAAGTGGTGATCGGCAAGTGGCTGGCAACCCACCCGGACGTAATCATCCTCGATGAACCGACCAAAGGGATCGATATCGGCTCCAAAGCGGCGGTGCATCAGTTTATGTCCGAGCTGGTCGGCCAGGGGCTGGCGGTGATCATGGTCTCCTCCGAACTGCCGGAAGTGATGGGCATGGCTGACAGGATCATCGTCATGCATGAAGGGTTAATGGTGGCGGAATATCAGGCGGGGGGCGCAACGGCTGAAACCATCGTCAGCGCCGCCAGCGGTGCCAGACAGGAGGCCGCATAATGGTGCAACAGCTGCTTAAACACCGCGAGGCATTACTGGCGGCGGTGATTGTGCTGATGGTTATCGCCATCGGCACGCGTGCCCCGTCGTTTATCGCTCCGGGCAACCTGGTGGAGATATTTAACGACACCTCCATTCTGATCATTCTCGCCCTCGGGCAGATGATGGTGCTGCTCACCAAAGGCATTGACCTGTCGATGGCGGCAAACCTGGCGCTGACCGGGATGATTGTCGCCCTGATTAACTTCCATTACCCCGATGTGCCGGTCTGGGCGCTGCTGATCCTGGCGACCGCGCTGGGCCTGCTGATGGGTATCATCAACGGCCTTCTGGTATGGAAAATGGGCATTCCGGCGATTGTGGTGACGCTGGGCACCATGAGCATCTACCGCGGGATTATCTTTCTGCTCTCCGGCGGCGGCTGGGTGAACTCCAACCAGATGGGTGCCGATTTCCTCGGCCTGCCACGGGCATCGGTGCTGGGCTTGCCGGTGCTGAGCTGGTGCGCCATTGCCGCGTTGCTGCTGGTGGGCTATTTCCTGCGCTACAGCCGTACCGGGCGCGCACTGTACACCGCAGGCGGTAACGCCACGGCGGCTTATTACACCGGGATCAACGCCGGAAAAATGCAGTTCGTCAGCTTCTGCCTCTCCGGGGCCCTGGCCGGGTTCTGCGGCTATCTGTGGATCTCGCGCTTTGCGGTGGCCTATGTCGATGTGGCAAACGGCTTTGAGCTGCAGGTGGTAGCGGCCTGCGTCATCGGCGGCATCAGCACCATGGGCGGTACGGGCCGGGTGTTGGGGTGCCTGTGCGGGGCGCTGTTCCTCGGGGTGATCAACAACGCCCTGCCGGTGATTGGCGTGTCGCCGTTCTGGCAGATGGCCATCTCCGGGACGGTGATCGTGATTGCGGTGCTGCTCAATGAACGTGGCAACAAACGCAAAGGACGGCTGATCCTGCGCGATGCGGCGCTGGCTCGTCAGAAACAGGCGGTGAGATGATGAGTAAAATAATGACGTCTGAAGAGATTAAACATGCCCCCGCCCCGGCGGGCATCTTCCAGCGCCTGCTGTGCTGGGAAGGTTTTCTGCTGGCGGTAACGCTGGCGGTATTCGTGGGTAACGCCCTCGCCTCTCCTTACTTCCTCGATATCTGGAACCTGTCGGATGCAACGTTCAACTTTACCGAAAAAGCGATCATCGTATTGCCGATGGCAATGCTGATTATCGCCCGGGAAATTGATCTGTCGGTGGCCTCCACTATCGCCCTCAGCTCCACGGTGATGGGCTTTTGCGCGGCGGCCGGGCTGGATACACCGCTGCTGGTCTGCGTGGGCTTAGGCGTTGGGCTGCTGTGCGGGCTGTTCAACGGCCTGCTGGTGACCCGCTTTAACTTGTCCTCGATTGTGATCACCATCGGCACCATGAGCCTCTATCGCGGCATCACCTACATTCTGCTGGGCGACCAGGCGCTGAACACCTGGCCGGAGAGCTTCGCCTGGTTTGGTCAGGGGTATGTCTGGGGCGCGCTGTCGTTTGAGTTCGCGCTCTTTATCGTGCTGGCCATCCTGTTTGCCTTCTTGCTGCACAAGACCAACTTCGGGCGTCGCACCTACGCCATCGGCAATAACCCGACCGGGGCCTGGTATTCCGGCATCAACGTGAAGCGTCACAACCTGATCCTCTTTGCCCTGGTGGGGCTGATGGCCGGGCTGGCCTCGGTGCTGCTTACCTCGCGTCTGGGCAGTACCCGCCCGACCATTGCGATGGGCTGGGAGCTGGCGGTGGTGACCATGGCGGTGCTGGGCGGCGTCAATATTCTCGGCGGTTCCGGCAGCATGGTGGGCGTGATTATCGCCGCCTTCCTGATGGGATTGGTCACCTTTGGCCTGAGCCTGCTCAACGTGCCGGGCATTGTGATGTCAGTGATCATCGGCGCCATGCTGATTGTGGTGATCTCCCTGCCGATTATCACCCGCCGGATTATGCAGCGAAGACGGATGTAATTCCCTCACCCCTGCCCTCTCCCCAAAGGGGAGAGGGAGAAAAGCCGCACGGTGCAGCGCCCTCGCCCCTTTGGGCAGAGAGAGAAAGGCCGCACGGTGTAGTGCACTCGCCACTTCGGGCAGAGAGAGAAAGGCCGCACGGTGCAGCGCCCTCGCCCCTTTGGGCTGAGGGAGAAAGGCCGCACGGTGCAGCGCCCTCGCCCCTTTGGGCAGAGAGAGAAAGGCCGCACGGTGCAGCGCCCCCGCCCCTTTGGGCTGAGGGAGAAAGGCCGCACGGTGCAGTGCCTTCGCCCCTTTAGGCAGAGGGAGAAAGGCCGCACGGTGCAGTGCCCCCGCTCCTTTGGGCAGAGGGAGAAAGGCCGCACGGAACAGTCCCCTCCCCCCTTTGGGCAGAGGGAGAAAGGCCGCACGGAGCAGCGCCCTCGCCCCCTTTGGGCAGAGAGAGAAAGGCCGCACGGTGCAGTGCCCCGCCCTTTTGGGCAGAGGGAGAAAGGCCGCACGGAGCAGCGCCCTCGCCCCCTTTGGGCAGAGAGAGAAAGGCCGCACGGTGCAGCGCCCCCGCCCCTTTGGGCAGAGAGAAAGGCCGCACGGAGCAGCGCCCTCGCCCCCTTTAGGCAGAGGGAGAAAGGCCGCACGGTGCAGTGCCCTCGCCCCTTTGGGCAGAGAGAAAGGCCGCACGGTGCAGCGCCCTCGCCCCTTTGGGCAGAGAGAGAAAGGCCGCACGGTGCAGTGCCCCCGCCCCTTTGGGCAGAGGGAGAAAGGCCGCACGGAACAGTCCCCTCGCCCCTTTGGGGAGAGGGTTAGGGTGAGGGGCCCAGATTTGCAAAATCACCATTAAGGAGAATTATCATGAGCTTTATGTTGGCGCTGCCTAAAATCAGCCTGCACGGCGCAGGCGCAATCGGCGATATGGTTAAGCTGGTGGCAAACAAACAGTGGGGCACGGCGTTGATTGTCACCGACGGTCAGCTGGTAAAAATGGGCCTGCTCGACAGCCTGTTTACCGCCCTCGACGCGCAGCAGATGTCGTATCACCTGTTCGACGCGGTTTTCCCCAACCCGACCGAAGCGCTGGTGCAGCAGGGTTATGCCGCGTATCAGGATGCGCAGTGTGATTACATTATTGCCTTCGGCGGCGGCAGCCCGATCGATACCGCCAAAGCGATTAAAATTCTCACCGCCAACCCAGGCCCCTCTACCGCTTACTCCGGCGTCGGCAAAGTGATCAACGCGGGCGTGCCGCTGGTGGCGATCAACACCACCGCAGGCACGGCGGCAGAGATGACCAGCAACGCGGTCATTATCGACGCCGAACGGCAGGTCAAAGAGGTGATTATCGACCCGAACATCATCCCGGATATCGCCGTGGATGACGCCAGCGTAATGCTCGACATTCCGGCTGCCGTGACGGCTGCCACCGGGATGGACGCCCTGACCCACGCCATCGAAGCCTATGTCTCCGTTGGTGCGCACCCGCTGACTGACGCCAACGCCCTGGAGTCCATTCGCCTGATCGCCCACTGGCTGCCGGAAGCGGTAGACAACGGGCATAACCTGGAGGCGCGCGAGCAGATGGCCTTCGGCCAGTATCTGGCGGGTATGGCCTTTAACAGCGCCGGGCTTGGGCTGGTGCACGCCCTCGCCCACCAGCCGGGGGCAACGCACAACCTGCCGCACGGCGTGTGCAATGCCATCCTGCTGCCGATTATCGAAAACTTTAACCGTCCGAACGCCGTGGCACGGTTTGCCCGCGTGGCGCAG
This sequence comes from Leclercia sp. 1548, assembly GCF_050435045.1. Classification (NCBI taxonomy): domain Bacteria; kingdom Pseudomonadati; phylum Pseudomonadota; class Gammaproteobacteria; order Enterobacterales; family Enterobacteriaceae; genus Leclercia; species Leclercia sp. 1548. The sequence goes on along the minus strand of NZ_JBNDJP010000010.1, from coordinate 64,480 downwards.
GCGATGGGCGTCGATACCCGCGGCATGAGTGATGAAGCCGCAAGCATGTCGGCCATTCAGGCGATTCGTGACCTGAGCGCCCGCGTCGGTATTCCTTCTGGTTTCGGCAAGCTTGGCGTCACCAAAGCCGACATCGAAGGCTGGCTCGACAAAGCCCTCGCCGACCCGTGCGCCCCCTGCAACCCGCGCAGCGCCAGCCGTGACGAGGTGCGCGAACTCTATCTGGAGGCATTATGATCCGCAAAGCCTTTGTGATGCAGGTAAACCCTGACGCACACGAGGAGTATGAACGTCGCCACAACCCGATCTGGCCCGAGCTGGAAGCGTTGCTGAAAGACCACGGCGCGCACAACTACGCCATTTATCTGGATAAATCCCGCAACCTGCTGTTCGCCACGGTGGAGATCGAATCGGAAGAGCGCTGGAACGCGGTAGCGAATACCGACGTTTGCCAGCGCTGGTGGAAATATATGGGGGAGGTGATGCCGTCTAACCCGGACAACAGCCCGGTGAGTACCGGGCTGCAAGAGGTGTTTTACCTGGCCTGATGTGTTAACGCTGCCGCGCTCGCGGCAGCGATATCCCGCTTATTGCTCAACGTAAAGGCTGACAACACCGTCACCGCCAGTACAAAACAGCCCAGCATCAGATAGGTATCCTGGAAGCCGATCCGGTCATACATATTCCCGGCAAACGCGGAGAGGAAAATCGCCGCCAGCTGTTTGGCAAAGTTGAAACCAATCAGGTAGATGGTCGCAGACAGGCGAGTATCGAACACGCCGGTAATGTATTTGAACGCCCCCACCAGCAGGAATGGCACTTCCAGCGCGTGCAGCATCTTCAGGGCCACCACTTCGACGGCAGTGGTCGCAAATGACGAACCAATGATACGCGTCGCCATGATCACCCCGGCAATCAGCAACGTATTTTTTGCGCCAATGCGGTTAATGATCCACGGCGAGCAGAACATGATGATGGCGTTGCAGATCTCCCCGGCGGTGGTCGCAAAGCCGAATGCCCGCGTGCCTTCCTCCGGCGTGGCGAAGAAGGTTTTAAAGAACGTGGCGAACTGCTGATCGAAGACGTCGTACACACAGGCCACGCCAATCACGTACAAAATGAACATCCACATTTTGCGCTGGCGGAACAGGTTAAACACGGTTCTGGCGGTGATCTGCGGCTGGTTTGCACCGAGGGCGTTCATCACCTGGGCGGTCTGGTTAGGCTTCGGTTTTGCCACCACCAACAGCACCATCAACACCAGCGCCGCCGCGGAACCCATCCAGAACACATAGGAGGGATCAATCCCGAACAGGATCCCGCCCGTTGAGGCGCACAGCCCCCAGCCGAGACAGCCAAACATTCGCGCCTTGCCATATTCAAAGAAGCTGTTGCGGCTCACGCGCTCAATGTAGGCCTCAATCGCGCCCGACCCTGCCGAGAAGACGAAGCCGATATAGATCCCACCGCTCAGCGCCCCGAGCCAGATATTGGTCTTCAGCAGCGGAGCAAAGACGTAGAGGAAGAACGGCGCGAACAGAAACAGCAGTACCGCGATGATCCACAGCAGGTGTTTTTTCAGCCCCAGCTTGTCCGACACCACCCCCAGCACGGGCTGGAACGAGATGGCAAACAGCGAGATGCATGAGAAAACGATCCCGGTATGGGTTTTATTCAGGCCGATGATGTCCGACAGCCAGATCGGCAGGAACGGAAAGCAGGTGGCCATGATGAAGAAGTAGAGAAAGAAGAACGATCCGAAGATCCAGAAGTTCGGGTTGTCTTTGTGGGTACAGGTGGTCGTATTCATTATTTTTATCCTCAACACAGGGCCGGTTGCCCGGCCCATTACCCTTATACGCGTTCAACGCCAATCAGGATGGCAGTTTCCGGGTCCAGAACCGGCAGGGCAAGCCCCGCCTGCATCAGCCATTCGCCGCTCACCGTCTGCGGGGATTCCATCCACGCCGGCAGTTTGCGCATGGTGTGCCCCCCCTCACCGGTCAGGCGAATATTGGGGTGATCGAGCAGCGTGATGCGGTACTGCGCGCTGGCTGTCAGCCCCGGCATACGCAGCGGCATCATCAGAGTGTAATCAGGCATTGCCAACTGGCTGACAATGAACAGCCCCTGACGCTGGTCCTGACTCACTATCCCCTGCGCCAGCGTGGTGCTGTCGGGCATATCCACCCGCCACTGGGTGCCGTGGTGGATCACCTCGCGCCACTGCTTATGCAGGGCCGCATAGTGCCGGTAGCCTTCGCGCTCCTGCTCATCCACGGCGAGAGGATCCAGCTCCAGCCCCATATGGCCAAACAGCGCCGTCAGGCCACGGAAGGCGATACTGTGCTGGCGGAAGGTGGCATGGCATTTATGATGACCGATATGTGCGCCCATCACCTCCGGCGGGAAGAAGTAGCTCATGCCACGCTGGATAGTGTTGCGTTCCAGCGCGTCATTGTTATCCGATGCCCAGAAGCGATGGCAGCGGGTCAGGACTTCATAATCGATACGCCCGCCGCCGGAAGAGCAGGATTCAAATTCCACATGGGGGAAGCGTTCGCCCAGGGTATCCAGCAGGCGGTAGAACTGTCGGGTCTGGGCATCGGCAGCGGCTTTGCCGTTATGGCCCGGCTGCACCAGCTCACGATTCATGTCCCACTTCACATAGTCCACCGCGTGCTCACCCAGCAGCCAGCTCATGCGCTCCAGCAGATAATTGAAGGCAGCAGGAATGTTGAGGTTCAGCACCCACTGGTGGCGGCCAGTGGCCTGCTCATAACCCGGTAAGGCCAGCACCCAGTCCGGGTGAGCGCGGTACAGATCGGAGTTGGGATTAATCATCTCCGGCTCGACCCAGATGCCAAACTCCATACCGAGGCTTTTGACGTGATTAATCACCGGCGTTAAGCCGTTGGGGTATTTCTGCTCGTCGAGATACCAGTCGCCCAGCGCCGCATGGTCGTCATTGCGCCCTTTAAACCAGCCATCATCGATGATAAAGCGCTCCACGCCCAGCGAGGCCGCTTCGTCTGCCATCCGCATGATGTACTCAGGATCGTGGTTAAAGTAGATCCCCTCCCAGGTATTGAGGTGTACCGGGCGCGGTTTGTTCTCCGGGAAGCGAATGATGTTGTCACGCAGATAGCGGTGGAACTGCTGGCTCATGCCGTTCAGCCCCTGGGCGGAGTAGCTGGCGTAAAGGCGTGGCGTCCACAGCGTTTCGCCCTCCTCCACCGCCATTTCACCCGGCAGATAGAGCGCTTCGGCCTGCAAATAACGACGGCCATCGGTTTTGGCCTCCGCGCGCAGACGATGGTTGCCGCTCCAGCCCAGATGGACGCCCCAGACGTCACCGTGCATTTCGCTAAAGCCCGGCGTGCCGCTGATCAGCGCCGGGAAATGCTCATGGGAGCTGCGGCCGCGGCGGTTTTCAATCACAAAGCTATCGTGCTCCAGCAGCAGGCGATGCGGCTGGAATTCGCGGATCCAGCGGCCATGAAACGCCATAACTTCGCGGGCACGTTCCGCCAGTGGCAGGGTGACGGCCAGGCGGTCAACCTGCCACGGCTGGCTTTTGAGATTGGTCAGGCCGTGGCGAATCGCCAGTACGCCGCTGTCATCGAGGGCGATCTCACTGGTCAGACGCAGGCCAGCCTGGTCATCTTCGGCGGTGAGGGTCAGGGTTTGTCCCTGCTGCGATACCGCGACGGTACGGAACTGCGGCGAGCCATCCCGTCCCTGGCGGTGGCCTTCAATGCCCGGCGCGCCGAACAGACCGTGACTGAGTTCAGCCATAAGCGTGACCGGCGAATCAACATCCAGTCTGCCGTTGGCAATCGGGCGGGAAAGCGTTTCCGCATCCTGCGGCGAAAAGTGGCGAAGGTGCGGCCCCCAGTAAAGAATTTCGGCGAACGGATGGGTTTTGATCACCACATCAACCGTTTCGCTCGCGAGTCGTAATACTGCCTCTTGCATCGGACATCTCCTGTCATCGGGATATCCTGAGTGTTGATCCGAAACGTTTCGGATACAAACCAAAACGTTTCGGATTTGTGATCGGGTTTAGATATTGGGGAAATTTATGCCGTCTGGCCCGGCGAGAATTCTGGCTGCCACAGCACCTGAAGCTGGCTGATTTCTTCGCCGTTAATCAGCTGAAGGACCATATCGGCGATCTGCTTGCCCACCCCCTGGCGGGTGGACTGGATCACCGCCGCCACGTCGATATCGACAATGCTGTCCTGCGGCAGGCCATCGTAAACTACCAGCGCAACGGCATCCTCGCCTGTTAAGCGCCCCATCTGCGCCAGCGCCATTGCGGCGCCGTCGCCATGGGTGTTGCAATCAGTGACGATCGCCGTGGGGGCGACATCCAGCGCCAGCAGTTCCTGCGTGGTGGTGTAACCCGCCCGGCGTGAAGGAGGCATGGTGCGCAGCCATTCGCTGGAAAGGCCCGCTTCTTTCAGGGCGTCGAGGTAGCCCTGACGGCGCTGGGTAATAAACGCCTGATTGTTGCTCTCACCCAGCAGCGCAATACGCTGATGCCCGCCCTCGATTAAGCGCCGGGTTGCGTTGAAGGTGCCCGCATAGTTGTCGAAATCGAACCAGGCGTAGGGCTTTGGCAGATGGCTGCGGCCCAGTGCCAGGAAGGGGAATCCGGCGGCCTGCAGTTGCTCGAGGCGCGGATCGTTATCCAGGGTATGGGCCACGATCAGCGCATCCACACGGCGGCTTTGCACCATGCGCATGTAGCTGTGTTTGTCGGCCAGATCGTCATCGGCAATCAACAGCAGATCGATCTCATGTTGCGCCAGTTCGTGGCTAATTTCGCCGACCATGTCCATAAAGACGCTGTTATTGAGCGGAACGGGATGCACCGGAAAGACCAGTCCCACGGCGTCGATTTTGCCCATCTTCAAACGGCGGGCAAAGGTGTTCGGGCGATAGCCGCGGCGCTGCGCTTCGGCTTCCACGCGGGCGCGCGTCTCGCTGGAAACGTCAAAATAGCCGTTGAGGGCGCGGCTCACCGTCGTTACCGACAGTCCCAGTTCTTTAGCAATGGCTTTAAGCGACATGATTATCCGTGTCTTCGTGTGTCAGTTTTGTTCCGCCACCATAAGCGCCAGGGTATCTGGCTCAAGCGCTTTGAAGAGATGCGGCTGGTCGGCAGGATAGCAAATATAGTCTCCAATCCCGAGCGCTTCCGGTGCGTCGGTGAGACCAACCAGCGCCTTTCCCTTCATGATGACAATATGCTCAACCGAACCCGGCGGGTGCGGATGGGAAATACGGTCAGCCCCGGGCTGCGCCATCAGGATATAGATATCGCGTCGCGCACCCGGCGGACAGGCCGCCAGTAAAATGGCCTCATAGTTGGCCTGTTCAGCAATGACTTTCGTCCCTTCGCCAAGGCGGATCACCTGGGTAGTGGGCTGTTGCGGTTCGAGCAAACGGGCAAAAGGGATATCCAGCGCCACGCACAGCGACCATAAGGTTTCGAGGCTAGGATTACCATTCCCGGACTCCAGCTGGGAAAGGGTGGATTTGGCGATCCCGGCACGGCGAGCGATTTCCGCCAGTGAAAGCCCGGTCCGCATGCGCTCCCGCACCAGACTTTTAGCGATTACGCTGATTGGCTGCGTCATAATGAGTCTCGTGTTCTATAAAACGAACGAATCGTTCATCTTGATAAACGAATGTGATGCGTTCATTATAATGGATACTCGTTCGATATGGCTAAATATGTATGAAACAGACTTTCTCTTGTCTTAACGGCGACACCATCAAGGCGATTATTCTCGTGTGTCTGGCGGTGGGCGTTGTGGGGATGTCCTACGGCTCGCTGGCGATGGCGTATGGCTTCCCGCTGTGGGTGCCCTTTGTGCTCTCCATTTCGGTGCTGGCAGGTGCATCGGAATTTATGTTTATCGGCATCGTCGCCAGCGGGGGCAATCCCCTTGCCGCAGCGGCGGCCGGGCTGCTGGTTAACGCCCGCCATGTGCCGTTTGGCGTAACGGTGCGCGATCTGGTGGGTAAACGCGGCGCCAGCTTGCTGGGCTGCCACATCATGAATGACGAAAGCGTGGTGTTTGGCCTGTCGCAAAAAACGCCGGAACAGCGTACAGCAGCCTACTGGCTCTGCGGTCTGGGAGTCGCCATCATCTGGCCGCTGGGCACACTACTGGGGGCGATGGTCGGCAAACTGCTGCCGGAGCCGGAAACCATCGGGCTGGATGCGGTGTTCCCGGCCATTTTACTGGCCTTAGTCGTCCCCGCCTTTAAGAACCGCACAACGCTTATCCGCGCCTGTAGCGGTGCTGCGCTGTCGCTGGCCGCCGTGCCCTTTGCACCAGTGGGGCTGCCGGTGCTGCTCTCTCTGCTTGGCCTCGCGGCGAGGAAAAAATAATGGAAAACATGACCGTTTTTATTCTCGGCATCGCCCTGCTGTCGGCGGGCACCTACCTGATGCGTCTCGGCGGAGCCAAACTGGGCAGCCGGTTAGCGTTGTCTGAACGCGCCCAGGCCCTGCTGTCGGATGCAGCAACGGTGCTGCTGTTTTCAGTGGCGCTGGCGACCACCTTCTATGAAGGGGAACATTTTGCCGGGATGGCGCGTGTGCTGGGTGTGGCCTTTGCGGTGTTTCTGGCCTGGCGCAAGGTGCCGTTGATTGGGGTGATCGTCGCGGCAGCCGTGGTGACGGCCTTGCTGCGTCTGGCAGGTATAAATTAAAAAAGCGCCCCGGGGGCGCTCTTTCGACAAAAACGTTGCTTTTATTTGTTCAGTTCAGCGGTCATGTGTACACGGTTACCGGCGAAAGCCTGAGTAATAGTGTAAGAAGACGCGCCTGCCTGTTCAGCCTGAGCGGCGATTTTGGCTTCTGCGCCATCAATGGTGCTGGCGGATGCGGTAACAGACTGCGCTGCGAAAGAACCGAAAGACGTTGCCAGAGCGATTACTGCTACAAAAGTTTTGATGCTTTTCATGATAGAGACCCTTGCGATTAGTTGTTGGTGTAAGGCGCCGTGCCTTGATGTGATAAATAATAGGCCTCATCACCGACAACTGAAAGCGGAAGGATTTGCTAAAAGAATTCAAATTTATTGAACAATATTCAACCGCTGTGGGTGGGTATAGATCGTGGCTTTTCCCGGCTTGCAGAATCCCACCAGCGTCAGGTTGCAACGCTCGGCCACTTCCACTGCCAGCGTGGTGGCGGCAGATACCGCAAACAGGATCTCGACCCCGCACATGGCCGCCTTTTGCACCATCTCGTAGCTGGCCCGGCTGGAGACCAGCGCAGCCCCCTGCTGCCAGACGGCACTCTCTCCCGCGCGGCGGCCCAGCAGTTTATCCAGCGCCACATGGCGTCCGACATCTTCATGCCCGCCTGCGATCTCGCCCGACGGTAATACCCAGGCGGCGGCGTGGGTGCAGCCGCTCAGATTGCCGACCGGCTGTACCGCGTGAAGGTTGTTCAGCGCCATATCAAGGTTCGCCAGGCTGAAGGTCTGGCTAAAAGGCAACGGGGTGATGGGTTTGCCAATGTCGTTCAACTGCTCCACACCGCACACACCGCAGCCGGTGCGTCCGGCCAGCGCGCGGCGGCGCTCTTTAAGGGCCATAAAGCGACGGCTGGAGAGTTCAATTTGCACCTCCATGCCGTTGCAGACCTGCACCACATCCATCCCGTAAATCTCCTGCGGGTGGTCGATAATGCCCTCAGAGAGTGAAAAACCGATGGCAAAGAGCGTCAGATCTTTTGGCGACGCCATCATTACGACGTGCGAGATACCGTTGTAGACCAGCGCCACGGGCACCTCTTGCGCAATCCAGTCCGGGATGGGTTGGTTGAGTTGAGGGGGTCTGCGTACCTCGCACGCCACGACGCCGACGGGCTGGGAGGAGGTATCTCGGATTTGTTTTGGCACGACTTCGTTCCTGGGCAACTTCGCAATTAAGGGGGCTATTGCAGCATAAATAGCAGCGGTTCGCCCCAGAGATGGATCAATTTTTCGTCCGGGCGTCCGTAGACCGGTTTTACCTCCTGGGGAGGAGGAGATCGAATGAGTTGATACAGTCTTGTAACACACAAAATCAATAACGTGATTTAGTTCACATTTCTAAATTAGCAAGCTTAGAATTCGTTCACTTTGTTTTAACTACATTCAAACAAGCCTACCGACAATGTGGTATTCTGTGCCCTATCCCTCAAGGAATTGTGGGAATACAAAATTCCAACCCTTTGCGGTTATTTTGTAACCGTAAAGTAAAACTCTAAATACCCAAATAACACGTGTTGCAGGCAAGCAGCAAAACGCGCCTGCGGCTCGCCTTATTAAGGTAGCAATGTCGAAACAAGGAGTGACCATGCAGGTCAGCAGAAGGCAGTTCTTTAAGATCTGCGCTGGCGGTATGGCAGGCACCACGGCGGCGGCACTGGGCTTTGCGCCCGGCGTAGCGCTGGCGGAAACTCGGCAGTACAAACTGCTGCGCACCCGCGAAACCCGTAACACCTGTACGTACTGCTCTGTCGGCTGTGGGCTGTTGATGTATAGCCTCGGCGACGGTGCAAAAAACGCCAAAGCATCTATCTTCCATATCGAAGGTGACCCGGATCATCCGGTTAACCGCGGGGCGCTTTGTCCGAAAGGGGCAGGTCTGGTGGACTTCATTCACTCGGAAAGCCGCCTGAAATTCCCGGAATATCGCGCGCCAGGCTCTGACAAATGGCAACAAATCAGTTGGGAAGAGGCGTTCGATCGCATCGCTAAACTGATGAAAGAAGACCGCGATGCCAACTTTATGGCGCAGAACGCAGAAGGCACCACCGTTAACCGCTGGCTCTCCACCGGTATGCTGTGTGCCTCTGCTTCCAGTAACGAAACCGGCTATTTAACCCAGAAGTTTACGCGCGCACTCGGTATGCTCGCGGTCGACAACCAGGCGCGTGTCTGACACGGACCAACGGTAGCAAGTCTTGCTCCAACATTTGGTCGCGGTGCGATGACCAACCACTGGGTCGACATCAAAAACGCCAACCTCATTGTGGTGATGGGCGGTAACGCCGCTGAAGCGCACCCTGTCGGGTTCCGCTGGGCGATGGAAGCCAAAATCCACAACGGTGCGAAACTGATTGTGATCGATCCCCGCTTTACGCGTACTGCGTCAGTGGCGGATTTCTACACCCCTATTCGTTCAGGTACTGACATCACTTTCCTGTCAGGCGTACTGCTGTACCTGATGACCAACGAAAAATACAACCGCGAATACACCGAAGCCTATACCAACGCCAGCCTGATCGTGCGTGAGGATTACCACTTCGAAGATGGCCTGTTCAGCGGTTACGACGCCGAAAAACGCAAATACGACAAAACCAGCTGGAACTACGAGCTGGATGAGAAAGGCTTTGCGAAACGCGACACCACTCTGCAACACCCGCGCTGCGTGTGGAACCTGCTGAAAGAGCACGTTTCCCGCTATACGCCGGAGGTGGTGGAAAACATCTGTGGGACGCCGAAAGCCGACTTCCTGAAGGTGTGCGAGATGATCGCTGAAACCAGCGTTCACGATAAAACCGCGTCGTTCCTGTATGCCCTCGGCTGGACGCAGCACTCTATCGGCGCGCAGAACATCCGTACCATGGCGATGGTTCAGCTGTTGCTCGGCAACATGGGGATGGCGGGCGGCGGCGTGAACGCCCTGCGCGGTCACTCCAACATCCAGGGTCTGACCGATCTCGGCCTGCTGTCGCAAAGCCTGACCGGTTATATGAACCTGCCAAGCGAAAAACAGACCGACCTGCAAACCTACCTGACGGCCAGCACGCCAAAACCGCTGCTCGAAGGCCAGGTGAACTACTGGGGCAACTATCCGAAGTTCTTCGTCTCAATGATGAAGGCCTTCTTCGGTGACAAAGCGACGGCGGAAAACAGCTGGGGCTTTGACTGGCTGCCGAAGTGGGACAAGGGCTACGACGTTCTGCAGTATTTCGAGATGATGCACCAGGGCCAGGTTAACGGCTATATCTGCCAGGGCTTTAACCCGGTGGCGTCATTCCCGAACAAGAACAAGGTTGTCGCCTCTCTGTCGAAACTGAAGTTCCTGGTCACCATTGACCCGCTCAATACCGAGACCTCGACCTTCTGGCAGAACCACGGTGAGTCGAACGACGTCGATCCGTCGAAGATTCAGACCGAAGTGTTCCGTCTGCCGTCCACCTGCTTCGCGGAAGAAAACGGTTCTATCGTCAACTCTGGCCGCTGGCTGCAGTGGCACTGGAAGGGCGCGGACGCCCCGGGCATCGCCATGAACGACGGCGAGATCCTGGCCGGAATCTTCTTACGCCTGCGTAAGATGTACGCCTCTCAAGGCGGCGCGAACCCGGAACCGGTGCTGAACATGACCTGGAACTACTCGACGCCGGAGAACCCATCCCCGGAAGAAGTGGCGATGGAGAGCAACGGTAAGGCGCTGGCGGATGTTATCGACCCGGCTACCGGTGTTGTTCTGGCGAAGAAAGGCGATCAGCTCAGCACCTTCGCGCACCTGCGTGATGACGGTACCACCTCCAGCGGCTGCTGGATCTTTGCCGGAAGCTGGACGCCGAAAGGCAACCAGATGGCCAACCGCGATAATGCCGACCCGTCAGGGCTGGGCAATACGCTGGGCTGGGCATGGTCCTGGCCGCTGAACCGCCGCATTCTTTATAACCGTGCGTCTGCTGACCCGCAGGGCAACCCGTGGGATCCGAAGCGTCAGCTGCTGAAGTGGGACGGCGCGAAATGGGGTGGCGTGGATATTCCTGACTACAGCACCGCGCCTCCGGGCAGCGATGTCGGGCCGTTTATCATGCAGCCTGAAGGGATGGGACGTCTGTTTGCTATCGACAAGATGGCGGAAGGGCCGTTCCCGGAACACTACGAGCCGTTTGAAACGCCGCTGGGCACCAACCCGCTGCACCCGAACGTGGTCTCTAACCCGGCTGCCCGTATCTTTAAAGGCGACTTTGAAGCGCTGGGTAAAAAGGACAAGTTCCCGTATGTCGGCACCACCTACCGTCTGACCGAGCACTTCCACTACTGGACCAAGCACGCGCTGCTTAACGCCATCGCGCAGCCGGAACAGTTCGTGGAGATCGGCGAGAAGCTGGCGAACAAGCTCGGCATTGCCCATGGCGATACCGTGAAGGTCTCTTCCAACCGCGGCTACATCAAAGCCAAGGCGGTAGTGACCAAGCGTATTCGCACGCTGAACGTAAACGGTCAGCAGGTAGATACCATCGGCATCCCGATTCACTGGGGTTACGAGGGCGTGGCGAAGAAAGGGTTCATTGCGAACACCCTGACGCCATTCGTTGGTGATGCGAACACGCAGACGCCGGAGTTTAAGGCCTTCCTCGTGAACGTGGAAAAGGTGTAACGGAGACGACTTATGGCTTATCAATCGCAAGACATTATTCGTCGTTCCGCGACTAACAGTTTCACCCCCGCGCCTCAGGCGCGGGACCACCAGCAGGAAGTGGCGAAGCTTATCGACGTGACCACCTGTATCGGCTGTAAAGCCTGTCAGGTGGCCTGTTCGGAGTGGAACGACATTCGTGACGAAGTGGGTCACAACGTCGGGGTGTACGATAACCCTGCCGATCTGACCGCTAAGTCCTGGACGGTGATGCGCTTCTCGGAAGTGGAACAGAACGACAAGCTGGAGTGGCTGATCCGCAAAGATGGCTGTATGCACTGTGCGGACCCGGGCTGCCTGAAGGCCTGCCCGTCTGAAGGGGCAATCATTCAGTACGCTAACGGCATTGTCGACTTCCAGTCTGAGCAGTGCATCGGCTGCGGCTACTGCATTGCGGGCTGTCCATTCGACGTGCCGCGCCTGAACCCGGAAGACAACCGCGTCTACAAATGTACGCTGTGCGTCGACCGTGTGAATGTCGGCCAGGAGCCAGCCTGCGTGAAGACCTGTCCAACCGGCGCCATTCATTTTGGCTCCAAAGAGGACATGAAAACGCTGGCGGGCGAACGCGTCGCTGAGCTGAAAACCCGCGGTTACGACAACGCTGGCCTGTACGATCCGGCCGGGGTTGGCGGTACGCACGTGATGTACGTGCTGCACCACGCCGACAAGCCGAATCTGTATCACGGCCTGCCGGAGAACCCGGAAATCAGCGCCACGGTTAAGTTCTGGAAAGGCATCTGGAAGCCGCTGGCCGCCGTCGGTTTTGCCGCGACGTTCGCTGCAAGTATCTTCCACTACGTCGGCGTTGGTCCAAACCGCGCGGAAGAGGAAGACGACAACCTGCATGAAGAGAAAGACGAGGTGCGCAAATGAAAAGACGTGACACCATCGTGCGCTACACGGCGCCGGAACGTATCAACCACTGGGTCACCGCCTTCTGCTTCATGCTGGCGGCGATAAGCGGGCTGGGGTTCTTCTTCCCCTCCTTCAACTGGCTGATGCAGATCCTCGGTACGCCGCAGCTGGCGCGCATCCTCCACCCGTTCGTTGGGGTGGTGATGTTCGCCTCGTTCATCATCATGTTTTTCCGTTACTGGCACCACAACCTAATCAATCGGGATGATATCTTTTGGGCGAAGAATATTCGTAAGATCGTCGTCAACGAGGAAGTAGGTGATACCGGACGCTATAACTTCGGCCAGAAATGCGTATTCTGGGCGGCGATTATCTTCCTGGTGCTGTTGCTGGTCAGTGGTGTGATCATCTGGCGTCCGTACTTTGCGCCTGCTTTCTCAATCCCGGTGATCCGATTTGCGTTAATGCTGCATTCATTTGCCGCAGTGGCGTTAATTGTGGTTATCATGGTGCATATCTACGCCGCCCTCTGGGTGAAAGGCACCATTACCGCGATGGTGGAAGGCTGGGTTACTAAGACGTGGGCGAAGAAACATCACCCGCGCTGGTACCGTGAAGTCCGCCAGAAACAGGAAAAGTCATCTGAATGAGTATTCGCATAATCCCGCAAGATGAGCTGGGTTCGAGCGAGAAACGCACGGCGGAAGTGATTCCGCCGCTACTGTTCCCCAGACTGAAAAACCTCTACAACCGCCGCGCTGAACGCCTGCGCGAGCTGGCTGAGAACAACCCGCTTGGCGATTATCTGCGCTTTGCCGGGCTGATCGCCCATGCCCAGGAAGTGGTGCTGTACGACCATCCGTTGCAGATGGACCTGACCGCGCGCATCAAAGAAGCGAACGCTCAGGGCAAACCACCGCTGGATATCCACGTCCTGCCGCGGGATAAGCACTGGCACAAGCTGCTGAATTCGCTGATTGCCGAGCTAAAGCCCGAGATGAGCGGCCCTGCCCTGGCGGTGATCGAGAATCTCGAGAAAGCCTCTGAGCAGGAGCTGGAGCAGATGGCGAGCGCGCTCTTTGCGTCCGATTTTGCGTCAGTCAGCAGCGATAAAGCGCCCTTTATCTGGGCCGCCCTGTCGCTCTACTGGGCGCAAATGGCCAGCCTGATCCCAGGCAAAGCCCGCGCAGAATACGGCGAAGCACGCCAGTTCTGCCCGGTGTGCGGTTCGATGCCGGTCTCCAGCATGGTGCAAATCGGGACAACCCAGGGGCTGCGCTATCTGCACTGCAACCTGTGCGAAACCGAGTGGCACGTAGTGCGCATCAAATGCAGCAACTGCGAGCAGACCCGCGATCTGCACTACTGGTCGCTGGAGAACGAGCAGTCTGCGGTGAAAGCCGAAAGCTGCGGCGACTGCGGCACCTACCTGAAGATCCTGTACCAGGAAAAAGACCCGAAAGTGGAGGCCGTCGCTGACGATCTCGCTACCCTGATTCTGGATGCAAAAATGGAGCAGGAGGGCTTTGCCCGTAGCTCTATTAACCCGTTCCTGTTCCCGGGTGAAGGGGAGTAATTCCCTGTGATAATGCCGGGCGGCGTGAGCTTGCCCGGCTTGTCAATCCCAAACCCCCTCCGTTTCTGGACATCACAACCGCTTGACATAGCGCTATTTTTTTCAGAATTCATTTAGCCGCTAAACGTAGAAAACCCTCTTTTAGTACGTCACTATCCCTGCAACAAAACATTACATTATGTAAGGGAAAGTGTTGGAAATGGAATTCCGGCTATTACGATTACGGATTAAGAGAACCGTCTTTTTCATCTGCGTGCTTCTCAGTCTTTCATCAACGGCTGTCGCGGCACCGGCCGATGCGCAATTTATCCTTCAGCAGCAACGCCAGCAGGCGCTGGAAGCCCAGCTAACGCCTCAAACGCCCGACGTTCGTCTGCCCTCTCCCGCTAATAGTGAAGATAGCGGTGAATTCGCAGCCGAAACGCCCTGCTTCACGATTCATGACGTCACGCTGTCTGGACAGGATGCGTTCCCCCACTGGGTGCCGCTGCAGCGCATGGCGAATCAGGTTGTGGGTAAATGCCTGGGTGCTAAAGGCATCAACCGCGTCATGAGCCTGCTGCAAAACCGCCTTATCTCCCACGGCTGGACGACGGCACGCGTGCTGGCTCCTGCGCAGGATTTAAAAAGCGGGCATTTAGCGCTGGCGGTTATTCCGGGGAAGATCCGCCAGGTCTCGTTAACCGACGACAGTAGCCGCTGGCTATGGCTGTACAGCGCCTTCCCGGCGCACGACGGCAACCTGCTGGACCTGCGGGACATCGAGCAGGGTCTGGAGAACCTTCAGCGCCTGCCTACCGCTCAGGTCAAGATGGACATCATTCCGGCCGAACAGCCGGGCGAAAGCGATATCGTGATTACTCGCCAGCAGAGCAAGTTCTGGCGGCTTGGCCTGTCGCTTGATGATTCAGGCACCTCATCCACGGGCCGCTATCAGGGCGGGATGACGCTTTCGCTGGATAACCCCCTGGCGCTGAGCGATCTCTTCTGGTTCTCCATTAACCACGACCTCCAGACCGGGCCGGAAAAAGGCAATCAGAACCTCAGCGCCCACTGGTCCGTTCCTGTGGGCTGGTGGGCATTTTCCGTCACCGGCAGCGACTATCACTATCACCAGTCCGTCGCCGGGCTAAACGGCGACATTCGCTACAGCGGGAAAAGCCAGAGCCTGGTGGCGCAGGCCAGCCGGGTGCTGCACCGCAGCAGCGCGCAGAAAACCACGTTCACCTGGGACGTCGAAAGCCGGACAACGAAAAACTACATCAACGACACCGAAGTGGAGGTGCAGCGCCGCCACGTCTCCTCCTGGAAGGCCGGGCTTCAGCATCGCCACTATATCGGCCCCGCCACGCTCGATGCGGGCATCAGCTATCAGCGCGGCACGCGTTGGTTTGGCGCGCAGCCTGCCCCTGAAGAGACGTTCGATGAAGCCACCGCGTTAGGCCGCATTCTTCGCACCCATGCACGCCTGAGCCTGCCGTTTGAACTGGGCACGCAGCGCTTGCGCTACGACGTGGCATGGCAGCGTCAGACCAGCAACACGCCGCTCACCTCGCAGGATCAGTTTTCCATCGGCGGGCGCTGGACGGTACGCGGCTTTGACGGCGAACGTACGCTTAGCGCCGATCGCGGCTGGCTGGTGCGCAACGATCTCTCCTGGCAGACCCCGCTTGCCGGCACCGAGTTCTATCTGGCCGCCGACTACGGCGAGGTTGCCGGCAAGGGGACGGAATACCTGACGGGCAACCATTTGGCCGGTGGTGCCGCGGGCCTGCGCGGCGCCCTCTGGAAAGTGGGATACGACGCCTTCGCGGGCGTGCCCTTCTCCCGCCCCGACGGCTTCAAAACCAGCCCGGCGACCTTCGGCTTCAACCTGAATATGGATTTCTGAGTATGCGTTATGGCGAATTGACGGTTCATTGTCCGCTCCTCCACACCGTCACGCTGAATGAAGCCGAAGTGCTTGGTGCGTCGGTGTGGCTCTGGATGCATTCACTCAATCACCGTGACGCGCCGCTGCACGCCCTCCCAGTGGTGTTACTGCCCATCATTAAACGCCAGCAGTACGTGCTGGTAGAGGAGAAAGGACGCCCGATCTTTTTCCTGAGCTGGGCATGGATGAGCGAAGAAGCCGAACGCCGCTACCTCACCGAAGCAACGGTTGTCCTCCCGGAGGAAGACTGGTGTAGCGGCGACCGCTTGTGGTTTCGAGACTTTATCGCGCCATTTGGCCACGCGGAAACCCTGTTCCGCCTTCTGCGCAAGGAGATTTTCCCGCACCACATTGCGCGCTCGCTCTGGCATCGCGGCAATGAGAAAGGCCGTCGCATCAACACATTTTATGGCAAGCAGGTCACGCGCGATGCGCTGCTGAACTGGAAGAAAAAGCACCCGCTGCACGGATAAAAATAAAAGGATTTCACCATGAATAAACGCCTGTATCGCATCGTCTTTAATAAAGCCCGCGGCATGCTGATGGTCGTCTCCGAGCTTGCCCGCGGTTGCGCGGGCACCTCGCCTTCTTCCGGCATCGGACGCAGCCTTCAGCGCCTTGTCTGCCGCGTCGGGGCGCTCAGCTTTGCCCTGTGGCTGGCCTCCGGTGCGGTAACGATACAGGCCGCGGGCATCGTGGCGGACGCCTCAGCGCCCGGCAAGCAGCAGCCCACCGTCATCAGCACCGCCAACGGTACGACGCAGGTGAATATCCAGACCCCGTCGGCAGGCGGCGTGTCCCGCAACACCTACAGCCAGTTCGACGTTGGCCGGGACGGGGTCATCCTGAATAACTCCCATAAAAATACTTCAACCCAGATTGGCGGGATGGTGACCGCCAACCCGTGGCTGGCAAAAGGCGAGGCGAAGGTCATCCTCAACGAGGTGAACGCGCACAACCCAAGCCAGCTCAACGGTTACATCGAGGTGGCCGGACAAAAAGCCGACGTAGTCATCGCCAGCCCGTCGGGCATCACCTGCGACGGCTGCGGCTTTATTAACGCCGGGCGCGCCACGCTGACGACCGGTACCGCCCAGATGCAGGATGGCCGGATAACCGGGTATCAGGTGGAGCGCGGTGACATTACCGTGAACGGCAGCGGGCTGGACTCTACCCGCCAGGAGCACACCGACATCATCGCCCGGGCGGTTCAGGTGAACGCCGCCATTCACGCGCAGGATTTACGCGTCACCACCGGGCGCAACGCGGTGGATGCGGCTCATGAAAAGGTTTCCGCCCTTGCGGATAAGGGTGCGGCAAAACCCGCGCTGGCGCTGGATGTCGCGCAGGTCGGCGGCATGTACGCCGGGAAAATCCGCCTGCTCGGAACGGAAAAAGGCGTCGGGGTGCGCAACGCGGGCAATATCGGCGCGGAAGCCGGGACGGTCACCCTCTCTGCCGACGGACGTATTGAGAACAGCGGCGCACTCTGGTCTTCAGCGGACGCGACCCTCTCCAGCACGGCCTCCGTGCAAAACAGCGGTTCGATTGCCGCTGAGCATAACGTCAGCCTGACCGGCACGGAGATCGCCAGCACCGGCACGCTGGCTGCTGGCGTGCTGCCCGATGGCAGCATCGGCAACGATGGCAATCTCACGCTGAACGCCAGTGGCACGCTCAATATGCACGGCCTGAATGCGGCAGGCGGAAATATCAAAGCCGTGGGTCAGGGGCTGGATGCATCAGGCAGCGTGACGCAGGGTAACGCCATTACGCTTGACGCCGGACAAGGCAGTCTCAGCACTGAAAACGCGCAGATCGTTGCCCGGGACACGCTTAGCGCGGCCACCTCAGGCACACTCGACAATAACGGTGGCCTGCTCGCCGCCGACCAGCTCACGCTCTCGGCAAAACGCCTGCAAAACCAGAAAGGTCAGATAAGCCAGAGCGGTACACGGGCGCTGACGCTGAACCATCAGGACGGCATTGATAATCGCGAGGGCGTGATTGCCGCCAACGCCACGGTCAACGTTAACGCCGCGTCGCTGGATAACCGCAAGGGCCAGGTTGTCGCCGCCGATACCGGTACCCTGACCATAAAAACGGCTGGCCTGACGGACAACCGAGAGGGCGAACTGGCGGCGGCAGACAGCCTCAGCGTGACCGCCAACAGGCTGGACAACAGTGGAGGCTTTATCGGCGCTGAACAAGGCCGTGTCGGGCTGACCAGCAGCAAAGCGCTGATGAATGCCGGCGGGACGATTGCCGCCCGCGATACCCTGACGCTCGACAGCGCCGGGTTGAATAACGATGAAGGTTTGATTCAGTCTGGTGCGGACACGATCGTCGATACCCACGGCAACAGCATTTCAAACAGAGATAACCAGACGACGGGCGGCATCGTCAGCTTTGGCACACTGCACGTTAACGCTGGCAGTATTAACAACCAGCACGGCATGCTTGCCGGGGTGAAAGAGACTGAAGTTTGGGCCAAAAACGTAGATAACCGCGACGGCACGCTGGCCTCGGAGTCTACCCTGCAACTGAATGCGCATGCCGTTGACAACCAGCGCGGTACGCTCAGCACCGGGAACGACCTGTCGCTGGCGCTGGCTGATAACCTGGACAACCGCAACGGCACCCTCAGCGCGGCTGGCTCGCTGAGTATTCATGCCGGGGCGCTGGATAATACGCAAGGTACGCTGGTATCCGGTGAGGATGCGCGAATAGACACGTCCCGGATAACTAACCAGAGAGGGATGATTGCCGCCCAGAGCGATCTTGCAATCACCGGGCAACGTCTGAACAACGACAGCAGCGGGCTGGTACAGAGCGGGAGCGATCTCACCCTGGCCGTTGAACATATCAACAACCGCAACAGTGGCGATATGGGCGGCATCGTGAGCCAGGGCAACCTGTCGATCAAAACGACCGATCTGCAAAATGATGCGGGCGTCATCCTCACCGAAAAACAGGCCACGCTGGACGCCACACGCTTTAGCAATATTGCCGGAACGCTGTTTGCCCTGGATACGCTGGCGCTGGCCACACACAGTGATAGCGACAACCGTCAGGGGATCATTCAGGGAAGCGGGATCGTTCTTGATACCCACGGCTATCAGCTGGATAACCGCGAGGGGACGCTCTACAGCCTGGCGGCCATGCAACTTGCTACCGCCGGGCTGAACAACCAGAACGGTACCCTGGGCGCAAAGGGTGATTTTTCACTGCTGGCAACCTCGCTGGATAACCGTTCCGGCGGGCGTCTGGTTGGCGAGCAGGCAATGGCCCTCACCCTCGACCGTCTTGATAACCAGGACGGGCAGATCCAGTCTCTGGGTAAGCTGGTGGTAAACGCCGTATCAGGCGCAATCGACAACACGCTGGGCCTGATCCGCAGTGGCGCAACGGTGACGCTCAACGCAGCCTCACTGCTCAACCGCAATACTCAGGCCGAAGAAAAGGGCATTGAAGGGCTGGATGTGACAATCCACAGCCAGCAGCTCGAGAATGCCCAGGGAACGGTGCTGGCAGGCAAGACACTCTCCATCACCAATGCCGGAACCCTCGATAACACGCAGGGCGAGCTGTCCGCCGCTGGCAAGCTGTCGCTAAGTGGAGCAGCCATGCGGCTCCTCAACACCGATGGTGTGGTCATCAGTGGCGAGCGCGTGAACATTGACGCGAGCGATGTCACGGGTGATGGTCAGTTGCTGTCGCTGGGCGACATGGCGCTTCGCACACGCCAGGCCTTTAACAACACGGGTGATATTATCGCCAACGGCAGCGTCACGTTTACCACGCCAGGCCGCGTGACTAACGCCGGTAATCTGCTGGCCGGTACAACGCTTGACCTCACTGCCACCAGCCTCTTCAACGCAGCTTCCGGTGAAATAGCCGCAGGGGCAACCTGGCTATCGGTTGCCGGTTCGCTCGACAACTATGGCCTTATTGATGGTAGCCAGACGTGGCTGCGTGCCGGGACCTTAACGAACGCGGGCACCGGCCGTATCTATGGCGACCATCTCTCGCTGCAGGCTACCACGCTGAATAACCTGGCTCAGGGCGGAAAAGCGGCGACCCTCGCCGGGCGTCAGCGTGTGGATATTGGCGCAGACACCATAAACAACCGCGATCATGCGCTGATCTACAGCGACGGTGCGCTGGCTATCGGCGGACAGATCGATGCCCGTGGTTTTGCCACCGGTCAGGCGAAGACGCTGAACAACCATAGCGCAACGATTGAATCTGCGGGTGATATGGCGCTGTCCATCGGCCTGATTAATAACGTCAACGATCGTTTCAGCACCGACGTGGCGCTGATCTCCACGGAGGAGATGCATGAGTATCAGCACAGGGGATCGCCTGACCGCTGGGACGCGAATACCGCAGGGGTTTTTGTCGACCGTAACTCTGCCGACCGCTTGCTGAATCTCAACACCCCGGACGATACCGGGGCCAATAATGATAACTTCTACGAATACAGCTACACCCGCACCATCGAAGAAGAGGTCATTACCGAGAGTGACCCGGGCAAAATCCTCTCCGGTGGAAATATGCTGATCGCTGCACACCAGGTGCTGAACGATAAAAGCCAGATTGTGGCAGGAGGAACGCTCGGCATCTTCGCCGATTCAGTAGACAACGTGATGCCAGAAGGCAGCCGCTGGATCACCGATGCAGGCTCGGTGACGCACTACAGCCGTAAATCCAAAAAAGGCGGTGACTCTCAGGGTAAGAGCACCTCAGACTACACGCCGCCAGTGGTGATCCAGTCCATCACCCTCAACCCCGGAGGCATGGAGGGCAACAGCCAGGCTGAAGGCAGCGACATTTCCCTCTACCCTGCGACCGCGCACGGAACGGACGCCACGCTCCAGGAAGTGGGCAGCCTGACGGTTGGCGTTGAAACCACCGTACCCGGGCAGGGGGCGTTTTCCCCTGAACTGCCTGCCGGACATACCCCAGCGAAATGGATCGAAACGCCTGCCAGCGATGCGCAGAGCGTGGTGATCCGTGCGGCAGGGCCAGACACCCGACTGCCAGACAGCAGCCTGTTTAATACCCTACCCGATCCGTCGGCGGCGTATCTGGTTGAAACCGATCCACGCTTTACCAACAACAAAACGTGGCTCGGCAGCGACTACATGCAGAATGCGTTCGCGACAGATCCGAACAATGTGCATAAGCGACTTGGTGACGGCTATTACGAGCAGCGACTGGTGCGCGAGCAGATCATCGCCCTCACCGGCGGGCGCTATCTGGGCGACTACCGCGATGACGAAACCCAGTTCAAAGCACTTATGGATGCGGGTATTGCTTTCGGAAAAGAGCATCAGCTTATCCCGGGCGTGGCGCTCACCGCCGAACAGATGAGCCTGCTGACGGAGGACATGGTCTGGCTGGTCAATACACGAGTGCAGCTTGCAAACGGTAGCTGGCAAACGGTGATGGTGCCCCAGGTGTATGTTCGCGTACAGCCTGGCGACATTGACGGTTCCGGCGCGCTGATGGGGGGCCAGAACGTCGTGATGAACCTGAACCGTGACCTGGTCAACAGCGGCACAATTCATGGCCGTGAAGTGGTCCAGCTTAGCGCCGACAACATCACTAACAGGGCGGGGACGATTCAGGGGGCAGACGTCAGCCTGCTCGCCCGTACGGACATCAATAACATCGGCGGCACAATTTCCGGCAACCATTCCGTACTGGCCTCTGCCGGACGGGACATTAATATCACCACCACGACCCGCAGCGCACAGAGCACCGCCGGGAAAAACAGCTTTGAACGCACCGCCATTGAACGTGTGGCGGGGATCTACGTCCAGGGCGATGACGGTAAGCTGGTGCTGAACGCCGGGCGCGATCTCAGCCTGACCGGGGCGCAGGTGGTGAACAGCGGCAGCGACAGCCAGACGGTGCTTAACGCCGGGCGGGATCTGAACCTGTCGACCGTTACCACCTCGACCAGCGATAACCTGACGTGGGATAAAGACAACTGGCTGAAGCAGTCCGTCACGCAACAGATGGGAAGCCAAATCTCCGGGGCTGGCGACGTTACGATGATAGCCGGACGCGACGTGAACGCGCAGGCAGCCTACGTCGAGGCGGGTAACCAACTCGGCGTGGGTGCGGGCCGTGATATTTCCATCACGGCCGCCACTGAACGCAGCGAGTTTGAGTCGCACCATAAATCCACCGGCAGCAGCGGCGCGCTGTCGAAAAAGACCGTGACCACCCACGATGTGGTCAACCGTGAGACCGCACAAGGTACCCTGTTCAGCGGCGACACCGTGATACTGCAGGCAGACAATAATCTGCTTGTTCAGGGCAGTAATATCGTTGGCGATAACGATGTCCACCTGGCGGCAGGCAACAACCTGACCCTGACCACGGCGGAAGAGCACAACCAGGAGAGCCATCAGCGACAGGAGAAAAAATCGGGCTTCTCCGGCACGGGCGGCATTGGTTTCAGCTACGGCAAGCAGAGCCTGAAGGTCACTGACACCGCGCAGGACACCACGCATCGCGGCAGCACCATCGGCTCCATTAACGGCAACGTCACCCTGAGCGCGGGCAGCGACCTGAACGTCCACGGCTCGGAGCTGATTGCCGGGCAGGACATGACGCTGGCCGGGAAAAACGTCAGCATCACCGCCGCCAGCGACAGCGGCACCCAGACCCACACCGTTGAGCAGAAAACCTCCGGCCTGACCCTTGCGCTCTCCGGCGCGGCGGGTGGTGCCCTCGACAGCAGCGTCCGCACCCTGAAGCAGGCCGGTGAGACAGACAACGACCGCCTCGCCGCCCTGCAGGCGGTGAAAGGCGCCCTGACCCTCGGACAGGGTGCACAGGCCGTCGTGCTCGACCAGGCCACCGGCGACCAGAAGGGCAATGACAACACCATCGGCGTCAGCCTCTCTTACGGCAGCCAGTCGTCAACATCCACCCAGACCAGCACGCAGACTACCGCAAAAGGCAGCAGCCTCACCGCCGGGAATAACCTCACCGTGGTGGCAACGGACGGCGACCTGCTGGTTCACGGCAGCCAGCTTGATGCCAGCAATGACCTGTGGTTACAGGCGAGCCAGGACGTGAACCTGATATCTGCCCTGAACACCTCCACGCTCGACGGCAAAAACGAAAGCCACGGCAGCAGCGCGGGCGTGGGTATCGGCTATGGCTCCGGCGGCCTGGGCATCAATGTCTCCGCCAGCGTCAACGGCGGCAGGGGGACAGAGCGCGGCAACGGCACCACCCACACCGAGACCATGGTGAACGCCGGGGAGACACTCAGCATCGTCAGCGGGCGCGACGTCACCCTCGCCGGGGCGCAGGCCAGCGGGAAAACCGTCGTGATGGATATCGAGCGTAACCTGACCCTCGTCAGCGAACAGGACACCGACAGCTACGACAGCAAACAGCAGAACGCCAGCGCGGGCGGCAGCTTCACCTTCGGCTCGATGAGCGGCTCCGCCAGCGTTAACTACAGCCGCGATAAAATGACCAGCGACTATGCCTCCGTGAAGGAGCAGACCGGCATCTTTGCAGGCTCCGGCGGGTTCGACATCACCGTGGGCGACCACACGCAGCTCGATGGCGCGGTTATCGCCTCCACCGCCGAGGCGGACAGGAACCGTCTCGACACCGGCACGCTCGGCTGGCGCGATATTCACAACACCGCTGAATACGAGGTAGAGCATCAGAGCGTGGGCATCAGTACCGGCGGCAGCATCGCCGGGCAGTTCGCCGGGAACATGGCAAGCAACCTGCTGGCCGGGGCGGACAGCAGCGGCAGTGCGGAGGGGACGACGCACGCGGCTGTCGGGGAAGGAACCATTACCGTTCGTGATGGCGCAAACCAGACGCAGGATATCACCACCCTCTCCCGCGACACGGAAAATGCCAACGGCAGCATCGACGCCATCTTCGAGAAGGAGAAAGAGATGCGCCGGATGGAGGAGGCGCAGCTTATCGCGGAAATCGGCATGCAGGTGGCGGATATCGCCCGTACCCAGGGTGAAATCGCGAAGCAGGAGGCCATGAAGGACCCTCGGCCCTCAGCGCCGCAGAGGAGAAGCTGAGGGCCGAGGGCAAGAGCAACCCGACCCCGCAGGAGATAGCCGACCAGGCCGGGCGCACGGCGATGGAGCAGTACGGCACGGGCAGCGACATGCATCGCGCCATCCAGGCGGCCACCGCAGCCGTTCAGGGGCTGGCTGGCGGCGACATGACCGCCGCGCTGGCCGGGGCTGCCGCTCCGTATGTGGCGGAGGTTATCGGGCACCGTTCCGGGCTGGACGACACGATGGCAAAAGCCGCCGCCCACGCAGTGGCGAATGCCGTGCTGGCCGCAATGCAGGGCAAAGACGCGCTCGCGGGTGCCGCGGGTGCGCTGGCCGGGGAGCTGGCAGGGACGATTGCGCTGGAGATGTACGGGAAGGATGTTGCTGCGCTGAGTGAAAGTGAAAAGCAGACCATCAGCGCCCTGGCAACGCTTGCCGCAGGGATAGCGGGCAGCGTTGCGGGAGACGGCACGGCCAGTGCCATTGCGGGGGCCGAGGCCGGGAAGACGGTGGTTGAGAATAACTACCTCAACCCAAGTAGTTTCGGACAGGGTATGATGGGTTACGGTCTTGCCGCCCAGTCCTGGAACAAGTTTGCAGAAGAAAACGGATTATCTATTGAGGAAAAAATGGCCGGAATGGATAAACTGGTAAACGGTGAAAAACCGTCTTGGGGGGCTGAATACAAAGTTAAACCATATGTAAAAGGTGAGGTAGCTGGAGGAGCAGGTGCAGGTTATTACTTTGATGCGAGCATTGATCCAAACCAAATTTCAGCTAATCGCGGAGAAACATTAGCTGTGGGTGGCCGCATCTCCGGGCAGATGGGTATTCAGTTTGGGCCATACTTGCCAGGGATAATTACTTCTGAAAGAAATAATTCCATAGGGTTAGGGTTTGGACTCATTTCTGGTGGAATATTATATGGAAAAGATGGCGTTGGGTTTAGTATTGGAGTAGGTCCAGCATGGGGTTGGAGTGGTATCTCAACTAATATTGCCAATGAAAAGATAGATATAAATGGTTCCTCTGGAACTGAATTCTATAACTACAACTTCGGCCAGGAAAAAACAAAGTGAACCCTGACACTATCACAATAATTTTATCAATGGCAATTTTCTTTATTTCTTATTATAACTATATAAAAAGTATCGATATGCCTATTAGCTCGCCAAAAACCATGAATGAATATTTCAGCGGTATGTTTTTCCTTAGAGAATGCTCAATCCATTTGTTTTTCGGTCGAACTGCAGTACTTATTGGATTTCCTCTCTCGTATTTCCTGAAATATATCGAGAATGGTGAGGGAGTGGTTTACTTCCCGTTAATTATAACAACATGGCTTATAGCATTATACTTCTATAAATATGCTAACCGATTAAATGAAGTGCCAGGAGAGCAAGGTGGATTTTTCAGTATACTCCTCAAAGGAAAAACATATGGGCCAGCTAGCTTTTTATTATGGCTTCTCCGTATTTCATATATCGCATCAATAATATACGTAATATTAGTCAGATAAAATCATTATTAATATTATGAATAAATGACTTGCTCGAATGCTTACGCTATAAGAGGATTTAATCATGCAAATCAAGGCGTAAATTTCGAACATCACCTGCACAGCGCTGGCCAGAGTCGCGGCACCGTATGTGGCGGAGATTATCGGGCACCGTTCCGGGCTGGACGACACGATGGAAAAAGCCGCCGCCCACGCAGTGGCGAACGCCGTACTGGCCGCGATGCAGGGAGAAGACGCGCTCGCGGGTGCCGCGGGTGCGCTGGCCGGGGAGCTGGCGGGCAGTATTGCTCTGCAGCTGTATGACAAGGATTTGGACAAGCTGGATGAGACGGAGAAGCAGACCATCAGCGCCCTGGCGACACTTGCAGCAGGGATAGCGGGCGGCGTTGCGGGAGACGGCACGGCCAGTGCCATTGCCGGAGCGCAGGCCGGGAAGACGGTGGTTGAGAATAATTACCTTAGTGCAGACCAGTCGCTGACTTTTGACACCGAGCTATCGGAATGCCGGAAATCCGGGGGAGACTGTCAGAATATTATTGATAAATGGAAGAAAGTCAGTGATGAACAGAGCGGAAAACTTGATGAGATACTAAAGGATAACCCACTAGAAGCTCAGGTGATCGAAAAAGAAATAGCTGACGGTGGTTATAGTATGAGCGAACGTCCTAACTGGTTGAGTAATCTTGGCGCGGATGTAATGACCAGTGATGAAGCGAAAGCTTATGTCCAGCAGTGGAATAATCAAGATCTGCAAAATATTGATGTGAACAGTCCAGAATGGACTAAATTCGCAGCGTTTGCATCAGACCCCGAAAATCAGATGGCAGTGGCTTCGCTTGGGATGTTGGGTAAAGATCTTGTATATCTTGCGAAGACGACCATATCGAATCTTGTTCAGGGGGGCGCATCTACAGGTATAAAAAGTATGCAAGTAGGACTGAGAAACCCTCAACAAGTAGATCAAATAAAAAATGATATGATTTCGGGTAGTTACAGATTTACTGCACCAGAAGGTCGTATAGCTGGTTATATAGATAGCAAAGGTAATTACTATATTTCTGAAGGAAACCATCGTATGGTGGCCGCTCAAGAAATATACAAAAAAACAGGCGATAATTCTTATGTAGAAAAACTTCTGCAAAATGGCTCCTGGACTCAAACAAAGAATGCTCCTGCTGGGGCAAAACCAATGCCGATAAGAAAATGAGTGTTTTATGATTGAAGTTATCTCTATGAAAAAAAATGAAATATACATAAGAATGTTGTCTCTTACTTTACCCTACATTCGAAATATCCAAATGATGGATCCGAAGGAAAAGGGTCGAGATGTATCATGCTATTTTGAGGCGGAACTAGTTCATAATCTTACTCATACTTTGCTTACACCTGAGTTTTCAGAACATGATCTATGGTTTTTAAATAACCAAGCGAGAGACTATTTCGAAAACTGTAGTGATGATATATCACCGAACTATATTCAACATATTGAATATATTAAGGAATTATTCAAAATAGTTCCTGAAAATCTAAGACCTAAATTAGTATGGAGAGGTCCATGATTAAGTAAATCCTTGCCCAAAATGCCCGTTCCCGCGCCTGTACACCGGCAGATCGCCGGTGTCGTTCAGTACTCCCGGAAGCACTCATAGCCACAGCGCTATCTTCATGACCGCCGCGCTGGCCGGAGCCGCCGCTCCGTACGTGGCAGAGGTTATCGGGCACCGTTCCGGGCTGGACGACACGATGGAAAAAGCCGCCGCCCACGCAGTGGCGAATGCCGTGCTGGCGGCAATGCAGGGGGAAGACGCGCTCGCGGGTGCCGCGGGTGCGCTGGCCGGTGAGCTGGCAGGAACGATTGCGCTGGAGATGTACGGGAAGGATGTTGCCGCGCTGAGTGAAAATGAAAAGCAGACCATCAGCGCGCTGGCAACCCTTGCCGCAGGGATAGCGGGCGGCGTTGCGGGAGACGGCACGGCCAGTGCCATTGCTGGGGCCGAGGCCGGGAAGACGGTGGTTGAGAATAATACGCTGAGTATACCGTCGGGTATGATGAATTACGGACAGGCCGCTGCTTCATGGAACCAGTACGCAGTAGATAACAATCTGACGCCAGAACAAACGCAGGCAGGGCTGAATAAGCTGGCAAAAGGTGATTTACCGGAAGGCGCTAATATCAGCAAAGCCATTGTTGAAGGTTATCAGGACGGTGTATTTATCGCCGATGCATTCTATCTTGCGCCTCAAATAGCGATAGCCAAAGGTATTATCGGAGCGGTAATTGGAGGTGGGGCAAACTCGGCTTTCCAGTATATGAATATGGCACCTGACGGTGAGTTTAGTTATTATAGCGCAACTGTTGCAGCAGGGGCAGGTTATCTGGCTCCGGGATATAATATTGGCGGGAACACTCTGATTAATATGGGCGGAGCCTTTATGACTGATGGACCGAGCTTGTCTGGTCAGGGAGGCGCTATTGCAGGTTCACTGGCTGGGGGAACTTTCGGAAAATATGCGCCGGACTTACTTTCGCCATATGCTGGTAGCGCTTCTGGTGTTTTAGGTGATATAGGCGCGGCACTGATATTCGAGTCGATAAATGACAGAACGAAAAATATTGTCAATGAGAAAGAGAAAAAACAATGAAAAGAAAAATGACTTTGAGAATATCTATCTTCTTATTTTTTTATCTTTTTACTGCATTTTTTCTGTTAGGTATTGCAGCAAGAATTGTAACTGGGTTTATTGCTTCCGGTGAGATATATCTACTTCAGGAAGAATTAGTTAAATCGGCAAAAATGAGTTTTGTAGCAGGGGCTTTAGGAACATTGGTTTCCTTCATCTTCTACAAAATAGACGAGTACAATGCTCGTAAAAAGCCGCCCACAGGCCCTGACAAGTGATCCAGGCGACTAAAACCCCCGCCTTCCAAAGCGGGAATTTTTGCTTTTTATTCGTCTTCACAGCGTATCAAGCAGTCATCATTAGGAGCCAAAACACAACAAACAACGAAAGCAATTAATTCATTCGATGAATATGAAGGATAATGTCACTCTTAGCGCAAAAGCTCGTGAATCTTCTAATTTCAACCAGTTCAGTAAAGCTGAGGGGGCCATTCAGGAGTCACTGGGTATTTGGCCCCCTAACTGCGGTGCTTATGGCCCTGTAAATAAAGTCACGCTACCGACGGGTGCAACTATTGATCGATATGGATACCCAGGCGGCAGTTTTATGTCACCTGTTGGTGTACCTTTTGAAAATCGAGAATTACCTTAATCTTATGAAACGACGAAACCGTACTTTCAGTACGAAAGTATTATGTTAATACCAGATATCCCAAAATCAAAGAGCTTGCCATGGTTCGGACAAAAGTACTGGTACTCAATATGAACTACTTCAATCAATTGAATATTTTTTGGATAACGATTAAATGAAGTGAGTGAATAAATGAAGGTTCACGAACTTATAGATCAGGATTATGGCCTTTCAAAGAAAATGAAACCAAGCAATATTCTTTGTGATTTCGGTGACATTAGAGCCTCTTTCCCCTCTGAATATGGCGGAAAAAAAATTGAACCAGTTATTAAGGATTCGCTGAAATGAAATACATCAATGAAAAAGCATTAAATCTTCTGATGTTATTTATCGTATGTGTAATGGGAATTACAATTACATTGTTATGTATAGCACTGTCGGTGGACATTTTAGTTTGGATACTGACTGGCTCTTTTGATTTAACAAAAATAGAGATATTAAAAATCATTAAAATTGGCTGTGCTATTGGCTCTTTTACTGGCGCGATTTTTGTTATTGCTAATCTATTAAAATTAAGGGGGTTTTAAGGGAGGAAAGCCGCCGCCCACGCAGTGGCGAACGCCGTGCTGGCCGCGATGCAGGGGGAAGACGCGCTCGCGGGTGCCGCGGGTGCGCTGGCCGGAGAGCTGGCAGGGGCAATTGCGCTGGAGATGTACGGGAAGGATTTCAACAAGCTGGATGAGACGGAAAAGCAGACCATCAGCGCCCTGGCAACCCTTGCCGCAGGGATAGCGGGCGGCGTTGCGGGAGACGGCACGGCCAGCGCCATTGCGGGGGCCCAGGCCGGGAAGACGGTGGTTGAGAATAACCTGATGGCAGGGAGTGAGGATGTACAGGTTGCGTGGTTACAACAGCACAGAACTGATATGGCGAGCTGCGCAGATGAACCATCTTCAGCAAGCTGCCAGAAAGCAATGAATGAACGGGATGCCGTCGGACTGGCACTGGCAAGCGGTGGCGTGGCGTTGTTACCCGGTGGTGCTCAGGTGATGTGGGGGCTTGGTGCTGCCGCTAATGCCGGGGTCAATTACTGGGCAGATGACGCCATTGACCCGGCGAATGCCGCTATCGCTGGTTGGGTAAACGTATTCAGTATGGGGAACGGAATTGTAGGTACTGTTGGCTGGAATGCGGCAGGGGGTGCGTTTGGTAACTGGATTGATAACAAAGACCCGCTGTCGGGTGCTCTTATCACTGGTGCCGGTTCGGGTATTGGTTATGGCATTGGTAAAGGACTTTCATGGGGGGTCAATACCGGGGCAAACTGGTGGAAGGGCGGCTGGGATCCAAAGTTTAATGCTGATCTGAGACGGTTTACTGAAGTGAAGGGAGAACTTGGGCTTTCAAAAGAAATGACACCTAGTTATTTTCCAGGCATGTTTGGCGATATTGGCGGTAGCTTGGGCTCTGAGCTCAGCGGGAAGTATATAGATCAGAAAACCTCTCATAAGGATCGTAAAAAATGAGAAAGCAAAATACGTTTCTACACTTGGCCCTTTTTATCACATTAAGTGTTGTATCTATTTTTTTGACATCAATGACTTTATATGCAGGAGGGGAGGTGTTGTTTTTATTTTTTAAAGGTATACCAATAAATTTTACTATGGGAAATATATTCCTGCTCTGCAAGATTAGTCTCAGTGTGGGAAGCTTTGTCGGGAGTGTAATGTGGATAGCCCGGTCATTAAAAATAAAGGGATTCTAAGTCGTTGTTGAAAATAATGTGCTGGCGGCGTTACGGGGGCGCAGTCAGGAAAGACGGTGGTTGAGAATAACTCGCTGGCCCATGTACTGGCAGCAGCAGAAGCGAACAAACCGGGGACAGCAGAGAAATGGCAGGAAGAACAACAGGCGGCGATTAAGGAGGCCTGTAGTGGTGAAACACCGATATCGTGTGAAACAGCGATAGCCGCGATGGGAAGTGCTATGGCATGGCCGCTGTTGCCGGGTGCAGCAGCAACGACCAGTTTGATAGGTGCTGGGGCAAATGCAGGCGTTGGATTACTGATTAACCATGAAATAAATCCAAATGATGTCATTCTGGGTTACTGGACTGGGGCACTAACGGCAGGGACCGGATTGTGGGGTACGATGGTCGTAAATGCTGGTAGTGGAGCAACATCAAATTATCTTAAAGGTGATGATCCTCTGAAAGGTGGAGCGATCAGCGGAATTGCTTCTGGTCTGGGTTATAATGCTGGAAAATTGATTGAGATGCCGCTTGATAAAGCCTTTAACCCAATGAAACCATGGAAAGACTGGATCTGGACTGATATTGGAAAAGGGATATCCAAACCGCTATCGATCAATCAAACGCCGGGTATTGCTGGCAACATAACAGGTACAGTAACAACAGAATATGCGAATGACCGAGCAGGAAAAGCTACGGAGGGTAACAAATGAAAAATTGTGTATCAAAATTGCTTTTAGTCTTACTCTACTTACTCATTTCTTTGCCTTTTGGAATATTTGTTGCTGCTGTGGCTATGCAAGTTTTAATAAAGCTATTTTATTTATTCACTAGCGGGTTAAATTTCGATTTAGGATCAATTGATTTTGCGAAAATTTTCAAAGGGAGTGTTGCGGGAGGGGTTATTGGTGCCATAGGTTGCTGGTATATCTACTATCAGCAAAGTAGGAAATAACAGAATTCCGATATCAGAATGAGTTATGGTGAAGAATCACCTATTTGTCGAGGCGGACAACTGAAGGCACCACGCACGCGGCCATTGAAAACGGCACGGTGGTGGTTCTTGACACCGCAAACCAGACGCAGGATATCGCCACCCTCTCCCGCGACACGGAAAATGCCAACGGCAGCATCGACGCCATCTTCGATAAGGAGAAAGAGATGCGCCGGATGGAGGAGGCGCAGCTTATCGCGGAAATCGGTCGAAAGATTGGGAACTTATGACAGCAATCTGAATAGGATTAAGGACTAATATGTTTGGAATTTTCCCAGAGGATAAACCAGTGGATGTTGAGGGTGAGCTTGTCTTACCTGCATCAATAGTTATTGATGATTTTTCAGAAATAATCAATATCCCTTTATCTTACTGGAATATAAATGACTATAAAAAATCATGGTTAAGCTCACTTGAAAGTGGTTTGGCAAGTAAGAAGCATGCTACTTTAGTTGTCACAATGTATGAACCTGACCACACGAATTTTATATTCACTTGGGTTTTATATTTCCATGGAAATAGAGTTTTCGTGCAAAACGAAATATTATTCCTCGATGAACATCCTGATTTTACAGTGGATAAAATCAATGATTTTATGGAACCACGCGTTACTCATAATGAAGATGGTATGAAAATATCTGAATGGTGTACCGATCTAAAAAGTGTTTTGGATTTTATCAATAGTCTTAACGATTAAAAATCATCTGGCCACCTCGCCGGGATTCGCCTTGAATCACTACTTCCGGCACATTTTCACCGGTTAATCTCCCGCGTCACACACCGCCCCAGGAACTTCCCCAACCCCTTATGCACTTCCAATTTATTTATACAGGTGATACTTAGACTTTCCAGACCATTT
Source organism: Leclercia sp. 1548 (assembly GCF_050435045.1). Lineage (NCBI taxonomy): Bacteria > Pseudomonadati > Pseudomonadota > Gammaproteobacteria > Enterobacterales > Enterobacteriaceae > Leclercia > Leclercia sp. 1548. Next base: position 32,213 of record NZ_JBNDJP010000010.1, on the reverse strand, counting down.
CACAGCCAATAAATATTCACCGCCCCCTCTCCATACTCAGCAAATAAAAAAACATTCATAACCAAGCTATAAATATCTTCCTAAAAATATATCGCCAGGGCTAAACCCTCTATTTTTACTTTTACTACCCCTTTAAAATCCCCTCGTCAAAAACACTAAGGGAATATATAAATGAATAAAATATCTTTGGCGATATTTCTGGCATTCACCATGGCAAGTGGTGCAACCTTCGCTACTGAACAAACGTTATCTCTTGGCTATGCACACGCCGATGTGCAAAACTTTAACAGTCTGAGCGGCGTAAACCTGCAATATCGCTACGAATTGAACTCACCGTTAAGCATCATCGGCTCTTTCACCTACATGCAGGGCGATGGGTCCACTCAATATTATGTGGCTAATGACTTCGTAAAAAACGATGTTGATGTGAAATATTATTCCGTACTGGCTGGTCCGTCATACCGTATTAATGATTATATTTCCCTGTATGCCCTGGGCGGTATCGCTTATGTCAAAGCATCGGGAACGACAAAGTGGATTAATGCTACGCTGGACTATACCGGTCATGACAGTCTTTCTGAAAAATCGACCTCTTTTGCCTATGGCGCAGGTCTGATGATTAATCCAGTCGAAAATGTCTCGATGACGCTCGGCTATGAAGGAACAGAAGCCGATCTGAATGGTAATTACGCCATCAATGGGTTTATTTTGGGTATTGGCTACCGCTTCTGATATCACGTGAGAGTTATCTTCTGAAAAGATAACTCTCTTTAAATATCCCTACTCCTCTTCATTCCCCCCTTCCTCATACGCGCCATAGGGCTTCGCAGGCAGAACAATATAGGTGCCTTCAAAGACCGCGCCCGGCGTTTCATCGCCGAACAGTTCAACCTGCATTTGTACGCGCGCCTTGCGGCCACGTGCCAGACGGTCGAGATCGCCGCCCAGTGCGCCGAGGTCAGCTACCGCGCTTGGCTTACCGCTGATCGGGGCGCTGTAACGAATATGGGCATCGGCAAGAATAATCGTGCCGCCAAGATGGCGCTCGCGCAGCATCAGCCAGATAAGCCCCCAGCCGGTGAGCGTGGCCAGAGAAAACAGGCTGCCGGCAAACAGCGTATGGTGCGGGTTCTGATTGCCGATCTCCGGCATGGTGGTGATAAATTTTTGCCCGGTGTACTGCTGAATGCGCACCCCCATCTTTTCGCTCAGCGGGATGTGCTGATACCAGGCCTGCTGCAGCTGACCGCACCAGTCGGCACGATGCAAAATATCATCCAGCGAAGCGATGGGTTTGATCATCAAAAAGTGGCGAATCGGGGTGGTTTGCGGCGTGGTGATTTCGCCCTGGTTTATAAAACCCAGCTTGGCAAAGAACTCGACCGCATCTTCACGCGCGCTACAGGTGACGCGCTTCACGCCCTCCTGACGGGCAACAGACTCCAGCGTCATCGCCATCAGCGTACCGAGACCTTTATCCTGTACGCTGGGGTGCACCGCCATAAAGCGAATGGAGGCTTCATTATCAGCGTTGATATACAGCCGCCCGACGGCGACAAGGTTGCCCTCTTCATCCATGACCATCTGGTGATGCGCCATGGCATCCCAGGCGTCGCGCTCCGACCCTTTCGGCTGATGCAATGGCTTACGCAGCATCTCCCAGCGGAACTGATAATAAAGCGCCAACTCTTCTTCCGTTTGCGGTACTCGAAGGTGATACATAGCTGTAGTCTCTCTTGTTACCCGCGGCCATGCCGTCAGCTCACTCATACCTGGAGCCAGAACGTGACGGGGCCATCATTTACCAGCGAGACCTGCATATCTGCAGCGAAACGTCCGGTCTGTGTATGCATCTCTTGCTGACGGCAACGGTCAACAAAGTATTCATATAACGCTTCTGCCCGTTCTGGCGCCGCCCCTTTAGAGAAGCCCGGGCGCATGCCGCGCTCGGTATCGGCTGCCAGCGTAAACTGCGATACGACCAGCACGCTGCCACCCGCCTGCTGGACGTTGAGGTTCATTTTGCCTTCTGCATCGCTGAAGATGCGATAACCCAACACGCGCTCGCATAAGCGGTTGGCTTTCTGCTCGTCGTCATCCCTTTCGACACCTAACAAGACTAAAAGTCCCGGGCCAATTTCACCCGTCACCTCTCCCTCCACGGTGACGCTGGCACGGGTTACGCGCTGGATTAATGCAATCATGGTTGGTCTGCTTCTCGTCGTTTTTCGGCTTCGGCCGCTTTTTTTAGCTCGCGATATACCCCGAGAGTGACAGTAATTTCAGCGCCAAGCAAGACGATGCACCACGTCCAGTAAACCCAGAGGAACAAAATGGGGATCACCGCCAGTACGCCATAAATCAGCTGATAGGAGGGGAACATGGTGATGTAGAGCGCAAAGCCTTTCTTGCCCAACTCGAAAAGCAGAGCGGCCACCAGCGCGCCCAGCATCGCATCGCGGTTAGGCACCCGCATGGTAGGCACAATGCTGTAGAGCAACCAGAAAGCGAGCCAGGACAAGAGCAACGGGAAGATGCGCAGCACGTCGTCAATCACGCTGTCGAGTTCGCTGGCCCAGCGTAACGAGAGCAGATATGAGCTGATCGCCAGACTGGCACCGGCCAGCAACGGCCCCAGCGTCAGGATCATCCAGTAGACTGCAAACGAGTAAACCTTAGGACGCGCCCGGGTGCTGCGCCAGATGGTATTGAGCGCGCTATCGATGGCATACATCAGCAGCAGCGCGGTGACAATAAGTCCGCACGCCCCTACCGCCGTCATCTTGCTGGAGTTCGCGACAAACTGCTCAATGTAATTCTGAATGACATCCCCGGTGGCAGGCATGAAGTTCGCAAAAACAAAATGGCGGAGCTGCAGGCTGACATCCGAAAACATCGGAAAAGCGGCAAAAAGGGCAAAAATAACGGCCACTAGCGGCACCAGAGACAACAACGACACGTAGGCAAGGTTGCCTGCCAGCGTGGTCATGTTGTCCTCATCGATGCGATGCCAGAGGAGTTTTAGCCACGCACGAAACGGTCGGGTGTGGTGGCTGGCTTTTTGATGAACGATTTTTAGCATAACTGCTTCGCAAAATAGTCAGGTATTGTCTGTTTTCCGGTCACCAGAATTGACGTGATACCCAACTGGTTAGCTCCCTCTATATTATCGACGTTATCGTCAAAAAAGATGGCGTCGGCGGCAGAGAATCCTTCGGCCTGCAAAACGGCCTGGTAGATCCGCGCTTCCGGTTTGCGCATCCCCATCTCCTGGGACAGGTAGATTTTGTCTGCCGCCGCTTTCACTTCGGGATATTCATCCGGCCAGAAAGTGGTATGCAGACGGTTGGTATTGGACAGCACCACTACCCGATGCCCTTGCTCACGCAGCTTGTGCATGATGGCAATCACCTCGGGACGAATACCGACAAAGATCGCCTGCCAGCCGTGGGAAAACTGTTCGTAACTGAGGGCTAGTTCCATCTCCTGGCAGAGCTTTTCGGCAAATTCTTCATCCGAAATCTCACCGCGCTCATGCTGATGGAAGGTATCGCCCATCGTAAAACTCTGCTTAAGCGTTGCCAGCGGAACGCGGCTGAAATCACTCCATGACCCCAGCACACGATTAAAGTCGATATCGACGATTACGTTTCCTAAATCAAAGATATAGAGCATCTGCTTCTCCTTTTCGCCGTGAAAATTAACTTTAGCGGGAAAGAAGATGTTTGGCTATGCGCCAGCGCCAGCTTACAGAAAGGAAGGAACGGCCCGCAGGGTACCTGCCAGGCCGTGAGAGCAAAAACCGCGAAGCGGTCTGTTATTCGTCGCCCGGATTGACTTCAACAACCTCAACCTTGCCGGATTTCAGATGACCTTGCAGGGCAGAGCCGGGGAGTTTATCGGTGAAGAGCGCCGTAGCCTGCGCCACGTTACCGACTTCGATCGCGGCGGAAGCGTGGTATTTCGTATGATCGGCCGCCAGTAAAATGTGCCGGGAGTGCGCCATCATGGTCTTCGCCACGCTGGCTTCGTTAACATCAAATTCCATCAGCGCACCGTCGGATTCAATCGCCCCGACGCTGGTCACCAGGTAATCAGCACGGAAACCCGACACAAACGCCGTGGCCGCCGGGCCGATGATGCCCCCGTTGTGCGGACGCAGCGTACCGCCGGGGACCATCACCTCAAAGCGCGGGTTTTTGTAGAGAATATGCGCCACCCGCAGGCTGTTGGTGATAATACGCAGATGATTATGGTTAAGCAGGGCACGGGCCACATGCTCCACGGTCGTACCAATGGTGATAAACAGGGTTGAGCCATCGGGAATGTAGTCCGCAATGGCCTCGGCTATCGCTCGCTTCTCTTCGGTCAGAGAGACTTCGCGCTGCTCAAAAGCCGTGTTGACCACGCTGGATGCCCTACCCGCACCACCATGATGACGTGTTATCAGCCCCTGGTCGCTCAGTTTGCGGATATCCCGGCGCACCGTTTGCGTGGAGACATCCAGCAGGTTCGCCAGTTCATCAATGTTCATATAACCACGATCGGCAATTAGCGTTAGCAGCTGATCGTGGCGCGGGTTGCCGGTCAGTTCGGTAAGGCTCATGGGCTGTCCTCTGAAAACCATCACGCCCCGCATTTTATACAAAAAGTGACAAAAAAGAGCGGGTTTGATCACAGTCAGGTATACCTGCGCGCCCACCCGGTTTGGTGCATTTCAATGCCGCGACGGCACTGGCAAAACGAACTGCCTCTGATGACGGCATCTGTTGCGCCAGACTGAGCGCCAGCGCGCCATGAAAAACATCCCCCGCACCTGTCGTATCAACCACCTCAACGGCATACCCCGGCTGATGGCAAAGTTCGCCCTTCTCCAGCCAGTAACACCCCTCACGGCCCTGCGTGACATACACGTGTCCATTTGTGAGCGTTTGTGCTTTTTTTAAGGCATCGAGTGGATTATCTATGCGCGTTAAACGTTTCAGACCCGGCGCGGAAAAGGCCGCATGGTCGCTCAGCGCAACGAGTTCAGCGATATCCTGCGGAGTGACATCCGCATCAAGCACCGTAGGCACGCCCTGCTGACGGGCAAGGGTAAAGGCTTGCTTTGCGCCCTCATGCCAGCGCACATCGGCCAAGACACTGTCCCACTGCGAAAAATCGATCTCCTTCAGCCAGTCTGCTGTCATGGGAAGATCGGCGCTGGGATAGTTAGCAATAACACGCTCACCGCTCGCATCCACCAGCACGGCCGACTGTGACGAGCGGGCACCTTTAACAACGCGGGTGTACCGCGTATTTACCCCCAGGGACTCCAGCTCCGCGAGTAATCTTCTGCCGGTGTCGTCATCCCCCACCCGGCCAATAAAATCCACTTCTGCCCCCAGTTTTGCCGCCGCCACCGCCGCAGTTGCCGCCGGGCCACCGCCCACTTCCGTATAGTCTTTTGCGACATATTTCCCACCTTCTTTCGGTAAATCATCGAGATACCAGATGCGATCCAGCACGGTAATGCCAACACAAACAATGCGAGTCATGGTGATTCCTTCTGCGTTTCTGATGCTCTCATTTTAATTTCACAAAATGTTTAAAAAGTGACCCGTGTCAATTTTTTGACTATAAATTACAAATACGATCAAAAACAGACAACATAAACGCTCAATAATTGACACGATGTGACAGGAGAGAAGCATGTCAGCAATTGCCTTTATCGGTTTAGGACAGATGGGCGCGCCCATGGCGAAGAATCTTTTACAGCAGGGCCACCAGCTTCGCGTCTTTGATGTAAACCCCCAGGCGATTCAGGCTCTGGTAGAGAGCGGCGCACAAGCAGCGACAACCCCTGCACAGGCGGCAACCGATGCCGAATTTGTCATCACCATGCTGCCAAACGGCGACCTGGTGCGCACCGTTTTGTTTGGTGAGCACGGCGTTTGCGACGGGCTGTCCCGCGACGCGCTGGTGATTGATATGTCCACCATTCATCCGCTGCAGACCGACGCGCTGATCCGCGACATGGCTAAACAGGGTTTCAGCCTGATGGATGTGCCTGTCGGGCGCACGTCGGATCATGCTATCGCCGGAACGTTGCTCCTGCTGGCGGGCGGCACGGCCGAACAGGTTGAACGCGCCACGCCGGTGTTGATGGCGATGGGCAATGAACTGATTAACGCAGGCGGGCCTGGGATGGGCATTCGCGTGAAGCTTATCAATAACTACATGAGCATCGCCCTGAACGCGCTTTCCGCTGAGGCGGCGGTGCTGTGCGAAGCGCTCGGCCTCTCCTTTGATGTGGCCCTGAAAGTCATGAGCGGCACCCCTGCGGGTAAAGGGCACTTCACCACCTCGTGGCCAAACAAGGTGCTGAAAGGGGATCTTTCACCCGCCTTTATGATCGACCTTGCACATAAAGATCTGGGGATCGCCCTGGACGTAGCCAACCAACTGCACGTCCCGATGCCGCTGGGTGCCGCCTCCCGCGAAGTCTACAACCAGGCACGCGCCGCCGGACGCGGACGTGAAGACTGGACGGCCATTCTTGAACAGGTTCGCGCATCCGCCGGACTGAATAATCACACTGATAAGTAAGGACTGAGGAATGACGATGTACACCCTGAAAGATATCACCCGACCTTCCGGCGGTTTTGCCATGCTGGCCGTGGATCAGCGCGAAGCGATGCGTCTGATGTTTGCCGCAGCGGGTGCGCCTGTGCCGGTCACCGATCAGCATCTGACTGACTTCAAGGTCAATGCGGCGAAAATTCTGTCGCCGTACGCCTCCGCTATTCTTGTCGACCAGCAGTTCTGCTATCGCCAGATCGTGGAACAACAGGCGGTTGCCAACAGCTGCGCGATGATTGTGGCGGCTGACGAGTTTATTCCGGGGAATGGCATTCCGGTCGACAGCGTGGTGATTGATAAAAATATTGATGCGCAGGCGGTCAGGCGCGATGGCGGCAAAGCGCTGAAGCTGCTGGTGCTGTGGCGTAGCGACGAAGATCCGCAGCAACGTCTGGAGATGGTGTCGGCGTTTAATAAGCTGTGCCATGACAACGGGCTACTTAGCATTATTGAGCCGGTGGTTCGTCCCCCGCGTCGCAGCGCTGTGTTTAACCGCGAACAGGCCATTATCGATGCGGCAAAAGAGCTGGGCGACAGCGGCGCCGATCTCTACAAAGTCGAGATGCCGTTGTTCGGTAAAGGTACGCAGCAGGAACTGTTGGCCGCCTCGCAGAAACTGAATGAACAGATCAACATGCCGTGGGTGATCCTCTCTTCCGGCGTGGATGACAAGCTCTTCCCGCGCGCGGTGCAGGTTGCCATGCAGGCGGGGGCTTCAGGCTTTTTAGCCGGTCGCGCCGTATGGTCGTCCGTGGTGGGGCTGCCGGATACTGAAATGATGCTGCGCGACGTCTCTGTACCGAAACTGCAGCGTCTGGGCGAAATCGTCGACGAAATGATGGCTCGCCGTTAAGAAAGGATACGAACATGAAATGGTTTAACACCCTGAGCCATAACCGCTGGCTCGAACAAGAGACCGACCGCATTCTCGATTTCGGCAAAAACGCCGCCGTACCCACTGGCTTTGGCTGGCTGGGCAATAACGGTCAGATCCGCAGCGACATGGGCACCCATCTGTGGATCACCGCCCGTATGCTGCACGTTTACGCGGTGGCCGCGAACATGGGCCGCCCCGGCGCTTACGCTCTGATTGAGCATGGCATTAACGCCCTCAACGGCCCGCTGCGCGACAAACAGCACGGCGGCTGGTACGCCTGCGTCAACGACGAGGGCGTGATCGACGCCTCCAAGCAGGGCTATCAGCACTTCTTCGTGCTGCTGGGTGCGGCGAGCGCCGTCACCACGGGTCATCCACAGGCGCGCAAGCTGCTGGACGAGGCGATTGAGGTGATCGAGCGCTATTTCTGGAGCGAGGACGAACAAATGTGCCTCGAATCCTGGGACGAGGCATTCAGCAAAACCGAAGATTACCGCGGCGGCAATGCCAACATGCACGCCGTGGAAGCCTTCCTGATCGTTTACGACGTGACGCACGACCGCAAGTGGCTTGACCGCGCCCTGCGCATCGCCTCGGTGATTATTCACGACGTGGCGCGCAAAGGGGAGTATCGCGTTAACGAGCACTTCGACACGAACTGGAATCCAATCCGCGATTACAACATCGACAATCCAGCCCACCGTTTCCGCGCCTATGGCGGCACGCCGGGGCACTGGATCGAGTGGGGACGCCTGATGTTACACCTGCGCGCCGCCCTGGAAGCCCGCTTTGAAACGCCGCCAGAGTGGCTGCTGGAAGATGCGAAAGGGCTGTTCCACGCCACTATACGCGACGCCTGGGCACCCGACGGGGCAGATGGCTTTGTCTACTCCGTGGGCTGGGATGGCAAACCTATCGTGCGCGAACGCGTACGTTGGCCAATCGTCGAAGCGATGGGAACAGCCTATGCGCTCTATACCGTCACCGGCGAGGCGCAGTACGAAGCCTGGTATCAGACGTGGTGGGAATACTGCATTAAGTACCTGATGGATTACGAGAACGGCTCCTGGTGGCAGGAGCTGGATACCAATAACGAAGTGACCACCAAAGTCTGGGATGGAAAACAGGATATTTACCATCTGCTGCACTGCCTGGTGATCCCACGCTTGCCGCTGGCACCAGGATTAGCCCCTGCGGTCGCCGCCGGATTACTGGATAGCCAGGCCAAATAATAAAGACGGAGTTTTTATGCGTACCCTACACAATATTGACCTGAAAAATAACGAAAGTGGTTTCACCCTGCACTGGGAAAACCGACTGATTTTGTCCCACACCGCGGATGCCCCCTGCCTGTGGATCGGCGCTGGCGTTGCCGATATCGACATGTTTCGTGGCAATTTCAGTATCAAGGACAAGCTCAACGAAAAGATTGCCCTGACGGACGCGACCGTCACACAGCAAAACGCGGGCTGGGCCATTCGCTTTACCCGTGGCGACGCGGTGAGCGCGACGCTGCTGGTGGGCGTCGATGAAGCAGGCCGTCTGGCGCTGAAGCTCAAAAACGATGCCCCCCACCATAACCGTATCTGGTTGCGCCTGGCGGCTCAGCCCGACGATCACATTTACGGCTGCGGAGAGCAGTTCTCGTACTTCGACCTGCGCGGCAAGCCGTTCCCGCTGTGGACCAGTGAACAGGGCGTTGGGCGTAACAAACAAACCTATGTGACCTGGCAGGCCGACTGCAAAGAGAATGCAGGCGGCGATTACTACTGGACCTTCTTCCCGCAGCCCACCTTCGTGAGCACCCAGAAGTATTTCTGCCACGTGGATAACAGCTGCTACATGAACTTCGATTTCAGCGCGCCGGACTTCCACGAGCTGGCCTTCTGGGAAGATAACGCCACGCTGCGCTTCGACTGTGCGGAAACCTACGTCGATCTGCTGGAAAAACTGACCGGCCTGCTGGGTCGTCAGCCTGAGCTGCCAGACTGGGTTTACGATGGCGTGACGCTGGGTATTCAGGGCGGCACCGAGGTGTGTCAGCAGAAGCTGGATACCCTGCGCAAAGGCGGCGTGAAGGTCAACGGCATCTGGGCGCAGGACTGGTCCGGCATTCGCATGACCTCCTTCGGCAAACGCGTGATGTGGAACTGGAAGTGGAACAGCGAGCTGTATCCGCAGCTTGATGAGCGTATTCAGCAGTGGAAGCAGGAAGGCGTGCAGTTCCTCTCCTATATCAACCCGTACGTGGCCAGCGATAAAGACCTGTGCGAAGAGGCGGCGAAGCGCGGCTATCTGACCAAAGATGCCGACGGCAAGGACTACCACGTCGAGTTTGGCGAGTTCTACGCAGGCGTTATCGACCTGACTAATCCTGAGGCCTACGACTGGTACAAAGAGGTCATTAAAAAGAACCTGATTGAACTGGGTTGCAGCGGCTGGATGGCCGATTTCGGTGAATATCTGCCGACCGATACTTTCCTGCATAACGGCGTCACTGCGGAGATTATGCATAACGCCTGGCCTGCGCTGTGGGCGAAATGTAACTACGAAGCGCTGGAAGAGACGGGCAAGCTCGGCGAGATCCTGTTCTTCATGCGTGCGGGTTACACCGGTAGCCAGAAGCACTCGGTGATGATGTGGGCGGGAGATCAGAACGTCGACTGGAGCCTCGACGACGGTCTGGCGTCAGTGGTGCCGGCAGCGCTCTCTCTGGCGATGACCGGGCATGGCCTGCACCACAGCGATATCGGCGGGTATACCACCCTGTTCGAGATGAAGCGCAGCAAAGAGCTGCTGCTGCGCTGGTGCGATTTCAGTGCTTTTACGCCGATGATGCGTACCCACGAAGGGAACCGTCCTGGCGATAACTGGCAGTTTGATGGTGATGCCGAAACCATTGCGCACTTTGCGCGCATGACCACCGTCTTTACCACTCTGAAACCCTATATCAAAGATGCCGTGGCGCAGAATGCGAAAAGCGGCCTGCCGGTAATGCGGCCGTTATTCCTGCACTACGAGGATGACGCGCACGTCTACACGCTGAAATACCAGTATCTGTTTGGCCGCGATCTGCTGGTGGCCCCTGTGCATGAAGAGGGGCGTCATGACTGGTCGCTCTATTTACCAGAAGACAACTGGGTAAATGCGTGGACGGGGGAAGTTTGCCATGGCGGTGATGTCACCGTTGATGCTCCGCTCGGCAAGCCACCGGTCTTCTATCGCCAGCAAAGCGAATGGGCAGATCTGTTTAGCACTCTGCGTCATATCTGATAAGGCTCGCCCGCAGGGAAACCTGCGGGCAGACGGAGAACAATAATGAGTCAACATACTTCTGATCCGGCAACCCTGCGCCTGCCGTTTAAAGAAAAACTCGCCTACGGGATGGGCGATCTCGGCTCTAACATCCTGTTGGACATCGGCACGCTGTATCTGCTGAAGTTTTACACCGACGTGCTGGGCCTGCCGGGTACCTACGGCGGGATCATCTTCCTGATTGCCAAATTCTTTACTGCCTTCACCGATATGGGCACCGGGATCATGCTCGACTCCCGGCGCAAGATCGGCCCAAAAGGGAAATTCCGCCCGTTCGTGCTCTACGCGGCGTTCCCGGTGACCCTGCTGGCCATTGCCAACTTCGTCGGCACGCCGTTTGAGGTGACCGGCAAAACGGTGATGGCAACGGTGCTGTTTATGCTCTACGGCCTGTTCTTCAGCATGATGAACTGCTCTTACGGCGCAATGGTACCTGCCATTACTAAAAACCCGGACGAGCGCGCCTCACTGGCCGCCTGGCGTCAGGGCGGCGCCACGCTGGGTCTGCTGCTGTGTACCGTCGGTTTTGTACCGGTGATGAACCTGATTGAGGGCAATGACCAGCTTGGCTACATCTTTGCCGCGACCCTTTTCTCGCTGTTCGGGCTGTTCTTTATGTGGTGGTGCTACAAAGGCGTGACCGAGCGTTACGTTGAGATGCAGCCCGCCAGTGCGACACATAAACCCGGGCTGCTGCAGTCGTTTCGCGCCATTGCCGGTAACCGCCCGCTGTTTATTCTCTGCATCGCCAACCTGTGTACGCTGGGTGCCTTTAACGTCAAACTTGCCATTCAGGTTTACTACACGCAGTACGTGCTGAACGACCCTATTCTGCTGTCGTATATGGGCTTCTTCAGCATGGGCTGTATTTTTATCGGCGTCTTTATGATGCCCGGCGCGGTGCGTCGCTTCGGTAAGAAAAAGGTCTATATCAGCGGGCTGATGATTTGGGTGGCAGGCGACCTGCTCAACTACTTCTTCGGCGGCGGGTCGGTGAGCTTTGTGGCGTTCTCCTGCCTGGCGTTCTTTGGTTCCGCCTTTGTGAATAGCCTGAACTGGGCGCTGGTGTCCGACACCGTAGAGTATGGCGAGTGGCGCACCGGGGTACGATCCGAAGGAACGGTCTATACCGGGTTTACCTTCTTCCGTAAGGTGTCGCAGGCGCTGGCGGGCTTCTTCCCGGGGATCATGCTCACGCAAATCGGCTACGTACCCAACGTGGTGCAATCCGCCGAAACGGTTGAAGGGTTGCGTCAGCTGATCTTTATCTACCCAAGCCTGCTGGCGGTCATCACCATCGTGGCGATGGGCTGCTTCTACAACCTCAACGAGAAAATGTATGTGCGCATTGTAGAAGAGATTGAACTGCGCAAACGTACGGCCTGAATGACCTGATCGAGCGCCCTGCGGGGCGCTATGAGGATCGACCATGACACACAATACTGATCCCTTAACCCTGAAGTTGAGCCTGCGCGAGAAGTGCGCCTATGGGATGGGCGATTTTGGCTCTAATTTGATGCTCTGTATCGGCACGCTGTATCTGCTGAAGTTTTACACAGACGAGCTGGGCATGCCCGCGTTCTATGGCGGCATTATCTTCCTGGTAGCGAAGTTCTTCACCGCCTTTACCGACATGCTCACCGGCGTGCTGCTGGACTCCCGGCGTAACATCGGTGCCAGAGGGAAATTCAGGCCGTTTATTCTTTATGCTTCCGTTCCGGTGGCACTGGTCGCCACGGCCCAGTTTATGGCGAATGATTTTAGCCTGACGGTGAAAACAGCCATCGCCACGGTGCTGTTTATGATGTTCGGCCTGTGCTATAGCCTGATGAACTGCTCTTACGGCGCGATGGTGCCAGCGATCACCAAAAACCCGAATGAGCGCGCGCAGCTTGCGGCCTGGCGTCAGGGCGGCGCAACGGTGGGTCTGCTGCTCTGCACTGTCGGCTTTATGCCCATTCAGGCGCTGTTTGTTAGCCAGCCGTCACTCGGCTATCTGGTTGCCGCACTGGTGTTTGTCACCGGGGGTCTGGTCTGTATGTGGTGGTGCTACTGCGGGGTGAAAGAGCGCTACGTGGAGATCACGCCCGATCATCATAAGCCGGGCATCCTGAAATCCTTCTGCGCCATCTTCCGCAATCCACCGCTGCTGGTGTTGTGCATCGCCAACCTTTGTACCCTCGCGGCGTTTAACATCAAGCTGGCCATTCAGGTTTACTACACCCAGTACGTGCTGAACGATCTCCATCTGCTGTCGTGGATGGGCTTTTTCAGTATGGGCTGCATTCTGGTAGGCGTGTTTCTGGTACCGGGCGCGGTTAAGCGTTTCGGCAAGAAGCCGGTCTATCTGGGCGGGCTGGCGCTGTGGGCGGTGGGCGACGTGCTGAACTTCTTCTGGGGGACCAGCTCCCTGCTGTTCGTGCTGTTTTCCTGCATGGCCTTTTTTGGTACCGCATTTGTGAATAGCCTCAACTGGGCGCTGGTGCCGGATACCGTCGATTATGGGGAGTGGAAAACCGGCATCCGCGCCGAGGGGTCGGTTTATACCGGTTACACCTTCTCACGCAAAATCTCCGCGGCCCTCGCCGGATTCCTGCCGGGTATTATGTTGACCCAGATTGGTTATATTCCGCATGCCGTGCAAAGCGCGGGCACCCTGCTGGGGCTGCGTCAGCTTATTTTTCTCTGGCCGTGCGGCCTGGCGATTATCGCCGCCATCACTATGGGACTGTTTTATAAACTCAACGAAGCGCGCTTCGCTTTTATTATCGAGGAGATAGGGAAACGGAAAAAAGAATTAGCGGATACGCCTGAGATAATCGCCAACCATAAAGCGTCAGCAGTCACTTTATAACAATAAATCCGGCCATTGTTTCCTTCCTGTTAATCAGGAGGGAGGCCTTTCTGTACCTGATACATGGACAAATTATGAAAAGAATCATCACTGTACTGATCGTGTCGTCTGTGTCCTACCCGGTATTTGCCGGTGCCTACGTCGAAACCCGCGAAGCCTACAATACGGCCTCGGAGATGCACGAGGTGATCCTGCGTGCGGGCTATAACTTCGATATGGGCGCGGGACTGATGTTCACCAATGCTTATAACCTGGGAAAATGGGATGAGCTGAAGCACAGCTATAACGAAATAGAAGGATGGTATCCACTCTTTAAACCCACCGACAAACTCACTTTCCAACCCGGCGGATTGATTAACGACAGCAGCGCGGGTTCGGGCGGTGCCGTCTATCTGGACACCAACTATAAATTCGTTGACTGGTTCAACCTGACGTTCCGCTATCGCTACAACCACAACAATTACGATACGCCGGACTATAACGGGCTGATGGATAAGAACGATACGCACGAGCTGGCGAATTACTGGAATTTCAAAGTGACGGATGCGTTTTTCTATACCTTTGAGCCGCACTTTTTTCAGCGGGTGAATGATTACCGCAGCAAAAATGGCAAAGATCACCACTGGGAAATTACCAATAAATTCAGCTATAAGATCGACAAAAACTGGCTGCCGTACCTTGAACTGCAGTGGCTGGACAGATGGAATGATTACAACCGCGAGCAGTACCGGGTTCGGTTGGGATTGCGCTATTCGTTCTAATAAAAAAGCCGCTGAGGAATCAGCGGCTTTTTAGTTACCGGGCGGCGCTCGCGCTTGCCCGGCCTACGGCATCACCGAATTAGTCTTCTTTCGGGCCGCGCATTGCGCGTTTACGATCGTTCTCAGTCAGGTGACGTTTACGGATACGGATAGAAGTTGGGGTTACTTCTACCAGTTCGTCGTCATCGATGAATTCCAGAGCCTGCTCCAGAGTCATCTTAACCGGTGGAACCAGAACCGTTGCTTCGTCAGTACCGGACGCACGCATGTTGGTCAGTTTCTTACCGGTCAGGCAGTTTACAGTCAGGTCGTTAGAACGGCTGTGAATACCGATGATCTGGCCTTCGTAAACTTCTGCACCGTGACCCAGGAACAGCTTACCGCGGTCCTGCAGGCTGAACAGGGCGAACGCAACTGCTTTACCCTGACCGTTGGAGATCAGAACGCCGTTGTTACGCTGGCCAACATCGCCTGGACGCACGTCGTCGTAGTGGCTGAAGGTGGAGTACAGCAGACCCGTACCGGAGGTCATGGTCATGAACTCTGAACGGAAGCCGATCAGACCACGGCTTGGGATCACGTAGTCGAGACGTACGCGGCCTTTGCCATCTGGATTCATGTTTTTCAGGTCGCCTTTACGCTCACCCAGTGCCTGCATCACAGAACCCTGGTGCTGCTCTTCAACGTCCAGCGTTACGTTTTCGAATGGCTCTTGTTTACGGCCATCGATTTCGCGGAAGATAACTTTCGGACGGGAAACCGCCATCTCGAAACCTTCACGACGCATGTTTTCGATCAGAACTGACAGGTGCAGCTCACCACGACCGGAAACACGGAATGCATCAGCGTCTGGCGTTTCTTCAACACGCAGCGCAACGTTGTGCACCAGCTCTTTGTTCAGGCGGTCAAGGATCTGACGAGAGGTAACGAACTTACCTTCTTTACCACAGAACGGAGAGGTGTTGACGTTGAAGAACATAGATACAGTTGGTTCATCAACAGACAGGGCTGGCAGCGCTTCTACCGCTTGCGTGTCGCAAATGGTGTCAGAGATGTTCAGCTCGCCCAGACCGGTGATCGCGATGATGTCGCCAGCTTCAGCGATGTCGCTCTCGATACGCTCCAGACCCAGGTGAGTCAGTACTTTACCAACTTTACCGTTACGGGTTTTGCCTTCGCTATCGATGATAGTAACTTGCTGGTTAGGCTTAACTTTACCGCGCTTGATACGACCAATGCCGATTACACCAACGTAGTTGTTGTAGTCGAGCTGAGAGATCTGCATCTGCAGGGTGCCGTCAATATCAACGTTTGGCGCAGGAACACGGTCAACAATCGCCTGGTACAGCGGGGTCATGTCTTCAGCCATGTCTTCGTGGTCCAGACCTGCGATACCGTTCAGCGCAGACGCGTAAACGATAGGGAAGTCCAGCTGCTCGTCAGTGGCGTCGAGGTTTACGAACAGGTCGAAGACCTGATCCACAACCCAGTCAGGACGCGCGCCAGGGCGGTCAACTTTGTTGATAACCACGATTGGCTTCAGACCATGGGCAAATGCCTTCTTGGTTACGAAGCGCGTCTGCGGCATTGGGCCATCCATTGCGTCAACGACCAGCAGCACGGAATCGACCATGGACATTACACGTTCAACTTCACCACCGAAGTCGGCGTGCCCCGGGGTATCAACGATGTTGATACGGTAGTCATTCCATTTGATAGCGGTGTTTTTAGCGAGGATGGTAATCCCACGCTCTTTCTCCAAATCGTTGGAGTCCATCACGCGTTCTTGAGTTTCGGCACGAGAGTCGAACGTACCAGATTGCTGCAGCAGCTTATCAACCAGGGTAGTTTTACCATGGTCAACGTGCGCGATGATGGCGATATTACGCAGATTTTCGATCACAACTTTGCCTCAGGCATTTAGAAATAGCGCGTTATTGTACACGGATTAATCGCACTACAAAACAGGATCACAAACATCCCCCGCAAACAAGTATCGCAGAGATGCTTTGTGATCGCTTTCACGGAGCGGTAAAAGGGCACTTTAACGTAAATTGCACCAATATGGTGCTCAATGTTCACATTGAAGCACTATACTGGTGCAACAAAACCATCATGGTGCAGCCCTTTTGCACTATGGTGCGCATGATAACGCCTTTTTGGGGTGTTTTAAAAGTTGGCACAGATTTCGCTTTATAAAAAATACGGCAACCCGAGGCAACATTGCCTGCCTTATACAGAATTTGAAGACCTCGTTACCACGACGACAATGACCAATCTGGAGAGTTAAGTATGTCCGCTGAACACGTTTTGACGATGCTGAACGAACATGAAGTGAAGTTTGTTGATCTGCGCTTCACCGATACTAAAGGCAAAGAACAGCACGTCACTATTCCTGCTCATCAGGTGAATGCCGAATTCTTTGAAGAAGGCAAAATGTTTGACGGCTCCTCGATTGGTGGCTGGAAAGGTATTAACGAATCTGACATGGTTCTGATGCCTGACGCATCGACTGCGCTCATTGACCCGTTCTTCGAAGAATCTACCCTGATCATCCGTTGCGATATCCTCGAGCCAGGCACTCTGCAGGGCTACGACCGCGACCCACGCTCTATCGCTAAACGCGCTGAAGAGTACCTGCGCTCCACCGGCATCGCAGACACCGTTCTGTTCGGGCCAGAGCCAGAGTTCTTCCTGTTCGACGACATCCGTTTTGGTGCGACCACTTCCGGTTCTCACGTTGCTATCGATGATATCGAAGGCGCATGGAACTCCTCCACCAAATACGAAGGCGGCAACAAAGGTCACCGTCCTGCTGTTAAAGGCGGTTACTTCCCGGTTCCTCCGGTCGATTCTTCACAGGACATCCGTTCTACCATGTGTCTGATCATGGAAGAGATGGGCCTGGTTGTTGAAGCACACCACCATGAAGTTGCAACTGCTGGCCAGAACGAAATCGCCACCCGTTTCAACACCATGACCAAGAAAGCGGACGAAATTCAGATCTACAAATACGTTGTTCACAACGTTGCACACCGTTTCGGTAAAACCGCGACCTTCATGCCAAAACCAATGTTTGGTGACAACGGTTCCGGTATGCACTGCCACATGTCCCTGTCCAAGAACGGTACTAACCTGTTCTCTGGCGACAAATATGCCGGTCTGTCCGAGCAGGCACTGCACTATATCGGTGGCGTCATCAAACACGCTAAAGCGATCAACGCCCTGGCGAACCCAACCACCAACTCCTACAAGCGTCTGGTCCCAGGCTACGAAGCTCCGGTCATGCTGGCGTACTCTGCCCGTAACCGTTCTGCTTCTATCCGTATTCCGGTTGTTGCTTCTCCGAAAGCACGTCGTATCGAAGTGCGCTTCCCGGACCCAGCGGCTAACCCATACCTGTGCTTCGCAGCACTGCTGATGGCGGGTCTTGACGGTATTAAGAACAAGATCCATCCGGGCGAAGCCATGGACAAAAACCTGTACGACCTGCCGCCAGAAGAAGCGAAAGAGATCCCACAGGTTGCCGGTTCTCTGGAAGAAGCACTGAACGCGCTGGATGCAGACCGTGAGTTCCTGACGGCTGGCGGCGTGTTCACTGACGAAGCGATCGATGCTTACATCGCGCTGCGTATGGAAGAGAACGACCGTGTTCGCATGACGCCACACCCGGTTGAGTTCGAACTGTACTACAGCGTTTAATCTTCAATCCCTGTCGCGCGGATTTTTCCGCGCGAGATTGATAGTCGTTTTTTTGTTGCCGTGGAAACTTTTCAGCCCATCTTCGGATGGGCTTTTTTCTCCACCAACAAGCTGATCTTACGCGCTTTTTACCGCAAAAACGCTATACTGCACTAAAATGGTGCAACCAACTCCAGGAGACTGCTGAATGGCAACTGGCACGCTGCCCGATGCTGGGCAGATCCTCAATTCTCTTATCAACAGCATTTTACTGGTCGACGACGATCTGGCGGTGCATTACGCCAATCCTGCGGCCCAGCAGTTGCTTGCCCAAAGTTCACGCAAACTGTTTGGTGCGCCGCTACCCGAGCTGTTGAGTTATTTTTCCCTGAACATCGGCCTGATGCAGGAGAGCCTGCAGGCGGGACAAGGCTTTACCGATAACGAAGTCACACTGGTGATCGACGGGCGCTCGCATATTCTGTCCCTGACCGCGCAACGGCTGCCGGAAGGCCTGATCCTGCTGGAGATGGCGCCGATGGATAATCAGCGTCGCCTGAGCCAGGAGCAGCTGCAACATGCCCAGCAGATTGCGGCCCGGGACCTGGTGCGCGGCCTCGCCCATGAAATTAAAAATCCGCTCGGTGGCCTGCGCGGCGCGGCGCAACTCTTAACCAAAGCCCTGCCCGATCCGGCGCTGGCGGAATACACCAACGTCATCATTGAACAGGCCGATCGCCTGCGTAATCTGGTGGATCGCCTGTTAGGCCCGCAGCAACCCGGGATGCACGTCACCGAAAGCATTCACAAAGTGGCCGAGCGCGTCGTCAAACTGGTGTCGATGGAGTTGCCGGATAACGTCAGGCTGATTCGGGATTACGATCCCAGCCTGCCGGAACTGCCCCACGACCCCGACCAGATTGAACAGGTCTTGCTGAACATCGTGCGTAATGCTCTGCAGGCCTTAGGCCCGGAAGGCGGCCAGATTGTGCTGCGTACCCGTACGGCATTCCAGCTCACCCTGCATGGCACGCGCTACCGTCTGGCGGCCCGCATCGACGTGGAAGATAACGGCCCGGGCATCCCTTCCCATTTACAGGACACGCTGTTTTACCCGATGGTCAGCGGCCGTGAAGGCGGGACCGGGCTTGGCTTATCGATTGCCCGTAATTTGATAGATCAGCACTCCGGCAAAATTGAATTTACCAGTTGGCCGGGTCATACCGAGTTTTCGGTTTACCTGCCAATCAGGAAATAGAGGGTTAGGTTATGCAACGAGGGATAGTCTGGGTAGTTGATGACGATAGCTCCATCCGCTGGGTGCTTGAACGGGCGCTTACCGGAGCAGGATTAAGCTGCACCGCTTTTGAAAGTGGCGCCGATGTGCTTGATGCACTCACCACCAAAACCCCGGACGTGCTGTTGTCCGATATCCGTATGCCGGGGATGGATGGGCTGGCGCTGTTAAAACAGATCAAGCAGCGGCACCCGATGCTGCCGGTCATCATAATGACCGCGCACTCCGATCTGGATGCGGCCGTCAGCGCCTACCAGCAGGGTGCGTTCGATTACCTGCCAAAACCGTTCGATATTGATGAGGCGGTGGCGCTGGTTGAACGTGCCATCAGCCACTATCAGGAGCAGCAGCAGCCGCGTAATGCCCCGGTATTTGGCCCGACTACCGATATCATTGGCGAAGCGCCCGCGATGCAGGATGTATTTCGCATTATTGGCCGCCTGTCACGCTCCTCCATCAGCGTGCTGATTAACGGCGAATCAGGCACCGGGAAAGAACTGGTCGCGCATGCCCTGCATCGCCACAGCCCGCGAGCCAAAGCGCCGTTTATCGCCCTGAATATGGCCGCGATCCCCAAGGATTTGATTGAGTCCGAGCTGTTTGGTCACGAAAAAGGCGCCTTTACCGGCGCCAACACCATTCGTCAGGGCCGCTTTGAACAGGCCGACGGCGGGACGCTGTTTCTGGATGAGATTGGGGATATGCCGCTCGACGTCCAGACGCGACTGCTGCGCGTGCTGGCGGACGGTCAGTTTTACCGCGTGGGCGGCTATGCGCCGGTTAAGGTCGATGTACGTATCATTGCCGCCACCCACCAGAACCTTGAGCTGCGCGTCCAGGAGGGGAAATTCCGTGAGGACTTATTCCACCGCCTGAACGTTATTCGCGTCCACCTGCCGCCGCTGCGCGAGCGCCGGGAGGATATCCCGCGTCTGGCACGTCATTTCCTGCAGGATGCCGCCCGTGAGCTGGGGGTAGAAGCTAAACTGCTGCACCCGGAAACCGAAGCCGCGTTAACGCGTCTGGCCTGGCCGGGCAACGTGCGTCAGCTGGAAAATACCTGCCGCTGGTTAACGGTGATGGCCGCAGGCCAGGAGGTGTTGATCCAGGATTTGCCGCCTGAGCTTTTCGAAACCCACGTGCCGGAAAGCAGCACAGGTCAGAGCCTGCCCGACAGCTGGGCCACACTGCTGGCGCAATGGGCCGATCGCGCCCTGCGTTCCGGTCATCAAAATCTGCTCTCCGAGGCGCAACCCGAGATGGAACGCACGCTGCTTACCACTGCGCTGCGTCATACCCAGGGCCATAAGCAGGAGGCGGCACGCCTGCTTGGCTGGGGTCGCAATACCCTGACGCGGAAGTTAAAAGAGCTGGGAATGGAGTGATTTTTACCCGCTGTGTAAAGTGCATTAATTAAGCGCAAACTGCCGCTATTTTGCGCTTTACTGTTCCGATGAGTTAAGTATGATCTTGCCGGGAAAATGGGGGGAGCATCATGCTGGAATCAATCGTGACGGTGTTGTCTGGCGGCGTCGAAGCCAGCGCAGCAGTGGGGCATACGCCACAAGCGGCCATTGCGGCAGTGCTGTGTGCGGCGCTGGTTGGGCTGTTTAGCTAGAAAAGTCGGGTGGCGCGAACGCTTAACCGGCCTACGGTTCGATTCTGTAGGCCCGGTAGGCGTTAGCGCCACCGGGCAATACCGTTAAATGACGCGCGAGAACTGCTGTAAGCGCGCTTTCTGACGCAGATAGGCGTCAAAGCACATACAGATATTACGAATCAACAGACGCCCTTTCGGCGTGACCTCAATCGCACTCTCCGTGACATCCACCAGCCCATCTTTCGCCAACGGCGCCAGCAATTTCAGGTCTTCAGCGAAGTAATCATTAAATTGCAGATCCCACTGCGCTTCGACATCACTGAAGTCGAGGCGGAAATTACAGATCAGCGCTTTAATCACGTCCCGGCGAATACAGTCGTCGCGGGTTAAGGCGATGCCGCGCCACAGGGCGTTTCCGGTTGCATCTACCTGTTGATAATAGTGCTTCAGCTCTTTCTGGTTCTGCGCGTAGCAGTCGCCAATCATGCTGATGGCCGAAACGCCCATGCCCAGCAGATCCGTATCGCCCTGGGTGGTGTAACCCTGGAAATTACGATGCAGCACACCTTCGCGCTGGGCGATCGCCAGCTCATCGTCCGGGCGGGCAAAGTGATCCATGCCGATAAACTGGTAGCCGGTCTCGGTCAGAGAGGTGATGGTTTCCTGCAGGATATCCAGCTTTTGCTGGGCAGAAGGCAGGTCCGCATCTTTGATTTTGCGTTGCGCGGCAAACAGCGTCGGCAGATGCGCATAGTTAAAGACGCTCAGGCGATCCGGGTTAAGCTCCGCCACGCGCTTCAGCGTGTAGGCAAAGCTTTCTGGTGTCTGTTTTGGCAGACCATAAATCAGGTCGATATTGGTGGACGTAAAGCCAATCTCCCGCGCGTGATTTAACAGCGCGAAGATGAACGCTTCATCCTGCTCGCGGTTGACCAGGCGCTGGACCTCTTTATTGAAATCCTGCACGCCCATACTCAGGCGGTTAAAGCCTTCGCTACGCAGGTGATCGAGCACATCCAACTCGATTTCGCGCGGATCCACTTCGATGGAGATTTCCGCATCGGCATCGAAACGGAAGTTATTCCGCAGCAAATTCATCAGGCGGCTGATTTGCGCTTTATTCAGGTAGGTCGGCGTACCGCCACCCCAGTGGAGCTGGCTGACATGGCGTCCGGCAAACTGCGGCGCGCGATGGAGGATCTCCTGCTCAAGCGCGTCCAGATACTGATCTGCTTTGTGCTGCTGGCGGGTAACAATTTTATTGCAGCCGCAGAAATAGCAGAGCTTGTGGCAGAACGGGATATGAACATACAGAGAAAGCGGGCGATCGGGGTAACGCGCAACCGCCTGCTGAAAATGGCTATCACCGAAGGCGTCGGAAAATTCCAGCGCGGTTGGATACGAGGTATAACGCGGCCCGGAATAGTTATATTTTTGGATCAGGGCCAGATCCCAGTCGATGGTTGGTACAGACATGTTCACTCCTTCCGATGGTGCCGCGTTCGTTTACGGCGGCCCGTTCTGGCCCCTGTGCGGGCCATGAATCGGGTGCGCAGCCACTTTTGTCGCCGCGACAACCGCCGTAGTTTAACGAATAACCACACCAGATAACATATAACCGGAAGGGTTATAAGCAGGACGATAAAGCCTGCCGGGTGCAAATGTTAGTTTCCACCTTTCAGCAGGCGCATCATGTCTTCCTGCTTCTCTTCTTCTTCCTCTTCCTCTTCGTCGTCGTAAGAGAGACCAAGCTTCTGCATCAGTTCATCGATGCGATCCAGTTTGGCATCAACCCAGGATTGCTCTTCAGCATTCAGGGTTTCACCCTCTTCAAGACGTTCCAGCAGCGCATCCAGGCGCTCATCATTCTCCAGCAAATCCAGCTCAGCCTGCGGTGAAAGCATAGGTTTCTCGCTCTTGGGTTTGTGCTGCCTGGTGACCGGGGCATTGGTCACGCCTAATGGAACAGGTGTTTTACTGCCGATACGCGGGTCTTTCTGCTGCTTACTTTTCGCAGACGCGCCCGATTCACCGCTGCCGCTTGTGCGACTGCCCGCAGCATGGCCACGATGCTTTTTATCGCGTTTGCGATCGCGCGCTTCCTGATTCAGTTCTTCGCGCGTTTTACGGCGTGCTTTTGCTGGACGTTTAGCGCCTGCAGCGGAGGTCGGTTTTTTCATGTTGTTTTGTCTTTACGTCGTTTTATTCAGTATAGAATTGCGGCGAAATCTAGCAGAAAGCAAGCAAAGAAAAAAGGCGACAGAGCAATCTGTCGCCTTTTTTCCTGACTCATAACGCGTTATGGGTCTGACAATCCCTGTTTGCTGACAACTCACCCTGTTTTTCCGTGAGCAGCTACCGTCCGTGACAGGTCCTTTTCCTTTTTCAAACGCCTCCAGGCGTACGTCTTCCTGACTGTCCTTTGTCTTCGCCTCCTGGCGCTCCTGACCCTCATCCTTAAGTCCGCTTCCTGTTGGCATCCTCGCCGTTGAGCGCTACTTTACGCGGTCCGGTTAAACCTACAACCCACAAAGGCGATTTACGCGCGCTTTTCAGATTAGGACTAAGCGTTAATAGTTTGATTTTAATGATTATGATTTTTAAAGGCTCTGCGATTTTTCTTAAATCTCCCATAATTTAAAGGGCAGATCTCTTACAAAGCTCATGGTTTTTACTTACAGCCAGACTGCCGATGGGAAAAGCCTTTTCTCTCTGTTCAGGTATAATCCCCCCAACGTTACGAATTTCTGGAGACAACCACGTGACCAACCTGAATTATCACCAGACGCATTTTGTTCTTAGTGCGCCTGATATTCGCCATTTACCCGCCGATGCGGGTCTTGAAGTGGCATTTGCTGGCCGGTCCAACGCGGGGAAATCCAGCGCTCTGAATACCCTGACCAATCAGAAAAGCCTCGCCCGTATCTCTAAAACGCCTGGCCGTACCCAGCTGATTAACCTGTTTGAAGTTGCGCCGGGCAAACGCCTGGTCGACTTACCGGGCTATGGCTACGCCGAAGTCCCGGAAGAGATGAAAATCAAATGGCAGCGCGCCCTGGGTGAATACCTGGAAAAACGCCTGTGCCTGAAAGGTCTGGTCGTGCTGATGGATATTCGTCATCCGCTCAAAGATCTTGATCAGCAGATGATCCACTGGGCCGTCGAAAGCGGGATCGAGGTGCTGGTGCTGTTGACCAAAGCCGACAAGCTGGCAAGCGGCGCGCGTAAAGCGCAGGTGAATATGGTGCGTGAAGCGGTTCTGGCGTTTAACGGCGACATCCAGGTTGAGGCTTTTTCTTCACTGAAGAAACTTGGCGTGGATAAACTGCGTGAAAAACTGGATCGCTGGTACAGTGAGTTGGAACCCGCGACAGAAGCGGAAGAGTGATAATAAGCGCGGCGATGTCCGCGCTTTTTTTATGCGCTGAAACTTTTCTTTGCCGCAATAAAAAACGCCCCAGTCATTACTGACTGGGGCGGCTAAAATATTCAGCCAAATCCGATTACGTGAAGTAAAAGGTCTGAAAGATAGAACATCTTACCTCTGTACCCTACGCGAATAACTCTACCCTTTTTTAGACTATAGACAAAGCACTTTTTGTAGTTTTTTTTCATTCTTTACATAGGTAATTCTAATGATCATCACAAAACGTTCATGGATATGTTGCTTACTTACAAAAAGTATTCATATTCCAGAAAGAGTTAGTGAGCCTGATCCCAGTTTTCTCCGCTACCCACTTCCACCAGCAACGGCACATCCAGTTTCATGCTGTTTTCCATCAGTTCATGGATCTTTTTCGAGACGGACTCCAGATCGTCTTTGTGCACTTCGAACACCAGTTCATCGTGTACCTGCATGATCATACGAACCCGCGGCTGGTCTTTCTCCAGCCAGGCATCAACGGCGATCATCGCACGTTTAATGATATCTGCTGCTGTCCCCTGCATCGGGGCGTTGATCGCGGCACGCTCGGCACCGGCACGGCGCGCTGCATTGCTTGAGTTGATATCCGGCAGATAGAGACGACGTCCGTCCAGCGTTTCGACATAGCCTTTTTCTTTCGCCTTGGCACGGGTGCTCTCCATATATTGCAGCACACCCGGATAGCGCTCGAAATAGAGATCCATGTACTTCTGCGACTCTTTACGTGGAATATTGAGCTGACGGGAGAGGCCAAAGGCGCTCATACCGTAGATCAGACCAAAGTTGATCGCTTTTGCGCTGCGGCGCTGTTCCCCGGTTACACTCTCCAGTGACATCCCAAAGACTTCGGCCGCCGTCGCCCGGTGGATATCCTGCCCTTCAGCAAAGGCGGTCAACAGGCCTTTATCCCGGGACAGGTGCGCCATAATACGCAGCTCAATCTGCGAATAGTCAGCGGAGACAATCACGTAGTCCTGCGGCGCAATAAACGCCTGACGGATACGACGCCCCTCTTCATTACGCACCGGAATGTTTTGCAGGTTCGGATCGGTCGAGGACAGACGCCCGGTGGCTGCCACCGCCTGATGATAAGAGGTATGCACGCGACCCGTTTTCGGGTTGATCATCAACGGCAGCTTATCGGTATAGGTCGATTTCAGCTTTGCCAGCCCACGGTATTGCAGGATCACTTTCGGCAGCGGATAGTCCAGCGCCAGCTCTTCCAGCACCTCTTCAGAGGTTGACGGTGCACCACCAGGCGTTTTCTTCAGCGGCTTAATGCCCTGCTTTTCAAACAGGATGGTCTGCAGCTGTTTGGTGGACGAGAGGTTAAACGGCTCGCCGGCGATCTCATGCGCTTTTTGCTCAAGCTCGTTCAGGCGCAAAGTGATCTCTTCTGAGTGCTTATGCAGTACTGCCGGATCGATCTTAACGCCGTTGCGCTCAATGCGGGACAGAACCGGCACCAGCGGCATCTCGATATTCTGGAACACGTTCAGCGGCCCGGCGTGTTTTTGCAGCTTTGGCCACATCTTTAAATGCAGTTGCAGCGTGACGTCAGCATCTTCTGCCGCATAGTGTCCCGCCTCTTCCAGAGCAATCTGGTTAAACGTCAGCTGATTTTTGCCCTTTCCCGCGATCTCTTCGAAGGTGACGGTTTTGTGCTTCAGCCAGCGATCGGAGAGTGAATCCATATCGTGACGACCGGCAACGCTGTCGAGGATATAGGATTCCAGCATGGTATCGAACGCGATACCCCGCAGTTCAATGCCGTAGTTTTGCAGGATACCGCGGTCAAACTTCAGGTTTTGCCCCACCTTGAGTGCTTTTTCGTCTTCAAGGATCGGCTTGAGCAGTTCGAGCACCCGCTCACGGCTGATCTGTTCAGGCGCATCCAGGTAGTCGTGGGCGACCGGCACATAGGCGGCAACGCCAGGCTCAGTGGCAAAGGAGAGGCCGACCATATTGGCCGAGACATTATCGAGGCTGTCGGTTTCGGTATCAAAAGCGAACACCGGTACCTGCTTTAATTTTTCAATCCAGACCTGCAGCTGGGCTTCATCAAGAATGGTTTCGTAATGTTCAGAAGAGAGGACCGTGGCTTCTTCTTCCGGCTCTACTTCAGCATCAATCACCAGCGTCTGTTTTGGCTTAGCCGCCGGTTTTGCCCCTTTCGCCTGCAGCCATTTTCCTGCGTCGAGATCGGTTATCCAGCGTTTGAATTCATACTGTTTAAACAGGCTCAACAGCTCCTCTACGGCAGGTTGCTGCACTTCCAGTTGTTCGCAGGTCAGATCCAGTTCAACGTCGGTTTTAATGGTCGCCAGCTGATAGGAGAGGTACGCGACCTCTTTGTTTTGCTCAAGCTTAGCGGCCATGGTTTTGGCGCCGCGGAAGGTTAACCCAGCAATTTTATCCTGCTCGCTGTACAGCGTATCCAGCCCACCCAGACCTTGCAGCAGCGCCTGGGCCGTCTTCTCGCCCACACCCGGCACGCCCGGAATGTTATCGGAGGAGTCGCCCATCAGCGCGAGGAAGTCGATGATCAGCTCCGGCGGCACGCCATATTTGGTCACCACCTCTTCAGGGCCAAGGATGGTATTGGTCATGGTGTTAATCAGGGTGATCCCTGGCGTGACCAGCTGCGCCATGTCTTTATCGCCGGTACTGATCAATACCGGGCGGCCCATTTTCTCGGCTTCTCGTGCCAGCGTACCGATTACATCGTCTGCTTCCACGCCAGAGACGGCCATTAAAGGCAGACCCATCGCTTTTACCATCTTATGCAGAGGCTCAATCTGCGCGCGCAGATCGTCCGGCATTGGCGGGCGATGGGATTTATAGTGTTCAAACAGCTCATCCCGGAAAGTTTTGCCTTTCGCATCGAATACGACGGCGGCATGGCTCGGCTGATACTGCAAAATCAAACTACGCAGCATGTTCAGCACGCCATACATTGCGCCAGTAGGCTCTCCGGCGCTATTAGTCAGCGGAGGAAACGCATGATACGCCCGATAAAGATAAGACGAACCGTCGACGAGAATAAGCGGATTTTCGGGGATCTGAACCATAATGTCCGTGCCTTTAAGTAATTTATGGTTAAAGGATGCCACAGAAGGATGAAAACATCAGTTTTTCGCGGTCAATACAGCCAAAGATTTTGCGATCCTGAGGATCGGTCGCAAATTAAATCTGTGGATAAGTTTGTGAATAGTTTCTGCGACCTGGACTAAATGTGCTATCTGTTGATCGCTATGCTAATAATTAATCTTAATAATCAATATATTATTGTTTGATCGCGATCTCATATCTCTGATTGATGACAATTTACTCCATGTGGATATAAGCCACGCCGGATCTGTGCCATAGAATTTTTCTCCGCTGACAGGTAAAACGCTGTTCATACCAGGTTAAAGCCCCATCCTTTTAGCGTTTTCTGGTAAAATCAGCGCCCGGTGTCTGTTTATCAGGCGCATATTATATCTAACCACCTGAAAACACTCATCATGTCTAGACTGCTGGCTGCGATCACGCTTCTGATAAGTATCGCATTAACTATTCTGGTCACCATCGCCTGTTCTGTGCCGATTATCATCGCCGGAATAATTAAACTGCTACTACCGATCCCCGTCGTCTGGCGTGCCGTATCAGGTTTTTGTAATTTCATGATGTACTGCTGGTGTGAAGGCCTGGCAGTACTTTTGCGTCTTAATCCGCATCTGAAATGGGATGTTCAGGGTCTGGAAGGGCTTAACAAGAAAAACTGGTATTTGCTCATCTGTAACCACCATAGCTGGGCCGATATAGTGGTGCTATGCGTGCTGTTCCGCAAACATATCCCCATGAACAAATACTTTCTTAAGCAGCAGCTCGCCTGGGTGCCTTTTATTGGCCTGGCCTGCTGGGCGCTGGATATGCCCTTTATGAAACGCTATTCGCGTAGCTATCTGATTCGTCATCCTGAGCGCCGCGGAAAAGATGTTGAAACCACTCGCCGATCCTGTGAGAAGTTTCGCTCACACCCCACCACAATCGTTAATTTCGTCGAAGGCTCTCGCTTTACCGAAGAGAAGCAGCAGCAAACGCGCTCGCCGTATGCCAACCTGCTGCCACCAAAAGCGGCCGGGATCGCCATGGCGCTTAACGTGCTAGGCAAACAGTTCGACAAATTACTGAACGTCACGCTCTGTTATCCAGAAAACGATAAGACGCCATTTCAGGATATGCTCAGCGGCAAGTTAACCCGGATCGTGGTGCGTATTAATCTGGTGCCTGTGGTGGAGGAATTACACGGGGACTACGTCAGCGATAAGAACTTTAAGCGACGTTTTCAGCTCTGGCTGAATACGTTGTGGAGTGAGAAAGACGCGCTCATAAACACAATTAAAGCGGAATACAAAAACGCCGGTCATTGACCGGCGTTTTCTTTATTACTTCTTCTCAACCAGATACTTAACGGTATCAGCATATTGCTGGACGAAGATGTCCATGCTGCTGGTATCCATACCCTGCATATTCAGCTGATATTTGCCGTTAACATACATGGCTGGCACGCCGCGCAACTGCAGGTCAGCAGCAGCTTTTTCCTGCTGAGCTACCAGAGATTTCACAACGAAGCTATTCCAGGCTGCATCGTATTCTTCTCCTTTAATACCGGCATCAACAAAGACTTTGCGGATATCAGCTGTGGTTTGTACGGCCTGTGTTTTCTGAACTGCTTCAAACATTGGCGCAGTAATTTTGTCTTCCACACCCAGCGCCATCGCAACGGCCCATGCCTGAGTCAGGTCTTTGCCCAACGGGCCAAGAAACTCAACATGATACTTGGTCATTTTGGTGCCTTCTGGCAGCTTCTTCTTCACGTTATCGGAAACGTGCAGAACCTGCTCGAACTCATAGCAGTGCGGGCAGTAGAAGGAGAAGAACTCAAGGACCTGAGGCTCCCCGGCAACCGGTTTGTCGAGGGTAATATACTGCTTGCCATCGCTGAACTGTGCAGCCGATGCGCTAAAAGCCAGAATCATACCTGCCAGCGCCAGCCATATTTTTTTCATGATCAAATTTCTCCTGGGTGTGTTCGATTAATACATTGGCGTTAATTGCAAAGGGGGTTCCTGCAGAACCTTTACCTGTTCAGTAAATGTCGATATCTGGTTACGCCAGTAATCTTCCCCGGTAAGCCACGGGAAGTTTCTGGGGAAAGCGGGGTCATCCCAACGCCTGATTAACCAGGAAAGATAATAGACAAAACGCATGGCACGTAAAGGTTCAATTAATGCAATTTCGTCTGAATCAAAGGACGAGAACTCTTCATAGGCTTCAATAATCGTCTCAAACTGCATTCGCTGCTCAGCTTTATCGCCATTCAGTAGCATCCAGAGATCCTGAATAGCAGGTCCCATTCGCGCATCATCAAGATCGACAAATAACGGCCCATCACGCCAGAGGATATTTCCGGCATGGCAATCGCCGTGCAGACGCAGCGTGGTGACGTTGTTATCCCAGCGCGAAATGACGGCGTTAATTAAGCCATCCGTTGCGGCAAGGAATTGCGCTTTCAGCCCTGAAGGAATGAGCGTGGATGTTTCAAATACCTGACGCGGTTCAAGCAAGTATTCCTGAATGCCGATAGTCGGGCGCGCGGTAAACACGCTTTTCTGTCCTGTCTGATGAATGCGCCCTAAATAACGGGCAACCCACTCCATCTGATCAATGTTGTCGGCTTCAAATTGCCTGCCACCAAGACTTGGAAACACAGCAAAATAAAAGCCCTGGTGCGACAGCAGCGTCTGATTATTGAATTTAAGGGGGGCGGCGACAGGAACATCATCGGCCATCAGGTCGAGTGCAAACTGATGCTCTTCCTGAATTTGTTCAGCTGACCAGCGCTGCGGGCGATAAAATTTCACCACAAAGCGCTGGCGATCCTCATCCTGAAACTGGTAGACGCGGTTCTCATAGCTGTTTAAGGGTGTCAGGCCTGAGTCTACCCGGATGCCCTGTTCAAACAGCGCATCCATAATGGTATCCGGGTGTAAGGTCTGGAAAGTAAAAGCCTGGTCGTTCATCCGATCATCCGGAAATTATACGAATGATTGAGGATATCATTTAACAGCGTTTACGGTGGCGCCTCTTACAAGCTTTTACTCTTTAATTACGCCACGTGCGCGCAGCAAGGCGGTTTTAAAATCTTCTTCATAATCTTTCTGGATGCCCGGGATCACCGCATCTTTGCCGGAATCACGCATTTTCAGGTGATAGATCAGGATGTCATCAGAAAGGTCAGCCAGCTCACCGTCATAACCTGACTCCTGCGCCAGTTTCTGTAAGAATTGCATCAGGTTAAGTTCTGGCTCTTTCTGCCAGGCTGGCTGGAGGAGTTCGATAACTTCGTTCAGACGTTTACATTTCATGGGAATACTCCTTTCATTAAGAGAGACACGTTAGCAGGGTCAATCCCACAATAAAAGAGGCGATATTAGTGAATCAGTGCCGGGAGATTATTGGGGTTGTTCTGGCGGGTGGCAGAGCGACGCGTATGGGTGGCAAAGATAAGGGGCTTCAACAACTGAACAATAGACCCCTATGGCGTCATGTCGCTGACAGGCTTGCCGGCCAGGTATCTGCACTCGCCATCAGCGCGAATCGTCATATCGATATTTATCAGCAAAGTGGATATCCCGTTTATCAGGATAACCTTGCTGATTATCCTGGCCCGTTGGCCGGTATGCTCTCCGTGATGCAGCAATCCCCGGCAGAGTGGTTTCTCTTTTGTTCGTGTGATACACCTTTTATCCCCTCTTGCCTGGTTGAACGTTTGGTGCAGCAGCGCGGTGATGCCCCTGTAATCTGGGCGCATGACGGCGAGCGCGATCACCCTACTATCGCGTTAATTAACCGATCGTTAGTACCTGATTTACAGGACTACCTGGCCGCAGGAGAGCGGCGAGTAATGTTGTTTATGCGCCAGTCTGGCGGTCATCCGGTTGATTTTAGCGATCTGAAATCTTCTTTCGTGAACGTGAATACCACTGAAGATTTGCAGACCATGCAGGAGAAGAGATGATACCCGTTTTAGCGATTTCCGCCTGGAGCGGTACCGGGAAGACCACTCTGCTGAAGAGACTGATACCTGCGCTTTGCGCCAAAGGTATTCGTCCCGGATTGATTAAGCACACTCATCATAATATGGATGTCGATAAGCCGGGCAAAGACAGTTATGAGCTGCGTAAAGCGGGTGCGGCACAAACGATGGTGGCGAGCAATCAGCGTTGGGCGCTGATGACCGAAACCCCGGATGAAACGCCATTGGATCTTGCTTATCTGGTCAGTCGAATGGATCACTCAACGCTGGATCTGGTGCTGGTTGAGGGGTTTAAGCATGAGGCTGTTGCAAAGATCCTGTTGTTTCGAAGCGATGCAGGACATGATGTTTGCGAGTTAACGCTGGATGAGCATGTGATTGCGGTAGCCAGTGATGTTGCATTGCCGCTGCAGGTACCAGTGCTGGATTTGAATGATGTGGATGGGATTTCGGAGTTTATTATGAGGTGGAGCACGGCCTGATCTATTGGGATTTCGGCTTCGCCTTACCCGGCTTTAAGGTTTTACAGGCGGGGCAGACGCGGTGGCGTCCGGCTGTCCGGCGCCGCAACGCAAAAAGCCCATCCGTGAGGATGGGCTTTTTACCTGATTTGATGCCTGGCAGTTCCCTACTCTCGCATGGGGAGACCCCACACTACCATCGGCGCTACGGCGTTTCACTTCTGAGTTCGGCATGGGG
>NZ_JBNDJP010000009.1:0-186328 GCF_050435045.1 Leclercia sp. 1548 | reverse complement strand
CGAGCTTTTTCTTCTGGTGCGTTATCGATCTGGTCGAATGCACGAGCAGAACCACCGTAGGTTTTTGCCAGAACGGTAGTGATTGCAGCGGTCAGAGTAGTTTTACCGTGGTCAACGTGGCCGATAGTACCAACGTTGACGTGCGGTTTTGTACGTTCAAATTTTTCTTTAGACACGGCTATATTCCTTACTATAGTGCTCTCCCCTTTGGAGAGAGCACGGGACTTAGGTTTTAATCCTGTGGATTATTTACCACGGGCTTCAATTACGGCCTGAGCAACGTTGTTCGGCGCATCATCATACTTCAGGAATTCCATGGTGTATGATGCACGACCTTTGGTCAGAGAACGCAGCTGAGTTGCATATCCGAACATTTCAGACAGCGGAACTTCAGCGTGGATCTTAACGCCAGTTACTTCAGATTCCTGACCACGCAGCATACCGCGACGACGGCTCAAGTCACCGATAACGTCACCGGTGTTCTCTTCAGGAGTTTCTACTTCAACCTTCATGATCGGCTCAAGCAGAACTGGTTTCGCTTTCTTAAAGCCTTCTTTAAAGGCGATAGAAGCAGCCAGTTTAAACGCCAGTTCAGAGGAGTCAACGTCATGGTAAGAACCGAAGTGCAGACGAACACCCATGTCTACTACCGGGTAACCAGCCAGTGGACCAGACTTCAGCTGCTCCTGGATGCCTTTATCAACGGCAGGGATGTATTCACCAGGAATCACACCACCTTTAATGTCGTTGATGAACTCGTAACCTTTCGGGTTAGAGCCTGGCTCCAGTGGGTACATGTCGATCACAACGTGACCATACTGACCACGACCACCGGACTGCTTAGCGTGTTTACCTTCAACATCGGAAACTTTCTGACGAATCGCTTCACGGTAAGCAACCTGAGGTTTACCTACGTTAGCTTCAACGTTGAATTCACGACGCATACGGTCAACGATGATGTCCAGGTGCAGTTCACCCATACCAGCGATGATGGTCTGGTTAGATTCTTCATCAGTCCATACGCGGAATGATGGGTCTTCTTTAGCCAGACGGCCCAGAGCCAGACCCATTTTTTCCTGGTCAGCTTTGGTTTTCGGCTCAACGGCGATAGAGATTACCGGCTCTGGGAACTCCATACGCTCCAGAATGATTGGGTGATCTGGGTTACACAGGGTGTCACCAGTAGTCACGTCTTTCAGACCGATAGCAGCAGCGATGTCGCCCGCACGAACTTCTTTGATCTCTTCACGTTTGTTCGCGTGCATCTGTACGATACGACCGAAACGCTCACGTGCAGCTTTCACGGAGTTCAGGATGGTGTCACCGGAGTTAACCACACCAGAGTACACACGGAAGAACGTCAGGTTACCTACGAACGGGTCGGTAGCGATTTTGAACGCCAGAGCAGCAAACGGCTCTTCATCACTTGCGTGACGCTCAGCCGGCGTGTCTTTACCGTCGTCCAGGATACCGTTGATCGCAGGAACGTCTACCGGGGATGGCAGGTAGTCAACTACTGCATCCAGCATCGCCTGAACACCTTTGTTCTTGAACGCAGAACCACAGGTTACCAGGATGATTTCGTTGTTCAGAACACGCTGACGCAGAGCTTTTTTGATCTCTTCTTCAGTCAGTTCTTCACCACCCAGGTATTTTTCCATCAGCTCTTCAGAAGCTTCCGCTGCGGACTCGATCAGGTTCTGGTGCCATTCGTCAGCCAGGTCCTGCATGTCTGCTGGGATATCTTCGTAGGTGAAGGTTACGCCTGCGTCTTCTTCGTTCCAGTTGATGGCTTTCATTTTCACCAGGTCGATTACGCCGGTGAAACCTTCTTCAGCACCAATTGCCAGCTGCAGCGGAACAGGGTTCGCGCCCAGACGGGATTTGATCTGACCAACAACTTTCAGGAAGTTAGCACCCATACGGTCCATTTTGTTAACGAACGCGATGCGCGGAACTTTGTATTTGTTTGCCTGACGCCATACGGTTTCAGACTGTGGCTGAACACCACCAACTGCGCAGTAAACCATTACCGCACCATCCAGAACACGCATGGAACGTTCTACTTCGATGGTGAAGTCAACGTGCCCCGGGGTGTCGATGATGTTTACGCGATGCGGTTCATACTGCTTAGCCATACCAGACCAGAATGCAGTAGTCGCTGCGGAGGTAATGGTAATACCACGCTCCTGCTCCTGCTCCATCCAGTCCATGGTAGCGGCGCCGTCGTGAACTTCACCGATTTTATGGTTTACACCGGTGTAGAACAGAATACGTTCGGTAGTAGTGGTTTTACCGGCGTCGATGTGCGCACTGATACCAATGTTACGGTAGCGTGCGATGGGTGTTGTACGAGCCATTTGATTCCTCGTTTATCTTTTTAGGCGTTCAGTTAAGTAACCCAAAGCGGGCTGCTTCGCTGAAGCGCCCGCCTGGTGACTAATACTCCGAAGGGATTACCAACGGTAGTGTGCGAACGCCTTGTTGGCTTCTGCCATACGGTGAACGTCTTCACGTTTCTTAACTGCAGTACCTTTGTTGTCTGCAGCATCAGAAAGTTCGTTCGCCAGACGCAGAGCCATGGATTTATCACCGCGTTTACGAGCAGCTTCAACGATCCAACGCATTGCCAGAGCATTACGACGAACCGGACGAACTTCAACTGGAACCTGATAAGTAGAACCACCAACGCGGCGGGACTTAACTTCTACAGTCGGGCGAACGTTGTCGAGAGCGACTTCGAAAGCTTCCAGTTCATTTTTACCAGAACGCTGAGCCAGGGTCTCAAGCGCGCTGTATACGATTGCTTCTGCAGTAGATTTTTTACCATCTACCATCAGGATATTTACAAATTTTGCCAGCAGTTCTGATCCGAATTTCGGATCTGGAAGAATTTTACGCTGACCAATGACGCGACGACGTGGCATGGGAATACTCCGTTGTTAATTCAGGATTGTCCAAAACTCTAAGAGTTTAGTGTGACATTAAGATAAATCAGTTTGGCCTTACTTAACGGAGAACCATTAAGCCTTAGGACGTTTCACGCCGTACTTAGAGCGAGATTGCTTACGGTCTTTAACGCCGGAGCAGTCAAGCGCACCACGAACGGTGTGGTAACGAACACCCGGAAGGTCTTTTACACGACCGCCACGGATCAGGATCACGGAGTGTTCCTGCAGGTTGTGACCTTCACCACCGATGTAGGAAGTCACTTCAAAACCGTTAGTCAAACGCACACGGCAGACTTTACGCAGTGCGGAGTTTGGTTTTTTAGGAGTGGTGGTATACACACGAGTACATACACCACGTTTCTGCGGGCAGGCTTCCAGCGCAGGCACGTTGCTTTTTGCAACTTTGCGAGCGCGTGGTTTGCGTACCAGCTGGTTAACTGTTGCCATTAAATAGCTCCTGGTTTTAGCTTTTGCTTCGTAAACACGTAATAAAACGACCTCATACAATATGAGGACGCGAAATTTTAGGGCTACGTCGAAAAGGTGTCAAGAAATATACAGCGATCTCACATCACCAGTTCATTTGGCCAGCGTGCTGGACAACCAGATTAACGAAATCAGTATAGCTAACCACGTCAATACTGGCTGAAATTTGACCAGCCAGGCCGCGAGCCTCGATGTCATCTTTAAGCGCAGAGACAGAGATGGGGGCATTATTGAGAAGATCAACAAAGCGACTGCCCTCTACCGCCGCCAGAACGCCATCCTGGATAAGCAGCAGGGCGTCGCCTTCACGCACCATTCTTAACAGACTTTCGATGTCGCAGTGCCAGGGAGAGTGGCTCAGAGTATGGAGCATGACGGCCTCAGAATGTCAGGATAGTGTCGAACCGGGAGAGATGTTCACGCAGTACCTCTGGCTCCACCACCGTGGCGTCGAGAACAAAGGGCGTGTTTTCATTCAGACCGCGCGCCTGCAGGGAGGCGGCACAAACGTAAAACGTCTCTATGTCATACAGCGGCAGAACTTTAAAGGTCGCGATGTAGTCACGCGCCAGCACGACTTGCGGCTGCTGGCCGGTAAGCAGCTGGAACACGCCGTCGCCGATAAAAAATACGCCGATCTCTTCCGTCAGTGCTGAAGTCGCCAGTAACGCATCCAGCCCTTCCCTTCCGGCGGCACTGCCATGCGGAGCAGAGGAAAAAACAAAAGCCACGCGGTTCATCAGAATTGCACCATTCGGTCGCAGGTTAATGCGGCTTGGGCCAGCGCCCCGAGGCCACTCAGTGAAAAGCCGTCATTAAGGTTGGCAGTTGGCAGGCCCAGGCGCTGTGCTTCGTTCGCATCGCTTACGCCACGACGGAGCGCCGCCGCCACACAGATGTGCAGAGCAACCCCGTGCTGCTGGTTTAGCGATTGCCATGCACGCACCAGATCAAACTCATCAGAGGCAGGAGACGTCAGTTGGTTGGCGTTATAGACACCTTCCCGATAAAAAAAGACGCTGACCAGCTCGTGTCCGGCGGCAAGCAGCGCGCGCGCAAATTGCAACGCACTGCTGGCCTGCTGCGTACCGTAAGCCGGGCCTGTCACCATTAACGCGAAACGCATTACTTCTCGTGCCCCAGGAAATCGCCGCTTTTAAACTGACGGATATAGAGATACACCGTGTGTTTAGAGATATTGAGACGATCCGCTACCTGGTTAATCGCATCTTTGATATCAAAAATGCCTTTCTCGTAGAGGTTAAGCACGATCTGGCGATTCTTGGCATTGTTGGACACATTGCGATCGGCATTGACTTCTTCGATGGTGAATTCCAGCGTCTGGGTGACGAGGTCTTCAACCGAGGAGGCAAAGTTAACAGAAGATCCAACATCCGGTGTTTCTGGCGGAATAAAGGTGTTCATGATCTGGGAGAACGGCACATCGAGATTCATATTGATGCACAGCAAGCCAATCACCCGATGATCGCGGTTGCGGATGGCAATCGTCACGGACTTCATCAGGACACCGCTCTTCGCGCGGGTGAAATAACATTTTGAGACGCTGCTGTCCGCACCGGTCATGTCGTGCAGCATACGCAGTGCAAGGTCGGTGATTGGCGAGCCAATTTTACGGCCAGTATGCTCACCATTGGCAATGCGGATGGCAGAACATTTCAGATCTTGCAGGGAGTGCAATACGATTTCGCAGTGGGACCCAATGAGCATCGCTAACCCGTCCACTACCGCTTCGTAGGATTTCAGAATATCGAAATCGGTCTGATCGAAAGGACGCTGATCCAGCAAATCAAGTTCGCTGGTTTCGTTGGTTAAAAGCGACCTGGTCATGAAAAAAACACTCCTTTTCAGGAGCCTGTCGGTAAGTTTTCAGGGCAGGCTCATTATTTACACGGGCAACTAAATTAATACAGCGTAGTTAGCGCTTCCAGTGTTAATTATATCTGCACCATAATAAAAAACCGCCGCTTCAGGGGCGGCGGTTGTTACCGATTTACTTCTTGGTGGCTTCTGCTGACGCTTCTGGCTTCGCGTCCGGCTTAGCATCCGCTTTCGGCGCTGGCTTAATGTCCAGCAGCTCTACATCGAATACCAGCGTGGAGTTAGCCGGGATACCCGGGACGCCAGTTTTGCCGTAGGCCAGATCCGGTGGGATGACCAGCTTGATTTTACCGCCTTTCTTGATGTTCTTCAGGCCTTCAGTCCAGCCCGGGATAACACCATCCAGACGGAAGGAGAGCGGCTCACCACGGGTGTAAGAGTTATCGAACTCTTTACCGTCAGTCAGGGTACCTTTGTAGTTCACAACTACGGTATCGCTGTCTTTCGGCGCGTCGCCGGTACCTTCTTTCTCTACTTTGTAGACCAGGCCAGTAGCAGAGGTTTTCGCGCCTTTCTCTTTAGCGAAAGCGTCACGGTAAGCTTTACCCTTCGTTTCGTTCTCGGTCGCGTCTTTCTCCATCTTCTCCTGCGCTGCGCCTTTCACGCGCGCTTCGAAAGCCTGCAGAGTTTGCTCGATTTCCTGGTCTGACAGTTTGCTCTTATCAGCAAAGGCATCCTGAACACCGGCGATCAGTTGCGCCTGATCCAGTTTGATGCCCAGTTTTTCTTGCTCTTTCAGAGAGTTTTCCATGTAACGGCCCAGAGATGCGCCCAGTGCGTAGGCTGATTTCTGGTCGTCATTTTTGAACGCCGCATTGCTGTTAGCAGTCGCAGCAGGCTTTGCTGCAGTATCGGCAGCGAAAGTCAGCGGCGCATGCAGAGCGACGGCCATCGTGGTCGCCAGCAGCGTTACTTTAAACAGTGATTTCATCCATTTCTCCAGGGCCGGGGACTCTCACCCCGTATTAAGCGTAAATGAGAAGCGTACTATAAAACGTTGAGGAACAAATCTACAGGTAGACGCCTCTGATTAGCACCACATTTCAGACTATTTTTGTTTAAATTAGTTTCTTAGCGCAGGGATGTTTACTGCGCGTGAGGATAATCTCGGGTAAAATCCGCCGCCGCAAGCCCCGGACGGGCTAAACAAGACCAACGAGGTGAATCATGCAGGATAACGATATGGAAGCACGACTGGCTGAACTTGAAAGCCGACTGGCTTTTCAGGAGATCACCATCGATGAGCTAAATCAGACCGTAACGGCCCACGAGCTGGAAATGGCCAAACTGCGGGATCTGCTGCGTCTGTTAACCGAAAAAGTGAAAGCGTCGCAGTCATCGCACATTGCGTCACAGTCAGAAGAGACGCCGCCGCCTCACTATTGAGACGTAAAAAAAGCGGGATTAATCCCGCTTTTTTGTGCCTGAAGCCGTGAAGCTTAGTGGCAACCGCAACCGCCATTACCGCAACCACCTTTACCGTGGTCGTGACCATGGTCGTGATCGTGGCCGTGACCGCCGCAGCAACCATCGTGACCGTGATCGTGGTCATGGCCGTGCGCACCGTGAACGTGGCCGTGAGCCAGCTCTTCTTCGGTGGCTTCGCGGATTGCAACCACTTCAACGTTGAACTTGAGGTTCTGGCCAGCCAGCATGTGGTTGCCATCAACCACAACGTGGTCATCTTCAACTTCAGTGATTTCTACTGGAACCGGACCCTGGTCAGTTTCAGCCAGGAAACGCATGCCAACCTGCAGTTCGTCAACGCCCATGAACACGTCTTTAGGAACGCGCTGCACCAGGTTGTCATCGTACTGACCGTAAGCGTCGTTTGCGCCTACAGCAACGTCAAATTTGTCGCCAACTTCGTGACCGTCCAGCGCGTTTTCCAGACCGGAAATCAGGGAACCGTGACCGTGCAGGTAGTCCAGCGGCGCACTCACCGGAGACTCATCAACCAACACACCGTCTTCTGTACGTACCTGATAGGCCAGGCTGACCACCAGGTCTTTTGCTACTTTCATGATATCTCCTGAGCGTGGGAAAATTGCTGGCGCAGATTGTAACGGAAATCTGCACCCGTGTACCCTTTAGCTTAAAAAAACTCAGGGCATATCGCTAGTCGGGATGAAAAATCCCTATCACTTGCTCTTCTTTGCGAACATGCTCGCGAACCTCTTTATCCGCTTCACGCATCTGGTGTCCGCACTTAACACACTCAACAATATCGATATTATTCTCTCGCCACATGGCCAGAGTATCCTGAGCCTGACAGGCCGGGCATTTCGCACCGGCGATAAAGCGTTTACGTACCGCCATTCTCTACCTCGTTATTCAAATTCATCCCAGCCGTCCAGCTGCCGACGCTCCTGCTGCATCTCACGCTGGAAGATCTCTTCCAGCTCGCGGCGCGCTTCCCGCACCCGGGAAATTTGCACCGTGTCGGTATGCACCGGCATCAACTCGCGCAGCATCATCATATCCAGACGGCGAAAATGTAACTGCGCGCGCTGGGCCTGATGCGGATGCATACCCAGCGTCACTAACGTTTTGCGCCCCAGCTCCAGCGCACTAGAGAAGGTCTCACGGGTAAATTGCGTTACCCCGGCCTGGAGCAGCTCATGTGCCTCTACACGCCCGCGCGCTCGCGCCAGGATATGCAGATGCGGAAAATGCTGCTGGCAGATCTGCACCAGCTTCATGGTGTCTTCCGGCTCATTACAGGTGATAACAATCGACTCCGCTGCTTCTGCCCCGGCCGACCGCAGGAGTTCCACCTGAGTGGCATCACCGTAATAGACCTTGTAACCGTACTTGCGCATCAGGTTAACCGCGCTGATATCACGCTCCAGCACCGTCACGCGCATTTTATTCGCCATCAGCAGGCGGCCAATCACCTGCCCAAAGCGCCCGAAGCCCACCACAATGACCTGCGGTTTATCATCATCCACCCAGGGCGCTTCATGTTCATCTTCCGGTGCATTCAGGCGTCGGGAAAGCCGCTTATCGATCAGCTTCATTAACAACGGTGTGGTCATCATTGACAGCGTGACGGTCACCAGCAGCAGCGCCATCTGGTCATGCTGGAACAATCTCTGGGACGATGCTGTGGAGAAGAGCACAAAAGCGAACTCTCCCCCCTGGCTCAGCACCCCGGCAAGCTGCGCACGCTCCGGGTAACGCAGACCGTATACCCGCGCCAGCACGTACAGCACCAGCATTTTGACGGCGATCAGCACCGCAACGCCCAGCAATACGGCCAGGATATGGGTGTAAAGCACGCCAAGATTCAAGGCCATGCCAACCGAGATGAAGAACAGCCCTAACAGCAACCCCTTAAACGGGTCGATGGCAATTTCCAGCTCGTGCCGGTACTCACTTTCCGCCAGCAGTACGCCGGCAATAAAGGTTCCCAGCGCCATCGATAGCCCCAGCGCATCCATAAACAGCGCCGAACCCAGCACCAGCAGCAGCGTGGCGGCGGTAAACACTTCCCTCACCCCGGACGCCGCAATAAAGCGGAACACCGGACGCAGCAGATAACGTCCGCCCACCAGCATGCCGCCAAAGGCCAGCACCTTCATGCCGATTTTCATCCAGTCGAAATGCTCGTCGCCTGATCCCGCCAACAGCGGAACCAGGGCCAGCGCCGGGATCACCGCCAGATCCTGAAACAGCAGCACGGAGAAACCCAGCTGCCCCGTTTCGTTGCGGTTCATGCCTTTGTCGCGCATCAGCTGTAACGCCATGGCGGTTGAGGACATCGCCAGCCCAATCCCGCCAACCACCGCCGCCTGCCAGGAGAACTGAGCCAGCATCAGCAGGCCGCCGAGGATCACCGAACTACCGATAACCTGGGCAGCACCCACGCCGAAGATGGAACGCCGTAGCTGCCAGAGCTTTGCCGGGTTCAGCTCCAGGCCGATAATAAACATCAGAAAGACGACACCCAGCTCCGAGAAGTGCAGGATTTCGTCCACATCACTGATAAACCCCAGCCCCCAGGGGCCAATGGCGATACCCGCCAGCAGA
The DNA here is from genome assembly GCF_050435045.1 of Leclercia sp. 1548. Classification (NCBI taxonomy): domain Bacteria; kingdom Pseudomonadati; phylum Pseudomonadota; class Gammaproteobacteria; order Enterobacterales; family Enterobacteriaceae; genus Leclercia; species Leclercia sp. 1548. The sequence continues at coordinate 176,960 of NZ_JBNDJP010000009.1, read as the reverse complement.
TAGCCGAGCACCGCGCCAATACCCAGTCGCGAAGCCAGCGGCACCGCCACCACGGCGGCGAGCAGAAACAGCACGCCCGCCAGCAACAGATCGGAACCCTCCATCAGTGGCCTCCCGTCAGATTGGGTGCAGCCAGCCAGTCACCGTAGGCTTTGGCATGGCTGGCCAGCTCATCCTGATGCTGCCGACGCGCCCAGTAGATAATGATCGGACTTAGCCAGTGCATGTGGCACATGGCCGCCGTCAGCTCGAACGGGCGCAGGATATCGTTCATCGAATAGCGGTTAAGCCCATCGTGACGATACGCACTCTCCGGCTCGCCGGTAGTAATAACGTTCCGCCAGTACTTTCCCGCCAGCTGGTTTCCTCCCACCCCACTGGCAAAGCCCCGGCTCAGCACGCGGTCCAGCCACTCTTTCAGCAGCGCCGGGCAGCTGTAGGTATAAAGCGGATGCTGGAACACAATGACGTCGTGCTCGCGCAGCAGCGCCTGCTCATAAGGGATGTCGATAAAAAAATCGGGGTAGTGCGCGTAGAGATCGTGCACCGTTACATTACTGAGCCGTAATGCCGGCTGGAGCAAAACCCGGTTAGCGACCGAGTCCTGAGACTCTGGATGGGCATACAGCAGCAGCACTTTTGCTGTCTGGGACATCATTCCTCTCCCGGGTCGTCATCACTGTTATTTTGGGCTACCATGGCACACCCACGCGGCGCGTGGCGGCACATTTAACCTGATTATAATGACAACTTAACATAGTCGGAACATACGGCGCTCTATGATTGTTTTCTCCTCATTACAAATTCGTCGCGGCGTACGCGTCCTGCTGGACAACGCTACAGCCACCATTAACCCGGGCCAGAAAGTAGGCCTGGTGGGCAAAAACGGCTGCGGTAAATCCACGTTACTGTCATTGCTGAAAAACGAGATCAGTGCCGACGGCGGTAACTTTACCTACCCTGGCAACTGGCAGTTGGCTTGGGTGAACCAGGAGACGCCCGCGCTGAGCGTACCGGCAATGGACTATGTTATTGACGGCGACCGGGAGTACCGCAAACTGGAAGCTGAACTTAATGCCGCCAACGAACGCAACGATGGCCACGCGATTGCCACCGTCCACGGCAAACTCGACGCCATCGACGCCTGGACTATCCGCTCCCGCGCCTCCACGCTTCTGCACGGTCTGGGTTTCAGCAATGAACAGCTGGAACGTCCGGTTAGCGACTTCTCCGGTGGCTGGCGCATGCGTCTTAACCTGGCCCAGGCGCTGATCTGCCGCTCCGATCTGCTGCTGCTCGATGAACCGACTAACCACCTCGATCTGGATGCCGTCATCTGGCTGGAGAAGTGGCTGAAGAGCTATCAGGGCACGCTGATCCTGATCTCTCACGACCGTGACTTCCTCGACCCGGTGGTAGACAAAATTATTCATATCGAACAGGAGTCGATGTTCGAATACACCGGCAACTACAGCTCGTTTGAGCGCCAGCGCGCGGTGCGACTCTCCCAGCAGCAGGCGATGTACGAAAGCCAGCAGCAGCGGGTGGCGCATCTGCAAAGCTTTGTCGATCGCTTCAAGGCCAAAGCCTCCAAAGCCAAACAGGCCCAGAGCCGTATCAAGATGCTGGAACGTATGGAGATGATTGCCCCGGCACACGTCGACAACCCGTTCCACTTTAGCTTCCGGGCGCCGGAAAGCCTGCCTAACCCTCTGCTGAAGATGGAAAAGGTCAGCGCTGGTTATGGTGACCGCATCATTCTTGATTCCATTAAGCTCAACCTGGTTCCGGGTTCCCGTATCGGTCTGCTCGGGCGCAACGGTGCCGGTAAATCCACCCTCATTAAGCTACTGGCGGGTGAACTGGCCCCGGTCCGCGGCGATATTGGTCTGGCGAAGGGCATTAAGCTGGGCTACTTCGCCCAGCATCAGCTGGAATATTTACGCGCGGATGAATCGCCGCTGCAGCACCTGGCGCGTCTGGCACCACAGGAGATGGAGCAGAAGCTGCGCGACTACCTGGGTGGCTTCGGCTTCCAGGGCGATAAAGTGACCGAGAATACCGGGCGCTTCTCCGGCGGCGAAAAAGCGCGTCTGGTGCTGGCCCTCATCGTCTGGCAGCGTCCGAACCTGCTGCTGCTCGATGAACCAACTAACCACCTGGATCTGGACATGCGCCAGGCCCTGACCGAAGCCTTAATCGAATTCGAAGGCGCGCTGGTGGTGGTCTCGCACGACCGGCACCTGCTGCGTTCCACCACTGACGATCTTTATCTGGTGCACGACAGCAAAGTGGAGCCTTTCGACGGCGATCTGGAAGATTACCAGCAGTGGCTGAGCGACGTGCAGAAGCAGGAAAGCCAGCCTGCGGAAGGGGCCAAAGATAACGCCAACAGCGCCCAGGCGCGTAAAGACCAGAAGCGACGCGACGCGGAGCTGCGCACGCAAACCCAGCCGCTGCGTAAAGAGATCACCCGTCTGGAAAAAGAGATGGAGAAGCTCAACGCCACGCTTGAGGCCGTAGAAGAGAAGCTGGGCGACAGCGGTCTGTATGACCAGTCGCGCAAAGCCGAGCTAACCGAGTGCCTGCAAATACAGGCCAAAACCAAATCCAGCCTTGAAGAGTGTGAAATGGCCTGGCTGGACGCGCAGGAACAGCTCGAAGGGATGCTCCAGAGCGACTGACCCGGTGGAGGGGCGATGATACCTGACCTGACCAGCGAAATTACATTTCGCAAACTTAGCATCTTCATGACATTTATGGAGACGGGCAATATTGCCCGTGCTGCTGAGGTGCTGAACCTCAGTGGGGTCAGCGTCCATCGCGCCTTGCATACCCTGGAAGAGAACGTTCGCTGTCCGCTGTTCACGCACAAAGGCCGTAATCTGATTGCCCTGCCCGCTGCCTGGACGCTGCTTGAGTACTGCCAGGAGGTGATGCAGGTCATGGAGCGCGGGCTGGAAGAGGCGCGCAAAACGGCCGGCGTTGGTCAGGGCCGTCTGCGGGTTGGGACGCTCTACTCCCTGACGCTCGAGACGGTTCCGCAGTTAATTATGGGCATGAAGCTGCGCCGCCCGGATCTGGAGATGGATCTCACCATGGGATCCAACGAGACTCTGTTACACATGCTGGATGAAGGCTCGCTGGATGCCATTCTCATCTCCCTCTCTGAAAGCGAAATTGACCGCAATCACCTCGAAGTGCTGCCCTTGTTCCACGACGATATCTTTCTTGCCGCTCCCGCCTCGGCGCAGCTGAATACCGAAGCGCTGGCGGATTTACGCGACTATAAAAATCAGAAATTCGTGGCTCTCGCCGAGGGCTTTGCCACCTACGCCGGGTTTCAGGAGGCGTTTCATATCGCCGGATTCGAGCCGGAGATCGTCACCCGGGTGAATGATATTTTCTCGATGCTGAGCCTGGTGCAGGCGGGTGTCGGCTTTACGCTGATGCCGGGCAGGATGAAGAAAGTGTATGAAAACTCGGTGCAGCTGTTGAAGCTGGCGCAGCCGTATCAGATGCAACAGCTGATCGCCATCGTCTTTGCCCGCAACCGCGAGCAGGATCCAGGCCTGCGGGCGCTGGCGGCGGAAGGCCGCATGTACGCCCGCCGCCTTGAGCAGAACGCTAATCCTTAAGACGCCGCGCCAAATGCACCGCGACATCAATCCCGCTTCGTTCCAGAGAGACTGACTCCCCTTCCCAGGCCGCCTGACGCGTTAAGCAGGTCAATATGCCGCCGGGCGGCATCTCAATAGCCAGCCGCGCTTCACGCTCGTTAGCAGCAATCACCGCCTCCTGCCAGCGTACGGTGCGGGCCATATTCATCGCCAGATCGTCGGCGATCTTCTCCGGCTGCCACAGCACGCGGCCGGTGCTGCCGCTCAGGTATGCGCAGCGGGGACGAGAGAGCGTGACCCGGCTGAACGCCTCGACAAGTTTTTGCGCCGGTTCCGCCAGCAGCGCGCAGTGCGACGGCACGCTGACCGTCAGTCGTTTGGCTTTGTTCGCCCCTTTCGCCAGCGCACGCTCGGCGACCTGCGCCATGCCGTCATCGGCACCGGCGATCACAATCTGCGTTTCGGCGTTCAGGTTGGCGATATAGGTGCCGGTACCTTCGATAAGCTGTTCCACTTGCGGCAGGGTCAAGCCCATAATCGCCGTCAGGCCATAGCCGTGCGGATAGGCCTGCTCCATCAGGTCGCCACGCAGCGCGACCAGCCTAAGCGCGTCGGTGAAGTCCAGCGCGCCCGCAATAACCGCCGCCGGGTATGCGCCAATGGACAGCCCGCTGACGATATCCGGCGTCACGCCGCGTCGCTCAAGCTCGCGCGCCCAGGCGACACCGGCTATCAGTAGCGAAAGCTGCACCGCGCGGGTATGGGATAACGAAGCTGCGCTATCCAGCGTATCAACCTCCGCTCCCAACACCTCGCGCGCCTGCGCCAGTTCAGTGCCCGGCAGGTTTTGCAGCATGCCTTCATGCTGTGTGCCCTGCCCCGGAAAAGTAAACAGTATTTTCATCACGCCTCCCTGTGCCACGGGTCCGTCACCAGACGTGGCCCGCGGCGGGTTTTCAGCAGCGTTTTGCCGTCGCGCAGCCATTCCGCCAGCGCAAAGCCGCCCTCGGGCGTATCCACCTGCGTGTCTGCCCGGCACAGCGCGCGGCTAAGCTGGGCTTGCCAGGCGGCAAACGCGTCGGGGGAGACTGGGTGCGGAGCGCGGATCAGCAGGTCGAGATCGCTGTCGGCATGGATAACCGGAATGCCGGTCGCCAGCGCGTAGCCTGTGCTGCCGGTAATGCCCCACGCCCACGGCCACGGCTGCTGAGAAAGTTGCAGCGCCACCTGAACGGGTGGCTGCGTCACAAAGGGTGAGCGTAGCAGCTCGGCCGTTACGCTCAGCGATTCGGGCGAAACCACGCGCGTTACGCGTTCTGGCTTCACCCATCCGGCCGCCCGCTGGTCGCGGCGCAATCCGCGCACGCCAACGGGGATACGGCCTTCGCTATCAACATCACGCCGCACCACCACCGGCAATCCGGTGTGCCAGACCGCATCCACCCAGGATTCGGTGATGCCTTCCAGCGCGTCACGCGCGGTGAGCCAGATTAAGTCGTGCGGGCGTAATGTTGTGGTCATGATTACATTCCTGAAGTCAGCGAGATAAACAGCGGCAGCGACAGGATACACAGGACGGAGCTTAACAGCAGCACGGCTTCTGCATCCGGGGACTGTACGCCAAAGCGGTTACCAAACACGACGCCAAAGAAACCGGCAGACAGGGCAATCATCAGGATCGCGGTGATCGCTACCGAACCGTGCAGACCGAAGATTAAAACGATACCCCAGGCAATCGCAGGCTGGATCAGCAGCTTGGCAATGGTAGAGGTGATCACCATGGTGTTGATCTGCAGCTTACGTGCCGACAGAATCACCCCGGTCAGGAACAGCGCCGCCGCAGTGGCGGACAGCCCCAGCGGTTTAATCGCCGCGAGAACCAGATCCGGCATTTTGATGCCAATCGCTGACAAAATCACACCCAGCAGCGGGCCCATCACGATAGGTTTTTTAATCGAGCGCCACATCAGTACCGGCAGCATAGAGAGCGTTGAGCCGGAGTTATTCCCTTCGGCGCGCGCTTTTTCACGCTCCAGAATCAGCAGACAGAACGGCGTCATCAGTACGGAACCACAGGCAATGGAGACCGCCACCGAGAGCGAGGTCGCCGGGCTTTCGCCCAACACGCTGCCCAGAATCGGCAGGCCCAGCGCGGCATAGTTTGGCAGCGCCACGGTCAGGGTCAGCACGGCGGCGTCCTGTGGGGATTTTTTAAAGACTTTGGTGGCGAGGAAGTAGATTGCCGCGTAGGTGATCCACATCGCCAGGGTCAGGACCAGAATCAGCGGCGACTGGGCAATGATACCTGTCCAGGGCGTTTGCACCGTGGCGCTGAAGAGCGCGGCGGGCAGCGCAAAATCCATCACAAAGATATTAAGCAGAGACACATTTTTGTTATCCACCATTTTCGCTTTACCGGCCCAGAAGCCGAGCAGCATGATGACAAAAATGGGGGCAAGGGCATGAACAATCACATAAGTCATAAATCACCTGTAAAAAAGAAGTTTAAGCACTGACGCGATGGTTATTATTTTCAGGATGCAGGTTCCCGCGTGGGCGCAACGGGTGCGCCCACGGGCATGCATCTGGCAGGTCTTTTATTTTTTCGGTATTACCAGCTGGCGCGCATACGTTCGCGTACCAGAGCAGAGCTATGACGGTTGTCGGCACCCAGACGGCTTTTCAGCGTCGGATCGCGGCGAGCGTCATCAATGGCCTGTTGCAGGGTGGTTTTCACCAGCGCCAGATCGAGGGATGAAGGGGCGTCCGGGTTGCTGATATCCAGCAGGTTTTCCAGCAGTCCCAGTGTCGCGTAGTTACTGATGTCATACGCCATGGGCGGGATCGTTGCCGCCAGCTTTTCCAGCGCATCGACAGTACGAAGCGTGATGCGCGCGGCAGACTCTTTGCCCATCGCGTGGATTAACACGCCCTGGTCGTTAAAGGCGATCAGCCGGTTGGCCTGATAGCCGTGGGCCAGAAACGCCCCGGACATCGCTTTACCGACGATAAGGCCAATCACCGGATGGCCCGCCAGCCGCGCGTTAGCATAGGCTGCAGCGGCACCGGCCAGCGCCTGGTGAATACCAAACCCCTCTTCACGACGGCCATAAGCCTGACTCGGCACGTCGATCACCGCCACAATCGGGCGTTTAACCGGTTTGTCAGCATCGGCCGCGACGGTTTCACTCACCACTTTGGCCAGCGTCCAGCCTTCCAGCAGACCGACTTCACCTCGCGCCGCACGCGGATAGTGGTTGTTCGCATCAGGTACTACGGCGACAAAGCGCACCGCTTCGCCATTCAGCTCGCCGTCCGCCGCCTGAACCGACGGGCAAAGCCCTTCCAGACGGCTGGCATTTGGAGCAAGGGTTTCCAGCCACAGCGCACCACGGCTAATTGAAGTACTCATCATTTCACCTCCCGGGCAAAGAGCGCGTGAATCTGTTCGGTATCCGCCTGTTTGCGGGTGTCGAAGTGGGTCAGGCGTTCGAGATACCAGTCGTAATTATCGGTGCGGTGTTTTGCCGGCACGCCTTTCGCAATCGCGTCGTTCATCGCCGCTTTTACCGCGTTCACACCGTCGCCCACCAGCGCATCGACCAGTCCGCTTTCATAGCGGATTTCGCCCCCGGTCATGCTCCAGATAAACGGACGGTCGCGGGAGTCGTACTCTTCAATACCCGCCTCCTGCTCGATAACCTGCGGGCCGTTCAGCCCCAGACGCGCTTCACGGGTGACGATAAGATAGCTGCACAGCGCTGCCGCAATGGACATCCCGCCGAAGCAGCCGACGGTACCGGCCACAATGCCGATGACCGGGGTATAACGGCGCAGGTCGACAATCGCGGCGTGAATATCGGCAATCGCCGCCAGACCGAGGTTCGCCTCCTGCAAACGAACGCCGCCGGTTTCCAGGCTCAATACCGCCTGGGTTGGAATGCCGTTGCGGTTATCTTCCGCCGCCAGCTCCAGCGCCGCCGCCATTTTGGCACCTGAAACTTCGCCCATGCTGCCGCCCTGGAACGCACCTTCGATGGCGACCACGACCGCGGGTTTACCGTTGATGGTGCCTTTTGCCACCACCATGCCGTCATCGGCCTGCGGCACAATTCCCTGTGGCCCCAGCCACGGAGACATAATCCCTTCAAAGGGATCCAGCAGTTCGCGATAGCTGCCCTCGTCGAGCAGGGCCTGCGCACGCTGGCGAGCTTTTAATTCGATAAAGCTGCTGTCATCACGCATGGCTCACCCCCTCAAAGACTTGTTCGATACGAATGCGTGCCACGCCCGGCGTGGCGCCGAAGTCGTGGATGGTCAGTTTGCCCGCCGGCAGGCTGCTGACGGTCTGCAATCTGTTGAACAGCGCATCCCAACGGCTACGGCTGTTATCGACGGAGGTGGTGATGTCAATCGCCAGCGTCTGGCCCTGGTCGGCGGTGAATAACACCTCCATATCCCCGGAGCCAACAACGCCTGCCAGCGCTTTGCCGCTAAGGGTACGGCTGGCAGGCAGAGTTAATGTAATTTTTTCCATAACATCCTCTTAATTCGCTAAATAAGGCGTCTCAATGCGGTCAAGGAACAGCGTGGCGGCCAGCAGGTCGGCCGCGCCGCCCGGTGAGGCATTGAGCAAGAGCATTTGTTTGTCTAATACGGCTAAGATGCGTTGCCCTTCAGGGTGAGCGGTGCCGCCAGCGGCTAACACCGCGCGGGCGCCGCTCTGCATGGCGTCCAGCCCCGCCATACCGGCGCGGGAGAGCACGCAGGTATCGGTGAGAGAGGCCATGATCGCCATCAATGCATCGAGCCGGGCATGGGCTTCTGTACCGCCATTGAGTCGGCTCAGGCGAAGCTGTGGCAGTGCCCGCTGCATAATGTGCGGAAACGCCTGCTGCGCCTCTTCGCGCGCGCCTGGCACCCGATAACGGTGCGTGGCGCGCAGCCCTTTGCTGAACACTTTCGGGGCGGCATCATCCGGCAGTTTCGCCAGCTGCGCGGCGGTATCGGCTACCGCCCGGGCTTTCCCATTGCCGCCGAGCATCGCCACGGCGCTGACTAATAATCCCAGCGCCCAGATAGCGCCACGGTGGGTATTCACCCCGCCGGTAGCGGCCATCATCTGCTGCTCACCTTCGCGCCCCAGCCGACCCACGGTCTGCCGTAGCGCGATATCGGCCGGACGCTGCCAGCTTTGCAGCGCCAGCGCCTGAAACGTGGGGGTCAGGCTGTGCGCCGAACGCTCCATCAGAGCGAGGGATAAATCGTGATGCGCGCCGTTCCCCCGGCTGTCCACCAGACCGGGTTTCGGGCTTAGTCGCGCTTCGTCAATCAGACACTGCGTGGCGGTTCGCGCCAGCCATTCGGCACCGCCTTCAACCTGGATCCGGGGGAGAAGTTTCATTACCAGCTCCTGAATTTCGCAGGTGGGTTGTACAGACCGCCCGACCATTCCACCAGGTCGGACACGCTGCCCGCCGCCAGCAGAGAGCGAGTGGCGTCAGTGCGGCGGATCCCCATATCTTCCGGGTAAACCACTTTGCCGCTCTGGCGCAGCTCCGCGACACGTTTGGCGTCCACACCCAGACCGATATCGGTAATACCCGCGACGGCCGCGACCATGGCACGACGCTCCTCAAGATCTTTTGCGCGGTAGAGGTAAGCAATCCCCTCCTCTGTCAGCACGTGGGTAACGTCATCGCCATAGATCATCACGGGTGCCAGCGGCATACCGGAGGCTTTCGCCACGTCAACGGCGTCGAGTTTTTCCACAAAGGTCGGTTTCACACCTGCCTGGAAGGTTTCGACCATCTGCACCACCAGCTTTTTACCGCGCTGCATAGGATCGGGTTCAGTGATCATGTTCAGCCAGGCCGGGGTGGCATGGCGACGACCGTGCGGGTCATGCCCCATGTTTGGCGCGCCGCCGAAGCCGGAAAGACGACCGCGGGTGACGGTTGAGGAGTTGGCATAGCCATCAACCTGGAGCGTTGAACCAATGAACATATCCACCGCGTACTGGCCTGCCAGCTGGCAGAAGGCGCGGTTAGAGCGCATGGAGCCGTCGGCACCGGTAAAGAAGATGTCAGGGCGGGCTCGAATGTACTCTTCCATACCCAGCTCACCGCCGAAGCAGTGCACGCTCTCCACCCAACCGCTTTCGATAGCCGGGATCAGCGTTGGATGCGGGTTCAGGGTCCAGTGTTTACAGATTTTGCCTTTCAGGCCGAGCTGTTCACCGTAGGTAGGCAGCAGGAGTTCAATGGCGGCGGTGTTGAAGCCGATACCGTGGTTCAGCGACTGGACCTGGTGTTCTGCATAGATGCCTTTGATGGCCATCATCGCCATCAGGATATGTTCCTGCTTAATCAGACGCGGGTCACGGGTGAACAGCGGTTCGATAAAGAACGGCTTGTCAGCCACTACCACGAAATCAATCCAGGAGCCGGGAATATCCACGCGCGGCAGATCGCACTCGTCGTCCACCAGCTCGTTCACCTGCGCGATGACGATGCCGTCGTGGAAGGCGGCGGCTTCGACCAGCGCCGGGGTGTCCTCGGTACTGGCACCGGTATAGAGGTTCCCTTTACGGTCCGCTTTAAAACCGGCAATCAGCGCCACGTTTGGCGACAGATCAACATACAGGCGGGAGTAAAGCTCGATGTAGGTGTGGATGGCACCAATCTCCAGCTGCCCGTCTTCCAGCAGCTGCGAAATACGCAGGCTTTGCGTACCGGAGAAAGAGAAGTCGAGTTTGCGGGCGATGCCCTTCTCAAAAATATCCAGATGCTCGCTACGACCGACGCTCGGCATAATCATATGCAGGTCGTGAACGATTTGCGGGTTCACTTCGGCGAGCATTCGTGAAAGAAAATCTGCCTGCTTTTGGTTATTCCCTTCCAGTACTACTTTGTCGCCTGGGGCGATCAGTTTTTCCAGCATGGCGACAAGGTCGCCTGTTGGCAGTACCTTGCCCTGCACCGGGACGGAAGCCAGGCGGCGCGCTTTTTCAGTGCGACGCGTATTCCAGCTCCGGGCTGGCGTTTGCCCTGATAACATTGTTAACCTCCTGATTCAGCACATCTTTAGATTTGCTTAACGCTGAGTTAAGTGTGCTCTCTGGTGATAAAGCCATCAATTAAGCCTGGAACAGAATCGTTAGCCTGAGAGTAATAATGAAGGTGACGAAACGTGATCAGGATCATTACCTGCAGTTAAACAACAGACTATGGGCAGGAAAAAGGGGTGTCGCGAGGGGGAGGAATCTCAGGCCCGCGTCTGTTTTTATAAACAGGAGCCGATTCGGAAGGTATAGTGAACGATTGAGAAGAATTAACATCACATCGTTATGACGCAGACAATTCCATCCGAATTTAACTTTACGCCCGACGAGAGCGCGACTTTTGTCCCCATGCGGGGCGTGTCGAATCGACACCTGCAGACCATGCTGCCGCGCCTCATCCGCCGTAAAGTGCTTTTTACCCCCGTCTGGCAGCGCCTTGACCTGCCGGATGATGATTTTGTTGATTTAGCCTGGAGTGAAGATCCGCTGCAGGCACAGCACAAACCCCGGCTGGTGGTCTTTCATGGTCTGGAGGGCAGTCTGCACAGCCCCTACGCTCACGGCCTGATTCAGGCGGCGAAAGCGCGTGGCTGGCTGGGCGTAGTGATGCACTTCAGAGGATGCAGCGGTGAACCCAATCGCCAGAAACGCATCTACCACTCCGGCGAAACGGAAGATGGCACCTGGTTCCTGCGCTGGCTGGCAGAGACCCACGGCCCGGCCCCGACGGCGGCAGTGGGCTATTCGCTGGGAGGAAACATGCTCGCCTGCCTGCTGGCAAAAGAGGGTGACACGGTTCCACTGGATGCCGCCGCCATTGTCTCCGCCCCCTTTATGCTGGAGCACTGCAGCTATCATATGGATAAGGGCTTCTCGCGCGTTTATCAGCGCTATCTGCTGAACTTGCTCAAAGCCAATGCCGCACGCAAACTAAAAGCTTACCCGGATACGCTGCCGGTCAGTCTGCGACAGCTGAAGAAAGTGCGTCGCCTGCGCGAGTTTGACGATCTGATCACCGCCAAAATTCACGGTTTTGCCGATGCTATTGACTACTATCGCCAGTGCAGCGCCATGCCGTTGCTGAGTAAGATCACCAAACCGGTGCTGATTATTCATGCTAAAGACGATCCTTTTATGGATCATCATTCGATACCCGCGCAGGAATTTTTGCCCGCGAACGTGCAGTATCAGCTGACCGAACATGGCGGGCACGTGGGCTTTGTCGGCGGCACGCTACGTCGTCCGAAGATGTGGCTGGAAACGCGTATCCCGGACTGGCTGACCACATACCTGGAACCGATAAGATGATTATTCCCTGGCAAGATCTGGCTCCCGAAACGCTGGATAATCTGATTGAAAGCTTTGTGTTACGCGAAGGCACCGATTATGGTGAACAGGAACGCTCGCTTGAGCAGAAGGTGGCCGATATCAGGCGCCAGCTGCAAAGCGGTGAGGTGCTGGTGGTATGGTCAGAGCTGCACGAAACCGTCAACATCATGCCTCGCAATCAATTTCGCGGTTAACCGCGACATCTTTCCATTCAGGGAGTTGCTATGTCTGCCAGACATCCGGTTATTGCCGTTACAGGGTCGAGTGGTGCGGGTACTACCACCACCAGCCTCGCCTTTCGTAAGATCTTCTCCCAGCTGCATCTGCGTGCCGCAGAAGTGGAAGGCGACAGCTTTCACCGCTTCACCCGTCCTGAGATGGACATGGCCATCCGCAAGGCGCGCGATCTCGGCAAACACATCAGCTATTTTGGCCCTGAAGCGAACGACTTTGGCCTGCTGGAACAAACCTTCGCCGAATACGGGCGAAGCGGCACCGGCCAGTCGCGCAAATACCTGCATACCTATGACGAAGCGGTGCCCTGGAACCAGGTGCCAGGCACCTTTACCCCCTGGCAGCCGCTGCCGGAACCGACCGACGTCCTCTTTTACGAAGGCCTGCATGGCGGGGTAGTCACGCCGGATCACGACGTGGCGCGCCATGTTGATCTGCTGGTGGGGGTCGTGCCTATTGTCAACCTGGAGTGGATCCAGAAGCTGACGCGGGATACCAGCGAACGCGGTCATTCCCGCGAGGCGGTGATGGACTCCGTGGTGCGCTCTATGGAGGATTACATTAACTTCCTGACGCCACAGTTTTCCCGCACCCATATTAACTTCCAGCGCGTCCCGACCGTGGACACCTCGAACCCCTTTGCCGCTAAAGGCATCCCTTCGCTGGACGAGAGCTTCGTGGTGATCCATTTCCGCAATCTGGACAATATCGATTACCCCTGGCTACTGGCGATGCTACAGGGCTCGTTTATCTCACACATCAATACGCTGGTGGTCCCGGGCGGGAAGATGGGGCTGGCGATGGAGTTAATCATGATGCCGCTGGTGCAGCGGTTGATGGAAGGGAAGAAGATCGACTGAGGCTTTGTCGCCCGGTGGCGCTACGCTAACGGGCCTACAGAAACCTACTGGCCGGGCAAACGACGTGCCGCCCGGCGTTTTATCCGGGGCTTACGCCTCGATCACTTCATACGAGTGGGTAATATTGACCGCTTTCTCCAGCATCAGCGCTACGGAGCAGTACTTCTCCGCAGAGAGATCCACCGCGCGGGATACCGCAGCGTCTTTCAGTTGTTTGCCGGTAACCACGAAATGAAGATTGATATGGGTGAACAGGCGCGGCGCCTCTTCACGACGCTCTGAGGTCAGCTTAACTTCACAGTCGGTCACCTCGTGACGTCCTTTTTGCAGGATCGACACCACGTCGATCGCGCTGCATCCGCCTGCCGCCATCAGGACAACTTCCATCGGGCTTGGCGCTTTGTCGCCGGAGTTGCCATCCATTAAAATCTGGTGCCCGGAAGCCGACTCACCAAGGAACGTTAACCCTTCGACCCATTTCACACGTGCTTGCATTTTAATTAACTCCAGGATTGCATTTTTCCTGACAGATTACGCGTCAGTAACAATTCTGACAACGGAAGTCGACCTGCATCAAGCTGAAGCGAGACACCAGGAGACAGGCGGCGAAAGCTATGCTAAAACAGTCGAGATGCTACAGTAATACATTGACGTTGCACATGTATGCAGAGGACATCACACATTACAGGCTGCTAATTATTGTGCAGGCCAGACCCCAGGCAAGGGGAAGAATTCGATTGCAACCCCAGAGTACAGGTACATAGCCAGACTCTGGAGCCAGCTTATAACAGAGGATAACAGCGCATGGTGCTTGGCAAACCGCAAACAGACCCGACTCTCGAATGGTTCTTGTCTCATTGCCATATTCATAAGTACCCATCGAAGAGCACGCTGATTCACCAGGGTGAAAAAGCGGAAACGTTGTATTACATCGTCAAAGGCTCGGTGGCAGTGCTGATCAAAGATGAAGAAGGCAAAGAGATGATCCTCTCTTACCTGAATCAGGGAGATTTCATCGGCGAACTGGGCCTGTTTGAAGAAGGACAGGAGCGTAGCGCCTGGGTCCGTGCAAAAACCGCGTGTGAAGTGGCTGAGATCTCCTATAAAAAGTTCCGCCAGCTCATTCAGGTTAACCCGGATATCCTGATGCGCCTCTCTTCGCAGATGGCTCGCCGTCTGCAGGTCACGTCCGAGAAAGTGGGTAACCTCGCCTTCCTCGACGTAACAGGCCGCATTGCTCAGACCCTGCTGAACCTGGCGAAACAGCCAGACGCCATGACCCACCCGGACGGTATGCAAATTAAAATTACCCGTCAGGAAATTGGTCAGATCGTCGGATGTTCTCGTGAGACAGTGGGCCGTATTCTGAAAATGCTGGAAGATCAAAACCTGATTTCTGCCCACGGTAAAACCATCGTGGTTTACGGAACACGTTAATTCCGCTAAAACGGCGTGGCATCGCATGATGACACGCCGTTTTTGTCTCTATCACCCATGTGGCGCAGGCTCATTTATCACCCGGAAGTTAACTACGCACTGCGGCAAACGCTGGTGTTGTGTCTTCCTGTGGCTGTGGGTTTGATCCTCGGCGATCTGCAACACGGCCTGCTCTTCTCCCTCGTTCCTGCCTGCTGCAACATTGCTGGCCTGGACACACCGCATAAACGCTTTTTTAAACGCCTGACTATTGGTGGCTGCCTGTTTGCCGGCTGTAGCCTGGCTGTACAGCTGTTGCTGGCGCGCGATATTCCGCTGCCCCTCATTCTGACCGTGCTGGCGATGACGTTAGGGGTCACGGCAGAGATCAGTGCCCTGCATGCCCGACTGCTGCCCGCCTCGCTGATTGCGGCCATCTTTACCCTGAGCCTGGCGGGGAACATGCCGGTCTGGGAGCCGCTACTGCTCTATACGCTGGGCACCCTCTGGTACGGGCTGTTTAACTGGTTCTGGTTCTGGATGTGGCGCGAACAACCGCTGCGTGAATCCTTGAGCGTGCTCTATCAGCAGCTGGCCGATTATTGCGAAGCAAAATACACCCTGCTGACGCAGCATACCGACCCTGAAAAATCGTTGCCGCCGCTGCTGGCCCGCCAGCAGAAGGTGGTCGATCTGATCAGCCTCTGTTACCAGCAGCTGCATATGCTGGCGGCCAACAGAAATCACGAATACAAACGCCTGCTGCGCACCTTCCAGGTGGGGCTGGATCTGCAGGAGCATATCTCGGTCAGCCTGCATCACCCGAAGGAGGTGCAGAAGCTGGTGGAGCGCAGCCACGCCGAAGCGGTGATCCGCTGGAACGCGCAGACCGTTGCGGCACGCCTGCGGGTGCTGGCTGACGATATTCTTTATCATCGTTATCCCACCCGGTTCACCATGGACAAGCAGCTTGGCGCGCTGGAGAAAATTGCCCGTCAGCACCCGGATAACCCGGTGGGCCAGTTCTGCGCCTGGCACTTCAGCCGTATTGCCCGCGTGCTGCGCACGCAACGCCCGCTCTATCCGCGCGATCTGATGGCCGACAAGCAGAAACGCCTGCCGTTGTTCCCGGCCCTCAAAAGCTATCTGTCGCTGAAGTCTGCCGCCCTGCGTAATGCGGCGCGCATCAGCGTGATGCTGAGTATCGCCAGCCTGATGGGCATGGCGCTGCACCTGCCGAAACCTTACTGGATCCTAATGACCGTGCTGCTGGTGACGCAAAACGGCTACAGCGCGACGCGGGTACGTATTCTTCACCGGGCGGCCGGCACCATGGTGGGGCTGATCATCGCGGGCGTGACCCTGCACTTACACGTCCCGGAAGGTTATACCCTTGCCGGAATGCTGATAGTGACTCTGGTGAGCTACCTGATCATTCGCAAGAGCTACGGCTGGGCGACGGTGGGCTTTACGGTCACAGCGGTATATACCCTGCAACTGCTGACTCTGAACGGCGAGCAATTTATTATCGCCCGGCTGGCCGATACCCTGATTGGCTGCCTGATTGCTTTCGGTGGAATGGTCTGGCTGTGGCCACAGTGGCAGAGCGGGCTGCTGCGCCAGAATGCCCACGATGCACTGGAGGCCGATCAGGAAGCCATCCGCCTGATCCTCAGCGACGATCCGCAGCCGACGCCGCTGGCCTGGCAGCGCATGAAGGTCAACCAGGCGCACAACGCGCTGTTCAACTCCCTCAACCAGGCGATGCAGGAGCCGGGCTTCAACTCGGCATATCTGGCGGATATGAAGCTGTGGGTGACCCACAGTCAGTTCATCGTCGAGCATATCAACGCGATGACGACCCTGGCACGGGAGCATACGATGCTGACGCCGGACCTGGCGCAGCGTTATCTGCAATCGTGTGAAATTGCCCTTCAACGCTGCCAGCAGCGTCTGGAGTATGATTCACCGGGCGAAAGCGGCGATGAGAATATCCTGGAAGCCCCCGAAACCATGACCTACGGTCCTATGAGCACGCTGGAACAACATCTGCAGCGCACCCTCGGGCATCTGAACACCATGCACACCATTTCGTCGGTGGCATGGCGTCAGCGCCCGCATCATGGGATTTGGTTGATCCGGCGGTTGAAACGAACACCGCATTAAACGCAAAACGGTAACCCCCAGGTTACCGTTTTTTATATATGCGCCCTCTCCGTGCGGGAGAGGATAAGGATAAACGCAGCGCCCTTACGGCTGCACCACGCGCTTCACCGCCTGTGCAAAGCGGGTCATCCCTTCATCGATATCCTGACTTTCCACCAGCAGCGACGGCGCAAAGCGCATTACGTCCGGCCCGGCGTTGAGCACCATCGCCCCTTCACTGGCGGCGGCGTAGAGGAAATCGCGCGCCCGGCCTTTGTATTGCGGCTTCAGCTCGGCGCCAATCAACAGCCCCATGCCGCGAATATCGCTGAACACATCGTACCGGGCATCGATCTGCTGGAGGTGTTTCACAAACTGCTCGCGCTTCGTCATCACACCGCTCAACACTTCCGGCGTATTAATGATATCGAACGCCGCCCCTGCCACCGCGCACGCCAGCGGGTTGCCGCCGTAGGTGGAGCCGTGAGAGCCGACGTGGAACGCCGAGGCAATATCCTGGGTGGTGAGCACCGCGCTGACCGGGAAACCACCGCCGAGCGCTTTGGCGCTGGTCAGGATGTCTGGCGTCACGCCGTAGTGCATGTAGGCAAACAGATCCCCGGTACGCCCCATGCCGCTCTGCACCTCATCAAACACCAGAAGCGCCTGGTGCTGGTCGCACAACTCGCGCAGCCCCTGCAGGAACGCCGGTGTCGCCGCCATCACGCCGCCTTCACCCTGAATCGGCTCGACCACCACGGCACAGGTGTGATCGTCCATCACCGCTTTCACCGCATGCAGATCGTTAAACGGCACGTGAATGATGTCGGCTGGTTTCGGGCCAAAGCCGTCGGAATATTTAGGCTGGCCGCCCACGGTCACCGTAAAGAGCGACCGGCCATGGAAAGCGTTATGAAAGGCGATGATTTTGGTTTTAAACGGGCTATGGCGGGTGGAGGCGTAGTAGCGCGCCAGCTTAAAGGCCGTTTCGTTGGCTTCGGTGCCGGAGTTCATAAACAGCACGCGCTCGGCAAAGGTGGCGTCGATAATTTTACGCCCCAGACGCAGCGCCGGTTCGTTGGTAAAGACGTTGCTGGTGTGCCACAGGGTTTCACCCTGAGTTTTGAGCGCCTCGACCAGCGCCGGGTGACAGTGGCCTAACGCCGTCACCGCAATTCCGCCCGCAAAATCAATGTACTCTTTACCCTGCTGATCCCAGACGCGGCTGCCATTCCCCTTCACCGGGATAAACTCAGCCGGTGCATAAATTGGCAGGATAACTTCATCGAATGTTGCGCGCGTAATTGCAGATTGTTCAGTTGCCATGTAACCCCACCCTTTTTTAAGCAAGAAGCAGAAGTGAAAATATAATCACGAAATATGCTTAAAAAATCACTTTATGGCAACTAAAAATCAACGATGGAGGAAATTAGCCAGCAGTTGATGGCCCTGTTCGCTCAGAATGCTTTCCGGGTGGAACTGCACCCCTTCCAGATCCCATTCGCGATGGCGGATACCCATGATCTCCCGGGTCTCGCTCCAGGCGGTGACCTCAAAGCAGTCGGGCAAGGTTGGCGGGTCGATAACCAGAGAGTGATAGCGGGTCACGGTCAGAGGATTATTCAGGCCAGAAAACACCCCCGTGCCGTTGTGGGTCACCGGGGCGGTTTTGCCGTGCATCACTTTCGCGGCACGGACAATGGTTGCGCCCATGACCTGGGCAATGGCCTGATGCCCGAGGCAGACGCCGAGGATCGGTACTTTCCCGGCATAGTGCTTAATCACCGCCAGCGAGATCCCGGACTCATCCGGCGTGCAGGGCCCCGGAGAGATAACGATCTTTTGTGGGTTCAGCGCCGCGACATCTTCCAGAGAAAGTACGTCGTTGCGCCGGACCACCACCTCTGCCCCCAGCTCGCAAAAATACTGGTACAGGTTCCAGGTGAAAGAATCGTAGTTATCAATCAGCAGAATCATGGCGGCTCCCGAAAAAATGGCCGCCCTATTCTACTCAGTTTCCCGGGCTTCGCTTACCACTTTGCTGAAGATTGTGTTCAGCGCGCTCAAATCCCCCATCGCACCGCTCTGGTTGGCCTGCGCCCACGCTTCCGGGTCGATGCCGCGCCAGTCGAGCTGATAGCCCGCGTGGATCGCCAGCTGCTCAAAGAAGATGCGCTGAACAATACCATTGCCGATGCGGAACGGGTGCAGGACGTTGATTTCACAGTAGTAGTGGCTGAGGCGGTTAATAAAATCTGCTTTCTCCAGCCCGACGAGATACCCCTCCTCCTCCAGATCCTGCATCAGGGCATTGCCCTCTTTTTCGATATAGGCGAAGTGGCAGAATCGGGTATCCCCCTGATAAATATCCATTTCGCGGATATCGCCCGCCCAGTCAAAAATATCCTGGTAGAGATGCTGGTGAATGGCGCACAGGTGCGGCAGCCCACGTAACAGCGGCCCCAGGCTCAGGGTCGCGGCGCGCAGTGCGGTAAATTCATATGCCGCCAGGGCGAGCCGCTCGGCCTGACGAATGCCCAGCCGGTTACGCATCACATTCAGTTCAGGGTAGAGATAAGGATCGCGATCGTTACCGTATTTATCGCTCATGCTGCCCCCTTAACTCCTCAAGACGGCGTTGCGCCTCATCTGCGCTGAGGGTGACCAACGGACTATCGACCCCTTCAAGGCGGCGACTGGCCTGGAAATTGATATTTCGCTGTTGTTCCCAGAGACGGGATTTTTGTTTGTCAGTGAGCTTTTTCACCTGTTACCTCCCTGATTGCGCTCGTGTGCCACAAGTATAAGCAGCAAACTACGGTTTCGCAGGAAGGTAAAGGCAACGCGGGCATTGCTTGCCCGCGTCATCAGGGATTACGGCAGGACTTTCGCAGAGAGGATAACTACCGGTTTTGTCGGCACATTCTGGTAAGGTCCCACATCGTGAGTCTGTACCTGAGAAATTTTATCGGCCACATCCATGCCTTTCACAACTTTACCAAATACCGCATAGCCAAAATCACGCTGGCCGTGGTCGAGGAAGGCGTTATCGGCCACGTTGAGGAAGAACTGGCTGGTCGCGCTGTCTTTATCGGCGGTACGCGCCATTGAGATGGTACCGCGGCTGTTGCGCAGGCCGTTATCCGCTTCGTTCTTGATAGGCGGGTTCGGCTGTTTCTGCTGCATCTGCTCATTGAAGCCACCGCCCTGCAGCATAAAGCCCGGGATCACACGGTGGAAAGTGGTGCCGTTATAAAAACCGCTGTTCACATAATCGAGGAAGTTTTTCACAGAAACAGGGGCTTTCTGACTGTTCAGTTCCAGCTCAATGTTACCGGCAGAGGTGGTCAACAGAACGTGCGGGTCTCCTTTGGCTGCCAGCGCAGCAGGAGAGAGGGCTGAAAGGGCGAGTACAGCCGCGACAGCCGCCAGGGTTGATTTGAGCATGAGAATTCCTTAACAAAGCGCAGTAAAGAAAGCGAATGGCTTGATTCTAAAGAGCAGTATGAATACAGGCCAGCCTTTTACCTAATTTTACGAATTTGAAACAGATGTAACCGATAAGAAACCACTGACGCAGGCATTAAAGTGATACAAATCACACTAAAAACTGCAATTTTTCATTAATTACTCATAAAAGATTTAATTAGATCACATTCACGCTTAAAATCTGGCCGCTCGCAGCGCCTTCCGGGCGCTTTACATTTCTATTCACAGGCCAGTCATGACTAACAGCAATCGTATCAAGCTCACATGGATCAGCTTCTTCTCCTACGCCCTTACCGGTGCGTTGGTTATCGTCACCGGGATGGTGATGGGAAATATCGCAGAGTATTTCAACCTGCCCGTTTCCAGCATGAGTAACACCTTCACCTTTCTTAACGCCGGGATCCTCATCTCCATCTTCCTGAACGCCTGGCTGATGGAAATCGTCCCCCTGAAAACGCAGCTGCGTTTCGGCTTTGTACTGATGTTGGGTGCCGTTGCAGGTCTGATGCTCAGCCACAGCATCGCCCTGTTCTCTGCCGCCATGTTTGTGCTTGGGCTGGTCAGCGGGATCACTATGTCCATCGGGACGTTTCTCATTACCCACATGTATGAAGGCCGCCAGCGCGGCGCGCGTCTGCTGTTTACCGACTCCTTCTTCAGCATGGCAGGGATGATCTTCCCGATGGTGGCCGCCGTTCTGCTGGCGCGCAGCATTGAGTGGTACTGGGTTTACGCCTGCATCGGCCTGGTCTACGTGGCGATTTTTGTCCTGACCTTCGGCTGCGATTTCCCGGTTCTCGGCAAGAAAGCGCAAACCACCAGCGAGCCGGTGGTAAAAGAGAAGTGGGGTATCGGCGTACTGTTCCTTTCCATTGCCGCTCTGTGCTACATCCTCGGCCAGCTGGGCTTTATCTCCTGGGTGCCAGAGTATGCCAAAGGCCTGGGAATGAGCCTGAACGATGCCGGTCAGCTGGTGAGTGACTTCTGGATGTCCTACATGTTCGGTATGTGGGCCTTCAGCTTTATTCTGCGCTTCTTCGACCTGCAGCGGATTCTCACCGTGCTGGCCGGTGCCGCCACCGTGCTGATGTACCTGTTCATCAACGGTTCGCCGGAACAGATGCCGTGGTTTATCCTGACGCTCGGCTTCTTCTCCAGCGCCATCTACACCTCGATCATTACTCTGGGTTCACTGCAAACCAAAGTCGCCTCGCCGAAACTGGTTAACTTCGTGCTTACCTGCGGCACCATCGGGACCATGCTGACCTTCGTCGTCACCGGCCCGATTGTGGCACACAGCGGCCCACTGGCGGCGTTACACACCGCTAACGGCCTCTACGCTGTGGTGTTCGTGATGTGTCTGGTGCTGGGTTTCGTGACCCGCCACCGCCAGCACAATACTGCGGCAGCGTCTCACTGATGCCTCATGCCCCTCTGCTGCCTGCAGAGGGGCTGTTTTGGGTAAAGCACACCTCTTCTCCCCCGCGATCTGTCTGTATCCACGTCTGTGCCAGCTGCGTGGTGGCAATCACCCTTCCCTGACGAATCGACCAGCGTACCGGCACCTGACACCGCACCGCATCAAAACCCGTCTCCGCAGGCAGGATCACCAGGTTAGCCGGGTTGCCCGGTTCAATGCCGTAATCGGCCAGACCAAAAGTACGCGCGCTGTTATGGGTGATCAGGTTAAGTCCGCTGTCGATTTGCGGATAACCCATCATCTGACAGATATGCAGCCCCATATGCAGAACCTGCAACATATTGCCGGTGCCCAGCGGATACCAGGGATCAAACACATCGTCATGACCGAAGCAGACGTTAATCCCCGCCTCCAGCAACTCCTTCACCCGCGTAATGCCGCGCCGCTTCGGATAGTCGTCAAAACGGCCCTGCAAATGAATATTCACCAGCGGATTGGCGACAAAGTTAATCCCGGAAAGCTTCAACAGACGAAACAGCCGTGACGTGTAAGCCCCGTTATAAGAGTGCATCGCGGTGGTGTGGCTGGCGGTGACACGCGGGCCGATCCCGGCTTCATACGCCAGCGTCGCCACCGTTTCGACAAACCGTGACTGCTCGTCGTCAATCTCGTCGCAGTGAATATCCAGCGGCCGGTCGTACTTCTTCGCCAGTTCAAACGCAATATGCAGCGACTGCACGCCATACTCGCGGGTGAACTCAAAGTGCGGGATGGCCCCCACCACGTCGGCCCCCAACTGCAATGCCTCTTCCAGCAGGGCGGCACCGTTGGGGTAAGAGAGGATCCCCTCCTGCGGGAAGGCGACGATTTGCAGCTCAACCCAGGGGGCTACCTCCTGCTTCACCTCCAGCATCGCCTTCAGGGCGGTAAGGGTCGGGTCAGAGACATCCACATGCGTACGAACAAACTGGATACCGTTGGCGATCTGCCACTTGAGGGTCTTCCACGCCCGGGCTTTGACATCTTCATGGCTGAGCAGCGCCTTGCGCTCCGCCCAGCGTTCGATGCCCTCAAACAGCGTGCCGGACTGGTTCCAGTTCGGTTCACCCGCAGTCTGGGTGGTATCAAGATGAATATGCGGCTCGATAAAAGGCGGTAGGGCCAGGCCACCCCGCGCGTTTAACACTTCATAGCTCTCGCTTTGCCCCTCGCCCGTTGGGGTGATTTCGCCAAAACGACCGTTCTCAATAGCCAGTTGCCATAATCCGTCCCGACCCGGTAACCGGACGTTCTGGATCAGCCAAAGCGGTGCTGTAGACATCGTATTCTCCCGAAAAAGGGGGCTGAAATTTAGGAGTAGCGGATCGATAAGATTAGCCCCCTAATTTGTACACAAAATCGGCTAAGACGAAAAGCCTGCGATTTCCGTTACTTAGAAAAATCCTGACAAATCAGTCATCTACCCACTAAGGAGTAGTTTAAGGCGTATTTGATTTGCATCAATAAGTGGCTTTGCTGAATCGTTAAGGTAGGCAGTAATAGAAAAGAAATCGAGGCAAAAATGAGCAAAGTCAGACTCGCGATTATCGGTAACGGCATGGTCGGTCACCGCTTTATTGAGGATCTTCTTGATAAAGCCGATGCTGACCGGTTCGATATTACCGTGTTCTGTGAAGAACCCCGTAAGGCGTACGACCGCGTGCACCTCTCCTCCTATTTCTCTCACCACACCGCTGAAGAGCTTTCTCTGGTGCGTGAAGGTTTTTACGAGAAACATGGCGTGAAGGTGCTGGTGGGCGAACGCGCTATTACCATCAACCGTCAGGAAAAAGTGATTCATTCCAGTGCGGGACGCACGGTTTTTTACGACAAACTGATCATGGCGACAGGCTCTTACCCGTGGATCCCACCGATCAAAGGGTCAGAAACTCAGGATTGCTTCGTCTATCGTACCATTGAAGATCTCAACGCCATTGAATCCTGCGCCCGTCGCAGCAAACGCGGCGCGGTGGTCGGCGGCGGTCTGCTCGGCCTCGAGGCCGCGGGCGCGCTTAAAAACTTAGGCGTTGAAACCCACGTCATCGAATTTGCCCCGATGCTGATGGCTGAGCAGCTTGACCACATGGGTGGCGAGCAGCTCAAACGCAAAATTGAGAGCATGGGTGTGAAAGTTCACACCAGCAAAAATACCAAAGAGATCGTCCAGGAAGGCACCGAAGCGCGTAAAACCATGCGCTTTGCCGACGGCAGCGACCTGGAAGTCGACTTCATCGTCTTCTCTACCGGTATCCGCCCGCGCGACAAACTGGCTACCCAGTGTGGCCTGGCCGTTGCCCAGCGCGGCGGCATCATGATCAACTCCACCTGCCAGACCTCCGATCCCGATATCTATGCCATCGGGGAGTGCGCCAGCTGGGAAAATCACGTTTACGGTCTGGTTGCCCCTGGCTACAAAATGGCGCAGGTCACTGCCGACCATATCCTCGGTAATGAAAACGCCTTCACCGGCGCAGACATGAGCGCCAAGCTGAAACTGCTGGGCGTTGACGTGGGCGGCATTGGTGATGCACACGGTCGCACGCCAAACTCCCGCAGCTACGTTTACCTCGACGAAAGCAAAGAAGTTTATAAGCGTCTTATCGTAAGCCCGGACAACAAGACCCTGCTCGGTGCGGTGCTGGTGGGTGATACCAGCGACTTCGGTAACCTGCTCCAGCTGGTACTGAACGCCATCGAACTGCCGGAAAACCCGGACGCCCTGATCCTGCCAGCCCACGCGGCCAGCGGTAAACCTTCGATTGGTGTCGATAAACTGCCAGACAGCGCGCAGATTTGCTCCTGCTTCGATGTCACCAAAGGCATGCTGATTTCTGCCATCAATAAGGGTTGCCACACCGTGGCGGCGCTGAAGGCCGAAACCAAAGCCGGTACCGGCTGCGGCGGTTGTATCCCACTGGTCACCCAGGTGCTCAACGCCGAGCTGGCGAAACAGGGCATTGAAGTGAACAATAACCTGTGCGAGCACTTCGCTTACTCTCGCCAGGAGCTGTATCACCTGATCCGCGTGGAAGGCATCAAATCCTTCGACGAGCTGCTGCAGAAACATGGCCAGGGTTACGGCTGTGAAGTGTGTAAACCAACCGTCGGTTCTCTGCTGGCCTCCTGCTGGAATGAGTACGTGCTCAAGCCGCAGCACACCCCGCTGCAGGACACCAACGACAACTTCCTGGCCAACATCCAGAAAGACGGTACTTACTCGGTGATCCCACGTTCTGCCGGCGGGGAAATCACCCCGGAAGGCCTGGTGGCAGTGGGCCGTATCGCCCGCGAATTTAACCTGTACACCAAAATCACCGGTTCCCAGCGTATCGGTCTGTTCGGTGCGCAGAAAGACGACCTGCCGGAAATCTGGCGTCAGCTGATTGAAGCAGGCTTCGAAACCGGTCATGCCTATGCCAAAGCGCTGCGTATGGCGAAAACCTGCGTCGGCAGCACCTGGTGCCGCTACGGCGTGGGCGACAGCGTCGGCTTCGGCGTTGAGCTGGAAAACCGCTACAAAGGCATCCGCACCCCGCACAAAATGAAGTTCGGCGTCTCTGGCTGTACCCGTGAATGTGCCGAAGCGCAGGGTAAAGATGTGGGTATCATCGCCACTGAGAAAGGCTGGAACCTGTACGTCTGCGGTAACGGCGGGATGAAACCACGTCATGCAGATCTGCTGGCGGCGGATATCGACCGTGAAACGCTGATCAAGTACCTCGATCGCTTCATGATGTTCTACATCCGTACCGCAGACAAACTGACCCGTACCGCACCGTGGCTGGATAACCTGGAAGGCGGCATCGACTACCTGAAGTCAGTGATCATCGACGACAAACTCGGCCTGAACGCGACGCTGGAAGAAGAGATGGCACGCCTGCGTGACGCCGTGATTTGCGAATGGACTGAAACCGTCAACACCCCGGCGGCGCAGGTTCGCTTCAAACACTTTATCAACAGCACCCAGCGCGACCCAGGCGTGCAGGTGGTGCCAGAGCGCGAGCAGCATCGCCCGGCAACACCTTATGAACGCATTCCGGTCATGCTGGTGGAGGAAAACGTATGAGCCAGTGGGTAAACATCTGCAAAATCGACGACATCCTGCCTGCCACCGGCGTGTGCGCGCTGTTAGGTCATGAGCAGGTTGCTATTTTCCGTCCGCGCCACGACGAACAGGTCTTTGCCATCAGCAATATCGACCCGTTCTTTGAGGCCAGCGTGCTGTCCCGTGGGATTATCGCTGAGCATCAGGGCGAGCTATGGGTTGCCAGCCCGCTGAAAAAGCAGCGTTTCCGTCTGAGCGACGGACGCTGCATGGAAGATGAAAGCCACTCCGTGAAGCACTATGACGTTCGTGTCAAAGACGGCAAAGTGCAGCTTCGAGGCTGATTAACACGGGGGCGCAATGCCCCCGCTTTTGTAATGTTCTCCCGTTCGGGATTTTTTCAACTTTTTACACGAAATCATGTGCGCTGCATCGCGGCGGCAACTGAACGAATCCCCAGGCGCATAGTTCACTGTGTGACTGGGGTGAGTGAAGGCAGCCAACAACGAGGCAGCGTAGAGGATGAAGTGTACAGGATAATCAAATGTTTACAGACACTATCAATAAGTGTGCGGCTAATGCTGCGCGTATTGCCCGCCTCAGTAAAAACAGTCCCCTCGGATTTTGGATCAGCTCCGCCATGGCGGGGGCCTATGTCGGGTTGGGGATCATTTTAATTTTCACCCTCGGCAATCTGCTCGATCCCTCTGTTCGTCCGCTGGTGATGGGCGCCACCTTTGGTATCGCCCTGACCCTGGTCATCATCGCTGGCTCTGAACTGTTCACCGGCCACACCATGTTCCTGACGCTGGGCGTGAAAGCGGGCACCATCACTCAGGGCCAGATGTGGGCGATCCTGCCACAAACCTGGCTCGGCAACCTGGTCGGCTCCGTGTTTGTCGCCCTGCTCTACAGCTGGGGCGGTGGTAGCCTGCTGCCGGTTGATACCAGTCTCGTTCACACCGTCGCGCTGGCAAAAACCTCCGCACCGGCGATGGTGCTGTTCTTCAAGGGCGCGCTCTGTAACTGGCTGGTGTGTCTTGCTATCTGGATGGCAATCCGCACTGAAGGCGCCGCGAAATTTATCGCTATCTGGTGGTGTCTGCTGGCCTTTATCGCTTCCGGCTACGAGCACTCCGTAGCCAACATGACGCTGTTTGCCCTCTCCTGGTTCGGTCACCACAGCGAAGCGTATACGCTGTCAGGTATCGGCCATAACCTGTTGTGGGTAACCCTTGGCAATACTCTTTCTGGGGTTGTATTTATGGGTTGGGGTTACTGGTATGCTACCCCTAAAGCGGAGCGTCCGACTCCGGCTACCATCGCAACCGTTCAGGCGAAAGCCAACCCGTAAGAAGAGGTAATGTCGTGGATCACCTGCCAATATTCTGTCAATTACGCCATCGCGACTGCCTGCTTGTAGGTGGTGGCGATGTGGCTGAACGTAAAGCCCGCCTGCTGTTAGAGGCCGGTGCCCGACTCACCGTCAATGCCCTCGCCTTCGCCCCGCAATTCACCGTGTGGGCGCAGGAAGGGATGCTCACCCTCGTCGAAGGGGAATTTCGGGAATCGCTGCTCGATACCTGCTGGCTGACCATTGCCGCCACTGACGACGATGCGGTTAACCAGCGCGTCAGTGACGCCTGTGAAGCGCGGCGGATCTTCTGCAACGTGGTGGATGCGCCGAAAGAGGCGAGCTTTATCATGCCGTCGATTATTGATCGCTCGCCGCTGATGGTCGCCGTCTCCTCCGGTGGGACTTCACCAGTGCTGGCGCGCCTGCTGCGCGAAAAGCTGGAAGCGATCCTGCCGCAGCATCTGGGTCAGGTGGCTCATTACGCAGGGAAACTGCGCGCCCGGGTGAAAAAGCAGTTCGCCACCGTCGGCGAGCGCCGCCGCTTCTGGGAGAAATTCTTTGTGAACGATCGCCTGGCGCAGTCGCTGGCGAATCAGGATCAGAAAGCCGTGGATGAGACGACCGAGCAGCTTATCAATGCGCCGCTCGATCACCGCGGCGAAGTGGTGCTGGTGGGGGCGGGTCCAGGCGATGCGGGCCTGTTGACCCTGAAAGGGCTGCAGCAGATCCAGCAGGCGGATATCGTGGTCTATGACCGCCTGGTCTCCGACGACATCATGAACCTGGTGCGCCGGGATGCGGATCGGGTGTTTGTTGGCAAACGTGCCGGGTATCACTGCGTACCGCAGGAAGACATTAACCAGATCCTGCTGCGTGAAGCGCAAAAGGGTAAACGCGTGGTGCGCCTGAAAGGCGGCGATCCGTTTATCTTCGGGCGCGGCGGCGAGGAACTGGAAACCCTGTGCGAGGCAGGCATTCCGTTCTCGGTGGTGCCGGGCATTACCGCTGCCTCTGGCTGTTCTGCCTATTCAGGTATCCCGCTGACCCACCGTGACTACGCCCAGAGCGTGCGCCTGGTCACCGGCCATCTGAAAACCGGCAGCGAACTGGACTGGTATAACCTGGCGGCAGAGAAACAGACTCTGGTGTTCTATATGGGGCTGAACCAGGCGGCGACCATTCAGGCTAAGCTGCTCGAACACGGCATGGAGGCGACAATGCCGGTTGCGCTGGTGGAAAACGGCACGTCGATCAAACAGCGTGTGGTGAGTGGCGTGTTAACCGAGCTGGGCGAGCTGGCGCAGCAGGTTGAAAGCCCGGCGCTGATCGTGGTGGGCCGCGTGGTGGCGCTGCGTGACAAGCTCAACTGGTTCTCAAATCATTAAGTCAGACTGAACATAATCTCCGCAAAATGAGTAGTCCTGTTATGGACTACTCCTCTCTTACTGCTGTCGATAACATGCTCTCCGAGAAAGCCTATTTCTCTCTATTCCCTCATGTTATTGACAAGGAAGCGTTATGTTCAAACTGGCAAAGATTGCCCTGGTTGCAGGCATCTTAACTACCCTGACGGCGTGCACTGGCCACGTGCAAAACACCAAAAATAACTGCAGCTACGACTACTTGCTGCACCCGGCGATCTCTATCTCCAAGATCATCGGCGGCTGCGGCCCGGCAGCAAATCAGTAAGCTTTTTTCAGGCATAAAAAAACCGGGAATATCCCGGTTTTTTTATTGGTAGAGCAGTGCGGCCTGATGCCTTCGTCCTGCTCCTCTCTTAAGAGAGCGTACAAAGCCTGGAAACGGTAACAGGGTTACCGTTTTGCTTTTACTTATGGCTTCGCCACAAACCCAATCGCTTCATACACCGCTTTCAGCGTTTCGGAGGCGCGCGCGCTGGCTTTCTCGGCTCCTTCTTTCATCACTTTCTGCAGGAAGGCTTCGTCATTGCGGAACTGGTGATAACGCGCCTGCAGCTCGGTCAACATGCCGGAGACCGCGTCCGCCACTTCGCCTTTCAGATGGCCGTACATTTTGCCTTCGAAGTGCTGCTCCAGCTCGGGAATGCTCTGGCCAGTGACGGCAGAGAGGATATCCAGCAGGTTAGAGACGCCCGCTTTATTCTGCACGTCGTAACGCACCACAGGTGGCTCGTCAGAGTCGGTAACCGCACGCTTAAGCTTCTTCACCACCGCTTTCGGATCTTCCAGCAGGCCGATCACGTTGTTGCGGTTATCATCCGACTTGGACATCTTTTTGGTCGGCTCCAGCAGGGACATCACGCGGGCACCGGATTTCGGAATGAACGGCTCTGGCACCTTGAAGATATCGCCGTAAATCGCGTTGAAGCGCTGGGCCACGTCGCGGCTCAGTTCCAGATGCTGCTTCTGGTCTTCACCCACCGGAACCTGGTTGGTCTGATACAGCAGAATGTCAGCCGCCATCAGGACCGGATAGTCAAACAGACCGGCGTTGATGTTTTCAGCGTAACGGGAAGACTTATCCTTGAACTGGGTCATACGGCTCAGTTCGCCGAAATAGGTATAGCAGTTCAGCGCCCAGCCCAGCTGCGCGTGTTCCGGGACGTGAGACTGAACGAAGATGGTGCTTTTCTCAGGATCGATACCGCAGGCCAGATACAGCGCAAGGGTGTCGAGCGTCGCTTTACGCAACTGCTGCGGATCCTGGCGCACGGTAATGGCGTGCTGGTCAACGATGCAGTAGATACAGTGATAGTCATCCTGCATGTTCACCCACTGACGCAGCGCACCCATATAGTTGCCAATGGTCAGTTCACCTGAGGGCTGTGCGCCACTAAATACGATGGGCTTAGTCATTTTTCAATTCCTGATTTTCACTGTGCGAAAGCCCGAGAACGGGCAGTAAATCTTTGAAGTGGTCGAAGACGAAATCCGGCTCACTCAGCGTAATGGATTCACCGTAGTTGTAGCCATAGGTCAGGCCCACGGACGGGCAACCTGCAGCCCTGGCCGCCAGAATATCATTGCGCGAATCCCCTACAAAGAGCAGCGCATCCGGCGTTAAGGATAATTTTCCTGCCACCAGCAACAGCGGCTCGGGATGCGGCTTTTTATTCTGCACGTCATCGCCACCGACAACCACCGAGAAGTAGTCGGCGATACCCAGCGCTTCCAGCAAAGGCGCGACAAAGGCCGTCGGTTTGTTGGTGACCAGCGCCAGCGGCATACCTTCAGCATGCAGCGCGCTCAGGGTGCCCGCCACATCCGGGAACAGGAAGCTGCCCTCTTCTACCGTCTCTTCATAAAAACGGTTGAACAGCTTACGCAGGAGGCGAATTTGCTCTTCCTGCGGGATATCCGCGTGATCGACGCCAGGTTTGCCCTGCGCCGCACGCTGAATGGCACGCTCCTGACGCGCCCAGGTCAGCGCGCGCTCCATCAGCACGTCTGCCCCGTTACCAATCCACGTTATCACGCGGTCTTCACCCGCCATCGGCAGTTCCAGCGCATACAGCGCCTGGTCAACCGCCGCGGTTAAGCCCGGCGCGCTGTCCACCAGCGTGCCGTCGAGGTCAAATGCAACGCCCCGAATTGCCTGCAACTTATTCATGACTTACCTTCGCCAGTTCACTGCGCATTTCATCGATGACTTTCTTGTAGTCCGGCTGGTCGAAAATCGCCGAGCCGGCCACGAACATATCTGCGCCCGCCGCGGCGATGTCGCCGATATTGCTTACCTTCACGCCGCCATCCACTTCAAGACGGATATCAAAGCCTGATTCGTCGATGCGGCGACGCACTTCACGCAGCTTATCCAGGGTTTGTGGAATGAAGGATTGACCACCAAAGCCCGGGTTGACGGACATCAGCAGGATCACGTCCAGCTTATCCATCACGTAATCAAGGTAGCTCAGCGGCGTGGCTGGGTTAAACACCAGGCCCGCCTTACAGCCGTGCTCTTTAATCAGCTGCAGGGTGCGGTCAACGTGTTCAGAGGCTTCAGGGTGGAAAGTGATGATGCTGGCACCCGCGGCGGCAAAATCCGGCACGATGCGGTCGACCGGCTTCACCATCAGATGCACGTCAATGGGGGCGGTCACGCCGTAGTTGCGCAGTGCCTTCAGTACCATCGGGCCGATGGTCAGGTTAGGCACGTAGTGGTTATCCATAACGTCGAAATGAACGACATCCGCACCGGCAGCCAGGGCTTTCGCGGTATCTTCGCCCAGCCGGGCAAAATCAGCCGAAAGAATTGAGGGTGCAATCAAATACTGTTTCATCCGCATCTCCTTGAACTTTGTTTAACGGCGGGCGAAACGGCTCAGGGTAGATAGAGAGCCAGCAGTTCGTCCACCTTTTTACGTGTACCGCCGTTGCTGCTGATGCTGCGCCGGACTTTGACCTGAAAATGCTCTGCGGTTTTGTACCATTCGCGCGTATCAGGCGTGTCGTGATTCGAAATTAACACCGGAATTCTTTTGCTGACCAGCTTTTCCGCCATTTCTGCCAGACGCGCCTGCTCGGCAGGGCTGAAGCTGTTGGTGTGATAAGCGGTAAAGTTCGCGGTGGCAGACAGCGGGGCGTACGGGGGATCACAGTAAACCACCGAGTTAACGTCAGCACGGTCCATACACTCTTCATAGGAGAGGCAATGGAACTCCGCATTCTGCGCTTTTTCAGCAAAGTGATACAACTCGGCCTCAGGAAAATAAGGGCGCTTGTAGCGACCAAAAGGCACGTTGAATTGACCACGCAGATTATACCGGCACAGGCCGTTGTAGCCATGGCGGTTGAGGTAGAGGAACAGCACTGCACGACGGAACTTATCCTGGCACTGATTAAATTCAGTGCGAAACAGATAGTAAACGTCCGGGTTGTTGTTCTCTGGGGTAAACAGCTTACGCGCCTCAGCAACGTACTCGTCGGTACGCAGCTTTACGATGTTATAGAGGTCGATAAGATCGCTGTTGATATCCGCAAGGATATAACGGGAGTAGTCGGTATTGAGGAATACCGAGCCAGCGCCCACAAAGGGTTCGACAAGACACTCACCCGCAGGCAGGCGTTGTTTAATATCATCGAGCAGGGGGTATTTCCCCCCTGCCCATTTCAGAAAAGCGCGATTTTTTTTCATGCTGACTAACTGATTACACCTTCTCCGGCTGTGGAGAAAGCTCCGACAGCATCCTGCGCTTCACAGATTACTTCAAATCGGACTGAACCTGACGGATCGGCTTCGCCCATGGGTTTTTCGCCTGAACATCGGCTGGCAGTGTGGCAACCGCGCGTTTTGCTTCATCTTTCGAAGCATACACACCGCTCACCAGCACATACCACGGCTGACCGTTACGGGTAGTCTCATAGACGACAAAGTTTTTCAGGTTCGACTTTTTCGCCCAGCTGTTCAGGTTGTCATAGTTGGAAGAACTGCTCAACTGCAGCGTGTAATTGCTGGAGGAGGCAGACTTCAGTGAACTCACATTTCCTGACGTTTTACCGGTGCTGGCCGTGGCCGCAGGGGCTGCTGCCGCTGGCGTCGAGGCTGTCGCCGTCGGCGCTGGCGTTGCGGTCGCCTTCGGTGCCGCCGCTGTCGCAGCAGGCGCTTTCGCCGGTGCGCTGGTCGTGGTTTCGTTACGCTTAGGCTGAGTGGTCGCTTTCGGCTCTTCCGCTTTCGCCACTGGCTGCGGCTTCACGTCACGCTTCGGCTCAATCACCGTTTGTTTACGTTCCTGATGCTGAGCAGGCTTCGTCTGACGTGGCGCAGATTCTGTCGACGCCGTCTGATGTTGCCCGGTCGCACCGCGGATTGGCGCCACGGTCGCAGGCTCGGTCGGCAGCGTGGAGTTGACCACCACATTGTTAACCTGCTGCTGGTTCTGCGGCTGCGTCAGCGCATTGTTCAGATCGCCCTGCACTTCAACACGCTGCTGGCCTTCCGGGGTTGCCGGTGCCTGACCCTGGGTTGGTGTGGACGCTACTGGTGGCAGAGAGATATCCTGCTGGGTGTTCCCGGCAGTCTGCTCAGCGGAAGTGGTACCCGGCGCAGGCTGGGTGCCATTGGCCTGATCGGCAGCATTGCCGGACAGATCAACACTCTTCTCAGTAGAGGCGCTCTGATCCGCTGGATTGCTTGACGGGGCTTTAAGTGCCGAGCCGACGCCGATAATCAGCAGCAGCAGGACCAGCACACCCAGCCCCATCATAATGTACTGGCGGGAAGCGGGCTTCGCCGGAGCAGCTTTGCGCTTACGCGGACGGCGCTCAACGGGCGCTTCGTCCACTGAATCATCATCAGACTCATAATCTTCTTCACGCTCGTCGCGGGCAGCACGGCCACGCGAAGGACGAGGATCATCGTTGTCGAGATCGACCTCATCAAAGTTGATTTGCGGCTCGTTATCACGTTCTGAAGATTGGCGAGTACGACCAGTACGACGATCGCTGGGATCGGGTTTCAGCTCGTCTTCTGGTTTGAATTCATCCATTTAACACCCCACTAAAAGGCTTATGCCTACGACTTTGCACATCACCTGAAGCAAAATGGCTACGTTTTACCGCAGCCGGACCTTTCTAATAGTTACGCCTGCTGACAATCAGCAATAGCGCCAAGAACCACATCGTGCGGCACACCGCCACGCACTTCACTCTTACCTATCGCAAGCGGGAGCACCAGACGCATCTCGCCTGCTAATACTTTTTTATCGCGCATCATATGCGGCAGGTAGGCCTGCGCCGACATTTCACGCGGCCCGGTCACCGGTAACCCGGCACGCTCCAGCAGCGTGATAATGCGTTGTGTATCGGCCTTGCTGAACTGACCCAGACGCTCCGAGGTGCGAGCGGCCATCACCATCCCCGCCGCAACGGCCTCGCCATGCAGCCAGTTACCGTAGCCCATTTCGGCTTCGATAGCATGACCGTAGGTGTGCCCCAGATTCAGTAAAGCACGTAAGCCTGTTTCGCGCTCGTCTGCAGCCACGACTTCTGCTTTCAGCTCACAGCAGCGGCGAATACAGTACGCCATCGCCTGACCATCCAGACGCAGTAAGGCATCCATGTTCTCTTCCAGCCAGCTAAAGAACGCACCGTCCAGAATAATGCCGTACTTGATCACTTCCGCCAGGCCCGACGCCAGTTCACGCTGAGGCAAGGTTTGCAGACAGTCGAGATCCACCACCACCGAAGCGGGCTGGTAGAACGCGCCAATCATGTTTTTGCCAAGCGGATGGTTAACGGCCGTTTTGCCGCCAACAGAAGAGTCGACCTGCGACAACAGCGTGGTAGGAATTTGAATAAAACGGACGCCGCGCTGATAGCTTGCCGCAGCAAATCCCGTAAGATCGCCCACAACACCGCCGCCTAACGCCAGCAGTGTAGTATCGCGACCATGCGGTTTTTGCAGTAATGCGGTAAAGACGGTATCCAGTACCGTCAGGCTTTTATACTGCTCGCCATCAGGCAGAATCACACTGTCGACCTTCACGCCAGCCTGTTCAAGGCGCTGACGTACGTTGTCGAGATAAAGCGGAGCCAGCGTCTCATTGGTGACCAGCATTGCCTGATCACCCGCTTTCAGTGGTAAGAAGGAAGCTGGGTCGTTAAACAAACCAGCCGCGATAGTGATAGGGTAACTCCGTTCACCGAGAGTGACTGTAATCCTCTCCATAACGCGACATCCACCTTAAATGCTTTTACCCGCAGGCGAGTGTATATAAAGCCAGAATCAGTTGCTTTCCAGCATATGAATAATCTGGTTTGCGACCACTTTAGCGCTCTGGTCGTCGGTGCGAATGGTGACGTCAGCAATCTCTTCGTACAGCGGATTGCGTTCACCAGCCAGGGCTTCCAGAACTTCGCGTGGAGGCGTCTCAACCTGCAGCAACGGGCGTTTTTTATCACGCTGCGTACGCGCCAGTTGTTTTTCGATGGTCGTTTCAAGATAGACCACGACACCGCGGGCGGAGAGACGGTTGCGAGTTTCGCGAGATTTTACAGAGCCGCCGCCAGTAGCCAGCACAATGCCCTGTTTTTCCGTAAGTTCATTAATGACTTTTTCTTCACGGTCACGGAAACCCTCTTCGCCTTCTACATCGAAGACCCAGCCCACATCAGCTCCGGTTCGTTTCTCAATCTCTTGATCAGAATCGTAAAATTCCATATTGAGTTGTTGAGCTAACTGGCGCCCAATAGTGCTTTTGCCGGCACCCATAGGCCCAACCAGAAAGATATTGCGTTTCTCTGCCATTTTTTCGGTACTACTAAGACTATTCGTTAATGGTAAACCCGCTTCACCGGTATCTGGCGTAGCAGGACATGAACTGAAACCTCATATGCGATAGAGCGAGAGTCAGACTAAAAATTATCTCAATACTCCTGCTTGTTTGGCAACAGATTAAATCACCCTGCCGCCGCTTAAGTTATTAAGGAGTGAGATTGTGTATGCTGATTCTCAAATCGGTACTCCTTGTATGCTAATTCATGCCCCACGTCAAACATCTGCAACAAACTGAATGCAAAATCACGCGGGGCATCCCGGGACATTATGGCACTGCAACCAGACGAGGCGTGATAAAAACCACTAACTCCCGGCGTTCGTTGTCTTTTCCCTGATGACTGAATAGCTGCCCCAGGAAAGGAATACGGCTCAAGCCTGGCACAGATTCGCTGCCGGTTTTATGCCTCTGAGAAAAAATCCCGCCCAAAGCCAGTGTTTCACCACTATTGACCTCGACCTGGGTTTCAATCTCCTGCTTATCTATCGCCAGCGTTTCGCCATCGGCCTGCTGCAAAACCTGGCCCGGGGTGTTTTCACTGATGCGCAGCTTCAGGCGAACCCGTCCGTTGGCCAACACCACTGGCGTCACCTCCATGCCCAGCACCGCCTCTTTAAACTCAACCGATGTTGCGCCGCTCTCGCCACTGGAGACCTGATAGGGGATTTCGCTGCCCTGCTTAATGCTGGCGGGCTGCATGTGTGATGCCAGCAGGCGCGGGCTGGCGATAATATCGACCTGCTGTTTTTGCTCCAGCGCAGAGAGTTCGAGATCCAGCAGTTGGCCATTGATCCGCCCGATAATAAACCCCACCTGGGTGGTGGCGCTGTTGACGGCCAGATCGCTGCTGAGCATCGTCAGCTGTCCTGGCTTACCAGGCTGCGCCCCCTGGGACAGATTCCACTTCACTCCCAGCTCGCGCAGGCTTTTTTCACTCATGCTGACGATATGCGCGGCCAGCTCCACCTGCGCCACGGGGAGATCTATCTGCGCAACCCAGTGCTGTAGCGCCTCCAGCGCGGCCCGGTTATCGCGCACCAGCAGGCGGTTGGTGCGTTTGTCTACCGCCAGGCTGCCTTTCGGGCTAAGGAGTTTTTCGGCAGCCTGCTGGATATCTCCCGCATCGGCGTAAGAGAGAGGCAGACTGCGCGACTCCAGCGGCGCACTGAGCTGTTGTTTTGTTCGCTCGGCCTCCTTTTTGGCCTGCTGTTTCTGCTGCCAGTCGACGGTGTGGATATAAAAAATGCCCGCCTGCTGGCGCATTACCAGCCCGGCACTGGTGACCACCGTCTGGATCGCCTGCAGCCAGGGAACCTCCTGCAGGCGCAGTGAGACCTTCCCGCTGACGTCCGGGGAGATAATCATGTTGCGGTTCTCCTGCTCCGCCAGCGCCTGCAAAAGCTGGGCAACCGGTACCTCATCCACCACCAGGCTCACCGGTGCTGGCTTCGCGGCCAGCGCCTGGCTGACCATCAGCAGTAATCCCACGATCCCTGTTTTCATCCTGTTTCGTTCCTTGTCGTTGCCATCGCCACTGCGGCAGTTCACATGCCCCGGGCATATCGATGACCAGTTCCTTTTCATTCAATGCCGCCACCCGACTGCCCTGCGCCAGCGTGTCGCCGCGACGAAGGCGCAGCCACCGCGACGTTTCATCCCGGACGATCGCCACTGGCACCGCGCCAAGCACCACCCCGACATAGCGCCACTGCTGCAGCGTTGCATCCGGGCAGCGTGATTCCGGGGGCTGAAAGGGATCGCGCAGGCCGAGCAGGAGCGGCAGTAATAACAGCACGCCACACTTAACCCGCATCCTGGTGCTCCAGCTGCATGACGACCTGTAACTTGTTGTGCTCAGGCTGAATGCTAAAACGCGCTACCGCAACGTCGCGCCGGGCAAGAGTGGCAAACAGCGAGGGGATCTGCGCCCACGTCGCTTCAATCACCAGTTCACCTCCTGTACCCACGGGCTGCCAGCGAACCATCCGCAGCTCATCGGTATCAAACGCCAGCGGCGAAAACGGCTGTGCCGCCACGGGAGCGTGTGTGTCGTCAGGGGGTGAGAGCTTGCGCACAGCGACCCACAACCGGGCATGAGCCTCTGCGTGCCGCACCTGCCCGGCCTGCTGCGTTGCTCTCTGCCGATCCTGCATTCGTCCCTGCAAACCGGTCACGCAGATCAGCAGCAACGCTGAGCTGACTCCCCAGCACAGGCAGCGCCCGCGCGGTGTCATGGCATACCAGCTGTCAGGATGGATCCGCATCAGCACTCTCCTTACGGTTCAGCGTCCAGCTGAACAGCCAGCGGCCCTGGGCATCCTGACGCATCTCCCCTGGTGCACCGGGGGTAAACCCGGGCATCTGGCGTAGCGCCGGATCCAGCGCCGCCAGGGCAGGCAGCGTGGCGGCGTAGCCGGTCAGGGAGAGGGTCGACTGCTGAAAGCGCAGCTGCGCCAGCCATGCCTGCTCTGGCAGAAGGTGGGATAAGGCGATCAATGCCGGTTGCCAGGCTTCCGTCCTGGCTTTGTCGCGCATCCACTGCTGCTGTTGCTGGTGTTTGGCCTGTAACGCCGTCCACTGCTTTTGCCGCTGCTCCAGTCCCTGACGCAGTGCCACATCGCTGGCGTGCCGCAGCGCGCTGGCACGTGTCACAAGCGCATCGCTGACCCGGCTGGTGGCGCAGAGCATTAGCGCCACCAGCAGCGAGCCGGTAAACATCCCTCCCCAGAAGCGCAGACAGCGACGCTGTTGCCGCTGGCGCCACGGCAGAAGATTGGCCGTCCTCATCATGCGTGCTCTCCAGTCGCCAGCGCCAGCGCGACGCTGAAATCGGCCCCATGTTCAGGCAGTGGCGGCTGGCGTCGGGATAACACGCACCAGGGGTCAAAATTGCCTGCCCCACAGCAGGCGATCTCGTCCACCCCGAGTGCCAGCAGGGCGGCGAGCCTTTCGACGTCCGGGGCCTCCGCCAGCCCGCGCCTGCCCCACTGGTGGCGCATTGCCCATAGCCACTGGTCCCGATCGCGCCAGGCGACGCACTGGGCCGGGGCTTGCACAAAGGGCAGCAGGTGCGCCAGCGCGCCCGCATCGGGCGTGATGGTGGCCAGCCGCAAACGCAGTTCCCGGGCCAGCTCTAGCAGCGTCGCCACCTCCTTATTCTGTGCCGCCGTGACGTGATAAGCGTTACTGAAGGTATCTTCCGCATAGTCAAAACGCAGGGTATCGGGGGCCATCTCCAGTTCACGGCTCATCGCCGCGGCGATCCAGGCGGTCTGTTCGCTGTCGCGCAGGGTCATGGAAGGGCGTGGAAGCGTGCGCTGTAAGGTGCGGGCGGCCGGGAAGGCGAGAAAAATTTGATGTTGATGAGGCAGCAACTGGCGCCACTCGCGCAGTGCCGCAGCCAGCTGTTCAGGCTGAAGAATTTGCCCGTCGCGGATAATGCCTGCCGCCAGAGGGAGCTGCCACCAGCGGCGCAACCCCCACCCTGACTTTTCGCGTACCAGCGCGACCGCCAGAACCTTATCCTGTTGAATATGAACGCCTGTATGCCATGTTTTAAATGCCATGTTTCACGATCTCCTTATCGTTCCGGGGGATAACGGCTATATCAATGCTACAGGCTTGCCTTTATACTACCGCGCGATTGTTTAGAAACTGCCCAGTTCAAACTAAATGGGAAATCTCCAGTGAAGTTCGTAAAGTATTTATTGATCCTTGCAGTCTGTTGCATTCTGCTTGGAGCAGGCTCGATTTTTGGTTTGTACAAATATATTGAGCCGCAACTGCCTGATGTCGCTACGCTTCGTGATGTCCGGCTCCAGATCCCAATGCAGGTCTACAGCACGGATGGCGAACTTATCGCCCAGTACGGTGAGAAGCGCCGTATCCCGCTGACCCTGAATCAGATCCCCCCCGTCATGGTGAAAGCCTTTATTGCCACCGAGGACAGCCGCTTTTATGAGCACCATGGTGTCGATCCGGTGGGGATTTTCCGTGCCGCAAGCGTGGCGTTGTTCTCCGGCCATGCCTCTCAGGGTGCGAGTACTATCACCCAGCAGCTGGCACGTAACTTCTTCCTTAGCCCTGAAAAAACGCTGATACGTAAGGTCAAGGAAGTGTTCCTGGCGATCCGTATTGAGCAGATGCTGAATAAAGATGAGATCCTTGAGCTTTATCTCAACAAGATCTATCTCGGCTACCGTGCCTATGGCGTGGGCGCGGCGGCGCAGGTCTATTTTGGCAAATCCATTGAGCAATTAACCCTGAGTGAAATGGCAACCATCGCCGGTTTGCCGAAGGCGCCTTCAACCTTCAACCCGCTCTACTCACTCAATCGCGCTACCGCCCGCCGCAACGTGGTGTTATCGCGCATGCTGAGCGAAGGCTATATCAGCCAGACCCAGTACGATCAGGCGCGCAACGAGGTGATTGACGCCAACTACCATGCGCCGGAAATTGCTTTCTCCGCGCCTTATCTCAGCGAAATGGTGCGCCAGGAGATGGTCTCCCGCTACGGCGAGCAGGCTTATGAAGATGGCTACCGCGTCTACACCACCATCAGCCGCAACGTCCAGCAGGGCGCGCAGCAGGCGGTGCGTAATAACGTGATTGATTACGACATGCGCCACGGCTACCGCGGCCCGTCAAACGTGCTGTGGAAAGTGGGCGAGTCTGCCTGGGACAGCAAGAAAATCACCGATACCCTGAAACCGCTGCCGGGCTATGGGCCATTTGTCGCGGCAGTAGTGACCCAGGCCACTCCGCAGGAAGCCACCGCGATGCTCGCTGACGGCACCTCCGTATCGCTGCGCATGGACGGCGTTCGCTGGGCACGTCCGTATCGGTCAGATACGCAGCAGGGTTCGACCCCGCGTAAAGTGACCGATGCAGTACAGGTGGGTCAGCAGATTTGGGTCCGTAAGGTTAACGACGCCTGGTGGCTGGGGCAGATCCCGGACGTTAACTCTGCGCTGGTCTCCATCGATCCACATAACGGCGCGGTGCTGGCGCTGGTTGGCGGCTTCGATTTCAACCAGAGCAAATTTAACCGTGCCACCATGGCGCTGCGCCAGGTCGGGTCCAATATCAAGCCGTTCCTCTACACCGCGGCAATGGACAAAGGTTTGACCCTCGCCAGCATCCTTAATGACGTGCCGATCTCCCGCTGGGATGCCGGTGCAGGTTCTGACTGGCGACCTAAGAACTCACCGGCAGAATACGCCGGGCCGATTCGTCTGCGTCAGGGGCTGGGTCAGTCGAAGAACGTGGTGATGGTTCGCGCCATGCGCGCCATGGGCGTCGATTATGCGGCAGAGTATCTGCAACGCTTCGGCTTCCCGGCACAGAATATCGTGCATACCGAGTCGCTGGCGCTGGGTTCTGCCTCCTTTACCCCGATGCAGGTGGCGCGCGGTTATGCGGTGATGGCGAACGGTGGTTTCCTGGTCGATCCGTTCTTCATCAGCAAAATCGAGAACGATCAGGGCGGTGTGCTGTTCGAAGCAAAACCGAAAATCGCCTGCGCAGAGTGTGATATTCCGGTGATTTATGGCGATACGCCAAAATCAGATGCCCTGAACAATCAGGACATGGAAGATGTCGCCATTTCTCAGGCGCAGCAAAATGCGGTGGTACCAAAGCCACAGCTCGAGCAGGCTAACCAGGCGCTGGTTGCGCAGACCGGTGCTCAGGAGTATGCCCCGCATGTGATTAACACGCCGCTGGCCTTCCTGATCAAAAGCGCGTTGAACAGCAACATCTTTGGTGAGCCGGGCTGGCAGGGGACGGGCTGGCGTGCCGGTCGCGATCTGCAGCGCAAGGATATCGGCGGTAAGACCGGGACGACCAACAGCTCGAAAGATGCGTGGTTCTCGGGGTATGGCCCGGGTGCGGTGACCTCGGTGTGGATCGGCTTTGACGATCACCGCCGTGATTTAGGCCGTACTACGGCGTCCGGGGCGATCAAAGATCAGATTTCCGGTTACGAAGGTGGGGCCAAAAGCGCTCAGCCGGCCTGGGATGCCTTTATGAAGATGCTGCTGGACGGCGTACCGGAGCAGCCATTAACCCCACCGCCAGGCATAGTGACGGTCAATATCGATCGCAGCAGCGGTCAGTTGGCGAATGGCGGTAACAGTCGGGAGGAGTACTTCATCGAAGGCACGCAGCCAACGCATCAGGTGGTGCATGAGGTGGGTACAACGTTGATTGATAACGGCGAGACACACGAGCTGTTCTAACTGTCTGCCCCCTTTCCCGCCGGGAGAGGGGGATCCTTCTGCTACAACCTGCCCTGCCCTTTCAGCCATTCCCGCACCAGGAACAGCGCGCTCACGTTCCGGGCTTCGTTGAAATCTGGCTCTTCCAGCAGATCCATCAGATGCGCCAGCGGCCAGCGCACCTGCGGCAGCGGCTCGGGTTCATCCCCTTCCAGCCATTCAGGATAGAGATCTTCCGCCAGCACGATATTCATTTTGCTGGAAAAATAGGAGGGAGCCATGCTGAGCTTCTTCAGGAAGGTTAACTCCTTCGCACCAAACCCAACCTCTTCTTTCAGCTCACGGTTCGCGGCCTCATAGACCGATTCACCCGGATCAATCAGCCCTTTGGAGAAGCCAAGCTCGTAAGACTCGGTCCCCACCGCGTATTCGCGGATCAGGATCAGATGGTCATCAACAATGGGCACAATCATGACGGCTTCGCGCGTGGAGGGACGCATACGCTCGTAGACACGGCGCACGCCGTTACTGAACTCCAGGTCCACACTTTCAACATTAAACAGACGCGATTTGGCGACGGTTTCAACATTCAGGATGGTGGGCTTTTGTAAGGGTTTGCTCATTTTGACGGGTCTTTGCTGAGTGAACTGGCGTCATTGTGCGATACGCCGCACGGTTTGGGCAATGTCAATCGCGCTTTATTTACATTTATGTAACCTGTGCAGATTCATTCCTCATTTCGCTTAAAAAGTCAAGAGGTTGAAATTATTCCAGGAATTTGCTGATATCCCGTCAGGTTTAGCTTTGCTATCATCAGCGATCACTGGGATGCGCTTCAATTTGCTCAAGTTCAACGCCTTACATGCCGATAGCCAATCACAGACACGCATTCACTGTTAAAAAGGTGCTACAGACTACACCTGTAAGTAAAAGTAAGATGGGGAAAGCATGAGCACCATTTTGATTGTCATCGCTGCTATGCTGGCCTGCGCATTCATTGCAGGGTGGTTGTACAGACGTCGGGCGCAGCGTCGATATCGCCTGCCTTATCACAATGCCTTTGCCGGGGCGAATACCCGCAAGCTCACCGCTGAAGAACGCAGCGCGATTGAGCAATATCTTGAGTCGTTTAACCGCATCCAGCAGACGCCGGCAACAGGCGCCAGCGCCGCACCCGTGTCGTTAAGCCTCAATGCCCAGAGCAGCACCGTGCTCTGCGTAACGCGCTCCATTACCCGCTACGGTATCACCACTGACGATCCCAATAAATGGCGTTACTACCTCGACTCGGTTGAGGTGCATCTGCCACCTTTCTGGGAACAGTACATCAACGATGAAAACAGCGTTGAGCTGATCCACACCGATTCAATCCCGCTGGTAATCGTCCTGAAT
The DNA here is from genome assembly GCF_050435045.1 of Leclercia sp. 1548. Classification (NCBI taxonomy): domain Bacteria; kingdom Pseudomonadati; phylum Pseudomonadota; class Gammaproteobacteria; order Enterobacterales; family Enterobacteriaceae; genus Leclercia; species Leclercia sp. 1548. Next base: position 134,079 of record NZ_JBNDJP010000009.1, on the reverse strand, counting down.
GGCCACTCCATTGCGGAGTATGTTCAGGAAGCGCCCCACTTTGCGCTGGAACACGTCAGTTCAACCCAGGCTTCGATTCGTGGCGAAGAGACAGAGCAGATTGAGCTACTGAATATTCGTCAGGAGACGCACGAAGAGTACGCCCTGAGCCGCCCGGACGGCATTCGCGAAGCGCTGCTGATTGTTGCCGCTTTCCTGCTCTTTTTCTTCTGCCTGGTCAGCCCGGATGTTTTTGCTCCCTGGCTTGCTGGCGGTGGTGTGCTGCTGCTGGCGGCGGGACTCTGGGGATTATTCGCCCCGCCTGCCAAAAATTCGCTGCGTGAGATCCACTGTCTGCGCGGCACGCCAAAACGCTGGGGACTGTTTGGCGAAAACGATCAGGATCACGTTAACAATATCTCGCTTGGCATCATCGACCTGATCTATCCGCGTCACTGGCAGCCCTGGCTGGCGCAGGATTTAGGGCAAAAAACCGATATTGATATCTACCTGGACAGGCACGTTGTGCGCCAGGGACGCTATTTATCTCTGCATGACGAGGTTAAAAACTTCCCGCTGCAGCACTGGCTGCGCAGCACGGTGATTGCCGCTGGTGCCGGGATCATACTGGCGATGCTGGTTCTCCTCGTCCCGCTGGATATGCCGATCAAATTTACCCTGTCGTGGATTAAGGGCGCCCAGACCATTGAGGCCACCAGCGTCGAGCAACTCGAAAACGCGGGCGTGCGCATTGGCGATACGCTGCGTCTGAAGGGCACCGGGATGTGTAATATCCATGCCCCTGGCACCTGGAACGCCCGGCAAAGCTCTCCTTTTACGCCCTTTGATTGCTCGCAGGTGATCTGGAATGACGCCGCGCCCCTGCCGCTGCCGGAATCCGACATCGTTAACAAAGCCACGGCCCTGACCCAGGCGCTGTCGAACCAACTGCATCCCAAACCGGAAAATAACTCACGAGTCAGCCCGGCATTAAGCTCCGCCATTCAGAAATCGGGCATGATCCTGCTGGATGACTTTGGCGATATCGTGCTGAAAACCCAGGACCTCTGTGCCGAACAGGATGAGTGCATCAGGCTGAAAAATGCACTGGTTAACCTCGGTAACAGCAAAGACTGGGAGTCCCTGGTCAAACGTGCCGATGGCGGTCGTCTTGATGGCGTTAACGTGCTGTTACGTCCGGTCAGCGCGGAGTCGCTGGAAAATCTGGTCGCCACCTCCACTGCCCCCTTCGTCACCCGTGAAACCTCACGTGCCGCCCAGGCGCTTAATAGCCCGGCTCCCGGTGGTTTTGTGATCGTCAGCGACGAAGGCAGCGAGCTGGTCGATCAGCCTTATCCGTCCGTGGCGCTCTATGACTACCCGGCCCAGGAGCAGTGGGACGAGTTTCAGCGCCTGGCGCAGATGCTGATGCGCACGCCGTTCAGTGCCGAAGGGATTGTGACGGGCCTCTTCACCGATGCCAATGGCACCCGTCATGTCGAGCTGCATAGCATGCCTGACAGCGCCGGGTTATGGCGCTACATCGCCACCTCACTGCTGATGCTGACGCTGGTGGTGTGCATGCTCTGGAACGCCTTTATGGCGCTGCGTCGCTACCAGCGCTCGCGTACGCGTCTGGCCGATATTCAGCAATACTACGATAATTGCCTCAACCCAAAGCTTATCCCCACGCCTGAGAGCCTGATCGGATAACGCTCCCGCGCGACAGGATATGCTACCCTGTCGCGCACGTTTCTTCTGGCTGGAGTTTTCCCCCATGCATTTTGATATCGACTGGCAGGAGGTCGATACCGTCCTGCTGGATATGGACGGTACGCTGCTCGATCTCGCGTTTGATAATCACTTCTGGCAAAAACTGGTGCCGGAGACCTACGGCGAGCAGCAGGGGATCTCCCCGGCAGAAGCACAGGAATTCATACGCCAGCAATATACCGCCGTACAACATACGCTAAACTGGTACTGCCTGGACTACTGGAGCGAACGCCTCGGTCTGGACATTTGCGCGATGACTACCGCTCAGGGTCCGCACGCCGTATTACGTGAAGATACCGTTCCCTTTCTCGATGCCCTGAAAGCGAGCGGCAAACGGCGCATACTGCTGACCAACGCGCATCCACATAATCTGGCGGTGAAGCTGGAACATACCGGACTGGCCTCACACCTTGATTTATTACTTTCCACCCACACATTTGGTTATCCGAAAGAGGATCAGCGATTGTGGCAGGCGGTGGCAGAAGAGACCGGCCTGCAGCCAGAAAGAACGGTGTTCATTGATGACAGCGAACCGATTCTGGATGCGGCGGCAACCTTTGGCATTCGTTATTGCCTTGGCGTAACGAATCCTGATTCTGGCCTGGCTGAAAAGAGCTATCTGCGGCATCCGGGGCTGAACGACTATCGCCGGATGATCCCCTCACTCACCGTGAAGGAGAAGCCATGAAAGAAAAACCCTCTGAAGGGGTAAGACTGGACAAATGGCTGTGGGCTGCCCGCTTTTACAAAACGCGCGCCCTCGCCCGGGAAATGATTGAAGGCGGCAAAGTGCATTACAACGGGCAGCGCAGCAAACCGAGCAAGCTCGTGGAGCTGAACGCCACCCTGACCCTGCGTCAGGGCAACGACGAACGAACGGTGATTGTGAAAAACATCACCGAACAGCGTCGCCCGGCAACGGAAGCCAGCACCCTGTATGAAGAGACGGCCGAAAGCGTTGAAAAACGCGAGAAAATGGCGCAGGCGCGCAAGCTGAATGCCCTGACCATGCCGCACCCCGACAGGCGACCGGACAAGAAAGAACGTCGCGATCTGATTAAATTTAAAAATGGCGAGAATGAGTGATTCTTGCTGAACGAGAGATGACTATGGCCCAACACGACCAATTACACCGCTATCTGTTTGAACAATTTGCCGTTCGCGGCGAGCTGGTGACGGTATCCGAAACCTGGAAACAGATCCTGGAAAACCATAACTACCCGCAACCGGTGAAAGCCGTGCTGGGCGAGCTGCTGGTTGCCACCAGCCTGCTGACCGCCACCCTGAAATTTGCCGGTGACATCACCGTGCAACTCCAGGGCGATGGCCCGATGAGCCTGGCAGTGATCAACGGCAACAACCAGCAGCAGATGCGCGGCGTGGCGCGCGTACAGGGCGAGATCCCGGAAGACGCAGATCTGAAAACGCTGGTCGGCAACGGCTACCTGGTGATCACCATCTCTCCTGAAGAGGGTGAACGCTATCAGGGCGTGGTCGGTCTGGAAGGCGACACCCTGGCGGCCTGCCTGGAAGATTACTTCATGCGTTCTGAACAGCTGCCGACACGTCTGTTTATCCGCACCGGCGAAGTCGACGGCCAGCCGGCCGCAGGCGGCATGCTGCTGCAGGTGCTGCCAGCCCAGAATGCGCAGAGCGACGATTTCGACCATCTGGCGACGCTGACCGAAACCATCAAAGCTGAAGAGCTGTTCACCCTGCCGGCGAACGAAGTGCTGTGGCGTCTGTACCACGAAGAAGAGGTCACGCTGTACGATCCGCAGGACGTAGAGTTCAAATGCACCTGTTCCCGTGAACGCTGCGCGGGTGCGCTGAAAACCCTGCCGGATGAAGAGATCGATAGCATCCTGGCGGAAGATGGCGAAATCGACATGCACTGCGACTACTGCGGTTCGCATTACGTCTTTAACGCGATGGATATTGCCGAGATCCGTAACAACGCCTCCCCGGCCGATCCTCAGCTGCACTAAGTCTCCCCTGAACTGCCCTCTTCCGAGGGCAGTTGTTTTTCCCCTTCGCCCGGCTACCCTTTCTTTTTGTTCACTATTCTTTCCGCCCCGGCTGAATCGTTATCAGTAATGTAAGGCTTACGTAATTTTCTTTCATGTATGCGCTTACACTCACATTATCGTAGTTAAATTTACCGCCAATTAACCTTTTCAGAACATTTTCGCCAACCAAAAAGTGATTCCTGCCATAATCTGCTCCGCGAAGTGACAGGAGTCACAGCGTTTTCCGTCATAAAGGGTTTTTGTCCAGATACGCAAATCTATGAGCCCGGTCGCGGTTAACATTCGAGGAAAAACCCTACAATTTCGAGCAGTATATATTGGCTAAGGAGCAGTGATATGCGTGTTAATGGTTTAACCCCGCAGGATCTCAAGGCTTATGGTATCAACGACGCTCACGATATCGTCTACAACCCCGATTACGATACGCTGTATCAGGAAGAGCTGAACCCAGCGCTGGAAGGATACGAACGCGGTATATTGACGACCACCGGTGCTATCGCTGTCGATACCGGTATCTTTACCGGCCGCTCGCCGAAAGATAAGTACATTGTCCGTGACGACACCACCCGCGACACCCTGTGGTGGTCCGATAATGGCAAAGGGAAGAACGACAACAAAGCGATCTCCCCGGAAACCTGGCAGCAGCTGAAAACCCTCGTCACCCAACAACTTTCCGGCAAGCGTCTGTTCATTATTGATGCTTACTGCGGCGCTAACGCTGATACCCGTCTTTCCGTCCGCTTTATCACCGAAGTCGCCTGGCAGGCGCATTTCGTGAAGAACATGTTCATTCGCCCCACCGAGGAAGAGCTGCAAAGCTTCAAACCTGACTTTGTGGTGATGAACGGTGCGAAGTGCACTAACCCGAACTGGAAAGCCCAGGGGCTGAACTCGGAAAACTTTGTCGCCTTTAACCTGACGGAACGTATCCAGCTGATCGGCGGCACATGGTACGGCGGCGAAATGAAGAAAGGGATGTTCTCGGTAATGAACTACCTGCTGCCGTTACAGGGCATTGCGTCGATGCACTGCTCGGCGAACGTCGGCGAGAAAGGTGACGTGGCAGTGTTCTTCGGCCTGTCCGGCACCGGTAAAACCACCCTCTCCACCGACCCGAAACGCCGCCTGATTGGCGACGACGAGCATGGCTGGGATGATGACGGCGTGTTCAACTTCGAAGGCGGCTGTTACGCCAAGACCATTCGTCTGTCGCCAGAAGCGGAGCCAGATATCTATCAGGCTATTCGCCGCGATGCGCTGCTGGAGAACGTCACGGTACGTGCCGACGGTACGGTCGATTTTGACGATGCGTCAAAAACCGAGAATACCCGCGTCAGCTATCCGATCTACCACATCGACAACATCGTTAAGCCGGTGTCGAAAGCAGGCCACGCAACCAAGGTGATCTTCCTCACCGCCGATGCGTTTGGCGTGCTGCCGCCGGTTTCACGCCTGACCGCCAGCCAGACCCAGTATCACTTCCTCTCCGGTTTTACCGCCAAGCTGGCCGGGACCGAGCGCGGTGTGACTGAGCCAACACCAACCTTCTCCGCCTGCTTCGGCGCAGCTTTCCTGTCGCTGCACCCGACGCAGTACGCCGAAGTGCTGGTGAAACGCATGCAGGCCGCGGGTGCCCAGGCGTATCTGGTGAACACCGGCTGGAACGGCACCGGCAAACGTATCTCAATCAAAGATACCCGCGCCATTATCGACGCCATTCTTAACGGTTCGCTGGATGATGCGGAAACCTTTACCCTGCCGATGTTCGATCTGGCGATCCCGACCGAACTGCCGGGCGTGGACAGCCATATCCTCGATCCGCGCAACACCTACGCCTCCCCGGAGCAGTGGCAGGAAAAAGCCTCTCAGCTCGCGAAGCTGTTCGTGGAAAACTTTGAGAAGTACACCGATACGCCAGCAGGTGCGGCACTGGTAAGTGCAGGGCCAAGATAAACGCAAAACGGCAACCGAGGTTGCCGTTTTTCATGTTTGCGCCCACTGGGTGAGGATCGGGGTGAGGCCATCAGGCCGCACCCCGTATTTTTAACTCTCTTTCACCTGTCCACGCGAAAACGGAACCGGCAGCCATGCGCGAATACTTAACCCGCCTCGCTCGCTGGTACCAATCTCCAGCAGACCGTTATGGTTATCCACAATACGCTGAACAATCGCCAGGCCTAACCCGGTGCCGCTGGTGCTGCGCGCGCTGTCGCCACGGACAAACGGCTGGAAGAGATGTTTGCGCTGCTCCGGTTTAATGCCGGGGCCATCGTCTTCCACCTGGAACCAGGCGCGGCTCAACTCAGAGCCGCTGCTGACCTTGATCCAGCCATTGCCGTAGCGGGCGGCGTTAACCACCATATTCGCCACTGCACGCTTGATGGAAAGAGGATGCATGCGCACGGTGATATCACCCGGCTGCAGGTCGGTTTCGATCTCACGCTCGTAACCGCTCTCTGCCGCCACCACTTCGCCCAGTACAGCGTTAAGATCCGCGACCTCCATCGGCATCTCCTGCCCGGTGCGCAGGTAGTCGATGAACTGCTCGATAATGGCGTTGCACTCTTCGATGTCCTTGTTGATGGACTCCGCCAGATAGCCGTCTTCTTCGCCCATCATCTCGGTCGCCAGGCGAATACGCGTCAGCGGAGTACGCAGGTCATGGCTGACCCCGGCCATCAGCAGGGTACGGTCATCCGCCAGCTGCTTAACGCCTGCCGCCATATGGTTGAAGGCGCGTGTTACCGAGCGCACTTCCGACGCACCGTATTCGCGCAGCGGAGGCGGGATAATGCCTTTACCGACCTGGAGCGCCGCATGCTCCAGGTCGACCAGCGGTCGGTTCTGGATACGGATAAACAGCCAGGCGCCGCCTATCGCCAGCAGCATAATCGCCAGGGTGTAACGGAACAGCGGCGAGAAGTCGCCCTGATGAATTTCGGTCAGCGGTACACGCACCCAGATGTTGGGTGAGAGCCAGGTTTTCAGCCAGACAACCGGCGAGCTTTTGTTGACCTCAACGCGCACTTCCGTCGGGCCGCCCAGCTGCTGCGCCATCTGCTGGCTAAGGAATTCGTAATGCTGTGCCCAGCGCAGGCCTGCGTCTTCCGCCGCTTCGTTGGAATAGAGCGATATCCCCAGCTCACGGTAGATTTCACGGCGAAACGCCGGTGGCACCACCAGCTGCGTGCCATCTTCCAGCTGCAGTTTATCGGTCATCAGCATACGTACTTCGTAGGCCAGGACCTTATTAAACTGCTGCAGGCTCGGCAGGATCGCAAAGTTCAGCACAACCAGGTAGGTCGTCACCAGGCTGACAAACAGCAGGGTGACGATCAGTAACAGGGTGCGGGCAAACGAGCTACGCGGCGAGAAACGCATTCGCCTCATGCTTTAGAGCCGTCCGGGACAAACACGTAGCCCAGACCCCAGACGGTCTGGATATAGCGCGGATGCGCCGGATCCTCTTCCACCATGCGACGCAGGCGGGAGATCTGTACGTCGATGGAACGCTCCATCGCGGAATATTCGCGGCCACGCGCCAGGTTCATCAGCTTATCGCGTGAGAGCGGCTCACGCGGGTGGCTGACTAAGGCTTTCAGCACCGCGAACTCACCGCTGGTCAGCGGCATCGGCTCATCTTCACGGAACATCTCGCGGGTGCCGAGGTTCAGCTTAAACTTACCAAAGGCGATCACCGCCTCTTCCTGGGACGGCGCGCCTGGCAGTTCATTCGCCTGGCGACGCAGTACGGCGCGGATACGCGCCAGCAGCTCACGCGGGTTAAACGGCTTTGGAATGTAGTCGTCGGCACCAATTTCCAGGCCGACGATACGGTCAACCTCTTCCCCTTTCGCCGTTACCATAATGATCGGCATAGGGTTGCTTTGGCTACGCAGACGGCGGCAGATGGAGAGCCCATCTTCGCCCGGCAGCATCAGATCCAGCACCATCAGGTGGAAGGATTCACGGGTTAACAGGCGATCCATCTGTTCGGCGTTGGCAACGCTACGAACCTGGAAGCCCTGCTCGGTCAGATAACGCTCAAGCAGCGCACGCAGGCGCATGTCGTCATCCACCACCAGAATCTTATAATTCTCTTGCATCGTCAGTACTCCCAAAGGTTCGGATAATCTTGAACAGCGTATTCTAAAAAAGTGCGCGTCCACGACCAGCTAATTCTGGTATAAATTCTAGTCGAAATTGTTACAAAGCATATTTTACAGCAGCTTATCTGCACAATCCGTCACAGAACGCATTATTAATCTTGTCTGATAAGCTAAGTGATACGTAATGTGCGCAAGGTATGCAACCTAAGTCGTAAGGCCAGAGTATGAAAACGCCCCTGATCACCCGCGAAGGGTACGAAAATCTGAAGAAAGAGATGGACACGCTGTGGCGGGAAGAGCGCCCGGAGGTGACGAAAAAAGTGACCTGGGCTGCGAGCCTGGGTGACCGTAGTGAAAACGCCGACTACCAGTACAACAAAAAACGGCTACGCGAAATCGACCGCCGGGTGCGGTATCTGACCAAATGCCTTGAGAACCTGAAAATCGTCGATTACTCCCCGCAGCAGGAGGGCAAAGTCTTCTTCGGCGCGTGGGTGGAGATCGAAAACGACGATGGCGATCTCAAACGCTTTCGTATCGTCGGCTACGATGAAATTTTTGGTCGTAAGGATTACATCTCCATCGACTCGCCAATGGCGCGGGCGCTGCTGAAAAAAGAGGTCGGCGATCTGGCCATCGTGCACACCCCAGCCGGGGAAGCGACCTGGTATGTGAATGCCATCGACTATGTGAAATAACCCGCAAGAACAATCCGAGAGCCTGGCGCGGCGGCTGGCATTTTGCCGCCTCAATCCGTATAACTATCCCCTGATTTTTCGACCCACAAGATGAAATAGCCATGATGAAAGATTCGCTCTGCCGCATTATTGCGGGTGAACTTCAGGCAAGGGCTGAACAGGTAGAAGCTGCCGTTCGCCTGCTTGATGAAGGGAACACCGTGCCGTTTATCGCACGTTATCGTAAGGAAGTGACTGGCGGTCTGGATGATACGCAGCTGCGTAACCTGGAAACCCGCCTTGGCTATCTGCGTGAACTGGAAGACAGGCGTCAGGCGATCCTGAAATCCATCAGTGAACAGGGGAAGCTGACCGACGATCTGGCAAAAGCCATCAACGGCACCCTGAATAAAACCGAGCTCGAAGACCTCTACCTGCCGTACAAACAAAAACGCCGCACCCGCGGACAGATCGCCATTGAAGCTGGCCTGGCGCCGCTGGCGGATCTGCTGTGGACGACGCCGTCCCACGACCCGGAAACCGAAGCCGCGAAATTTATCGATGCCGATAAAGGCGTGGCCGACACGAAAGCCGCCCTCGATGGCGCACGCTACATTCTGATGGAGCGCTTTGCCGAAGACGCCGCGCTGCTGGCAAAAGTCCGTGATTATCTGTGGAAGAACGCCCATATCGTCTCCACTGTGGTGGCGGGTAAAGAGGAAGAAGGGGCGAAATTCCGCGATTACTTCGATCATCATGAGCCGATCTCAACCACCCCCTCTCACCGCGCTCTGGCAATGTTCCGTGGCCGCAATGAAGGCGTGTTGCAGCTCTCCCTGAATGCCGACCCGCAGTTCGACGAGCCGCCGAAAGAGAGCCACGGTGAGCAGATCATTATCGATCATCTCGGCCTGCGCCTGAACAATGCCCCGGCAGACAGCTGGCGCAAAGGGGTCGTGAGCTGGACGTGGCGTATTAAGGTGCTGATGCATCTTGAAACCGAACTGATGGGCACCGTGCGCGAGCGCGCCGAAGATGAAGCGATCAACGTCTTTGCCCGTAACCTGCACGATCTGCTGATGGCCGCTCCGGCGGGCCTGCGCGCCACAATGGGTCTCGATCCGGGCCTGCGTACCGGCGTGAAAGTGGCCGTGGTGGATGGCACCGGCAAGCTGGTTGCGACCGACACCATTTATCCGCATACCGGTCAGGCGGCAAAAGCCGCGGTGGCGGTGGCGGCACTGTGCGAGAAGCACAACGTCGAGCTGGTGGCGATCGGCAACGGCACCGCTTCACGTGAAACCGAGCGTTTCTTCCTCGACCTGCAAAAGCAGTTCCCGAAAGTGACGGCGCAAAAAGTGATTGTCAGCGAAGCGGGCGCGTCGGTGTACTCGGCGTCCGAGCTGGCCGCGCAGGAGTTCCCGGATCTGGACGTTTCCCTGCGCGGGGCGGTCTCTATCGCCCGCCGTCTGCAGGATCCGCTGGCCGAGCTGGTGAAGATCGATCCGAAATCCATTGGCGTGGGCCAGTATCAGCATGACGTCAGCCAGACACAGCTGGCGCGCAAGCTGGATGCGGTGGTGGAAGACTGCGTAAACGCCGTCGGCGTTGACCTGAACACCGCTTCCGTCGCCCTGCTGACTCGCGTGGCGGGCTTAACCCGAATGATGGCGCAGAATATCGTCGCCTGGCGCGATGAAAACGGCCAGTTCCAGAATCGCCAGCAGCTGCTGAAGGTGAGCCGTCTCGGGCCGAAAGCGTTCGAACAGTGCGCAGGCTTCCTGCGTATCAACCACGGCGACAACCCGCTGGATGCCTCTACCGTTCACCCGGAGGCTTATCCAGTTGTCGAGCGTATTCTGGCTGCGACCCAGCAGGCATTGAAGACGCTGATGGGCAACAGCAGCGAACTGCGTAACCTGAAAGCGGTTGATTTCACCGACGAACAGTTTGGTGTGCCCACGGTAACCGACATCATCAAAGAGCTGGAGAAACCAGGCCGCGACCCGCGTCCAGAGTTTAAAACCGCGACCTTTGCCGATGGCGTTGAAACCATGAACGACCTGTTGCCGGGCATGGTACTGGAAGGCGCAGTCACCAACGTCACTAACTTTGGTGCCTTTGTCGATATCGGCGTGCATCAGGATGGTCTGGTCCATATCTCCTCCCTGGCCGACAAGTTCGTGGAAGACCCACATACCGTGGTGAAAGCCGGTGATATCGTGAAGGTGAAAGTGCTGGAAGTGGATCTGCAGCGCAAGCGTATCGCCCTGACCATGCGTCTGGACGAGCAGCCTGGCGAGACCAACGCCCGTCGCGGCGGCGGTAACAGCGATGCGCGTCAGCAGCAGCGCCCCGCTGCAAAACCACGCGGGCGTGAAGCACAGCCATCCGGTAACAGCGCGATGATGGATGCGCTGGCGGCAGCGATGGGTAAAAAACGCTAAATACCCTTTCCCTCACCCTGACCCTCTCCTTTTGAAAGAGGGCTGGGGTGAGGGGAAATTCCTCTCGATCGTTAATAACTACTATTAGCAGCAAATATAAAACCATTCATCATCAGTTTATTAACAAATACCCGTTTCACTTCCCCCCTAAATATTGAGCAAGGTCAATCAGCCCGCAAATTAATAGCCCTGGCTACATTCCGTCACATATTTCATATTGAAGACAGAAACCATTCTCATTACCATTGTGCCTGTTGATTATTTAACCGTTCGTTAAGCAGGCACTATGCAATTCACTCCAGCCAGCGCGTGGAAAATTACCGGCTTCACCCGCGAAATAAGCCCGGCCTATCGGCAAAAACTGCTCTCTTTAGGAATGCTCCCCGGCTCCTCTTTCCAGGTGGTGCGCGTTGCGCCTCTGGGTGATCCGGTGCATATCGAAACCCGACGTGTGAATCTGGTTCTGCGTAAGAAAGATCTCGCCTTAATAGAAATAGAAGCCCTGTCTCAATAACACGCCAGCTCCCGCAGCGAGTCGAATAGAATGAAAAAATTAACCATTGGCTTAATTGGTAATCCGAATTCCGGCAAGACCACGTTATTTAATCAGCTTACCGGCGCGCGTCAGCGAGTGGGTAACTGGGCGGGTGTCACGGTCGAACGTAAAGAAGGCCAGTTTGCGACAACTGATAATCAGGTCACCCTCGTCGATCTGCCCGGCACCTACTCATTAACCACCATTTCCTCTCAGACTTCGCTGGATGAGCAGATCGCCTGCCACTACATTCTGAGCGGCGATGCCGACCTGCTGATCAACGTAGTGGATGCCTCCAACCTTGAGCGAAACCTCTATCTGACGTTACAGCTGCTGGAGCTGGGTATCCCCTGCGTGGTGGCGCTGAACATGCTCGATATTGCGGAAAAGCAACAGATCCGTATCGACATTGATGCCCTCTCCGCCCGCCTGGGCTGCCCGGTGGTGCCGCTCGTCTCCACCCGCGCGCGCGGCATTGATGCTCTCAAGCTGGCGATTGACCGCCACAGCCGCAATACCGACGTGGAGCTGGTGCACTACGCCCAGCCGCTGTTACGAGAAGCCGGGATCCTTGCTCAGGAGATGGCGCACAGCATGCCGTTCAAACAGCGTCACTGGCTCGGCCTGCAGATGCTGGAAGGCGATATCTACAGCCGCGCCTATGCCGGTGATGCCGCGCAATATCTGGATGCCTCCCTTGCGCGGTTGAACGAGGAACTGGACGACCCGGCCCTGCACATTGCCGATGCCCGCTATCAGAGCATCGCCGCCATTTGCGACGTAGCCAGCAACGCCCTCACCGCCGAGCCAAGCCGCTTTACCCGGGCGATGGACTCCGTGATCCTCAACCGTTTTCTCGGCCTGCCGGTGTTCCTGCTGGTGATGTATGTGATGTTCCTGCTCGCCATCAACATCGGCGGCGCACTGCAGCCGCTGTTTGATGTCGGATCCGTGGCAATCTTTATTCACGGCATTCAGTGGCTAGGCTACACCCTGCACTTGCCGGATTGGTTGACCATTTTCCTGGCCCAGGGGCTGGGCGGCGGGATCAACACCGTGCTGCCGCTGGTGCCACAAATCGGCATGATGTATCTGTTCCTCTCGTTCCTTGAGGACTCCGGCTACATGGCCCGCGCGGCCTTCGTCATGGATCGTCTGATGCAGGCCCTCGGTCTGCCAGGTAAATCGTTCGTGCCACTGATTGTCGGCTTCGGCTGCAACGTGCCGTCAGTCATGGGTGCCCGCACCCTGGATGCGCCACGCGAACGTCTGATGACCATCATGATGGCGCCGTTTATGTCCTGCGGCGCCCGGCTGGCGATCTTCGCAGTGTTTGCCGCGGCCTTCTTCGGCCAGGAGGGGGCGCTGGCGGTCTTCTCGCTGTATGTGCTGGGCATCGTGATGGCGATCCTCACCGGCCTGATGCTCAAACACACCATCATGCGCGGTGAAGCCACGCCGTTCGTCATGGAGCTGCCGGTCTACCACGTTCCACACCTGAAGAGCCTGCTGATCCAGACCTGGCAGCGGCTTAAAGGCTTTGTCCTGCGGGCAGGTAAAGTGATTGTGGTGGTCAGTATCTTCCTCAGCGCGCTGAACAGCTTTACGCTCAGCGGCCAGGCGGCGGATAACATTAATGACTCAGCGCTGGCCTCCGTCAGCCGGGTGATCACGCCCCTGTTCAAGCCGATTGGCGTCCATGAAGACAACTGGCAGGCCACCGTCGGGCTGTTTACCGGCGCGATGGCGAAGGAGGTCGTGGTCGGCACGCTGAACACCCTCTACACCGCAGAAAATATTCAGGAAGAGGAATTTAACCCGGCAGATTTCCATCTCGGGGACGAACTGTTCAGCGCAGTGGATGACACCTGGCAGAGCCTGAAAGACACCTTCAGCCTGAGCGTCCTGGCGAACCCGATTGAAGCCAGCAAAGGCGACGGGGAGATGGGGACCGGTGCTATGGGCGTGATGAGCGAGAAGTTTGGCAGCGCCTCGGCGGCCTACAGCTACCTGATCTTCGTCCTGCTCTACATTCCGTGCATCTCGGTGATGGGGGCCATTGCCCGCGAGTCGAGCCGCGGCTGGATGGGCTTCTCGGTTCTGTGGGGGCTGAATATCGCTTACTCGCTGGCAACGGTGTACTACCAGACGGTCAATTTTAGCCAGCATCCCCACTACAGCCTGATCTGTATCCTGGCGGTAGTGCTGTTTAACGTGGTGGTGATGGGCCTGTTGCGCCGGGCGCGCAGCCGCGTGGACGTCAACCTGCTGGCGAAAGGCAGAACCGCAGCGGCCTGCTGCGACAGCCCGGCCCGCGACTGTCATTAGGAGGCGGCATGGCATCGTTAATTGAGGTACGTGATTTACTGGCGTTGCAGGGAAGAATGGACGCTACCCAGCTTAGCCAAATCCTGCGCACGCCGCAGGCAATGATCGAGGCCATGCTTGAACGTCTGGAAGCGATGGGGAAAGCGAAGCGTATCCAGGAGGATGCCGACGGCTGCTTATCCGGCAGCTGTAAAAGCTGCCCCGAAGGAAAAGCTTGCCTCAGGGAGTGGTGGGCGCTGCGTTAATCGTCAGTAAAGCCGGGCAAATCTGCCCGGCTTTATCTCATTATTTGAAGACTTCTGCAGTCGCGCGGATATCTTTCTGATCTTTGTTGGCGCTGGTGACGACATAATACTTACCGCCCATCTCATCTGCTTTCTTGGAAAGCTCTTTTCTCGCATCCATCGGCGCGGTGGTATCAGAGGTAGAGATATCGCCAACTTTCGTCAAATTCATCTCTTTCACTTTATCTTTCTGGATTTCTTCTGCCGCCATCACGCCAAAAGAGAGTGATCCAATAACCAGAGAAGCAACAATACCTGTAACAAGTTTCATAGTCATGACTCCCAAAGAGGATTGTAGTTTTGATTATCGAAGGCGGGATAACCGCAACGATAAATTAAGTATTGTTGCGGTATGTCACTTTTTCCAGCGGGAATAAAAATAATCAGACTAAACGCTGACTTAAGGTCGTTAACGCCGCGCAAAACTCATTAGGGTGAGAGATAAAGGGCGCATGGGCTGCTTTGGCGACGATCAAGGCTTCGCTCTGCGGCCATTGCTCATCCAGCAACGGCACGATCTTGCGCGGTACCAGCCCGTCGAGATAACCATAAATACGCAGATGCGGCAGCGTCAGGGACGCCAGCGGCTCCCGCAGATCGGCCGTTTTGAGGATCTCCAGCCCACCATTCAGCACCTCAACCTCCGGCATCGGTAATGACAGCACCGTGGTCTTCAGCGTCCGGGCGTCCTGGCGTGCGGTTTCCGTTCCCATGGTCTGCAGGGCGAGGAAACGCTCCACCGTGCGCTGGAAATCGTTGCTTAACTGCTGCTGGAAACCGGCCAGCACCTCGGATTTGATCCCCGGCCACTCCGCCTGGGCGCTGAAACAGGGTGAGGACGCAACGGTGACCAGCGCCTGCACGCGCTCAGGGTGCGTCAGGGCGATCTGGCTTGCCACCAGCCCGCCCAGGCTCCAGCCCAGCCAGATCGCCTTATCCGGTGCCTGAGCCAGCACCTGCTCCGCCATATCGGCCAGCGGCATCGCGCCAAAATCACGGCTGCGGCCAAAGCCCGGCAGATCCACCAGGTGCAGCGTAAATTGCGAGGCCAGTTCCTCGCTGATGCAACGCCATACTTCCGCGTTCAGCCCCCATCCGTGCAGCAGCACAAGATGGCAATTTCCTGTCCCAACGGTCTGCCACCAAAGGTTATTCATCGATTACTGTTCTCTTTTTTCACAAGGAGGTTATCTATGCTAACAGTGCCCGGCTTGTGCTGGCTATGCCGGATGCCGCTTGCGCTCAGCCACTGGGGGATCTGTTCCGTATGCGAAAAGGGGATTGCGCGGCGTGCAGTGGGTTGCCCACAGTGTGGCTTACCGGCCATCCACCCTCGCCTGCCCTGCGGGCGCTGCCTGCGTAAACCACCGCCCTGGCAGGCGCTGGTGGCGGTGTGCGGCTATACGCCGCCCGTGAGTCAGCTGGTACATCAATTCAAGTTTTCGGGTCGCAGCCAGCTGGCAAAACCGCTGGCGAGGCTACTACTGCTGGCGCTGCTGCATGCCCGGCGCAGCCGTGGGTTACCGGCCGTGGATATGCTGGTCTGTGTGCCGCTGTGGTCCCGGCGGCAATGGCGGCGCGGGTTTAACCAGAGCGATTTGCTCTGTCGTCCCCTGGCCCACTGGCTAAACTGCCGCTATGCGCCCGAGGCCCTTCGCCGGATCCGCGCCACCCCGGCGCAGCATCAGCTCAGCGCCAGAATGCGTAAACGTAACCTGGACCACGCTTTTGCGCTTGAATTACCGGTCACAGGACGCCATATCGCTGTGGTGGATGATGTCGTGACAACAGGCGCTACCGTCGCAGAACTCTCCCGCCTGCTTTTGCGAAGCGGCGCGGCGTCGGTTCAGGTATGGTGTCTGTGTCGAACCTTGTAGCGCCCTCAGGTTGGGCGTATTATAACCAGGTATTTTAGTCAACTATTAGGCCAATGCTATGATCCGTATTTCCGATGCTGCACAAGCGCACTTTGCCAAACTGCTGGCAAATCAGGAAGAAGGGACCCAGATCCGTGTATTCGTGATCAACCCGGGCACCCCGAATGCAGAATGCGGCGTCTCTTATTGCCCACCGGATGCTGTGGAAGCAACTGACACCGCCCTGAAATTTGAGCAACTCACCGCCTATGTCGATGAGCTGAGCGCCCCGTATCTGGAAGATGCGGAAATTGATTTTGTTACCGACCAACTGGGTTCACAGTTAACCCTGAAAGCGCCAAACGCCAAAATGCGCAAAGTCACCGACGATGCCCCGCTGATGGAGCGCGTTGAGTACCTGCTGCAGTCCCAGATCAACCCGCAGCTGGCGGGCCACGGTGGTCGCGTCTCCCTGATGGAGATCACCGAAGACGGTCTGGCTATTCTGCAGTTCGGCGGCGGCTGTAACGGCTGTTCCATGGTAGACGTTACCCTGAAAGAAGGGATCGAGAAGCAGCTGCTGAACGAGTTCCCGGAGCTGAAAGGCGTACGCGATCTCACCGAACACCAGCGCGGCGAACACTCCTACTACTGATTGCCCGTCTGTTTGCCCGGTGGCGCTACGCTTACCGGGCCTCTCCCCCGCTTTCCCCTCTCATAACATGACCTGCGTCTCATAATTCACATTTTGACCGCTGGGGTGATTCTCAACCCGCACATGTTACCCGTATCATTCCCGTGGGCACTTAAGCACCTTTACGTCGACCGACTACGCTTAATGATTTAGAAGGCGGCCTGTCTTAGTGCCATCAGTACGCTGTTCCCAGTTGGGGCAACATGAATATGTCGTTGAAACAATGACGTTACCCATAACAATTTTAAAGGCCAGAAAATCATGCCATTAGTCATCGTCGCTATCGGTGTCGTTCTGTTACTCCTCCTGATGATCCGTTTCAAAATGAACGGTTTTATCGCCCTTGTGCTGGTGGCCCTTGCCGTCGGCCTGATGCAAGGTATGCCGCTGGTAAAAGTAATCAGCTCCATTAAAGCGGGTGTGGGCGGTACGCTCGGTAGCCTCGCGCTGATCATGGGCTTCGGGGCCATGCTGGGCAAAATGCTGGCCGACTGCGGTGGCGCACAGCGCATCGCAACCACGCTGATTGCCAAATTTGGTAAGCAGCACATCCAGTGGGCGGTCGTTTTAACCGGCTTTACCGTAGGTTTTGCGCTGTTCTACGAAGTGGGCTTTGTGCTGATGCTGCCGCTGGTCTTCACCATCGCTGCCTCTGCCAGCATCCCGCTGCTGTATGTGGGCGTGCCAATGGCCGCTGCGCTGTCCGTGACGCACGGCTTCCTGCCGCCGCACCCTGGCCCGACCGCTATCGCCACCATCTTCCATGCTGATATGGGTAAAACCCTGCTGTTTGGTACTATTCTGGCGATCCCAACCGTTATTCTGGCCGGTCCGGTCTTTGCACGTTGCCTGAAAGGTATCGACAAGCCAATCCCGGAAGGTCTGTACAGCGCAAAAACCTTCACCGAAGCAGAAATGCCAAGCTTTGCCGTCAGCGTCTGGACCTCTCTGGTGCCGGTGGTGCTGATGGCCCTGCGTGCCGTCTGTGAAATGGTTCTGCCGAAAGGCCATCCGGTGCTCGGCGTGGCTGAGTTCCTCGGCGATCCGGTCATGGCGACCCTGATTGCGGTTCTGATTGCGCTGTTCACCTTCGGTCTGAACCGTGGCCGTTCCATGGATCAGATTAACGATACCCTGACCTCCTCGATCAAAATCATTGCCATGATGCTGCTGATCATCGGTGGTGGCGGTGCGTTCAAACAGGTTCTGGTTGATAGCGGCGTGGACAAGTACATCGCCTCCATGATGCATGACACCAACATCTCCCCAATCCTGATGGCGTGGTCTATCGCGGCGGTGCTGCGTATCGCCCTGGGTTCCGCAACCGTTGCGGCTATCACCGCAGGCGGCATCGTTGCTCCACTGATTGCCACCACAGGCGTCAGCCCTGAGCTGATGGTTATTGCAGTGGGTTCCGGTAGCGTGATCTTCTCTCACGTAAACGACCCAGGCTTCTGGCTGTTCAAAGAGTACTTCAACCTGACCATCGGTGAGACCATCAAATCCTGGTCGATGCTGGAAACCATCATCTCCGTCTGCGGGCTGATTGGGTGTCTGCTGTTGGGTATGGTTGTTTGATATAGCAATTACCGGGTGGCAGCTACGCTTACCCGGCAATAAAAAACCCGCCATCCGGCGGGTTTTTTTATTACTTCCTGGCAGCCGCTTTTCGCCGCTTATCCAGGTCTTTAATCAGCTTATTCACCCCGTCATCGGCAAACATCGCCTCCAGGGACGTAGACAGCTTGCGACGCCAGTTTTTGTACTGATAGCTGGTGCCAGGGATGTTAACCGGCTCCGGCATATCCAGCCAGTCTTCCGGCTGCAACCCCAACAGCGCGCTGTTGCTGTCGGCAATGTAACGCTGCAGACCGCGGTTCAGCGTTGGGGTCATCGACATCAACGACGCCTTGTGCCCGGTGCGTTTCGGCAGGCAACCGTGCTCGTGCAACGCATCCAGCAGCCCCTGCTTCGACAGCTCACGATCCTGATACAGCCCGCGCAGCATTACCTCGTCAGGGTATAGCCCCAGCGTCTTACCAAGGGTAAGGTCCCCGCTGTCCCACCAGCCACGAAGCGTAGGAAGGTCATGCGTCGTCGCGACTGCCATTGATTGTTCTGGATACGCCTCCGGCGCGCGGAAGTTCTTCTCAAGGTCGTTTTCAAAATAGAGCACTTTGTAGGAGTAAACGCCGCTGTCACGCAGCTTGCTGACGATTTCAACCGGAACGGTGCCGAGATCTTCCCCGATCACCATGCAGTTATGACGCTTACTTTCCAGCGCAAGGATGGAGAGTAAATCGTCTACCGGATAATGGACGTAGGCCCCGTGGTCGGCGGTCTCACCGTAGGGGATCCACCACAGGCGCAGGACCGACATCACGTGGTCGATACGCAGCGCGCCGCAGTTCTGCATGTTGGCGCGCAGCAGCTCGATAAATGGCTCATAGGCGCGGGCAGCGATCACGTGCGGGTCCATCGGCGGCAGACCCCAGTTCTGACCCAGCGGGCCAAGAATATCCGGTGGCGCGCCGACAGAGGCTTTCAGGCAGTAAAGCTCGCGATCGCACCAGGTTTCCGCCCCGCCCTCGGCGACACCCACCGCCAGGTCACGGTACAGGCCAATCGGCATGTCGTAGCCCTGACTCTCCTGCCAGCAGGCGGCAAACTGACTGTAGGCCAGCCACTGCAGCCAGAGGTAGAAGTCGACCTCGTCGGTGTGCTCTTCGCAAAACGCTTTTACCGCCGGGGAATCAACGGATTGGTACTGCTCGGGCCATACCGGCCAGCCCCAGCGCATTTCGTCCTCTTTCACCTGATATGCGTGCAGCGCATCAAAGGCCGCCTGCCAGTAAAGGCTCTCCCCTTCCCGGGCAACAAACTCCCGGAAGGCCGCCATCTGTTCGTCGTCACGCTTTGCAAAGTCTTTCCACGCCATGCGCAGCGCAGCCATTTTCAGCGCGGTGACGGAAGCATAATCGACCCACTCGGCATCCCGGGCGCGTTGCAGCGTCTGCCGGGTAGTGTCCATCTTCCACCAGGCTTGCGCCTCGGCGCTGTTACGGAAATCCTCAACGGCGTTTACGTCGATATAAATCACGTTCAGCCAGCGACGGGATGACGGGCTGTACGGGCTGGCGCTCTCCGGGTTCGCCGGATAGAGGGCATGGATCGGGTTGAGGCCGATAAAGGCCCCGCCGCGCTTGCCGACGTCGGTGAGCATCTTCTTCAGATCGCCAAAGTCGCCAATGCCCCAGTTCGCCTCAGAGCGCAGCGTATAGAGCTGCACGCAGGCACCCCACAGTTTCTTGCCCTCTTTCAGCGCCTGCGGCTCGTAGCAGCGTTTTGGCGCCACAATCACCCGGCAGTGCCAGCGGTGATCGTCCTGTGTCAGCGTCAGGGTGTGATAACCCTCCGGCAGTTTTGCCGGCAGGTTGAGATTTTTGCCGCCCGTCGCGTGGCCTTTATGCTGATGCCCCTCTTCGGTCGTCAGCAGCCAGCTAAAGTCGCCGCTGCCTTCAATCATCAGCGGCATCTTTTTGCCCGCGGTATAGACCATCACGTTCGGGACGGCGGTAACCGCCGCTTTCGCGACGGGGTTGGCTTTATGCATAGCATCCAGCAAACGCCTCTTGGTCTCAGCACCAATAGACTGCGGTTTACCATGAGCATTGATATAGCTGGGGCTGATCCCCGCCGCCAGGGCGGCATTATCGAGACGTTTACTTTCCATCGCGCTTCCTTAGCGTTTTGCCTGCCAGATACGGGCCTGGTAGTCGCGGATTGAACGGTCAGAGCTGAACATGCCGCAGCGCGCGGTGTTCAGAATGCACGCCCGGGTCCAGGCTTCCTGATCGCGATACAGCACATCGACCTGTTTCTGCGCTTCGACGTAGCCCGCAAAGTCGGCCATCAGCAGGTACGGATCGCCGCCCTGTTTGCCGATGCTGTGCAGCATCTGGTCGAACGCGTGCTTGTCCCCGTCGCTGTATTTGCCGCTCTCCAGCTCCTTCAGCACCGCATCCAGCAGCTTGTCTTTTTTACGCCATTTCACCGGGTCGTAACCTTTGGCTTTGATGGCTTTAACTTCTTCCACAGTATGGCCGAAGATAAAGATGTTCTCGTCGCCCACCTGCTCGGCAATCTCTACGTTGGCACCGTCCAGCGTCCCGACGGTCAGTGCACCGTTCAGGGCCAGCTTCATGTTGCCGGTACCGGATGCCTCTTTGCCCGCGGTAGAAATCTGCTCGGAAACATCCGCCGCCGGGATCATCAGCTCCGCCGCAGAGACGCAGTAATCCGGCAGGAAGACCACTTTCAGCTTGTCGCCCACTTTCGGATCGTTATTCACCGCGTCGGCCACTTTATTGATAGCGAAGATAATGTTTTTTGCCAGGTAATAACCCGGTGCAGCTTTGGCACCGAACAGGAACACGCGCGGCACACGGTCGGCCTGCGGGTTCTCGCGGATCTCTTTGTACAGCGCCAGAATATGCAGCAGGTTCAGGTGCTGACGTTTGTACTCGTGCAGGCGTTTAATCTGGATATCAAAAATCGCGTTCGGGTTGATCTCAATCCCGGTACGGGTTTTAACGAAGGCCGCCAGGCGCACTTTATTGTCCTGCTTGATGGTGCGGTACGTCTCGCGGAAGGCCGCATCGTCAGCCTGTTTTTCCAGGTTGATTAGCTGGTCGAGGTCGTTCGCCCACTCTTTATCCAGCGTCTTATCCAGCAGTTCAGCAAGCTGAGGGTTGCACTGTTTGATCCAGCGACGCGGCGTAATGCCGTTGGTGACGTTGTGGAACTTGTTCGGCCACAGCTGGTGATATTCCGGGAACAGATCTTTCACGACCAGGTCGGAGTGCAGCGCGGCCACGCCGTTCACCGCAAAACCGCTGACCACGCACAGGTTAGCCATGCGAACCTGCTTGTCGAACACCACAGCCAGTTTCGCCCACACCGCTTTATCGCCCGGCCAGGTTTTATCCACCAGCTTTTTGAAGCGGTTGTTGATCTCGTTGATCAGCTGCATATGGCGCGGCAGCAGGGTTTTAATCAGCTTCTCATCCCAGCACTCCAGCGCCTCTGGCATCAGGGTGTGGTTAGTGTAAGCGAAGGTCTTGCTGGTGATGGCCCAGGCGTCGTCCCAGCTCAGCTGATGCTCGTCGATCAGCACGCGCAGCAGTTCAGGGATGGCGATGGTCGGGTGGGTGTCATTCAGCTGGATCACTTCATAATCTGGCAGCTCCGCCAGCTTGCGGCCCGCCAGATGGTGGCGACGTAAAATGTCGGCCACGGAACAGGCGCACTGGAAATACTGCTGCATCAGGCGCAGCTTTTTGCCCGCCAGATGGTTGTCGTTCGGGTAAAGCACTTTGGTCAGCTTGTCGGCGTCGATGCCCTGCTGCTCAGCGCGCAGGAAATCGCCGTCGTTGAATTTGGTCAGGTTAAACGGGTGAGCGTGCGTCGCCTGCCACAGGCGCAGCGGCTGCGCGACGCCGTTACGGTAGCCCAGCACCGGCAGATCCCAGGCCTGGCCGGTAATGGTAAAGCCCGGCTCCCACTGGCCCGCTTTCGTTACTTTACCGCCAATGCCAACCTGCACGTCCAGCGCTTCGTTGTGGCGGAACCACGGGTAGCTGCCCCGATGCCAGTCGTCCGGGGCTTCCATCTGCTGGCCGCCTGCGAAGGACTGGCGGAACAGGCCGTACTGATAGTTCAGGCCATAGCCAGTGGCCGACTGCCCCACCGTCGCCATTGAGTCAAGGAAACAGGCCGCCAGACGACCCAGACCGCCGTTGCCCAACGCCGGATCGATCTCCTCTTCCAGCAGGTCGGTCAGGTTGATGTTGTGCGTGTTCAGCACATCGCTGACCTCCTGATACCAGCCGAGGTTCAGCAGGTTGTTGCCGGTCAGACGGCCAATCAGGAACTCCATGGAGATATAGTTAACGTGGCGCTGGCCTGCCACGGGTTTTACCGCGGGTTGGGCACTCAGCAGCTCTGCGAGCGCTCCACTGACGGCCTGCCACCACTGGCGGGAGGTCATGTCTTCGGCGGCGTGTAAACCAAAACGCTGCCACTGACGCGTCAGGGCAGCCTGGAATTGAGCTTTGTTGAAAGTCGGCTGTGACATAGAGAATCTGCATCCTGTAGAGAGAAAATAAGGCGTTGGTGCTAGTGTGCCTGGCTCCTTACACCACTTCCTCCTCCTGCCGGGGATTAGACAGGGAGGAGTAGCAGGGATGAGCGGGAAAGTGTGATCGCCGCCACTTTATGCCGCGGGAGTGAGGGTATTAAGGGTGAGCTTTTCGGTGAGGGAGTCAAAAAAATGAAATGCGGTTTCGCCTGAAATATAGGCACCGGGCAATAATTACTTACCTGAAGTAATAACGTTCAGAATTTACTGCACGCCAGCGCGTTATTTTACGCAAGTTACTCTTTCGGGACTTTATTAACTTTTCATGCCATTTACGATTCTATATTCCTTTTTATGCTTAACCTTCTGAAACACGCCACCCCAGTATCCATGCGCTTTTGAGGCCATCGGAAAAGTTCCTTCCTCCCTGCATATATTTTTGTGACACAGTGCAAATTAAGGGACACAAAACCCGGACATAACTTGCAATAAAAAGGTTTCTGACCGAACTTATAAGGATTAATTACGAAGCGCAAAAAAAATAAAAATCTCGATTTCCACACAGTGAAGTGAAACCTATGTTGATTCCGTCCAAATTAAGTCGCCCGGTTCGTCTTGACCATACTGTGGTCCGCGAACGCTTGCTGGCGAAACTTTCCGGCGCGAACAATTTTCGACTGGCGCTGGTAACGAGTCCTGCAGGCTACGGCAAAACCACGCTCATTTCGCAATGGGCTTCCGGCAAGACCGATCTCGGCTGGTACTCCCTCGATGAGGGCGACAACCAGCAGGAGCGTTTTGCCAGTTATTTGATCGCCGCTATTCAGCAGGCGACCAACGGCCACTGTGTCACCAGCGAAGTGATGGTGCAAAAGCGCCAGTACGCCAGCCTCTCTTCCCTTTTTTCGCAACTGTTTATCGAGCTGGCCGAATGGCATCGTCCGCTCTACCTGGTCATTGATGACTACCATCTGATCACCAATCCGGTTATCCATGAGTCGATGCGCTTTTTCCTGCGCCACCAGCCGGAAAACCTGACCCTGGTGATCCTGTCGCGCAACCTGCCGCAGCTGGGCATAGCCAACCTGCGCGTGCGCGATCAGCTGCTGGAAGTGGGCAGCCAACAACTCTCCTTTACTCATCAGGAAGCGAAGCAGTTCTTTGACTGCCGCCTGAAATCCCCTATCGAGGTGGCTGAAAGCAGCCGCCTGTGCGACGACGTGGCAGGCTGGGCGACCGCCCTGCAACTGATTGCCCTGTCGGCGCGGCATAACAACAGCTCGACGCAGCAATCCGCCCGTCGTCTGTCGGGGATTAATGCCAGCCATCTTTCCGATTATCTGGTGGATGAGGTACTCGACAGCGTAGACCAGTCCACCCGTCAGTTCCTGCTGAAAAGCTCCCTGCTGCGCTCGATGAACGATGCGCTGATCGTGCGCGTCACTGGCGAAGACAACGGCCAGATGCGCCTGGAGGAGATCGAACGCCAGGGGTTGTTCCTGCAACGCATGGACGACTCCGGGGAGTGGTTCAGCTACCACCCGCTGTTTGGCAGTTTCCTGCGCCAGCGCTGTCAGTGGGAGCTGGCAACCGAATTACCGGAAATCCACCGCGCCGCCGCCGAGAGCTGGATGGCGCAGGGCTTCCCGAGCGAGGCCATTCACCACGCGCTGGCGGCGGGCGATGCCCATATGCTGCGCGATATTCTGCTCAATCACGCCTGGAGCCTGTTTAACCACAGTGAGCTGGCCCTGCTGGAGGAGTCGCTGCGCGCCCTGCCGTGGGATAGCCTGCTGGAAAACCCGCGTCTGGTGCTGCTGCAGGCCTGGCTGATGCAGAGCCAGCATCGCTACAGCGAAGTGAACACCCTGCTGGCCCGCGCCGAGCAAGAGATGAAAGGCGAGATGGACGCCGCCCTGCACGGCGAATTCAACGCCCTGCGCGCGCAGGTGGCCATTAACGACGGCAACCCGGAAGAGGCCCAGCGCCTGGCCCTTGGCGCGCTGGAAGAGCTGCCGCTGGCGAACTTCTACAGCCGTATCGTCGCCACGTCGGTGCATGGTGAAGTCCTGCACTGTAAGGGCGACCTGACCCGCTCGCTGTCGCTGATGCAGCAGACCGAGCAGATGGCGCGCCGCCATGACGTCTGGCACTACGCCCTGTGGAGCCTGATCCAGCAGAGCGAAATTTTGTTTGCCCAGGGCTTCCTGCAGGCCGCCTGGGAGACCCAGGAGAAAGCCTTCACCCTGATCCGCGATCAGCACCTGGAACAGCTGCCGATGCACGAGTTCCTGCTGCGCATTCGCGCCCAGCTGCTGTGGGCGTGGGCACGTCTGGACGAAGCCGAAACCACCGCCCGCCATGGTGTCGATGTGCTCTCTGCCTATCAGCCGCAGCAGCAGTTGCAATGTCTGGGCTTGCTGGTGCAGTGCTCGCTGGCCCGCGGCGATCTGGATAACGCCCGTAACCACCTCAACCGTCTGGAGAACCTGCTCGGCAACGGCCAGTATCACAGCGACTGGGTATCCAACGCCGATAAAGTGCGGGTGATTTACTGGCAGATGACGGGCGACAAGAAATCGGCAGCCAACTGGCTGCGCCAGACGCCGAAGCCAGAGTTTGCTAATAACCACTTCCTGCAGAGCCAGTGGCGCAACATTGCCCGCGCGCAGATCCTGTTGGGCGAGTTCGAACCGGCCGAGATGGTGCTGGAAGAGTTGAATGAAAATGCCCGCAGCCTGCGTCTGATGAGCGATCTGAACCGCAACCTGCTGCTGCAAAACCAGCTTTACTGGCAGTCTGGCCGCAAAAATGACGCCCAACGCGTGCTGCTGGAAGCGCTGCAACTGGCGAACCGCACCGGGTTTATCAGCCACTTTGTGATTGAAGGCGAGACCATGGCGCAGCAGTTGCGTCAGTTGATTCAGCTCAATACCCTGCCGGAGCTGGACCAGCATCGCGCCCAGCGCATCCTGCGTGAGATTAACCAGCATCATCGCCACAAGTTTGCCCATTTCGATGAGACCTTTGTGGAGCGTCTGCTGACCCACCCGGAAGTGCCGGAACTGATCCGTACCAGCCCGCTCACCCAGCGTGAGTGGCAGGTGCTGGGGCTGATCTACTCAGGCTACAGCAACGAGCAGATTGCCGGTGAGCTGGCCGTGGCAGCCACCACCATCAAAACGCATATCCGAAATCTGTATCAGAAGCTGGGCGTCGCCCACCGCCAGGATGCGGTGCTTCATGCGCAGCAGCTGTTGAAGATGATGGGGTATGGGGTTTAAGGCTTTGTGCGGGTGATGCCCTCGCCCTGTCTTACAGAGCACGCGCAAACACAAAAAACGGCAACCCGGGTTGTAATGTCAGTCAGTTAAGCAACTCAGTACTTCTGAATGACTTAAGTGGAAGGGTTCCGTTCACTACAGCACCTCTGCTTTATGCCCCCTCCGCTGCGGTGAACGTGCCAGGGGGGCTCGCCGCCTCCCCCCTGGCTACCCCGGCTCCCGGCAAAGAAAATCGCCGCTTCGCGGTGCACTCAGCTTATTCCTTCAGGCTTTCGGGTCGGGCACCAGCCTGCATCCATGCAGGCTATGCCCTCTCGGCGCGTCCCTGCGCCTCGCCCCGGCCTTCCGGAAACGCTTCGTCGATTTTCAGCCGGATTCACGCTCCCTCACGCTTCTTAGTCGCCTGAAAGGGGCACCGGTGTTGAGTCCCCGCTGAAACCGGCGAACCGGAGACCGGATGACAAGGGCTGGACGCCAGGGATGGCGGCCAGAGGCGAATCGAGACAGGATGTCGAGTTGAGCCGACCGCAGGCAGCCGGTCGGGAGGTGAGCGCAGTGCGAAGCACCGGTTTCATTGCGGGGCCGCGGGGATTGACAAGGGGGGCCCGGCGGCCCCCCTTGTCACGTTCACGGGTTGTGTAATGCCATGTTCTGCTGAACATGAGGTGAACGGAACAATCCACCAGGCTTAACTCACTAGCATTACAACCCTGATTGCCGCTCTGCTTTTACCGCGCTATAAGGCAATGCCATCAGCACAGCTCTAACTGCAACTTATGATCACGAATCACCTTTAACACCCCTTCAGGCGGCATTACGTCGGTATAGATGGCATTCACCATGCTGATGCTGCCCATATTCACCATCGCATTACGCCCAAACTTGGAGTGATCCACCACCAGCATGACGTGGCGCGAGTTCTCGATAATCGCCCGCTTGGTGCGGACTTCGTGATAATCAAACTCCAGCAGTGAGCCGTCGGTATCAATGCCGCTGATGCCGAGGATGCCGAAGTCGAGGCGGAACTGGGAGATAAAGTCGAGCGTCGCTTCGCCAATAATGCCGCCGTCGCGGCTGCGCAGCTCGCCGCCTGCCAGGATAATGCGGAAATCCTCTTTCTGCATCAGGGTAGTGGCAACGTTCAGGTTGTTGGTGACAACGCGCAGGTTCTCATGGTTCAGCAGGGCATGGGCCACCGCTTCCGGCGTGGTGCCAATGTCGATAAACAGCGTCGCGCCGTTAGGGATCTGGCTCGCCACCTTGCGGGCGATACGCTCTTTTTCAGAGGTCTGCGTCGCCTTACGGTCATGCCAGGGCGTATTCACCGAGCTGGACGGCAGCGCCGCGCCGCCGTGGTGGCGCAGAATGCGGTTCTGATCGGCCAGATCGTTGAGGTCACGACGGATGGTCTGTGGGCTGACGGCAAACTGCTCCACCAGCTCTTCGGTACTGACGTATCCCTGCTTTTTCACCAGATCAATAATGGCGTCATGGCGTTGTGTTTGTTTCATCAGTGTTCCCTGCCAGAATTATGTTCGTTTTCGCGCATTTAGCGTATCGGCAAACGCCATCGCCAGCCCGACCGCCAGCCCGGCCACGTGTGCGCCGTTGGCAATCGCCATGCCAAACAGATCAAACCATCCGGCGATAATCCAGATTAATGCAAAGGTCATTAAACCGCGTTGCAGGTAGATGCCGCTCTGCGGATCGCGCTCGCCGCGCAGCCAGACATAGCCCATCAGCGCGTAGACCACGCCGGAGAGGCCGCCAAACCACGGGCCGCCAAACTTATGCTGGATAAAGCCGCTGAGCAGCGCGCTGATCAGGGTGAGCACGATGAGCTTGCCGCTGCCGAGCCGCTTCTCCACCGCCCCGCCGAGATACCACCACCACAGCAGGTTAAAGAGGATATGCAGGAACGAGAAGTGCATCAGCGCATGGGTGAAGTAGCGCCAGAACTCGAACTCAACGGAGGCGTCATACGGCCAGGCCAGCAGCAGCATGATCTGCTGATCGCCCACCACACTCATCAGAATGAAGACCAGAATGCAGGCCGCCATGAGTCCCAGGGTAAACGGCCCGGCGCGTTCGCGCACGGTCGCCAGAAAAGGAAAGCGCTGGTAGCGCAGCCCGCTGCCGGTATGGCCCGCCTGCCAGCTCGCCGCCAGATAGCGCGCATCACCGGGGTTTTCCAGAAAACGCGCCAGCTCGGCGTTGACCCGGGAAGCCTGGCTCTCATCGGCCAGCCAGACGTCGGTCTGGGTATGTTGTTGAATGGTGAGGATAACACCCTGCGTCGCCATGTAGTCGACGAACGCCTGGGCGACGCGCGGGTTGGTAAAAGAGGTAATCATCAGCATCGGCGGCAGTCGCTTATTCCACACAAAAGGGGACAGTATATACCCTAAATGCCCGCGTGCTCGACTTCTGCCGGGAAATGGCGATGCCAGGCATCGAATCCACCGTCCACGCTGTAGACCGCTTCAAAGCCCTGCTGCAGCAGGTATTGCGCTGCGCCTTTGCTGCTATTGCCGTGATAGCACATCACCATCACCGGGGTCTCGAAATCGTTATCACGCATAAACTCACTCAGGGAAGCGTTGGTCAGGTGAAACGCGCCCGGCGTATGGCCCATAGCGAAGCTTTGCGGATCGCGAATATCCACCAGCACCGCCAGCCCCTGGTGCATCTTCTGGTGGGCTTCTTCTACGTTAATGCATTCAAATTGTTCCATGGTGATCTCTGTTGTTTGTTCAGGTGCAGTACAGCCTGTGCCCCTCGCCCCGTGGGCGAGGATTGGTAAGGCATCAGACCACACTATTTTACTGGGTAGTGTACGTCCTGGCGGCGGGTAAACGCCATTATGTTAGCTGTATCACTCAAAATTGTTTTTTTGATGTTACTAAAATCCATTTCCTTTGCTAATATGAGCGATATCGAACATTTTTGAGCTTTAACGAAAGTGCGTGAGGATACAATGGAAACCAAAGATCTGATTGTCATCGGTGGCGGAATCAACGGGGCGGGCATTGCGGCGGACGCTGCCGGCCGCGGATTATCTGTCCTGATGCTGGAAGCGCAGGATCTCGCCTGTGCCACCTCCTCCGCCAGCTCTAAGCTGATCCACGGTGGCCTGCGTTATCTGGAACACTACGAGTTCCGCCTGGTCAGTGAGGCGCTGGCCGAGCGTGAAGTGCTGCTGAAAATGGCCCCCCATATCGCTACGCCAATGCGTTTTCGTCTGCCACACCGCCCGCATCTGCGTCCGGCGTGGATGATCCGCATTGGTCTGTTTATGTACGATCACCTGGGTAAACGTACCAGTCTGCCCGCCTCTGCGGGTGTGCGTTTTGGCGCAGACTCGGTGCTTAAGCCTGAAATCGTGCGCGGATTCGAATATTCCGACTGCTGGGTGGACGATGCCCGCCTGGTGCTCGCTAACGCGCAAATGGTTGAACGCAAAGGCGGCGAGGTGAAAACCCGTACCCGCGCGATCTCCGCCCGTCGGAAAAACGGACTGTGGGTCGTCGAGGCAGAAGATATCGATACCGGCGAACGTTTCAGCTGGCAGGCGCGCGGTCTGGTGAACGCTACCGGCCCATGGGTGAAGCAGTTCTTCGACCAGGGCATGCAATTGCCATCGCCTTATGGCATTCGCCTGATTAAAGGCAGCCATATCGTGGTGCCGCGAGTACATACCCAGAAGCAGGCTTATATCCTGCAAAACGAAGACAAGCGCATCGTGTTTGTGATCCCGTGGATGGATGAGTTCTCCATCATTGGCACCACGGACGTGGAGTACAAAGGCGATCCGAAAAACGTCGAGATCGACGAGAGCGAAATCAGCTATCTGCTGAATGTGTATAACGCGCACTTCAAAAAGTCGCTGGTGCGTGACGATGTGGTCTGGAGCTACTCCGGGGTGCGTCCACTGTGTGATGACGAGTCTGATTCACCGCAGGCCATTACCCGTGATTACACCCTCGATATTCACGATGACCATGGCAAAGCGCCGCTGCTGTCGGTGTTTGGCGGCAAGCTCACCACCTATCGCAAGCTGGCGGAGCATGCGATGGAAAAACTGGCGCCGTACTATAAAGGTATTGGCCCGGCGTGGACCAAAGGCGCGGTGCTGCCTGGCGGTGATATCGACGGTAACCGCGATGACTACGCGGCCAAACTGCGCCGTCGCTATCCGTTTATCAGCGAATCCATGGCCCGTCATTTTGCCCGTACCTACGGCAGCAACAGTGAGGTGATCCTGCGTGACGCGAAAGATCTTACCGATCTGGGCGAGCATTTTGGCCACGAGTTTTACGAGGCGGAGTTACGTTATTTAGCCGACCACGAATGGGTTCGCCGCGCCGACGATGCGCTGTGGCGTCGCACCAAAGAGGGGATGTGGCTGAATGCGGAGCAAGTGTCCCGCGTGGCGCAGTGGCTGGCCCAGCATACGGGAAAGCGGGAGCTGTCGCTGGCGTCGTGAATCATGCTAACGAGCAGGCGTAATGCCCTCCCCGTGTGAGAGAGGGCAAATACAAAAACGGCGACCCTGAGGTCGCCGTTTTGCTTTTACAGTTTCACCGGATCGATATGCCAGATGGTATCGGCATACTCTTTGATGGTGCGATCGGATGAGAAATAGCCCATGTTGGCGATGTTATGCATCGCTTTGGTGGTCCACTCTTCCGGCTTGCGGTACAGCTCATCGACCCTATCCTGACAATCCACATAGCTGCGGTAGTCTGCCAGCACCTGGTAGTGATCACCGAAGTTAATCAGCGAATCCACCAGGTCGCGGTAGCGGCCAGGCTCGTCCGGGTTGAAGACCCCGGTGGCGATCTGCGTCAGCACCTGGCGCAGCTCTTCATCCTGCTCGTAATAGTCACGCGGCGAGTAGCCTTTGGCGCGCAGCGCCTCGACCTCTTCCGTGGTGTTACCAAAGATGAAGATATTCTCTTCGCCCACGTGCTCCAGCATCTCGACATTTGCGCCATCTAGCGTGCCGATGGTCAGCGCGCCGTTCAGGGCAAACTTCATATTACTGGTGCCGGACGCTTCGGTGCCCGCGGTGGAGATCTGCTCGGAGAGATCGGCCGCCGGAATGATCAGCTGGGCCAGACTCACGCTGTAGTTCGGGATAAAGACGACCTTCAGCTTGTCACCGATCTGCGGATCGTTGTTGATCACCTTTGCCACGTCGTTGATCAGGTGAATGATGTGCTTCGCCATGTAGTAGGCCGAGGCGGCCTTACCGGCAAAGATGTTCACACGCGGTACCCAGTCGGCATCAGGTTCGGCCTTAATGCGGTTGTAGCGGGTGATCACGTGCAGCACGTTCATCAGCTGACGCTTGTACTCATGGATACGTTTGATCTGCACATCGAACAGCGCTTTCGGGTTGGCGACCACGTTGAGGTGCAGCGCCATCCACACTGCCAGCCGCTTTTTGTTCAGCAGCTTGGCATCACGCACCGCTTTGTTCACCGTCGGGAAATCGGCGTGCTGTTCAAGCTCGCTCAACTGGCTTAAGTCGGTACGCCAGTTGCGGCCAATGTTCTCGTCGAGCACGTCGGAGAGCGGCTGGTTCGCCAGCGCCAGCCAGCGGCGCGGCGTGACCCCGTTGGTCACGTTGCAGAAACGCATCGGGAAGATCTTCGCAAAGTCGGCGAACAGCGACTGCACCATCAGGTTGGAGTGCAGCTCTGACACGCCATTGACCTTGTGGCTGATCACGACCGCCAGCCACGCCATGCGCACCCGGCGGCCATTGGATTCATCAATGATCGAGGTACGGCTCAGCAGGCCGGTGTCGTGCGGGTACTGCTCCTGCACGGTTTTCAGGAAGTAGTCGTTGATCTCAAAAATGATCTGCAGGTGGCGCGGCAGGATTTTGCCGAGCATGTCCACCGGCCAGGTTTCCAGCGCTTCGCTCATCAACGTGTGGTTGGTGTAAGAGAAGACCTGGCAGGTCACCTCAAACGCCTCGTCCCAGCTGAACTTATGTTCGTCGATCAGCAGGCGCATCAGCTCCGGGATCGACAGCACCGGATGGGTGTCGTTGAGGTGGATGGCGGTTTTTGCCGCCAGGTTAGCGTAGGTTTTATGCAGCTGGTAATGGCGGTTCAGGATATCCTGGATAGTCGCGGAGACCAGGAAGTACTCCTGACGCAGACGCAGCTCGCGCCCGGAATAGGTAGAGTCATCCGGGTACAGCACACGGGAGACGTTCTCGGAGTGGTTTTTGTCTTCCACCGCCGCGAAGTAGTCGCCCTGATTGAATTTACCGAGGTTAATCTCGCTACTGGCCTGGGCATTCCACAGGCGCAGCGTGTTGGTCGCGTCAGTGTCGTAGCCGGGGATGATCTGGTCGTAAGCGACGGCCAGGATCTCTTCGGTTTCGACCCAGCGGCTCTTTTTGCCTTCCTGCTGAATACGGCCGCCAAAGCGGACTTTATAGCGGGTGTTGTGGCGCTTGAACTCCCACGGGTTGCCGTACTCCAGCCAGTAGTCCGGGGACTCTTTCTGCCGTCCATCGACGATGTTCTGTTTAAACATGCCGTAATCGTAGCGAATACCGTAGCCACGTCCCGGCAGGGCGAGCGTTGCCAGCGAATCGAGGAAGCAGGCCGCCAGGCGGCCAAGACCGCCGTTACCTAAGCCGGGGTCGTTCTCTTCGTCAATCAGCTCTTCTAAATCCAGCCCCATCTCTTCCAGTGCGGTTTTTACGTCGTCATAGATACCCAGCGACAACAGCGCATTGGAGAGGGTGCGGCCAATCAAAAACTCCATCGACAGATAGTAAACCTGACGGGTCTCCTGTGAGAGCTGGGCGCGGTTAGAGCGCAGCCAGCGTTCCACCAGCCGATCGCGCACGGCAAACAGCGTGGCGTTGAGCCACTCATGTTTGTTGGCAATCACCGGATCTTTGCCGATGGTGAACATCAGCTTGTAAGCGATGGAGTGCTTTAACGCCTCAATGCTTACCGTGGGAGACGCATAGGAAAAAGGTGCATTCATATCTCTGATTCCAGGATTGTTACATCAAGCGTTGATAAAGATCGCGGTAGGACTGCGCCGCAACTTGCCAGCTAAAATCCATGGCCATTGCCTGGCGCTGAACAAAACGCCACAACGATGGACGAGACCACAACACGAAGGCACGACGAATCGCACGCAATAACGACCAGGCATTACTGTCTTCAAAGACAAAACCGCTGGCGATGCCGTCTGCCAGATTCTCCAGCGAGGTGTCAGATACCGTATCCGCCAGCCCACCGGTACGACGCACCAGAGGCAGCGTGCCGTACTTCAGGCCATACAGTTGGGTTAAACCGCATGGCTCAAAACGGCTTGGCACCAGGATAACGTCGGCACCCGCCATGATGCGGTGCGAAAACGCTTCGTGATAGCCAATCTGTACCCCAACCTGACCCGGATGTTCGGCGGCGGCGGCGAGGAAGCCCTCCTGCAATACCGGATCGCCTGCCCCCAGCAGCGCCAGCTGTCCACCCTGCTCCAGCAGGCCCGGCAGCGCTTCAAGCACCAAATCCAGCCCTTTCTGGCTGGTCAACCGGCTCACCACGGCGAACAGCGGCACCTTTTCGTTAACCTTCAGCCCCATGGCGATTTGCAGCTGACGTTTGTTCTCAGCCTTATCTTCCACGGAATCACGGTTGTAGCGCGCGGTCAGCAGCAGATCCGACTCCGGGCTCCAGATTTTTTCATCCACGCCGTTGAGAATGCCCGACAGTCGCCCTTCGCGCTGGCGTTGTGCGAGCAGCCCTTCCATGCCGTAGCCAAACTGCGGCTCGGTGATCTCCCGCGCGTAGGTCGGGCTGACGGCGGTGATGTGATCGGCGTAGTACAGCCCGGCCTTCAGGAACGAAATCTGCCCGTTAAACTCCAGCCCATGGATATTAAAGAACGACCATGGCAGTTCGATTTCATCCATGTGTTTGGCTAAATACAGCCCCTGATACGCCAGGTTGTGTACGGTAAAGACCGACTTCGCCGGATGGCCACGCGCCGCCAGATACGCCGGTGCCAGCCCGGCGTGCCAGTCGTGGGCATGCACCACGTCCGGGCGCCAGAACGGATCCAGGCCGGAGGCCATCTCCGCCCCGACCCAGCCGAGCAGCGCGAAACGCAGCACGTTATCGGTATAGGCAAACAGGTTAGTGTCGTGGTAAGGACTCCCTGGGCGGTCATACAGATGTGGGGCATCGATGAGATAGATGCCCACGCCGTTGTAATGACCAAAGAGTAATGTGATGCGCCCGGCAAAGGTTTCGCGGCGGCTGACGATCTGGGCGTCAGGGATGCCGCGACGAATATCGGGAAAAGCGGGTAACAGCACGCGAGTATCAACGCCACCGGCAATTTGCGCCGCCGGTAGCGCCCCAATCACATCCGCCAACCCGCCGGTTTTCAGCAGCGGGAACATCTCAGAACAAACGTGTAAAACCTGCATCATCGCTCCTGTTTGATCTGCAGTTTACGCAGCATTTCACGCGTAACCAGCACGATGCCTTCTTCTGAGCGGTAGAAACGGCGCGCGTCCTCTTCCGCGTTTTCTCCAATTACCATGCCTTCCGGGATGACGCAGGCACGGTCGATAACGCAACGACGCAGGCGGCACGAGCGGCCAACCCAGACGTCGGGTAACAATACTGACGAATCAATGTTGCAGAAGGAGTTCACCCGCACGCGCGGGAACAGCACCGACTGCACCACCACCGAGCCAGAGATGATGCACCCGCCAGAAACCAGCGAGTTCAGCGTCATGCCGTGGCTGCCGGAGCGGTCCTGGACAAATTTCGCTGGCGGCAGCGATTCCATATGGGTACGGATCGGCCAGTTGTGGTCGTACATGTCCAGTTCGGGCGTCACTGATGCCAGATCGAGGTTCGCCTTCCAGTATGCCTCCAGGGTGCCGACATCGCGCCAGTAGGGTTCTGAATTAGGATCGGACTGCACGCAGGACAGTGGGAATGGATGTGCATAGGCCATGCCAGATTTGGTGATTTTCGGGATGATATCTTTGCCGAAGTCGTGGCTGGATTGCTCATCCTTGTCGTCTTCTTCCAGCAGCTGGTAAAGGTAATCTGCATCAAAGACATAGATCCCCATACTGGCCAGCGCTTTGGTGTCATCCCCCGGCATGGATGGCGGGTTCGCCGGTTTTTCAACGAAATCGATCACTTTGTCGTTTTCATCTACCGCCATCACGCCAAAGGCCGTCGCCTCAGCAACGGGCACAGGCATACAGGCCACGGTGCAGCGCGCCCCTTTTTCGACGTGGTCGATGAGCATGCGCGAGTAGTCCTGCTTGTAGATGTGGTCCCCGGCGAGGATCACCACGTACTCGGCGTCGTAACGACGAATAATATCCAGGTTTTGTGTTACCGCATCGGCAGTCCCGCGATACCAGTTTTCGCCGTGTACGCGCTGCTGTGCAGGCAACAGGTCGACGAATTCGTTCATTTCCTCACTGAAGAACGACCAGCCGCGCTGGATATGCTGCACCAGCGTGTGGGACTGGTACTGAGTGATCACGCCAATACGGCGAATGCCTGAATTCAGGCAGTTTGACAGGGCAAAATCGATAATACGGAATTTCCCACCGAAGTGGACGGCGGGCTTGGCGCGCTTAATCGTTAAATCTTTTAATCGGGTACCGCGGCCACCAGCAAGAATCAGGGCAACAGACTTCAATGGCAGCTGACGCGCCAACATTAGAGGGTCGTTCTTATCTAACCTAACCATGATCAACTCCTTTTATTATCATCTCTGGAATACACATACACCGTGCGCAGGCCCATGCCAGGCAGTCATAACGACCGGATTATCCTCTCCGGCAAATGGGGGGATAGCCCGCCACTCCCCTTGGGGTAACGTAATTTCAACAACCTCATCTGTGGCGTTAAGCGTGATAAGCCAGCGATCCGATAGCAGGATTTGCAGGCACGGCACGCCGCTTTGCCACTCACGCGCTTCCAACGGTTGCGCCCTTTTATTCAGCCAGCAAACATTGCCGTCGCCCTCTTCCCACCATTCATTGAGGGTGAGGGCCGGGATCTGCTGACGCAGATGGATTAGCGCAGCGGTAAAGTCCACTAATCCACTGTTTGCCTGTTGCCAGTCCAGCCAGGTTAACGGGTTGTCCTGGCAATAGGCATTGTTGTTGCCGTGCTGGCTGTGGCCATGTTCATCGCCTGCCAGCAACATCGGCGTTCCTTGCGACAAAAGCAGCGTGGTGAGCAGTGCGTGCACGCTGGCGCGGCGCCGCTCAATCACATCCAGATTGCCACTTAATCCTTCTACACCATGGTTAAAGCTATGGTTATTGAAGGTACCGTCACGATTTTCTTCGCCATTGGCTTCATTGTGTTTCTGATTGAAACAAACGCAGTCACGCAGGGTAAAACCGTCGTGCGCCGTGACCAGGTTAATCGACGCAGAGGGCAGACGCCCGTTGCGCTTGAACAGATCGCTGGAAGCGGCAAAGCGCCCGGCAAACTGGCCGAGTGACATATCGCGGGCCAGCCAGAAGCGACGCGCGGTATCACGATAGTGGTCGTTCCACTCGGCAAACGGCGGCGGGAAATTTCCCACCTGATAGCCGCCAGGGCCGATGTCCCATGGCTCCGCGATCAGCTTCACCCCTGAGAGCAGCGGGCAGTTTTTAATGGCCTCAAACAGCGGTGCCTGCTGGCTGTATTCCGGCGTGCGTCCAATCACTGACGCCAGGTCAAAACGAAAGCCGTCTATGTGGAACGTTTCCACCCAGTATTTCAGGCATTCATACGCGTACTGCACCACCGCCGGATGGCTGAGATTGAGGGTGTTACCACAGCCGGTCCAGTTGTGGTAATCGCCATCTTCCCTTAACCAATAATAGCTAGGGTTATCAATTCCGCGCAGGGAGAACGTTGGGCCTTCCAGATCCAGTTCAGCGCTGTGGTTAAGCACGATATCCAGAATGACCTCAATGCCCGCTTCGTGCAGCGCCTTCACCGCATCACGAAACTCATCCCGCGCCCGCTCAGGATCCGAGGCATAGCGCGGATCGAGGGCAAACATCGCCATCGGGTTGTAGCCCCAGTAGTTGCTGAGACCGAGGCGCTGCAGACGTGGCTCGGAGGCAAAATGCGCCACCGGTAATAACTCCAGCGCGGTGATACCGAGGTGCTTAAAGTAAGCAATCATCACCGGGTGTCCGAGCGCCCTGTAGGTGCCGCGGATCGCCTCGGGTATGCCAGGGTGCAGCCAGGTCAGCCCTTTAACGTGGGCTTCATAGATAACGGTTTTGCCCCAGGGGGTGGCAGGGGCCGCGTCCTCTTCCCAGTCGTAACGATCGTCGCTGACCACCACGCTTCTGGGTGCCACGGCCGCACTGTCGCGGTGATCGGGCGTGGCTTTGCCGGCATGCAGCAGCACATCATCGTTCAGCGTGCCCTCAACCTGATGCGCGCAGGGGTCGAGCAGCAGCTTAGCCGGATTAAAGAACAGCCCTTTTGCCGGATCCCACGCACCATGCACCCGAAAGCCATAGTGTGTGCCGGGCCGGGCATGCTCGAGGTAGCCATGCCAGATATCGCCAGTACGGGCCACCAGATCGTAGCGGTGTTCAATGCCTTTACCGTCAAACACGCAGAGTTCAACCCGATCCGCATTCGCCGAAAAGAGGGTGAAGTTCACCCCTTTGCCGTCGTAGCTTGCGCCGAACGGTGCCGGGTTACCTGCAGCGAGTTGCGTCATTCCCCCTCCCGAACCAGCCAGATCGTAGAGAGCGGCGGCAGAGTGAGGCTCAGGGAGTTAGGTCGGCCATGGCTTTCGTGTTCATCGCTCTGTACCAGCCCGCCATTGCCCGCATTGCTGCCGTGGTAATGCATGGAGTCGGTATTGAGCACCTCGCGCCATTTGCCCGGCTGATTGATGCCGAAACGGTAGTGATGGCGCGTCACCGGGGTGAAGTTGCTGGCGACAATGATTTCATTGCCCACCTTGTCACGACGGACAAAGATCAGCACCGAGCGTTCGTGGTCATCCACCACCAGCCACTCAAAGCCGTAATCATCAAAGTCCAGCTCGTGCAGGGCCTTGTGGTGACGATAGGTATGGTTAAGGTCGCGTACGAGACGCTGAACGCCGTGGTGCCAGTTGTCGCCCCCTTCCAGCAGGTTCCAGTCGAGGCTCGAATCGTGGTTCCACTCGCGGCCCTGGGCGAACTCGTTGCCCATGAACAGCAGTTTTTTGCCCGGGAAGGCGAACATCCAGCCGTAGTAGGCGCGCAGGTTGGCAAACTTCTGCCATGCGTCGCCCGGCATGCGGTCGAGAATCGATTTTTTGCCGTGAACCACTTCGTCATGGGAGAGCGGCAGGACAAAGTTTTCGGTGCCGTTGTAGAGCATACCGAAAGTCAGTTTGTTGTGGTGATACTGGCGATGCACCGGATCCAGCTTCATGTAATCCAGGGTGTCGTGCATCCAGCCGAGGTTCCACTTGTACCAGAAGCCGAGGCCGCCCATCGACGGTGGGCGAGAGACGCCCGGGAAGTCCGTGGACTCTTCCGCCATTGTCACCGCGCCCGGAGTCTGTTCCCCGAGAATGCGGTTGGTGTTGCGCAGGAACTCGATCGCTTCCAGGTTTTCCCGGCCACCGAATTCGTTAGGGATCCACTCCCCCTCTTTGCGGCTGTAGTCGCGGTAGATCATCGAGGCGACGGCATCCACACGCAGGGCATCAATGCCGAAACGCTCGATCCAGTAGAGCGCGTTGCCCACCAGATAGTTGGTCACTTCCCGGCGGCCATAGTTGTAGATCAGGGTATTCCAGTCCTGATGGTAGCCTTCGCGCGGATCGCTGTGCTCATACAGGTTGGTGCCGTCAAATTCGGCGAGGCTAAAATCATCGGACGGGAAGTGGCCTGGCACCCAGTCGAGGATCACGTTCAGCCCGGCGGCGTGTGCAGCATTGATAAAGTAGCGGAAGTCATCGCGGGTGCCGAAGCGGCGGGTCGGGGCATACATGCCGGTCGGCTGATAGCCCCAGCTGCCGTCAAACGGGTGTTCGTTAATGGGCAGCAGCTCCAGATGGGTAAAGCCCATCCATTTCACATACGGGATTAGCTGGTCGGCCAGCTCCCGGTAGCTGAGCCAGAAGTTGTTCTCGGTATGACGACGCCAGGAGCCAAGATGGACTTCATAAATGGAGATCGGCATATCGAACTCGTTGGCCCGGATACGCTCTTCGCTCTGGGCGACTTTCTCCGGCAGACCGCAAATCAGTGACGCGGTTTCCGGGCGCATTTGCGCTTCGAAAGCATACGGGTCGGCTTTGATACGCAGCTTGCCATGGGCATCAATCAGCTCGTATTTGTAGAGCTGGCCGTTGTGCGCGCCGGGGATAAACAGCTCCCAGATGCCGGTCTCACGACGCAGGCGCATCGGGTGGCGTCGGCCATCCCAGTAGTTGAACTGCCCCACCACTGACACACGACGGGCATTCGGCGCCCAGACGGTAAAGCGGGTGCCGGTAACGCCATCCATGGTGTCGGCATGGGCGCCGAGCGTTTCATAAGGGCGCAGGTGCGTACCTTCGGACAGCAGCCAGGCATCCATCTCCTGCAGCAGCGGACCAAAGCGATAGGGATCGTCGATCAGGTTCTGCTGACCATGCCAGATAACGGCGAGCTGATAACGGAAGACATTTTTGCGGCGGGCCATCACGCCAGCGAAGAAGCCGCGTGAATCAATACATTCGAGTTTACCGACCTTGCGCCCGGTTTTGGGTTCGATTACCCACACTTCAGTCGCGTCAGGTAGCAATGCACGGACTTCCAGTCCGGCTTCAGTGCGGTGCATGCCAAGTACAGAAAATGGATCCGCAAAGTGACCCGCAATAAGCGCATTAATCACGTCTCTATCAATACGAACGGACATGGTATTCATCCTGTTTTTCTAGTTGCCGCCCCTGTCGCGCAGCGGGTACGACCTTAATGTGACCTGAACGGAACAGCACCTTGTGCATCCTCTCTGTTCCATCCAACCTCCAGGCGGAATATGTGACATCCCGCATAAAGCATAGCCAACGCTTTATATGACTCCCGAAAAATAATGAATCATTTGCGTTTTCGTCCTTTAGTACGCAAAAAAAGGGGTGATAAATCACCCCTTAGTCTTAAGTATTTATTACGCCAGTTGACGTAGCATTCTGCGCAGCGGCTCAGCGGCGCCCCACAGAAGCTGGTCCCCGACGGTAAAGGCGGAAAGGTATTCCGGCCCCATATTTAGTTTACGCAGGCGTCCAACAGGGGTAGATAATGTGCCGGTGACCGCAGCTGGGGTCAGCTCGCGCATGGTGATGTCGCGATCGTTTGGCACCACTTTCGCCCACGGGTTGTGAGACGCGAGCAGTTCTTCCACTGTCGGAATAGACACATCTTTTTTCAGTTTAATGGTGAATGCCTGACTGTGGCAGCGCAGTGCGCCGATGCGCACGCACAGGCCGTCAACCGGGATCACGGAAGAGGTACGCAGGATTTTGTTGGTCTCTGCCTGGCCTTTCCACTCTTCGCGGGTCTGGCCGTTATCCAACTGTTTGTCGATCCACGGGATCAGGCCACCGGCCAGCGGTACGCCGAAGTTGTCCACTGGCAGCTCGCCGCTGCGGGTCAGCTGAGTGACTTTACGCTCGATATCGAGAATCGCGGATGCCGGGTTCGCCAGCTCATCGGCAACGCTGTGATGCAACTGGCCCATCTGGGTCAGCAGCTCGCGCATATGGCGCGCGCCGCCACCGGATGCCGCCTGATAGGTCGCAACAGATACCCACTCCACCAGATCCTGGGCAAACAGGCCGCCCAGCGACATCAGCATCAGGCTGACTGTACAGTTACCGCCAACGAAGGTTTTTACGCCGTTGTTCAGGCCGTCGGTGATGACGTCCTGGTTAACCGGGTCAAGAATAATGATCGCGTCGTCTTTCATGCGCAGCGAAGAGGCCGCGTCAATCCAGTAGCCCTGCCAGCCGCTTTCACGAAGCTTTGGATAAATTTCGTTGGTATAATCGCCGCCCTGGCAGGTGACAATAATGTCCAGTGCCTTCAACGCTTCCAGATCAAACGCATCCTGCAACGTGCCTGTGGTACCCCCAAAGGACGGTGCAGCCTGGCCGAGCTGGGAAGTGGAGAAGAAGACCGGGCGGATAGCGTCGAAATCGCGCTCTTCAACCATGCGTTGCATGAGTACAGAGCCGACCATACCGCGCCAACCGATAAAACCAACGTTTTTCATAGCTTTTTTTTCCTGCAGAGGGTGTGTGCTGTTTATGCAAGCCAGTATTGAACTGGGATATGCTTCACATTACAAAATGCAGCCAAAGTCGCAAGCGAAATTAATCGATGATTGCCCGGCTATCAGAAAAAGCG
This sequence comes from Leclercia sp. 1548, assembly GCF_050435045.1. Classification (NCBI taxonomy): domain Bacteria; kingdom Pseudomonadati; phylum Pseudomonadota; class Gammaproteobacteria; order Enterobacterales; family Enterobacteriaceae; genus Leclercia; species Leclercia sp. 1548. The sequence continues at coordinate 92,511 of NZ_JBNDJP010000009.1, read as the reverse complement.
CTAATCATCGAAGCAACCACACAAGTATCAGGGATAATTTACAATGAGTGAAATCATTTCCGCAGCGGTTTTATTGATCCTAATTATGGATCCACTCGGAAACCTGCCTATTTTTATGTCGGTGCTGAAGCACACCGAGCCGAAGCGCCGTCGGGCAATCATGATCCGCGAGCTGCTTATCGCCCTGCTGGTGATGTTTATCTTCCTGTTTGCCGGCGAGAAAATCCTCGCCTTCCTGAACTTGCGTGCTGAAACGGTCTCTATTTCCGGCGGGATTATTTTGTTCCTGATTGCCATCAAAATGATTTTCCCGAGCAGCGAAGGTAGCAGCAGCGGCCTGCCTGCGGGTGAAGAACCTTTTATTGTGCCGCTGGCTATTCCTCTGGTCGCCGGGCCGACGATCCTGGCGACGCTGATGTTGCTGTCGCATCAGTACCCGAATCAGATGAGCCATCTGGTGATCGCGCTGCTGATTGCCTGGGGCGGGACTTTTATTATCCTGCTGCAGTCGTCGCTGTTTTTACGCCTGCTGGGCGAGAAAGGGGTTAATGCCCTGGAGCGGCTGATGGGATTGATTCTGGTGATGATGGCGACCCAGATGTTCCTGGATGGGATTAGGGCGTGGATGAAGGGCTAGGTAAAAGCAAAAAAGCAACGTAAGTTGCCTTTTTAAGTTTTGTCGGTCAGGTAAGGCGAAGCCACCGCACGACAAACATACACACTCTGCGGCCTGATACCCTCTCCCACCGGGAGAGGGAGAAAAGAGCATCAGCTCAGCAACGTAAACGCAATCATCCCGACAATCGCGCCCGTCGTGCCGAGGATGGTTTCCATCATCGTCCAGGTCTTCAGGGTTTGCGCTTCCGTCGCCCCGGTAAATTTACCGAACAGCCAGAAGCCCGCATCGTTAACGTGTGACACTACAATCGAACCACCCGCGATACAGATAGACAATGCAGCCATCTGCGCACCGGAGTAATTCAGCTGTTCAATCACCGGCATCACCAGCCCCACGGCGGTTAAACAGGCCACGGTCGCAGAACCTTGAATGATACGCACCGCTGCCGCCAGCACAAAACAGGTGACGGCAATTGGCAAGCCCATCCCGGTCAGGGCACTGCCCAGCGCCGGGCCGACGCCGGAATCCACCAGTACCTGCTTGAACACCCCGCCTGCACCGATCACCAGCAGAATAATGCCTGCCGGTTGCAGCGCGTGACCGCAGATCTCCATCACCCGGTCTTTCGCCATGCCCTGGCGCATCGCCAGGCCGTAAATGGCCACCAGGCACGCCACCAGGATCGCCGTGAACGGGTGGCCGATAAATTCAAACCATTCGTAGGCCGTGGAGCCTTCAGGCACAAAGCGCGCGGCAATGGTTTTCAACCCCACCAGCACCAGCGGCAGCAGGATCAGCGCGAGGCTGAAGCCGAACGACGGCATTTTGCTCTCGCCCAGATGCGGCTCGGTGATGTCGTCAGGAATATGAAGCTCAACGTAACGGCTGATGAAATTGCCCCATAGCGGACCGGCAATCAGCATTCCCGGTATCGCGGCGCACAGACCGATCAGGATCATCCAGCCGAAGTCAGCGTGCATCTGCGAGGCCAGCAGCATTGGCGCAGGCCCCGGCAGCAGGAACGCGGCAGCGGCTGCTACACCCGCAAAGAGCGGAATAACCAGCTTCACGAGATTGGTGCCGGTATGGCGGGCCATGGAGAAGGCCACGCTAATCAGCAAGACGACCGCCACCTCAAAGAACAGCGGCAACGCACAGATCAGACCGGCCAGACCAATCGCATAGTGCGCCCGGCTGTGGCCGAAGGATTTCAGCATTTTGACGGCGATCTGATCGACCGCGCCAGTTTCATGCAGGATCTTGCCAAACATCGCGCCCAGTGCGACGACAATCGCCAGGAAGCCCAGCGTGCCTCCCATCCCCTTTTCCATGGTCGCGGCGATTTTGTCGAGCGGCATTCCAGAAAAGAGACCTGCACCAATAGAAACCACCATCAAGGCAACGAAGGCGTGCATGCGGGCCTTCATTACCAAAAACAGCAGCAACAGCACGGAGCCGACTGCTGTTAAAACAAGCGTTAACGTACTCAAAACTTACTGCCTTTTGTTAATGACCTCAATGGTGCTTGCAACAACACCGTCCAGTGGCTGATCGATATCGACCACCAGCACATCACTTTCATCCGCACCCGGTTCCTGCAAAGTTTCGAACTGCGTAACCAGCATCTGGGTTTTGAAGAAATGCCCTTTACGCGCTTTCAGACGGGTTTCGATCACGTCGAAATCGCCCTTCAGGTAGATGAAGGAGAGATTAGCGTTACCTTCACGCAGCTGGTCGCGGTAGGTCTTTTTCAACGCGGAGCAGACGATCAGGGATACTTTGTTGGTGCGCTGCATGGCAAACGCGGCATCATTCAGCGCCTGTAACCACGGCTTACGATCGTCGTCGTTCAGCGGCTCACCAGAAGCCATCTTATTGATATTGCTGCGCGGATGGAGAAAGTCGCCATCAAGAAACGCGGCATGGATTTGATGCGCCACTTCGCTGGCAACGGCAGATTTACCGCTACCGGAAACGCCCATCAGGACATAAACGTGGTGATCTGGATTAGTGGTGCTCAAGGTATGTCCCTCAGTGAATTGTTACGGGTAACAGTTATCGGTAACATTGTCCTGCCGGGGCTGACGAGAAGCAACATCCAAACGTGTGAGAAATGAATAAGTGTGAGCTAGTTCAAACTTGTCAGGTTAAATCGATCCACCCGGTGACAATGTGAAACCTAAATCTAACATCTTAGGGGTCACCGTCTCACCACGAATGCGCGCCAGCAGGCGTTCTGCACCGATACGGCCCATGCGCTCACGCGGGGTGAGAACGCTCGCCAGGCGCGGTTCCATGACCTGACCAATGTCGTGTCCGTGGAAACCGGCAATCGCCATATCGCCCGGGATAGCAAGCCCCAGACGCTGGCATTCAAAGGCGGCGCCGACCGCGAGGTCATCGTTGGTACAGAAAATGCCATCAAGCTGCGGGTACTCGCGACGGGCCTGACGCATCAGCTCAATACCGGAGGTGTAGGAAGAGGACTGCTCGACCATCACACTGTAGGGCGTTAAGTTGGCGTCGAGCATCGCCTGCTCGTATCCCTTCTGTTTGATGATAGTACGTTCATCCAGACGTGCGCCAAGATAGGCAATATGACGATGACCGCGGGCGATGATGGCCGCCGTCATCTGCCGTGCAGCTTCAAAGTTATCGAACCCGACGGCGATATCGAGACAGGGAGACTGGCTGTCCATCAGCTCCACCACCGGAATACCCGCTACCTCGATCATCTTCAGCGTGCGCGCGGTATGGGTGCGTTCGGTCAGGATCAGGCCGTCAATGTTCCAGGAAAGCATGGACTCCAGACGTTCTTCTTCCAGTTCCGGTTTGTACCCGTAGTGCGCAAGCATGGTCTGATAGCCGAAGGCGTCGGTGACGCTTTCGATGCCGCGGAGCACTTCCGCGAAGACCTGGTTGGTTAAGGAGGGAAGCAGGACACCTACCGCACGGCTGGTCGCATTGGAGAGAATATCGGGTGCGCGGTTAGGGATATAACCCAGTTCATCGAGAGCAGCGGCAATCTTGCCACGTAACGCCACGGAAACCTGTTCCGGGTTACGTAAAAAACGGCTGACCGTCATTTTAGTCACACCGACGCGATCGGCTACATCCTGAAGTACGGGTCTTTTCTTTTTCATCGTCCTGAGAGAAACCGGTAGTGATAGATTCCCTCAGTTTATCACGGACAAAGACCAACCTTCCCCTGTCATGAGGGAAGGCTGGACATTAATTTAAGATTTAGACCGGCGGCAGGTCGAACAGCAGAATTTCAGCGGCGCTGTCGGCATGCACAGAGATAGCCTGCTCATCCCAGATTGCCAGACCATCGCTGGTGGTCGCTTTGGTGCCGTTAATGGTCACGTCGCCTTTTACCACCTGGATCCACACTTTGCGGTTAGCGGCGATCTGATGCACAGACTGCTCGTCTTTCGCCAGCGCCCAGCGGTACAGCTCCATGTCCTGATGCACTTTCAGCGAGCCGTCACGGGCATCCGGTGACAGTACCAGCTGTTTACCCTGCTCGGCGTCAAAACGACGTTGCTCGTAGCGCGGGGTGATGCCTTTTTCTTCTGGAATGATCCAGATCTGGTACAGACGCAGACGGTCGTTTTTGCTTGGATTGTATTCGGAGTGACGCACCCCGGTACCCGCCGTCATAATCTGGAACTCACCCGCCGGAACCTGCTCTTTGTTACCCATGCTGTCCTGGTGCTCAACGGCGCCTTCCAGCACATAGGTCAGGATTTCCATGTCTTTATGCGGGTGGGTACCAAAACCCTGGCCTGCATCAATCACGTCATCGTTAATCACGCGCAGTGCCGAGAAACCCATAAAGTTCGGGTCATAATAATCGGCAAACGAGAAGCTATGCCATGAGTCCAGCCAACCATGATTTGCGTGACCGCGGTCGTTTGCTTTGCGTAAGAAGATCATTGTTTTTACCCTCAGTTCGTTTCGATGGAGTAAGTGTGGACGCAATCGACCTGGGATCATAGAGGGTGAAAATTGACTCCTCTGTTCAAAATATCTGAACAAGCACAGAGGAGTCGTTCAGGCTTATCTGGCAAGGGTTACTGTGGCAGGTGAGGCCTGTTCAAAGCCCCGTTCAAGGATTTCCAGGTTGGTCATCACTTCAATTTCCTTGACGTAATTAGGGGTACCTTTTGTCAGGGTCTCAAACAGCGCATCGTAGACGCGGCCGTAGTCGCCGACCTCCGGTTTGATCTCCTCTTTTACCGTTACGCCCGCGTCGTTAACGTACTCCAGCACGCCCACGGAATCATCCGCCGCAAACCCTGGCTCACCCGGCATGATGTTGGCCTTCAGGCTGGTCTCCTGCTGATCGATGCCGTACTTGATGAACGAGCCTTTGGTGCCATGAACAATGAATTTTGGGTAGTCGGTTTTCACCAGATGGCTGGTTTTGACGATGGCTTTCAGGTCACCGTAGAACAGCTGAGCTTCGAAGGTATCGTCCGGGTTGGCTTTATTGCGCAGGCTGCGGATGTCGTAGGCCACGTGATCCGGGCGGCCAAACAGGGAGATGATCTGATCCATGGTGTGGACACCCAGGCCATAGAACGAGCCATCCTGCGGCAGGCCGGGTTTGGTCTCCGCCACCGGGCGGTAGTAATCGAAGTGGCTTTCGATCTCGACGATCTCGCCCAGCTTGCCGCTCTCAATGGCCTGTTTCGCGGTCAGGAAGCAGGTATCAAAGCGACGGTTCTGATACGGACTGACGGTCAGCCCTTTACTGCGTGCCAGTTCGAACAGCGTTTTCGCTTCGGCCATCGTCGGGGTGAAGGGTTTTTCCACCAGCACGTTTTTCCCGGCTTCCAGGGCGCGTTTCGCGTACTCAAAATGGCTGTCGGCGTGGGTGCAGACGATCACCAGCTTGACCTCGGGGTCGTTCAACACCTCGTCGAGATCGCTGGTGAAATGGATGTGGGAGTACTGCGGGGCCTGCTCTTCCGGTTTCGGGTGGCGACGGAAGATGTGCGCGACATGCCAGCTGGCTTTACGGGTGAGAACGTACGGAAGGTGATAGCGGGTCGTGCTCTTGCCAAATCCAATAAATGCGCAGTGTAGTGTCATGGCTCAGTCCTTTTGGAAGGTAATTGCGTCTTACCATAGCGCAATACCTCTGCCCGCGCATCGGCCGTCGGCGTCGCAGACAGTGTGCTCACGGCAGCACGCAGCAACCGGAGCGTACGTAGAGGACGTGGGGATGGCGAGTACATCCGTGAGGCAAAAGGGTAAGTAAGCCAGGCTGAAACAGCACTCAAAAAAAAAGCCAGCAATCGCTGGCTAAAATAATACTGGAAGCAATGTGAGCAATGTCGTGCTTTCAGGTCCCCGTGTCGGTTCTCCCGAAGGCAGAGCAATAATAATCATTCTCATTCGCACTTGTCCACTGATTTTTTGCAAAAAATGCTGGTTGACTCACATTTCAAACTGACGGATGTTGGAAAGGAACCTAACTAACTGAGGATAAAGGAATGAGTGAGATAGTGATACGCCATATCGAAGCCAGCGATGCAGAAGCGTTACGTGACATCATGTCGCATCCTGGGGTTTATCACGACACGCTACAAATTCCTCATCCCTCTATGGCCATGTGGCATGAACGCGTCGCGGTAAAACCGGGAAGACGGCATCTGGTGGCGTGCCTGGACGGGCGCGTCGTTGGACATATGGCGCTGGACATCATGGAAAACCCGCGCCGGAGCCACGTGGCCACCTTTGGCATCGGCGTGGCGGCAGATATGCAGGGGCGCGGCGTCGGAAGCAGGCTGATGGCCGAGATGATCAACCTGTGCGACAACTGGCTGCGCGTTGAACGCATCGAGCTCACGGTTTTTGCGGATAACGCAGCCGCCGTCGGGATGTATCAGCGTTTCGGGTTTGAAATCGAAGGAACCGGCAGGAAGTTTGCCCTGCGCAACGGCGAGTATGTCGATGCGTATTATATGGCGCGGATGAAGTAGTTAACCTTCCCCTCACCCTAACCCTCTCCCCATAGGGGAGAGGGGACTGTAAGGTGCGGTCTTTTGCCCCTCGCCCTATGGGGAGAGCGGATTGCACGGTGCGGTCTTTTCCCCCTCGCCATATGGGGAGAGCGGATTGCACGGTGCGGTCTTTTCCCCCTCGCCATATGGGGAGAGCGGATTGCACGGTGCGGTCTTTTCCCCTCGCCCTATGGGGAGAGCGGATTGCACGGCGCGGTCTTTCCCCTCGCCACTAAGGAGAGAAGGCATTGCACGGTGCGGTCTTTTCTCCCTCTCCACTATGGGGAGAAGGCATTGCACGGTGCAGTCTTTTCTCCCTCTCCCCTATTGAGAGAAGGCATTGCACGGTGCAATCTTTTCTCCCTCTCCCCTGTGGAGAGAGGGAATTGCACGGTGCAGTCTTTTCTCCCTCTCCCCTATGGGGAGAGGGCCGGGGTGAGGGGAAACCGTCAGTACCCCGCCGTTAAATCATCCACCGAACGCGGATCCGATGCACCATACAGCGTGCCATCCGGCCCCACCATAATGCTCTGGGTGCTGCCCATCGCCTCTTTCACCACCACTTTTTGCCCGCGCTGTTCCAGCAGCTTCAGCGTGTCCGGGCTAAAGCCCTTCTCCACGCGCAGCTCATCCGGCAGCCACTGGTGATGGAAGCGCGGCGCATTGGTCGCTTCTGCCACGTTCATCCCGTAATCGATGCTGTTGACGACCATCTGCAACACGGTGGTGATAATGCGGCTGCCGCCAGGGCTGCCAGTCACCAGCCAGGTTTTGCCGTCTTTCACCACAATCGTCGGTGACATCGACGACAGCGGGCGCTTCTTGGGCCCGACGGCGTTGGCATCCCCGCCCACCAGCCCGTAGACGTTCGGCACGCCCGGCTTGGCAGAGAAGTCATCCATTTCGTTATTGAGCAGAATGCCGCTGTTACCCGCCACAATCCCGGTGCCAAACGTGGTGTTGAGCGTGTAGGTCACCGCCACCGCGTTACCGTCTTTATCCACCACCGAGAAGTGGGTGGTCTGGTTGCTTTCATAGGGTGCCAGTTTGCCCGGGCGGATCTCGCTCGAAGGTTTGGCTTTGTTGATATCAATCTGATCGGCCAGGGTTTTGGCATAGGCTTTATTGGTCAGCGCCTGCCACGGCACCTTCACGAAATCCGGGTCGCCCAGATACTCTGAACGGTCGGCGTAGGCATATTTTTCCGCCTCGGCCATAACCTGCATCGTATCGGCACTGCCGAAACCAAATTTATGCATATCGAAGTTTTCGAGGATGTTGAGGATCTGCACGATGTGGATCCCCCCGGAAGAAGGTGGCGGCATGGAGAAGACCTGATATCCGCGGTAGTCCCCGCTAATAGGGGTGCGCTCCACGGCTTTGTATTCAGCGAGATCGGCTTTGGTAATTAACCCGCCGTTCTTACTCATCTCTTCCACAATCTGGTCGGCAATCACCCCTTTATAGAAGGCATCCGGGCCATTTTCGGCAATCATCTCCAGGCTTTTGGCGAGGTTCGCCTGCACCAGCTTGTCGCCCTTCTTCAGCGGCTCGCCCTCCTTCCAGAAAATGGCTTTGCTGTTCTCATGGTTGGGGAGCACTTCGCTGCCGTAGGTTTTCAGATCGTCGGCCAGCGCGTCGTTGACCTCAAAACCGTCGCGCGCCAGCTTGATGGCGGGCTGCACCACTTTGTTCAGCGGCAGGGTGCCGTACTTATCCAGCGCCAGCGAGAAGCCCGCGACGGTACCGGGTGTGCCGGTCGCCAGATGGGAGGTGAGGGATTTTTTACTGTCAGCGTTGCCCTGATCGTCGAGGAACATGTCGCGCGTGGCCTGGGATGGTGCCATTTCGCGGAAATCGATCGCGGTCGTCACGCCATCTTTGGTGCGCAGCATCATAAAACCGCCGCCGCCGAGGTTGCCCGCCTGCGGGTGCGTCACCGCCAGCGCATAGCCGACGGCCACCGCCGCATCCACCGCGTTACCGCCCTGCTTGAGGATATCCACCCCGACCTGCGTGGCGAGGGCATCCACCGAAGAGACCATCCCGTTCTGCGCCCGCACGGGATGGAACACATCCTCTTCCACGCCGTAAGAGACCGGAGGGGCAGCAGGCGGATTCGCTGCCACGCAAAACGTACCGCCTGCCGTCAGGGCAGCAATCGCTACCCAGCGTAAAAACGTTGGTTTCATCATTGTTTTTCTCCAGGTACAGGGACTCATGCTCCCGCTTAAGCCTGGTTCATAACTCTTAAAAAATCATCGTAATGCGGGAGGCGAGGTAAACTTAAAGGAGGCCTCAGAAGGAGGGAGTATCAATGAAACGACTCATTCTTGTTGCAGCGTTACTGCCGTTTGCCGTGCTTGCGCAGCCCATCAACACCCTGAACAACCCTAACCAGCCGGGGTATCAAAACCCCAGCCAGCAGCGGATGCAAAATCAGATGATGATCCAGCAGCAGCAACAGACAGGGATGCTTAACCAGCAGCTGCAGACCCAGACACGCGTTCAGCAGCAGCATCTGCAAACGCAGATGAATAACGATACCCTGCGGGTTCAGCAGAGCCAGCCGGGAGGGCAGGTCCTGCCTAACACTAATGGCGGTATGTTGAGCGGCGTTGAGTCGTCGGGCGGCGTGCAGCAGCAACATATGCTGCCGCAGCGACAGAACGGCGATTTGCTTAATAACCCTTAAGGCTGAAAATCCGGGCCTATCAGGGCAATTGCATCGGTGCAGATGCAATCCACGCCCCAGCGCAGCAGCTCTGCTGCCCGCTGGGGCTGGTTAACGGTATAGACCAGGATATGCAGACCGGCGGCCTTAATCAGGTTTACCCGCGCCTCATCCAGCAGGCGATGATTGAGGTGAATCGACACGCAGCCCAGCCGGGTGGTCAGCTCACGCCAGTCTTCACGCCACTCGTCCAGCAGTAAACCGCGCGGCAGCTCGGGGGCCGCAGCCTGCGCCGCCTCCAGCGCGTCGATCTCAAACGACGACAGCAGCGGTGCCGTCATCCCTTCCCATAATTCACGTGCGGCCAGCGCAATCACCTTGCCGGTCAGCGGCCCCGTACCGGTGGTCGGCTTGATCTCAATATTGGCCATCATCCCGTGCTGACGGCAGCGGTCTGCCACCTCGGCCAGCAGCGGCAGCGGCTCGCCTTTAAAGTCTTTGCCGAACCAGCTTCCGGCGTCCACCTTCAGCAGATCGCGCCACGGCAACGCCCCCGCCACGCCCCAGCCGTTGCTGGTGCGCTCGAGGTTGTCATCGTGTAGCAGGAAGATCTCTCCGTCCTGCGACAATTTGGCGTCAAACTCGATCATCGTGTGACCGTAGCGCGCACCAACGTCTATCGCCGCCAGGGTGTTTTCCGGTGCCAGCTTCCCGCCGCCACGGTGGGCGACGATGTGGGGATAAGGCCAGTTACTCATACACGTTGTCCTGTTTCACCATCGAATAGATGCAGATGATTTTCCGGCAGATGCAGCCACAACGTGCTGCCCGCTTGCGGGCGCTCCTGATGCGACATACGCACCACCAGCTTCTGCTCGCCCCAGCGTCCGTGCGCCAGATTGTCGGCACCCAGCATCTCGAGGGTGTCCATCACCAGCGGCACCCCGCCTTCCGACTGCGAGCTTAACGCAATATGTTCCGGGCGGATACCCAGCGTCATTTTGCGTCCGGCGTAACCGCGATAGAACCAGTTGATGGGCAGCGCCATACCGCTCTCCAGTTCAAAATGGGTGCCCGCCGTGCTGATGCGCCCTTCCAGCAGATTCATGGCCGGGCTGCCGATAAAGCTCGCCACAAAGCGGCTGGCAGGCTTTTCGTACACTTCCACCGGGGTGCCAATCTGCTCGGCGACGCCTTTGTTCATCACCATCACCCGCTGGGCGAGGGTCATGGCTTCCACCTGATCGTGGGTGACGTACAGCGACGTGGTTTTCAGGCGACGGTGGAGGTGCTGCAACTCAAGACGCATCTGCACACGCAGTTTTGCATCGAGGTTAGAGAGCGGCTCATCGAACAGGAACACCGCCGGGTCACGCACGATGGCACGGCCCATCGCCACACGCTGACGCTGGCCGCCTGAGAGTTCGCGCGGACGGCGTTTCAGCAGGCCGTCCAGCTCCAGAATTCGGGCCGCCTCTTTCACCCGCTCGTCGATGTGGCCTTTGCCCATGCCGCGGATTTTCAGCCCCCAGGCCATGTTCTCTTCCACGCTCATGTGCGGATAAAGCGCGTAGTTCTGGAACACCATCGCGATGCCGCGATCTTTCGGCTCCATCTCAGTGACGCGCTGGCGGTCGATCCAGATATCCCCGGACGTCACACGCTCCAGCCCGGCGACCATCCGCAGCAGGGTCGATTTGCCGCAGCCCGACGGGCCGACCATCACGATAAACTCGCCGTCCGCCACGTCGAGCGTCAGCGGCTGAATCACCTGGGTTTTGCCGTCCCAGCTTTTGGTTACTGCCTGAAGTTTTAAACCTGCCATCTTATTTCTCGCTATCGACCAGGCCGCGGACAAACGCGCGCTGCATGGCTAAAACAATGACTACGGGTGGGATAAGGGTGAGCAGCATCGCCGCCATCACCTGGTTCCAGAGGGTGGTGCCTTCGCCAGTGGCGATCATGCCTTTGATGCCCGCCACGGCGGTGCCGAGGTTGACGTCCTGGATAATCAGCAGCGGCCACAGGTACTGGTTCCAGCCGTAGATAAAGGTGATGACAAACAGCGCCGCCAGGTTGGTTTTCGACAGCGGCAGCACGATGTCACGGAAGAAGCGCATCGGCGAGGCACCGTCGATACGTGCTGCCTCAATCAGCTCGTCCGGCAGGGTCATAAAGAACTGACGGAACAGGAAGGTGGCGGTAGCCGAGGCCATCAGCGGCAGGGTGAGACCTGCATAGCTGTCGAGCATGCCGAGGTTGGCGATCACCTCCACCGTCGGGAAGATACGCACCTCCACCGGCAGCATCAGGGTGATAAAGATCATCCAGAAAAACAGGTTACGCAGCGGAAAGCGGAACCAGACGATGGCGAAGGCTGAAAGCATCGACACCGTGATTTTGCCCACCGTAATGCCGAACGCCATGATGAAGCTGTTGAGCATCATCAGCCAGAACGGGGCGCTGTTCGCCCCCACGCCCTGGGTCCAGATGGTCGCCATGTTCTCGAACAGATGGCCGCCCGGGATCAGCGTCATCGGGGTTTCAAATATGGCGTTGCGATCCAGCGTGGCGGCGACAAAGGCCACATACAGCGGGAACAGGATGACGACGATCCCCAGGATCAGCATGGTGTGGCTGAAAATCGTCAGCCCGCGACGGTTCTCAATCATTGGTAGCGCACCTTACTTTCGACATAGCGGAACTGCACCACCGTGAGGATGATGACGAGGAACATCAGCACCACCGACTGGGCGGCAGAGGCCGAGAGATCCAGACCGGCGAAACCTTCGCGGTAGATCTTATAGATAAGCGTTGTGGTGGCCTGCACCGGGCCGCCTGCGGTGGCCGCATCGATCACCGGGAAGGTGTCGAAGAAGGCGTACACCAGGTTGACCACTAACAGGAAGAAACTCACCGGCGCGATCAGCGGCAGCGCCAGCTTAAAGAAGCGGCGAACCGGGCCCGCGCCGTCAATCGCCGCGGCTTCCACCAGCGAGCGCGGGATGGATTGCAGGGCGGCGAAGAAGAACAAGAAGTTGTAGCTGATCTGCTTCCATACCGACGCGAACACCACCAGGAACATCGCCTGGCCGCTGTGCTGGGCGTGGTTCCAGTCATAGCCGAACTCGCCAAGGAAATGGGTGATCAACCCGCGGCCAGGGTTAAAGAGGAAGATCCACAGTACGGCAGCCACCGCGGGGGCCACGGCGTAGGGCAGTAACATCAGGGTCTGGTACAGACGGCTGCCGCGCACCACGTAATCCACCAGCGCGGCGAAGAACAGCGAAGCGAGAAGGCCGCTGACGGTGACCAGGGTGCTGAATTTGATCGTCGTCCAGAAGGCGTCGATGTAATAGCTGTCGTGCCACAGGGCAGCGAAGTTATCCAGGCCGACAAACTGGCTGGATAGCCCGAACGGATCAACGCTTTGTACCGAATACCACAGCGCTTCGCCCGCAGGCCAGATAAAGAAGATTACGGTGATCACCAGTTGCGGCGCGACCAGCAAATAGGGCAGCCAGCGGGAGCGGAACACCGGACGGGATGAGGACATTGATATTCGATTCCTGAACAATGCCGGGTGGCGGCTACGCCTTACCCGGCCTACAAAACATACCCCTCACCCCGGCCCTCTCCCCAAAGGGGCGAGGGAGAAAAGACGGCTCCGTGCAGTCTTCTCTCTCCGAAGCGGCAAGGGAGAAAAGACGGCTCCGTGCAGTCCTCTCTCTCCGAAGCGGCGAGGGAGAAAAGACGGCTCCGTGCAGTCACCTCTCTCCGAAGCGGCGAGGGAGAAAAGACGGCTCCGTGCAGTCCCCTCTCTCCGAAGCGGCAAGGGAGAAAGACAGCTTCGTGCAGTCCTCTCTCTTCAAAGCGGCGAGGGAGAAAAGACGGCTCCGTGCAGTCTTCTCTCTCCAAAGCAGCAAGGGAGAAAGACGGCTCCGTGCAGTCCCCTCTCTCCAAAGCGGCCAGGGAGAAAAGACGGCTCCGTGCAGTCCTCTCTCTCCAAAAGGGCAAGGGAGAAAAAGATGCCTCCGCACCGTCCCCTTCCCCCAAAAGGGTGAGGGAGAAAAAGACGGCTCCGTACCGTCCCCTCTCCCCTATGGGGAGAGGGTTAGGGTGAGGGGTAAGATTTTAATTAAGACTTCGTAGACTGCTCAAAGCGGCGTAGCAGTTGGTTACCACGCTCTACTGCGGCATCCAGCGCCTGTTGTGGCGATTTTTTACCGGTCCACACGCTCTCCAGCTCTTCGTCCACAATGGTACGGATCTGCGGCATGTTGCCCAGGCGCAGGCCTTTGGTGTACGGCAATGGTGGCTTGTTCAGCATCTGACGCGTGGCGATATCCGCACCCGGGTTCTTGTCATAGAAGCCCTGCTCGCGGGTCAGGTCATACGCGGCTTTGGTGATCGGCAGGTAGCCGGTCTTCTGGTGCCATTCGGCTGCGTTTTCTGGCTTCGCCAGGAAGTCGAGGAACTCTGCCACGCCTTTATAGGTCGTGTTGTCTTTGCCCTGCATTACCCACAGGCTGGCCCCACCGATGATGGCGTTCTGCGGCGCGCCTTTCGAGTCGGCGTCGTACGGCATCATGCCCACGCCGTAGTTAAATTTGGCGTAGTGACGGATGTCCGCCAGCGAGCCGGAAGAGGCAGTAGTAATCGCGCAATCGCCGTTGTAGAACTTCTCGGTAGATTCGTCTTTACGCCCGAAGTAGCTGAAATCGCCCTTCTTGTTCAACTCTTGCAGCAGAGCAATATGCTTCACCTGCTCAGGCTTGTTGAACTCCAGTACCGCGTTGGTGCCGTTGAAACCGTTATTTTCGGTGGCTACCGGCTGGCCATGCCATGCGCTGAAGTTCTCGATCTGGATCCAGCCCTGCCAGCCGCTGGCGTAGCCACACTTCATGCCTGCGGCTTTCAGTTTGGCCGTGTACGCCGCCAGATCCTGCCAGGTTTTCGGTGGCTGCTCCGGGTCTAAACCGGCTTTCTTGAAGGCGTCTTTGTTGTAGTACAGCACCGGGGTGGAGCTGTTAAACGGCTGAGAAAGCAGATGACCGGATTTGGAGTCGGTGTAGTAGCCGGAGACCGTTGGCACGAACTGGGATTCATCGAAGTTAATGCCCGCGTCTTTAAACACTTCGTACACCGGCTTAATGGCTTTGGAGGCCATCATGGTGGCGGTGCCCACTTCGTAAACCTGTAACAGCGCCGGGGCGTTGCCGGTACGGAACGCGGCGATACCGGCGCTCAGGCTCTGCTCGTAGTTGCCTTTGTACACCGGCACAATTTTGTAATCCGGGTGGGTGTCGTTGAAACGCTGCGCCAGGGAGTCAACTTCTTTACCCAACTCCCCTTCCATGGAATGCCAGAACGGAATAGTGGTGACGGCCATTGCGTTAGTCGCAAAAGCCAGACCCATTGCCAGACCCAAAGCTGTGTGTCGTAACGATGTCATTGTCATCTCTCTTATTGTGCCGGATGCGCGATATCACGCGTTTTGTGCTCGCGAGGTAACATGACATGCTCGAATTACAGAAAAATAACCGTTTGTTTACAGTGATATGACAACAAGGCGTCAGGGGGATGATGGTTGTGTGAAGGGGTTGGGTGCGGCCCGTTGCCCTCACCCCGGCCCTCTCCCACAGGGAGAGGGAGAAAACACTAAAAAGGCAACGTGCGTTGCCTTTTGCTTCTACCTTGTGCGGCCTGTTGCCCTCACCCCGACCCTCTCCCACAGGGAGAGGGAGAAAACACTAAAAAGGCAATGCACGTTGCCTTTTGCTTGTACCTTGTGCGGCCCGTTGCCCTCACCCCGGCCTTCTCCCACAGAGAGAGGGAGCAAACATTAAAAAAGGCAACTTACGTTGCCTTTTTGCTTTTACTATCCGCCGAGGTAAGCGCTTCTGACGGCTTCGTTCGCCAGCAGCGCGTCGCCGGTATCTTCCAGCACCACCCGGCCGTTCTCCAGCACGTAGCCGCGATCCGCAAGCTTCAGCGCCTGGTTGGCGTTCTGCTCCACGAGGAAGATGGTCATCCCTTCGCTACGCAACTGCTCGATGGTGTCGAAGATCTGCTGAATGATGATGGGTGCCAGCCCGAGCGAAGGTTCGTCGAGCAGCAGCAGACGCGGCTGGCTCATCAGCGCGCGGCCGATCGCCAGCATCTGCTGTTCCCCGCCGGACATGGTGCCCGCCCGCTGAATACGACGCTCAAACAGGCGTGGGAACAGGTCATACACCCGTTTAATACGGGTCTGGAACTGTTCGCGCTCGGCAAAGAAACCGCCCATCGCCAGGTTCTCTTCCACCGTCATACGTGAAAAGACGCGACGCCCTTCCGGGACAATCGCCACGGCTTCACGCATGATTTTGGCGGTCTGCCAGTCGGTAATGTCTTTACCATCAAAGACGATACGCCCGCTGGTGGCGCGCGGGTCGCCACACAGGGTGCCCAGCAGCGTGGTTTTGCCCGCGCCGTTGGCACCAATCAGGGTCACAATCTCTCCCTGGTTGATGTGCAGGCTGACGTCGTGCAGGGCCTGGATCTTGCCGTAGTGGGCATTAACCTTGTCAAAAGATAACATCACTTTATCCATCTTATGCCTCACCCAGGTATGCGCGGATCACGTCCGGGTTGTTGCGAATCTCTTCCGGCGTACCGTTCGCCAGCGGCGTGCCCTGGTTCACCACGTAAATGCGGTCCGAAATGCCCATCACCAGCTTCATATCATGCTCAATCAGCAGGATAGTGGTGTCGTGATGGTTACGCAGCTCGACAATCAGCTCGTCCAGCTCTTTGGTCTCTTTCGGGTTGAGGCCCGCCGCCGGTTCGTCGAGCATCAGGATCTGCGGCTGCGTCACCATGCAGCGGATAATCTCCAGACGACGCTGGTCGCCGTAGGCCAGATTGCTGGCCTGACGGTTAGCGTGTTGCAGCAGGCCGATGCGGTCGAGCCAGGTGGCGGCGCGATCCAGCGCTTCATCCTGCGCCCGGCGGAAGGCCGGGGTTTTCAGCAGGCCGGAAAACAGCCCTGTCTTGAGCTGCTGATGCTGTGCCACCAGCAGGTTCTCAATTACCGTCATCTCACGGAACAGACGCACGTGCTGGAAGGTACGCACCACGCCCATGCGGGCAATCTGCTGGCCCGGCAGCCCTTCCAGATGTTTGTCACCCAGCATAATGGTGCCGCCCGTCGGCTTATAGAAGCCGGTCAGGCAGTTGAACACCGTGGTTTTACCCGCGCCGTTCGGGCCAATCAGGGAAACGATCTCTTTTTGATGCAGATCCAGCGACACGTTGTTGACCGCCAGCAGGCCGCCAAAACGCATCATCAGGCCGTTAACGGATAATAATGGCTGACTCATGCCTGCTCTCCTTTCGCTTGCCCGTTTTTCAGTTTCAGCTGTGGACGGGTCATCGGCAGCAAGCCCTGCGGACGCCAGATCATCATCAGTACCATCAAACCACCCAGCATCAGCATGCTGTACTCGTTAAAGTCACGCATCAGCTCGCGGGAGACCACCAGCAGGATAGCCGCGAGGATCACCGCGAACTGCGACCCCATCCCACCCAGCACCACAATCGCCAGCACGAAAGCGGATTCGGCGAAGGTGAAGGATTCCGGGCTGACGAAGCCCTGACGCGCGGCGAACAGCGTGCCAGCGAAACCGGCAAACGCGGCGCTGATGGTAAAGGCGGTCAGCTTGATGCGGGTCGGGTTCAGACCCAGGGAACGACAGGCGATCTCATCTTCACGCAGCGCTTCCCACGCACGGCCCAGCGGCATACGCAGCAGACGGTTAATCACGAACAGGGTGATGACCACCAGCAGCAGCGCCACCAGGTAGAGCCAAATCACGCGGTCGGACGGGTCGTACTTAATGCCAAAGAAGTTGCTGAAGGTATCCCAGCCGCCTTCACGTGCAGAACGGCTGAACTCCAGGCCGAAGAAGGTCGGTTTCGGGATCTGGCTGATACCGTTCGGGCCACCGGTCACTTCGGTATTGTTAAGCAGCAGGATACGGACGATTTCGCCGAAGCCTAAGGTCACAATCGCCAGATAGTCGCCACGCAGGCGCAGCACCGGGAAGCCGAGCAGGAAGCCCGCTGCGGCAGAGACCAGCCCCGCCAGCGGCAGACAGGTCCAGAAGCCGAGACCGTAATAGTGGTTCAGCAGGGCAAAGGTGTAAGCGCCAATGGCATAGAAACCGCCATAGCCCAGCACCAACAGTCCAGACAGACCCACCACCACGTTCAGACCAAGACCGAGGATCACGTAAATCATGGTCAGGGTGGCGATATCCACCGTGCCGCGTGACACCATGAATGGCCATGCTACAGCAGCCACCAGCAGCG
This sequence comes from Leclercia sp. 1548, assembly GCF_050435045.1. NCBI lineage: Bacteria > Pseudomonadati > Pseudomonadota > Gammaproteobacteria > Enterobacterales > Enterobacteriaceae > Leclercia > Leclercia sp. 1548. Next base: position 74,849 of record NZ_JBNDJP010000009.1, on the reverse strand, counting down.
CCACGAGGAACAGCTTCTGTTTAACGGTGGAACCGTCAATCGCAGGCAATACAAACTTCGGCCCGGAGACGCTTTTCAGTGTCTTCTGGAAAACCGGACGCAGCACCTGGAAGAAAAAGACCACTGCAGTGCCCACAAAGACCCACTGCCAGCGGATATCCGCCGCGGAATCCACGACCAGCTTAGTGCCGCTCAGCTCCAGCTGAACGCCCATGAAGACGCTCGCCAGCACGAAGAACATCGCTGCCGAGAGCAGCGCCATTGCAAAATGCATCGGTTTCATACTTTCTCTACCTCCGGACGACCCAGAATACCGGTAGGCATGACCAGCAGGACCAGAATCAGCAGGGCGAAGGAGACCACATCTTTATATTCGGTACTCAGGTAGGCAGAGGAGAGCGCTTCGGCCACGCCCAGGATCAGGCCGCCGATCATTGCACCCGGAATACTGCCGATACCGCCCAGAACGGCTGCGGTAAAGGCTTTCATCCCGGCCATAAAGCCGATGTACGGGTTAATTACGCCGTAGAACTGACCGAGCAATACCCCCGCTACCGCCGCCATCGCCGCCCCAATCACGAAGGTCAGAGCGATCACGCGGTCGGTATTAATGCCAAGCAGGCTCGCCATTTTCAGGTCTTCCGCGCAGGCGCGGCAGGCGCGGCCCATACGGGAATAACGGATGAAAAGGGTCAGCGCCAGCATGGCGACAAAGGTGACAATCCAGATCACCAGCTGCATGGTGGTAATCGACGCCGAGAAGTTCTCGCTCGCGCCAACAATCCACTGGCCGTTGAACAGGCTTGGCAGCGCCACGTCGCGCGACCCTTCGGTCAGGCTGACGTAGTTTTGCAGGAAAATGGACATACCGATTGCGGAGATCAGCGCGATCAGGCGCTTGGAGCTACGCACCGGGCGATAGGCCACCCGTTCGATACTCCAGCCATAGGCGCTGGCAATGATAATCGCCCCGACAAACCCGGCGGCCACCAGCAGCCAGCTGCTGTCGATCCCCATCATCATCAGCGCGGCGATAATCATAAAGGAGACATAACTGCCGATCATGTACACCTCGCCATGGGCGAAGTTGATCATGCCGATAATGCCATACACCATCGTGTAGCCGATGGCGATCAGTGCGTAGGTGCTTCCCAGCGTGACGCCGTTAAACATCTGCTGCAAAAAATAGAGAAACTGCTCGGACATAAGATAACCTTTCTAGTCCCGCCCGGTCATGCCGGGCGGTGGGATAATGATTATTTGGCGACCGAGGATGAACCGTCGGCGTGCCACTTAAAGACACCAAACTCAAATCCCTTCAGATCGCCTTTCTCGTCCCAGTTCAGCGGCCCAATCACGGTGCTTGCCCCGTGTGCTTTTAAATCTTTAATCAGATCCTGCGGTGCTTTGCTGCCGGTACGATCCATGGCAGTCGCCAGAGACTGTACGGCGGCATAGGTGATCCAGACGTACGGACCACTCGCGTCTTTCTTCTGCGCTTTCAGGGCGTCGACGATAGCAGCGTTAGCCGGATCCTGGTCATAGCGTTTTGGCATCGTCACCAGCATGCCCTCACCCGCGTCGCCGGCAATGTTCGACAGCGACGCGTTACCTACCCCTTCCGGCCCCATAAACTGGGTTTTCAGACCGACAGCGCGTGCCTGACGCAGCATCTGGCCCATTTCCGGGTAGTAGCCACCGTAGTAAACGAAGTCGATGTTCTCTTTTTGCAGACGCGCCAGCAGCGCCGAGAAATCTTTCTCGCCCGCAGTGATGCCGTCAAAGAAGACCACGTTCGCGCCGCCTTTTTTCAGGCCATCCTGCACCGAACGGGCCAGCCCTTCGCCGTACTGCTGCTTATCGTGAATGATGGCGATACGCTGCGGCTTGACGCTGTCGATGATGTACTTCGCCGCCGTCGGTCCCTGAGAGGAGTCCAGACCGGCGGTACGCATGATGTACTGATAGCCGCGCTGGGTCAGCTCAGGGTTAGTGGCGCCTGGCGTAATCATCAGGATGCCTTCGTCTTCATAGATATCGGACGCAGGCTGTGTGGAGGAGGAGCAGAGATGGCCAATCACATACTGAATACCATCGTTAACAATTTTGTTGGCGACGGCGACGGCTTGTTTCGGGTCGCAGGCATCGTCATATTCTACGCCGACCAGTTTGTCGCCTTTAATACCGCCTTTGGCGTTGATGTCTTTAATGGCCTGGCGCGCGCCGTTGAACTCCATATCGCCCCACTGGGCAACAGGGCCGGACAGCGCACCAACAATGGCAACTTTAATATCGTCCGCCGCAGCGGTATGTGAGATCGCCAGTGCAACCATCCCCGCGACTAATGTTTTCGCGTTCATTCTCATCCAGGAATCCCCATTCGTGACGTGATGTATATATTTTGTTTTATTATGGTTAAAAAGCATTCTGTACTTTTATTAAACAACGCAACTTTTGCTATTGCCTTTAATGGTTTAGCGCAGTTTTTTACTAAAAACCAGACTAAAATCTCTATATTTCAGGCGATTAAGCAAAGATAATATTCTGAAAATAGTCAGAGATAAACAAATAAAAGCGCGAGTTGCAGCATAAAATAACGGTACAAAGCGCCGAATAAAACGCTACCTTTTAGGTTAAAATTCTGGTTATTTTTCGATCCCTGCGTTTTAAGACTACGCAACGTAACGCTAAAAAAGTAATCAGCTAGAGAATGGGTTTAAAAAGTGGAAGCGTCTGACAGAATAAATTGAGTACACTGCCCGCACTCTTTTTGATTTGGACAAGCGGCTAATGAAACTGACCATCCACCGTCTGGAGAACTTTAGCGACCAGGATCACATCGACCTCAACAAGATCTGGCCGGAATATTCCCCCTCCTCACTTACCGTTGATGAAACACACCGTATTTATGCTGCGCGTTTTAATGAGCGGCTATTAGGCGCGGTGCGGGTGACGCTGAGCGGTACGCAAGGCGCGCTGGACTCCCTGCGCGTGCGTGAAGTCACCCGCCGTCGCGGCGTGGGGCAGTATTTGATTGAAGAAGTGATACGCGATAACCCGAGCGTAACCTCGTGGTGGATGGCGGATGTCGGCGTGGAAGACCGGGGCGTGATGGCGGCCTTTATGCAGGCGCTGGGGTTTACGGCGCAGGAAAATGGCTGGGTAAAACAGTAATGCGCTAGCCCCCTGAGTTTACGCTACTCATAGCGTGAAGTATGATGCAGGAGTCTCTACAGGATCATGATGATCAGGAATTCAGCATATGGAAATGTATATAGCACTGGCGGCCATTGCCGCCATTCTCATCTGGGCGGTAATCACCTACAACCGCTTTATCTCCCTGCGTCGCTTTAAAGACGAAGCCTGGAGCGGCATTGCCGTTCAGCTCAAGCGCCGTCACGATCTGGCGCCCAACCTGTTAAGCCTGGCGAAACGCTACGCCCTGCACGAAAAATCGTTGCTGGAAGAGATAGCACGTCAGCGTAGCGATCTGACGGGCAATCCCCGTGAGATCGCCGATCGCGAGCGGCACTACGCTGGTATGCTGGGGCGGTTCTTCGCCGTGGCGGAAGCCTGGCCGGAACTGAAAGCCAGCGAAAATTTTATCGCCTTACAACAATCCGTTAGCGAAATAGAAGAGTCGCTCCAGCTGGCCCGCCGCTATTTCAACGGCACGGTGCGTGATTTTAATATCCTGGTGGAATCCTTTCCCAGCCTGCTACTGGCCCGTCTGTTTAATTTCAAAGCGCAAGAGTTCTTCGAACTTGATAATCCGGCAGAAGCCAAAGCGCCACAGATGGAGTGATATTATGTCCGTTCTGCCAGGGTGGAAGGTGCTGATTTCTGGATTGCTGCTGTTTTTTATTGCCGCTCTTGCACCTGATGGGATCGTCAGCGCCTCTCCTGCCGTCCCTCACAACCAGTCCCGTTTAGCGCCAGCTTATGAACATATTCTCTCTTTCCACGCCCGGGCGCGTTTTAACGCGGACGGCAGCATGGAGGTGCAGGAAAATATTGAGGTGCTGGCTCAGGGAAATGAGATCCGTCGCGGGATATTCCGCACGCTGCCGCTTTCCTGGAACCGACAGGACGGCAAAATTTTTCGCGTTGACTACAGGGTTAAATCGGTTTTACGCGATGGTATCAATGAACCCTACAGCATCGATGATGCAGAAAAATCAGTAACCATCCGTATTGGCAGCGGCGAACGGCTCCTGAAACCGGGTATCTATAACTATGAGATCCGCTATCAGGTCAGCAACCATTTCAGCCGCTTCCCGGAATGGGATGAACTGTACTGGAACGTGACGGGCAATGACTGGGCCTGGCCTGTTGACAAGGCCAGCTTTCACCTGGAGTTGCCGGACGGCAGTCATCTGAACGGGGACGGCAGGGACGCCAGGCTACGCTCCATTGACGTCTATACGGGTGTGGCAGGGGCAAAAGAACAGCACGCAGAGATACTGGCTAATGGCGATGTGCAGACCACACGTCCTCTCAGCCGTGGAGAGGGGCTGACCGTCGTCTATACGTGGCCCCGCGATATTCTGGCCAGCGCCCCTAAACCAGAAGCCTCCTTGCCACTGGTACATCTATTATTACCCACGCAGCAAACCAGCCTAATCTGGCTCCCGTTGCTGCTGATCGGTTATTACCTGTTGTGGTGGCGTAAGAACGTGACCGCCGCAGGGCTGACAATGCCACCGGTCGTGCCGCTCTATTCGCTGCCTGCTACCCTGTCGCCGGGCTATCTGCGCTTTATTACCCGGCGTCAATATGATGATGTCGCATTCAGCAGCGATATTCTTCAACTGGTAGCCAGACGGGGCGCAACCCTCACCAGCAGTCAGAACAAACCCGCCGACCCGTGGCATGCAGATAACGGGGCTGAGCAGTGGTTATCCCGATCGTTTGTTGAAGGAAACCCCCGGCTGGATGCCAACGATAAACAGCTACTGAGCATACTGTTTAGCGGTAAACGCAAGACTATTAATCTCAGCCAGGCCCATCAAAAGCTAATGCAAAACGCACTTAAGGAGTTAGAAAAACGGTGTGAGGCGCAGCGACCAGCACTATTTCGAAAATGGTGTAAACCCCTGTGTCATTGCATCGCTATCGCGATGCTGGTGCCGGTGGTATGTGGCGTCTGGTTTGATCCCGAAATAGCGCTGTACACCATTCCATCTCTGTTATTTTTGGCTGTGGGCCTTTCGCTGCTGACGTTTTTGCTGAAATGTTTGCTTAACCCGCTGAAGACCGGCCGCGACTGGTGGCCTAATACAGTGATTTTTGCTCTCTTAGGCTGTCCCGCCAACCTTATAGGAAGTTGGCTTTTTCTGTTCGGTGTCGAACCGGCCATCCGCCATCCTGCCGGCTACTCCGGCGCATTACTGACCGCGATCGTGCTCTGTCTATTCGTTGGCTGGAAAACACCCCGTTATACCCAACGCGGGCTAACGGATTTAGCTGTCGCCAAAGGGCTAAAACGCTATCTGAAAACAGCTGAAAAGCACCGCTTCGAGGTGCTTTATCCCCCTGAGCAGATGATCTCCCATTATGAAAATCTGCTGCCTGCTGCCCTGGCGCTCGACGTAGGTAAAACCTGGGCTAACACCTTTTCCACGTATCTGAGCAAGACCGGGGCCGCGTCAGAGGCCTTTTCCAGCGTCAGTTGGGGGAGCATTCATCATTTCAGCAAGGCATGTTATTCCAGCTCGGCAAATCCTCCCGTTCGCATCTCATTATCCGGTTCTAGCGGTTCTGGCTCTTCTGGTGGAGGATCGTCCGGTGGCGGTTCCGGAGGAGGCGGCGGCGGCGGATGGTAAAACGAAAATGCCCGGCGGTTCGCCGGGCATAATGCGTTATTTAGCGTCGGTCGCCGTGCCGTTAGCATGCCAGTCGAATACGCCGAACTCGAAGCCTTTCAGGTCACCCTTCTCATCCCATGACAGCGGCCCCATCACGGTCTCGACAGAGTTCGCTTTCAGCCAGGTGGCGATTTCAGCCGGTTCAGCTGACTGATTCAGGCCTGCTTGCAGGGTTTGCAGCGCGGCGTAGGTGGTCCACACGAATGCGCCGCTTGGATCTTGTTTCTTGGCTTTGATCGCATCCACGATCGGTTTGTTCGCAGGAACCTGATCGTAGTTCTTCGGTTTGGTCACCAGCAGGCCTTCCGCTGATTCACCGGCAATGTTAGACAGTGACACGTTCGCCACTCCTTCTGGCCCCATGAACTGAGTTTTCAGACCGGCTGCACGCGCCTGACGCAGGAGCTGACCCATCTCCGGGTGGTAGCCGCCGTAGTAGACGAAATCGATATTCTCTTTCTTCAGACGTGCCACCATGGTAGAGAAATCTTTCTCACCGGCGGTGATACCGTCGAAGAACACCACGTTAGCATTGGATTTTTTCAGGTTGTCCTGCACAGAACGCGCCAGACCTTCGCCGTACTGCTGCTTGTCATGAACAATGGCAATACGCTTTGGCTTCACTTTATCAACGATATATTTCGCTGCCGTTGGTCCCTGGTCAGAGTCCAGGCCAGTGGTACGCAACACCATTTTATAACCACGGGCGGTCAGTTCCGGCGCGGTGGCAGCAGGGGTGATCATCAGAATACCTTCGTCTTCGTAGATGTCAGACGCAGGCTGTGTGGAAGAGGAGCACAGGTGGCCGATAACGTATTTGATGCCGTCATTCACGACTTTGTTCGCTACCGCAACCGCTTGTTTCGGGTCGCAGGCATCATCATATTTTACGATTTGCAGCTTTTCGCCTTTGATGCCGCCTTTGGCATTAATATCGGCAACAGCTTGTTCTGCGCCAGTAAACTCCTGGTCGCCGTATTGCGCTACCGGACCGGACATTGCGCCAACCACGGCCACTTTGATGTCAGCCTGAGCCATGGTGCTGAACGCCAACGCGATACATCCTGCCAGTAAGGCTTTGCCCTTCATATTCATCCTGAGAATCCCCATTGTGATGGTTATTGTGTTTGTTGTGATGTTGTTTTATGGCGCTTTATTTCGATTATGCGTCTGCCGTGCGCGCCTTTTCAGCATACTCTGCTAAAACATACCCCATTTTTATCTATTTGGAATAGCTATTTTGAAATGTATATAAGGTATAGGAGGCTTTAACGAGTCAGCGCACAACACAATGGTAAGGGTTTGCCAGGAGGAGGGAATTCGCCATAAAGGGCGCTAAAAAAACAAAACCCCCGGATTCTCATCCAGGGGTTATCGGGTCACTTCGCGAGAATTACGCTTCGATAGCGGCGCGAAGTTTTTTCATGGCGTTTTTCTCAAGCTGACGCACACGTTCAGCGGAGACGCCGTAGCGGTCGGCCAGCTCCTGCAGGGTGGACTTGTTGTCTTCGTCCAGCCAGCGGGCACGGATAATATCCTGGCTACGCTCGTCAAGGCCTTCCATCGCGTAAGTCAGCTTGTTCGCAGCCTGCTCTTCCCAGTTATCGTCTTCAATGCCATCGGCAAAGTTGGACGACTTATCCTGGAGATACAGGACCGGAGCCATCGGCTGGCTGTCTGACGCATCGTCGTCAGAGGACATATCAAAAGTCATGTCCTGCGCGGCCATTCGGGATTCCATCTCGCGCACGTCTTTGCTGGAAACACCCAGTTCGCGGGCAACCATTTCCACTTCGTCCTGGTTAAACCAGCCCAGACGCTGCTTGGTTTTACGCAGGTTAAAGAACAGTTTGCGCTGTGCTTTAGTGGTTGCGACCTTCACGATACGCCAGTTACGCAGCACATATTCGTGGATTTCCGCTTTGATCCAGTGCACGGCGAAGGAGACCAGACGCACACCCACTTCCGGGTTGAAGCGACGCACCGCCTTCATCAGGCCGATGTTGCCTTCCTGAATCAGGTCAGCCTGCGGCAGGCCGTAGCCCGCATAGTTTCGAGCAACGTGAACAACAAAGCGCAGGTGAGACAGGATCAGCGTCTTAGCTGCTTCCAGATCGCCCTGGTAATGCAGCTTCTCAGCAAGCTCCTTTTCTTCCTCAGCCGTCAACATCGGCCAGGTGTTAGCGGCCCGGATGTAAGATTCCAGGTTACCAACAGGGGCTAAAGCTAAAGTTTGCATTTCTTTGGTCATTCATTCCTCTCAATCGATTCTTTCTGGCGGCGGTTTGTCCCCATCAGGCAACGAACATGCCAGAATTAATGAGCAACGAGAATATCATTCACTCTTTTATCAGACAGTGATTTTATCCACAAGTTCCGAGTGAAACTGTGAATAAATTACGCACAAAATGTGACACGGGGATGATTATGCGGGGTAAGAGACAACAGGGGACTCTTTCCCTGCATAGCGATTCTCAATGCAGGGAAAGATTATACCAGAGATTTTTTAGTCAGGGGTAAAGTGACGTAAATGTTGCACGGTTGCTAACCATGCTGCGATCCAGCCAATCATGGAGCATACCAGCAGCAATAACAGGCACTCATCAAAGGCTAACCCGCTGATATTAAACTTAGTTCCAAAAACCTGCGCCACATCGGTGACCGCTGCGGAAAGGCGCATCACCAAAATTTCTGACAATATCAGTGAAAGAAATGCGCCGGAAAAACCGAGCAGTGCGCCGCCATAAAGGAACGGACGCAGGATAAAACCGTCGGTTGCGCCGATCAGCTTCTGCACGTTAATGGTGTCGCGACGGGCAAAGATGCTCAACCGCACGCTGTTGCCGATAACGAGGAACACCGCCGCGACCATCAGCACGCCGATCATCGCCGCCACACGCCCGACCAGGCCGGTAAGCGCCGTCAGACGGGCAAACCAGCTATCGTCCATGCGCACCTCATCGATCCCGTTGATGCGGGAGACGCGATCGCGCAGGGTGTTCAGCGATTCGGTGCCCTGGAAATCCAGTTTCGGGATCACCACCGCCACCGCAGGCAGGGGGTTCTCCTCCAGCATATCCAGCGCGCCGCCAAACCCGGACCAGTTACGGAATTCGCCTAACGCCTCATCCCGCGACAGGTAATTGACCTTCTCAACGCCCTGCTCGGCCTGTAGCTGCCCCACCACCTGCGCCGCCGCGTTATCGTCGAGCGCTTTGTCGAGATAGACGGTGATCTGCGGGGATGGGTAGTACTGGGACGCCGCCTGGTTAACGTTCTTGTAGACCATGTAGCAGACGCTGGGCAGAGTCAGGGAGATGGCAATCACCATCACCGTCAGGAAAGTGGCAAGCGGTTTGCTTTTCAGATCCTGCAGCGCACCCTGGAAGGCGTACCGCACCTGCTCGTTAAACACATTGGTTTTGCGCGAGTTGGGTTTTGGCGCGGATTTGCTGCGCTTCGGCGCATTGCGGTTGCCGTCACCCGGGCCGCCCGCCGATTTACGAAAACGGTCGAGCTTGCTGCCAAACTGCCGCATCTGGTTTATTGCATCACGCTTATTCACCGAAGCCTCCGTGCAAATGACCGTCGCTCAACGTCAGCATGCGGTACGAACGACGGGAGATAAGCCCCATGTCGTGCGTCGCCATCAGTACCGTCACCCCAACGCGGTTAAACTCCTCAAACAGACGCAGGATCCCTTCGGAAAGGGCGTCGTCCAGGTTACCGGTAGGTTCATCCGCCAGCAGCACCGCTGGCTTGTTCACCACCGCGCGGGCAATGCCTACGCGCTGCTGTTCACCGCCGGAGAGCTGGATAGGAAAGTTCTTCGCTTTGTCCAGCAGCCCGACCTTATCCAGCGCCGCCGACACGCGACGGCGAATATCATCCCCGCTGGCGCCCGCAATAATCAGCGGGATTGCCACGTTGTCGAATACCGTGCGGTCCATCAGCAGATGGTGATCCTGGAAAATCATGCCGATCTGCCGACGCAGAAACGGCACTTCGCGGTTTTTCAGACGGCTGATGTCGTGGCCGCTAAACCAGATTTTCCCGGCGCTGGGCCGTTCGATCCCACAGATAAGCTTGAGCAGGGTACTTTTCCCCGCGCCGGAGTGGCCGGTCAGGAATGCCATCTCGCCCGGCTGCAGATGGAAGTTAATCCCCTGCAGCGCTTGTCTCCCACCGAGATAGGCCTTGCTGACGTGTTCAAAGCGAATCATTGTTAATCCTCTCGGGCAAAAAGTGCCTCAATAAAGTCGCCCGATTTAAACGGACGTAAATCTTCGATACGTTCGCCAACACCGATGTAACGAATAGGGATCCCGAACTGATCCGCCACCGAGAAGATTACCCCGCCTTTCGCGGTGCCATCCAGCTTGGTCAGCGTAATGCCGGTCAGCCCTACCGCTTCATGGAACAGCTTCGCCTGACTGATGGCGTTCTGCCCGGTGCTGGCATCAATAGTCAGCATAATTTCATGTGGTGCATCTTCGTCCAGCTTTTTCATCACCCGGACGATCTTCTTCAGCTCTTCCATCAGGTGCGATTTATTCTGCAAACGCCCTGCGGTATCAGCAATCAGCACATCAACGTTACGCGCTTTGGCCGCCTGAATGGCGTCAAAGATCACAGAGGCAGAATCGGCCCCGGTATGCTGGGCAATCACCGGAATATTGTTCCGCTGGCCCCACACCTGCAACTGCTCTACGGCGGCGGCACGGAAAGTATCGCCCGCAGCCAGCATCACCGATTTGCCCTGCTGTTCAAACTGACGCGCCAGCTTACCGATGGTGGTGGTTTTACCCACGCCGTTAACGCCAACCATCAGAATAACAAATGGCATTTTGCCTTCAATATTAAGTGGTTCGTCAACTTTTGCGAGAATTTCACCCATCTCTTCTTTCAGCAAACCATACAGCGCCTCGGCGTCGCGCAGCTGTTTACGGCTGGCGCTTTCCGTCAGGCTGGTGATGATTTTGCGGGTGGTTTCCACGCCAACGTCGGCAATCAGCAGCTGTTCTTCCAGCTCTTCAAAGAGATCATCGTCGATTTTCTTGCCGCGGAACAGACTGATAAATCCTGAACCGAGGTTCTCTTTGGTTTTGATCAGGCTGCGTTTCAGGCGCGCGAAGAAACCTTCTTTGGTTGGTTTTTCCTGCTCCTGGACAATCTCTTCGACCGGTTCGTCCTCTTCGGCTACCGGGACGACGACGACCGCCTCTTCTGCCGCCGCGGCCGCCAGCGCCTGAGCTTCAAGCTCTTCATCGCTGATGGGTTCTTCAACCTCGGTCTCTGGCAGGTACTCTTCCGGGATCGCTTCCTCAATCTCGTTGAGGATCTCTTCCGGCAGCGGTAACTCTTCGTGCTCAACCGCCTGCGGTGGTTCCACCTCGGCGACCGGCTCAACACTCTCTTCCACTACCGCGGCGACCGGTTCTGGCTCTGGCTCTACGGCTACAGGTTCTGGCTCTACGACCACAGGCTCCGGCTCTACGGCCGCAGGCTCCACGGCCACAGGCTCCGGCTCCACCGGCTGCGGTTTTTCGCTCTCCTGGACCTGCTCAGTAACCTCAACCACCTCTTCAGCGAAGGCGTCAGTCTCTTCTTTGCTGTGGGCAGGCGTTTCTGCTTCTACGTCAGCGACGGTCTCAACAGGGGTTTCTGGCTGCGGCTGTTCAACAACCGCGGGCTGCTGTTCGGCGATCTGTTGTTCTTCGTTTTGCTGCTCAGTTTCCTGCTCTTTTTGACCAAAGCCCAGCCAGGAAAAGAAGCCACGTTTTTTCTCTTTTGCCATCTGCGACTACACCCCTCGCGGTTAATTACTGGCGCTATATACATGGAAGCTAAAAAAATGATGAAATAGTTTATCACTTAACTTAACGCACATCACCGCCTGCAAACGCAGGCCGTTGGTGTACCCGAGCAAAGATATGAAGAAACCCAACCGTGCCGCAGCGGGCCAGATACGCATTATTGGCGGCCAGTGGCGAGGCCGTAAACTGCCGGTACCGGATAGCCCCGGCCTGCGCCCCACCACCGACCGCGTTCGCGAAACGCTGTTTAACTGGCTGGCACCTTCAATGGTAGATGCCCGTTGCCTGGACTGCTTCGCCGGAAGCGGCGCGCTTGGGCTTGAAGCCCTGTCGCGCTACGCCGCCAGCGCCACGCTGCTGGAGATGGATCGCAGCGTTTCCCAACAGCTTCAGCAAAACCTGGCCTCGCTGAAAGCGACAAATGCCAAAGTGGTCAATACTAATGCCCTCGCCTTCCTTGCGCAGGCAGGCACGCCGCACGATGTGGTGTTTGTCGATCCGCCGTTCCGTAAAGGGCTGCTTGAAGAGACGCTGACGCTGCTGGAAAACAACGGCTGGCTGGCAGAAGATGCGCTAATCTACGTCGAGAGTGAGGTAGAGAACGGTTTACCGCCGGTGCCCGCCCACTGGGATCTGCACCGGGAAAAAGTGGCCGGACAGGTCGCCTATCGTCTTTATCACCGTCAATCACAAGGAGAGACTGATGCCGGTACTGATTAATCTGGGCCGTTTGCTGATGATCGGGGTCTGGGCATTTTTGCTGCTCAACCTCGTTCACCCCTTCCCGCGGCCGATGAATATCTTCGTCAACGTGGCGCTGATTTTTACCTCGTTTATGCATGCCCTGCAGATGGTAATGCTGAAAAACGGTATGCCAAAAGACGGCCCGAAGATGACCGGCTGGCAGCAGCTGCGGGTGTTCATTTTTGGCGTGTTTGAGCTGCTGGTGTGGATGAATAAGTTTAAGGCGCAGGCGAAGAAATAAGCCCTCACCCTAACCCTCTCCCATAGGGAGAGGGAACCGATCGAGCCTCCTCTCCAGGAGAAAATCACGGCGCGATCTTAAATCCCTCAAACTGCGATCCCTTGTAGCTCAACGTTCCTTTATCCCCCACCGTTAGCTGATGGTACTGCTTCTCGTCGAGGCGAAAAGTCATCTCCAGACCGCCGCTTTCCGGCTTAAAGCTCGCTTCATAGCGCATGGCGGTGCCCGCAGGCGTCACCTGCTGCTGTCGTGAACGACGATCGTTGAGCACTTTTTCCCGTTTATTGCTCACCACCACGCGCTTTTGCAGCAGCGGAGCGGCGTCGTTATCCGCCTTTTCACGGCGCTGTTGCACAAAGCGGAACGAGGCGGCAATCACGATGATTGCCAGCACGATAATAAAAAAAAGCGGCATCTTGCTCATTGAACCATCCTATAAGACCAGGCTGAAATCAGAATAGCGTGCCGCGCTGTGCATTGCTATTGGCCCGTCTGCACCACTACACTGAAGTGAAACTGTTTATTCAACAATAACAGATACAGGGACTTAATATGCTTTGGTCATTTATCGCTGTCTGTTTCTCCGCATGGCTGTATGTCGATGCGTCCTACCGTGGTCCAGCCTGGCAGCGCTGGGTGTTTAAACCCGTCACCTTGTTACTGCTCCTGCTGCTGGCCTGGCAGGCGCCAATGTTTAATGCTATCAGCTACCTGGTGCTCGCCGGGCTTTGCGCGTCACTGGCCGGTGATGCCCTGACCCTGCTGCCGCGTCAGCGTTTGCTGTATGCCGTAGGGGCATTTTTCTTATCGCACCTGCTCTATACCATCTACTTCGCCAGCCAGATGACGCTTTCGTTCTTCTGGCCGCTGCCACTGGCGCTGCTGGTGATTGGTGCGCTGTTGATTGCGGTGATCTGGTCGCGTCTGGAGGAGCTGCGCTGGGCGGTGTGTACCTTTATCGCCATGACGCTGGTGATGGTCTGGCTGGCGGGCGAACTGTGGTTCTTCCGTCCGACGGCACCGGCTCTGTCGGCCTTCATCGGCGCCACGCTGTTGCTGCTGGGCAATATCGTCTGGCTGGGTAGCCACTATCGCCGCCGCTTCCGCGCCGATAACGCTATTGCCGCCGCGTGCTACTTCGCCGGGCACTTCCTGATTGTGCGTTCGCTGTATATTTAAATAGCGCTTGACTCTGGAGTCGACTCCAGAGTGTATGCTGCGGTTAATGAGAAAGTTATCATTACCGGAGAGTACCATGTCGACTCCAGAAATACCCAAAAAAGTGCCGCAGTTTTCGGCACTTAAGCTCGCCCCCCTTCCCGCTAAAGAGCCCTGCTGCGCGGCGGATTGCAGCTCTGTACAGGCCGAAACCGTACAGCCCGTCCAGGGCCAGCGCTACAGCTGGGTAGTCAACGGCATGGACTGTGCCGCCTGCGCCCGCAAAGTCGAGACCGCCGTCAGGCAGGTGGCGGGCGTTCATCACGTTCAGGTTCTTTTTGCCACCGAAAAACTGCTGGTGGATGCGGACAGCAACGTCAGCGCCCAGGTCGAAGCGGCAGTCGTCAAGGCGGGCTATACGCTGCGCAATGAACATGCTCCGGTCGAAAAAACCTCGCTCCTGCGCGACAACCTGCCGCTCATCACCCTTGTTCTGTTGATGGGCGTAAGCTGGATCCTGACCCAGTTCAACCCTCCGCTCGGCAACCTTGCCTTTATCGCCACCACCCTGGTGGGGCTATGGCCGGTGGCCCGTCAGGCGCTGCGCCTGATGAAAAGCGGCAGCTGGTTCGCCATTGAAACGCTGATGAGCGTGGCCGCCATCGGGGCGCTGTTTATCGGTGCCACGGCAGAAGCGGCGATGGTTCTGCTGCTGTTTTTAATTGGCGAACGGCTCGAGGGCTGGGCGGCAAGCCGGGCGCGTAAAGGCGTCAGCGCGCTGATGGCGCTAAAGCCCGAAACCGCCATTCAGGTGATACAGGGCGAGCGCAAAACCGTCCCCATCGCCGCGCTGCGCCCGGGGGATGTGATTGAGGTTGCCGCCGGGGGACGCCTGCCCGCCGACGGGGCGCTGCTCACTGCCACCGCCAGCTTTGATGAAAGCGCCCTGACCGGGGAATCTATCCCGGTCGATCGCGCGGCAGGTGAAAAAGTCCCTGCCGGGGCCACCAGCGTGGATCGTCTGGTGCAGCTGACCGTGCTGTCTGAACCGGGCGACAGCGCTATCGACCGGATCCTGAAGCTGATTGAAGAGGCAGAAGAGCGCCGCGCCCCGGTGGAGCGCTTTATCGACCGCTTCAGCCGCATCTATACCCCGGCAATTATGCTGGTTGCGCTGCTGGTGGCCGTGGTGCCGCCGCTGCTGTTCAGCGCGCCGTGGGCGGGCTGGATCTACAAAGGGCTGACCCTGCTGCTGATTGGTTGTCCTTGCGCGCTGGTGATCTCCACCCCGGCGGCCATTACCTCCGGGCTGGCGGCAGCAGCCCGGCGGGGTGCGCTGATCAAAGGCGGCGCGGCGCTGGAGCAACTGGCGCAGGTGCAGCAGGTGGCGTTCGACAAAACCGGCACCCTGACGGTCGGCAAGCCGCAGGTAACGGGTATTTTTCCATACCAGATCCACGAGCAGGACCTGCTGGCGCTGGCCGCCGCAGTTGAACAAGGCTCCACTCACCCACTGGCACAGGCGATTGTGCGTGAAGCGCAGTCCCGTGGGCTGACGGTTCCGGCAGCTACCGCACAGCGGGCGCTGATGGGGTCGGGGATTGAAGCCGAGGTCGCAGGCAGCAAAGTGCTTATTTGCGCCGCGGATAAATTCCCTGCCCCGCATTTTGCGGCGCAACTCGCTACCCTGGAGCAGGCCGGGCAGACGGTGGTGATGGTCGTTCAGGATGGCGAGGCAAAAGGCCTGGTTGCGCTGCGTGATACCCTGCGGGACGACGCGAAAGAGGCTGTGCAGGCTCTGCATCAGCTCGGGGTCAAGGGGGTGATCCTGACCGGCGATAACCCGCGCGCGGCCGCCGCCATTGCCGATGAGCTGGCGCTGGATTTCCGGGCGGGGCTGCTGCCTGCCGATAAAGTGCAGGCGGTGTCAGCATTAAATGCGGAAACGCCGCTGGCGATGGTGGGAGACGGGATTAACGACGCCCCGGCGATGAAAGCGGCCACGATCGGTATCGCGATGGGCAGCGGCACCGACGTGGCACTCGAAACCGCTGATGCCGCCCTTACCCACAACCGTCTGACCGGGCTGGCGCAGATGATAAGCCTCGCCCGCGCCACCCGGGCCAATATCCGGCAGAACATCGCCATTGCGCTGGGGTTGAAGGGGATTTTCCTGGTGACCACCCTGCTGGGTATGACGGGATTATGGCTGGCGGTGCTGGCGGATACCGGTGCGACGGTATTAGTGACGGCGAACGCGCTCAGGCTGTTACGTCGAAAATAAAAGCAAAACGGCAACCTGGTTGCCGTTTTTAGTGTTTGCACCCTCTCCCTATGGGAGAGGGACGGGGTGAGGGCATCAGGCCGCACACATCACTGCATTCCCAACATTCGCGGCAACCATAGCGATATTGCCGGAATGTACGTCACCATCCCTAACACCACCAGCAGCATGCCGTAGAACGGCAGCATCTCCCGCACCACTGCCTCAATCTTCTGCTTGCTCACCGCACTGGCAACAAACAGCACCGATCCTACCGGCGGGGTAATCAGCCCGATCCCGAGGTTCACCATCATGATCATCCCGAAATGCACCGGATCGATACCCAGCGAATTGGTCACCGGCAGCAGCACCGGCGTCAGGATCAGGATGATCGGCGCCATGTCCATCAGGGTGCCAATCAGCAGCAGCATAATGTTGAGGTACATCAGAATGACGTACTTGTTGTCCGACAGCGAAGTGAAGAACTCAGTGATACGCATCGGCAGCTGCATGTAGGTCATCACCGCGCCAAACGCCGCTGCGAAGCCGATCAGAATCATCACGATGGTCACCGTCTTCACCGTGCGACACATCAGCTTCGGCAGTTCATTCCACTTGTAGTCGCGATAGATAAACATGGTGACAAAGAACGCCCACAGGCAGGCGACCGCGGCGGATTCCGTTGCGGTAAAGATCCCCGACAAAATGCCGCCAAGAATGATCACCACCGTCATCAGCCCCCACAGGGCATCGAAGAAGATCTTCAGCGCCTGTTTAAAAGGCACTCTTTCACCTTTTGGATACCCCCGCTTGCGCGCAAAGCCCAGGCACAGCACCATCAGACTTAACCCAAGGATCAATCCCGGCAGCACACCCGCGATAAACAGCGTGGCAATCGACACCGTACCGCCTGCCGCCAGGGAGTAGATCACCGAGTTATGGCTGGGCGGGATCAGAATCGCCTGCACCGAGCCGCTGGCGGTCACCGCCGCCGCGTACTCGCGCGGATAGCCTTTCTTCTCCATCTCCGGGATCATTACGGTCCCGATGGAAGCAGTATCCGCCACCGACGAGCCAGAAATGGCACCGAAAAAGGTCGAGGCGACGATATTCACCAGCGACAGTCCGCCGCGAATAAAGCCGACAAAGATATAGGCGAAGTTCACCAGCCGACGGGCAATCCCCCCCTCTGCCATGATCGCCCCTGCCAGGATAAAGAACGGGATCGCCAGCAGGGTAAATTTATTCACCCCGCTGGTGATTTGGATCATCAGCGCCTCCAGCGGCAGGTCAATCCATAGCGCCCCGGCCACCGCACTTAACCCGACGGCAAAGGCCACCGGCATCCCCAGCGCCAGTAGAATGGCGAGGGTGAATAACAAAACAAATGCATCCATTGTTCACCCCTTAACTGTGGTTGCCGATCAGCACGACCGGGCGATGTTCCTGAGAGCCAAACATCAGACGCTCAAGCACAAACAGGATTAACACCGCCGATCCGATCGGCAGCGGCAGATAACTTTCGCCGGAGGTCAGGATCGGGAACTCCGCCACCGGCTGCTCCCAGAGCTCAATGCACAGCAGGTAGCTGTACCAGAACATGATGCCCGAGATCGCCAGCATGAGCAGATCAACCATGCGCGCGCAGAACGTTTTCAGTGAGGCCGGCAATCTGTCAGTGAGCATATTCACCGCAATATGCGAGCCGGCGCGGTAGCTCACCGCCGCGCCGATAAAGGTAAAAGTCACCATGCAGATAATGGCAATCGGCTCCGGCCACGACTCACCGCGGTTAAGTACGTAGCGCGAAAAGATGCCAATCGGGATCACAATGGTCATCACCAGCAGCGACAGCCCGGCAATGGCCATCGCCAGCAGGTAGAGACGGTCCATCCACTTTAGATAAAGTTCGGACATAGAAACTCCGGGTTACTTAACGTCAGCGATGGCTTTCATCAGATCCTGATGCTTGTCGCCATACTGGGCACGCACCGGCTCTGTTGCTTTGATAAAGACCGCCTTGTCGATGTCGTGGAACTGCACGCCGCCGGCCTTCATTTTTTCCAGCGCCTGACTGTTATATTCCTGCCACAGTTTGCGCTGCTCCATCTGTGCTTCACGGGCCAGGGTCTTAATCTTTTCCTGCTCGTCGGCGCTCAGCTTGTCCCATTTCACTTTGGAGTAGAGCAGCATTTCCGGGGTGATAAAGTGGCCGCTCAGGGTGTAGTTTTTGGCGACCGGCATGTAGTTATGCGCGATGAAGGTCGGCGGGTTGTTCTCGGCCCCGTCGATAACGCCGGTCTGCATGCCGCTGTAAACTTCACTCACTCCCATTGCCACCGAGTTGGCTCCCATATCTTTCAGCGTGGCCAGCGCTACCGGGCTACCCTGGACGCGGATCTTCATCCCTTTCAGATCTTCCGGTTTCACCACGGGGTTTTTGGTGATCAGATTACGGGTACCGGAGTCCATCCAGCCGAGGAACACCAGCCGTGATTTCGGGTTGGCGGTGAGCTTCTCACCGATGGATTTACCGATATCGCCGTCGATCACTTTGTGCATGTGGTCTTCATCGCGGAAGACGTAGGGCAGCGTAAAGACTTCGATATCCGGCAGGATCGCCGCTACCGGGGCCATGGAGACGCGAATCATGTCGATGGCGCCCATCTGCGCCTGCTCAATCATCTGCTTTTCATCACCCAGCACGCCGCCGGGGAAGACTTTGATCTCCAGCTTGCCGTCGGTTTGTTGTTTGAGTTTTTCACCCATATGCTGCACCGCCACCACGTTCGGGTAGCCTTCAGGATGGACATCGGCGGCTTTAATGGTTTGCGCCGACACAGAGGCAGCAAAAGCAGACAGGCACAGAGCGGCCAGCAACGGCGTGAGGGTCGTTTTCATCGAGTCAACTCCAGGGTAGTGAGGTAAGTATCGGAACGTTGTTTTATTTTTGAACGTCTAAAAACTAGCCTATGGCCTGGAAAGTGAGGGTGAAGCGCCTCACAAAAAGCGCTAAATATTGAAATGGCGGTTCAAATTGGTGATGAAGGTCAAACGAAATGGCAACCCCAGGCTCGCGCAAGCATCAACTTGCCGGGTGGCAGCTTCGCCAGGGCCAATGCAAAACGGCAACCTCAGGTTGCCGTTTCAGGATTTGCGCCCTCTCCCTGAAGGAGAGCGTTGGGATGAGGGCATCAGGCCGCACACCGCCTGGCAGGTTTAGCCCTTGCGTAACAGGTAACGGTACGGCAGCGCCCCGGTATCCTGCGCCAGCAGTTCATGTTCCATGAAGGTACAAAAACCGGGGATATCGCGGGTGGTCGCCGGATCGTCGGCAATGATCAGCAGGGTTTCGCCGGATTGCATATTGCGCACGGTTTTGCGCACCATCATGACGGGTTCCGGGCAGCGCAGACCCTGAGCATCAAGGGTGTGGTCCGGGTGGGTAAACAGATCGGTCATCGTGGTCTCGTCCAGATAAAAACGGCAGTAGTTTACGCCGCGTACAGAGCAAAGCAAACCAGGTTAACGATTGCGTGAAAATTAGCCATTGCAAAGCGGAGTGAAAGCAGTATCATGCGGCGGTTTTCCGACCCAGGCCCATCAACCGCTATTGTTGAAGCCCGTCAGGAGACGGACAGCGCACAGAAACCGAAGCGTACAGAGAGTACGTAAGGATTTACTCGCTTCGCTCGCCCTTTGGGCCGCTACAAGCGACGTTCAAAACGCCAACGCGTTTTGATGAGCACTGCCCGGATTCAGAATGGTGAATAAAATAGCCTGATAAGCCAGGTTCATATTGGGTTCCCTCACCCCAACGTTAAAAAGGTCACAATATGACGCAGTTCTCTCAATCGCAGCGCGTAAAAGCGTTGTTCTGGCTTTCCCTTTTTCATCTGCTGGTGATCACCTCCAGTAACTATCTGGTGCAGCTGCCAATCTCCATTTTTGGTTTTCATACCACCTGGGGCGCGTTCAGTTTCCCGTTTATCTTCCTTGCGACCGATCTCACCGTACGTATCTTTGGCGCCCCGCTGGCCCGACGCATTATTTTTGCCGTCATGCTCCCGGCGCTGTTTATTTCGTACGTGATCTCCTCCCTGTTCTATATGGGCAGCTGGCAGGGCTTTGAGGCGCTGACGCACTTCAACCTGTTCGTCGCGCGTATCGCTGCCGCCAGCTTTATGGCCTATGCGCTGGGGCAGATCCTCGATGTGCATGTGTTTAACCGTCTGCGGCAGAACCATCGCTGGTGGATGGCACCGACCGCCTCCACGCTGTTTGGCAACGTCAGCGATACCCTGGCCTTTTTCTTTATCGCCTTCTGGCGCAGCCCGGATGCCTTTATGGCGCAACACTGGATGGAAATCGCGCTCGTGGACTATGCCTTTAAGGTGCTTATCAGCCTGGTCTTCTTCCTGCCGATGTACGGCGTACTGCTGAATATGTTGCTGAAAAGATTCGCGGATAAATCTGAAATCTCAGCATTGCAGGCTGGTTAAGGGTTCCCTTTAACAGTTGTGATAAGATGGATTGATGCGCCGTTATGGCCGTTTATCGAAAGGAAGAATTCAATGCGCAATCTGGTTAAATATGTCGGGATTGGCCTGCTGGTGATGGGGCTGGCAGCCTGTGATAACAGCGACACTAAAACGCCTGCTCAGGCTGCGTCTGCTGAAAGCAACGCGACGGGTCAACCGGTCAGCCTGATGGATGGCAAACTCAGCTTCTCTCTGCCGGCGGACATGACCGATCAGAGCGGCAAGCTGGGCACCCAGGCGAACAATATGCACGTCTATTCCGATGCCACCGGACAGAAAGCGGTGATTGTGATTGTCGGTGACGACACCAATGAAGACCTGGGCGTGCTGGCGAAACGTCTGGAAGATCAGCAGCGCAGCCGCGACCCGCAGTTGCAGGTAGTGACCAACAAAGCCATCGAGCTGAAAGACCACAAACTGCAGCAGCTGGACAGCATTATCTCTGCCAAAGGCCAGACCGCTTACTCTTCCGTCGTACTGGGCAAAGTGGACAACAAGCTGCTGACCCTGCAGATCACGCTGCCTGCTGACGATCAGCAGAAAGCGCAAACTGCCGCAGAGAACATCATTAACACGCTCGTGATTCAGTAATCTGTCACGGTGAAATGGCCTCCTCTGGAGTAATGCCAGTCAGTTAAGCCCGGTGGATTGTTCCGTTCACCTCATGTTCAGCAGAAAATGGCATTACACAACCCGTGAACGTGACAAGGGGGGCCGCCGGGCCCCCCTTGTCAATCCCCGCGGCCCCGCAATGAAACCGGTGCTTCGCACTGCGCTCACCTCCCGACCGGCTGCCTGCGGTCGGCTCAACTCGACATCCTGTCTCGATTCGCCTCTGGCCGCCATCCCTGGCGTCCAGCCCTTGTCATCCGGTCTCCGGTTCGCCGGTTTCAGCGGGGAATCAACCCCCGTGCCACATTCAAACCGCAGAGAAGCGTGAGGGAGCGTGAATCCGGCTGAAAATCGACGAAGCGTTTCCGTAAGGCCGGGGCGAGGCGCAGGGACGCGCCGAGAGGGCATAGCCTGCAGGGATGCAGGCTGGTGCCCGACCCGAAAGCCTGAAGGAATAAGCTGAGTGCACCGCGAAGCGGCGATTTTCTTTGCCGGGAGCCGGGGTAGCCAGGGGGGAGGCGGCGAGCCCCCCTGGCACGTTCACCGCAGCGGAGGGGGCATAAAGCAGAGGTGCTTTAGTGAACGGAACTCTTCCACTTCAGTCATTTAGAAATACTGAATGGCTTAACTGACTGGCATTACCTCCTCTGGAGGCCTTTTTTTTAGCCGCCACGTCAGCAGTAACGCCACCGCCACCAGCCCCGCAGCCGCCAGATAAATAACCGGCACCCCGGCCCACGCCATCACCAGCCCGGCCAGCGGCCCGGTGATCCCCAGTGACATATCCATAAATACCGTATAGGTCGCCAGCGCTGCACCCTGATTCTGCTGCGGCACCGCTTTCACCGCCACGACGCCCAGCGCCGGGAAGACCAGCGAGAACCCAGCCCCCGCGAGGAAGACCCCAATCCGCGCTACCCAGGGCGCATCGGCGATGCCGGTCAGCAGCAGGCCGATAATCTCCACGCCAAAGCAGATCATGGCCACGTTCAGCCCGCCCAACCGGTTAATGCCATTCGGGAACAGTAGTCGCGTTCCGACGAAGGCACAGCTGAACAAGGTCAACGCGAAGGCCGCGCCGTCCCAGCCCTTATCGGCATAAAACAACGTAATGAAGGTGGCGATCACCCCAAAGCCTGCCGAGCCGAGGGCCAGCGCCATACCGTAAGGCCAGACGCGCCCCAGCACCGCACGAAACGGCATCGGTTTGCCTTTGCTGGCTTTAACTTTCGGTCGCGGCAGAGCAAATAAAATCGCCAGCAGCGCCACCGCCATAATGGTCAGCGCCAGCCCGCTCAGGCCGGTGTAGCGGTAGCAGAGCACGCCGAGGGGAGCACCCATCGCCATCGCGCCGTAAGTGACAATCCCGTTCCAGGAGATCACCCGCCCGATATGCGACGCCCCCACGACCCCCACGCCCCACAGCGTGGAACCTGTTCCGGCGAGGCTTTGCCCGACGCCGAGGATCACCCGCCCAAAACAGAGCAGCGCCAGGCTCACTATCGGCCAGGCGCTGGTTAACCCGGCCAGGAAATAGCTCACCCCGCTCAGGAAGCAGCCGCACAGCCCCAGCACCACAATGCTTTTCGGGCCAAACAGGTCGGCGTAGCGCCCGGCATAGGGGCGGCTTAACAGCGTGGCGAAGTATTGCAGGCTGATCACCAGACCGGCCCAGAAGGCGCTAAATCCCATGACGTCATGGACATAGCCCGGCAGCACGGCCAGCGGCAGGCCGATGGTCAGGTAGCTGGCAAAGTTGAAAATAACGACGGAAACAATACGCAGGTTGAGGCGTAATCCACTCAGTGCCGGTTCGGCGGCAGGTTCGGGCATCAGGTTCACCAGAATTTTTACAACAGTGTTTCACTATTACCATGACAGGGGCTGAATTGCAGCAGCGACTTTAAGATTAAAGGCCTCAGCCGAAGCGCGATGCGCGCACTACACTTATGAGCATCTCATAAGAGGAAATATTATGTTAATCACGCCACCCGATAAAACGGGTCTTACGCAACCTGATAAAGCAGGCCTCCATATTTTGCTTAAAATGGCCTGTCTGGTGGTGATCCTTGCCGGTATTCACGCCGCCGCGGATATTCTCGTGCAGCTGCTGCTGGCACTCTTTTTCGCTATCGTACTTAACCCCCTCGTCACCTGGTTTTTGCGCCGAGGGGTGAGTCGTCCCCTGGCCATCACCATTGTGGTGGTCGTGATGCTGATAGGCATGACGGCGCTGTTCGGGGTGCTGGCGGCCTCGCTCAATGAATTTGCCGCCACGCTGCCGAAATACAATAAAGAGCTGACGCGCAAACTTATCGATCTGCAGGAGATGTTCCCGTTCCTCAACCTGCACATCTCCCCGGAGCGAATGCTAAGACGGATGGACTCGGAAAAGGTAATGACCTTTGCCACCGCGCTAATGACCCAGCTTTCCGGGGCGATGGCCAGCGTCCTGCTGCTGGTGATGACGGTGGTCTTCATGCTGTTTGAAGTGCGCCACGTACCCTACAAAATGCGTTTTGCCCTGAATAATCCGCAGATCCACATCGCCGGTCTGCACCGGGCGCTGAAGGGCGTCTCCCATTATCTGGCGCTGAAAACATTGTTAAGCCTGTGGACGGGTGCCATCGTCTGGCTGGGGCTGGCGCTGCTGGGCGTGCAGTTCGCCCTGATGTGGGGCGTGCTGGCCTTCCTGCTGAACTATGTGCCCAATATCGGCGCGGTGATCTCCGCCGTACCGCCGATGATCCAGGCGTTTCTGTTTAATGGCTTCTATGAGTGTGCCATGGTGGGGGCGTTGTTCCTGATCGTGCATATGGTGCTGGGCAATATCGTGGAACCACGGATGATGGGCCACCGGCTGGGAATGTCCACCCTGGTGGTGTTCCTGTCGTTGCTGGTCTGGGGCTGGTTACTTGGCCCGGTCGGGATGTTATTGTCTGTTCCGCTTACCAGCGTGTGTAAGATCTGGATGGAAACCACCAAGGGAGGAAGTAAGCTGGCGATCCTGCTCGGGCCGGGCCGACCCAAAAGCCGCCTGCCGGGATAACGGCATCACCCCGCCACCCCATTCAGCGAGCGCTGCGCGGTAAATTTTATACTCGTCGGGTCAGTCCTGGCCCGACGCTCTCTGTTTCAACCGGCGAAAGGTTACGCATTTCATGTACGAAAAGGACACGCTCAGCGCGCTTGAGGCCATCACCGAAGCGCAACGTATCGCTTTTGCCCCGATGCTTTTTCAAACCGCCCTCTGTC
Organism: Leclercia sp. 1548; assembly: GCF_050435045.1. NCBI lineage: Bacteria > Pseudomonadati > Pseudomonadota > Gammaproteobacteria > Enterobacterales > Enterobacteriaceae > Leclercia > Leclercia sp. 1548. The sequence goes on along the minus strand of NZ_JBNDJP010000009.1, from coordinate 50,352 downwards.
TGCGTAACACTGGCGTGCTCGCCTGGCTGGATAAGCAGGGAGCGCATGGCGCTACTGTGGATGAGATCGTGGCAAACAGCACGCTCAGTGAATATGGCGCTGGGGTATTGCTGGATATGGGATTAAGCGGGCGCATAGTGACGCACCGGGAGGGGCGATACTATCTGGCCAAAATTGGGCATTATTTACTGCATGACAGCATGACCCGCATCAACATGGATTTCACCCAGGATGTTTGCTATCAGGGCCTGTTTCACCTTGCCGAGTCACTGAGCACGGCGAAACCGGCTGGCCTATCTGTCTTTGGCGAATGGCCAACCATTTATCCGGCACTGTCTGCGTTGCCTGAACAGGCGCAGCGAAGCTGGTTTGCTTTCGATCATTTCTATTCCGATGGCGCATTCGACGCCGCATTACCCCTTATATTCGCAAGCTCGCCGACAAAATTGTACGATGTCGGCGGCAATACGGGTAAATGGGCGCTACGCTGCTGCAGATACGATGAAAATATCACCGTGACGCTGCTCGATCTGCCGCAGCAAATTGCACTGGCCCGGGAAAATATTGCAAATGCAGGATTATCTCATCGTATTGCGTTCCATCCTGTCGATATGCTTAGCGACGCTGTTCTGCCGGGTGACGCTGATATCTGGTGGATGAGCCAGTTCCTGGACTGCTTCTCTCCCGATCAGATTGTTACCCTGCTGGGCAACGTGGCGAAGGTGATGAAGCCAGGCGCGCGCTTATGCATTCTGGAACCCTTCTGGGATGCGCAAAAATTCGAAGCGGCCTCCTTCAGCCTGAACGCAACCTCGCTCTATTTCACCTGTATGGCGAACGGCAACAGCCGTTTTTATAGCGTAGAGAAATTTTACCACTATCTGGAGAGAGCAGGATTCCGGGTAGAACAACGGCATGACAATCTCGGGGTGGGCCACACCTTATTGATTTGTCAGAAAAATGAATAATAACGCGGCCTGATTTTTGCTGCGTTATTGAAAGACGGATTGATCGCGGACGCGCGCAGATGAAATTTGCATTTAACATTCTCGACTGGCATGCCAGAGCGCCAGGGCTTAGCGATGCCGATCAGTGGCAGGCATGGTCGCAGGGTTTGCACGCCATCGATCCTGCTGCGCCGCAGGCCAAACTGACCGATCTGCCGATGATGACCGCCCGCCGCCTCAGTTCAGGCAGTAAGCTGGCGGTCGATTGCGGCCTGGCGATGGTGCGAAAACATGCCATTGATGCCGTGGTCTATACCAGCCGTCATGGCGAGCTGGAGCGTAACTATCGCCTCCTGCACGCGCTGGCGACCGGGCAGGATGTTTCCCCGACTGACTTTGCCATGTCGGTCCACAACTCTGCGGTGGGCAATCTGACTATCGCGGCGCGTCAGCCGATTGTTTCGTCATCACTTTCCGCCGGAATGGATACTTTTCAGCAGGGTCTTTGCGAGGTGCTGAGCCTGCTGCATGCCGGATATACGCGGGTGTTACTGGTCGATTTTGATGGCACCCTGCCCGATTTTTACCGCTCCGCACTGCCGGCTCAGATGCCGACCTGGCCCTATGCCATGGCGCTGGTCATCGAAGCCGGTGACGCCCTGCGCTGCGAAACGGAATCCGTCCGTTGCCCCGACGAGCCATCGCTGCCGCAGAGCCTGCAGTTCCTGCGCTACTTCCTGCGTCACGATGAGCAATTTGCGGTGCCCGGCGAGCGCCTGCTGTGGCGGTGGACGCGTGCATGACAAGTCTCATGGCAAACCTCAACCGCGGCTGGCGAATGCTGATGACGGGCGCATGCTTCGTGCTGTTTGGCATAGGCGGGCTGATGCTGTCGCTGGTGTGGTTCAACCTGTTGAACCTGTTCCAGCGCGACCGGGCGCGTCGCCGTCGTCTCGCCCGGCGCAGTATTGCCGCGAGCTTTCGGGCTTTTTTAACCGTTGCCCGTGCCCTGGGCGTGCTGGATTACCGCTTCGATAATCCCGACGTGCTGCGCCATGAGCGCGGCTGTCTGGTAGTGGCGAACCACCCGACACTTATCGACTACGTGCTGATTGCGTCGGTGATGCCAGAAACCGACTGTCTGGTTAAAAGCGCCCTGCTGCGTAACCCCTTTGTCAGCGGGGCGATCCGCGCGGCGGATTACCTGATCAACAGCGAAGCTGACACCCTGTTAAGCGCCTGTCAGCAGCGGCTGGCGCAGGGTGATACGTTACTGATTTTCCCGGAAGGCACGCGCACGCAGGTAGGAAAAGCCATCAAGCTACAACGCGGCGCGGCCAATATTGCCGTGCGCTGCAACAGCGATCTGCGGGTGGTTATCATCCACTGTAGCGAGCATCTGCTCGATAAACAGAGCCGTTGGTATAACATACCGCCGAAAAAACCGTTCTTCACGGTCGATGTCCGTGAGCGAATAGTTATTGACGATTTTTACGATGCAGCAGTACAGGAACCGGCTCTGGCAGCAAGAGAACTTAACCGGCACCTGCAGCATCGCTTAACATCCGGTCTTCAATCTTTGTCAGGAATTAATGATGCAAGCGCTCTACCTTGAAATTAAAAATCTTATAATTACTACCCTGAATCTGGACGAATTGACCGCAGAGGATATCGATACGGATGCCGCGCTGTTTGGCGATGGGTTGGGCCTTGACTCGATCGATGCCCTTGAACTGGGCCTGGCGGTAAAAAACCAGTACGGCGTGGTGTTATCTGCCGAAAGCGAAGAGATGCGTCAGCATTTCTACTCCGTTGCCACTCTGGCCTCTTTTATCACAGCCCATCGCGTCTGAGACCGAATTTATCATGACTACAGAACACAAATCCGTTTATCAGGAAGTCACCACGCTCCTGATCACCCTGTTTGAGATTGACCCGGAAGCCATCACCCCAGAGGCACGCCTGTATGAAGATCTGGAGCTGGACAGCATTGATGCCGTCGATATGGTTGTTCACCTGCAGAAGAAAACGGGCGCCCGGATCAAGCCGGAAACCTTCAAGTCTGTACGTACCGTTCAGGACGTAGTGGATGCGGTAGAAAAACTCCTGCGCGAAGCGTAAGACACCATGCGTGGCGGACGGTCATTTCCGGCGATCCCCCTGTTGACGGGGTTGATGCTGGTCGCATGGCCCTTTCTGATTGGCTTCGGGCTGATGCATAACAGCCTGCACTGGCTGCTGCCGCTGCTGGCGGTCCTGCTGCTGTTGCGCTTTCGTCAGGCGCGGCATAACGCCGGGCCAATGCGCTATGCCGTGCAAACCGTCGCGCTGGCGGGCATCGCCCTGTGTACCGCCAGCTACTTGCTGAAAGCGCATCAGTGGCTGTTGTTCTATCCGGTGGTGGTGAACCTGGTGATGCTGGCCGTCTTTGGCGGATCGCTGTGGACGACAATGCCCATCGTTGAACGGCTGGCCCGGCTGCGCGAACCGAACTTACCCCCTTCAGGGGTGCGCTATACCCGCGTGGTCACCCGGGTATGGTGCGGCTTTTTCATTTTGAAGGGCGGTATTGCGCTGTTCACCGCGCTACGGGGCGATATGCGGCTCTGGACGCTGTGGAACGGCATGATCGCCTATATCCTGATGGGCGCGTTGATGGCGACCGAATGGCTGGTGCGCCAGCGACGGATAAAAAAAGAGCAGCATAATGCGTAACCCTCTTCCTTTGAGCCAGTGGCTGAATGCTCCCCGCCCGGACGACACGCCCGTCGCCTGGTCAGGCGATCGCTGCTGGACGCTGGGGCAGTTGCGCGACGACGTTAGCGGGCTGATGGCCATTTTACAGCAGCAGGACGGCGATCGCTGGGCGCTCTGCTTTGACAGCAGCTATCTGTTTATCGTCGCCCTGCTGGCAACGCTGTATGCGGGCAAAACCCCGGTGCTGCCGGGCCACAGCCGCGAATCGCTGCTGGAAGAGCAGCAGAAACTGTTCAACGGCGTGCTGAGCGACAGGACGCTGAACGTCCGGGGCCGCCTGATCATCGTCAGCTCGGCCCGTCGTAGCGCCACCCCGTTCACGCCGCTGCCGACCATTGATGACACCCGCATTATCGAGCTGTTCACCTCCGGCTCCACCGGCAAGCCTGAACGTATTATCAAGCACATCGCCCAGCTCGATCGGGAGGCCAGGCTGCTGGCTGAACGGTTTGGCGAGCGCCTCACCGGTTGCTGCGTGGTGGCCTCTGTGGTGCCACAGCACCTGTACGGCCTGACGTTTCGTATCCTGCTACCCTTGTCTTTGGGGCTGCCGCTGCATGCGGAGATGCTGACCTATGCCGAGCAGCTGGCGGCGCTGGATCACACTAAGCGTTATCTGTTTATCAGCAGCCCGGCGTTCCTGAAGCGGCTTGATACCCGGCTCGCCCCGCCCCCCGTCGCCATGCTGATCTCCGCCGGTGGCGTGCTGGCGTGGGAGTCGGCTTGCGCGACCCATCGCTGGCTGGGGCTGTGGCCGGATGAAATTTATGGCAGCAGCGAAACCGGCGTTCTCGCCTGGCGTCATCGTCAGGCGGACGCGCGCCTCTGGCAGCCCTTTCCGGGCGTGAAAATTAGCCGCGTTGATGACGCCTTTCACGTAACCTCCCCCCTGATCCGCGCGCCTGAAGGTCTGCTGCTCGACGATATCCTGCACATTGAGGATAACGGTCAGTTCAGTATCGTCGGTCGCCGGGGCCGGGTGGTGAAAATCGAAGACAAACGCATCTCGCTGACTGAAATCGAGCAGCGGCTGCTGGCGCTGGACGGCATTTGCGAAGCGGCGGCATTGCCGGTCACGCGGGACGGACGCCAGACGATTGGCGTGCTGCTGGTGCTGAGTGACGCCGGGCGTCAGCAGCTCTGCCAGCGCGGGCGTAAAGCGCAGGTTCTGGCCTGGAGACGCGCCCTGCAACCGTGGCTCGAACCCGTCGCCATTCCCCGTCACTGGCGCATTGTTGATGAAATGCCGGTGAACAGTATGAACAAGCGTGTCTATGCGCAGTTACAGGAATTATTTCATGAAAATCCATGAAATCGAGCGCCATCAGGCACAACCGCAGCAGCTGGAGATTGTCCTGCACCTGGATCCGGCCCTGTTCTGGTTCCAGGGCCATTTTGCCGTCCAGCCCCTGCTGCCCGGCGTCACCCAGCTCGACTGGGTGATGCACTACGCCACCACGCTGCTGGTGCCAGACTATCGCTTTCACAGTATTCAGAACGTGAAATTCCAGGCACCGCTGCTGCCTGATGCCACGGTGACCCTCACTCTCGACTGGGACGCCGGGCGCGAGATGCTCACTTTTCGCTATCAGCGTCACGACGGCGAACAACGCCACACCGCCAGCACCGGGAAGATTCGCCTGTGTCGCTAACCTTCCGCCCCTGCATCCTGATCCCCTGCTACAACCACGGGGCAATGATGGCGAACGTGCTGACGCGCCTGGCACCGTTTCAGCTGCCGATTATTGTGGTCGACGATGGCAGCGACGCCAGTACCCGGCAGACGCTGGACCAGTTGGCTACTGACAATGCCCATGTCACCCTGGTGCGGCTGACGCACAACGCCGGTAAAGGCGCGGCGGTGATCCGCGGGCTGAAAGTGTGCGCCGGGGCGGGGTATACCCATGCGGTGCAGGTGGATGCCGATGGACAGCATGCGATTGAGGATATTCCGCAGCTGCTGGCGCTGGCAGAACGCCACCCCCAGGCGTTGATCTCCGGCCAGCCGATTTACGACGACTCCATCCCCCGCTCACGCCGGTATGGCCGCTGGGTCACCCATGTCTGGGTATGGATCGAAACCCTGTCGTTGCAGCTTAAAGACAGCATGTGCGGCTTTCGCGTCTACCCGGTCGCGCCCACGCTGCAACTGGTAAACCGCGTGTCGCTCGGCAAGCGGATGGATTTTGATACAGAAGTGATGGTGCGCCTCTACTGGCAGGGCCACACCAGCTATTTTCTGCCCACCCGGGTGACCTATCCGCAGGATGGCATTTCCCATTTCGATGCCCTGAAAGACAACCTGCTGATCTCCTGGATGCACACCCGGCTGTTCTTCGGCATGTTACCGCGCATCCCCTCGCTGCTGTTTCGCCGCCGCAGCCAGCACTGGGCGCAGCAGCAGGAAGTGAAAGGTCTCCTCGGTATGCGCCTGATGCTGCGGGTCTGGCAGTTGCTCGGACGCAGAGCCTTTACCGTTCTGCTGTGGCCGGTGGTTGCCGTGTACTGGCTTACGGCGCGTCCGGCGCGGCAGGCATCGCAGCAGTGGATCGCCCGCGTCAGTGAGGTGCTGGCGCAGCGCCAGCAGCCAAAACCTGCGCGACTGAACAGCTTTTTCCACTTCCTGCGTTTTGGCAATGCGATGCTGGATAAAGTCGCCAGCTGGCGCGGCGAGCTCCGGCTGGATCGGGACGTGATCTTCGCTCCCGGCGCGCGGGAAAAACTGGATCTTACCGTGCCGCAGGGCAAGCTGCTGCTGGCCTCCCATCTGGGTGATGTGGAGGCATGTCGCGCCATGGCGCAACAGAAAGGCGGTAAAACCATTAATGCGCTGGTGTTCACCGATAACGCCCAGCGGTTTAAACAGATTATGCAGGAGATGGCACCGCAGGCCGGTCTGAACCTTATCCCGGTCACAAGCATCGGCCCTGACACCGCTATCCTCCTGAAAGAGAAGATAGATCGCGGGGAGTGGGTGGCGATCGTCGGGGATCGGATCGCTGTCGATCCGCAGCGCGGCGGCAGCTGGCGCGTGGTATGGAGCGACTTTATGGGTCAGCCTGCGCCTTTCCCGCAGGGGCCATTTATTCTCGCCTCGCTGATGCGCTGTCCGGTGATGCTGATCTTCGCCCTGCGCCAGCAGGAGAAATTGCATATCCACTGCGAAGAGTTTGCCGATCCGCTGCTGTTACCCCGCGGCGAGCGCCAGCAGGCGTTACAACAGACCGTCGATCGCTACGCGCAGCGGCTGGAGCATTACGCGCTACAAGCGCCGCTCGACTGGTTCAATTTTTTCGATTTCTGGCGTCTGCCGGATACTAAAGAGAAGGAGTAAAGGGTGCTGACCGATCCCCGCTTTACGACCGAAGTAGAGTTGACTGTGCCGTTTCACGACGTCGATATGATGGGCGTGGTCTGGCACGGCAACTACTTCCGCTATTTTGAGATTGCCCGCGAGGCCCTGCTCAACCAGTTTGATTATGGCTATCGCCAGATGAAGGCATCCGGCTATCTCTGGCCGGTGGTGGATACCCGGGTGAAATACCGCGATGTCCTGACCTTTGAGCAACGGATCCGCGTCCAGGCCCATATCGAAGAGTGTGAGAACCGTCTGCGTATCGCCTATCAGATTTTTGACGCCACCAGCGGCAAACGTACCACCACCGGCTACACCATTCAGGTGGCCGTGGAAGAAAAAAGCCGCGAGTTGTGTTTTGTCAGCCCGGCGATCCTGTTTGAGCGTATGGGAGTGACGCCATGAAGTGGTTACCGCTGTTTGCCCTGCTGATCGGTCCGTGGGCCAACGCCGTCACGCTGGACGCATTACAGCAGCGCTTTACCGAACAGCCAGTGGTGCGCGCCCACTTTGAGCAGACCCGCACCATTAAGGATCTGCCCCAGCCGCTGCGATCCAACGGCGAGATGCTGATCGCGCGCGACAACGGCCTGTTGTGGGACCAAAAGGCGCCCTTCCCAATGACGCTGCTGCTGGATGACAAACGGATGGTGCAAATCATCAACGGCCAGCCGCCGCAGATCATCACTGCCGATAATAATCCACAGATGTTCCAGTTCAACCACCTGCTGCGCGCCCTGTTCCAGGCCGATCGCAAGGTGCTGGAGGAGAATTTCCGCATCGACTTTAAAGACCTCGGCAACGATCGTTGGTCGCTGGTGCTGACGCCCACCACCACGCCGCTGGATAAGATTTTCGCCTCGCTGGAGTTGGGTGGCGCGACCTTTCTTGAATCTATTGTGCTGAACGACAAACAGGGTGACCGGACGGTTATCGCCCTTTCCCGCCACCAACTGACCCCCGCCAGCCTGACCGATGCCGAACGCCAACGCTTTGCCGCACCGTAACACCCGCCGTCCGGCGCTGGTGTGGGCGGTAGTATGCCTGGCGCTGCTGGGCATGTTGCTGGCGCTGTTGCCCGGGGCGCGGCTGAACAGCAGCGTACTGGCGATGTTGCCCAAACAGAGCCTCGGGGCCATCCCCCCGGCGCTGAACGACGGCTTTATCGAACGGCTTGACCGCCAGCTGGTATGGCTGGTCAGCCCCGGAAAACACCCCGATCCGCAGGTGGCGCAGCAGTGGCTGAGCCTGCTGCAAGCCTCAGGCTCCCTGCACGAGGTAAAAGGGCCGATGGATGCCGCCGGGCAGAAGGCCTGGGGGGAATTTTTCTGGCAGCACCGCAACGGCCTGATTGACCCTGCCACCCGCGCGCGCCTGCAAAGCGGTGGCGAGGCGCAGGCCCAGTGGATCCTGTCCCAGCTTTACTCCGCCTTTTCTGGCGTCAGCGGCAAAGAGCTGCAAAACGATCCGCTGATGCTGATGCGCGGCTCGCAGCTGGCGCTGGCGCAAAACAGCCAGAAGCTGCGGCTGATGGACGGCTGGCTGGTAACCAAAGACGATGCCGGTAATTACTGGTATTTGTTGCACGGCGAACTGGCCGGTTCGTCGTTTGATATGCAGCAAACCCACCAGCTGGTGACCCGGCTCCATGGCCTGGAAAACCAGCTCAAAACAGGTTATCCCCATGCGCAGCTGCTGTCGCGCGGCACCGTGTTTTACAGCGACTACGCCAGCCAGCAGGCGAAACGGGATATTTCGACCCTCGGCGTCGCCACTATCCTGGGGGTGATCCTGCTGATTGTGGCGGTGTTCCGCTCCCTCCGTCCGCTGCTGCTGTGCCTCGTCTCCATCGCCATGGGCGCGCTGGCGGGCACCGTCGCCACCCTGTTGCTGTTTGGCGAGCTGCATCTGATGACGCTGGTGATGAGCATGAGCATTATCGGCATTTCAGCGGATTACACGCTTTACTACCTGACCGAGCGGATGGTTCATGGCGGGCAGGACTCCCCCTGGCAGAGCCTGGCGAAAGTACGTAACGCGCTGCTGCTGGCGCTACTCACCACGGTGGTGGCGTATCTCATTATGATGCTGGCCCCGTTCCCGGGCATTCGCCAGATGGCGGTGTTTGCCGCCGCAGGATTAAGCGCCGCCTGCCTGACGGTGATCTTCTGGCACCCATGGCTGTGCCGCGGCTTACCGGTGCGCCCGGTTCCGGCCAGAGTACCGATGCTGCGCTGGCTGTCGGCCTGGCGCAATGACAGGCGTGTGTCGGTGGGGCTGCCGGTAGTGCTGGCCCTGACGGCCCTGGCTGGCCTCACCACGCTGCGGGTGGATGACGATATCGCCCAGTTGCAGGCTCTGCCGCAGGATATTCTGGCCCAGGAAAAAACCATCACCGCCCTGACCGGCCAGGGTGTCGATCAGAAATGGTTTGTGGTGCATGGTGCGTCGGCCCAGCAGACGCTGGAGCGACTGGAGGCTTTCACTCCCGCGCTGGCCCTGGCGCAGCAGGCGGGTGACCTGAAATCCTGGCGCACCCTGCCGCTGAACTCGCTGGCGCGGCAGGAAAGCGACCTGGATTTGCTGAAAAAGGCGGCCCCGGCAGCGACGAAGGTTCTGCAAAACGCCGGGCTGACCACGGTGTCGCCGGATCTGAATGCCATGCCGGTGGAGGTGGAAGCCTGGCTTGCCAGCCCCGCCAGTGAAGGCTGGCGCCTGCTGTGGCTGACGTTGCCCGACGGCGAAAGCGGCGTGCTGGTGCCGGTGGATGGTGTGAAAAACAGCCCGGCCCTGCGTGAACTGGCGGATAAACATCCGGGCGTGGTCTGGGTGGATCGCAAGGCGAGTTTCGACAGCCTGTTTGCCCTCTACCGCACCGTGCTTACCGTTCTGCTGGCTGTCGCCCTGGCCGTGATCGCCTGTGGCGCGATGCTGCGCCTTGGCTGGCGTAAGGGGCTGATTACCCTGGTGCCCTCGCTGCTGTCGCTGGGCTGTGGCCTGGCAGCCCTGTCGGCCACGGGCCATCCGGTTAACCTGTTCTCGCTGCTGGCGCTGGTACTGGTGCTCGGCATTGGTATCAACTACACGCTATTCTTCAACAACCCGCGTGGTACGCCGTTGACCTCCATGCTGGCCATCACCCTGGCGATGATGACCACCCTGTTGACCCTCGGTATGCTGGTGTTCAGCGCCACGCAGGCGATCAGCAGTTTCGGGATTGTGCTGGTCAGCGGTATTTTCACCGCCTTCCTGCTGGCACCGCTGGCGATGCCGGCTAAAAAAGAGAGAAAACGATGATCACCCCTTTTTACCGCGCCGCCGCCCTGATCGGCGCGCTGCTGCTGGCTGGCTGTAGCCACACCACGCAAAACAGTGACGCGACGCGCCCGCAGGCCTGGTTACAGCCGGGTACCCGGGTGACGCTGCCGCCGCCGGGCATCACTCCGGCGCTGTCGTCGCAGCAGTTGCTGACCGGCCGCTTTAACGGCACAACCCAGTCGCTGCTGGTGATGCTGAATGCCGATGCGCAGAAGGTGACGCTCGCCGGGCTGTCATCGGTCGGCATTCGACTGTTCCTCGCCACCTACGATGCCACGGGCATCCATACTGAACAGTCTATTGTCGTCCCGCAGCTGCCTCCGGCCAGCCAGGTGCTGGCGGATGTGATGCTCAGCCACTGGCCGATCGACGCCTGGCTGCCGCAGTTGCCGAAGGGCTGGACGCTGCGGGATCGCGGCGACCGACGCGAGCTGCGCAATGCTGACGGCGCGCTGGTGACGGAGATCGTCTACCTGCAACGCAAGGGCAAACGCCAGCCAATCAGCATTGAACAACAGGCGTTCCACTACCACATCACCATTCAATATCTGGATGACTGAGATGATTTATATTTCTGCCGTTGGCCTGATCAACGCCCTGGGCAGCGCGCCCGATGAGATAGCCGCTAACCTGACGCGCGGCGTGGCCCCGGGTATGCGCCTGCGCAGCGGCTGGCTGCAGGGTCAGGATGCGGTGCTGGGCGGCGTCGATGGCGAGCTGCCTGCCATCCCGGATAGCGCTGCCCTGCATCGCTCGCGGAATAATCAGCTTCTGCTGGCGGCGCTGGCGCAGATCCAGCCTGTGGTCGATGAAGCCATTGCCCGTTATGGCCGCGACCGGGTGGCGGTGGTCATGGGCACCAGCACCTCGGGCCTGGACGAGGGCGACGAGCATGTGCGCCTGTCGATGAACGGCGAAACCAGCGTTAACTGGCGGTACGCGCAGCAGGAGCTGGGCGATCCGTCGCGCTTTCTGGCCAACTGGCTGAATCTGGACGGCCCGGCCTATACCCTCTCTACCGCCTGCTCCTCCAGCGCGCGGGCGATTATCAGCGGGCGTCGGCTGATTGAGGCCGGGCTGGTGGATATCGCCCTGGTCGGCGGCGCAGATACGCTGAGCCGAATGCCGGTGAATGGCTTTAGCAGCCTCGAATCACTCTCCACCACGCTGTGCGAGCCGTTTGGCCGCGACCGCCGGGGGATCACCATTGGCGAAGCAGCGGCACTGATGGTGCTTACCCGCGAGCCGCAGCCGGTGGCGCTGCTGGGAACTGGTGAGTCGAGCGATGCGTACCATATTTCTGCCCCACACCCTCAGGGCGAAGGTGCCATCAACGCCATTAATCAGGCGCTGAACGCCGCAGGATTGAAACCGGACGATGTGGGTTACATCAACCTGCACGGTACGGCGACGCCGCTTAATGACCAGATTGAGTCGCAGGTGGTGCATGACCTGTTTGGCGAGGCCGTGCCCTGCAGCTCAACCAAACACCTGACCGGCCACACGCTGGGTGCCGCAGGGATCACCGAAGCCGCACTAAGCTGGCTGATCCTGACCCATGATCTGCCGCTGCCCGCTCAGGATTTCAGCCGCTATGCGCCCGATCCTACCCTCGCCGCCTGCGGTGTGCTGCATAAGCCTACCGCGCTGAAAAAAGCGGTGATCCTGTCCAATTCCTTCGCCTTTGGCGGCAATAATGCCAGCATCCTGCTGGGGAGAGTGTCATGAGTTATTTATCCCCCACCGACTACCTGCCTCACGATGCGCCTATGCTGCTGCTGGCGTCGGTAGAGAGCGTGACCGATGAGTCTGCCGTCTGCCGCGTCACGGTCAATTCACAGGGCGTGCTGGCACCGTTCCTGAACGCCGCGGGCGATCTGCCGGGATGGTATGCCCTTGAACTGATGGCCCAGACGGTTGGCGTCTGGTCAGGCTGGCATCGCCAGCAGCAGGGGCAGGAAAACCTGTCGCTCGGCATGGTGCTCGGGGCGCGGGAGTTGGTGTGTGCGGCAGGGGTCTTCCCGGCCAACAGCGACTTAACGGTCACCGTCACCCTGTTGATGCAGGATGAACGCTTTAGCAGCTTCGAATGTGCGATCACTGCCGATAACGCCACGCTGGCAACCGGGCGGGTGAATACCTTCCAGCCCGGCAAAGAGGAATTAGCATCACTTTTTAAGCAGGGGGTAAGTCAATGAGTCGTTCCGTTCTGGTCACCGGCGCCAGCAAAGGCATTGGCCGGGCCATCGCCCTTAAACTGGCCGCTGACGGATTTACGCTCGGGGTGCACTACCACCGCGACGCCGCAGGGGCACAGGACACCCTGAACACCATCGAACAGGCGGGCGGCAACGGGCGTTTGCTCTCGTTTGACGTGGGTAACCGCGCCCAGTGCCGCGAGGTGCTGGAGCAGGATATGGAAGTGAACGGCCCCTGGTATGGCGTGGTCAGTAACGCCGGGATCGCACGGGATGGTGCCTTTCCGGCGCTCAGTGAAGAGGACTGGGACAGCGTGATCCACACCAATCTCGACAGCTTTTACAACGTTATTCACCCCTGCATCATGCCAATGATTGGCACTCGCAAGGGCGGCCGCATTATCACCCTGTCATCCGTTTCCGGGGTGATGGGCAACCGGGGCCAGGTGAACTATAGCGCGGCCAAGGCAGGCATTATCGGTGCCACCAAAGCGCTGGCGATTGAGCTGGCAAAGCGCAACATCACCGTCAACTGCATTGCGCCTGGGCTGATTGATACCGGCATGATCGAGATGGAAGAGGCCGCGCTGAAAGAGGCCATGGCCATCATCCCCATGAAAAGAATGGGTCAGGCAGACGAGGTGGCCGGACTGGCCAGCTACCTGATGTCGGATATTGCGGGGTACGTGACACGTCAGGTCATTTCCATTAATGGAGGAATGCTATGACGCGCCGCGTGGTGATTACCGGTATGGGCGGCGTCACCGCCTTCGGTGAAGACTGGCAGTCGGTTTCTGCCCGCTTACTGCAGTATAAAAACGCGGTACGTAAGATGCCGGAGTGGACGATCTATGAAGGGCTACACACCCTGCTGGGCGCGCCGATCGACGATTTTACCCTGCCGGATCACTATACCCGCAAGCGTATCCGCGCCATGGGTCGCGTGTCGTTGTTGTCGACCCGCGCCACCGAACTGGCGCTAACGCAGGCGGGGCTGATTGACGATCCGGTTCTGACCCAGGGCGAAACCGGCATTGCCTATGGCTCGTCCACCGGCAGCACCGGGCCGGTCAGCGAGTTCGCCACCATGCTCACCGAGAAACACACCAACAACATCACTGGCACGACTTATGTGCAGATGATGCCGCATACCACGGCAGTAAATACCGGTCTGTTCTTCGGGCTGCGTGGCCGGGTGATCCCGACGTCCAGCGCCTGCACGTCCGGCAGCCAGGCGATTGGCTATGCGTGGGAAGCGATTCGCCACGGCTATCAGACGGTGATGGTGGCGGGCGGCGCAGAGGAGCTGTGCCCGTCAGAAGCGGCGGTGTTCGATACCCTGTTCGCCACCAGCCAGCGTAACGACGCGCCGGAGGCCACGCCGTCACCCTTCGATATCCAGCGCGACGGGCTGGTGATTGGCGAAGGGGCCGGGACGTTGATCCTGGAGGAGCTGGAACATGCGAAGGCGCGCGGGGCGACGATTTACGGGGAAATTGTCGGCTTCGCCACCAACTGCGACGCAGCGCATATCACCCAGCCGCAGCGGGAGACGATGCAGATCTGTATGGAGAAGTCGCTGAAATTAGCCGGGCTAAAGCCGCAGGACATTGGCTACATTTCGGCGCACGGCACCGCCACAGATCGGGGCGATATTGCCGAAAGCCAGGCCACCGCCGCGGTGTTTGGCGACAGCGTACCCATCTCATCACTGAAGAGCTATTTCGGCCATACGCTGGGTGCCTGCGGTGCGCTGGAGGCATGGATGAGCCTGGAGATGATGCGCGAGGGGTGGTTCGTGCCGACCATCAATTTAAGACAACCGGATGAGCAATGCGGCGCATTAGATTATATTATGGGAAAAGTCCGTCATATTGACTGCGAATATCTACAAAGCAACAACTTCGCGTTCGGCGGCATTAATACTTCTCTTATCATTAAACGCTGGGCGTGACTATGTACCAGTTCCTGCTGGGAAAAATTTCTACCCTCAGCGCTGACCCTCTGGCGTCAGCGCTGGCCGAACAGGCGCCCCAGGGCGCGCGCCGCCTCCCCTGGCTGGCCGGGCGAACCCTGCTCGCCCGGGCGTTATCGCCCGCCCCTGTGCCGGAAATCATCTTCGGAGAGCAGGGAAAACCGGCCTTTGTCGATGCGTATCCGTACTGGTTTAACCTGAGCCACAGCGGAGATGATATCGCCCTGCTGTTAAGCGATGAGGGCGAAGTGGGCTGCGACATCGAAGTGATCCGCCCCCGTGATAACTGGCAAGCGCTGGCCAATGCCGTCTTTAGCCTCGCAGAGCATGCGGAGCTGGAACGGGAGGAGCCAGAGGCCAAACTGGCAGCCTTCTGGCGCATCTGGACACGCAAGGAAGCGATTGTTAAACAGCGCGGCGGCAGCGCCTGGCAGATTGTCAGCGTCGACAGCACTTTTACTTCTGCACTGAGCGTCAGCCACGTCCAGCACGGCTCGCTGAGCCTTGCAGTCTGTACCCCCACCCCCTTCACCCTGCGCCACGACGCGCTTCAGGTGCTGTAACGCATAACTGCTACGCTTAATGGTCTGACTTTGCTAACAACATGGAGCAGACCATGAAAATCGATCTTACCGGGAAAGTGGCGTTAGTGACCGCCTCAACGGGCGGTATTGGCTTCGCCATCGCCAGAGGACTGGCGGAAAGCGGCGCAGAAGTGATTGTTAACGGACGCAGCATCGACTCGGTCAACCGGGGAATTCAAAAGCTCCAGCAGGTGATACCCGGCGTGAAGGTGCGGGCGGCGATTGCCGATCTCAGCACCGCTGATGGCGTAGATGCCCTGCTGAAGGTTGCCTCTGGCGTCGATATCCTCGTGAATAACGCCGGGATTTACGGCCCACAGGATTTTTACGCTACCGATGACGAGACCTGGAATAACTACTGGCAAACCAACGTGATGTCCGGGGTGCGGCTATCGCGCGCCCTGCTGCCTGGCATGGTGCAAAAAGGCTGGGGCCGGGTGGTGTTTATCTCCTCGGAGTCGGCCTGCAATATTCCGGCAGACATGATCCACTATGGTGTAACCAAAACAGCCCAACTGTCGCTGGCGCGCGGGCTGGCAAAATTTGCCGCGGGTAGCGGCGTCACCGTAAACAGCGTTTTGCCAGGCCCGACGATGTCGGACGGCTTTGCGGAGATGATGAAAGACGAGCAGGAGAAAACCGGCAAATCGCTGGAGTCGCTGGCGAAAGAGTTCGTTATGGCTAACCGCCCAAGTTCGGTCATTCAGCGGGCCGCCACGGTAGAAGAAGTGGCGAATATGGTGGTTTATGTCTGTTCGCAGCAGGCGTCTGCCACCTCCGGCGCGGCGCTGCGCGTCGATGGCGGCGTGGTGGACGATATTATCTAGCCATGCCGATGACCGCCCGCCTGCAGGCGGGTGGCATCTGACGCTAAAGCAGGTAAACTGATGGACAGAATATGTATTTAAGCTAAGACCCGGTTATGACCAATATGATTGCCGATGAGGCAGTAGCAAAATCCAGCGTACTTTCGGTGTTCGACTTCGACGGTACGCTGACGCATCACGACAGCTTTATCCCTTTCTTACGCTTTGCGTTCGGTAAACGCTACTTTGCGGGACGCCTGGTACGGATGGCCTTGCCCACCCTGCACTGCGTGCGCCGTAAACTGACCCGTGATGAGCTGAAAGAGGTGCTGATCAGAACCTTCCTGACCGGCGTGGATGAGCACTGGCTGCGTCAGCAGGCAGAGCTGTTCTGCGAGAAATACTGGGACAAACTGATGCGTCCGCAGGGCGTGTTGGCGGTGGCTGCGGAAGTGAACTCCGGTGCAGAGGTGACGATCTGTTCGGCATCGCCGGCGCTGGTATTGCAGCCCTGGGCTGACAAGCTCGGCATTAAGCTTATCGGCACCCAGCTGGAAGTGAAAAACGGCAAACTGACCGGGCGGATCACCGGCCATAACTGTCGCTGTGCGCAGAAAGTGGCCCGCCTGGAGCACGTGTACGGCAGCCTGACCAACTACCATGTGCGCGCCTGGGGTGATACCCGCGGCGATCACGAGCTGCTGGCTGCCGCGCAGGATCCGCACTGGCGGCATTTCCACCCACCTCGCGCGCGCCGCAATTCGCCTCTCAAGCCGTAAAATAAACAGGGTGGCGACTTCGCCTTACCCGGTTTATGAAGAGAGCAGGCCCGGCCAGCGCAGCGCCGCCGGGCAATACTTCTCAGGCTTCCCGTTTCCCTGGGAACAGCAGGCTCGCCACAATCCCCGCCGCCAGCACGCCCAGCACCACTAACAGACTCGCGGTGGCACCAATGCCATAGCCGTGATGCCAGAAGTGATCCGTGGCGTTCAGTCCGAGCTTAAAGGCCACAAAGAACAGCAGCGCGATCACCGCTTTCTCCAGATGCACCAGATACTGCTTCAGCGCCTCCAGCACGAAATAGAGGGTACGCAGACCGAGGATGGCGAACATCATGGCGCTGTAGATAATCAGCGGCTCGCGGCTGACGGCGATGATCGCCGGTACCGAGTCAAAGGCGAACATCACGTCTGACAGCTCCACCACCGCTACGCAGAGCAGCAGCGGCGTAGCATAGCGTTTTGCCTTCTTCACCCGCCCGACCATCACATCCTGGTTCTCCGGTTTAGCAAGCTCGGCATCGACCTCTTTCTGGCTTAGCAGGAAGGCATTGCCGGTGATTTTCGGCCAGATGGGATAGAAGCGTTTAACCGCGCGATAGGCCAGATGCTGGGAGTAATCCTCGATCTCGTCCTGCTCTTCGCCGCGCTTCAGCATCATCACCGCCGTCCAGGCCACAATCAGGGCAAAAACCACCTCGACGTACGGCCCGAGGCTCAGCAGGCTGGTGCCGATGGCAACGAAGATCCCACGGAAGACGATAGCGCCAATCACCCCCCAGTAGAGTACCCGGTGACGATACTGATCCGGCACGCCGAACCAGGCGAAGATCGCCATCATCACGAACAGGTTATCGACGGAGAGCACCTCTTCCAGCGCGTAACCGGTGAGGAACAGGCTCGCCACTTCGGCACCGTGATGAACGTACAGGAACCCGGCGAACGCCATCGCCATCATCACCCAGAAGATTGACCAGAGCGAGGCGCTTTTCAGTGAAATGGGTTTGTCATGCCGATGCATAAAGAGGTCGATAAACATCGCCCCCACCGCCATGACCACGAATACAACAACGGTTTCCGTCGGAAAACCGAGATGAGCAGATGACATACACAACCCTTTTTGAAGACAAAATACAAACCATGCAGACTGGCAGAGCCAGTAAAGAAAAAGGGGGGACCGTTAACAGCCTTCTCCCCTTAAGAAGTAAACCGGCGCAGGATCTCCCTGCGCCGGATGGACTATTTTAACGCACATTTACGCGGTTCAGCATGCCCGGTCAGTTTTTATTCTCTGGCTGCCAGCGCCTCTGCGCAGGCCCATGCGCTGGCCCACGCCCACTGGAAATTGTAGCCGCCCAGCCAGCCGGTCACGTCTACCACCTCACCGATAAAATAGAGCCCCGGCACGTGGCGGGCCTCCATGGTGCGCGAGGAGAGTTCGTTGGTGTCGACGCCGCCAAGGGTCACTTCCGCGGTGCGATACCCTTCGGTGCCGTTCGGCTGCACGCGCCAGGCGGTTAAGGTCTCGACCAGCGCCTGCTGGTCCCGGCTGTTGAGTTGCTTCAGCGACACATCGGGAATTTGTCCCAGCAGTTGCAGGCACTCCACCAGCCGCTTCGGCAGTTGCATGGCTAAGGTATTTTTCAGGCTCTGGTTAGGGTGTGCCGCGCGCTGTTCATCAAGGAAGCTCGCCAGATCGCAGTCCGGTACTAAATTGATGGTGACGAACTCCCCCGGCTGCCAGTAGCTGGAAATTTGCAGCACTGCCGGGCCGGAAAGACCGCGGTGGGTGAAGAGCAGGTTCTCACGGAATACGGTGCCGTCTTCAGCAGTGATGACCGAAGGCACCGAGACGCCGGAGAGGGTTTGCAGCTGCTCCAGCAAAGGCTTATGCAGAGTGAAGGGCACCAGACCGGCACGGGTCGGGAGGACCTTCAGGCCAAACTGTTCGGCAATTTTATAGCCAAACGGCGACGCGCCCAGCCCTGGCATTGAAAGCCCGCCGCTGGCGATCACCAGCTTTTCCGCACTTACCGTTTCGCCATTCAGCTGCAGGGTGTAGCCCGCGTCATCGCGTGCCACTTCCAGGACTTCGCTGCGCAGACGCAAGGTAACCTGACCTTTTTCGCACTCTGCCACCAGCATATCGACGATCTGTTGCGCCGAATCGTCGCAAAACAGCTGGCCCAGGGTTTTCTCATGCCAGGCGATACCGTGCTTACCGACCAGGTCAATAAAGTCCCACTGGGTGTAGCGGGCAAGAGCAGATTTGCAAAAATGACGGTTCTGGCTCAAATAGGCCGCGGGTTCGATATAAAGATTAGTAAAATTGCAGCGCCCCCCGCCAGACATCAGGATCTTACGCCCAGGTTTTTTTCCGTTATCGAGAAGCAGAACCCGGCGTCCTGCCTGTCCAGCCATCGCCGCACAGAATAAACCCGCCGCACCTGCGCCGATAATGATGGCATCATACTTTTCCACGTCTCGATCCTCCTGGTTTTGAGGGCGCGAATTGTAAAGTTTCCTCAAGAAGCGTGCCAGAGCAAATATGCGCGATCTCGTTCATTTAATTGAAATTTAAAAAATAATTCTTTTGTTGCTACGCTTATGTCAGTAGGCAAATCAAAAAAAGTCTATATTTCACTTTGCCCGTTGCGCATTTGTCCTGGATAATGCGCCGCGTTCATGTCCTCAAGATGGCGTAACGTCCTATGCTACATTTGTTTGCCGGCCTGGATTTCCATACCGGGCTTTTACTCTTGCTTGCTCTGGCCTTTGTATTGTTCTACGAAGCGATTAACGGCTTCCATGACACTGCGAACGCAGTCGCAACCGTTATCTACACTCGTGCTTTACGATCGCAAGTTGCGGTTGTGATGGCCGCGGTGTTTAACTTCTTTGGTGTTCTTCTGGGAGGTCTGAGCGTAGCCTACGCCATTGTGCATATGCTGCCAACGGATCTGCTACTCAATGTCAGTTCCGGCCATGGTCTCGCCATGGTGTTCTCGTTGCTGTTTGCTGCAATTATCTGGAACCTCGGTACCTGGTATTTCGGCCTGCCAGCATCCAGTTCTCACACGCTGATCGGCGCCATCATCGGTATTGGTTTAACCAATGCGCTGATGACCGGTACGTCTGTGGTGGACGCGCTGAATATTCCTAAAGTTCTGGGGATCTTCGGTTCACTGATTATTTCTCCGATTGTCGGTCTGGTTGTAGCAGGGGGTTTGATTTTCCTGCTGCGTCGTTACTGGAGCGGCACCAAAAAACGTGCCCGTATCCACCTGACGCCAGCCGAGCGTGAAAAGAAAGACGGTAAGAAAAAGCCGCCATTCTGGACGCGTATTGCCCTGATCATCTCTGCTATCGGCGTGGCCTTCTCACATGGCGCGAACGACGGCCAGAAAGGGATTGGTCTGGTCATGCTGGTTCTGATCGGCGTGGCACCTGCGGGCTTCGTGGTGAATATGAATGCTACCGGTTACGAAATTACCCGTACCCGCGATGCAATCAACAACGTCGAAACCTATTTCCAGCAGCGTCCTGATCTGCTGAAAAAAGCCACCGGCGTTGATCAGCTGATCCCTTCTCCTGAAGCAGGCGCGACTGCACCGGCGGAGTTCCACTGCCATCCGGCCAATGCGATCAACGCACTGGAGCGGGCGAAAGGCATGCTGACCGATGTCGAAAGCTACGAAAAGCTCACACCTGAGCAGCGTGGCCAGATGCGTCGCATCATGCTGTGCATCTCTGACGTGACCGAGAAAGTGTCCAAACTGCCTGAAGTTTCTGCTGACGACCAACGTCTGCTGAAGAAACTGAAAGTCGATATGCTGAATACCATCGAGTACGCACCGATCTGGATCATCATGGCGGTCGCACTGGCGCTGGGTCTGGGTACGATGATTGGCTGGCGTCGTGTGGCAACCACCATCGGCGAGAAGATCGGTAAGAAAGGCATGACCTATGCTCAGGGGATGTCTGCTCAGATGACGGCAGCCGTCTCTATCGGTCTGGCCAGCTACACCGGTATGCCGGTATCCACCACCCACGTTCTCTCCTCATCCGTGGCGGGTACCATGCTGGTTGATGGCGGTGGTCTGCAGCGCAAAACCGTCACCAGCATTCTGATGGCCTGGGTGTTTACCCTACCAGCTTCCATTCTGCTGTCCGGCGGTCTGTACTGGATCTCCCTGCAATTCCTGTAATCGCAGGCAGATAACGCGAAAAGCGGGTCAGGTCACTGGCCCGCTTTTTTTTGCCTGCAATTTGAGCCTCTACCATTGTAAGCATCAGGAAAGTCTGAACATTTTTTGTTCATCGCGTTTACAGGGGAGTGAGTATTCTACCGGGTGCGATTCATTATCATGCCATGGAGAATGTATGGCTTCTGGCCCAATCATCATCGCTAACAATATGCGCGAAGCGCGTCGACAAGGAATGTCGCGCAATATCAGGGAAGGAAGAAAATATGCCATTCACAACGGCTATTAAATGGCTCCACCGGGCCGCCACGCTGGCGCTATTTATTGTGGTTATCGGTTTTGTATGGCTGGACTCCGCGCCAGATCCGCGAAAGGATGACGAGCTACAGCGGAGTTACAAATTATCTGACAGCCTTTGGCTCTATATGACCGTTAACGATAAAGGGGGCGCAACGGTACCTGTGCTCTACCGTTACTATCTCTCCAGGGAGATACCCGGGCAAAGCAGGGACATCATACGGGAACTCGCGACACGGACGCCTGTTCTGGAAGGAACAGGTACTATCACAGATGCCAGGATAGGCAGCAACGGCGAGGTCAGCATCTCCTACAGCGGGAAGGTATTCTCCGTGCAGAAAGATATCTCTAACCTTCGGTTTACGGTTTCACCCTGATGGGTGGCAAAAGGAAGGCGAGCTATACCGCCTTCCTTTGCGCTCAATCGCGCTCAATGCCAGATGAGGAGAGCAATCATACTCACCACCACCAGGCCGCACAGCGCGCTGGTCAGAATGAACTGACGGCGCAGGCGTTCACAGCGGCGGATAAACTCATCGTCATGATGATCGCGATAACGCTGGGCGTAGATATACCACACCAGGCGCATCTGTTTGCTGGGCTGCCCATGCGAGGTGAAGAAGCCTCCACCGTCGACATATTGATAAAGCAACGGATCGCAGCCACGAAGTACCACTAATAGCGCGCGTAAGGACGAGAAATAACGCGCCATATTCACGATGCAAACCACACATAACGCCCAAAATAATGCGACGGTGCTAATCATACTTCCTCCCCGGCGTCCGCCCACGAAGCAATGCTTCGGGACTACCGCACCCATGCCCTGACAGACGGTTCAGTGAAAGAGAGACTAAAAGCCGATCGGCTTCACATTTTAATATCCGAACGGCTTATTCAATAGTGTAGGAGATCCCCTAATTTTTTTGCCACAAGGTTAATCGTTATCAACACCAATGCTTGAAAATTTTGCTCAACTGGGCCGTAATGAAGGCAGGTAGACGACTGCTACACGCATTGGTCATCGATAACTTATGGAAGGAGTAACACTATGGCTTATAAACATATTCTTATCGCGGTTGACCTCTCCCCGGAGAGCAAGGTGCTGGTTGATAAAGCGGTATCCATGGCACGTCCTTACAATGCGAAAGTTTCATTAATTCACGTGGACGTTAATTACTCCGATCTCTATACCGGCCTGATTGACGTGAATCTGGGCGATATGCAGAAGCGTATCTCCGAAGAGACTCACCAGGCGCTGACCGAACTCTCCACCAACGCGGGCTATCCAATCACCGAAACCCTGAGCGGCAGCGGCGATCTGGGCCAGGTGCTGGTCGATGCGATTAAGAAATACGATATGGATCTGGTGGTGTGCGGTCATCATCAGGACTTCTGGAGCAAGCTGATGTCATCCGCGCGTCAGCTGATTAATACTGTGCATGTGGATATGTTGATTGTGCCGCTGCGCGACGAAGACGACGAGTAATGCAGAATTGCCGGGCGGCGCTGCGCTTGCCCGGCCTGAGGTTTGTGCCCTCTCCTCATGGGAGAGGGTCCGGTTGAGGCATCAGACCGCCTCTTCCTCCGGCGTGCCGGAATAGATATCGAAACGGTGCCCTTTGGTCACCACCGCATTGGTCGTCGCGACTTCTGCCAGCGGCGGCGCATAATCAGGACGTTTCACCACTACCCGCTTCGTTGCCAGCCGTCGGGCAGGCTCCAGCAGACCATCTGCGTCTAAATCCGGCCCCACCAGCGACTGAAATACGCGCATTTCTTTCTTCACCAGGGCGCTTTTCTGCTTATGCGGGAACATCGGGTCGAGATAGACCACCTGTGGACGCGGCGTGATATCCGTCAGTGCCGTCAGGCTCGAGGCGTGGATCAGCTGTAAACGCTCCTGCAACCAGCCGCCGATTTCCGGGTCGGCATAGCCGCGGGCCAGACCATCATCCAGCAGGGCGGCAACCACCGGATTGCGCTCCAGCATTCGTACCCGGCAGCCCACCGACGCCAGCACAAAGGCATCGCGTCCTAGCCCGGCGGTGGCATCCACCACGTCCGGCAGATAGCTGCCTTTGATGCCGACCGCTTTAGCGACCGCTTCACCGCGCCCGCCGCCGAACTTACGCCGGTGCGCCATCGCCCCGCCGACAAAATCAACAAAAATGCCGCCGAGTTTGGGTTCGTCGCACTTGCGCAACTCCAGATGGTCCGGGGTCATCACCAGCGCCATCAGGTTATCCGCGTCATGCTCCAGTCCCCAGCGGGCGGCAAGAACAGATAAGGCGCCGTCTCCGGCGCCTGTTTCATCTACTAAGCGAATCTTCACGAATCCACTAACCCTTGATCCCGTAATGCTCCAGCATCGCGTCCAGTTGCGGCTCGCGACCACGGAAGCGTTTGAACAGCTCCATTGGCTCTTCGGAGCCGCCGCGGGTCAGGATGTTATCGAGGAAAGACTGGCCGGTTTCGCGATTGAAAATGCCCTCTTCTTCGAAACGGGAGTACGCGTCTGCCGCCAGCACATCGGCCCACAGGTAGCTGTAGTAACCCGCCGCATAACCGCCGGCAAAGATATGGCTGAACGCGTGCGGGAAGCGACCCCAGGCCGGGCCTGGAATAAGGGCAACCTGCTTTTTGATCTCCGCCAGGGTTTCGAGGACCTTCGCCCCCTGCTCCGGGCTGAACTCGGCATGCAGACGGAAATCGAACAGGCCGAACTCCAGCTGGCGCAGGATAAACATCGCCGCCTGGTAGTTTTTCGCTTCCAGCATCTTATCCAGCAGCGCTTTTGGCAGCGGCTCGCCGGTCTCGTAGTGGCCGGAGATAAACGCCAGCGCGTCCGGCTCCCAACACCAGTTTTCCATAAACTGGCTCGGCAGTTCGACCGCATCCCACGGCACGCCGCTGATACCCGCCACGCCCGCCGCTTCGATACGGGTCAGCATATGGTGCAGACCGTGACCGAACTCGTGGAACAGGGTGATCACTTCGTCATGGGTAAAGAGCGCAGGTTTGCCGTTTACCGGACGGTTAAAGTTACAGGTCAGGTATGCCACCGGCTTTTGCAGCGAGCCGTCGGCTTTACGCATCTGGCCTACACAGTCGTCCATCCAGGCCCCACCGCGTTTATTTTCACGGGCATAGAGATCCAGATAGAAGCTGCCGCGCAGCTCATTTTTGTCGTCGTACAGCTCGAAGAAACGCACGTCGTCGTGCCACACTTCCACGTCGTGGCGCTCTTTGGCGGTGATGCCATAGATGCGTTTCACCACTTCGAACAGGCCGTTAACGGCTTTGTTTTCCGGGAAGTACGGGCGCAGCTGCTCATCGCTGATGCTGTAAAGATGCTGCTTCTGTTTCTCGCTGTAGTACGCGATATCCCATGGCTGCAGCTCATCAACGCCGAACTCTGCTTTTGCAAAGGCGCGCAGCTGGGCCAGCTCTTTCTCACCCTGAGGACGGGCGCGTTTGGCCAGATCGGTTAAGAAATCCAGCACCTGCTGTGGGTTTTCGGCCATTTTGGTGGCGAGGGATTTATCCGCATAGCTGTCAAAGCCCAGCAGCTGTGCCAGCTCGTGACGCAGGGCGAGGATTTCAGCCATCACCGGGGTGTTGTCCCATTTACCGGCATTCGGACCTTGATCGGAGGCGCGGGTGCTGTAGGCGCGATACATCTCTTCACGCAGGGCCTGGTTGTCGCAGTAGGTCATCACCGGCAGATAGCTCGGGATATCCAGGGTCAGCAGGTAGCCTTCCTGCTCTTTTGCCTCGGCCTGGGCTTTGGCTGCCGCCAGGGCGCTTTCCGGCATACCTGCCAGATCCGCTTCGTCGGTAATCAGCTTCGTCCAGCCCATGGTGGCATCCAGCACGTTGTTGCTGTACTGATTCCCCAGCTCGGACAGGCGCGTTGCAATTTCGCCGTAGCGCTGCTGTTTGTCTTTCGCAAGGCCAATGCCCGACAGTTCAAAATCACGCAGGGCGTTATCGACAGCCTTTTTCTGCGCGATGTCCAGCGTCGCATAGTTATCGCCATCACGCAGGTCGCGGTACGCTTTGTACAGCCCCTCGTGCTGCCCAACCCAGGTACTGTATTCCGACAGCAGCGGCAGGGTTTGTTCGTAGGCTTCACGCAGTTCCGGGCTGTTTTTCACTGAGTTCAGGTGGCTGACCGGGGAGAAGATGCGGCCAAGCACATCATCTACTTCCGCCAGCGGCTGACACAGGTTTTCCCAGGTATAAGGGGCACCCTGCGCAACCACGCTCTCGACGGCGGTACGGCAATCGTCCAGTGCTTTGGTGACAGCGGGGACAACATGTTCAGGCAGAATAGAGGAAAACGGTGGCAACGAAAAAGGCGTCAGTAATGGGTTGGTCATAAGCACTGTCCTGTTAAATGAGTGAATGAAGCGCGCATCCTGCGCGAGCATATTGTTTCCAGGATGGGGTTAAGTGTAGTGAATTTCAATGGCTGAGGTGACAGAAAAACGCCCGGTGGCGCTGCGCTTTCCGGGCCTGCGGGTAATCTGTGCCTTTCTGCTGTAAACTGTGGCCAATCGCCATTATCGGAACACATTTACCCATGCTCAGTTATCGCCACAGCTTTCACGCGGGCAACCACGCCGACGTTCTTAAACATACCGTTCAGAGCCTGATTATCGAGGCGCTCAAAGAGAAAGATAAGCCGTTTCTCTACCTGGACACCCATGCTGGCGCGGGCCGCTATCAGCTGAGCGGTGCACACGCCGAGCGCACCGGGGAATACCTCGAGGGCATCGCCCGTGTCTGGCAGCAGGACGACCTGCCAGCCGAGCTTGAACCCTACATCAGCGTGATTAACCACTTCAACCGTGGCGGCCAGCTACGTTACTACCCTGGCTCTCCACTGATTGCCCGTCAGCTGCTGCGCGAGCAGGACAGCATTCAGCTGACTGAACTGCACCCGAGCGACTACCCGCTGCTGCGTTCTGAATTCCAGAAAGACAGCCGCGCACGCGTGGAAAAATCGGACGGCTACCAGCAGCTTAAAGCGAAGCTCCCGCCGGTATCCCGTCGCGGCCTGGTACTGATCGACCCGCCGTATGAGATCAAAAGCGACTATCAGGCGGTTGTCGCGGGCATTCACGAAGGGTACAAGCGCTTTGCCACGGGCACCTATGCTCTGTGGTATCCGGTGGTGCTGCGTTCGCAAATCAAACGCATGATCAAAGATCTGGAAGCAACCGGCATCCGTAAGATCCTGCAAATTGAACTGGCCGTACGCCCGGACAGCGACCAGCGCGGCATGACCGCCTCCGGTATGATTGTGATTAACCCACCGTGGAAGCTGGAAGCGCAGATGAACAACGTTCTGCCGTGGCTGCATAAAACGCTGGTGCCAGCCGGTACTGGCCACGCCACCGTCAGTTGGATCGTGCCTGAGTAATCGCAGTCATCGATGGAAACTATTGATTTCAGGTATACAATCGCGGCAATTAACGATTAAGGATAAGACCATGACTAAGCATTATGATTACATCGCGATCGGCGGCGGCAGCGGCGGCATCGCCTCGATTAACCGTGCGGCCATGTATGGCCAGAAGTGCGCACTGATTGAAGCAAAAGACCTCGGCGGCACCTGCGTCAACGTCGGTTGTGTACCGAAAAAAGTGATGTGGCATGCAGCGCAGATCCGTGAGGCCATCCATCTCTATGGCCCGGATTATGGTTTTGACACCACCATCAATAACTTCGACTGGGATCGCCTGATCGCCAGCCGCACTGCGTATATTGACCGAATCCACACCTCCTACGACAACGTGCTGGGTAAGAACAACGTCGATGTGATCCGTGGCTTCGCCCGTTTTGTTGATGCGAAAACCATTGAAGTGAATGGCGAGACGATCACTGCGGATCATATCCTGATCGCGACCGGCGGCCGTCCGAGCCATCCGGCGATCCCGGGTGCGGAATACGGTATCGACTCCGACGGTTTCTTCGAACTGCCTGCCCTGCCGAAACGCGTTGCCGTTGTGGGCGCGGGTTATATCGCTGTAGAACTGGCTGGCGTGATTAACGGCCTGGGCGCGGAAGCGCATCTGTTTGTGCGTAAACACGCCCCGCTGCGCAGCTTTGACCCGCTGATCGTCGATACGCTGGTCGAAGTGATGAACGCTGAAGGTCCACATCTGCATACGGAAGCCATTCCGAAAGCGGTTGTTAAGAACGCCGACGGCAGCCTGACCCTGGAGCTGGAAGATGGTCGCAGCCAGACCGTGGATTGCCTGATCTGGGCCATTGGTCGTGAACCCGCAAACGACAACTTCAACCTGTCCGTTACTGGCGTCGAAACCAATGAGAAGGGCTATATCGTTGTCGATAAGTTCCAGAACACCAGCGTGCCGGGCATTTATGCCGTGGGCGATAACACCGGTGCCGTTGAGCTGACCCCAGTGGCGGTGGCCGCAGGTCGTCGTCTCTCCGAACGTCTGTTTAACAACAAGCCGGACGAGCATCTGGACTACAGCAATATCCCGACCGTGGTCTTCAGCCACCCGCCAATCGGCACCGTCGGTTTAACCGAACCGCAGGCGCGCGAGCAGTATGGCGACGATCAGGTGAAGGTATATAAATCTGCCTTCACCGCCATGTATACCGCCGTCACCGCTCACCGTCAGCCGTGCCGCATGAAGTTAGTCTGCGTCGGCCCGGAAGAGAAGATCGTCGGCATTCACGGTATTGGCTTCGGTATGGATGAGATCCTGCAGGGCTTCGCCGTGGCGCTGAAAATGGGTGCCACCAAGAAAGACTTTGATAACACCGTGGCGATCCACCCAACCGCGGCAGAAGAGTTTGTGACCATGCGTTAATACGCCTTGCCACTCGCGATTTTGCGCTTATAAAGACCGGTCCTCAGTGGCCGGTTTTTTTATGTTTCATTGCCAGAAATCTCACGGCTGTTGGCCACGCTGTACAAACGGTAACAAAATTCCCCAGAAACGACGGCAGACCTGGCTAATCTTAATAAGTGTTAAGCGCTTACCTGGATCGATTAATTAAGATTAGAGAATAGACAATGCAAGTGAAGATCAACGCAAAAAGCCTGGCGAAATTCCATCTCATACTTGCCCTTGTCTGGGCGATGTTAACCATACCTACGCTCCTGTGGTGGAAAAACAGTATCCTCTGGGTCTCGCTGATGAGTATTTATGCCATCGTGGTTTCGCACCTGGCGGCCTATAGCGCGGCCCATGCGGAAAAAGCGGCCAACAATGCCCTGAATCAAAGCGAAGAGACCAAGCAAAAAACCGAGAAAATAGCTGCCGATCCACACCAGGCGCACTGATGGTGCCCGGCCGGTGTCAGGCAAACACAATCTGCCCGACGCCGGTACACGCTTCAAAAATAAACATTCTGCGCGGCATATCTAACAGCCGCATTCCCGCTACCTGACAACGCCGTAAGCGGATCGGCTGCGTAACCACGCTATTCGAGAAAAAGACATTCCGCATATCGCAATTGTCGAAAACAAGCCCATCGATATAACAACGGTTAATCAATAAACTGCTGAACTGAATATTACGGAATACACTTAGCTTCAGATTACAGCGGAATATAATGGCTTTGTTCTCTCCTTCACAAATATCCAGCCGCGTAAAATGGCGGCTTTCCAGCAGCCCCTGCAGTTCTGTTATAGTGGATTTATCGTCAGCTGGCTTTGTAAAAGAAAAAGGCGTAACGCCCTGACGCTTCGCGTTAAGGTTCATAAGGATTCCTGTTTGAGGTTGTCATCGGAAGCGATGACGACGGCGTGGAATGCCTTAATGACTTATTTGCGCGTAGCAAAACAATATCGATTTTGGACAATTATTTGCAGAGTTAGCCTACGAAATAAAAGTTCGAAGACACAGCGTTATTAATCAAAAATATAATTAATTTCACTTAGGCGATATTTATGTCAAAAAGCAATAACAAGAACGCTATTCTGGTTCTGGAATCCCCGTGGAAACTGGACGATCATGATGCTCACCGCTCGTCGGTATTGCCGTTTGTGCAGGGGATCGCAAAGATGCATGGTAATACCGAGGTTTACTGCCTGAACTTCTACAATAAAAGCAGCTTTGATTTAGCGCTGGAGTGCCTGTGTCGGCAGAAGTTTGACAACACTATCGTTTATGTTGCGGCGCATGGCAGCAAAACCCATATTGGGGATGTTTCTCTGAAGCATATTCTTTACCGGATTAATGAAAATTCCCGCAAATTTAACATCAAGGGATTAATGCTGGGTTCCTGCTTTGCAGGAAGCAAAACTCATCTGCTGGAGGCCCTCACCGAGGACAGCAAGCTGACGTGGTGCGCGGCATACTCTTCATCCTGCTACTGGCTGCCGGGGACAATGCTTGACTGCGCGCTTATTCATAGCGCCCTCAACATTCAGGACGCGGCGTATAAAACGCATGAAGAGATGCAGGAGGCCTTTGCTGAAGCCGTTGCGCCTTTCGCCCCAAATGGCATCATCGGTACTGACAGTGAAGATCAATCCGTGGCGCTGTCCGACTCATTGCAAATCGTGATTCAGCCAGAAGGGAGAGGTTTCCGCGCCCGTCTCTCATCTGAAGACATTTTTGAACGTGCTGAAGGTCATCGCTATAGTGAAGAAGGCGCCTTCTGATTCATACTCTGTTGCAAAGCGAATGATCCGAATTTTAGATCGCCGACAAACTGCTGGATTGGCTGTTTATTGCCTGTAATAACAGCAACATGCCACTAGCAGTGGCCGTTTTTCACTGGCGGAAAAGTGTGATCTACCGCACATATACCTCTTCACAGACCGAAGCGAATGTCTAAGCTTAGTAGGTAACCGGATAAAAACAGACCCGAGACAACGCTAACTGGAGGTCCTGACCACCATGTTCAACCAGACATTACGCACTGTAGAGACCGTAGAGTTCGATATAGAACAAGAACTTCTCTACGAAATCGATCCCTGCGAGTTAAAACTGGATGAAATGCTCGAGGCGGAGCCGGAACCTGAAATGATTGAAGGGCTGCCCGCATCTGATGCGCTCACCCCTGCCGATCGCTACCTTGAACTCTTTGAGCACGTGCAGTCGACACGACTGTTTGCTGACAGCAAAACCTTCCCTGACTGCGCACCAAAGATGGATCCGCTGGATATTCTCATCCGCTACCGTAAGGTGAGACGTCACCGGGACTTCGACCTGCGCGAGTTTGTCGAAAGACACTTCTGGCTGCCGGAAGTCCTGTCGAGCGAGTATGTGTCCGATCCTTCCCTCTCGCTGAAGGAA
This sequence comes from Leclercia sp. 1548, assembly GCF_050435045.1. NCBI lineage: Bacteria > Pseudomonadati > Pseudomonadota > Gammaproteobacteria > Enterobacterales > Enterobacteriaceae > Leclercia > Leclercia sp. 1548. The sequence goes on along the minus strand of NZ_JBNDJP010000009.1, from coordinate 19,841 downwards.
CATATCGACAACCTGTGGCCGGTGCTGACCCGCGAGCCGCAGGATCACATCCCCTGGTCATCGCTGCTGGCGCTGCCGCAGGCCTATATTGTGCCCGGCGGGCGATTTAGCGAAACCTACTACTGGGACTCCTATTTCACCATGCTGGGGCTGGCCGAGAGCGGACGCCACGACATGCTCAAATGCATGGCGGATAACTTTGCGTGGATGATCGAACGCTATGGCCATATTCCTAACGGCAACCGTACCTACTATCTGAGCCGCTCCCAGCCGCCGGTGTTTGCCCTGATGGTTGAGCTGTTTGAAGAGGACGGCGTGCGCGGGGCCAAGCGCTATCTGGATCACCTGAAAATGGAGTACGCCTTCTGGATGGACGGCGCCGAGTCGCTGCTGCTCAACCAGGCTTATCGCAGCGCGGTACGCATGCCGGACGGCTCTCTGCTTAACCGTTACTGGGATGACCGCGATACCCCGCGGGACGAATCCTGGATAGAGGACGTCGAGACCGCGCGTCACTCTGGTCGTCCACCCAACGAGGTTTATCGTGATCTGCGCGCCGGAGCCGCCTCAGGCTGGGACTACTCCTCGCGCTGGCTGCGGGATCCGAGCCGGCTGGCGAGTATTCGCACCACCCAGTTTATCCCTATCGATCTTAACGCCTTCCTGTTTAAGCTGGAGAGCGCCATCGCCAATATCTCGGCCTCGAAGGGGGATAAAGAGACGGCAGAGATCTTCCGTCAGAAGGCAAGCGATCGCCGCGCGGCGGTCAACCGCTATTTGTGGGATGACGAAAACGGCTGTTATCGCGATTACGACTGGCGTCGTGAGGAGCTGGCGCTCTTCTCTGCCGCCAGCATCGTGCCGCTCTACGTCGGTATGGCTACCCATGAGCAGGCGGAACGCCTGTCGGATGCGGTAAAAGCTCGCCTGCTGACGCCGGGTGGTATTCTGGCTACCGAATATGAAACCGGCGAGCAGTGGGATAGACCCAATGGCTGGGCGCCCTTGCAGTGGATGGCGATCCAGGGCTTCAAGCAATACGGAAACGACTCCCTGGGGGATGAAATCGCCTGGAGCTGGCTGCAGACGGTTAACCATTTCTACAAGACGCACTACAAGCTGATAGAGAAGTACCACATCGCCAGCAGCCAGCCTCGTGAAGGGGGCGGGGGTGAGTATCCCCTGCAGGATGGTTTTGGCTGGACAAACGGCGTGGTACGCCGCCTGATCGGCCTGTACGGGGAGCCGTAGCTCCCCGTTCTGTCAGCGGATCACGTCATAAATCGCTGTCTGGATCGCCTGCCATTTTTTGGTGCTCTCGTTCGGCTGCGCCTCTGCCCGCCGTGTCGCCTGCTCCATCTCGCGCCGCTGACGTTCAACCACCGCAGGTACGGAACAAAAAGCCTGGAGATAGTCTTTACGCAGGCTCGTCAGCGTTTCGCCTGTTGCCATCACATGGCCGAGGTTGGTAATAAACCGCCGACAGGGCTTCTCCTGGGTCATTTGCAGGCGATAGCGCATCAGCACATCCAGCACCTCGCGATGGTTGGCGGAGAGCGCATGCTCCGTCCAGGAGAGTTTCCAGTCCATCCCCGCTTTCAGGAACAGCAACGCCACCCGGGTGTCGTTGCGGTCTATCGCCGAACGGAAGTTACTCTCATCCCAGGTCACTCCCATCCGCGTCAGCGTTTCACGTGAGGAAGGAGTCTCGCGCATCTCTTCCGCCACCGCCGTCTTCACGGGCGGCGGTGTGTTGGCCGCCTGCGTCGGGGCGCTGCTCTCAATAAGAAGCCAGGCACCCATCATCATAATCCCCATCACCATGACCCCCACCGCGCCCCACAGCACGACCGAGATTAAGTAATCGCGCTGCTCCGGCGTGCGCGCAGGGCGACGGTTCGGTTTATCGATGGTGTCACGCACCTCAAAAATGTCGTCGCCCGTGGCGTTGTTTTTTATCCGTGCGTTCTCCCAGAAGCTTTCCAGCTCATTAACGCTTTCGGCCATCAGTCCCGCCGGGTTCACGGCGGTGCGGCCCTCATTAAATGCGCGCTGAACAGGGGTGGCGATCTGGGTGTAGTAATTATCCAGAAGCAGGATTTGTGTGGAGGTGAGCGGCTGTTGGGCAATAATTTTATTGCGGATCAGCCGGATATCATCGAGGAAGGTCTGTAGCGTTTTACGCGGCTCCACCATCAGCGTCAGCAGAGACGGATCGCTGAACAACGACGAGTAGGAGCGAGAGTACTCTTTTTTATCCACCAGCATCAGGGCCAGCTCGCTGAACATCATGCCGCCGAGGGCGTCGTTACGTTCACCCTGCTGCATCCAGTTGCGTACCCGATCGGCGTTGAACAGCGTTTTCAGGTGGTTATTCAGGCGTGTCGGATCCGGCCACGCCTGCATAATAAGCCCTTTAATCATTAGCTCCAGCGTGCGCACCTGCATCTGCGCGTGCTGCTGTCGGGACTCATCACTGGGCCCCATGTCCGTGCTGTAGGTCAGCAGCGGTTGCTGCAGACGCAGATGTTCAAGCGCCGTCACAAAGCGCGTCGCGGCGATAAGCTGATTGTCGCTCACATCCTGCCCGCTCTCATATTGCGGCACGCGCTGCTGTAATAGCCGCAGTTGCAGGGTGAACTGCGACAGCTCCGCATCATTCAGGTTAAGCTGCTTAGCCACCCTCGCCCAGCCCCCCAGCGCCAGCCTGGCGGAGTCGAGCTGCTCAAGGAACCAACGGGGATCTTTGCCTTCGGCAACGCGCACCTTTAACAGGAGCAGGATCTCCACCGAGGCCTGACGAATAATTCCCAGACAGCGTTCAAACTGCTCGCGGATCACATGCGATTTACTGAGGGTCATCATATTCCTTTATAGGCTGCGCACCCAGGCAGAGGCAGCTGTCGGAGAGTGGTTGTTATTTCAAGTGGTTATACCAGATTAAACATACCCGATAATGGGTACTATTTCAGTGATAATGTTAAAATCATTTACAAAAGCTCGTGGAGATCTGGTATGCCCGTATTACATACCCCGCGTTTGACCTGCTCCCCTGTGCAGGAAGAAGACTGGCCCTTTTTTCTCTCGCTTCAGCAGCACCCCGATGTGATGCGCTTCGTGGCCGAAGCCCGCCCGGAGGAGGCCATTCGCGAAGCCTTTACCGCGCGTCTGCCCGCCTGGACGCCGGGCAGCGACCACTGGCTGTGCCTGGTGGTACGCGATAACCTCAGCCAGATGCCGCTCGGGGTTACCGGGTATATTCATCATGATGATGATTGCGCCGAAGTGGGCTTCTTATTTGCCCCCCAGGCCCAGGGAAAAGGCTACGGCTTTGAGTCCTTGCAGGCAGTATGCGATTACGCCTTCGGCCAGGGAGGCATACGCCGCTTAACCGCCACGGTGACGGCGGGCAACGTGGCCTCGAAACGCCTGCTGGAAAAAGTGGGGTTTGTGCTGGAAGGGGAACTGCGCGAAAGCTACTGGCTGGCAGGCCAATGGCACAATGACTGGCTGTTTGGGCTGTTAAAGCACGAGTACCGCTAAGCGTGCCGCGGGGATCCCTCCCCGGCGACGTTTTACAGGAACATGCCCCCGGAAACTTCAATCCGCTGCGCGTTCATCCAACCCAGCTCATCGCTGAGCAGGGCCGCAATCGCATCGCCGATGTCGTCCGGCAAGCCGACGCGCCCCAGCGCCGTCTGCGAGGCAATCTGCTGGTTAATCTCCTTGTTATCGCGCACGTGCCCGCCGCCGAAGTCGGTTTCAATGGCACCCGGGGCAATAATATTGGCGGTGATCCCGCGCGCGCCCAGCTCTTTCGCCTGGTAGCGGGTAAGCACCTCCATCGCCCCTTTCATCGCCGCGTAGGTGCTGGAGCCAGGCAGGGCAAACCGCGCCAGGCCGGAGGAGACATTCAGGATCCGCCCGCCGTTATTCATCAGCGGTAACAGGCGCTGGGTCAGGAAGAAGGGGCCTTTGAAATGGATGTTCATGACCTCATCAAATTGCGCTTCGGTGGTCTCAACATAGGGGGCATATAAACCGACGCCTGCGTTGTTCAACAAATAATCGAAGCTGCTGCGTTGCCATACTTCATGCAGCTTTTCTTCCACTTGTCTGGCAAAAGTATCGAAATGGGTAACATCCCCGACGTTCAGCTGTAATACCGCTGCTTTCACCCCTTTTTGCTCAATTTCGCGTACAACATCGAGCGCTTCCTGCTGGCTGCTGTTCCAGGTCAGAAGGATCCCGACACCTTTGTCTGCCAGCTTCAGCGCCGCGTTTTTACCTAGCCCGCGGCTACCGCCAGTCACTAATGCAATACGTTCAGTCATAAGAAACCTCATTTCGGCTGTTGTGGTGATTGAGAAAGAGCTTATTAGGTGATAGAAAATCAATAAAGGTAGCTAAAAACGCTTCACTGTTTCACTGCTAACAACAATGAGCGCTTCCTATGGATAAAATTCAGGCAATGCAGTTGTTCATTCGCGTCGCTGAACTGGAGAGTTTTTCCCGCGCAGCAGACTCTATGGGCCTTCCTAAAGGTAGTGTATCCCGTCAGATCCAGGCCCTGGAGAACGGGCTGGGCACCCAGCTATTGCACCGCACCACAAGGCGCGTCAGCCTCACACAGGATGGGATGGTCTATTACGAGCGAGCCAAAGATCTGCTGGCTAACATGGATGAACTGGATGGTCTTTTTTTGCACGACCCTGCCAGCGTCAGCGGAAGGATCCGGGTGGATATGCCTACGGGCGTTGCGCGAAATTTAGTCATCCCCCGCCTGCCGCTATTTTTACAACAGTATCCCGGCATTGAACTGGAACTGAGCAGCAGCGATCGGCTGGTGGATGTGGTTCGGGAAGGGTTTGACTGCGTGGTGCGCGTCGGCACTCTAAAAGATTCCGGTTTAATTGCCCGCCCGCTCGGCAGGTTGTCGGTCGTCAACTGCGCCAGCCCGGATTATCTGTCGCGTTTTGGCTACCCCGACGGGCTGGATGATTTAGCCTCGCATGCCGTGGTGCACTATGCGACGCATCTCGGCACCCGGCCCCAGGGGTTCGAATATTACGACGGCGAATCGACCCACTGGGTCAAGACCGGTGGCGTGCTGACGGTCAACAGCACCGAGACCTACCACGCCTCTGCCATCGCCGGGCTGGGGATTATTCAGGTTCCGCGGGTGGGCGTGCGTGACGCGCTGCGCGCTAAAAAGCTGCTGGAGATCCTGCCGCAGTACCGCGCCAGACCGATGCCGGTGTCGCTTATCTATCCCCACCGCCGTAACCTCTCCCGCCGGGTACATCTGTTTATGGCCTGGCTCACGGACATCATGAAAGCCTACGTTGACTGAGCGCAGGCTATAATTTTAAGGACCTCCCGCTAATCAATAAGGAAAGTGCGCGTGACGCCGGAAAATAGTGAGCAACGCCCCACCCATGATCTGGACTTCGAGCCGATTAAAAAACTGGAAACCAGTCCACCCCAGCCGCCGGCTGAACCTAAAATCACCTCCATACGTAAAACGGGGAGCCTGCTGGACAAGGCGAAGGACGCCTTCCAGCTGATTCAGCAGCAGCCGATGATTGCCCACCTGCTGCGTGCCACCGAGCGGTTCAACGACCGGCTCGGCAATCAGTTTGGCGCGGCGATCACCTACTTCTCATTTTTATCGATGATCCCGATCCTGATGCTCTCCTTTGCCGCAGCGGGCTTCTTTCTGGTCTCCAACCCGACGCTGCTGCAGGATATCTTCAATAAAATTTTGCAGAACGTCAGCGATCCGACGCTGGCCACCACCCTGAAAAGCACTATCCGCACCGCCGTCGAGCAGCGTACCACCGTGGGGATTGTCGGGCTTTTCGTGGCGCTTTACTCCGGCATTAACTGGATGGGCAACCTGCGTGAAGCAATCCGCGCTCAGTCGCGCGACGTCTGGGAGCGCAAGCCGCAGGATGAGGAGAAATTCTGGATTAAATATTTGCGCGACTTCGTCTCGCTGATTGGTCTGCTGGTGGCGCTGGTTATCACCCTCTCTATCACCTCTGCGGCAGGCTCGGCGCAGCAGATGATTATCTCCGCGCTCTATCTCGACACCATTGAGTGGCTGAAACCCGTCTGGCATCTGGTAGGGTTAGGTATTTCGATGCTGGCTAACTATCTGCTTTTCTTCTGGATTTTCTGGCGACTGCCGCGCCACAGGCCACGCCGCAAGGCGCTGATCCGCGGTACCTTTATTGCCGCTATCGGTTTTGAGGTGATTAAAATCGTGATGACCTACACGCTGCCGTCCCTCGTCTCCTCGCCGTCTGGGGCGGCATTCGGCTCTGTGCTGGGGCTGATGGCTTTCTTCTACTTCTTCGCCAGACTGACGTTGTTCTGTGCGGCGTGGATCGCCACCGCCGAGTACCCGGATGACCGGAGAATGCCCGGTAAAACACACCGTTAAGCACCCCATCGGGCTGGATAAGAATGCAATATTTCAGCCCGATTCATCATTTCAGCATATAAATCCAGCCTGTAACTTTTATTTAACCAAAAACCAGTTTTATCCTCTAAGTATTAATTTCTGTGAAGCATTTCATAGATGTGATTTTCCTGGTCTGAAAATTATTCGCTTTTTGCTTCTTTTTTCGCCTGTGGCTGCGTTTGTTACAGATTGAAATGTCGCTTTTGCTGTGCGTAATATGGCCTTTCGTTCGCCAAAAATAAGAAAAGATTATGCAAGCCACAGCCACAACACTCAATTCAGAGCAGGAAAACGCCCCGGTTAACTCGCGCAATAAAGTCGTCGTCGCATCGCTGATTGGCACCGCCATCGAATTCTTCGACTTCTATATTTACGCTACCGCTGCGGTCATCGTCTTCCCGCATATTTTCTTCCCGCAGGGCGACCCGACGGCCGCCACGCTGCAATCGCTGGCAACCTTTGCTATCGCCTTTATCGCACGTCCTATTGGTTCGGCGCTGTTCGGCCACTTCGGGGATCGCGTCGGGCGCAAGGTGACGCTGGTCGCCTCGCTCCTGACCATGGGCATCTCCACCGTCGCCATCGGCCTGCTGCCGACCTATGAGACCATCGGTATTCTGGCTCCGCTGCTGCTGGCGCTGGCCCGTTTTGGTCAGGGTCTGGGTCTGGGCGGTGAATGGGGCGGCGCGGCATTGCTGGCGACCGAGAATGCTCCACCGCGCAAGCGTGCGCTGTATGGCTCCTTCCCACAGCTGGGCGCGCCAATTGGCTTCTTCTTTGCCAACGGCACCTTCCTGCTGCTCTCCTGGCTGCTGACCGACGAGCAGTTCATGACCTGGGGCTGGCGTATTCCGTTTATCTTCTCGGCTGTGCTGGTGCTGATCGGCCTGTATGTGCGTGTCTCCCTGCATGAGACCCCGGTGTTCGCCAAAGTGGCCGCCGCGAAGAAACAGGTAAAAATCCCGCTTGGCACCCTGCTGACCAAACACGTTCGCGTGACGGTGCTGGGTACCTTCATCATGCTGGCGACCTATACGCTGTTCTATATCATGACCGTCTACTCCATGACCTTCAGCACCACGCCAGCGCCGGTGGGCCTGGGTCTGCCGCGTAACGAAGTGCTGTGGATGCTGATGATGGCGGTGATTGGCTTTGGCGTGATGGTGCCGATTGCCGGGCTGCTGGCTGACCGCTTTGGTCGTCGCCCGAGCATGATTGTCATCACCTCACTGATTATTCTTTTTGCGCTGTTCGTCTTCCCGCCGCTGCTCGGTTCCGGTAATCCGGCACTGGTGATGGCGTATCTGCTGATTGGTCTGAGCCTGATGGGGCTGACGTTCGGCCCAATGGGCGCGCTGCTGCCAGAGCTGTTCCCGACGGAAGTGCGTTATACCGGAGCGTCATTCTCCTATAACGTCTCCTCGATTCTGGGTGCCTCTGTGGCACCGTATATTGCCACCTGGCTGCAGGCGAATTACGGTCTGGCTTATGTTGGATTCTACCTCGCGGCAATGGCGGCACTGACGCTGATTGCCCTGCTGCTGACCCACGAAACCCGCCATCAGTCCCTTTAATGTGAAAATGCCGGGCGGCGGTTACGCCTTACCCGGCATTGATTCATTCCCAGGCCCGGCAAGCATCGCGCCGCCGGGTTCTATCCCGCACTATTTCTTCATCTGCGACAGAATGACCTGACACTGATTGGCCTGCCCTTCGGATGGGGAGATAAGCGCCAACAGGGCCGCCGCTGGCGTCACCAGTGTTGCCAGCGCCGCCGCCACCGCACCGCGTGCAATCAACGGCCCCGGTTTCACCCCAGCCTGCGGATCCTTGAATGGACCACGCACATATAGCGGTGAACGCAGGGTAACAATGCGAATCCCTTTACTTTCTGGGTTGATGGTCAGATCCAACTGCTCCGAAGCCATGCTGGCCGTGCCGGTAACGTTGATAACGGCATTTTCAGTATCAAAGGCAAAGATCCGCGGACGGGCGACGCCATTTACCAGCTCGATATTGGCCGCCGCACAGTTGACCCGCACCTCATCGTCACCAAAAATCTGCCCAACCAGGAAGTTGCCGACGTTAAGCCCCAGAATCTCCATCAGGTTGCGGCTGACCAGTCCATCGTTCATCAGCAGCTTCAGGTTACCGTTACCGTTGCCCAGCAGGGCCGCGACCGAGTTACCCACGCCGCGGATGGTGGCATCGCCGTTCATCTCCCCGAGGGTTTTCTGCATCAGCTCCACATCGGGCATCAGCTCTTTAAGCTTCAGCCGCCGGGCCTGGATCTCCGCCTGGCCGTGCATCGGCTTCTTATCCCCTTCCAGCCTGATGTTGGACGAGATCGTCCCGCCCGCCATGCCAAATTTCAGCGGCTTCAGCTGCAGGTCGGCATTTTTAAGAATGATATGGGTCGAGAGATCGCTCAACGGCAGGCTGCTGCCATGCTCGATTCGGCGTCCCTTGAAGCGGACATCCGCATCCATCACGTCCCATTTGTCCGTTTCAAAGCGGTCGTTAGGCAGCACTTTCCCTGACGGCGGCGCCTCTTTTCTGACTTTCTGCGCCTTAGTGCCTTTACCGGAGTCTACGCCAATCAGCGGCCCCAGATCGGCCAGACGCAGCTGACGTGACTCCAGGTCGCCTTCCAGCTTCGGCCGTGGTTTGCCGGTGCTGTAGGTCAGCGAGCCATGAATATCGCTGTCACCGATCCGGCCCTTGAAGTCACGGTAATCATAGACAGACGACTTTTCAGGATCGATTTTCGCCACCAGATGACCATCGGTTTCAAACGGTGGTGTATCCGGGAGCAGTACCCCGGTCAGTTCGTACAGCTCGCCCAGCGAATCCCCGGAGAACTTGAGGCGCAGATCGACCCCACCCATTTTCATGGGATCGCTCACCGTGCCGACAAAGGCCACCCGGGTGTTGCCGGAGCGGAAATCTGCCTGTACCGGGAACGGTGTGCCGTCGCCACGTAGCGCCAGCATGCCGCCAATTTTTCCGCTCCCTGTCAGAGGCTGTTCGTTGTAGCGCCCCTCGGCTTTCAGTCCAAAGACGTAATCGCCTGGCTTGCCCTTCTCATCTTTGCCTTTCTCGCCAGTGACTTCGCTGAAAGGCAGCGCTTTACCCAGCGGATCAACGAAGATCTCGAGATCGGCTTTGCTCACCGCATCGTCAATGGCGATACGCCCGCGATCAAAAAGAATGTTGTCGAGGCGGAACGACCAGGATGAGGGCTGCGCGGCGGCATCTTTGTCTTCGCTTTTGGCGAAATCAAAAGTCCAGTTGTTGGTTTTTTCCGACAGGCGGATGAGCCGGGCATCGGGTTTCTGGAGTTTGATCCATGGCAGATAGACGGTTTTTGTGAGCAGTGCCAGCGGGGCCAGGGTGGCTTCGACGCGCGGCAGATGTACCATCGTCACGGCAGGGATATCGGGCGGATTGCCGAGAATCACGTCGTCGGCATGAACATGCGGCCAGGGTATCCAGCTACGCCAGCCCGTTTCGTCTTTCTGACGTTCCCATACCACACCTAGATCGCCGCGAATGGCAAATGGGCGGTTGAGTTCAGTCGAGACTTTCTGGTTGATGGTCGGTTTGAGGCGGTTCCAGTCAAATGTCGCGATCACGACAATGAGCACCACAATCAGCAACAAGAAGACCCCCCCGGACCAGGTGATAATCTTCGCTGTTTTTGTCATCCCATAATTCCTTTTTTACCTTGCCAGTCATGAATATAGTTTAGACGAGGAAAAAAGGAGCGGCAGCGTCCGGTAATAACGCGTTAACCACGCGCTATTATGGGAAGCAGCCGGGGTTACAGGGTGATGATAACGTTGTCGAGCGTCTCCATTGGCACCGGGCGGGAGAGGAAATAGCCCTGCGCGGCGGCGGCAGGTGAGTTTTGCACATCGCGCCACTCTTCCAGCGTCTCAACGCCTTCGACGATCACGCCCTGACAGTAGCGGTTCATCAGCTGCAGCAGCAGGGTAAACAGGTTGCGACCTTCCGGGGTCTGACGCAGCATAATGAACAGATCCCGCGCCACTTTAATGTAGTCGTAACGCACTTCGCTCAGGGCAGAGAAGTTCGCCATGCCGGTGCCAAAATCGTCCAGCCACAGAGGACCAAATTCGCACATGCTGGCAAACGAAGAGTCCTGCGGCAGACGTACGTGCTCCACCAGCTCAAAGCGCAGCCACGGCAGATTCTGGATCAGCTTCTGCAGGCTCTCGTCCTGACGCAACGCCAGCAGGGTTGGGCCATCGACGTTGACCGAGGCCAGAATGCTGTTCTCGTCAAAGAAGTCCTGTTTTGCCGCCAGCATGCTGAGCTGCTCTTCGAGGATATCCAGACGGTGGCGCACGGGCAGTTGCGCAAAATAGCGATCCGGGGCGATCCGCTGTGTCGGGTTTGACGGATGGGTCACGACGGTCAGGATCTCGATCGCCATCAGTTTACCGTCGGTGCGGTAAATGGGCTGAAAAGTATAAGCACGCTCGCATTGCAGCCAGTAGCGATGCTCCTGTAAGTTCTCAATACTTGCCTCAGGGATGCTCAGCAGCTGGATGTCCTGCCTTAACTTCATTTCAGATATCCTGTTGAATGGGGAGAGCCTGTCGGGACTGGTCAAAGGATTATCGGCCCCGGATAAGAGAACTTTATGTTCGGTTGTGGACGAAAATGAAAATCTGAGATCTGAAACTCACCCAAAACTTGTCCGGGTTCAAAAAAATAATGGAACGTCGTTTTAATACAGTTGACCACTCCCGACTGCCAGCGCAAACTAACGCCAATTTCACTATTTGGGTTCATGACTATGTCCAGGAAAATTGCCGTGATCGGCGAATGTATGATCGAACTGTCCCAGAAAGGCGCGGAAGTGAACCGTGGCTTTGGTGGCGATACGTTAAACACCTCGGTGTATATTGCCCGTCAGGTTGATGCTGACGCGCTGGCAGTTAACTACGTGACTGCCCTGGGCACAGACAATTTCAGCCAGCAGATGCTGGACGCCTGGCAGAGTGAAAACGTGGATATCTCACTGACTCAGCGGATGGAAAACCGCCTGCCGGGTCTCTATTACATTGAGACCGACAGCACCGGCGAGCGTACCTTCTACTACTGGCGTAACGAGGCCGCCGCTAAATTCTGGCTGGAGAGCGACAGCGCTGCCCATATCTGCGAAACGCTGGCCCACTTTGACTATCTCTATCTGAGCGGCATTAGCCTGGCGATCCTTAGCCCTGAAAGCCGTGAAAAACTCTTCTCCCTGCTGCGCGAATGCCGCGCTAACGGCGGGAAAGTGATTTTCGATAACAACTACCGTCCACGTCTGTGGGCCAGCCGCGAAGAGACACAGCAGGTCTATACCCGGATGCTGGAATGCACCGATATCGCCTTCCTGACTCTCGACGACGAAGATGCCCTGTGGGGCGAAAAGCCGGTTGATGAGGTGATTGCCCGTACTCAGGCGGCGGGTGTATCTGAAGTGGTCATTAAGCGCGGAGCAGACTCTTGCCTGGTGGCTGTTGCCGGTGAAGCGACTGTTGAGGTGCCTGCAGTGAAGCTGGCAAAAGAGAAAGTGATTGATACTACCGCGGCGGGTGACTCCTTCAGCGCCGGGTATCTGGCGGTTCGTCTGACGGGTGGTACGCCGGAAGCGGCAGCGCAACGCGGCCATCTGACCGCCAGCACGGTGATTCAGTATCGCGGCGCGATCATCCCGCGGGAAGCGATGCCACAATAACTGCGGTCTGGTGCCCTCTCACACAGGGAGAGGGAGCATAAAAAAAGGCAACTTACGTTGCCTTTTTGCTTTTATTGCGCTGGCGCCATAATCCCATTCCAGGTCGCCTGTAGATCCTTCATGTCGTATTCCGGCTCGCCTTTTGGCTGCATCAGAATCAGCGACATATCCTGAGAAAGCTGCTGACGCAGATCCTGGCTCAGCATCTCCGCAGTCAGGCTGTTAAGGAAGTCCTGACGTAGCTTCTGATACTGCTCCGGTGCGATATCCACCACCTGGTTTTGCAGGGAGCGAATACGCTGGCTGATCAGAATATCGGTGTCAGTACGGGCATAAGTGGCGAACAGTTTTTGCAGCTCAAGGTTTTTCTGCGCCACCAGCGCGTTGAACTCTTCTTCGCTCAGGCCGTTATCGCGTACCTTCGCCAGCTCTTTAGCGACCAACGCCATATTGGCGTTCAGCTTGTCGCCCGGCGACTCTACGTTAATGGCGCACTGGGCGCGCTGGAACAGCACCCGGCAATCAAAGCCGAGACCGATGTCCTTGACGTTGCTCTTACTCAGGCTTTGTTGAACATGCCAGAACAGCGCCTCACGGGCTAAATCGGCACGCCAGTAGCGCAGCAGCGCAGCAGATTCACGAATCGGCTGCCACGGGCTGTCCCACATAATAGAAAGTCGGTCCTGGCGCACGGCATCGGTCATGATGCTGACCGGCTCTGCGCGCAGCGGCGACAGGGTGGGGACTGGCGCAGGGGTGCTGCGTTTGCCCTTCAGCTCGCCAAAGGTTTTGCTAATCTGTTCAATCACCGCGCGGCTATCAACGTTGCCGACCACAATCAGGGTCATGGCGTCCGGGGTGTACCAGTTCTGGTAGAACGATTTCACCTGCTCAATATCAACCGGTTGTTTCAGCGGCTCCGCCGGATCGTGGCCCAGCAGCGCAGAGCCTTTCAGTCGATAGCGCCACCAGCCCTCTTTGGTATCTGCCGGCCAGGTCGCCACCATATCGCTGTTGCTCAGGGCGTAATTCACCGTTTCAGGCGTAATCGAAACCTTACCGGCCGTATCAGACAGCCAGGTTAATGCCTCTTTGAGCAGATCGTTACGGTTGTTTGGCAGGCTGAGGTTAAACATGGTGTAGTCATAGGAGACGACGGCTGGCGGCAAAGGACGCTTAGGATCGATACCCTGTTGCCACAATGAACGGACCTGTACGGCCTGCAGACTGCCGCTTTGGGTCAGCGCCAGACGGGGAAGAAAATGGCTGAAACCGCTCTGTTGCGTACTTTCGGTCAGGGAGCCGGTATTGACGGAAAGGCGGATTTCAATGCGGTCGCTGGGGCGTTGGGGGGTGGCTAAAACCTGCCACTGAAAACCGTTCGCCAGCGTACCCTGTTGCCAGGCCGGGTCAGGCTGGAGCGCGTCAGCCTGCACATAACTGGCTGCTGCCATCATGAGCAAACCGCCGGTTAAGAGTCGAATTTTTGTGCCCTGCATGTGAACCCCTGATCAACATTCCTGGTTACAAAGAGTGCCACACGCCCTGTCGCACTCTAAAGATAATGTTCAAAACACTCCGATTAGACCGCGCGTGAAGCGAAACGTCACGGCAAGAAGTGAAATATACCCGAAATAAATCTTATCCAATTATGACAAGTATTCAGGGCCATTATGCGCAGGAGCCCGCACCCCGACAAGGGAATGCGGGCCTGAGGGAAGATTTTAGGAGGACAAACCCTGTGTTTTGCCGTCTGGCGCACGATTATTCAGCGTATCGTCGAGTTTTTTATGGTCCAGCTCTTTCACCCACTTCGCCACCACGATTGTCGCCACGCCGTTACCCACCAGGTTAGTCAGGGCGCGCGCTTCGGACATAAAGCGGTCAATACCGAGGATCAGCGCCAGCCCGGCTACCGGCAGGTGCCCTACCGCAGAGATCGTTGCCGCCAGCACGATAAAGCCACTGCCCGTCACCCCTGCCGCCCCTTTCGAGGAGAGCAGTAACACCACCAGCAGCGTGATCTGATGGAAGATATCCATATGGCTGTTCGTGGCCTGCGCGATAAATACCGCCGCCATGGTCAGATAGATCGAGGTGCCATCAAGGTTAAAGGAGTAGCCGGTGGGAATAACCAGCCCCACAACCGATTTACGGCAGCCCAGCTTTTCCATCTTGTCGAGCATGCGCGGCAGTGCAGATTCCGACGAGGAGGTCCCCAGCACGATCAGCAGCTCTTCGCGGATATAGCGGATGAACTTAAAGATGCTGAAGCCCGTCGCGCGGGCAATGCTGCCCAGCACCACCACCACAAACAGGATACAGGTGATATAGAAGCAGATAATCAGCTGGCCGAGCTGCACCAGGGTGCCGACGCCATATTTGCCAATGGTAAAGGCCATCGCCCCAAAGGCCCCGATCGGTGCCAGGCGCATAATCATATTGATAATGCCGAAGATGACCTGAGAGAAGCTTTCAATCACGTTGAAAATCAGCTGACCTTTGCTGCCGAGACGATGCAGGGCAAAGCCAAACATCACGGCGAACAGCAGCACTTGCAGAATGTTACCGCTGGCGAAGGCGCCAATTACGCTGCCGGGGATCACATCCAGCAGGAAGGCGACCACGCCCTGGTCCTTCGCCTGATCGGCGTAGACCGCTACCGCTTTTGCATCCAGCGTGGAAGGATCAACGTTCATGCCTGCGCCCGGCTGCACCACGTTCACAATCACCAGGCCAATGATCAGCGCGAGGGTGCTGACCACTTCAAAATAGAGAAGCGCCACCGCACCCGTGCGGCCTACGGCTTTCATGCTTTCCATGCCTGCAATACCGGTCACGACGGTACAGAAAATAACCGGAGCGATGACCATCTTAATCAGCTTAACGAAGGCATCGCCAAGCGGTTTCATTTGGGCGCCTAATTCAGGGTAGTAATGGCCAAGCAGAATGCCGATGGCGATAGCGGTTAAGACCTGAAAATAAAGACTTCTGAAGAGAGAGGTTTTCATAAGATGTCCTTGGGAAGAAAAACCGCAGGCAGTGTAGGGTTACTGCTCACCTGCGGCCTTAAAATAGCACCCAATAATCAGGACAAATAGAAGCTCATACTGAATTTGAAACACAAATGTTAAGAAATTTGAGCTGGCTCGCACAAACCAGCAACAATTCAGTCATCAGTGTGATGGTCATTCTGGCGAAGATAACGGCTTTCAAAAATATCGTGCGGTACGGCTTTTGCAAAAAGATACCCTTGTCCGCACTCAACCCCCGCATTTGCCAGCCAGCTCCGCTGGGCTTCGGTTTCAATACCCTCAGCGATGATTTCCAGCTTCAGGCTGTGCGCCATCTGGATAATCGCCTCAACCATGCTGCTGTCGTCAGGCAGGCCGTCGACGAAGGCCTTGTCGATTTTCAGCACATCTACCGGCAGGGCCTTCATGTGCTGCAGTTGACGCAGCCCGGCATACCCCATGCCGAAATCATCCAGCGCAATGCGCACCCCGGCATTACGCAGCGGGCGGAGTATCGCCACGGCTTCGTTAGGATCGTCGATCCGGCGGCTTTCGGTGACTTCCAGAATCAGCGTATCAGGCTGGATACGGTAGCGCTTGATAAGCTCCAGCAGCTCCGGGACCATGTTCGGGTGCATCAACTGCAGCGCCGACAGGTTAACCGACAGCGGCATCATCACCCCCCGCGATTGCCAGGCAGACAGCACGCGGCAGGACTCTTCCAGTACCCATTGGCCTACCGTCACCATCAGGCCGCAGTTTTCAATCCGGTCGATCAGCCCTTCCGGCAACTCCCAGCTACCATCCGCCTGACGCATCCGCAGTAGCGCCTCGGCACTCTTCACCTTCCCTGTATGCAGCTCGACCTGCGGCTGCAACCAGATAGCAAAATGGTTGTGGTCCAGCGCGGTCAGGATATCGTTCTCTTCTGACAGTCGCTGCTGCGCCTTTTCCATCTGCTCGGGTTCGAAGAACTGGATCTGATTCTTACCTTTCTGCCGGGCAGTGAACGCGGCGGAGAAGGCCCGGCGGAAGAGCTGTTCGGCGGTCAGGTTGCCATTAAACATGGCGATGCCAATGCTGGCGCTCGGGCGCAGCTGGATCCCCTGGACCGGCAACCGTTCATTCATAACAGTGAGCACTTGCTGACCCAACGTAATGGCGTGCCACGGCTCTTTGACGCCATTGGCGATAATGACAAAGTCATAGGCGCTTACCTGAGTCAGCACCATCCGCGGCGAAAGCACGGATTTGAGCTTTTCGACCAGCGTCAGCAGTACCATTTCCCGCTGGCTCTCTTTTAGCACCCCTGCGGTGTCCTGTAAGGTCTCGCAGGCCACCACCATCAGCGCGAAGGTCTGCTGGCGTTTCACCGCCTGCTCCAGCAGCGCCATCAGAAACGCCTTGTTGGGCAGATCTGAAACCGCGAAGCGGGTGGCGTTGTGGTTAAGTTCTTCGTGCTGGCGCATCATGCGCTGCTGGTTCAGGTTATAGCTGCGTATCAGCATGCCGATTTCGTCGTCATGGTGCAGACGCGGGACAGGTAACTGATGCCCCACCTGTTGCTGCGGCGAGAGGGTATCCAGCTCACGGGCAATCTTGCGCAGCGGATGGACGATCAACCTGTTGATGCACCAGGTCAGCGCCACGGTCAGCATCAGCGTCAACAATAAGTAAGTGGTTACCAACGTTGAGACCCAACTGATCACGAATTTGTACATTCGCCAGGAGTCAGATTGCAGTACCAAATAAGCCAGCGGCTGTGGGTTCGCCGGACGTTGCAGGGAATAGACCGGCAGGGAGATTTGTACCGGCATCTCAAACAGACGCTTGACCATCACCGGCACCGGACGCTCCGGGATGAAGTTCATGCGCAGCGCCTGGAACTGATTGGGCAGCACGACATCCGCCTGGCTGACAACGCCTGCCGGCTTGATGCTCTTAATGATGGATTCTGCCTGGGGAATGTCGCCCTTCAGAATGGCGGCAGAAAGTGGCTCCCGGATAGAGCGAGCAATGCTTTCGAGCTGCGTAGCCGTGTTATAGCGATTCTGCTGAATGGCATGAAACAGCAGAATGACGCAAAAGACGAAAACAAACACCATGGTGACGGCTGTTACCATCGCCATTTGTTTGATAGTTAAAGAGCGGCTGACACGCAAAATGAATCTCCAGAAACGCGAAACGCAGGTTAATCAACTGTTACCCCGCTGCTTTCAGAGTATACCTTATCGTGATGTGTTTAAGAGAGTGTAACCAACCGTTTAGGGATTATTCTGGTTCCCGCTCCGTATAGAGTATGGAGCGGTTGCTCAGGGTGGTTACAGCCCCGAATGACAAGGGCTGTGGCCTGACACCTTATTCGGCGCTGCGCAGTGATATTTCGCCGCCAACCCAGGGTTTGATGATTCCCTCTTGCTCCAGCAACAGTGCGCCTTGCTCGTTAATACCGCGCGAGATGCCGTAGATCTCTTTATCACCAATGATTAACTTTACCGGACGATGTACAAAATTATCCAGCTTCTCCCAGCGAGGCAGGAAGGGTGAGAGTCCCTCCTGTTCGAAGGTTTTCAGCGAGTGACGCAGTTCGTTAATAACCTGCACCGCCAGGACGTTACGATCAATGGCGATCCCCGCTTGTTGCAGATTGATCCAGCCCTGGTTGATGTCCTCCGCCTGCACGTTACGCATCATCAGGTTGATCCCGGCACCCAACACGATCTGCGCCGCATCGCCGGTTTTACCCGTCAGTTCAACCAGAATACCAGCCAGTTTGCGATCCTTTAGATAGAGATCGTTTGGCCACTTCACACGCACGTCCTCGGCACCGAGAGATTGCAGCACTTCGGCCAGTACAATTCCAATCACCAGGCTAAGACCAATGGCAGCAGCCGGACCTTGTTCCAGACGCCAGTACATGGACAGGTAAAGGTTAGCGCCAAAAGGCGAAAACCATTTCCGTCCCCGGCGTCCACGTCCGGCATGCTGGTACTCAGCCACGCAGCTGTCGCCAGACTTCAGTTCGGGAAGCCTGTCGAGCAGATACTGGTTGGTAGAGTCAATCACCGGCAGCACGGCAACGCTGTTATCGGCAATCTGGCCGTGGATAAAGGTTTCGTCCAGCAGTTGAACCGGCTCTGGCAGGCTGTAGCCTTTACCCGGTACGGTAAAGACATCCACGCCCCAGTCACGCAGGGTCTGAATGTGTTTGTTAATGGCGGCGCGGCTCATTCCCAGCCGTTCACCAAGCTGTTCACCGGAATGAAAATCGCCGTCGGCCAGAATGGCGATCAGCTTCAGGGGGACGGTATGATCTTTCATGTAATGGTCTCTACTGCGTTCACTTCGCCATGATGCCCGATAAAGCGCACTTCCGGCTCCAGCCAGACGTCAAACTTCTCACCCACACGTTGGCGCACCTGATGAGCCAGCTGTACAACATCATCGCTGGTCGCATTGTTTTCGTTAATGAGTACCAGCGCCTGTTGGCGATGCACGGCCGCGCCGCCACAGGTGGTGCCCTTAAGCTGACACTGATCGATCAACCAGCCAGCGGCCAATTTGACGCTGCCATCCGCCTGTGGATAGTGGGGGGCATGTGGCCACTGAGCCAGCAAAGTTTGCGCTTTTTCGGCGCTAATCACCGGGTTTTTAAAGAAGCTTCCGGCATTACCGTTCACTTTTGGATCGGGCAGTTTGCTCATTCGCATCTGGCAAACTGCCGCAAAAATCTCTTTTGCAGTCACGGTAGCGGGATCCAGACGGGTTAAATCACCGTAAGAGAGGACCGGCTGCCAGTTTTTTGTCAGGCGCAGACCGACCGCGACGATGACATATTTGTCCTGATATTCATGCTTGAAAATGCTGTCGCGATAGCCGAAACGGCACTCATCAGCTTGTAAACGACGCGTTTCACCGGTCGCCAGCTCGATGCAGTCCACATATTCACAGACATTTTTGAGTTCGATGCCATAGGCGCCGATATTCTGAATAGGGGATGAACCGGCGCAGCCAGGGATCAGGGCAAGGTTTTCCAGCCCCGGCATGTTGTGTTCGAGGGTAAATTGCACCAGATCGTGCCAGTTTTCTCCGGCACCCACGTGCAGTCGCCAGCATTCCTGCGTCTCTTCAACCGCAATACCGCGGATACGGTTAACGATCACCGTGCCGGAATAGTCTTCCAGAAAGAGAACGTTACTGCCCTCGCCCAGAATAAGAACAGGTTGGTGGTGTTGCGTTGCATGATTCCATGCGGCCAGCAGCTGCTGCGCATTGTCGGCTCGCACGATCTGTCGGGCATTTCGGTCAATACCGAAGGTATTCCAGGGCTTAAGGGAGTGATTCATAGACGCTATCCAGATGCAAAAACCGGGATAGTTTACCCCATTGGGTGATCTTTGTCGGCTGGAATTGCCGGGCGGCACAGCGTGACCTGCAGGCCGGGGAAGGCGGAGCCGCCACCCGACCGGTTTCAGTATTTCAGGGTTTTATGGCCTGAGGGTTTCGTACAGACGACAAAAAACCCCGTACCTTGCGGTACGGGGTTTCCGATTTGATGCCTGGCAGTTCCCTACTCTCGCATGGGGAGACCCCACACTACCAT
>NZ_JBNDJP010000008.1:0-230090 GCF_050435045.1 Leclercia sp. 1548 | reverse complement strand
CGAGCTTTTTCTTCTGGTGCGTTATCGATCTGGTCGAATGCACGAGCAGAACCACCGTAGGTTTTTGCCAGAACGGTAGTGATTGCAGCGGTCAGCGTTGTTTTACCATGGTCAACGTGGCCGATAGTACCGACGTTAACGTGCGGTTTTGTACGTTCAAACTTTTCTTTAGACATCGATTGTCCCTCTAAGACACGGATAAATCGGTGATATCACCACATCAACCAGGCGAAATGCCTGAACTGTTGAATTCATTTACATTGAAACAGAGAGAAACGGGAGGGAGAAGTGAAGTGGTGCTGATACCCAGAGTCGAACTGGGGACCTCACCCTTACCAAGGGTGCGCTCTACCAACTGAGCCATATCAGCACGTATTGGAGCGGGCAGCGGGAATCGAACCCGCATCATCAGCTTGGAAGGCTGAGGTAATAGCCATTATACGATGCCCGCATCCTGAAACTCGGCTACCCAGTTCTTTCTGTAACAAAAAAAGAGATTTCTCTCTTTTTAAGTTCGAGCTGGTTAATTTTTCCAACCAGCTCCGGCGGCGTTAACGCTGCCAGAAAGTGGTGGTGGGGGAAGGATTCGAACCTTCGAAGTCTGTGACGGCAGATTTACAGTCTGCTCCCTTTGGCCGCTCGGGAACCCCACCGGACTTGATGGTGCCGACTACCGGAATCGAACTGGTGACCTACTGATTACAAGTCAGTTGCTCTACCTACTGAGCTAAGTCGGCATCAAGTAGCGCGCATTTTAGGGAGACCCGCAGGTTCATGCAACTAAAAATTTGCATAAATCGTTCTTTCGCTCACATTTTGTGCGAGAAGAGAGAATAACGCTGTATTTCTAAGCAAATGCGCGCAAATATTCATCATTTAATGACTGCAAAAGGTCGCAGACACTGTCTGTGACCATTCCCGCTTAACGGAACACTGGGCCACATTTTTTCTTATTATTCGGCTCATCTGGTGTTACCCTCCTGCGCATTGTCCAAAATTAACTATTATGTGATGTGCCATACCCCGCATGGCTAGCCCCTACTGTGGGATGAGACGCTTCACTCAAGCATGCTTATGAGCAAAAAAGAGCAAACGTTAATGACGCCTTATCTCCAGTTTAGCCGCAGCCAGTGGGCTGCTCTGCGTGACTCCGTCCCCATGACCTTAACGGAAGGCGAAATCGCACGGTTAAAAGGGATAAACGAAGACCTGTCGCTTGAAGAAGTGGCCGAAATATATTTGCCTCTATCGCGTTTGCTGAATTTCTATATCAGTTCCAACCTCCGCCGACAGGCCGTACTGGAGCAGTTCCTCGGTACGAACGGGCAACGCATTCCTTATATCATTAGTATTGCCGGCAGCGTCGCCGTGGGTAAAAGCACCACCGCGCGTGTCTTGCAGGCGCTGCTGAGCCGCTGGCCTGAACACCGCAGCGTTGAGCTGATCACGACCGATGGCTTTCTGCATCCGAATGAGGTGTTAAAAGAACGCGGCCTGATGAAGAAGAAGGGTTTCCCGCTCTCTTATGATATGCACCGTCTGGTGAAGTTTGTTTCGGATCTGAAATCCGGCGTGCCGAACGTGACGGCCCCCGTCTACTCGCACTTGATTTACGACCGCATCCCTGACGGCGACAAAACGGTGGTACAGCCGGATATTCTGATTCTGGAAGGACTAAACGTTCTGCAGAGTGGAATGGATTATCCGCATGACCCGCATCATGTGTTTGTCTCTGACTTCGTCGATTTCTCTATTTATGTCGATGCGCCGGAAGAGCTGCTGCAAAACTGGTACATCAACCGCTTCCTGAAGTTCCGCGAAGGGGCGTTCACCGATCCTGACTCTTACTTCCATAACTACGCCCAGCTTTCTGAAGCAGAAGCGGTAAATGTGGCGACCTCGCTGTGGAACGAGATCAACTACGTGAACCTGAAAGAGAACATCCTGCCAACGCGGGAACGCGCCAGCCTGATCCTCACCAAGAGTGAGAAACACGCTGTCGACCATGTGCGTCTGCGCAAGTAACGATACAAGCCCGGCGGCACGTCGCTTGCCCGGGCCTGAAAACAAAAAACCGGCGAATTCGCCGGTTTTTTTATGACTTATACCTGAGGCTTTTCGCCGTTTTCATCCTGATCGACGGCGAAGCACGCCACCAGTTGACCGCCGTAGTCTTTCAACTGCGGTTGCAACTGGGTACATGGCCCAAAGCGACGACGGCAGCGGGCATTGAAAGCACAGCCCGGCGGCGGGTTAAGCGGACTTGGCAGCTCACCCGTTAACTTAATACGCTCCCGGCGCTCATCCGGGTTCAGGCGCGGTGTCGCAGAGAGCAATGCCTGGGTATAAGGGTGACGAGGGTTATTAAAGATCTGGTCTTTCGTTCCCTTTTCCACGCAGCGCCCCAGATACATCACCATCACTTCATCCGCGATGTGTTCCACTACCGACAGGTCATGAGAGATGAAGACATACGACAGGCCTAAATCCTGCTGCAGATCCATCATCAGGTTCAGCACCTGCGCACGGACGGACACGTCCAGCGCGGAGACCGGTTCATCGGCAATCACAACATCCGGGTCGAGCATCAGACCACGGGCGATAGCAATACGCTGACGCTGGCCGCCGGAGAACATATGCGGGTAACGATCGTAGTGCTCGGTCTTAAGCCCTACTTTCGCCATCATCGCCAGCGCCTTCTCACGACGCTGCTCTTTGCTCAGCGTAGAGTTGATTTGCAGCGGCTCTTCCAGAATCTGCCCCACTTTCTTGCGCGGGTTCAGCGAGCCATACGGGTTCTGGAAGACAATCTGGATTTTCTGGCGACGCAGTTTCTGCGCGTCGGGATCGTGCTTCAGCAGATCCTGGCCCTGATAATACAGCTCGCCACCGGTCGGGGTTTCAATCATGGTCAGCAGGCGGCCCAATGTGGATTTCCCACACCCGGACTCACCCACCACCGCTAATGTCTTACCGCGCTCAAGGGTAAAGGAGACGCCATCCAGTGCTTTGACCAGACGTTCCGGGGCAAACAGCCCTTTCTTCACCGGGTAGTGTTTTTTCAGATCGATAGCATGCAGCAGTGGCTGTTGCATGGTGGCCTCTTGCGTACTCATAGTGTGGGCCTCCCGGCGTCATCGAGTGGGTAGTGACATTTAGACTGACGGCCGTCGCTGAGGGTATAGAGTTCCGGCTCATCGATGCGGCATTTGTCCGTGGCATACGGGCAACGCGGGTTCAGCAGACAGCCGGTCGGACGGTCATATTTACCCGGCACCACGCCCGGCAGTGACGCCAGACGCGCTTTGTCCTGGGCAAACTCCGGCAGGGCGCGCAGCAGTGCCTGGGTATAGGGGTGACGCGGCGCACGGAAGATATCGTGCGAGTTGCCGGTTTCAACAACCTGTCCGGCGTACATCACGATAATTTTGTGCGCGGCTTCGGCCACTAACGCCAGGTCATGGGTGATCAGGATCAGCGCCATATTCTCTTTCTGCTGCAACTCCAGCAGCAGCTCGATGATCTGCGCCTGAATGGTCACGTCCAGCGCGGTTGTCGGTTCGTCGGCAATCAGCAACTTCGGACGACAGGCAATCGCCATGGCGATCATCACGCGCTGGCTCATCCCGCCGGAGAGCTGGTGCGGATAAACATCCAGACGCGAGGCCGGGTCAGGAATACCGACCTGGTTCAGCAGATCGATTGCCCGCTGACGACGGGTTTGCTTATTCCCACCCTGGTGCACCTTAATCGCTTCCATAATCTGGAAACCGACGGTGTAACACGGGTTGAGGCTGGTCATCGGATCCTGGAAGATCATCGCCACTTCGGCACCGACCAGGTTGCGGCGCTCTTTTTCTGAAATGCGCTTCAGATCCTGACCGTTGAACTCCAGGCTTTCCGCCATTACGCGGCCCGGGTAATCAATCAGACCCATGATCGCCAGTGAGCTGACCGATTTACCGGAACCTGACTCACCCACGATGCCAACGACTTCACCCTGATTTACGCTGTAGCTAACCCGATCTACGGCGCGAAACTCGGAGCCTACGTCACCGAAGTGCACCGATAATTTATCTACATTTAATAACGCCATCTCGTGCCTCTTACTGCTTCAGTTTGGGATCAAGTGCATCACGCAGACCATCACCCATCAGGTTAAATGCCAGCACCGTCAGCAGGATCGCCAGACCCGGGAAGGTCACGACCCACCAGGCGCTCTGCGCGAACTGCAACACGTCGGAGAGCATGGTGCCCCACTCCGGTGTTGGCGGTTGCGCACCCATGCCAAGGAAGCCAAGAGCAGCCATATCGAGAATGGCGTTTGAGAAACCGAGCGACGCCTGAACAATCAGCGGCGCAAGGCAGTTTGGAAGAATGTTGACGAACATCTGACGCATCGCGCCCGCACCCGCCACGCGAGACGCGGTGACATAGTCGCGGTTCACTTCCACCAGCACTGCCGCGCGCGTTAATCGCACATAGTGAGGGAGCGCCACGAACGTCAGGGCCAGGGCGGCGTTGCCGATCGACGGACCGAAGATGGCCACCAGCACCAGCGCCAGCAGCAGGCTCGGCAGGGCAAGCATGATGTCGACAACACGCATAATAATGTTATCAACCAGCCCGCCGAAGTAACCTGCAATCAGGCCGAGGACAACCCCGAGGATCAGCGAAAGCACGACCACCAGACAGCCGACCAGCAGGGACAGACGCGCACCGTACATCAGACGGGACAGCACATCGCGACCGACATCGTCGGTACCCAGCAGGTGAGCGAATGTTCCGCCTTCTTGCCAGGCTGGCGGTGCCAGCAGCATGTCGCGGAACTGATCCGCCGGGTTATGAGGTGCAAGAAAGTTCGCAAACACCGCGATAATGATCATGATGGTAACGTACACCAATCCCACTACCGCGCCTTTATTGCGTTTGAAGTAGTGCCAGAACTCCTGCAGCGGCGTCATTGGCACCGGTGCTGCGACCACTTTATTTTCAGAAACTTGTGACATGATGGCCCCTTACTTCTTATGACGAATACGCGGGTTCACCACGCCGTACAGCAAATCGACCAGCAGGTTGACGAGGATAATCATCGTCGCCACCAGCAGTACACCGCCCTGCACCACCGGGTAATCACGGCGTTGCAGCGCGTCAATCAGCCAGCGGCCCAGTCCCGGCCAGGAGAAGATAGTTTCGGTCAGGATCGCCCCTGCCAGCAGCGTCCCCACCTGCAGACCAATAACGGTCACCACCGGCAGCATGGCGTTACGCAGGGCATGAACGATGATCACCCGCATGCGGGTCAGGCCTTTCGCACGGGCGGTACGGATGTAATCCTCGCCCAGCACTTCAAGCATTGACGAACGGGTCATACGCACGATAACCGCCAGCGGGATCGTACCGAGCACCATGGCAGGCAGGATCATGTGCGCCAGCGCATCAATAAAGTTGCCCTCTTCGCCCCAGATAGCCGTGTCGATCAGCATAAAGCCGGTCAGCGGGTTAGTATCATCGAGGAAGACCATATCGCTGACGCGTCCCGAGACGGGCGTCAGGTTAAGCTGCACCGATACCAGCATGATCAGCATCATGCCCCACCAGAAGATAGGCATGGAGTAGCCGGTCAGCGCCAGGCCAACGGCAGTATGATCAAAGATGGAGCCGCGTTTCACCGCAGCCAGCACGCCCACCGGAATACCCACGGCGACGGCAAAAATCATGGCGCAGACACCAAGCTCAAGCGTTGCCTGGAAGCGCGGCACGAACTCTTCCCACACCGGCAGACGGCTTTTCAGCGAAATACCCAAATCACCGTGCATCACACCCCAGATATAGTGGAGATACTGCTGCCACATAGGCTGATCCAGCCCCAGTTCGGCCAACAGTTGTGCATGACGTTCAGGAGAAATTCCACGCTCGCCCGCCATAATCATTACCGGGTCACCGGGGATCATATGGACAAAGGCAAAGGTGAGAAGGGTGATACCGATAAACGTGGGGATAACTAGTCCCAGACGTCGGAGGATGAACTGCAACATAACCCGGATTCTCTCTAATGACGTACGCGGGAGGGCGCGACGTCTGTATTGCTCACAAATGTAAATTCCCTCTCCGTGACGGAGAGGATTAGGGTGAGGGGGTGCATGCACGCCCCTCACCCCTGCCCTCTCCCAAAAGGAGAGGGAGAACACCCTACTTATTATTCAACAGAAACGTTTTCGAAGTGGTGTTTGCCCAGTGGATCAACCACATAGCCTTTCACTTCTTTGCGTACTGGTTCGTATACGGTTGAGTGAGCGACGATCAGTGCTGGTGCCTGGTCATGCATAACAACCTGAGCCTGCTTGTACAGTTCGATACGCTTGTTGTGATCTTCTGCAGCACGCGCTGGCTGAATCAGGTCTTCAAACGGCTTGTAGCACCAGCGAGAGTAGTTAGAACCGTCTTTCGCCGCTGCGCAGCTGAACAGGGTCGCGAAGAAGTTATCTGGATCCCCATTGTCGCCGGTCCAGCCCATCATAACGGCCTGGTGCTCACCTGCTTTAGCACGTTTCAGGTACTCGCCCCACTCGTAAGTGACGATCTTGGCCTGAACGCCGATTTTCGCCCAGTCAGCCTGAACCATCTCGGCCATACGGCGCGCGTTCGGGTTGTAAGGACGCTGTACTGGCATTGCCCACAGTTCAACGGTAAAGCCTTTATCCTGGCCCGCTTCTTTCAGCAGTGCTTTCGCTTTCTCAACGTCGTAGGTGTAATCCTTAACGTCGTCGTTGTAGCCCCACATTGTTGGTGGGATCAGGTTCTTCGCGGCAACGCCTGCGCCCTGATAAACCGCCTTGATGATCGCTTCTTTGTTCACCGCGTAAGTCAGCGCCTGACGCACTTTCACGTCATCAAACGGTTTCTTCTCGGTATTGAAGGAGAGATAGCCCACGTTCAGGCCCGCCTGCTCCATCAGATTGATGTTTTTGTCCTGCTTCATGCGCGCGATGTCAGCCGGGTTCGGGTACGGCATCACCTGGCATTCGTTCTTCTGCAGCTTAGCGTAACGTACGGAGGCGTCAGGCGTGATGGAGAAGACCAGACGGTCGATCTGCGGCTTGGTGCCCCAGTAACCTTCGAACGCTTTGTACAGAATACGGGAGTCTTTCTGGTACTGCAGCAGCTGGAACGGACCGGTACCGACCGGGTTCAGGTCCACTTTCTCCGGCGTGCCGGCTTTCAGCATGTTGTCGGCATATTCTTTTGACAGAATAGAGGCGAAGTCCATGGCCAGGTCAGCCAGGAACGGTGCTTCTGGACGCGTCAGTACGAACTGAACGGTATTGTCGTCCACTTTTTTGATTTCGCTGATCAGGTCTGGCAGGCCCATCCCTTCGAAGTACTCATAGCTGCCGCCAGAGACTTTATGGTATGGGTTCTGAGCATTCTTCTGACGATCGAAGGAGAACACCACGTCGTCTGCATTCAGATCGCGCGTAGGTTTGAAGTCTTTGCTGTCCTGCCACTTCACGCCCTGGCGCAGGTGGAAGGTATAGGTCTTACCATCTTCGCTGACTTCCCATTTCTCTGCCAGACCCGGAATAACTTCCGTGGTACCGGTTTTGAATTCAACCAGACGGTTATAGATTGGTACAGAGCTTGCGTCGTACGTCGTACCAGAGGTAAAGAGCTGTGGGTTAAAGCCTTCCGGCGAGCCTTCAGAACAGTAGACCAGGGTTTTTGCCTGTACGCCTGCTGCGACGGTCATAGCCACCAGGCTCAGACCAAGCTTCAGCATCCCTGACTTCTTCAAGGAAATACTCATTGTTATTCTGCTCCAATGTGATGTTTTTGTTGTGTTACTCCGCCTGACCTTTAATTTGTTTTTTACCCGGTCCGGTCGGTGTTGCCCTGAGGCGTAATAAGGGATGGAGATTCCTTTCAGAATAGCGACTGAGTTGCAGCGCAGATCCTCCCTGAATTGCCCCTCGTGCCCTACAATCTGTCAACAGAATGTGAAAACGTCAATACAGGTGACGGGGATTTACGCTAAGTGTGAGAATTGGCAAACAAAGATTAAAAAAACTACCGGGGCGTATTTTCAGCAGGGAAATTTATGCTACCCGCCATGATGCAGCACAACTCTCTATGCAATCTGCTACAACCAGTGATTAACATTTATTCAACCAGGGTAAATTTTCTTTCAGAATGGCGATTATCTGCGCACTAAATGCCATGAACGTTAAAACGCACAGGGGAAAATGCTGAGGTTATCCATAAGCAACGCGAAAAAAGATCAATCCAAAGATAAAAAAATACAATGGAATATGTCACA
This sequence comes from Leclercia sp. 1548, assembly GCF_050435045.1. NCBI lineage: Bacteria > Pseudomonadati > Pseudomonadota > Gammaproteobacteria > Enterobacterales > Enterobacteriaceae > Leclercia > Leclercia sp. 1548. The sequence goes on along the minus strand of NZ_JBNDJP010000008.1, from coordinate 221,773 downwards.
AATACGTTAACAGGCAGGGCTAAACAGAGGTAAGGCGTATTTTGTGGAATTATGCGGAGTAAGTCTTGCGAAGCATTCATTTCTGCGGGCGATAAATGCAAAGAATCCTGCTCAAATGAGCGGGTTTTTGAATGTGGTCGGCGAGAGAGGATTACTCGTCACTTCGTGACTCGCCCTGCGGGCCGTTGCTGAAGCAACGTTCTCTCGCTTCGCTCGAGTCGAACCTCCTTCTCCGGAGGTTCTCATCCTTATAACCTTCAGATGCAAAAAACCCCGCTCAAAGAGCGGGGTTTCGAATGTGGTCGGCGAGAGAGGATTACTCGTCACTTCGTGACTCGCCCTGCGGGCCGTTGCTGAAGCAACGTTCTCTCGCTTTGCTCGAGTCGAATCTCCTTCCCCGGAGGTTCTCATCCTCATAACCTTCAGATGCAAAAAAACCCGCTCAAATGAGCGGGGTTTTCGAATGTGGTCGGCGAGAGAGGACTACTCGTCACTTCGTGACTCGCCCTGCGGGCCGTTGCTGAAGCAACGTTCTCTCGCTTCGCTCGAGTCGAACCTCCTTCCCCGGAGGCTCTCATCCTTATAACCTTCAGATGCAAAAAACCCCGCTCAAAGAGCGGGGTTTTCGAATGTGGTCGGCGAGAGAGGATTACTCGTCACTTCGTGACTCGCCCTGCGGGCCGTTGCTGAAGCAACGTTCTCTCGCTTTGCTCGAGTCGAATCTCCTTCCCCGGAGGTTCTCATCCTCATAACCTTCAGATGCAAAAAACCCCGCTCAAATGAGCGGGGTTTTCGAATGTGGTCGGCGAGAGAGGATTCGAACCTCCGACCCACTGGTCCCAAACCAGTTGCGCTACCAAGCTGCGCTACTCGCCGAATGCGGAGCGCATCTTACTGCTACGCTCTGCCTCCGTCAATCCCTTATTTAGCAAAAGCCTTTCGATCGGCTATAAAGTCGCCAGACCAGTTATTTTGCGGCTTTTGCAGCGCCGTCAGGCACTTTACACCAGTTGTTATTCTCGTTAATCCCGCCGTCTGGCGAGGTATAACCGAGGCAACCGAGAATAGTGTCGTACAGCTCTACATGACGATGCGCCACTTTCATATCCGCCTGCTCTTTAAGATGAGCGAACATTTTGGCTTTATCCGGGTTCTCCAGATACTTGTCGGACATCCACACCATCATTGGCACACGGAACTGCTCCGGTGGTGCCATCTTGCGCGGCGTGCCGTGCAGGTGCTCTTTCTCGTTAATCGACTCACCGTGGTCGGCAGCGTAGAAGACGATGGCTTTTTTATCGCGCACCTGATCAATCACGCTGTCGATAAAGTGATCTACATAGGTCACCGTGTTGTCATAAGAGTTGATCAGCTGCGCTTTGCTGCAGTCTTTATCCACGCCCTTACACTCCGGCGTCCATTTAGCAAAGCTGCGTGGATAACGCTGGGTGTAGTTAAAGTGCGACCCTTTAGTATGCAGGATGATCAGGTGCTTACCGTTCTCATTGTTCTGCAGAGAGCGCTGCATCTCGTCGATCAGCAGCATGTCGTCCACGCTCTTACCGCGGTTACGCGGCTCGGCGCCAATCTGCTCGCGGTAGGCGATATTGTTGGCCATGGTGTTGCTGTAGAACCACATCTCGCTCTGCATCGCGTAGAGGTCAGAGCTAAAGCCAAGCTGACGCAGTACCGAGAAGACGTTCTGCTCTTTCAGGGTCCGCTGTGGGTTATCGCTTGCCCCACCTTCACGCACGAACATGCAGCGCAACGAGAGCTTAGTGGCGGTATCACAGGAAGTACCGCGGAAGGCGACGAGGTTTTTCTCCTGCGCCAGCTTCGGTGTGGTATCCCGCTCATAGCCCAGCATACCCATATGATCCCAGCGCGTGGTTTCACCAATAATGAAGACTACATAGGTATCATCGATGTCAGACGGCGCCTGATAGGTGAATTTCTTCGCCGGGTTCATCAGCGATTTATTATCGGAGGACTCATCCACCTGCGCCCAGGCGTATAACCCCAGCGCAGAGATCCAGTTGGATGGCAGATACGAGTTCGCCACCACGCCGCCGTAGCTCGGCATATCCACGCCGGAGGTACGCTCAACGTTTTTCTGTTGCAGGTCAAGCAGGCGAATTGGCCCCCAGACCATTAATCCTGCCAGCACCACCACCGCGGCGCTTCGGATGCGCTGCCCTGGCGTACGCAGTTGGCGCAATAACGTATAGCGGCAGCGGTTGTTCCAGATAAGCAGCAGCGGCAGAACGCTGACGCAAACCAGCCAGAGAATAAAGTGCAAACCGACCACCTCTTTCGAGAGGTCGATATCCGTGGTCATGACCGAGGCAATAATGCCGTAGCCAATCACCACGTTCATAAATGTCATGTAATAGCTGGCACCCGCCGAGCACAACACCACCAGCGTGGCGAGTACGCGCCAGATACGCCGTCCAAACAACGACAGCAGACGCAGCAAAAAGAAGGTAACCAGTACAGTGGCAACCAGTTCAACGACCGCAGCGATTCCTTTCCAGGCGGTAAAGTCTTGCGCATAACCATCAAACCGACGGAAAAAAACCGCGCCATTCATAAACAGACCGATGTACAACGCGAGCAAAAAGCTGAGCTTTTGTTGCGTCATCGCTTTGATATATTTCATTAATGCAACCTGGAAAAAGGTAAAGTAAAACCGTTTCACTTTTGGTTAAAAAGTAAACAAGATAATTGACTGCTCAGGGACAGTTATCGGAAACGTCTTTAAGCGCGGTAAGTAGACCACAGGGAAAAGGAAAAGTGGCAACAGAGAATGTGATCCCTGCAAATATTTACAAAAAAACAAGTCCGATGACATACTCATGACGTGTTCGTAACGTCTTGCAGAAACAAAAAAGGCCGGAATATCCGGCCCTTAGGGTGAGATTTAATCAGGCATGCGCTTGTTTAAATACTTCGCGCTGCGGCTGGCGAATAGTGGTGGAAAGCGCCAGGGAAAGGATAAGTAAGGCGAATATAACGCAGAAGGTGACATAAAAGCCGCCAAACAGCGAAGCGATAAGCGAACCGCAAATACTGCCGATACCAAAGCCTAAATAAATAACGCCGTAGTTTTTTGCCAGGTTATTCAGGCCGAAGAATTCACTGACCAGTGATGGGAAGACAGTAATAGTCCCGCCGAAGTTAAAGGCAACACAGGCGATGGCGGCGAAGAAGGTCACTTCATTAAGCGGCGCGAATAACAGCGCTGCCATCCCTACCAGCGACACCACCTGGCCGATAGTGATCACGCGGATGCGGGCGATTTTATCAGACAGGATCCCCAGCACCAGGCGGCCAGAGAGGTTGGCGATAGAGATAATGGTCACTGCGTTAGCCGCCGTTGCGGCATCCAGTTTCACCATTCCCTGGGCAATATCTTTCGCCACGCCAATAACATACAGGCCACTCATACAGGCAGTCAGGAACATTACCGCCAGCATCCAGTACTGTGGCTTACGCATTGACTGAGCCAGCGTAAAGTCGTTCTCCACAACACCGTTGACCGTCTGTACCTGCTGCTGCGGCGCATCTTTCATCAGTGTGGCCCCAAACAGGATCATCACCAGCACGATAGCGCCCCAGATCATGAAGGTTTTTTCCAGACCGACGGTGGCCAACAGGTGGCTGTCGATAAATTTAAAGCCCAGGCTGCCGAGACCATAAGAGCCAATGGCAAAGGCGGAGATTAACCCTTTACGTTCCGGGAACCATTTCACGCAGTTCGACAGGGTTAACAGATAGCCCGCGCCATCCGCCAGCCCCACCAGCACCCCGGCGCTTAGCCACAGCATCATCAGGTTGTTGGAGTGTGCAGTCAGGAAGAAGCCGACCCCCAGCAAAATCCCGGAGGCCATAGTGACGCGCTTCACGCCGAAGCGTTCCTGCAATTTACCGGCCACGGAGGAAGAGAGCGCCAGACCCAGGCTCAGCAAACCAAAGGAGAATGCCACCTGGCTGACCGAAGCATTGAGTTTGTCGGAGAGCGCGCTATTAAACAGGCTCCAGGTATAGACTGAACCCAGCGCAAACTGGGTTACGATGGTACCGATAAGGGTCAGCCAACGGGTGCGATTATAAGAGGGTGTATTCATGGCAGTTGTCCTGCAGCAGAAAAAAGGGAAATTCACTGCTGACAACGATAACCAAAACCCTACATGAGCAGGGGTAAAACGGCATGAAGTGCAGAGAGGCGGGAATGAAATGCCTAAAATCAGGAATGAATGACCTGGACGACTGCCTGTACCCGCCCCAGAGAAGAGGAAACCAGGTCATTCATGCGCTGTATTCAGAACCTGGCGCTGACACCAAGCGTATAGAGATAATCTTCCCCGGTGGACATATTCTCGGCCTGCGACATTGACGCATAGGCGGCCATATGGGGGTTAATCAGCATATCGGCCCCAACGGTAACATCCATCCAGTTGCCGTACTGCGTTGACGGCGTCAGTCGCCCCAGCCCGGATTGCGTCTTCCATTGATTATCACCGAACTGCTGGTTATAGCTAATCTGCGCCCAAGGCCGCACATCGCCCAGCCGCGTATCGACGCGCCAGCCCAACGTGCTGACGCTGGCATGCCACAGCGGGTCGGTCAGCGATTGGGTATTCACGCTATCACCAAACTCGTTATACATATTGGGCGTGGAGCCGTCGTAATGCCAGGCGGCAACCGGTCCGGTGGTGACACGGCGGATAATGGGAATACTCCAGCCCACGCTCATCGTGCTGGTGGCGTCCGTCGGTGACGTATCGGGCAACGTCAGCGCCAGTCCGGGCATATTTTGTGAAGAGAGGATCCGCTCTTTTAAAATATCTTCATAACGCGGTGGGTGATCGTCATCCCATGTATAACGCTCAGTGGTATTACTTTTCGTATCTGAAACGATATATTCCTGTTGCCAGGCATTTGCTGTGTTGCCTGTCAGCAGACAGGCCACGAAACTCACCAGGCCTACGGCATGGCGGCCACTTATTTTTTTTATAATCATCAAAGCGACTCCAGAGAAGAGCCGAATTCGGCGATATTTGTGATTGTTTATAGTGAGGCTACGCGGTTACATGAAGAATGTTGCGTATCAGCCTGTATTAACTATTGTCTCTTTAGATGACACGTCAAGCCGGGCCGATTGAAATTTTTGAAATTTCAGGAGCAACAAGGGAGACAACCGATGCAACGTTGTGGCTGGGTTAGCCAGGATCCACTCTACATCGCCTATCACGATACAGAGTGGGGCGTGCCGGAAACTGACGGAAAGAATTTGTTTGAGATGATCTGCCTTGAGGGCCAGCAGGCCGGGTTATCCTGGATCACCGTGCTTAAAAAACGGGAAAACTACCGCCGCGCCTTCCACCAGTTCGATCCGGTCCTTGTCGCCGGGATGACCACCGCCGACGTCGACAGGTTAGTGCTGGATGCGGGGATCATTCGCCATCGCGGCAAAATCGAAGCCATTATTGGCAACGCCCGGGCCTATTTAGCGATGGAGGAGAATGGCGAGCGGTTCTGCGATTTCGTCTGGTCCTTTGTCGATAACACTCCACAGGTGACCCAGGCGGCGACACTCGCCGGGATCCCCACCTCTACGCCCGCGTCAGATGCCCTGTCGAAGGCGCTGAAAAAGCGTGGCTTTAAGTTCGTCGGCACCACCATCTGTTACTCCTTTATGCAGGCCTGCGGGCTGGTTAACGATCACGTCACGTCCTGCCACTGTCATCCAGGAGGTCAAGATGATCCGCAAATGGCTCAATGACGATGTCGAACCACTGCTGGCTCTCTGGCTGGAGAGCACCACCGTGGCCCATCCATTTATTGATGCGCAGTACTGGCAGGAGAGCGAGCCGGTGGTACGGGAGGTCTACCTGCCGTCGGCAGAGACCTGGGTGTGGGAAGAGAAAGGCCAGCTTCGCGGCTTTATCAGCGTGATGCAGTCAGCCTATGTCGGCGCGCTGTTTGTCGACCCGGCTTATGCCGGACAGGGGATCGGGCATGCGCTGATCCACCATGTGCAGCAGCGCTACCCGTCGTTAAGCCTGGAGGTTTACCAGAAGAACAGTCGGGCGGTGAATTTCTACCATGCTCAGGGCTTTCGTATTGAAGACAGCGCCTGGCAGGAAGATACCCAACACCCGACCTGGCTTATGAGCTGGCAGGCGGATCAAACGCCGTCAGCGTAAGCGTCGGCCCTTGATATTTTTCCAGCCACGCCAGCGCGGTATTCCCTGCACAGCCATTCCCCAGCTTCGAGCTGGGGAGATCTTTGGTCAGCACGTTGACCGCCCCGTTCTTACAAATTCCGCCATTCTCAGCATCCAGATCCGGCCATGCCCCCTGATGAATACAGATCACTCCCGGCTTGATGCCGTCGCTCACCACCGCTCCGGCCAGCACCTGGCCGCGATGGTTCCAGACGCGCACCACGTCGCCATCGGCAATGCCGCGCGCTTTCGCATCATCCGGGTGTAATGTCACCGGCTCGCGCCCGGCCACCGCATACTGATCGCGCAGAGAGGAGTAGTTCAGCTGGCTGTGCAGACGGTGCGCCGGATGAGCAGAGAGCACCTGCAGCTGTTCCGGCTCGGCATTACCCTGCCACTCGTCCGGCTCCAGCCACATCGGGTGCGGTGGACAGTCGGCATAGTTGAAGCTGGCGATGCGCTCAGAATGAATGACAATTTTACCGCTCTCGGTTTTCAACGGATGATTCTCGGGATCGCGACGGAAATCGGCGAAACGCACAAACTTCGCGTTCTCGTCGGACGCCGGCATCTCGACGATGGCGTTGGCCTCCCAGAACTCGGCAAAGGGCGCTAACGTCACCCCCTGTGCCGCGCCACGCTGCCCGGCGATCTGATAGAAGGTCTCCAGCCACTCCAGATCGGTTTTGCCTTCGGTAAAGCGCTCGCCCCCGCCCTGCTCCCAGCGCTCGCTCAGCTCGGCAAACACCTCCAGGTCATCACGCGCTTCATCGCGCGGCGGCACGACGCGCTTCATCGGCACCATATGCTGGTTGCTGTAATCGCCGGTCATGGTCATGTCGTTACGTTCAAACGAGGTGGTCGCCGGCAGTACAATATCGGCATGCTTCGCCGCTGCGGTCCAGAAGCACTCGGAGATCACCACCAGCTCCGGCTTTTGCCAGGCGCGGATCAGGCGATTAGTGTCCTGGTGATGGGTAAAGTTAGCTCCGCCCGCCCACCAGACGAAGCGAATATCCGGGAAATGGCGATCCAGACCGTTGTGCTGATAGAAGCCCCCCGGATTTTCCAGCGCCTCGACAATACGGGCGACCGGGATTTTATCCACCGCATCCGTACCGCCTTTGACTGACCCCTGCATGGAGGCCAGCACCGCTGCGCGCCGGGTCGGGTTACCGCCGTTGGCAAAGTGGTATGAAAGACCAAAGCCGCCGCCCGGAGTACCGATCTGGCCAAGCATCGCCGCGAGAGTGACCAGCATCCAGTGCTTCTGCTCGCCAAACTGCTGGCGCTGCATACCCCAGCCGGACATCAGCATGGTGGTGTTGTTATGGAATAATGCCGCCAGTTCGCGGATCTTCTCTGCCGGAACGCCGCAAATCTCAGCAGCCCACTCTGCGGTTTTGGCGATGCCGTCCGTCGCGCCCAGAAGGTAGTCGGCAAATGTCTCGTAGCCGCTGGTGCAACGCGCAAGGAAGGCTTCATCCTGCCAGCCATTCTCCACCAGAGTATGGGCAATACCCAGCATCATCGCCACATCGGTGCCCATATGCGGGGCGATCCACTCGGCACTCTCGCCAAAGAAATCCATGGTTTCGGAGCGCATCGGATCGATACAGATCAGGCGTTTGCCACTTTTACGCAACGCATCAAAATAGGGGATGCCCTGCTCGTCGCTGGCGTTCCAGGCAATTTTCAGGGTGTTGAGCGGGTTAGCGCTCCACAGCACCACCACCTCGCTGTGCTCCAGCACCAGTGGCCAGCTGGTCTGCTGCTGGTACACCTCGTTGCCACCCACCACATAGGGCATGATGGCCTGCGCCGCCCCGGTAGAGTAGTCCCCCAGATGGCCGGTGTAGCCCCCCGCCAGGCTCATATAGCGCTGAAGCAGGGTCGCCGCCTTGTGCAGCACGCCGTTCGAGCGCCAGCCGTACGAACCGGCAAATATCGACGACGGGCCATAACTCTCGCGTATACGTTTATGCTGCGCATCGATGAGATCCAGCGCCTGATCCCAGCTGACGCGCACAAATTCATCCTGCCCACGCACCCCCTGTGGATTTTCGGGTGACGCCAGAAAGCCCTTACGCACCATCGGCCAGCGCACACGAGTTTTACTGTGCACCTGGTCGCGCACCGCGGTTTGCAAGGAGTTAGGGTGTTGCGTCGGCAACGCGCCACGGGATGACAACACCTTGTCGCCGTCGGTTTCGACCAGCATGGGCCCCCAGTGGGCTGCCGTCAGAATGGTTTTTGTAGAAGTGGTCACAGCGTGTGCTCCTGGATTGCCGGTTGCAGGTTTTTTCAGCCTTCATTGAGGCTGTTTATGGTTTGACACAAATTTAAGAGTTATCCCCGGAATTTTCTCCGTAACTGCACGTCATAATCAACCGCCACGCCCGTCGTGGCAAAGAATAAAAAAGCTTAAGGAAAGAAGATGAAAAAAAGCGCACTTATGATTGCCGCCGTAGTCAGCGGCGCACTGGTTGTTTCAGGCTGCACCACCAACCCTTACACCGGCGAACGCGAAGCGGGTAAATCAGGCATTGGCGCTGGTATCGGCTCCCTGGTAGGGGCAGGCGTTGGCGTCCTCTCCTCCTCGAAAAAAGATCGCGGCAAAGGTGCCCTGATTGGTGCCGCAGCAGGCGCAGCGCTGGGTGGCGGTGCCGGTTATTATATGGACGTGCAGGAAGCGAAGCTGCGCGACAAAATGAAAGGGACTGGCGTAAGCGTCACCCGCAGTGGCGATAACATCATTCTGAACATGCCGAACAACGTGACCTTCGACAGCAATAGCGCGACGCTGAAACCTGAGGGTGCCAACACCTTGACCGGCGTGGCGATGGTGCTGAAAGAGTATGAAAAAACCGCGGTGAACGTGCTGGGTTATACCGACAGCACCGGCAGCAAGGACCTGAACATGCGTCTCTCCCAGCAGCGTGCCGACGCGGTAGCCAGCGCGCTGATCACTCAGAGCGTTGCGGCAAATCGCATTCGCACCAGCGGCATGGGTCCGGCCAATCCGATCGCCAGCAACAGCACGGCAGAAGGCAAAGCGCAGAACCGTCGCGTTGAGATCACCTTAAGCCCGGTGCAGTAAGTAAAAGCAAAACGGCAACCTGGTTGCCGTTTTTAGTGTTTGCACCCTCTCCTCGTGGGAGAGGGCCGGGGTGAGGGCATCAGGCCGTAGCGATTTCCCCTCACCCTAACCCTCTCCCCAAAGGGGAGAGGGGACAGACCGTGCGTGGTGTGGTTTTCTCATTCTCCCCAAAGGAGGAGGGAGCAGACCGTGCTCGGGATGGTTTTCTCCCTCTCCCTGTGGGAGAGGGCCGGGGTGAGGGCATCAGGCCGCAGAGATGTCCCCTCACCCTAACCCTCTCCCCAAAAGGGAGAGGGGACAGACCGTGCGCGGTGTGGTTTTCTCATTCTCCCCAAAGGAGGAGGGAGCAGACCGTGCTCGGGATGGTTTTCTCTCTCCCTATGGGAGAGAGCCGAGGTGAGGGCATCAGGCCGCACACTCCCCAGGCCCGGTAAGCGTAGCGCCACCGGGCATTTTCGCGTTAAGGTATGCTCACCCTAAGCAAGGACATCAGCGATGAGCAAATCAACACGGCCCACCATCAGCGACGTGGCGAAAGCCGCAAAAACCGGTAAAACCAGCATTTCCCGTTATCTCAACGGCGAAAAACACCTGCTGTCCGACGCGCTGCTGGCCCGTATTGAACAGGCTATCGCCGAACTCGATTACCGCCCAAGCCTGATGGCCCGGGGCCTGAAGCATGGCCGCACGCGCCTGATCGGCCTGATCATCGCCGATATCACCAATCCCTACTCCGTAAATGTCCTCAGCGGCATCGAAGCCGCCTGCCGGGAAAAAGGCTTTACCCCGCTGGTGTGTAACACCAACAACGAAGTCGACCAGGAGCTGCACTATCTCGATCTGCTGCGCAGTTATCAGGTGGAAGGCATTGTGGTTAACGCCGTCGGGATGCGCGAAGAGGGACTGAACCGCCTGCAACAGTCTGCCCTGCCGATGGTGCTGATTGACCGTAAAATTCCCGATTTTGCCTGCGATGTGGTGGGACTGGATAACACCCAGGCCGCCACCACCGCCACCGAACACCTTATTGAACAAGGGTTTGAAGCGATCCTGTTCCTGAGCGAACCCCTGGGGATGGTCAACACCCGCCGCGAACGCCTGACCGCCTTTCGCACCACCCTCGCCCGCTATACTGGCGTGGTGGCTGAAAACGTCGAAATTCCCCTTCACGAGTCTGAGCAGCTGGACAACGCCCTGCGCCAGTTTCATACCCGCCATCGCGGGATGCGTAAAGCCGTTATTTCCGCTAACGGCGCGTTAACGCTGCAGGTCGCCCGGTCGCTGAAGCGCATTGGTCTGCACTGGGGGAGCGACATCGGCCTGCTGGGCTTTGACGAGCTGGAGTGGGCCGAACTGGCGGGCGTGGGCATTACCACTCTTAAGCAGCCCACCTGGCAGATTGGTTTCGCCGCTGTCGAGCAGGTGGTCCGCCGGATCAATGGCGCCGATGATGCGGTGCGCGAGCAGGTCTTCTCCGGCGAGCTGATCGTCCGCGGTTCCACGGCCCGATAACCCCCTTCGTGATGGCGATCATAAATCCAGCATCCTGAACTTTTCTTTGGAACCGGTTCCATCTAGCGTAAAGAGTATCAGCTACGTGATGGAGTCCACCAATGGGCAGAAAAATTATTGTTGTCACCGCCGCGTATGGCGCTGACAAAGTCCGTGAAGCCGGGGGGCAACGCGCCATCCTGCACGTGATCGCCGGTGCGGGTGCCGACGGGGTCGAGATCCGCCGGGAGTTATTTAACGAAGCCGAACTGGCGTCGTTATCCACTCTGGCTGGCTCCATTGAACTGCTCGGCCTGCTGGCCTGCTACTCCGCACCCGATGCCCTGTTTACCCCGGATGGCATCCTCAACCCCATGCTGCCCCGCTATCTTGAAGAAGCCGCGACGCTCAATGCCCTGTGGCTGAAAGTCTCCCTCGGTCATTTCAGCGATAGGCAGCAGCTCGATGCGCTGCGCGCCCTGCTGGATGAAACCGGCATGACGCTGGTGGTGGAAAATGACCAGACGAACTATGGCCAGCTGGCCCCTATGCAGCGTTTCAAAGCTGCCTGCCGGGTGATGAATCTCCCGGTGACCCTGACCTTTGATATGGGCAACTGGTTGTGGGTGGGAGAATCACCGGAAGAGGCGGCGAAGCATCTGGCACCTGCGGTCAGCTATATTCATGTAAAAGCCGCCGTTCCCCATCAGCAACAGTATCGCGCCGTGCCGCCGGATCATGACAGCACCCGCTGGCAGGCGCTGCTGGATCAGCTACCTGCCGACGCCCCACGCGGAATTGAGTTTCCTCTGGAAGGCCCAGACCTGACGGCTGTCACCCGTCATTACGTCAATTTACTGCGCGAGGAGTAACGCCATGCCGCATGCTCTGGATGTCATCACCATCGGCGAAGCCATGGCCATGTTTGTCGCCACGAAGACCGGCGAACTTAGCGCCGTCGATCAGTTTATGAAGCGCGTCGCCGGTGCAGAACTCAACGTCGCCACCGGCCTGGCGCGTCTCGGCCTGAAGGTGGGCTGGGTGAGCCGCGTCGGCAATGACAGCTTCGGCCAGTTTGTGCTCGACACCCTGAAAAAAGAGGGGATCGAGACCGCAGGCGTGACCCTGGATGGCCGTTATCCAACGGGCTTTCAGCTTAAATCGAAGGTCACCGATGGAACCGATCCCATCGTGGAGTATTTCCGTAAAGGCTCGGCAGCCAGCCACCTGTCGGTAGAGGATTTCAACCCGGTCTGGTTTACCGCAGCAAGGCATCTCCATTTGAGCGGCGTGGCGGCAGCGTTGTCCCACAGCTCTTACGCCCTGCTCGATCACGCTGCCGGCGCAATGAAAGCGGCGGGCAAGACGATCTCTTTCGATCCGAACCTGCGCCCGGTGCTGTGGAAAAGCGAAGCGGAGATGGTGGAGAAGCTGAACCACCTCGCCTTCCAGGCCGACTGGGTATTACCCGGCGTGAAAGAGGGCCAGATCCTGACCGGGGAAAAGACGCCGGAAGGGATCGCTGATTTTTATCTGAACCGGGGCGTGAAAGCCGTGATCCTGAAAACCGGGGCCGACGGCGCCTGGTTTAAAACCGCCGACGGCGAGCAAGGTGCCGTGGCAGCGGTGAAGGTCGAGAACGTTGTCGATACCGTCGGCGCTGGAGACGGTTTTGCCGTGGGCGTGGTCAGTGCTCTGCTGGAAGGTAAAACGCTTCATCAGGCCATCACCCGCGGCAATATCATCGGCTCGCTGGCGATTCAGGTTCAGGGCGACAGCGAAGGATTACCGACGCGAGAACAACTGGAAGCATAAGTCCTCTCGCTCTGGCTCTCTCCCTACAGGGGAGAGGAAATAAACAAACAGACCACCCTGTACCCTACAGACAGCGGCGGTTACCCCCTCCATCACAGAGGCAAGCCTATGAACAGTGCAACAAATGCAGTAAAACGCTGGTGGTACATCATGCCTGTCGTGTTCATCACGTACAGCCTGGCGTATCTCGACCGCGCCAACTTCAGCTTCGCATCCGCCGCAGGCATCACCGAAGATCTGGGGATCACCAAAGGCGTCTCCTCGCTGCTGGGTGCCCTCTTCTTCCTCGGCTACTTCTTCTTCCAGATCCCCGGCGCGATTTATGCTGAACGCCGTAGCGTGCGCAAACTGATCTTTATCTGCCTGATCCTCTGGGGTGCCTGTGCTTCCCTCACCGGGGTGGTGAATAATATCCCGGCGCTGGCGGCCATTCGCTTTATCCTCGGCGTGGTGGAAGCGGCGGTCATGCCCGCGATGCTGATCTACATTAGCAACTGGTTTACCAAATCCGAACGCTCGCGCGCCAATACCTTCCTTATTCTCGGTAATCCGGTGACGGTGCTGTGGATGTCGGTAGTCTCCGGGTATCTGATCCAGTCTTTCGGCTGGCGCGAAATGTTCATTATTGAAGGCGTTCCGGCGGTGATCTGGGCCTTCTGCTGGTGGGTACTGGTAAAAGACAAACCCGCACAGGCCAAATGGCTGTCGGAAGATGAAAAAGCGGCGCTGCAGGCGCAGCTGGATAAAGAGCAGCAGGGGCTGAAAGCGGTACGTAATTACGGTGAAGCCTTCCGTTCACGCAACGTGATCCTGCTGTGCATGCAGTACTTCACCTGGAGCATCGGGGTTTACGGTTTTGTCCTGTGGCTGCCGTCCATCATCCGTAGCGCGGGCGATAACCTCGGTATGGTCGAGGTGGGCTGGCTCTCTTCCGTACCCTATCTGGCGGCGACCATCGCCATGATCGTGGTCTCCTGGGCATCGGATAAGCTGCAAAACCGTAAGCTGTTCGTCTGGCCGCTGCTGTTAATTGCTGCCTGCGCCTTTATCGGCTCGTGGGCGGTGGGGGCAAACCACTTCTGGGTGTCCTACACGCTGCTGGTGATTGCCGGTGCCGCCATGTACGCCCCTTATGGTCCGTTCTTTGCCATTATCCCGGAGATGCTGCCGCGTAACGTAGCAGGCGGCGCGATGGCGCTGATCAACAGCATGGGTGCGCTGGGTTCCTTCTTCGGTTCGTGGTTTGTGGGGTATCTGAACGGTGCAACCGGCAGCCCGTCGGCCTCGTACATCTTTATGGGGGTGGCGCTTTTTGCCTCTGTATGGCTTACTTTGATTGTTAAGCCTGCTAATAATCAAAACATTCCCGTCGGCGCACGCCACGCCTGAACCCTTTAAATATCAACGGAGATTAGCATGAAGCCGTCCGTCATTTTGTATAAAGCCCTGCCTGATGCGTTACAGCAGCGCCTTGAAAATCATTTCACCGTCACCCGGGTCAACAACCTCAGCCCGGAGACGGTACAGCAGCATGCTGACGCCTTCGCGGGTGCCGTCGGGCTGCTCGGCTCCAGCGAAAAAGTGGATGCCGCGCTGCTGGAAAAAATGCCGAAGCTTCGTGCGACCTCCACCATTTCGGTGGGCTATGACAACTTCGACGTCGATGCGCTGAATGCCCGTAACGTCCTGCTGATGCACACGCCAACCGTACTGACCGAAACCGTGGCCGATACGCTGATGGCGCTGGTGCTCAGCAGCGCGCGTCGGGTGGTGGAAGTGGCCGAACGCGTTAAAGCCGGGGAATGGACCAAAAGCATCGGCCCGGACTGGTTTGGCACCGACGTGCACGGCAAAACGCTGGGTATTGTCGGAATGGGCCGTATCGGTCTGGCGCTGGCGCAGCGCGCCCACTTCGGTTTCAACATGCCAATCCTCTACAACGCACGCCGCCAGCATAAAGAAGCAGAGGAGCGTTTCAACGCACGCTACTGCGAGCTGGATACCCTGTTGCAGGAAGCGGACTTTGTCTGCCTGATCCTGCCGCTGACCGATGAAACTCATCATCTGATGGGTAAAGCGCAGTTTGAGAAGATGAAAAAATCCGCCATCTTTATCAATGCGGGACGCGGGCCAGTGGTGGATGAGCAGGCGCTGATTGCGGCGCTGAAAAACGGTGAGATCCACGCGGCGGGGCTGGATGTGTTTGAGCAGGAGCCGCTACCGGCCAGCTCAGAATTGCTGAAGCTGCCCAACGTCGTGGCGCTGCCGCACATTGGCTCTGCAACGCATGAGACGCGCTACAACATGGCGGCCTGTGCAGTGGATAACCTGATCGACGCCCTGCAGGGCAAGGTCGATAAAAACTGCGTTAATCCGCAGGCCAAACCCTGAACGAAAAAAACCCGCCAGAGGCGGGTTTTTAAATTCTTTTAGCTGAGTTGGAAGCTTACAGGCTTACAACGTTACCAGCTGCTGGGCCTTTAGCGCCGCTTTCGATGGTGAAGGAAACTTTCTGACCTTCGTCCAGAGATTTGTAGCCATCGTTCTGGATAGCAGAGAAGTGTACGAACACGTCTTTTGAGCCATCGTCAGGAGTGATGAAGCCGAAACCTTTATCAGCGTTGAACCATTTTACCAGACCAGTCATTTTACCAGACATAGAGATTACCTTTTAAAAATTTGTTTTGCCTTCCGGCGCGATGATGGAATGTGTTACAGATTTTTAAGCGATGAAGGAAGGGTCACTACGAAGGGTATCTAAGATAACGCATCTGGACTGCTTAACTAAACTGCTTTAGGTCTGTGTAACAAACCGACGAGGACTATTAAACATAGTTACGAGATCAAAGACAAGCTTTATTTTCTACCATTATAAAAAACCCGCTTTGCAGCGGGGTTTTTAATCTGCCAACCTGCGCTTCGCTTGCATGGGCCTACGGATTTGCAGGCCGGGTAAGCACGGCGTTACCCGGCAAAGGCGAGCACAACGTCTGACGTTATTCCGTTGCGGCCATCGCTGCGCCCCAGGCCTGGCTAAACGCCTGGTGCTGCGCTGCCAGCGGCCCAATCAGCGTATTGTACTGGCTGGCCTGCTGCGAAGTCGGGAACTGAATGCCGTTAGAGACAAAGCTCACCTGGGTGCCCTGCTGCGAAATATAATCCGCCACTTGTACCAGTTGCTGAGTGAAGATCTGCGCGGCTGGAATGAGCGGCTGCAGCGCATCGGCAGGTTTGGTCACCACTTTTTCATACACTTTGTCGAACACAGGTTTGAGGTCTTCGCCCTGTTTCAACGCAGAGCGCGCGCCATCGGCCTGCATCTTAGCGTTCTGCAGCTGCTGGCCCAGCACACCCAGTGCGCCATTTGCCTGGCTCAGCGGCTCACGCTGGGTCACATAATCCTGGGGGACGCGAATCGCATTCACGCTGTCTACCACCGGACGCAGACCAGCGTCCATCGCCTGATTCACTTGCTGTGAATAACCATACAAAATGGCATAGTCAGAAACGAAGGGACCAAACTGCTTTTTCTGATCCGCAGTCAGCGTTGGCAAACGCTCACCACTGCGCATCGCTGTATTTTGCAGGAAATCGATAAACGCTTTGCGCTGATCGCCTTCCTTATCGAAACACCCACTCAGGCTAACTACCATTAATAACGCCGCAAGCGGCGCAAACCAGCGAGAGCAGAGCTTTCCTGTCGCCATTGTTATTACTCCTTTCACCCAAAAAAGCGCACACCGGCACACGCGTGCCCAACGCTGCCAAGAATAGTCCAGGTCAGGCCTGCAAGATACTCTTTTCATGTAAAACGGCTATTGCCATATAAATTCTTACGATTTACAAAAATATACCTGATGCTAAGGCGCTACTGAATAATCAAGTCATTAGCATAAGCATGCGGCCTCAAATTCCGCGAGCGAAACGTATCTCGCAAAATTAATCACGCACGTTACGATCTCCTCTCAGTTTTAGCGACTATTCTTAAATTGCTCTCTAATGTTCACGATCCCGCAGTGTGATTTATGAGGAGTCCTCAATGGAATTAAAAGATCCTATGTTCGATCTGCTAAGCAGTCTGGAACAGATTGTTTTTAAAGATAAACCGCAAACGGTAACCCGTTCGCAAAAGTCTAATCCCTTTACGGAATTTGAGCGCTTACGCAAAGGGACAGGGATGAAAACCGATGATTTCGCCCGAGCAATGGGTGTCAGCGTAGCAATGGTTCAGGAGTGGGAATCTAAAAGAGTGAAGCCCTCCATGACCGAGCTGAAGCTGATGAGTCTGATTCAGGCTAACCCGGCACTCCGCAAGCAGTTGACTGAGTAGTCTTGTTTCCGCCCCCGCATTTGCGGGGGCTTATGTTTCTGTCACCGTCGTTCAGCCTGCCACTCCCCGCCACGCCATACCAGTTCATGCGTCAGATTAAGCCCATCCAGAAAATGCCCATCATGCGACACCACCAGCAGTGCACCTGCAAAGCCTGCCAGCGCCGCCTCAATGCCCTGCGTGGAGGCCAGATCCAGGTGATTGGTCGGTTCATCAAGCAGCAACAGCTGCGTCGCCTCTTCCCGCCACAGAACGCAGGCCAGCGCCGCTTTTAACCGCTCGCCGCCGCTTAGCTCTGCCAGCGGCAGCATGACTTTATCCGCACCCAACTGTAGCTGTGCCAGACGACTCCGTAGCACGCCCTCCTCCAGCGGTGTGTTATGCAGATTGAGATGGCTGATAACGGACTGCGTCAGATCCAGTTGCGACAAATGCTGGTCAAGATACGCCGTGTTGACAGAGACACGACAGGAGCCAGCGGCAGGCAGGCACTCACCCAGAATCGCTTTCAGCAGCGTGGATTTCCCGCAGCCGTTCGGCCCGCGCAGGGCTACCCGCATCGGCCCATCCATGCGCCAGTTAAGCGCCGGCATTGAGACATACGGCAGCACCAGCTCTTCTAACACCAGCACCTGTTTGCCCTCCGCAATCTGGCTGCCCGGCAGGGTAAACATCACCGGGTTATCCTCTTCGACCCGTTCCCGCGCCTGGTTGACCGCCGCGTTCAATGCATCCTGCTGCTCATGATGCTGTTTGCGCCACGTACCCGGACGCTCCTTTGCTGCGCCTTTGTATTTCACCCGCTCAAACGAGGCGATATTAAGGTTATCCACCGTGCGCAGGGTTTTCGCTGAGCGGCGCAGGCTATCGTCATGCTCTTTCTGCATGCGGCTGCGGGTGCGTTTGCGCTCGGTTGTGGCGTGCTCCAGCGCCGCACGGGCGGCCTGCTGTTCCGCGTCCCGCTGACGCTGATAATCGGCATAATTTCCGCCGTAACTGTGCAAACCGGAAGCGCTGAGTTCCAGTATGCGCGGCACCCGCTCCAGCAACTCACGATCGTGCGAAGCCACCAGCACACCGCCGGAATACCGGGCCAGCTGGGCATAGAACCACTCCCGCCCCTGACGATCGAGGTGGTTGGTGGGTTCATCCAGTAGCAGATAATCCGCATTAGCCACAAACGCACCGCACAGCAGGGCGCGAACCCGCTCGCCGCCGCTCAGTTCGCAGGCCAGCCTGTCAGGGGCAAACGCCGGAAGCTGCGCCTCCCTGAACGCCTCACCCAGCCGTTCGGCGATATCCCAGAAACCGTCCAGGCGCTCCAGATCGTCAGGCTGGTAATCACCGCCGTCGATCCGCGCCCGGGCCGCGAAGATAGCTTCATAACCAAGCAGCTGTGCCAGAGTGGTCTGCGGGGAGATATCGTGCTGTTGCGCAACGTAACTGTGCGTGCCGAAACGTTCGATATGGCCGCTGGCTGGCTTGTCCAGATCGGCCAGCAACCGCAGGAGCCGGGTCTTACCGCTACCGTTGCGGCCAACTAACGCGCAAAGTGAAGGCTCCAGCGAAAGATTCAGCGGACCAAAAAGGGTATCGCCCGTCGCAAACTGACAGGTGACCTGATGCAAAATAAAAGAAGGGGATTGCGCAAAATGAGCCATAAGCACTCCTGAATGAAATCAATAGATCCCCTGCCGACGCGGTGGCGTTTAGCAAGGCTCGAAATTCATCAGTCGTGGTTGTTCATTTTTGGGGGGCGCTCCAGAGGGAGAAAATTAACGGGATTAAGGATAGCGGTAATTTACTGAGCGTTTCAAGGTTAAATTTTCAACTATGCGGTATAAAAAAACCCGCCGAAGCGGGTTTTTAGCACTCACAGTGCCCGTGCAAGCAGAGCGCCGCCGGGCAAAGTGCGCATTACTGCAGCAGAGAAATGTCCGCCACGCGCAGGAACAGCTCGCGCAGTTTTTCAAGCATAGAGAGACGGTTGATACGCAGATCTTTATCTTCTACGTTCACCATCACTTTCTCGAAGAAGGCGTCGATCACTTCGCGCAGTTCAGCCAGTTCTACCAGCGCTTCCTGATAGCGACCTTCTGCGAAGACCGGCTCCAGCTTGTCACGCAGCACCACAACCTGCATCGCCAGGGCGATCTCTTCCGGCTCTTTCAGCGTCGCGGCATTTACACGCTCGTTCAGCTTTTCGTCGGACTTCGCCAGAATGTTGGAGACGCGCTTGTTAGCCGCAGCCAGCGCAGATGCCGCTTCCAGAGTACGGAAGTGGGACACCGCCTTCATACGGGCATCGAAATCGGCCGGACGGGTTGGACGACGCGCCAGCACCGCCTGAATGGTGTCAACAGCGAAGCCTTCGTCCTGATACCAGGCGCGGAAACGACCGAGCATGAAGTCGATCACTTCATCCACCACTTTCGCGTTGGTCAGCTTGTCACCATACAGACGCACCGCTTCTTCGGTGAGCGTTTGCAGGTCAAGGTTCAGGTTCTTCTCAACGATGATGCGCAGCACGCCCAGCGCAGCACGACGCAGCGCAAACGGGTCTTTGTCGCCTTTCGGATGCTGACCGATACCGAAGATACCCGCCAGGGTGTCCATCTTATCGGCGATCGCGACGGCGCAGGCGACCGGGTTAGACGGCAGATCGTCACCGGCAAAGCGCGGCTGATACTGCTCGTTCAGGGCCACGGCCACATCTTCCGCTTCGCCATCGTGGCGCGCGTAGTGCATGCCCATCACACCCTGGGTGTCGGTAAATTCGAACACCATGTTGGTCATCAGGTCGCATTTAGAGAGCAGGCCTGCACGGGTGGCGTGATTCACGTCGGCACCAATTTCACGGGCGATCCAGCCGGACAGCTCCGCGATACGGTCGGTCTTGTCGCGCAGCGTACCCAGCTGTTGCTGGAACAGCACGGTCTGCAGGCGCGGCAGGTGATCTTCCAGACGCTTTTTACGGTCGGTATTAAAGAAGAACTCGGCATCTGCCAGACGTGGACGCACCACTTTCTCGTTACCCGAGATAATCTGGATCGGATCTTTCGATTCGATGTTCGCCACGAAGATGAAGTTTGGCAGCAGTTTGCCGTCGTTGGCATAGACCGGGAAGTACTTCTGGTCGCCCTTCATGGTGTGAACCAGTGCTTCTGCCGGAACGGCCAGGAATTTCTCTTCGAACTTCGCGGTCAGCACGACCGGCCATTCCACCAGCGAGGTGACTTCTTCCAGCAGGCTGTCGCTCAGGTCAGCGTTACCGCCAATCTTACGTGCCGCTTCTTCCGCATCCGCTTTAATACGGGCTTTACGCTGTTCGTAGTCAGCAATGACTTTACCGCGCTCCAGCAGGATCTGCGGATACTGGTCGGCATTGTCGATGGTGAACTCCGGCTCGCCCATAAAGCGGTGGCCACGGATCACGCGATCGGACGCAACACCCAGAATGGTGGCAGGAATAACGGTATCGCCCAGCAGCAGGGTCACGGTGTGAACCGGACGCACAAAGTGCACGTCGCTTGCGCCCCAGCGCATCAGCTTTGGAATAGGCAGTTTAGCCAGCGAGGTGGCAATCATGTTTGGCAGCAGCGCTTCGGCGCTTTCGCCTTTCACATGGGCGCGATAGAGCAGCCACTCGCCTTTGTCGGTGGTCAGGCGTTCGGCCTGGTCAACGGTGATCCCGCAACCACGCGCCCAGCCTTCTGCCGCTTTGCTCGGCTTGCCTTCGGCATCGAATGCCTGCGCAATGGCCGGGCCGCGCTTTTCAACTTCGCGATCGGGCTGGGATGCCGCCAGGCTTGCCACTTTCAGCGCCAGACGGCGCGGAGCAGCAAACCACTCGATTTTACCGTGTGCGAGGCCAGCGTTATCCAGCTCGGCAGTCACGTTCGCAGCAAAGGACTCCGCCAGGCTGCGCAGGGCTTTTGGTGGCAGCTCTTCGGTGCCAATTTCCACCAGGAAAGTTTTCTCAGACATGGCCGCCTCTTATTTGTTTCGGTTGCACATCGGGAAGCCAAGGGCTTCACGGGACGCATAGTAAGCTTCTGCAACGGCTTTGGTCAGGGTACGAATACGCAGAATGTAGCGCTGACGTTCAGTCACGGAGATGGCTTTGCGGGCGTCCAGCAGGTTGAAGCTGTGGGCGGCCTTCAGAATACGCTCGTAGGCTGGCAGCGGCAGCGGAGTCTCCAGCGCCAGCAGCTGCTGGGCTTCTTTCTCGTACTGCTCGAAGCAGGTGAACAGGAAGTCCACATCCGCGTATTCGAAGTTATAGGTGGATTGCTCCACTTCGTTCTGATGGAACACGTCGCCGTAGGTGGTTTTACCCAGCGGGCCGTCGCTCCAGACCAGGTCGTAAACGCTGTCTACGCCCTGAATGTACATAGCCAGACGTTCCAGACCGTAGGTGATCTCACCGGTGATCGGTTTACATTCCAGACCGCCAACCTGCTGGAAGTAGGTGAACTGCGTCACTTCCATGCCGTTCAGCCACACTTCCCAACCCAGACCCCAGGCACCCAGCGTTGGGTTTTCCCAGTTATCTTCCACGAAACGAATGTCGTGAATGGTCGGATCCATACCCAGCTCTTTCAGCGACCCGAGATACAGCTCCTGGATATTGTCCGGGGAAGGCTTAATCACCACCTGGAACTGATAGTAGTGCTGTAAGCGGTTCGGGTTTTCACCGTAGCGACCATCGGTCGGACGGCGGGATGGCTGCACATAGGCAGTCGCCATTGGCTCTGGCCCCAGCGCGCGCAGGCTGGTCATCGGGTGTGAGGTGCCGGCGCCAACTTCCATGTCCAGTGGTTGAACAATGGTGCAGCCCTGGCGAGCCCAGTAATCCTGTAAGGTCAGGATCAGGCCCTGGAAGGTCTTAGTATCAAACTTTTGCATAGTATTTCGTGCTGGATACGTGTGGTTTTGAATGGAGGGGATCAGTATACCCGTCGGATGCAAGATATACAGTACGAAACGGGGTTGTTTAGGGAAAATTGGGAAATAAGCATAGCTGACAACGCACTCAAGGCGCAGCCAGCTCATCACGCGGCGGTCTTAACGCATCGAAAGGTGTAAAAAACGGCCCTCTGCGTCAAAAGAACAGATGAAACTCTCATTGCGGGCAGTGAAACCCTGCAGTTCATAGCTTCCCTGGAACTGTTCGAATGCGGTGACGTCGATTTTTTGCGCACCGGTATTATAGCGCTGAGCCGCCCGATCCTTACACAGCTGCTCCATGTCCAGCGAACGTACCGGACTGACTTTCTTCGTTTGTGCTTGTTGCGTCGGCGCCGTCTCCTGGGCCACGCAGCCAGCCAGTAACGCAGGCAGCAAAACCCACATTGCACGCATCATCATTTTTATTACCGCCCTGCACTGTGGCTGTTATTTTTAAACTCTAAACTTTATAGATTATCGCCCGGCATTCTGCGAATCTCACTGCCCCGGCACAAGCAGGGTGATGCAAACTCAGAATTTTCCAGTGAGCGTCTTTAGCAATACCACAGTCAGACTCTTTTTAATGCGTAAACAGAGGGATAGATGCAGGAAAAAATTAACTGGATTGATAATCTGCGGGGAATTGCCTGTTTAATGGTGGTAATGATCCATACCACGACCTGGTATATCACCAATGCCGCAAGCGTCAGCCTCGTTAACTGGGATATTGCTAACGTTCTCAACTCCGCCTCGCGCGTGAGCGTGCCGCTGTTTTTCATGATCTCCGGCTATCTCTTTTTTGGCGAGCGCAGCGCGCAGCCGCGCCACTTTTTACGCATCGGTCTGTGTTTGCTCTTTTACAGCACCGTGGCGTTCCTCTATATCGTGCTGTTTACCTCGATTAACAGCGAGCTGTCCCTGAAATACCTGCTGCAAAAGCCGGTGTTCTATCACTTGTGGTTTTTCTTCGCCATTATTGTCATTTATCTGCTCTCCCCGCTGCTGCAGGTAAAAAGCGCGAACGGCAAAATGCTGCTGGCGCTGATGATCGTGATTGGCATCGTGGCCAACCCGAACACCGTCTCGCAAAAAATTGATGGTTTTGAATGGCTGCCGATCAACCTGTATATCAACGGCGACACTTTCTATTACATGCTATACGGCATGCTGGGCCGAGCCCTTGGAATGATGGACACCCGCAAACGCTGGCTGAATAGTATTTGCGCCGCGCTGTTTATTGCTGCGGTCGCCATTATCTCCCGCGGGACGCTGCATGAGCTGCAGTGGCGCGGCACCTTCGCCGATACCTGGTATCTCTACTGCGGCCCGATGGTTTTTGTCTGCGCAATGTCACTCTTTACCCTGGTGAAAAACACGCTCAATACGCGCCCCCTGCCGCTGCTGGGGTTAATTTCACGTAACTCGCTGGGGATCTACGGCTTTCATGCGCTGGTGATCCACGCGCTGCGAACGCGAGGCGTGGAGTTAAAGAACTGGCCGTTGCTGGATATCGTCTGGATCTTCTCGGCCACGCTGGTGGTCAGTCTGCTGCTCTCAATGCTGTTGCAGCGGGTTGATACACGCAGGTTTGTCAGTTAGCTGCGGCTGCTTACCCGGCCAGCAAAATGTTCAGGCCGGGTAAGGCGAAGCCGCCACCCGGCGCTGTTTCATGACATCAGCGGCAGAAGCTGCTGATAGATCTTGCGGAACACGTCACGTTGTTCGACATAGCGGGCATGACGCCCGGCATCCGGGGTGTGCTGTTGTTCCAGCGTCAGCTGTGGCAGCAGCGCGGATAAGGGTTTATCCGGGTTCACCGCGATCTGCGCCAGCCGCGCTGCGCCCAGTGCAGGCCCGACGTCGCCGCCGGTACGGTAATCCAGCTGCAGCCCACTGATATCCGCCAGCATCTGACGCCAGTAAGGGCTACGCGCCCCGCCGCCGATCAGCGTAATGCTGGTGGGTTTAAGGCCGCACTCATGCACAACATCCATCCCATCGGCCAGGGCATAACCCACCCCTTCCAGCACCGCGCGCGCCAGTTCGGCCGGGCCATGCTGATGGGTTAAGCCAAAGAACACCCCTTTTGCCTGCGGATTGTTATGCGGCGTGCGCTCACCGGAAAGATAGGGTAAGAACCAGAGGGTGCCTGCGTTTTCATCGGCCTGCTGCGCGGCATCGAGCAGGGCCGGAACGCTGCCTAATCCGGTCAGTTTTGCCGCCCAGTCCAGGCAGGACGCCGCGCTGAGCATCACCGACATCAGGTGCCATTTGCCGGGTAATGCATGGCAGAAGCTGTGCACCGCGCTGTCAGGGTTACTGCGATAACCGTCACTCACGGCGAAGTAGACCCCGGAGGTGCCCAGCGACAGCATCGCCTGCCCGGCATCCGCCATCCCCACGCCAACCGCCCCCGCGGCGTTATCTCCGCCCCCTGCCACGACCGGAACGGCTGGCATGTTCCACTGCTGTGCGACTGATGGCAGCAGTGTGCCTGTTAGCTCACAGCCTTCGAACAGCGCGGGCATATGGTTGCGGGTGAGATGGCAGGCGTCGAGCATCGTCTCGCTCCAGTCGCGTTTTGCCACGTCGAGCCACATGGTGCCTGCCGCATCGGACATATCGCTGGCGAACTCACCTGTCATCCGC
This sequence comes from Leclercia sp. 1548, assembly GCF_050435045.1. Taxonomy (NCBI): domain Bacteria; kingdom Pseudomonadati; phylum Pseudomonadota; class Gammaproteobacteria; order Enterobacterales; family Enterobacteriaceae; genus Leclercia; species Leclercia sp. 1548. The sequence continues at coordinate 197,208 of NZ_JBNDJP010000008.1, read as the reverse complement.
AGACGCAGATAATCTTTTGGCAGCAACACCTTCGCCACCTGGCTAAAAATCTCGGGTTCATGACGCTGAACCCACAATAATTTTGGTGCGGTAAAGCCCGGCATCATCAGGTTGCCGGTGATCTCTCGCGAGGTTGGCACGCGCTCTTCCAGCAGAGCGCACTCTTCACCGCAGCGGCCATCGTTCCATAAAATCGCCGGGCGCAACACGCGATTGTCCTTGTCCAGCAGCGTGGCGCCGTGCATCTGCCCGGCAATCCCCAGGGCTTTGACCTCTCCCAGAGAGTGCTGCTCGCCCAGCGCCTTCAGGGCGCGATCCGTTGCTAACCACCAGGCTTCAGGATCCTGTTCAGACCAGAGCGGGTGTGGCCGTGAAACGTGCAGCTTTTCTGTTTGCGTTGCCAGCACCTCGCCCTGTTCATTTAACAGAATGGCTTTCACACCCGATGTGCCAAGATCGATCCCGATATACATATCGTGGGTTCCTTAAAAAGTGTAGGCCGGGCAAGCGTAGCGCCGCCCGGCGATACCCATTACTTATCGAACAGGTAATGATTCACCAGGTTTTCCAGCAGCTCCTGATGGCCACTCTGGTGCTGCGGCGCCAGATTATGCTGTTCAGCGTACTTCGCCAGCTCCATCAACGATAACTGGCCTTTCAAAATTTGCTGGCCCAGCTCACTGTTCCAGCCGCCATAGCGTTTCGCCACGCGCTTATCCAGCTCGCCATCTTCAATCATGCGGGCTGCCACTTTCAGCGACAGCGCCATCGTGTCCATCGCGCCAATATGACCATAGAACAGGTCGTATTTATCGGTACTTTGACGACGCACTTTGGCGTCAAAGTTCAGGCCGCCAGTGGTGAACCCACCCGCTTTGATGATTTCGTACATGATGAGCGCGTTTTCTTCCACGCTGACCGGGAACTGATCGGTGTCCCAGCCCAGCTGCGGATCGCCGCGGTTGGCATCCACGGAGCCGAAAATGCCCAGCGCGATGGCGGAAGCGATCTCGTGGTGGAACGAGTGGCCAGCCAGGGTCGCGTGGTTGGCTTCGATATTCACTTTGATCTCTTTTTCCAGCCCGAACTGCTTCAGGAAACCGTATACCGTGGCCACGTCGTAATCGTACTGATGCTTGGTTGGCTCTTGCGGTTTCGGCTCAATCAGCAATGTGCCCTGGAAACCAATTTTGTGTTTATGTTCCACCACCATCTGCATGAAGCGGCCAATCTGCTCGCGTTCCTGACGTAAATCGGTGTTGAGCAGCGTTTCGTAGCCCTCGCGCCCGCCCCACAGAACGTAGTTTTCACCGCCCAGTTGATGCGTCGCGTTCATCGCCGTCACCACTTGGGTAGCCGCCCAGCTGAACACTTCAGGATCCGGGTTAGTGGCAGCCCCTGCGCCATAACGCGGATGGGTAAAGCAGTTGGCGGTGCCCCACAGCAGCTTCACGCCGCTCTGCTGCTGTTTTTCCGCCAGCACATCGACCATCTGCGCGAAGTTATTCAGGTACTCTTTCAGCGACGCGCCTTCCGGGGAGACGTCCACATCGTGGAAGCAGTAATACGGCACATTCAGCTTATGGAAGAACTCAAAGGCGACGTCCGCTTTGCGCTTCGCCAGCTCCAGCGCATCGCCCGGCTGCTGCCAAGGGCGGTCGAATGAACCTACGCCAAACATATCGGCCCCGCTCCAGCAGAAGGTATGCCAGTAGCAGGCGGCGAAACGCAGGTGATCTTCCATGCGCTTACCCAACACCAGCTCGTCCGGGTTGTAATGACGAAACGCTAAAGGATTAGAGGATTTCGGGCCTTCATAACGAACGCGATCGAGTTGATCGAAATAAGCTTGCATAGTGAGCTCCATAATCAGGGATGCGGCAAAAAGAAGATACTGGAGTAATACTGAATAGTGATCGCAAGTTGCTCAATTACGTTATTTCACTCTGCTATTGAGAGAATGCACAAACGTGCGCTGGCTCGCAAAATTAATTTGCAGTCAAACGAAATCTACAGCGTAAATTCCAGAATCATGTGTAATTAATAAGTTATGTAATTTAAAATCAGATCGCGGTCATAAATTCGCAAATAAACCAAATATCATAACGAGAAGATAAAAATCTGTAATTGCCAGTCTGCCATTCCCCGTTAAGAATTTGCTACGTCTCTTGCAATGATTGTTTCTTTTATCTCAGCAACCTAACCCTACAAAAGGCAATACAATTATGAAGATAAAGAACCTGTGCCTCACTCTTTGTGCATCGCTGCTACTGGCGAGTACGGCGAGTCATGCAAAAGAAGTCAAAATCGGCATGGCGATTGATGACCTCCGTCTGGAGCGCTGGCAAAAAGACCGCGATATTTTTGTCAATAAGGCAGAAGCATTAGGTGCAAAAGTTTTTGTGCAATCTGCCAATGGCAATGAAGAGACCCAAATGTCGCAAATCGAAAATATGATAAACCGCGGCGTCGATGTGCTGGTTATTATTCCGTATAACGGTCAGGTTTTAAGTAACGTGGTGAAAGAAGCCAAACGCGAAGGCATTAAAGTGCTGGCCTATGACCGTATGATTAATAACGCCGACATCGATTATTATATTTCTTTCGACAATGAAAAAGTCGGTGAATTACAGGCGCAAAGCCTGGTGGCGAAAGTGCCGCAGGGCAATTATTTCCTGATGGGCGGCTCACCGGTGGACAACAACGCCAAATTATTCCGCGCCGGACAGATGAAAGTGCTGAAGCCTTATATTGATGAGGGCAAAATCAAGGTCGTGGGCGACCAGTGGGCGGATGGCTGGCTGCCAGAAAATGCGCTGAAAATCATGGAAAACGCCTTAACTGCCAACAATAACAAAATTGACGCCGTTGTCGCGTCCAACGATGCCACCGCAGGCGGCGCTATCCAGGCACTCAGCGCCCAGGGCCTGGCCGGGAAAGTCGCGATCTCCGGGCAGGATGCAGACCTTGCCGGGGTGAAACGGATTGTGGCTGGCACCCAGACCATGACGGTCTATAAACCCATCACCGAGCTGGCCACCAACGCCGCGGAAATCGCCGTTGAACTGGGCAATGGCCAACAGCCTAAAGCCGACGCCAGCTTAAACAACGGCCTGAAAGATGTGCCGTCCCGACTGCTGACCCCTATCGAAGTCAATAAAGAGAACATTGACGCCACCGTAGTTAAAGACGGTTTCCACAAAAAGAGCGAACTGTAATCCATCATCGCCCCTGCCTGGCGGGGGCGTATCGACTTGTTCTGTTTTCCTTCGGGTCATGTGGGGCAGTTATGGCTTATCTCCTTGAAATGAAAAGTATCACTAAGGCGTTTGGCGCGGTGAAGGCCGTGGATAACGTCAGCCTGCGCTTAAATCCCGGCGAGATCGTCTCGCTGTGCGGTGAAAATGGCTCCGGCAAATCGACGTTAATGAAGGTGCTGTGCGGTATTTACCCTCACGGCAGTTATGACGGCGAAATTGTGTTTGCTGGCGAAACCCTGCAGGCCACGCACATCCGCGACACCGAACGCAAAGGCATCGCCATCATTCACCAGGAACTGGCGCTGGTGAAGCACCTGACCGTGCTGGAGAACATTTTTCTCGGTGCCGAGATCACCCGTCACGGGGTGCTGGATTACGACACCATGACCCTGCGCTGCGAAAAGCTGCTGGCGCAGGTGAGCCTGGCGATCTCCCCTGACACCCGGGTGGGCGATCTTGGTTTGGGGCAGCAGCAACTGGTGGAGATTGCCAAAGCGTTGAACAAACAGGTGCGGCTGCTGATCCTCGATGAGCCGACCGCGTCGCTGACGGAACAGGAAACCGCGGTATTGCTGGACATCATTCGTGACCTGCAACACCACGGTATTGCCTGCATTTACATCTCCCATAAGCTCAACGAAGTGAAAGCCATTTCGGACACGGTCTGCGTCATTCGCGACGGGCAGCATATCGGCACCCGCGAAGCGCAGGGGATGAGCGAGGACGACATCATTACCATGATGGTAGGCCGCGAGCTGACCGCGCTCTACCCTGGCGAACAGCATACCCTCGGGGAAGAGATCCTGCGGGTAGAACACCTTACCGCCTGGCATCCGGTTAATCGCCATATCAAGCGGGTGAATGACGTCTCTTTTTCCCTGCATCGGGGTGAAATCCTGGGCGTCGCCGGGTTGGTCGGCGCGGGACGCACTGAGGCGGTACAGTGCCTGTTCGGGGTCTGGCCCGGGCGCTGGGAAGGCAGCATCTTTATTGACGGGAAGCCGGTCGAGATCAAAAACTGTCAGCAGGCCATTGCCCAGGGTATCGCGATGGTGCCGGAAGATCGTAAAAAAGACGGCATCGTGCCGGTGATGGCGGTGGGTAAAAATATCACTCTCGCCGCATTGGATCAGTTCAGCGGTAAGCTGAGCAGTCTGGACGACGCCGCCGAACAGCACTGTATTTTACAGTCCCTGCAACGCCTGAAGGTCAAAACATCCTCCCCGGATCTCGCCATTGGCCGTCTGAGCGGCGGCAATCAGCAGAAGGCGATTCTTGCCCGCTGCCTGTTACTCAACCCGCGCATCCTGATCCTCGATGAACCCACTCGCGGGATCGATATCGGTGCGAAATACGAAATCTACAAGCTGATTAACCAGCTGGTTCAGCAGGGTATCGCGGTGATCGTGATCTCCTCGGAACTGCCTGAAGTACTGGGCCTGAGTGACCGGGTGCTGGTGATGCACGAAGGAAAACTGAAAGCCAACCTGAACAACCAGAACCTGACGCAGGAACAGGTAATGGAAGCCGCATTGAGGAGCGAACGCCATGTCGAAAAGCAATCCATCTGAATTAAAAGCCACGGCGCCTGCACCGGGTCTGTTTTCTGGGTTAAAAGCGCTTAATCTGCAGGTGTTTGTGATGATTGCCGCCATTGTGGTCATCATGATGTTCTTCACCTGGACAACCGATGGCTCGTATCTCAGCGCCCGTAACGTCTCCAACCTGCTGCGTCAGACTGCCATTACCGGCATTCTGGCGGTGGGGATGGTGTTCGTCATTATCTCGGCGGAGATCGATCTCTCAGTAGGCTCAATGATGGGGCTGCTCGGCGGCCTGGCGGCCATTTTCGACGTCTGGCTTGGCTGGCCGCTGCCGCTTACCATCGTGGTGACCCTGATCCTCGGTTTACTGCTCGGCACCTGGAACGGCTGGTGGGTAGCCTATCGCAAAGTGCCGTCGTTTATCGTCACCCTGGCGGGGATGCTGGCTTTCCGCGGCATCCTGATTGGCGTGACCAACGGCACCACCGTCTCCCCCACCAGCGCCTCTATGTCGCAGATTGGCCAAAGCTATCTCTCCAGCGGGGTCGGTTTTAGCCTTGGCGCGATTGGCCTGATGGCCTTTGTTGCCTGGCAGTGGCGCAGCAGAATGCGTCGTCAGACCTTAGGATTAGCCACGGCGCCGTCCACTGCGGTTGTCGGACGCCAGGCGCTGACGGCGGTGATTGTCCTTGGGGCCATCTGGTTGCTGAACGACTATCGCGGTGTGCCGACACCGGTGCTGCTGCTGGTTCTGTTGATGCTGGCCGGTATGTTTATGGCGACCCGCACAGCCTTTGGCCGCCGCATTTATGCTATTGGCGGCAACCTCGAAGCCGCACGCCTGTCCGGGATCAACGTTGAGCGCACCAAGCTTGCCGTCTTTGCCATTAATGGTTTGATGGTCGCTGTGGCGGGCCTGATCTTAAGCTCGCGCCTGGGGGCCGGTTCGCCGTCGGCGGGGAACATTGCCGAACTCGATGCCATCGCCGCTTGCGTCATTGGCGGCACCAGTCTGGCAGGGGGGATCGGCAGCGTGGCCGGGGCGGTGATGGGTGCCTTTATTATGGCGTCGCTGGATAACGGAATGAGTATGATGGACGTCCCGACATTCTGGCAGTATATCGTTAAGGGTGCCATTTTGTTGCTGGCGGTATGGATGGACTCCGCCACTAAAAGGCGCGCCTGAGGATGCTTTATCATTTGTTATTGATTCTGGAAGAAGAGCGCCATGTTTGAGAAGCGTCACCGCATTACGTTGTTATTCAATGCCAATAAAGCCTATGACCGACAGGTCGTAGAAGGTGTGGGTGAATACTTGCAGGCGTCGCAGTCCGAATGGGATATCTTCATTGAAGAAGATTTCCGCACGCGGACTGACAACATCAAAGACTGGCTGGGCGACGGCGTTATCGCAGATTTTGATGATGCCGTTATCCAGCAGTTGCTGGTCGATGTCGACGTTCCCATCGTCGGCGTCGGCGGCTCCTACCACAAGCCGGAAAATTACCCTCCCGTTCACTATATCGCGACCGACAATCACGCTCTGGTGCAGAGCGCGTTTCTCCATCTGAAAGAGAAAGGCGTGCACCGCTTCGCCTTTTATGGCCTGCCCGTTTCCAGCGGCAAAGGCTGGGCGGCGGAACGTGAATATGCCTTCTGCCAGCTGGTGGCAAAGGAGAAATATCGCGGCGTGGTTTACCAGGGCCTGGAAACCGCACCGGAAAACTGGCAGCACGCCCAGAACCGTCTCGCCGACTGGCTGCAAACTCTGCCGCCACAAACCGGCATTATCGCCGTAACCGATGCCCGCGCCCGGCATGTGCTCCAGGTTTGCGAACATCTGCACATTCCGGTGCCGGAAAAGCTGTGCGTTATTGGTATCGATAATGAAGAGCTGACGCGCTACCTGTCACGGGTGGCGCTGTCGTCGGTGGCACAGGGAACCCGTCAGATGGGTTATCAGGCCGCCAAGCTGCTACACCGTCTTTTGGACAACGAAAACTTGCCCCTGCAGCGCCTGCTGGTGCCGCCGGTACGCGTTGTGGAGCGGCGCTCAACCGACTACCGCTCCCTGAACGATCCGGCAGTGATTCAGGCGATGCACTACATTCGTAACCACGCCTGCAAAGGCATTAAAGTGGACCAGGTGTTGGATGCAGTAGGGATTTCGCGTTCAAATCTGGAGAAGCGTTTTAAGGAAGAGGTGGGCGAGACGATCCATGCGGTTATTCACGCTGAAAAGCTGGAGAAAGCCCGCAGCCTGCTGATTTCAACCTCGCTTTCCATTCACGAGATTTCACAGATGTGCGGTTATCCGTCGCTGCAGTATTTCTATTCGGTATTTAAAAAAGAGTATGACACCACGCCGAAAGAGTATCGCGATCGCTACAGTGAAGTATTGGTTTAAATAAAAAAGGCCTTCCGTAAGGAAGGCCTTTTTTTACTATTACATATGGGCGGCGATTAAGCGCTGGTTATCCTGGTACATCGCAAACAGATAATTGTTATAGCGTTGTCCCTGAGTTGAGTAACCTTTCAGCTTATGGATCATGGTGCTTGCCGTCACTTCCTGGTCTGCTTTACGCAATTGCGCGCGCGACTTACGGAAAGATTTATAAGCCGGATGCGTGTTCAGGTTAACAACATACGCATTCACGGAATCTTTTACCGATTCAAACTGTGAGTAGCCTTTCACTTTGCCCGGTGCATTATTACAACGCCCTTTCGCACATTTCATGCCGAAGAGATTGTTATTACTGCGGGCCAGTTTCGAGGTACCCCAGCCACTTTCGGCGGCTGCCATAGTTGCGACCATGCTGCCTGGAATAATATCTACGCGCTCTAACAGAGCGTTCCACGGCACACGGCGCGTGTTTCCGTTCCAGCTCACTTTATAGCGTTTTGAAATTTCTTTCAGACGCGTGCGTTCAGATGGCGACCAGCGGCTATCGTACTGTTTGGAGATCAACCAGTTACGATCCGCAGTAATCGCGGCATTTTGACTTGTAATGTAAGGCATTACCGTCCGGAGAAACGCTTTTTTCCTTGGTGTCCCGGAAGGGTATTTTCGCAAATCAGGAAGTGAACTACTCTTTGCACTATTGCGAGAATACTCTTGTTTACTGCTAACCTTACTACTTGTCGTCTTTATGACGTGGGCCTTCTTACTCGTTGTATCTGTGTGCGTCTTCGCAAGCACCTCACCAGAAATAGCCATGGTGAGTAACATGAGTATCGCGGCCCCATATCGTCGAATGGGAGTCGATATCATTAGGTCTCCTGGTCGGATAGAAACATTCCAACACCTTATTTTTTTCGTAAAATGAGAGGCGAATCTCAGATCCTAGCAAAAATAGACGAGAAGAGCATTCAAAGAAATAGTCTAAATCCGAAACCCTGTCACCTGGAAATCGCTCGCTTAAGCATCATTTTCACCAAAACGTGCTCAATATCGCAGTTAAACAGCCAGATAAGCGTGAGATCACTCACCCTCATCGCTCCTCCCTGCGCGATAGCGCCAGGGGATGAGTTAGCCCTCTACAATAGATGGCAAACTGAACAAAATGCTGTGACAGGAAACCGGTATGAAACGTTCCGCTCTCGCTCTTCTTCTCTTGCCTGCCATGGCCAGCGCCGACTGGTCAGCGCCGGGTTTTCCAGCCTTTACCGCCGAAGGTTCGGGGGTATTCACGGCACAGGCAAAGCTGACGAAGGGTACCCGCCCGCTGACATTGAGTTTTGACAAGGCGTGCTGGCAGCCCACAAAGGCGATAAAACTCAATGAGATGATGTCACTCAAGCCTTGCGAAGGCGATCCGGTGCAGTGGCGCCTGTTTCGCGATGGCGATTATCAGGCGCGGATTGATACCCGCTCCGGCACACCCACACTGATGCTGACCGTCGCCAGCGAGAGCGAAAAGGCGGCGACCCGCGTGGTGCGCCAGTGTCCGAAATGGGACGGCAATCCCTTAACGCTCGACGTCAGCAGCACCTTCCCGGAAGGGAGCGTGGTCCGTGATTTTTACAGCAAACAGACCGCCACGGTGCAACAGGGCAAAATCACCCTGCAACCCGCGCCGAGCAGCAATGGCCTGTTGTTACTGGAGCGTGCAGAGACGGATAAACCCGCCCCGTTCAGCTGGCAAAACGCCACCGTCTATTTTGTCCTGACCGACCGGTTTGTGAATGGCGATCCGGGCAACGACAACAGCTACGGACGCCATAAAGATGGTATGCAGGAGATCGGCACCTTCCACGGCGGCGACCTCAAAGGTCTCACCAGCAAACTGGATTACCTGCAACAGCTCGGCGTCAACGCCCTGTGGATCAGCTCGCCGCTGGAGCAGATCCACGGTTGGGTCGGCGGCGGCACCAAGGGTGACTTCCCCCATTATGCCTATCACGGCTACTACACCCAGGACTGGACCCGGCTGGATGCCAACATGGGCACAGAAGACGATTTACGCCATCTGGTGGACGAAGCCCATCGCCGGGGGATCCGCATCCTGTTTGACGTGGTGATGAATCACACCGGTTACGCGACCCTGGCAGACATGCAGGAGTACCAGTTCGGCGCCCTCTATCTGCAGGGTGATGAGCTGAAGAAAACCCTGGGTGATCGCTGGACCGACTGGAAGCCTGCCGCCGGGCAGAGCTGGCACAGCTTTAACGACTACATTAATTTCAGCGATAAAGCCGCATGGGAAAACTGGTGGGGCAAAAAGTGGATACGCACCGATATTGGCGATTACGACAACCCCGGTTTCGACGATCTGACCATGTCGCTGGCCTTCCTGCCGGATCTGAAAACCGAATCCACCACCCCGTCGGGCCTGCCGAATTTCTATCGCCATAAACCCGACACAGGGGCACAACTCGTCGATGGCTATACGCCCCGGGATTATCTCACCCACTGGCTGAGCCAGTGGGTACGGGATTACGGGATCGACGGTTTCCGCGTTGATACCGCCAAGCACGTTGAGCTGGCCGGCTGGAAACAACTGAAAGACCAGGCCAGCGCCGCGTTAACAGCCTGGAAGCAGGCTAACCCGGAGAAAAAACTCGACGATGCGCCTTTCTGGATGACCGGCGAATCCTGGGGGCACGGGGTAATGCAGAGCGATTACTATCGTCATGGCTTCGATGCGATGATCAATTTTGATTACCAGGAGCAGGCGGCGAAAGCGGTGGAGTGCCTGGCCGACATCGACCTCACCTGGCAGCAGATGGCGGAAAAGCTGCAGGGCTTTAACGTCCTGAGCTATCTCTCCTCCCACGATACCCGCCTGTTCCGCGAGGGCGATCGGCGTGCGGCAGAGCTGCTGTTACTGGCTCCGGGCAGCGTACAGATATTTTATGGCGATGAATCCGCGCGGCCCTTTGGCCCAACCGGCTCCGATCCGCTACAGGGGACGCGCTCCGACATGAACTGGCAGGATATCAGCGGTTCACAGGCGGCGACCGTTGCCCACTGGCAGCGGCTCGGACAGTTCCGCGCCCGCCATCCGGCGGTAGGGGAAGGCACGCAAACCACGCTGACGATGCCTCAGGGCTACGGCTTTGTGCGTGAACATCAGGGGGACAAAGTGATGGTGGTCTGGGCGGGTAATCGCTAGCGTCTACCTGTGCCCCCTCTTCCTCACGGGAGAGGGGGCCGATCGTGCAAAGCGTTTTGTCGGGATGACGCAGCCCGGCGGGCAGTGAAGCACAGAATTATTCGCTGCCTGATGGCAAACTGATAACACAAAACCGCACTTCCCCGTTTCCACGCTGATTTGCACCCACGCAGTTGTAGGGTTATGGTGAGCCACACTTAGAATAGGCTCGACAGAACACCTGCTATGACTTTTTCACTTTTCGGCGACAAATTCACCCGCCATTCAGGCATTACCCGCCTGATGGAGGATCTCAACGACGGGCTGCGCACACCGGGCGCCATCATGCTCGGCGGCGGTAACCCGGCACAAATTCCAGAGATGAACGCCTATTTTCAGACGCTCCTCGCTGACATGCTGGAAAATGGCAAAGCCACTGATGCGCTGTGCAATTATGACGGCCCACAAGGGAAAACCGAGCTGCTTGCCGCACTGGCGGAGATGCTGCGCGACACCCTCGGCTGGGAGATTGAACCACAGAATATTGCACTGACAAACGGCAGCCAGAGCGCGTTTTTCTACTTATTTAACCTCTTCGCGGGCCGACGTGCCGACGGCACCACTAAAAAAGTGCTCTTCCCGCTGACGCCGGAATACATCGGTTATGCCGACTCCGGCCTTGAGGACGACCTTTTCGTCTCCGCGCGCCCTAACATTGAGCTGCTACCGGAAGGCCAGTTCAAATATCACGTCGATTTTGAGCATCTGCATATTGGTGAAGAGACGGGGATGATCTGCGTCTCGCGCCCGACCAACCCAACCGGGAACGTGATCACTGACGAAGAGCTGATGAAGCTGGATGTGCTGGCTAACCAGCACGGCATTCCGCTGGTGATTGATAACGCCTATGGCGTGCCCTTCCCGGGCATCATCTTCAGCGAAGCGCGCCCGCTGTGGAACCCGAACATTGTTCTGTGCATGAGCCTGTCCAAACTGGGGCTGCCGGGCAGTCGCTGCGGGATCATCATCGCCAATGAGAAAATCATCACCGCCATCACCAATATGAACGGCATTATCAGCCTGTCTCCGGGTGGGATTGGCCCGGCAATGATGTGCGAGATGATTAAGCGCAACGATCTGCTGCGCCTGTCCAATGAAGTGATTAAGCCGTTTTACTATCAGCGCGTACAAGAGACGATCGCCACCATCCGCCGCTATTTACCGGAAGATCGCTGCCTGATCCACAAACCTGAAGGGGCGATTTTCCTCTGGCTGTGGTTTAAGGATCTGCCGATCACCACTGAACTGCTGTATCAGCGCCTGAAAAAACGTGGGGTGTTGATGGTGCCAGGAGACTACTTCTTCCCGGGGCTGGATAAACCCTGGCCGCACACTCACCAGTGCATGCGCATGAACTATGTCCCGGACCCGGAAAAAATCGAAGCCGGGGTGAAAATTCTGGCGGAAGAGGTCGAGCTTGCCTGGCAGGAAAACGGTCTCTGACGGTTTACGCCAGAAAACGCAGCCGTTCGGCGCGTAATCTGGCGGGATCGACGCAGCGTAACGCGTAGGTTGGGCAGGCCGCGACACAGGCTGGCCCCTCCTGACGGTGCGCGCAGCGGTCGCATTTCAGTGCCTGGATCTGTTCAGCATGCCCGGTCACCTGCATCGCCCCGAACGGACAGGCCAGCATGCAGCTTTTACAGCCGATACAGCGCGCCTGATCTACCAGCCAGACACCCGCCAGTCGCTGAATAGCCTGGGTCGGGCAGACGTTGGCGCAGGGCGCATCCTCACACTGGTGACAGGTGACCGCCGTGGTAAACGTGCCGCCCTTAACCACCCGGATACGCGAAGTAAAGTTGCCAGGCGTAACCGCCGCACAATTCTGATCTTCCTGATGCGACACTACGCAGGCCACTTCGCAGGTGCGACAGCCAATACATTTCGCCGGGTCCGCCATAATAAAGGGATTCATCGCCTGCTCCATCCTGACTCAAAAAGTCAGGTTGCCAGAGTGCCCGGGACGAGCGCTTTGATCAGACAGGGTAAAAGACCTGATTTGTGCGCTCTGCCGTAAAAACTGGCCATCTGCCCCAGAATTCAGCCGGAATTAATATGCTCCTTACAATAGCGTCGTTTCCAGACGGCGGGCGTTAACCCGGTGTGCTTACGAAAGATCTGCCGGAAGTAACCCACGTCGTTAAAACCGCAACGTGTCGCCACTTCTTTCAACGATACGGCATCGTTGAGTAAGAGCTTTTCGGCGGCCCTGACGCGCTGGCGGTGAATGGCCTCGGTCAGGGTCAAATGGAACACACGGCGAAATACCCGCCCCAGGTAATCCGCGTTGCAGTGCAGCTCTCTGGCCAACGATGAGGTGGAGAGCGGCAGATGAAACTGGGTGCGGATCAGCTGCCGGGCCTTCCACGCCAGGTTCACCCCCGCCTCATCCGGCGGCAGTTCTTGCCCGGCGGCCAGGGAAAGCTGTTGCAGGATCAGCAGCAGAATAAATTCCAGCGCCAGGCTGCGCTGAAGCTTCTCCTGCTCGGTCATAAATTGCCGGAACAGCGCAATCATCGCCTGCGGATCGCCGGTTTTGCCGTGCTGCTGTACCGACAGCAGCGTGCTCCAGGCGGAAGGGGAACTCTGCTCCTCAACCTCAAAATGCAGCCAGTAAAAGCGTAAATCGGCGGGGAAATCCTCCACTCCTTTATGCCGACGATGCGGCCAGAGCAGTAAACTTTCCCCAGCATTGACCTCGAAAACGGTCCCCTCCTCCTGGATCGTTAATGTCCCCTTTTCGACAAAGATGATTTCCCAGGAGTCGAGCTTACGCGCCGGGTGCCGCCCCACGCCCCGGGAGATAAAGAACCCCCCGTTCTGCACTTTAATCGGAAGTGTTATGGATAATTCGAGCATCGCTATTCATTTTCCCGCTATTTATGGACATTTATTGCCGATTTACTCTTGATTATTAACGGTTAATTGTTAATCGCCCGATCTAAATCACATTTTGAGAACAAGGTCGGAATCCTCACCTTTTTATACTTTTCCCTTCCCTTGTTGGCACCAGGGAACAGTGCAAAATTAATCGGGTACCTGACAAAACAACATAAAAAATCCGATAACCCGAGGAGTTACCTCATGACTTCCACTCCGATTACACAGACAGAGATTGCCCAACAGGCCATCAACGATCGCCTCTCGGTGCGAGAAAAAATCGGCTACGGCCTGGGTGATGCGGGCGGGACGGTAATCACCTGTCTGATCATGAATTTTCTTACCTTTTTCTATACCGATGTGTTTGGCTTAACCCCGGCGCTGGTGGGCACGCTCTTTATCGCCCTGCGCATTTTTGACGCCATCTCCGATCCGGTGATGGGGATTATTGCCGACCGTACCCAAAGCCGCTGGGGTCGCTTTCGCCCGTGGCAGCTGTGGGTCGCCGTCCCCATTGGTATTATCGGCGTCCTGACCTTCACCGTGCCGGATGCCGGGATGGGGGTCAAAATCGCCTGGGCATTCGGCACCTACCTGCTGCTCTCGGTGGGGTATACCGCCATCAACGTGCCTTACTGCGCGCTCATCAACACCATGACCACCCGCCACAGCGAGGTGCTCTCCTGTCAGTCCTGGCGCTTTGTACTGTGCGGTGTAGCCGGTTTTCTGGTCTCGGTCGGCCTGCCTTGGCTGGTTTCGGCACTCGGCCAGGGCAATGTGGCGCAGGGGTATCAGCTCGGCGTGGGAGTGCTGTGCGCCATTGCGGTAGTGATGTTCCTGTGCTGCTTCTTCTGGGTGCGCGAGCGTGTGCCGCTGGCGCTGATGGGCAAGTTCACCCTCAAGGAGCACCTTGCCGGTCTGCGCAAAAACGACCAACTGCTGCTGATGCTGGTGATGTCCTTCCTGCTGATTAACGTCTTTAACATCCGTGGCGGCGGCTACATGTATTTCATCACCTACGTGCTGGAAGGCAGCACCGCCTATACCTCGCTGTTCTTCACCATGGTGACCTTTGCCGCCATTCTCGGGGCGGTAATCGTCAACCTGCTGTCGCGCCGCAGCGATACCGTCAAACTCTACTACTACACCAACCTGGTGCTGGCGGTACTGGCAGCGGGAATGTGGTTCCTGCCTGGCGGCCCGGCGCACCAGACCCTGTGGCTGATCGTTATCCTGGCGAACGGGGTGATCCTCGGCTTTACCCTGCCGCTGCACTTCGCGTTAATGGCCTTTGCCGACGACTACGGCGAGTGGAAAACCGGCGTGCGCTCTTCCGGGATGAACTTCGCCTTTAACCTGTTTTTCATCAAGCTGGCCTGGGCCTCAAGCGCCGGGATCATCAGCCTGGTGTTCATTTTTGTCGCCTATCAGCCGGGGGCAGGCAACCAGACAGCCGCCTCGCTGCAGGGCATCACCACCATGGAAACCCTGCTACCTGCCCTTTTCCACCTGCTGCTGGCACTGGCGATCCGCAAGTGCCGACTCAATAACCCGATGATGGCGCGCATTGCCACCGACCTGCGCCAGCGTCACGCTCACGCCTGAGGAGAACATGATGTCCATAATGGAACCCGACCTGCACAAACTGAAAATCAGCGACCCGTTTTTGGGCCAGTATCAACAGCTGGTGCGCGATGTGGTTATTCCCTATCAGTGGGACGCCCTGAACGATCGCATCACCGAGGCCGAACCGAGCCATGCGATCGCCAACTTCCGCATTGCGGCAGGCCAGCAGAGCGGAGAGTTTTACGGAATGGTCTTTCAGGATAGCGACGTAGCCAAATGGCTGGAGGCCGTGGCCTGGTCGCTGTGCCAGAAACCCGACGCCGAACTGGAAAAAACCGCCGACGAGGTGATTGAACTGGTGGCCGCCGCGCAGTGCGACGATGGCTACCTGAACACCTATTTCACGGTAAAAGCCCCCGACGAACGCTGGACGAACCTGGCCGAATGCCATGAGCTGTACTGCGCCGGGCACATGATTGAAGCGGGCGTGGCGTATTTCCAGGGCACCGGCAAACGCCGTCTGCTGGAGGTGGTCTGCAAGCTGGCCGACCATATCGACAGCGTGTTTGGCCCTGGCGAGCAGCAGTTACATGGCTATCCCGGCCATCCCGAGATCGAGCTGGCCCTGATGCGCCTGTTCGATGTCACCCAGGAGCCGCGCTATCTGGCGCTGGTGAAATATTTTGTCGAGGAGCGCGGCACCCAGCCGCACTTCTACGACATCGAATATGAAAAGCGCGGGAAAACCTCGTACTGGAACACCTACGGCCCGGCGTGGATGGTGCAGGACAAAGCCTACAGCCAGGCGCATCAGCCGCTGGCCGAGCAGCCCACGGCGATCGGTCATGCGGTGCGCTTCGTCTATCTGATGACCGGTGTGGCGCATCTGGCGCGCCTGAGCCAGGACGAAGGCAAACGTCAGGACTGCCTGCGCCTGTGGAACAATATGGCGCAGCGCCAGCTGTACATTACCGGCGGGATCGGCTCCCAGAGCAGCGGCGAAGCCTTCAGCAGCGATTATGATCTGCCCAACGACACCGTCTATGCCGAAAGCTGTGCCTCCATCGGCCTGATGATGTTTGCCCGGCGGATGCTGGAGATGGAGGCCAACAGCCAGTACGCCGACGTGATGGAGCGGGCGCTGTACAACACCGTTCTGGGCGGTATGGCGCTGGACGGGAAGCACTTCTTCTACGTTAACCCGCTGGAGGTGCATCCGAAATCGCTGGCGTTTAACCATATCTACGATCACGTGAAGCCGGTTCGCCAGCGCTGGTTCGGCTGCGCCTGCTGCCCGCCGAATATCGCCCGCGTGCTGACCTCCATCGGTCACTACCTCTATACCGTCCGTGAAGATGCGCTGTTTATTAACCTCTACATCGGCAACAGCATGGCCTTCCCGGTAGGCGACAAAGAATTGCAGGTGCGGATCAGCGGCAACTACCCGTGGCAGGAGCAGGTCACTATCGACATCACATCGCCGGTGGCGATCGACCACACCCTGGCCCTGCGTCTGCCGGACTGGTGCAATAATCCGCAGCTGACGCTGAATGGCGAAGTCGTTACCGGGGAGGTGCGCGCGGGGTATCTCTACCTGACCCGCCGCTGGCAGGAGGGCGACAGGCTGCAGTTAACCCTGCCGATGCCGGTACGCCGGGTATACGGCAATCCGCAGGTGCGCCAGCAGGCCGGGAAAGTGGCGATTCAGCGCGGGCCACTGGTCTACTGTCTCGAAGAGGCCGATAACGGTGCCGGGCTGCATAACCTGATCCTGCCCGCCGACAGCGAATTTAAGCTCCTGGAAGGCAAAGGGATTTTTGCCCACAAGGTGCTGCTCCAGACCCAGGGTTACACCCGCCATACCGCGAACGCGGAGCACCAGCCGCTGTGGCAGTACGATCGCGCGCCAACCACGCAGCAGGCCCAGACCCTGACCTTTATTCCGTGGTTTAGCTGGGCGAACCGCGGCGAAGGGGAAATGCGCATCTGGATAGATGAGGCAAATTAAAGCCGGACGACGCTGCACATACCCAGCCCGGGAAACGGGTCAGGTATGGGTAGCGCCACCCGGCAGAATTGAGGCTGCCCTCGTCCCTGAGGGCAGATTTTTGGCGAGTTAAAATTTCCAGGAGAGACCGGTCATCAGCATAAAGCTGTCGTCACGGTCGATCATCGGGCTGTTTTTCACGTCGTCAGGCAGTACGGTATAGACTGCGCTGGCGTTCAAATAGAGGTTCTGCGTCAGCCGGTATTTCGCCGCCAGGCCGATATACGGGGTAACCGTGTCGCCCGCGGTATAAGACTGCAGAGCGCTGCGGCGGGACTCTTTTTCTGAGACGCCGTAGTAGTAATCATTGAAGCTTTCGTCGTGGAAGAAGATGCCCACCGACGGCGTCAGGGTCAGGCGTTCCATGCGGATCGGACGGAAGTAAGTTATCTCGCCCATCGCCCCACCGCTTTCGTCCATCGCATCGGCGGCCAGGGCAAACTTCAGGCTCCCCCAGCTTTCGTGGCGGTAGTAGGCTCCGCCCAGCATCACAGAGGCTTTACGCTCATCCAGCTGCTTCATCCCATGGTCGTCGTTATCGTCCGGGTCGAAGTGCAGCGGCATCCAGGAGGCAGTCAGGCTCAGTTCGTTTTTAGCATCTTTCCAGACGATCCAGCCGCCGGTGGTCTGGCGCACGTAGACGTACTGGCCTTCGTAGCTCATGAACGGGACTGCGGAGACGTTCTCGTTATAGCCTTTATAGGGTGATTCATTAAAAAATGCGCCAGCGCCAATTGAAAAGTCATCGGCCATTGCGGACGTTGCCGTAAATAAAGCGGCCGCGATGAGGAAATTCTTTTTAAACTTCATTGTTTGCAATCCATTAAATGTCATACGACGCGGCGCATAATAATGGTTACAAAAATGGCGATGCAATGCCGTTATTTGTATAATATTATATATAAATTCATATAGATGGGCGTCAGGCAATGAACAAAATGCAAATCAAGCCACGAGAATTAAAAATCATTTCCGTTATTGCCGCGACCCACAGTATTGGTGATGCTGCCGCGTTATTAGGGATGGCCCAGGCCAACGTCAGTAAATATCTCGCTGATTTCGAAACCCGCGTCGGGCTGAAGGTTTTTGAGCGTACCACCCGCCACCTGGCGCTGACCCAGTTCGGTGAATCATTACTGCCTTTCATCGAGGCATCGCTGAAAAAGAATGAGCAACTGATTAATTTCATTGCTGATTATAAGCATGAAAAACGCGGCAAGGTCACTATCTATGGGCCATCGGGGATCATGTCTTACCTTGCCCGCCAGGTGATTCATGAGATCAAGGATATTGGCGATATCCGTATTAGCCTGAAAACTTATAACCTCGACAGGAATGAATTTTTCGAAGGGGTGACCTTTCCCGACGATTGCGACATTTTAATTACCTATGCCCAACCCAAAGATGAAAACCTGGTCGCCACCACCTTAACAAAATATTCTCTTACCGCTTTCGCCACCCCGGAATATATAAAAAAACACCCCATTAGCAAACCCGACGACCTTATTAATCACTCCTGCATTCTTATCGACTCAATGATAATTGATGACGCTAATATCTGGCGTTTTCGCGTGAATAATAGCGAGCAAGTTCTCGATTATAAAGTTTCGGGCAATTATATTTGCGACAACACCCAGACGGCGCTGGAGTTGGCCCGCAACCATCTGGGGATCGTCTTTGCGCCAAAAGAGAGCCTGGCACGGGAGATAGAAGAGGGGTCAATGGTGCCCTGTTTCATTCAGCAGGAGGAGTGGTGGCTGGATCTGGTGGCTATCTTCCGCAAACGTGACTATCAGCCGTGGCGGGTGCAGTTTGTTCTGGATGGGGTATTGAATACGCTGCGTAAACAGATTGAGCAGACCCCCCGGGGGCGGTCTGCTCTTAAAGGTTAGAACAGGCCCAATGGCTTATCGGAGTAGCTGACCAGCAGGCATTTGGTCTGCTGGTAATGTTCCAGCATCATCTTGTGGGTTTCACGGCCAATGCCCGACTGCTTATATCCACCAAACGCGGCATGGGCCGGGTAAGCGTGATAACAGTTGGTCCACACGCGTCCGGCCTGGATCCCGCGTCCCATCTGATACGCCAGATTGCCGTTACGGCTCCAGACCCCCGCCCCCAGGCCATACTGCGAGTCGTTGGCCAGCTCCAGCGCCTCCTCCATGGTTTTGAAGGTGGTCACCGCCAGCACCGGGCCGAAGATCTCCTCCTGGAAGACGCGCATGTTGTTTTTGCCGGACAGAATGGTTGGCTCAAGGTAGTACCCCTCTTTCAGCTCGCCATCCAGCTGCTTACGCCGCCCGCCGGTTAAGATCTCAGCGCCTTCATTCTTACCGATATCAATGTAGTTGAGGATGGTCTCAAGCTGCCCGTGCGATACCTGGGCACCCATCTGGGTGACGCTGTCCAGCGGGTTGCCGCTGCGGATCGCCTCCACGCGGCGGATGGCGCGCTCCATAAAGCGCTCGTAGATCGACTCCTGCACCAGCGCCCGGCTTGGGCAGGTGCAGACTTCGCCCTGGTTGAAGGCGAAAAGCGCAAACCCTTCCAGCGCCTTATCAAAAAAGGCATCCTCTTCATCCATTACGTCGGCGAAGAAGATGTTCGGGGATTTCCCGCCCAGCTCCAGCGTCACCGGAATGATGTTCTGGGTGGCGTACTGCATGATCTGCTGGCCCACTTCGGTGGAGCCGGTAAAGGCCACTTTAGCGATCTTTTTGGAGGTCGCCAGATACTCACCGATTTCGCCTCCGGCGCCGTTGACCACGTTCACTACCCCCGGCGGGAGCAGGTCGCCCACCACTTCCATCAGCAGCAGTATCGACAGTGGTGTTAAGCGCGCCGGTTTCAGTACCACGCAGTTCCCGGCGGCGAGCGCGGGGGCCATTTTCCAGGCCGCCATCAGCAGGGGGAAGTTCCACGGAATGATCTGCCCGACCACGCCCAGCGGCTCATGGAAGTGATAGGCGACAGTGTCTTTATCCACCTCGCTGATACCGCCCTCCTGGGCACGAATACAGGAGGCGAAATAGCGGAAGTGGTCAATCGCCAGCGGCACGTCGGCGGCCATGGTTTCACGGATCGGTTTGCCGTTGTCCCAGGTCTCAGCCGTGGCCAGCAGCTCCAGATTCTGCTCCATGCGATCGGCAATCTTGAACAGGATCGCGGCGCGATCCTGCACCGAGGTGTGCGCCCATTTCTCTTTTATCTTGTGGGCAGCATCCAGCGCCAGATCGATATCGCGCTTGCCAGAGCTGGCGATTTCGCACAGCGGCTGGCCGGTGACCGGGGTAAGGTTCTGGTAATAATCGCCGTCGACCGGAGGAACCCAGTCGCCGCCGATAAAGTTGTCATAACGGGCTTTCAGTTTAAGGGGGAAACCATATTCGCCGGGCAGGATACGTGCTGAGGGAGGGTTATTCGTCATGACTGTCTCCTTGCGTGAAGTGTCCTTCAAAGGTAGACCGCGGCGGTGTTTTTTTCGCCAGCCATCGCTTGCTTTGCGAGCCTCTTCACGCATTACCTTACTTTACGTTTGGTTTCCGGGCCTGAGCCATACTTAAAGCGCACAACACTGGCAGAGGGAAGGTTAAATGCGGCTTTTTATCGGCTTCGACGTGGGCGGAACCCACATTAAACACGGCGTGATCGACGAGGACGGAAACGAACTCACCACCGATCAGTTTGATACGCCGGAGGATGAAGAGAGCTTTAAGCAGCAATGGCGCGAGGTGGTCGAGGCCTACCAGAACGAACACGAGATTGCCGCGATCGGGGTGAGCATCCCCGGGCACATCAATACCCATACCGGCGAAGCGGCGAAGGCTGGCGCGCTGGAGTATCTGGATAACGTCAACCTGTACGACCTCTTCGCAGAGCTGACCGACCTGCCGCTGGTGGCCGATAATGACGCCAGCTGCGCTGCCCTCGGCGAACGCTGGTGCGGCGCAGGACGAGAGTATGAGAATTTTGTCTGCATGACGCTTGGCACCGGCATTGGCGGCGGGATCGTACTCGGTGGCGATCTCTATCGCGGCTCACACTATCGCGCCGGGGAGTTCGGGGTGATGCCGGTCGGTAAACATGGCGAAGGAATGCATGAGGTCGCCTCGGCCAAAGGGCTGATGGAGACCTGCCGCCGGGCGCTGGGGGTCTCCGGGGATGATATGCCGAAAGGCGAAGAGCTGTTCGAGCTGATGGAGAATGATCTGCACCTGCGCGAGGCGGTGGAAGAGTGGGCGTTGTTCCTCGCCCGCGGGGTCTACAGCGTCATCTCGATGTTCGATCCGCAGGTGGTCCTGATCGGCGGCGGTATCAGCGAGCAGGAGAAAATTTATCGGCTACTCGATAAACACCTGCAAACCTTTGAAGAGTGGGAAGCGTTGCAGGTGCCCATCCTGCCCTGCCAGTTAGGGAACCAAGCGGGCAGGCTGGGCGCCGTATGGCTGGCGAAACAGAAGCTCGCCAGCAAAAAGGATTAACGCTGCTGCGTCTCGTCGGCAAAGAGTAGCGCATCCCGCAGGAGGTGATCGTTACCGCGGCGGCGGGTAAAGCCAATGCGGTTGAAGTACTCGAGGATCTGGATCGCCAGCTTACGCCCGACGTTCAGCCGGTCGCGGAAATCCGCCGCGCAAGTGGAGCCGCGCTCCTGATCCAACTCGCGGATCAGGTTGGCGAAGGTGACGATGCGATGGTGACGGTAATAACGGTCTTTGACGATGGCGGTAATCAGCCCCTGCTGCGCCGCATGTTTTAGCACCTGACGCATGGTTTGCTCGTCAGTGGCGGTTTCGCGGGCGAGGTCGCGCACCCACCAGGGTTCATCACCAAACAGGGCGTCTGCTTTTTCCCACACGGCCTGCTGCGCCGGGGTAAAGCCCGCCTTATGATCCGGCAGGTGCAGCCAGCCGTGGTAGCTGTGCAGCTCGCCGCTCTCGCGCATCCGCTCGATCAGCAGCAGAACCAGGGCCTCATCCTCCATCGGCAGCGCCATACGACGCAGGCGTTCCCGTCCGGGGCCGGGTTCATCCTGATGCTGCTGATGGTAGGTCGCCAGCACTTCCAGAATTTTACGCTGCCAGCGCGCCGCAACCGCGGTGTTTAACAGGCTGGAACCGGCTTGGATAAACTCCGGCTGTTGGGTCAACTGACGCAGCCCCTCGCCGCTGAGCTGGCGTGCCCAGCCGAACGCATCCAGATTGACCGCCCCGCGTTCCAGATGCACCCGCAGTGCGGCGTGGCCATCTTCTGCCGGGGCCAGCGTCGCCAGCCAGTGCAGATACTCGGGTTTACGCTTCCCGCGACGCGGCGGATTGAGGGTCACCACCCGCGCCCCGGCCAGGGTCGCACGGGCAGAAATATCGCGCAGCACCAGCCGATCGTTGTCGGCCAGCCACAGCGGAGAATCGAAGACCAGCTCCGCCAGCGTCCCCTCCAGCAGCGAAACGCGGCCGGTAACATGGCTGGCGGCATGGTGAATATGCAGCGGCTGCCACTGCGCCAGCGGCACATCGCCTTGCAGGGTGACGATCACCCGCGTGGTCGGCTCCGGCGGCGCGTCGGCCAGCAGCCAGTCCCCGCGGTTCAGCGCCGCTTTTTCCGTGTCGCCCACCAGGTTGAGGGCAATACGTTGCCCGGCATGGGCCTGCTCAACAGGCTGGTTTTGCGCATGCAGCCCACGAATACGCACCGGTTTGTTAACCCCGGTCAGCCACAGGTTATCGCCCACCCGCACTTCGCCCGACAGCGCCGTACCGGTGACCACCAGACCGGCCCCTTTTACGGTAAAGGCGCGGTCGATGGC
The DNA here is from genome assembly GCF_050435045.1 of Leclercia sp. 1548. Classification (NCBI taxonomy): domain Bacteria; kingdom Pseudomonadati; phylum Pseudomonadota; class Gammaproteobacteria; order Enterobacterales; family Enterobacteriaceae; genus Leclercia; species Leclercia sp. 1548. The sequence goes on along the minus strand of NZ_JBNDJP010000008.1, from coordinate 174,451 downwards.
CAGACGGAAGCGATGGTGTTCCGCGTGGGCGCGGGCCGGGAGCTGTTGCAGATGGGCGCGCAGGGCATCTATTCCCCGCCCCTCGGTGGCAACGGTGACAAACAGCGTCGCATCGGCAAAGCCATACTCCTGCAGGGTGGCAAGCACCTCTTCGCGCACCGCCTCTACCCGGTCGTCGTCAACGCGATCGGCTTTGGTCAGGGCTACCGTCAGCTGCGGGTTGCCGGTCAGCTGGAGGATTTGCAGGTGCTCGCGCGTCTGCGCCATCACCCCGTCATCACAGGCCACCACCAGCAGGGCATGGTCGATCCCGCCGACACCCGCCAGCATGTTGGACAAAAACTTTTCGTGTCCGGGGACGTCGATAAATCCCAGTACCCGGCCATCCGGCTGCGGCCAGTAGGCATAACCCAGATCGATGGTCATGCCGCGCTTTTTCTCTTCCGGCAGACGGTCGGCATTGACGCCGGTGATCGCCTGCAGCAGGGTGGTTTTGCCGTGGTCAACATGACCGGCGGTGGCAATAATCATTTCAGCAACATCTCCAGAAACTGTGCTTCATTTTCCAGACAGCGTAAATCCAGCCACAAACGTCCGTCCTTTATCCGACCCAGTACCGGCACGGGCAGGGCTCGCCAGCGTAACGCCAGCGCCTCCAGCTGCGCGCCGCGCCCGTCGCGTGGGGCGAAGGTCAGGGCGGCTCCCGGAAGGCGGTCCACCGGCAGCGAACCGCTGCCAGGCTGTGACAGGCACTCTTCCACGCGAACCTCAAAATCAGGGTAGTGCGGCGCAACCTGCGCCAGCAGGCGCTCCCCCTGACGATGGATCGCGGCGGCGTCGCGGCTCAACAGGCGCAACGTCGGTAAGCGTTCGGCCAGCGTCTCCGGGTGGAGATAGAGGCGTAAAGTGGCCTCCAGCGCGGCGAGGGTCATTTTATCCGCGCGCAGGGCGCGTTTCAGTGGGTGCCGTTGCAATCTGGCAATCAGGTCGCGTTTACCGACGATGATCCCGGCCTGCGGGCCACCCAACAGTTTGTCGCCCGAGAAGCTTACCAGACTGACACCGGCGGCAATTAACGCCTGCGGCATCGGCTCTTTCGGCAGGCCATAGCGGCTGAGATCCACCAGCGAACCGCTGCCCAGATCGACGACGACCGGCACGCCCCTCTCCTGCCCGATGCGTACCAGTCCGGCCTCGTCAACGGCATGGGTAAAGCCTTCGATCTGGTAATTACTGGTGTGGACCTTCATCAGCAGGGCGGTATTGTCATTGATCGCCGCCGCGTAATCCCGGTCGTGGGTGCGGTTGGTGGTGCCTACTTCCCGCAGCTGGCACCCGGCCTGCGCCATCACGTCGGGAATGCGAAACGCCCCGCCGATCTCCACCAGTTCGCCGCGGGAGACCACCACTTCTTTACCGCTGGCGGTCGCGGCCAGCATCAGCAGTACCGCTGCGGCATTGTTATTCACAATGCAGGCATCTTCCGCACCGGTGAGCTGGCACAGCAGCGCCGCCAGCGGCCGATCGCGATGGCCGCGCCCGGCGCCGTCAAGATCGTACTCCAGGGTAACCGGCGTCTGCATCGCCTGGGTTACCGCCTCTACCGCCTCCTGAGCCAGCAGCGCGCGGCCCAGATTGGTATGCAGTACCGTGCCCGTCAGGTTTATGACCGGCCGCAGACCCGGGGCGTCAGCCATTGCCAGCCGTTTTTCGGTCTCCTGCGCCCAGTCATCACACCAGGCCGGCAGACGGTTGTCTGCGCGGATCCCGGCGCGGGCTTCATCCTGCAACAGGCGTAAGGTATCCACCGTTCGGCTGTGGCCAAACCGGGCAATAACAGCGGTAAGACGGGCGTCGCGAAGCAGACGATCGGTCGCGGGAAGTTGGCTATAAAGAGCGTGCTGAGTAGTCATGAAAGCGCCTGACGGTTGGGTATCTTCCCCCCTCCCGACGGGAGAGGGAGTCAATGTCAGGGCGATTGTACCGCGTCCGTCAAGGAAGTGTTATCGACGACATCAAGCCTTTGGCGGTTCGGTGCGGGCGAAGCTTTCACGCTGGAACAGGGTTTCCGCCAGTTTGACCAGCAACGGGCGATCAACGCACCAGCCCGGCGAGACGCGACGGAAATTGAGATAGCCGATAGCGCAGGCAATGGCGATGGTCGCCAGGTTAACGCTGTCGGTGGCAATTTTTCCTTCACGGATCAGCGCCTCACAGTGATCCAGACTGCGGGTGATTTTCTCGCGCTGACGCAGCAGCTCGGTCTCAGACTGCTGTGCCGCCGGGCGCGCCTGCTCGCGCACTGAAGCCAGCGCGGCATCCATGATCCCGTCCGCCAGCGCCTCGATTTGCCGGATAACCAGCGCGGCTTTTGGCTCATGGGGGATCATCGCCGGGGCAATATCCAGCAACTCGATATAGCTGGCAATGATGGGCGAGTCGAACCAGTGCTCCCCGTCATCGGTCACCAGCGCCGGGACTTTGCCCAGCGGATTGTAGTGCGCGACACCGTTTTCAGCCTGATAGGGTTGTTCATTCACAAATTCAAAAGTGATGCCTTTCTCCAGCAGGAGAATGGAGATTTTACGCACGAAAGGACTGGTATAACTGCCGATGAGTTTCATTGCCTGCTCCTTGTTCGCCAACAAAAGGATAAGTATGGCCCAGGCAAAGAAAAAAGGCAGGCTCTGCGTATCCCATGCCTGCCTTTAAGGGATTAATGGTCGAGATAGAGGTAGTGCATCCAGCTGGTCATCCGCAGCAGGACTTTACGCATTACCGACACGTGCGAGAAGTGGTCAGAATAAACCGCAACCTGGGCGTAAATGCCGTCAGGCAACGCGTCCACGTCGGCGTTTGGATCCAGCTCGATGGTGCCCAGTACGCCATCGGTGCCCGGGATCACCGTCAGAGATTGCAGAACGCCCTGCGCCTGGTAGGAGCCGCCCGGCACGACCGGCAGAATGCTGGTGAGCTTACCGGAGAAGACCTGCCCTGGCAGGGCATTGAACACCACTTCGGCCTCGTCACCAGGCTTCAGACGCAGTAATGAGTTCTGGCGGAACTGCGCCACGATCTGGCGTTTCTGTTCAGGGATAAACACCATCACCGGGCGCAGCGGCAGAGAGGCCGCGTAGGTTCCCGGGCGAATCAGCACCTGGGTAACATAGCCGTTGCTGGGTGCACGGATAACGGTTTGATCCAGGTTATAGGTGGCTTCGGTCAACTGGGCGCGCAGCGAGGCAATCTGCGACTGCTCACCGTTAGACATGCTGTCTAACTGGCTCTGAATCTGGGTTTGTTCCGCGACAGAGCCTTTCACCATGGCGTCCTGCGCCAGGTAGTTTTGTCGCGCATTATCGATATCGCTCTCAGAGAAGGGATTCACCTTCGCCTGGCTGCCTTTCAAATAACGCTGATAGTCTTTGTACAGACGATCGCGCTCAGCAGAGACGCGGGTAGTATTCGATTGTGCTTCCGAAAGTTGCGCTTTCAGCACCTTAATATTGTGCGTCGCGGTGACCAGGTCAGCCTTCAGACGATCGACTCGTGCCTGATATCGGGTCGGATCGATTTTAAATAATACTTCGCCCTTTTTAATGAGCTGGTTATTTTTATTCGTCACTTCACTCACCACCCCTGTGACCTGCGGGGTAATGGGAATAGAAATAACCGCTTTCTGCGCCGTAAAGGTATACGGGTGGTTATAGTTCATTAATAAAATAAGCCCGGCCACAATAAACACACCGCCTAGCGTCGCGGTCGCTAAGGTCCATTGGTTTACCGGAATACGAAATATTTTAAAAATGGTCCATGCAAAGGCGACATAGGTCAAAATGATCAACAGATCCATGATTAGTGCTCCAGCGTGTTCTTATCAGCAGTGGGAGGCACTGCAGCCAGTTTTTGTTCCAGCTCGGCGACGCGCTTTGCAAGCGCATCAACGTCGGGATGGCGTTCTGGCGGCTGAATATGGTTCTGCATTCCCCAGCCACGCTCTGGCTGGTAGAGGGTGGCCCAAATCCACAGAAACGGCCAGATAGCATGGAGCGTAAACAGGCTTATCCATCCCGCCGTATGGATCGCATCGGCATGCGGATGGTTGCGCTTTTTGGCAATATTGTAAGGAATATCATGGATGGCGATGATTCCATAAAAAAGAACCAGGAAGACAAAAATCAACACACCCAGCGCAAAATAGTTGAGAAACATATTTGCCTCACTCAGTAAATCGCAAACGCATAAAAATAATTAAATGGTAAGCAGCCAAATTAATTTATGATTAAGCACACGAAGATGTACTAACTATTTCAGAGCCGGGGAGTATGATTTTTCCTTATATCTCCATGCAAGTTTATAAGCGTGTCAAAATATAGCCTGAAGAATAATAGCGTTCTGTTTACAAAATGAGCTTAAACTAGCCTGGCATTTTTTGCCATAACACATATTGATGCTCTTTTTTGGACAATACGTGTTGCTGACTTACATCCTGGCGTTGATGGGTGAAACAGATGTTGCAGTTGATCACATCCAGAGAATTCTGCATAAAAATATTTTGTGGTTTTGATCACACTACAGAAACAAACTCACGACAACAAAATGTGATTTGATTCACATTTTATGGGTCAAACTGCCGTTTTAACGGTCGTTGTATTTTTTTTACACTTCAATTTTGTGACGCACATCACTTCAATCGTGGCTGCACCCCCTGCATTTACGTGATTCAGATCACATAAATTTTGCCTGTCTGGACAGTTAAACCATTAAGTGCCAAATTTCACGTCAACAGAACAGGTTGGGCAACCTCTGCCACCACATTAACAACAAACCTCGGGCTTAAGGCCTGCATCAACAGAAGAAGGGGTGTTTTATGTCATCCGATTTCAAGATCAAAGTACAAAGCTTTGGTCGATTCCTTAGCAACATGGTGATGCCAAATATCGGCGCGTTTATCGCGTGGGGTATCATCACTGCGTTATTTATTCCGACAGGGTGGTTGCCTAACGAAACGCTGGCGAAACTTGTTGGCCCAATGATCACCTATCTGCTGCCGCTGCTCATCGGTTATACCGGTGGTCGTCTGGTGGGCGGTGACCGTGGCGGTGTGGTCGGTGCGATCACCACCATGGGCGTTATCGTCGGTGCGGATATGCCAATGTTCCTCGGCGCAATGATTGCCGGTCCTCTGGGCGGCTGGGCCATTAAGAAGTTCGACGTCTGGGTTGATGGCAAAATCAAATCCGGCTTCGAAATGCTGGTGAACAACTTCTCTGCCGGCATCATCGGGATGATCCTGGCTATTCTGGCGTTCCTCGGCATTGGCCCGGCAGTTGAAGTGCTCTCCAAACTGCTGGCAGCGGGCGTTAACTTCATGGTTGCCCACGACATGCTGCCGCTGGCGTCCATTTTTGTTGAACCGGCGAAAATCCTGTTCCTCAACAACGCCATCAACCACGGTATCTTCTCACCGCTGGGTATTCAGCAGTCTCACGACCTCGGCAAATCCATCTTCTTCCTGATCGAAGCGAACCCGGGTCCGGGTATGGGTGTTCTGCTGGCGTACATGTTCTTTGGTCGCGGTAGCGCTAAGCAGTCTGCTGGCGGTGCGGCTATCATCCACTTCCTCGGCGGTATCCACGAAATTTACTTCCCGTACGTGCTGATGAACCCACGTCTGATCCTGGCCGTTATCCTCGGCGGTATGACTGGCGTGTTCACTCTGAGCGTGTTGGGCGGTGGTCTGGTCTCCCCTGCTTCCCCAGGTTCTATCCTGGCGGTACTGGCGATGACCCCGAAAGGTGCCTACTTCGCTAACATCGCAGCGATCTGTGCGGCCATGGCGGTCTCCTTCGTGGTGTCGGCTATCCTGCTGAAAACCAGCAAAGTGAAAGAAGAAGACGATATCGAAGCGGCTACCCGTCGTATGCAGGACATGAAATCTCAGTCTAAAGGTGTTGCTGCAACGCCGCTGGCTGCGGGTGATGTGTCTAACGACCTGAGCCACGTGCGTAAAATCATCGTCGCCTGTGATGCCGGTATGGGTTCCAGCGCCATGGGTGCAGGCGTACTGCGTAAGAAAGTAGCGGATGCCGGTCTGTCGCAGATCTCCGTTACCAACAGCGCTATTAACAGCCTGCCGGCGGATGTTGACCTGGTCATCACCCACCGCGACCTGACCGAGCGTGCGATGCGCCAGGTTCCGCAGGCGCAGCATATTTCGCTGACCAACTTCCTCGACAGCGGCCTGTACACCAATCTGACCGAACGTCTGGTTGCGGCACAGCGTCATGAAGATAACGAAGTCAAAGTGCGTACCAGCCTGCAGGACAGCTTCGACGAGAGCAACAGTCACCTGTTCCGTCTGGGTGCGGAGAACATCTTCCTTGGCCGTACCGCGAGCCATAAAGAAGAAGCGATTCGCTTTGCCGGTGAGCAGCTGGTAAAAGGCGGCTACGTACAGCCAGAATATGTTCAGGCGATGCTGGATCGTGAAAAACTGACGCCAACCTACCTGGGCGAATCCATTGCGGTGCCGCACGGTACGGTTGAAGCGAAAGATCGCGTCCTGAAAACTGGCGTGGTGTTCTGTCAGTACCCGGCAGGCGTGCGCTTCGGTGAAGAAGAAGATGACATTGCCCGTCTGGTGATTGGTATCGCGGCTCGCAACAACGAGCACATCCAGGTAATTACCAGCCTGACCAATGCGCTGGACGATGAGACCGTGATCGAACGTCTGGCAAACACCACCAGCGTCGAAGAGGTCCTGGCGCTGCTGAACAAGTAAGTCTTTCCCTTCCCTCTCCCCGTTGGGGAGAGGGCTAGGGTGAGGGGAAATTCGCGTGGTTCCTCACCCCAGCCCTCTCGGGTAACAACATTGATGAAGGTTAATACGATGAAAGCATTACATTTCGGCGCAGGTAATATCGGTCGTGGTTTTATCGGCAAACTGCTGGCAGACGCGGGCATTACGCTGACATTTGCGGATGTGAATCAGACGGTACTGGACGCCCTGAATGCGCGTCATAGCTATCAGGTGCATGTCGTGGGTGAAAACGAACAGGTCGAAACCGTGACCGGCGTGAATGCGGTCAGCAGCATTGGCGACGATGTTATCGACCTGATTGCCAGCGTTGACCTGGTGACCACCGCGGTCGGTCCGGTGGTGCTGGAGCGTATCGCCCCGTCCGTCGCCAAAGGGCTGGCAAAACGTAAGGCCCAGGGTAACGATGCCCCGCTGAACATCATCGCCTGTGAGAACATGGTGCGCGGCACTACCCAGCTGAAAGGTCATGTGATGGCGGCTGTGGCTGATGAAGATAAAGCCTGGGTTGAAGAGCACGTCGGCTTTGTGGATTCTGCCGTTGACCGCATCGTTCCGCCGTCAGCGTCGGCCACCCATGACCCACTGGAAGTGACCGTGGAAACCTTCAGCGAGTGGATCGTCGATAAAACCCAGTTCAAAGGCGCGCTGCCTGAGATCGCGGGCATGGAATTAACTGATAACCTGATGGCATTTGTCGAACGTAAACTCTTCACGCTGAACACCGGGCATGCTATAACCGCCTACCTCGGTAAGTTAGCCGGTCATCAGACCATTCGTGACGCTATTCTCGATGAAAACGTTCGCGCCGTGGTAAAAGGTGCAATGGACGAGAGCGGCGCGGTATTGATTAAACGCTACGGTTTTGATGCCGATAAGCACGCGGCATATATTCAGAAAATCCTCGGTCGTTTTGAAAACCCGTATCTGAAAGATGACGTTGAGCGTGTAGGCCGTCAGCCGCTGCGCAAGCTGAGTGCGGGCGATCGTCTGATCAAGCCGCTGCTCGGCACCCTGGAATATGACCTGCCACACACCAGTCTGGTCAAAGGCATTGCCGCCGCGATGCACTACCGCAGCGAAGAAGATCCGCAGGCGCAGGAGCTGGCGCAACTGATTGACGAGCAAGGTCCACAGGCCGCGCTGGCGCAGGTATCCGGTCTGGATGCCAACAGCGATGTGGTTGTGGAGGCGGTTAACGTATATAACGCAACCAAATGATGCAGGAACTGGCGCAGGTCATCCTGCGCCCGGAATATAGATTGTCAGATATGCAGGCAATAATGGAACAAACCCAGGCCTTTGAAAACCGTGTGCTGGAGCGTCTGAATACTGGCAAAACCGTTCGAAGTTTCCTGATATCCGCCGTCGAGTTGCTAACCGAGGCGGTGAATATCCTGGTGCTTCAGGTTTTTCGCAAAGACGACTACGCGGTGAAATACGCAGTTGAACCGTTGCTTGACGGTGACGGCCCCTTGGGCGATTTATCCGTGCGTCTGAAACTGATCTATGGCCTGGGCGTTATTAGCCGTCATGAGTACGAAGACGCCGAACTGCTGATGGCGCTGCGTGAAGAGCTGAACCACGACGGCAACGAGTATGCGTTCACCGACGACGAGATCCTCGGCCCGCTCGGCGAGTTACATTGCGTGACCGCCCTGCCCCCGACGCCGCATTTTGATACCAGCGACCCGGAGCTGTACGCGATGCAGAAGCAGCGTTACCAGCAGATCGTTCGCTCCACGATGGTCCTTTCCCTGACTGAGCTGATTTCCCGAATCAGCTTAAAAAAAGCGTTTCAGAAGTAAGCCTGCGCACATTGGTGTATCCTTCCCTGTAATCTCCCCTGTTTTTAGAGCTATTTGTGATGAAAGAAGTCGAAAAGAATGAAATTAAGCGCCTGAGCGACCGCCTGGATCTGATCCGCCACCAGCAGGCCAGCCTCTCCCTGGTTGATGCCGCCGAGAAATACGCCGAGCTGGAAAAAGAGAAAGCGACGCTGGAAACGGAAATCGAACGCCTGCGTGGCGTGAAAGAGCAGAAGCTGAGTAAAGAAGCCCAGAAGCTCTCTAAACTGCCTTTCCGCCGCGCTATTACCAAGAAAGAGCAGGCCGACATGGGCAAGCTGAAGAAAAGCGTGCGCGGCCTGATCGTCGTCCACCCAATGACCGAGCTGGGCCGTGAAATGGGCCTGAAAGAGATGACGGGCTTCAGCAAGACTGAGTTCTGATTTTTAGCCGGGTGGCGCTACGCTGACCCGGCTTACCGCTCTACTCCCCTTCAAAATTGGCCCAACCAATTCCGCAACCAACCCTCCCTTGGTTCACATTTCCATAATCTTTGCTCACAAACACATTGCCGACCAATAACATTTGGTTAACCATTTGTTGTCATTAACCCTACATCACACTATTGGCAGGACCACTTTTACACATATTGTGACGCCGAGATGAGCACAGACTCACCGCATCGCAGTAGGTGTGGTCCTCGGGAGACCTGCAATGAGCCTCTGGCAACAAAACTACGATCCGGCAGGAAATATCTGGCTATCAAGCCTGATCGCCTCGCTACCTATCCTGTTCTTCTTCTTTGCGCTGATTAAGCTCAAGCTGAAGGGATACCTTGCCGCGACGTACACCGTTGCCATCGCCCTGATGGTGGCGCTGTTCTTCTACAAAATGCCGGTGGATCGCGCGCTGGCGTCTGTCATCTATGGCTTCTTCTACGGCCTGTGGCCGATTGCGTGGATCATCATCGCCGCGGTCTTCGTCTATAAAATCTCGGTGAAAACCGGGCAGTTCGACATCATTCGCTCATCGATACTGTCGATTACCCCTGACCAGCGCCTGCAGATGCTCATCGTCGGCTTCTCTTTCGGGGCCTTCCTGGAAGGGGCGGCCGGATTTGGCGCCCCGGTGGCAATCACCGCCGCGCTGCTGGTCGGGCTGGGCTTTAACCCCCTGTATGCCGCCGGTCTGTGTCTGATCGTCAACACCGCGCCGGTGGCCTTTGGCGCGATGGGCATTCCGATTCTGGTTGCCGGACAGGTGACCGGCCTGGACAGCTTTGAGATTGGCCAGATGGTGGGCCGTCAGTTGCCGTTCCTGACCATTATCGTGCTGTTCTGGATCATGGCGATAATGGACGGCTGGCGCGGCGTGAAGGAAACCTGGCCTGCAGTGATGGTGGCGGGCGGCTCTTTCGCTATCGCCCAGTATCTGAGTTCCAACTTCCTCGGCCCGGAACTGCCGGACATTATCTCTTCGCTGGTCTCTTTGGTCTGCCTGACGCTGTTCCTCAAACGGTGGCGGCCGGTGCGGATCTTCCGCTTTGCCGATATGGGTGCCTCGCAGGTCGATATGACGCTGGCCCGCACCCGCTACACCCCAGGACAGATTATACGTGCCTGGTCACCGTTCCTGTTCCTGACCGCCACGGTAACCCTGTGGAGCGTACCGCCCTTTAAAGCCCTGTTTGCCCCGAACGGTGCGCTGTACGACATGGTGGTTAATATTTCGGTGCCGTTCCTCGATAAAATGGTCGCCCGTATGCCACCCGTGGTGCATGACGCCACGCCGTATGCAGCAGTGTTTAAATTCGACTGGTTCTCCGCAACCGGCACGGCCATCCTGTTTGCCGCTATCCTTTCCATTGTGTGGCTGCGCATGAAGCCTGCCGCCGCGGTGCAGACGTTTGCCAGTACGCTGAAAGAGCTGGCGCTGCCGATTTACTCCATCGGTATGGTGCTGGCCTTTGCGTTTATCTCCAACTACTCCGGCCTGTCGTCAACGCTGGCCCTGGCCCTGGCGCATACCGGCTCCGCGTTCACCTTCTTCTCGCCGTTCCTCGGCTGGCTGGGGGTGTTCCTGACCGGGTCAGATACCTCGTCTAACGCCCTGTTTGCGGCCCTGCAGGCGACAGCCGCGCAGCAGATTGGCGTCTCGGACGTGCTGCTGGTCGCCGCTAACACCACCGGTGGCGTGACCGGCAAGATGATCTCGCCGCAGTCCATCGCCATTGCCTGTGCGGCGGTAGGCCTGGTGGGCAAAGAGTCGGATCTGTTCCGCTTTACCGTTAAACACAGCCTGATATTTACCTGCATGGTGGGGGTGATCACCACGTTGCAGGCTTACGTCTTAACCTGGATGATCCCATGATAGTGATGCCCAGACGCCTGTCCGGCGAGATTGCTTCTCGCGTGCGGGCGCTGATTGAAGAACAACAGCTGGAGGCGGGCATGAAGTTGCCCGCCGAGCGCCAGCTTGCCGCCCAGCTTGGCGTGTCGCGCAACTCGCTGCGCGAAGCCCTGGCGACGCTGGTCAGTGAAGGGGTACTGCTGAGCCGTCGCGGCGGCGGGACCTTTGTGCGCTGGCAGCATGAGGAGTGGTCAGAACAGGCGATTGTCCAGCCGTTGAAAACGCTGATGGAAAACGACCCTGACTACAGCTTCGATATTCTCGAAGCGCGTCATGCCATTGAGACCAGTACCGCCTGGCATGCCGCCATGCGCGCCACACCAGCGGATAAAGAGAAGTTAAAAGCCTGCTTCGAGGCGACCCACAGCAGCGATCCCGATATCGCCTCGCAGGCCGATGTGCGTTTTCATCTGGCGATTGCTGAAGCCTCGCACAACGTGGTGCTGCTCCAGACCATGCGCGGGTTTTTCGATCTGCTGCAAACCTCTGTTAAGCAGAGCCGCCAGCGGATGTACCAGGTGCCGCCGGTATTTGCCCGGCTGACTGAGCAGCATCAGGCTGTTCTCGACGCCATTCTTGCTGGCGATGCCGAAGCTGCCCGTCAGGCGATGATGGCGCATCTGGGCTTCGTGCATACCACCATTAAACGATTCGATGAAGATCAGGCCCGACAGGCGCGTATTACCCGTCTGCCTGGCGACAACGATATTTCCAGGGAGAACAAAGCATGATCATTTCTGCAGCCAGTGACTATCGCGCCGCCGCGCAGCGCATCCTGCCCCCGTTCCTGTTCCACTATATTGATGGCGGGGCCTACTCTGAATATACCCTGCGCCGCAACGTGGAAGACCTGTCGCAGGTGGCCCTGCGCCAGCGCGTCCTGAAGAATATGTCTGACCTGAGCCTTGAGACGACGCTGTTCAACGAAACGCTCTCTATGCCGGTAGCCCTTGCCCCCGTCGGCCTGTGCGGCATGTACGCCCGCCGGGGTGAAGTGCAGGCCGCAGCGGCCGCCGACGCCAAAGGCATTCCTTTTACCCTCTCCACCGTCTCGGTCTGCCCGATTGAAGAGGTGGCCCCGACCATTAAGCGTCCAATGTGGTTCCAGCTCTACGTTCTGCGCGATCGCGGCTTTATGCGTAATGCCCTGGAGCGGGCGAAAGCGGCGGGCTGTTCCACCCTGGTGTTTACCGTTGATATGCCCACCCCCGGCGCGCGCTATCGCGATGCGCACTCCGGGATGAGCGGTGCGAACGCAGCGTTGCGTCGTTACTGGCAGGCAGTGACCCATCCGCAGTGGGCGTGGGATGTGGGTGTGAACGGGCGTCCGCACGATCTGGGCAATATCTCCACCTATCTGGGCAAACCGACAGGGCTGGAAGATTACATTGGCTGGCTGGCGAATAACTTTGATCCATCCATCTCGTGGAAAGACCTGGAGTGGATCCGGGAGTTCTGGGATGGCCCGATGGTGATCAAAGGGATCCTCGATCCAGAAGATGCCCGCGATGCGGTGCGCTTTGGTGCCGACGGTATCGTGGTGTCGAACCACGGCGGCCGCCAGCTGGACGGCGTGCTCTCGTCTGCCCGCGCCCTGCCCGCCATTGCCGATGCGGTTAAAGGCGATATCGCGATTCTGGCGGACTCCGGGATCCGCAACGGTCTGGACGTGGTGCGCATGATTGCCCTCGGCGCCGACACCGTCCTGCTGGGACGAGCCTATCTCTACGCGCTGGCGACGCACGGCCAGGCAGGTGTGGCGAATCTGCTTAACCTGATCGAGAAGGAGATGAAGGTGGCCATGACCCTGACCGGGGCGAAGTCTATCCGTGACATCAGCAAAGAGATGCTGGTGCAGGAGTTGAGTCAGATCCCTGCCGGGCTGGCACCGCTGGCGCAGGGGAACGCGGCGTAGGTACGGTCTGATCTCCTCATCCCAGCCCCTCTCTCAAGGGAGAGGGTACTTTCTCTTTGGCAGAGGGTTAGGGTGAGTGAAAAATTCTGCTATTCTGCCCCCGCTATTCAAGGGGGCAGCATGCTTAATATCGTTCTATTCGAACCAGAAATTCCACCTAATACCGGCAACATCATTCGCCTGTGCGCCAATACCGGATTCCGTCTGCATATCATCGAGCCGATGGGCTTTACGTGGGACGACAAGCGCCTGCGCCGTGCAGGGCTGGATTATCACGAATTCACCGCCGTGGTTCGCCATCAGGATCTGGCCGCATTCATGCAAACGGAAAACCCGGAACGGATCTTTGCCCTCACCACCAAAGGTACGCCTGCGCACAGCGCGGTGAGCTATCAGGAGGGGGACTATCTGCTGTTTGGCCCGGAAACGCGCGGCCTGCCGGCCACCATTCTTGATGCCCTGCCTGCTGAACAAAAAATCCGTATTCCGATGATGCCGGACAGCCGCAGCATGAACCTGTCAAATGCGGTGTCGGTAGTGGTCTATGAAGCCTGGCGCCAGCTGGGGTACGCCGGAGCAATACTCAGGTAGGCCCGGTAAGCGTAGCGCCCCCGGGCATTTACTCAGATCCCGTCGCCATACTCAAAGGTGTGGTGACCGTTGAAGAACTGATCCATATCCATCGCTGGTTTATCGCTGTCCGGCCTGCCAACGATACGCGCCGGAACGCCTGCGGCGGTGGTATGCGGTGGTACAGGTTGCAACACCACTGAACCGGCGCCAATTTTCGCGCCGCGTCCGACTTCAATATTGCCGAGGATCTTCGCCCCCGCGCCAATCATCACCCCTTCACGGATTTTCGGGTGGCGATCGCCGCTGGTTTTGCCGGTCCCGCCCAGCGTCACGGATTGCAGGATCGAGACGTCGTTTTCAATAACCGCCGTTTCACCCACCACAATGCCGGTGGCATGGTCGAGCATGATCCCGCGGCCAATCTTCGCCGCCGGGTGGATATCCACCTGGAAGCTCACCGAGACCTGATTTTGCAGGAAAATCGCCAGCGCGCGACGGCCCTCGTTCCACAGCCAGTGGCCGATACGGTAGGACTGCAGGGCGTGGAAACCTTTCAGATAGAGCAGCGGCGTGGAGTATTTATCCACCGCCGGGTCGCGATTGCGTACTGCCTGGATATCACAGGCAGCTGAGGCGATCATCTCCGGGTCGGCCGCATAGGCCTCTTCCACCACTTCGCGGATGGCGATAGCGGGCATGATCGGTGATGCCAGTTTGTTGGCAAGCATATAGCTCAGCGCGCTGCCGAGGTTTTCGTGCTTGAGTAGCGTTGCATGGTAAAAACTGGCGAGCATCGGCTCACAGTCGGCCAAAGCACGGGCTTCGGCTTTAATATTGTTCCAGACGATATCCAGTTCTTCACACGGCATTGCTTGCTCCAGACGTAATGATAATGACCGGCCAGTTCTTCGCCAGCCGGGTCATTCAGGTGATAATGCTTTCCTGCGGTTAACTGCTGCTACGCTCGTCCTTGCGTGCACGACCTAATAAGGTCAATGCTGCCTCGCGCGCATTTTTTCCGCAATACAATACCTGATAAATTTCCTCGGTTATTGGCATTTCGACGCCAAAGCGGTGTGCCAACTCGCGGACTTCTTTGGTATTGCGATAGCCTTCCACCACCTGACCGATCTTCTCCTGCGCGCCGATGACATCCATGCCCTGTCCGAGCATCATGCCAAAGCGACGGTTACGAGACTGGTTGTCGGTACAGGTCAGCACCAGATCGCCTAATCCTGCCATCCCCATAAAGGTGGCGGGATCGGCACCCAGCGCTGCGCCCAGACGGGACATTTCGGTCAGACCACGGGTGATCAGCGCCGTACGCGCGTTCGCGCCGAAGCCGATACCGTCGGACATGCCCGCGCCGATCGCGATAACGTTCTTCACTGCACCACCCAGCTGAACGCCGATAAAATCGGGGTTGCTGTAGACGCGGAAGCTTTTACCGCAGTGCAGGAGCTGCTGCAGATCCTCAGCAAACGTCTCATCGGTTGAGGCCAGCGAGATCGCCGTCGGCAGCCCTGCCGCCAGTTCCTTCGCAAAGGTCGGGCCGGAGATCACCGCCAGTGGGATAGCATCACCCAGCGCTTCGCGGGCGACATCCTGCAGCAGTCGGCCGGTCTCGGCTTCCAGCCCTTTGGTCGCCCAGACCACGCGGGCATCATCACGCATCAGCGGTTTAATCTGTCGCAGCACCTGACCAAACACGTGGCTCGGTACAACGATCAGAATATTGCGGCTCGCAGCCAGCGCTGTCGCCAGGTCGCTTTCAAGATGCAGTGAGTCAGGGAAAGGCACATCGGGGAGGAACGCAACGTTGCAGCGATCGGCTTCTAACGTCGCGATATGTTCAGGATTGTGGCCCCAGAGAACCACTTCGTGACCATTTCTTGCCAGGGTAATAGCAAGAGCGGTGCCGTAAGAGCCGGCACCGATCACAGTCATTGACGCATTGACAGTACTCATCAGGCATCCTGATGTTGTTCAGTACCTTCGCCAGCTTGCTGCTGCAGATAGTTCATGAACAGCGCATCGAAGTTCACCGGCGCAAGGTTCAGTTGCGGGAACGTACCACGGGAAACCAGGCTGGTGATGCATTCGCGGGCATACGGGAACAGGATGTTCGGGCAGTATGCACCCAGGCAATGCGCCATCTGATTACCTTCGATGCCGCCGATGGAGAAGATGCCGCCCTGCTGTACTTCGCACAGGAATGCAGTCTCTTCGCCCAGAGAAGCGGTTACGGTAACACGCAGTACGACTTCATACACATCTTCCGCCAGTTGGGTGGAAGCAGTATCCAGATCAAGTTTAACCTCTGGCTGCCAGTCTTTCTGGAAAACATGTGGCGCATTTGGTGCTTCGTAGGAGACGTCTTTGGTGTAAATGCGCTGGATCTGGAAAGTCATCTCGGTGTTGTTTTGTTCTGACATGGAAATACCCTTTTTAATTGTCCTAAAACGCCTTAGCGCAGCAGGGGATCAAGTCCACCACGCGCGTCAAGCGCATACAAGTCATCACAGCCGCCAATGTGCTGCGCATCGATAAAAATCTGCGGAACTGTCGTCCGGCCACTACGTTTAATCATCTCTTCGCGTTTCGCAGCGTCGCCATCAATAGGCAGTTCCTGGAAGGCAACGCCTTTGCTGTCCAGCAGCGCTTTCGCGCGATGGCAGAACGGGCAGGTCGCTTTGGTATAGATCTCGATATTGGCCATGTTCAGACTCCTGTTTACTTACCACGAACCAGAGGCAGGTTTTCACCGCTCCAGCCAGAGATGCCGTCTTTCAGGACAGTGACGTTTGCAAAGCCTGCTTTGACGAGGGTATTTGCTGGCTCGTTTGCCTGCATCCCGGTACCGTCAACGACAATAATGGGTTTGTCTTTATGCTTTTCCAGTTCGCCAAGGTTATTGGCTTTGATGTCGGCTGGCAGCAGGTTAATTGCGCTTGCAATATGGCCTTTGCGGAAATCATCACGCTGACGCAGATCGACTACCACAGCATCTTCTTTATTGATAAGACGAGTGGCTTCGCCGCGGGTAATCACCTTCACTTTTGAGGTGAGGCCTTTGAACGTGGTGAAAAGTACGGCTGCCAGTAGACCAATCCACGCGATACAAAGTATGGGGTGGCGGCTGACAAATTGCATAATTTCTTGCATGGGGGGTAACGACTCCCGACTGAGTGAATAAAAAACCAGGACAGGAGTATACCTGTGCGTTGTGGCAAATACAGCCAGCGACAATAAGCTAATCCATTTTCTGCGTGCTGCCACGAAAAAAAAGACCAAAATTGCCCTCTCCTTACGCTTCCCCCGGTGATTTCTTTGATCTTCTGCGGCTATTTGATCGATTCAGCTGTAGTAAAATTACGCAAATTTTTTGTCTTTTGAGCAAAGAGGTTGTCGCAATGTCGGTTTCTAAAAAACCTATGGTACTGGTGATTCTGGATGGCTATGGCTATCGCGAAGATCAGCAGGATAACGCCATTTTCAACGCTAAAACCCCGGTCATGGATGCACTGTGGGCACAACGTCCTCATACATTGATTGATGCGTCCGGCCTGGAAGTGGGTCTGCCCGATCGTCAGATGGGCAACTCCGAAGTTGGACACGTCAACCTGGGTGCCGGACGCATTGTCTACCAGGATCTGACCCGTCTGGATGTTGAAATTAAAGAACGCACCTTCTTTGCAAACCCGGTGCTGACCGGCGCGGTTGAGAAAGCCGCCGCCGCAGGCAAAGCGGTACACATTATGGGTCTGCTCTCTGCCGGTGGTGTCCACAGCCACGAAGACCACATTATGGCGATGGTCGAGCTGGCCGCAGAAAAAGGGGCGGACAAAATCTACCTGCACGCCTTCCTTGATGGTCGTGACACCCCGCCGCGCAGCGCTGAATCCTCCCTTAAAGCCTTTGAAGACAAGTTTGCCGCCCTTGGCAAAGGCCGCGTGGCCTCTATCATTGGCCGCTACTACGCCATGGACCGCGACAACCGTTGGGATCGCGTAGAGCAGGCCTACAATCTGCTGGTAGAAGCCAAAGGCGAGTTCCAGGCCAACACCGCGGTTGCTGCGCTGGAAGCCGCTTACGCCCGCGATGAAAACGACGAATTCGTCAAAGCAACGGTGATCCGCGCCGAAGGCCAGGCCGATGCCGCAATGGAAGATGGCGACGCGCTGATCTTCATGAACTTCCGTGCCGACCGCGCTCGCGAAATCACCCGCGCCTTCGTCAATGCTGACTTCGACGGCTTCGCCCGTAAAAAAGAGGTTAAGCTGGGCGATTTCGTGATGCTGACCGAATATGCTGCCGACATCAAAGCGCCATGCGCCTATCCGCCATCTTCTCTGGCGAATACCTTCGGCGAGTGGATGGCGAAACATGACAAGACTCAGCTGCGCATCTCTGAAACCGAAAAATACGCCCACGTAACTTTCTTCTTTAACGGGGGCGTGGAAGAGTCGTTCAAAGGCGAAGACCGCATTCTGATCAACTCCCCGAAAGTCGCCACTTACGACCTGCAGCCAGAGATGAGTTCTGCCGAGCTGACCGAGAAGCTGATTGCAGCCATCGAAAGCGGCAAATACGACACCATCATCTGTAACTACCCGAACGGCGACATGGTTGGCCATACCGGGGTGATGGAAGCCGCGATCAAAGCGATTGAAGCGCTGGATGCATGCATTGAGCAGGTGACCAACGCCGTAGTCGCCGCAGGCGGCCAGATGCTGATCACCGCAGACCACGGCAACGCCGAACAGATGCGCGATCCCGCTACCGGCCAGGCGCACACTGCGCATACCAACCTGCCGGTACCACTGATTTATGTTGGTGATAAAGCGGTGAAATCCGTTGATGGCGGTAAGCTTTCGGACATCGCCCCAACCATGCTGACCCTGATGGGCATGGAAATCCCGCAAGAGATGACTGGCAAGCCGCTGTTCATCGTGGAATAATCCTTCCCCATGAGGGGAAAGGCGATTGTTTCAATCACATGGGTCGTGAAGCCGTTACGGTTATCAGTCAGGCCTTTACTTTACGCCAGCGTGCTCAGCGCTGGCGTATTGTTGTGCGCGGCATCCGCCCAGGCGGACGAGCGCGACCAGCTTAAAACCATTCAGGCCGATATCGCCGCTAAAGAGCGGGCGGTACGTCAGCAGCAGCAGCAACGCTCCTCCCTGCTCGCGCAACTCAAAAAGCAGGAAGAGGCGATCTCCGCAGCGGCACGTCAGCTGCGCGAAACCCAGAACACCCTCGCCCAGTTGAATAAGCAGATAGACGAAATGAATGCGTCTATCGCCAAACTTGAGCGCCAGCGCGCAGCTCAGGAGCGCAACCTTGCCGCACAACTGGATGCCGCCTTTCGCCAGGGTGAACACACCGGCATCCAGCTGATCCTCAGCGGCGAAGAGAGCCAGCGCGGTCAACGTCTGCAGGCCTATTTCGGCTACCTTAACCAGTCCCGCCAGGAGACCATCGCCCAACTGAAGCAGACGCGGGAAGAGGTCACCACGCAAAAAGCGGAGCTGGAAGAGAAGCAGAGCCAGCAGCAGACCTTGCTTTACGATCAGCAGGCGCAGCAGGCTAAGCTGGAGCAGGCGCGCAACGAGCGTAAGAAGACCCTCGCGGGGCTGGAATCCTCCATTCAGGAGGGACAGGCGCAGCTGGGGGAAATGCGCGCCAACGAATCGAAACTGCGTAACAGCATCGCCCGTGCGGCGGCGGCCGCCAAAGCTCGCGCCGAGAAAGAGGCCCGTGAAGCGCAGGCCGTTCGCGACAAGCAGCAGGAAGCTTCCCGCAAAGGCACCACCTACAAGCCAACAGAAAATGAACGTTCGCTGATGTCGCGCACCGGCGGCCTTGGTTCGCCGCGCGGTCAGGCTTACTGGCCGGTACGGGGCTCAATTCTGCATCGCTATGGCGAACAACTGCAGGGTGAGCTACGTTGGAAAGGGATTGTTATCGGTGCATCGGAAGGTAGCGAAGTCAAAGCTATTGCCGATGGCCGGGTGATCCTCGCTGACTGGCTGCAGGGCTACGGTCTGGTGGTGGTGGTTGAGCATGGTAAAGGCGACATGAGTCTTTACGGCTATAACCAGAGCGCTTTAGTCAGCGTGGGCACCCAGGTACGCGCCGGTCAGGCTATCGCCCTTGTGGGCAGCAGTGGCGGTCAAGGCCGCCCGTCACTCTATTTCGAAATTCGTCGCCAGGGTCAGGCGGTCAATCCACAGCCGTGGTTGGGAAGATAAGTTTTGCTTCAATTTCGTCGTATGGTTCTCCCCTTCGTCAGCGCACTGGCGCTGGCGATGCCGGTTTACGCAGGTAAACTCGCTATCGTCATTGATGACTTCGGTTATCGTCCACACACAGAAAACCAGGTGCTGGCAATGCCATCCGCCATCTCCGTCGCCGTGTTGCCGAACGCGCCGCACGCCCATGAGATGGCCACCAAAGCCCACAACAGCGGGCATGAAGTGCTGATCCACCTGCCAATGGCACCGCTCAGTAAACAGCCGCTGGAAAAAGACACCCTCCGCCCGGAGATGAACAGCGACGAGATCGAGCGCATCATCCGCGAGGCTTACGCCAAAGTCCCTTACGCGGTAGGGCTGAATAACCATATGGGCAGCGCCATGACCTCCAGCCTGTTTGGTATGCAGAAGGTGATGCAGTCCCTGGCGCGCTACAACCTCTACTTCCTCGACAGCATGACCATCGGCAACAGCCAGGCGATGCGCGCCGCGCAGGGCACTGGCGTGAAGGTGATTAAGCGCAAAGTCTTCCTCGATGACACGCAAAACGAGGCCGATATCCGCGTCCAGTTCAACCGCGCCGTGCAGGTGGCCCGCCGTTCAGGCTCGGCCATTGCCATTGGTCACCCGCATCCGTCCACCGTTCGCGTGCTACAGCAGATGCTGCCCACGCTGCCTGCGGATATCACCCTGGTGCCGGCGAGCAGCCTGCTCAATGAACCGCAGGTGGATACGTCCCGCCCGGTCAGCTCGCCACCAGCGGGTACTGCGCCTGGCACAAAACCACGTAATCCTTTCCGGGGCGTAACGCTTTGTGCGCCTAAGCATCCGCCAGAGCCGGTCTATATGAGCCGCTACTTCTCGGTGCTTGGGGAGAGCATCAGTCAGAGTACGCTGGTGAAATACGTCCAGTTGCAGTGGCAGGGTTGGGGTAAGAAGAGCTGATACCCGCCGTGAGGCGGGTCCTTTACTCAATAACGTGAGAGTCTGCGTGTTTTTTGCCCGCAGACTCTTTTTGATCGTGGTGCTGATACCAGGCTTTGAAGTATTTCAGAAAGCTGTAAGAGGTGGCATAGAGGCCGGTTACCACTCCCACTCGCCCCTGGCGCCACGCGCCGCTGAACAGATACCACTTGAAGAATGCGCCGATGGCGCTAATCACGCCGCGCGAAAGTGACGGGCGTACAGGCTGGTACTTCACCAGACGGCTGGTGTAGCTGTTCAGCTTGTTGAAGACCTCGTGCAGTGAATAAAAGGTGTCATGACGCACCCGACCCGGGATTTTAACCGACTGGATCGCTCCTTCCACTTTGTCATCCACCGGACGCTGGTTAAACCGCGCCTGGGTACGGTTAAAGAGCCGTACCGGGAAATCGGGCGAGGAGACAGGATAAATCGTCCGAATCTCTTCCCCCAACACATGCCAGTAGCGGGCGATCCGCCATGCCTGATCCGGAGCTGGTTCGTCACCCGCCTTCAGGCGCAGGATAAAATCAACGGTTTCAGCATCGAGGATCTCATCGCTGTCCATGCAGAGCACCCAGTCATTGCTCGCCAGATCGATGGCGTGGTTCATCTGCACGCCATGCATGGTATAGGGCTGATGATGAGGAGTGATGCCATATTCCTGGCAAATCGCTAAGGTGGCGTCGTGGCTGCCCGAGTCGAGGACGATGATTTCATCGGCAACCACTATCAACGGAGGCAGGACTTCGCGCAGTAGCCGTGCTGAGTTACAGGTCAATAAACAAACGGTGAGCTTGAACATAGGCGCTGTAAAGTTGAGTAAACTTCCTCAGACTGTATAAGCGCAGGCTAAAAAAAGCGATGAAAAGCTGTGAATTATCCGGTTGTGGACCGAAAAACGTGAGGCCAACGAAAAAAAGCGCCCGCAGGCGCTTTTCGTTTAATCCCAGCTCAGGATAACTTTCCCGGACTGGCCTGAACGCATCGCGTCAAAGCCCTGCTGGAACTCATCGATGGAGAAGCGATGGGTAATGAGCGGAGAGAGATCCAGACCAGACTGGATCAGGGCTGCCATCTTGTACCAGGTTTCGAACATCTCGCGGCCATAAATACCTTTGATGAACAGACCCTTGAAGATGACTTTGTTCCAGTCGATGGACATATCTGACGGCGGAATACCCAGCATCGCGATACGGCCACCGTGGTTCATGGTATCGAGCATGGTGCGGAACGCTGGCGGCGCGCCGGACATCTCCAGACCCACGTCAAAGCCTTCGGTCATGCCCAGCTCTTCCATCACGTCCTGGAGGTTCTCTTTCGACACATCCACCGCACGGGTAACGCCCATCTTGCGCGCCAGCGACAGACGGTATTCGTTTACATCGGTGATCACCACATTGCGGGCGCCCACGTGCTTCGCTACCGCTGCCGCCATGATGCCGATTGGGCCTGCGCCAGAGACCAGCACGTCCTCACCCACCAGATCGAACGACAGCGCCGTGTGTACCGCGTTACCGAACGGGTCGAAGATGGAAGCCAGATCGTCGGAGATATTGTCCGGGATTTTGAAGGCGTTAAACGCCGGGATCACCAGGTATTCCGCAAAGCTGCCCGGGCGGTTGACGCCTACGCCAACGGTGTTGCGGCACAGGTGGGTACGACCACCGCGGCAGTTACGGCAGTGGCCGCAGGTGATATGGCCTTCGCCGGAAACGCGATCGCCAATCTTAAAGCCTTTCACTTCCTGGCCGATGCCCACCACTTCGCCGACATATTCGTGACCGACGACCATAGGTACCGGAATGGTCTTCTGCGACCACTGGTCCCAGTTGTAGATATGCACGTCAGTACCGCAGATAGCGGTCTTACGAATTTTGATCAGCAGATCGTTATGACCGACTTCCGGCTCCGGTACGTCGGTCATCCAGATGCCTTCTTCCGCTTTCAGTTTGGATAACGCTTTCATCACTCGTCCTCAGGCAATCACGCCCAGTTGTTTGCCGATGCGGGTAAAGGCTTCCACCGCACGCTCAATTTGTTCAGGGGAATGCGCCGCCGACATCTGGGTGCGAATACGCGCCTGACCTTTTGGCACCACCGGGAAGAAGAAACCGGTGACGTAAATCCCTTCTTTTTGCAGCTCGCGGGCAAAGTTCTGCGCCACCACCGCATCACCCAGCATGACCGGGATAATGGCGTGATCGGCACCAGCCAGAGTAAAGCCCGCAGCGGTCATTTTTTCGCGGAACAGACGGGCGTTGGCCCACAGACGGTCACGCAGTTCGGCACCGGACTCCACCATCTCCAGCACTTTGATGGAGGCGGAAACGATGGCCGGAGCCAGCGAGTTGGAGAACAGATACGGGCGGGAACGCTGACGCAGCCACTCCACCACCTCTTTACGCGCAGCGGTGTAGCCGCCGGACGCGCCGCCGAGCGCTTTACCCAGCGTGCCGGTGATGATGTCCACGCGGCCCATTACGTCGCAGTATTCGTGGGAGCCACGGCCGTTTTCGCCAACAAACCCGACCGCGTGCGAGTCATCGACCATCACCAGCGCATCGTATTTATCCGCCAGGTCGCAGACGCCTTTCAGGTTGGCGATCACGCCGTCCATGGAGAACACGCCGTCAGTGGCGATCAGCACATGACGCGCACCCGCCTCGCGGGCCTCTTTCAGGCGCGCTTCCAGCTCAACCATATCGTTGTTGGCGTAGCGGAAACGCTTCGCTTTACACAGACGCACGCCGTCGATGATCGACGCATGGTTCAGGGCATCGGAAATAATGGCATCTTCCGCGCCGAGCAGGGTCTCAAACAGACCGCCGTTGGCGTCGAAGCAGGAAGAGTACAGAATCGCATCTTCCATGCCGAGGAACGCAGCCAGTTTGCTCTCCAGCGCCTTGTGGCTGTCCTGGGTGCCGCAGATGAAGCGCACGGAGGCCATGCCAAAACCGTGGGTGTCCATGCCCGCCTTCGCGGCAGCGATCAGCTCAGGGTGATTCGCAAGACCTAAATAGTTGTTGGCGCAGAAGTTAATCACATGGCTGCCGTCGGCAACGGTGATATCTGCCTGCTGAGCGGAAGTAATGATTCGCTCTTCTTTGAACAACCCTTCCGCACGCGCGGTTTCCAGGTCACTGTTTAACTGTTTGTAAAAATCACCACGCATTGCAATTCTCCAGACTCGGCAAATTTCGGCACATATTACCCAAAGCTATACCTCGATACGAGATGACGCATTAAGAGTTATCGTTTTTGCAGCATAAATCACGTGACGCATTTGTTACATGTACACAAAATCATTCAGGATGCATCAGGGCGGCAAGGGAAGAAATGCCCGGGAGCATAGCGAACCAGGCGACCGGGCCTTCTAAGCTCAGGCAACGCCTGGCAGCCTGAAGGATGAAGTGTATGTCTGTGAATGGCTGATGGGGCGTCATACTAATGATATGATATGACTATTAGTGTCCGGGATTGTCCCCGGACTCCACACTTCAAAGGTTACAGCTATGATCATCGTTACCGGCGGCGCGGGCTTTATCGGCAGCAATATTATTAAGGCCCTCAATGACAAAGGCATCACCGACATCCTGGTGGTGGACAACCTGAAAGACGGCACCAAGTTCGTTAACCTGGTGGATCTGAACATTGCCGACTACATGGATAAAGAAGATTTCCTTATCCAGATTATGGCGGGTGAAGAGTTCGGTGAGATCGAGGCCATCTTCCATGAAGGCGCATGCTCTTCCACCACCGAGTGGGATGGCAAGTACATGATGGATAACAACTATCAGTACTCCAAAGAGATCCTGCACTATTGCCTGGAGCGTGAAATTCCGTTCCTGTATGCCTCTTCTGCGGCAACATACGGCGGCCGTACCTCTGACTTTATTGAATCTCGCGAATATGAGCAGCCGCTGAACGTCTACGGCTACTCCAAGTTCCTGTTCGACGAATACGTGCGCCAGGTGCTGCCAGAAGCGAACTCGCAGATCGTCGGCTTCCGCTACTTCAACGTCTACGGACCGCGCGAAGGCCATAAAGGCAGCATGGCGAGCGTAGCATTCCACCTCAACACTCAGCTCAATAATGGCGAAAGTCCGAAACTGTTCGAAGGCAGCGATGGCTTCAAGCGTGACTTCGTTTACGTGGGCGATGTGGCGGCGGTAAACCTGTGGTTCTGGGAAAACGGTGTTTCCGGTATTTTCAACCTGGGCACGGGCCGCGCGGAATCCTTCCAGGCGGTGGCGGATGCGGCACTGGCGTACCACAAGAAAGGCAGCCTTGAGTACATCCCGTTCCCGGATAAGCTGAAAGGCCGTTACCAGGCGTTCACTCAGGCGGATCTGACCAACCTGCGCGCCGCTGGCTATGACAAGCCATTCAAAACCGTTGCCGAAGGCGTAACGGAATATATGGCCTGGCTGAACCGCGACGCGTAAGGCAAGTAACCGATGAGAATACTGGTGATTGGCCCGTCCTGGGTGGGCGACATGATGATGTCGCAAAGTCTCTATCGCACGCTCAAGGCGCGCTATCCCCAGGCGATAATCGACGTGATGGCACCCGCGTGGTGCCGTCCGCTGTTATCGCGGATGCCGGAAGTGAACGAGGCGATCCCAATGCCGCTCGGCCATGGGGCGCTGGAACTCGCAGAGCGCCGCAAGCTCGGCCATAACCTGCGTGAAAAACGCTATGACCGCGCGTATGTCCTGCCGAATTCCTTTAAATCGGCGTTAGTGCCCTTCTTTGCCGGCGTGCCGCACCGCACCGGCTGGCGTGGCGAGATGCGCTACGGCCTGCTGAACGACGCGCGGATACTGGATAAAGAGGCCTGGCCGCTGATGGTGGAGCGCTATGTGGCGCTGGCCTACGACAAAGGCGTGATGCGCAGTGCGAAAGACCTGCCCCAGCCGCTGCTGTGGCCGCAGCTCCAGGTCAACGAGGGTGAAAAATCCCATACCTGCAACGCCTTTGGCCTGCTGGCCGATCGTCCTCTGATTGGCTTCTGCCCTGGCGCGGAATTTGGCCCGGCGAAGCGCTGGCCGCACTATCACTATGCCGAGCTGGCGAAGCAGTTAATCGACGAAGGCTATCAGATTGTGTTGTTCGGCTCGGCGAAAGATCATGAGGCGGGTAATGAAATCCTCGCCGCGCTGAGCATTGAGCAGCAGGCCTGGTGCCGTAATCTGGCAGGGGAAACCCAGCTGGAGCAGGCCGTCATCCTGCTTGCCGCCTGTAAAGCCGTGGTCACCAACGA
This sequence comes from Leclercia sp. 1548, assembly GCF_050435045.1. Taxonomy (NCBI): domain Bacteria; kingdom Pseudomonadati; phylum Pseudomonadota; class Gammaproteobacteria; order Enterobacterales; family Enterobacteriaceae; genus Leclercia; species Leclercia sp. 1548. The sequence goes on along the minus strand of NZ_JBNDJP010000008.1, from coordinate 148,461 downwards.
CTCCGGCCTGATGCACGTTGCCGCAGCACTGAACCGCCCGCTGGTGGCGCTGTACGGCCCAAGCAGCCCGGACTTTACCCCGCCGCTGTCGCATAAAGCGCGCGTGATCCGCCTCATCACCGGCTACCACAAAGTGCGCAAGGGCGACGCCGCCGAAGGCTATCACCAGAGCCTGATCGACATTACCCCGCAGCGTGTCCTGGACGAGCTTAACGAGCTGCTGTTGAGCGAAGAAGGATAACGGATGCGGGTATTGATCGTTAAAACCTCCTCTATGGGCGACGTGCTGCATACGTTGCCCTCGCTCACCGATGCTATGCAGGCTATCCCGGGCATTCGTTTTGACTGGGTAGTGGAAGAAGGCTTCGCGCAGATCCCAGGCTGGCATGAAGCCGTAGACCGGGTGATCCCGGTGGCGATCCGACGCTGGCGTAAAGCCTGGTTCTCCGCGCCAATTAAGGCCGAACGTCAGGCCTTTCGCGACGCGGTTCAGGCCCGGCATTACGATGCGATTATCGATGCTCAGGGGCTGGTCAAAAGCGCGGCACTCGTCACCCGGCTGGCGCATGGCGTGAAGCACGGTATGGACTGGCACAGCGCCCGCGAGCCGCTGGCGAGCCTTTTCTACAATTGCCGCCACTCGATTGCGAAGCAGCAGCACGCGGTGGAACGCACCCGGGAACTGTTCGCCAAAAGCCTGGGCTATGCGAAGCCGCAAATGCAGGGCGATTACGCCATTTCCCGGCATTTCCTGCACGGTGAGGAGCAGGCGGGCACGCCTTATCTCATCTTCCTGCACGCTACCACCCGTGATGACAAACACTGGCCGGAAGCCCACTGGCGCGATCTTATCGGCCTGCTGAGCGGTACTGGCCTGCGCATCAGGTTGCCGTGGGGTGCCCCGCATGAAGAAGCGCGGGCGAAGCGTCTGGCTGAAGATTTTGATTACGTGGACGTTCTGCCGCGCATGAAGCTGGACGGCGTGGCACAAGAGCTGGCTGGCGCCACGGCGGTGGTGTCGGTGGATACCGGCCTCAGCCACCTGACGGCGGCGCTTGATCGTCCTAATATTACGCTTTACGGCCCGACGGATCCGGGCCTGATTGGCGGCTATGGCAAAAATCAATATATCTGCCGCCCGGAACATTCATCGCAGCTGAGCGACCTTTCCGCCGCTGCGGTCTTTGCGCAATTAGAGCCTTTGCTGGCAGCAGAGAGAGCCTATGTCTGATTTTTTCTCAGCGGAACGCCCACCGAAGCGCGTGCTGATCGTTAAGCTGCGTCATCACGGTGACGTCCTGCTGACCTCGCCGGTCTTTACGGTGTTGAAAAAAAACTACCCTAATGTCGAAGTGGATGCCCTGGTGTATGACGACACCCAGGCGATGCTCACCAGCCATCCGTTTATCGATCAGGTGCACACCATTGGCCGCAACTGGCGCAAAAAAGGCTGGTTCGCGCAGTTCCGCCTGTACCGTGCACTACTGAATACCCTGAAGGCGCGTCAGTATGACGTGCTGATCAATCTCACCGAACACTGGCATGGCGCGCGTCTGGCGCGACGCCTGAAACCGCGCGTTTCCGTCGGCTTTAAGCCCGATAAACGCAGTGGGCTGGCGCGCCGCCGCTGGGTGAAATCCTTCACCACCCTCTATCCAGCGATCCAGGATAACAGCCGCCATATGGTGGAAGTGAATCTCGATGCGCTGCGGCGGATCGGCATTCATCCGCAGACCGACGCCGATAAACATACTCTGTTTGTGCCTGGCGACGCGGCGGAAGCGTCGATTGCAGAGAAACTGGCTGGCTTTGGGCTGGCGAGCCACTCCTACATTCTGGTGCACCCGACGTCGCGCTGGATGTTTAAGGCCTGGGATATTAATAAGCTGGCGGCAACCATTGATAACCTGGCGGCCCGCGGCCTGCCGATTATCCTCTCTGCCGCGCCGTCAAAAGAAGAGACCGCCTATATGGATGCGCTGCGTGCTGCGCTCACCCAGCCGGTGTTCGATTTAAGCGGCCAGTTAAACCTGAAAGAGCTGGGCGCGCTGATGAAGCACGCGCGGGTCTACTTTGGCGTCGATTCGATGCCGATGCACCTCGCCAGCGCGGTGGGAACGCCGACCGTCGCCATCTTCGGTCCGACCGGGGCGATCAAGTGGGCGCCGTGGGGGGTGAACTACCGCGTCATCACCGCCGGATTTACCTGCCAGCCTTGCGGTAAAGCGGGCTGCGGCGACAGCGGCGTCTCCGACTGCATTACGGCGATCACCCCGCAAATGGTGCTGAGCGCCATCGACACCCTGCTGTTGGAAAACCCGGCATGAAGCTGGCTATCGTTCGACAGACCTATAATCCCAACGGCGGCGCGGAGCGTTTTGTCTCCCGCGCGCTGAACGTGCTGGCGCAGGATACAGACCTGGACGTGACGCTGATCGCCCGTCAGTGGGAAGACGCCGCTGGCTGGAAAACCCTGACGGTTAATCCCGCTTTCCGCAACCGCCTCGATCGCGAATCGGGTTTTGCCGGGGCCGCGGCGGCGCAGTTTGCGCAGTTCGATATCGTGCAGAGTCATGAGCGTATTCCCGGGGCAACAATTTTCCGCGCCGGAGACGGCGTACACGCCACCTGGCTTGAGCAGTACAACCGCATCCAGTCGCCGCTGGCGCGCTGGGCGCAGTCCCTGAGCCGCTACCACCGTTATATTTTGCAGGCGGAAGCGCAGATGTTTACCCATCCTGCGCTGCGCAAGGTGATCTGCAATTCGAAAATGGTGCGGGATGATATCGCCCGCCGTTTTAGCCTGCCGGATGACAAACTGACGGTGATCTACAACGGTGTGGATACCGCTCATTTCAGTCCTGAGGTGCGCACGCTTTCCCAACGTGATGCGTTGGGGATCCCGCCGACGGCACCGGTGCTGGCCTATGTCGGTTCCGGGTTCAGCCGTAAAGGGGTGGCAACGGCGCTGCGCGCGCTGGTCCCTCACCCTGATGTCTGGCTGTTGATTGCCGGGCGTGATAAGCATGCGCGCAAATTCGAAAAGCTGGCCGAGACCCTCGGGGTGGCATCACGGGTGCGTTTTCTGGGGCCGGTTGCTGATGTGCGCCAGGTGTACGGCACCGCTGATGCGCTGATCCTGCCGACACTTTACGATCCCTTCCCGAATGTCTGTGTCGAAGCGCTGGCCTGTGGCCTGCCGCTGCTTACCAGCCATGGCTGCGGCGCGGCGGAGTGGATTAAAGAGGGTGTTAACGGCTGGGTGCGCGACGCGCTCGACAGCGACGGGTATCAGCAGGTGATAGGCCACTGGCTTCAGGGCCGTGAACAGGGTGTCGATTATTCAGCAGCGGCACGCGCCACTGCTGAGCCTTACACCCTGGAGCGGATGGCAAAAGAGCTGCAGGCGCTCTATCGCGACCTGCTGCGCTGAGCCGCAGTGGCAAAGACTTTTTCCATCGCCTCCAGCATGCATTCGCGAGTGAAATGGCTGCACAGGTAATCGTACCCCTGCTGCGCCAGCTTTTCCCGCAGCGCGGCATTTTCGTATAACTGCACAATGGCTTCGCGCAGCGCCGTTTCGTCGCGCTGCGCAATCAGGATCCCGGTCTGGCCGTTAATCACCGCATCTGCCGTGCCGCCCGCGTCGGTGGCGATGGTGGCGATCCGCGAAGCCAGTGACTGCAACACCCCCTGCGGAACGCCTTCCATATCATGCGAGGGGCTGAGTGCGACATCAAAGGCCGGGAACCAGCGTTCTGGATCGCTGCGATGGCCTGCCATGACCACCCGCTGCTGCAATCCCAGGTCAATAATTTCCTGCTCCAGCGCCGCTTTATGCGGCCCTTCACCGACAATCGCCAGCCTGATGTGCGGATGATCAATGGCGGCCAGCGCGCGCAGCAGCACGCTATGACCTTTATTAGGCCGCAGGTGCGACACCACGCCCAGCCAGAAATCCTCCTGCGTCAGGCCGCAGTGTTCACGGGCAGCCTGTTTATCCGCCGGGTGAAAACGCTGTGTATCCACGCCGCTCGGCACAGACGTGCTCTGGGCCATCGGCACACCAATATCTGCCATCTGTTGGCGCAGTGCTTCCCCGGTGGTCACGATATGGGCACAGGCTTTGCGAAACAGCCAGCGGGTGGTCCAGTTATTGCGCGGCACACCGGAGGCATGGCGGGTACGCACCAGCGGAACCGGATCTGATAGGGTGAGATTAGCCAGCGCCACCAGCCAGGTATCGGCGGAATTATGACTATTGATGACATCAATAGATCGACGGTTTTCTTTCAGCCAGTGGCGCAGCAGCTGGAGATTTTGCAAGTTCTTACGCCGAAGTGGCATCGTCACCACCGTTAACCCGGCATCACGTGCCAGGCCGTGTAGCGGTGCACTCTCCGGGCAAAGTATGGTCACCTGATGGCCGCGCTGAATCATCCCTAAGGACTCATTAATGATGCGTAATGGCTGTCCGCCCTTACCACCGTCTGCTTCAGTGTGAACAATATGCATACTTTTCCTGTTTATTGTGCAAGGACTTGCCATAGCAGCAAATTATAACCTTTACGGCCTGGGTAATACATAAAGCCTGGTGCCGGAAAGCGCCTAACGGATTATTCTTGCTTACAAACATTGTCCTTCTGTAGGTCAGGTATTTGTGATAGTTTTCTCTGGCTTTTTATTTCCCACGGAAAAACCGTGGAGATCGCTCACAGCGTTGTTAACCAGCCGGTCAAGAACCGAAAAATCCTTAACCAGCCCAAAATATATGACAAATACTCGTAACATTTTGACAGGTCTGTTAGTCCTTGCTGTACTGGCTTTATGTTTTATCTGGCCTATTCCCAACGATCAGCTACCTTTTCACCGCAATGGGTTGATTTATCCCATTGTCGCCGTGGCACTTGGCCTGTTTTTTAATGGAGTAACAACCAGACAACGGCTGGATTTAAGCAAAATTAAGTTCGTTCTTATTGTGATATGGGCGTTAACTTTCTTTATTGTGATTAATGGTTTTTTTGTCGCCCCCGACATAAAAGAAATGGTTTCTGCCTGGAGTGGCCAGTGGCTACGCCCGGTATTATTGTTCTGCGCTGGCCTGGTATTATTACCGGCGATTCAGAGAACTTACCCCTCGATGTCTGCCGCCCGCTTCTTTACGCTGGTGATCCTCTTCTTCTGGGGCGTGGTCTGCGTACATTTACTGGATTCACTCTGGCTCTACTGGCGCGACGGTTATATTCACTGGGGCGAAACGCGGATTGTCTATAACCGCACCCGCATGAGCTTCCAGGTCAATATGATCACCGGCTTCCTGATGGCCGAGCTGCTGGCACGTGGTCTGCTGCATCAACGCTTCCTGCGCCTGAAAACCCCGGTTCTGGCATTAATGCTAATAAGTAACCTGTTGTGTACCGCGCTGGTGGATACCCGCTGGGGCACTATCGGCCTGGTTGGCAGCCTGTTCTCGACCTTTATCCTGCTGAGCCTGCACAGCATGCGTCGCAGCCGGGTGATCGTCACCGGGGGGATCCTCGTCGGGATTGTTGTAGCTTCTGCGCTGCTCGGTTACGCCTCATGGAAAACCGATCCACGCTGGCAAAACCTGGAAAGTGATGCCATTGCTGGCTGGAACGCCCCCTTCACCAGCTTTTGTTACAACAAAACAGACGGAACGGTACCGGTTAACAGCCAGGGTGTCGCCATGAACCACTCCAACGGCTGCCGGGCCAGCTTCTTCCATCAGGGGTGGAACCTGATTGCCGAGCATCCGGCAGGCGTAGGGGCCAAAAAAGAGGCATTCCGCTATGTGCTGCGCCGGGATACCCAGGATAACCGTATCAACATTCCCCATAGCCACTATGGCCTGATTGAATTTGGCATTCAGAACGGTGTTATTGGCATTGCAGGCTGGCTGATTCTGCTGGTGGGCTGCTGGTATATCGGCTGGCGAGAATTCCGTCGTGGCAAAATGATGGTGGGGATGTTCCTGCTGCTCTTTACCATCGGCTTCTTCTGCCGGACCATGGTCGATCACAACCTCAAAGATCACTATCTGGAGCAGTATATGTTACTGACCGGCCTGCTGGTTGGCATGTGCGCGCTGCGCCCTGCAAACACCGAAAAGCAAACGTCCTGATCACTCTGACGCGCCAGGGGAATAATCACCCTGGCGCGGAACGCTTTAGCCTGTCGGCTGTCGAATTGCCAGCAAATGGCCTCGTTATACCCTTTTTATTGCTGCGTATTTTTACGGAGAAAGCATGTCTGAAACGCCTCAATTAAGCCTCATCGTTGCCGTTTTTAATGGCGAAAAATTCCTGAGCGCTTTTTTTGACAGCATTAAACAGCAGAATTTATCGAGCCTCGAACTCATTATTGTTAATGACGGCTCAACGGATCGCTCAGCTGAAATTATTGCCCGCTATGCCAGTGAATTTAGCCATTTCCAGATAATCGATCAGCCTAATGGCGGCGTATCGGCCGCACGTAATACTGGCCTTGCCCTCGCAACAGGCGAATACGTCGCCTTCCCCGATATCGATGACGTTATTTATCCAGGCATGTACCAGCGTCTGTTGGATATTGCCTTTGCAGGCCAGCTGGATGTCGCCACCTGCAACGGCACCTATATTTATGACGACGGCCGCCCGTCGAAAAAGATTTTTCCGTCCGACAAGCTCGCGTCTACAGGCGTGCTCGACGGCCCGGAGTGGCTGCAGATGGCACTGGCCTCACGTAAATTCCTGCACGTCACCTGGCTGAATATCTATCGCCACGCCTTTATCAAAGCCCAGGGTTTCACCTTCGAACACGGGCTGCGTCATCAGGATATTCCCTGGACCACGGAAGTGCTGCTGACGGCCAAACGCGTGCAATATGTGGATGAAGTCTATTATGACTATCTGATTCACTCTGCATCGGTTTCCCACACGCCCGGCACTGACGATACGCGGATGCGCTCTTCACGCCACTATATGAAAATCCTCGAAATGCTGGATGCCATTAATAAACGCTATCCAGAACAGGTGAAGCGCGCCCCGGCCTGTCAGTGGCAAATTGCCAAAGAAGGACTGGGTATTCTGCACAGCATTAACAATATCGAAGACAGCGCGAAAAAACGCGAAATCACCCAGGAACTGTTCGATCGCGGCATCTGGTCGATGATCTGGCAAAACGCGCGCGGTTTACGCCAGCGCTGGCGCCTGGGGCGTCGTTACTTCCGCCTTAAAAAAATCATCGGCTAACGAACATTATGAGCAAACTTAAATTACATGCGGTCTCCCGCGCTGATTTCATCGCCAAAAACTATGCAGACTTCCAGACGCTGCTGGATAACCGCGTCAACCCGGATACCATCCCGGAGCGTTTCTACTGCGGCGGTCGCGGCGGCTGGACTTTCCAGACCACTCTGGCGCTGAAACACTACTACGGTGACGACATTGAGTGCTCCTTTGGATCGGAGTGCCGCCCGGATGCCATCAACCTGATGCATAACGATGATTTTGGATCGCGCGTCAAACCCTGGCGTGGGGTGACCGTCGTCGCACGTGCCGACCGCCCACCGGTAATTGGCGCGGACGTGGTTGTGGATCAGAACCCGGAAGTCGATAACCGCAGCAACCGCATCTTTGTTCCGTACTGGCCACAGCCAGGGGTGAAACCGCGTGAACGTACTGATGAAACCGTCAAAACCGTGGCCTTTTTTGGCCGCGTCGACAGCTTCCCGGAGGCGTTCCGCAGCGAGGCCTTTAAACAGCGTCTTGCCGAGCAAGGCATTGACCTGCGTATCTCCTTTGATAACTGGACTGACTATCAGGACGTGGACGTCTGTATCAGTTTCCGTAAATCGCACGACCACAAGCTGGCGCGCAAACCAGCCAGCAAGCTGATTAACAATTGGCTGGGCAAAACGGTGATGATCTGCGACGACGAGCCATCGTACCGCGCGATCCGCGAAAGCGAGTTCGACTACCTGATCGCCAAAACGCCGGATGAGGCTTTTGAGGCCATCATGCGGCTTAAAAACAATCCAGACCTGTATCGTCAGATGCGCGAGCAGGGTGATAAACGTCTGCAGGTTTATTCCCGCGAAGCTGTCGCCGCGCGCTGGTTCAGCCTGTTTGAGGATATTTGGCGTAAAGGACTGCATAAACGCCCTACCCTGGTTCGTGCACTGCGCTTTGGTTTCGGTAAAGCCATTCGCCCGCTGACTAAAAAGTTTTAAGTAACCTTGAGTCCGTTCATGTTTAAAACATCCTCACAATCGTCACACACGCCGCGCCGCACTATTCTGCGTACCGTGATACTCACGCTGGTTTTGCTGGTGCTGTTTTCACTGTGTGAAATCATCATCCTGCTGAAAGACCATGTTTATCAGCCGAAATCCAGCGACATGTCGCTGTATCTGATCATTTCCCTGCTGGCGGCTATCAGCGCCCGCTATTTCCTCACCCGTCTGCTGCTGGCGGTTACCTTTATCGTGCAGATATCGGAAGCGGTTTATTACCAGTTCTACGGCCAGTTTTATGGCCCGAGTGAAGTGTGGCTGGCCTTTGTCGAAACCAAAGATATCGCCAGCGGCATTACGGACAGTCTGGGATCGCTTGGGATCTACTTTGCCATCATGGCCGTCGCAGTAATCTTTGCGCTGGTCTTTACTCGTCGTCTGGCACCGCAGTGGCATAAGTGGGTGGCGATGCCGTGCCTGCTGGCTATCGTGGTGATGTTTGCCGGTCAGTTCTATAAAGCCATCGACGGGCAGATGTATAAATTCAACCCGGATCTGCGCCACTCCTTACTGCGTAACGGTCTGTCGGCCATGAGTTACAGCGCTATTCGCCTGATCCCTGAAGCCCTTTCCGGCGAAAACCAGAGCATAACGCACTATGAGCCGTATAAGGTCACACCGGTGGAAGGCAGTCACGCCGGGAAATACTCCATCATCCTGGCGATTGGTGAAAGCCTCAACCCGCATCACGTCAGCGCCCTGGGCTACGATCGCGACACCACGCCGGAACTGAAAGCCCTGATGCAGCAGTATCAGGGTACGGGTCGGCTGATCGTCTCGAACGCGGTTTCGACCCGCGTGGCGATCCCGATGCTGGTCAATAACCTGCGCGAGCCGGACAACTACGATGCTTATAAGTCGAAGTCGACCAACATCTTTACCAATGCTAAAAAGCAGGGCTACCAGACGGCGTTTATCTCTGCCCAGGGTCTGGAAGGGCTGAGCAACTGGATTGGTATCCACGATATCGACCTGTGGGAAGATACGCAGATCCGCCCGGCGCCGGACGTCGGTGCCGATGTGGTGCTAACCCCTTCCGTTGAGCAGGCGAAGCTGGACTGGAATAAGCCTTTCCTGATGGTGCTGAACAGCCGTGCGCCGCATATTCCGTATGAGCGCAACATTCCGCAGGGCTTCGCGAAATTCTCTACCCCACGCCTGAGTGACGACGTGGCGCAGAAGAAAAATGAGTACGATGATGCCGTGCGCCTGTACGACAAAGAGCTGGCCTCGGCAATCCGTACCGCGATGGCGAAATCCAGACTGCCGGTTCTGGTGTTTATTACCTCAGATCACGGCGAACGCGTGGGTGATGGCGGGCTGTTCGGCCACTCGATTGTCGAAATGCCGATTGCCCAGGTGCCGTTCCTCTACTTCAGTAACGATCCGGCGTATACGATGAGCGCTATCAGCTCACAGGTGCCGCTCAACCATTACCAGATGGCGACGCTGATCAACAAGATGTTGGGTTACGCAGTCAGCAACCCGAACCAGAAGGACGACAGCTACTACATCACCGGGGGTGATATTCGCGGCCTGTCGGAGCGCGTCACCTACCATCTGAACGAACTGCCGGAAGCGGAACGTTAAGCAGAAATCATAAAACGGGCATCAGATGCCCGTTTTTTTATCTGCGAACGCATGTAACGCAGGCAAATGGCTGAGCAAAAGCGCCAAAGGGATAGCTTTAAACGGCCTAAATGCTTAGAATTTGCCCGCCGAAACTGAAAAAACGGATAATCGCTTGGAATTGTTGTATACCGCTCTGCTCTATATTATTCAGCCACTGGTGTGGCTACGACTGCTGCTGCGTAGCCGTAAAGCGCCTGCCTACCGTAAACGCTGGGCTGAACGCTATGGTTTCTGCCGCAACAAAGTTGCGCCGGACGGTATCCTGCTCCACTCCGTGTCCGTGGGTGAAACGCTGGCGGCCATTCCGCTGGTTCGTGCCCTGCGCCACCGTTATCCTTCGTTGCCGATCACCGTCACTACCATGACGCCAACCGGCTCCGAACGCGCCATGTCGGCCTTTGGCAAAGATGTGCATCACGTCTATCTGCCTTACGATCTACCCTGCGCCATGAACCGTTTCCTCAATACCGTGCGCCCTAAGCTGGTGATTGTGATGGAAACCGAACTGTGGCCGAACATGATTTCTGCCCTGCACAGCCGTAAAATTCCGCTGGTGGTGGCCAACGCCCGCCTGTCGGAGCGCTCTGCGAAGGGATACGGCAAGCTGGGCAAATTTATGCGTCGCCTGCTGAGTAAAATCACCCTGATCGCCGCCCAGAATGAAGAAGACGGCGCGCGCTTCCTGTCGCTTGGCCTGAAGCGCAATCAGTTGGCGGTCACCGGCAGCCTGAAGTTTGATATTTCGGTTACCCCGGAACTGGCTGCCCGCGCCATTACCCTGCGCCGCCAGTGGGCGCCGCGCCGTAAAGTGTGGATCGCTACCAGCACCCACGACGGCGAAGAAGAGATTATCCTCCAGGCGCATCGCCAGCTTCTGGAAAGCTTCCCGGACCTGTTGTTAATTCTGGTGCCACGTCATCCTGAGCGTTTTAAAGATGCCCGTGACATGGTGCAGAAAGGCGGGTTCAGCTTCACTATGCGCAGCAGCGGTGAAATCCCGTCCTCCGGCACCCAGGTCGTGATTGGCGATACCATGGGCGAGCTGATGTTGCTGTACGGCATTGCCGATCTGGCCTTTGTCGGCGGCAGCCTCGTGGAGCGCGGCGGGCATAACCCGCTGGAGCCAGCAGCGCACGCCATTCCAGTGCTGATGGGGCCACACACTTTCAACTTCAAAGACATCTGCGCCAAACTGCAGCAGGCTGACGGGCTGATTACGGTCACCGATGCACATTCGATCGTGAAGGAAGTTTCCACCCTTCTGACCGACGAAGATTATCGCCTGTGGTATGGCCGCCATGCTGTCGAAGTGCTGCATCAGAATCAGGGGGCATTGACCCGCCTGCTGCAACTTCTGCAACCTTACCTGCCCCTGCGGAGCCATTAATGTCTGCGCGCCTGTCGGTCGTCATGATCGCCAAAAACGCCGCTGACCTGCTGCCAGATTGCCTCGCCTCCGTGGCGTGGGCCGATGAGATCGTTCTGCTTGATTCCGGCAGCACCGACGCCACGGTGGAGGTCGCCCGCGCGGCCGGTGTTCAGGTCTATATCAATACCGACTGGCAGGGCTACGGCATCCAGCGCCAGCGCGCGCAGCAGTTCGCCACTGGCGACTATGTCCTGATGATCGACACCGACGAGCGTGTTACCCCGGAACTGCAACAGGCCATCCAGCAGGTGCTGGCTGCACCGCAGCCCGATGCCGTCTACAGCATCGCCCGGCGAAACTACTTCCTGGGTCGCTTTATGCGGCACAGTGGCTGGTATCCCGATCGCGTGATGCGCCTGTACTCGCGCACGCGCTATCAGTACAACGATAACCTGGTGCACGAATCGCTGGCCTGCGACGGCGCACGCGTGGTTGCCCTCGACGGCGATCTGTTGCATCTCACCTGCCGTGATTTCGCCAGCTTCCAGCGTAAACAGCTGAATTACGCCACGGCATGGGCGCAGGAGCGTCATCAGCGCGGTAAGACAACCTCGCTGGCGGGTATTTTCAGCCACACCGCAGGGGCGTTCCTGAAGACGCTGGTGCTGCGCGGTGGCGTGCTGGACGGTAAACAGGGCTGGTTACTGGCGGTGGTTAACGCCCAGTATACTTTTAATAAATACACCGAGCTGTGGGCACTGAACCGCGGCTACTCAGAGAAAGCGTGAGCCATGAGCACAAAAGCGATTTATCCGGGTACCTTCGATCCCATCACTAACGGTCACATCGATATCGTCACACGTGCGGCAAGCATGTTTGATACGGTGATTCTGGCGATTGCCGCCAGCCCCAGCAAAAAGCCGCTGTTCGACCTTGATGAGCGGGTGGCTCTGGCGAAAGCCGCGACTGCGCACCTGTCAAATGTGGATGTGGTGGGCTTTAGCGATCTGATGGCGAACTTTGCCCGCGCTCAGCAGGCGAATATCCTGATTCGCGGGCTGCGTGCGGTGGCTGATTTTGAATATGAGATGCAGCTCGCCCACATGAATCGCCATCTGATGCCCGAGCTGGAGAGCGTCTTCCTGATGCCATCCAAAGAGTGGTCGTTTATCTCCTCTTCGCTGGTGAAAGAGGTCGCGCGCCACGCGGGTGATGTCACCCATTTCCTGCCTGCCGTTGTGCATCAGGCGTTAATGGACAAACTGAAGTAGTTCCTGCCTTTTTGCCGGGCGACGCTGCGCTTGCCCGGCCTGCATCGCATTATTTCTGACACTGACGGCAGTAGAAGGTGGCGCGCTGCGCGTGCTTCGTTGCCACAATCGGCGCACCGCAGACCCGGCATGGCTCATCTTTACGGCCATAAACCTGCAGCTCCTGGGCAAAGTAGCCCGGCTTACCGTCGCTTTGCAGGAAATCCTTCAGGGTGGTTCCGCCCTGCTCAATCGAACGCAGCAGCACCGCTTTGATCACCCTGACCAACAGCTCACACTCCTGAGCAGAAAGCGATGAGGCTAAGCGATCGGGATGGATCCCGGCGGCAAAGAGCGATTCACTGGCATATATATTACCGACGCCGACCACCAGCTTGTTATCCATCAGCCAGGGTTTAATCGGGGATTTTTTCTTCGCGCACTTCGCTTTCAGGTATTCCGCGTCAAAGGCGTCCGAGAGCGGCTCCGGCCCCAGGTGCGCCAGCACGTTATGCCCTTCCAGCTCTTTAGTCCACAGCCAGGCGCCAAAGCGGCGGGGATCGGTGTAGCGCAGCACTTTGCCATTGCTCATCACCAGGTCAACGTGGTCGTGCTTTTCTGCGGGCAGCTCTTCGCTAAGGATGCGTAAGCTCCCGGACATCCCCAGATGGATGATGATCCAGCCATCCGGCAGTTCCAGCAGCAGGTACTTCGCGCGGCGCTGTACGCTGAGAACAGGTTTGTCACTCAGCGTGTGGATCTCATCAGAAACTGGCCAGCGCAGGCGGCCGTTACGGACAACAGCGTGAAGAATGGTCGCACCGACCAGGTGAGGCTCAATGCCACGGCGGCTGGTCTCTACCTCAGGTAATTCAGGCATGGTTCCTCCGTTGAGATGCAGAATGCAAAAAACCCCGCAGTTGCGGGGTTTTTCAGTACAAGGAGCCTAAAATTATTTAATTTTAGCTTCTTTGTACATTACGTGCTGGCGTACAACTGGATCGAACTTTTTCAGTTCCAGTTTTTCCGGCTTAGTACGTTTGTTCTTCGTGGTGGTGTAGAAGTGACCTGTACCAGCAGAAGAAACCAGCTTGATTTTCTCGCGAATACCTTTAGCCATGATTTATTTCCTCTTTAAGTACTTAGTACTTTTCGCCACGGGCACGCAGTTCGGACAGAACTGTATCGATGCCTTTCTTATCAATAACACGCATACCTTTAGCAGATACACGCAGGGTGACAAAACGCTTCTCGCTCTCAACCCAGAAACGGTGAGAGTGCAGGTTCGGCAGGAAACGGCGTTTAGTCGCGTTCAGTGCGTGGGAACGGTTGTTACCGGTCACCGGACGCTTGCCAGTAACTTGGCAGACTCGGGACATGTCTATTCTCCAAAAATCAAATTAGCTCGAGCTTCGTATGGGGTATCGGCGCCTCGTCAGGCTTTACAGCCCAGTCATCGCAGTTCTAAGTGAACCATCGATTGCCAGGCCCAATTGCCAAACCCGAGATTCTCAAAGGTGGCGTAGTATACGCTGACTCGAGGATGTGCTCAAGTCCCGAACAGACAAAGATCCCGATGGATCGCGAGAAATGGCTTAAATCCATCCACGTTCTGCAAACGAAACGTACTCTCCACGGCCTATCACCAGATGATCAAGAACACGAATGTCCATGAATTGACAGCATTTCATAATGCGTGCGGTCACGTCTCTGTCGGCTTTACTCGGTTCGGCGCGTCCTGAGGGATGATTATGCGCGAGGATCACGCCAGCGGCATTCACTTTTATCGCTTCGCGCACAATTTCACGTGGATGCACCTCCACATGGCTCAGGGTACCCGAAAATAGCCGGGAGTGTTTCAGCACGCGGTTTTGATTATCGAGGAAAATCACCATAAAAATCTCCCTCTCCTCTTCCGCCAGCTGGCTGCGCACAAACTCCCGGGTCATCTCCGGGTTTTTAAGCGGGTTTTCTTGCCGTATCCCCGAGCAATAGTACCGGCGGGCAAGCTCCGCAATACCTCTGAGCTGAGCGAATTTCGCAATGCCGATCCCGTCCACGCCCCTGAACGCCGTCAGTTCGGCAGTCAGCAAGCCGTGCAGGGAGCCGAAATGCTGCAACAGATCTTTAGAAAGCGTGAAAACATTTTTACTTCGCGTACCGGTTCGCAGGAACAGCGCCAGCAGCTCTTCGTCCGTCAGCGTTGTCGCGCCATCAGCGAGCATTTTTTCCCGCGGCAACTGCGGGAATGGTGTATCCATACTCAGCCCTCCTCCATCGTCAGGCTATGCTGCCATAGACCGTTCCCCCTCACGATGGCGGATTGCTTGTCTTGCGTAACGCCTCGCAAAGTGGCGGATGGACAACATCACGATGCTTTTCGGATTGTGATAAAATGCCCGTCTCTCAGGTGAACCCAACAGGAAAGAATCATGATGAGCCTGGCCGGTAAAAAAATCGTTCTCGGTGTCAGCGGCGGCATTGCGGCCTATAAAACGCCGGAACTGGTGCGCCGTTTGCGTGAGCGTGGCGCAGACGTGCGGGTGGCAATAACCGAAGGGGGCAAAGCGTTTATTACGCCACTGAGCCTGCAAGCCGTTTCGGGCTACCCTGTGTCGGACAGCCTGCTTGATCCGGCGGCCGAAGCCGCGATGGGCCATATCGAACTGGGTAAGTGGGCCGATTTAGTCATCCTCGCGCCGGCCACCGCCGATCTCATCGCCCGTGTCGCAGCCGGCATGGCCAACGACCTGGTGTCCACCATCTGCCTGGCTACTCCGGCCCCGGTCGCCGTGGTACCCGCCATGAACCAGCAGATGTACCGCAACGCGGCAACGCAGCATAACCTTGCCACGCTGGCTTCCCGTGGCCTGCTGATCTGGGGGCCAGACAGCGGCAGCCAGGCCTGTGGCGATATCGGCCCGGGCCGTATGCTGGATCCGCTGGCGATTGTGGATCTGGCTGCCAGCCATTTTTCCCCTGTCAACGATCTGCAACATCTCAGCATCATGATTACCGCGGGTCCGACGCGTGAGCCGTTGGATCCGGTGCGCTATATCACTAACCAAAGCTCCGGCAAGATGGGCTTTGCGATTGCCGCCGCCGCCGCGCAGCGCGGAGCCAGGGTGACGCTGGTCAGCGGCCCGGTGTCGTTGCCAACCCCACCGCGGGTGCAGCGCATTGACGTGACAACCGCGCTGGAGATGGAAGCGGCTGTCCAGGCACAGGCACAACAGCAGCAAATTTTTATTGGCTGTGCCGCCGTGGCGGACTACCGCGCAGCGGCCATAGCAGATGAGAAAATTAAAAAGCAAGGCGATGAAATCACAATAAAAATGGTGAAAAACCCGGATATCGTTGCCGGTGTCGCCGCGCTAAAAGATCGCCGGCCTTACGTTGTTGGGTTTGCTGCTGAAACAAATAATGTGGAAGAATATGCCCGGCAAAAACGTACCCGCAAAAACCTCGATTTGATTTGCGCGAATGACGTATCGCTGGCCACCCAAGGGTTTAACAGCGACAGCAATGCACTGCACCTATTCTGGCAGGAGGGAGATAAAGTCTTACCGCTTGAGCGCAAGGAACTCCTGGGCCAACTATTACTGGACGAGATCGTTACCCGTTATGATGAAAAAAATCGACGTTAAGATTCTGGACCCGCGCGTTGGTCAGGAATTTCCCCTGCCGACCTATGCTACATCCGGTTCTGCCGGTCTTGATCTGCGCGCCTGCCTCGACGCCGCTGTAGAACTGGCGCCGGGTGCTACCATCCTGCTGCCGACTGGTCTTGCAATTCACATTGCCGATGCCTCTCTGGCTGCGGTGATCCTGCCGCGCTCTGGCCTGGGCCATAAGCATGGTATCGTGCTGGGCAACCTGGTGGGGCTTATCGATTCCGACTACCAGGGTCAGCTGATGGTCTCCGTCTGGAACCGTGGCCAGGACAGCTTCACCATCCAACCCGGCGAGCGTGTCGCCCAGATGGTATTCGTCCCGGTGGTACAGGCTGAATTTAATCTGGTAGAAGACTTCGACGCCACCGATCGCGGCGAAGGCGGCTTCGGCCATTCCGGGCGTAAATAAACCCGGCTAAACGCATCTCACAATCTAATAACGTATTAACAAACCGCAAACACCTGTTTGCGGTCGTTGTGTGGATGTCAGCCTGACAAGTGCTTATTTTCAGGGGTATTTTGCAACATGGCAGAAAAACAAACAGCGAAAAGGAACCGTCGCGAAGAAATACTTCAATCTCTGGCTCTGATGCTTGAATCCAGCGATGGCAGTCAACGCATCACCACCGCAAAACTGGCCGCCTCTGTGGGCGTGTCGGAAGCGGCGCTGTACCGTCATTTCCCCAGTAAAACGCGGATGTTCGACAGCCTGATCGAGTTTATCGAAGATAGCCTGATCACGCGTATCAACCTGATTCTGAAGGATGAAAAAGACACCACCGCACGGCTGCGTCTGATTGTTCAGCTGATCCTCGGTTTCGGTGAACGCAATCCGGGTTTAACCCGTATCCTGACCGGCCATGCACTGATGTTTGAGCAGGACAGGCTACAGGGGCGGATTAACCAGCTTTTCGAACGTATCGAAGCGCAGCTGCGCCAGGTATTACGCGAAAAGAAGATGCGTGAAGGCGAGGGTTACAGCATGGATGAATCGCTGCTTGCGGGGCAGGTGCTGGCCTTCTGTGAAGGGATGCTCTCCCGCTTTGTGCGCAGTGAATTCAAATATCGCCCAACGGACGATTTTGACGCCCGCTGGCCGTTAGTGGCTGCGCAGTTGCAGTAGCGGAAACAGTATTCCAGGCCCGGTAAGCACAGCGCCACCGGGCACTTTATTTACACGCCAAACTCTTCGCGATACGCCCGCACCGCCGCCAGGCTCTCTGCCATCTCCGGCTTCTCTTCCAGATACGCGATCAGGTCTTTCAGGGTGATGATCGATGTCACTTTACAACTGTAGTCACGTTCCACTTCCTGAATAGCAGAAATTTCCCCCCGGCCGCGCTCCTGGCGGTCCAGAGAGATCAGCACGCCCGCCAGCGTCGCGTTATTCGCCTGGATAATCTCCATTGATTCACGAATGGCGGTGCCCGCGGTGATCACATCATCCACCAGCATGACGCGGCCCTGCAGGGCGCTGCCGACCAGACTACCGCCTTCGCCGTGGGTCTTAGCCTCTTTACGGTTAAAGCAGTACGGTACGTCGCGATCGTGATGCTCCGCCAGCGCCACGGCGGTGGTCGTGGCAATCGGGATGCCTTTATAGGCCGGGCCAAACAGCAGATCGAATTCAATCCCGGAATCCACCAGCGCTTCGGCATAGAAGCGGCCTAACAGAGCCAGATCGCGCCCGGTATTAAACAGCCCGGCGTTAAAGAAATAGGGGCTTTTGCGCCCGGATTTCAGCGTAAATTCGCCAAACTTAAGTACCTGCTTGCTAAGCGCAAACTCAATAAACTGGCGCTGATACGGTTTCATGGATTCGCTCCTTACTTTTCTACGGACAAAAAAAAGGCGACTCATCAGTCGCCTTTAAAATCAATTTTCTAACGCCGCCTTCTGCGTCGTTACGATAGATTCGATTCCCTCTCGGGCTAACGCCAACAGGGCGAGAAGCTCTTCATGGGTAAACGGCTCACCTTCTGCCGTGCCCTGCACTTCGATGATGCGACCATCTTCGGTCATCACCACGTTCATGTCGGTCTCTGCTGCAGAATCTTCAACGTACTCCAGATCGCACAGCGCTTCGCCATTGACGATACCCACAGATACCGCAGCAACCATGCCTTTAAGTGGATTCGCTTTCAGCTTGCCAGCCGCAACCAGTTTGTTGAGGGCATCGGCCAGCGCCACGCAGGCACCGGTGATAGAGGCAGTGCGCGTGCCGCCGTCTGCCTGGATCACGTCGCAGTCCAGGGTGATGGTAAACTCGCCCAGCGTTTTCAGATCAACCGCCGCGCGCAGCGCACGGGCGATCAGACGCTGAATCTCCATAGTACGGCCACCCTGTTTACCTTTCGCCGCTTCGCGGGCGTTACGGGTGTGGGTGGAGCGTGGCAGCATGCCATACTCGGCAGTGATCCAGCCCTGACCCTGGCCTTTCAGGAAGCGTGGCACACCTTCTTCGATGGAGGCGGTGCACAGCACTTTGGTGTCACCGAATTCAACAAGCACAGAGCCTTCAGCGTGTTTTGTATAGTTACGGGTCAGGGTGACGGGGCGCACCTGGTTGGCGCTACGACCTGATGGACGCATGATGATATCTCCGGCTTGAAACGAATGTGGCTGCGCATTATACGGATTAAACGCGCTTATTCCTATCCTGAGAAAGCCCCGAAAGCTATAATCCCCCCATCTCTCCTTTGAAAACGGAAATGTCTATGATCCGCAGTATGACCGCCTACGCCCGCCGTGAAATCAAGGGTAGCTGGGGCAGCGCTACCTGGGAAATGCGCTCGGTAAACCAACGCTATCTTGAAACCTATTTCCGTATGCCGGAGCAGTTCCGCAGCCTTGAGCCAGTGGTTCGCGAGCGTATTCGCGCTCGTCTGACGCGCGGAAAGATTGAATGCAACCTGCGTTTTGAGCCTGATGCGAGTGCGCAAGGGGAGCTGATCCTTAACGAAAAACTGGCTAAACAGCTGGTGAACGCCGCTAACTGGGTCAAAATGCAGAGCGACGAAGGCGAAATCAACCCGGTTGATATTCTGCGCTGGCCTGGCGTGATGGCGGCTGGCGAACAGGATCTGGACGCAATTACCGCTGAGATCCTGGCTGCGCTGGACGGTACGCTGGACGATTTCATCGTGGCCCGTGAAACCGAAGGCCAGGCACTGAAAGCGCTGATCGAGCAGCGCCTGGAAGGCGTGAGCGGCGAAGTGGTGAAGGTCCGTTCCCATATGCCAGAAATCCTGCAGTGGCAGCGCGAGCGTCTGGTCGCCAAACTGGAAGATGCCGAAGTGCAGCTGGAGAATAACCGTCTCGAGCAGGAACTGGTGCTGATGGCCCAGCGTATCGACGTTTCCGAAGAGTTGGACCGTCTGGAAGCGCATGTCAAAGAGACCTACAACATTCTGAAGAAGAAAGAGGCCGTAGGCCGCCGTCTCGATTTTATGATGCAGGAGTTCAACCGCGAATCGAACACCCTGGCGTCGAAATCGATCAACGCTGAAGTGACTAATTCTGCGATTGAACTAAAAGTGCTGATTGAACAAATGCGCGAACAGATTCAGAACATCGAATAATCAGAATGGGTAACTCAGCGTGAGTTACCCATTAGTTTTTCTCATGCCATAAAAGATCGTTAAAGAATAATTCTTTTCTCTTTACTGAGAAAAATGGTGTGTATGGATTAGTTAAACTAAGCTAAAAATCTTCGCCTTAGAAAATCTCAATCGTGCTCCGCCCTACAAAAGGCTACTCTGCTGAACGTTTTTGGGGGGCGACAATGCTTTTACACATTCTTTATCTGGTCGGTATTACGGCCGAAGCGATGACCGGGGCGCTGGCTGCCGGGCGTCGTCGTATGGACACTTTTGGTGTCATCATTATTGCCACCGCAACGGCACTCGGCGGAGGGTCTGTTCGCGATATCTTGCTTGGGCACTATCCTCTCGGCTGGGTCAAACATCCAGAGTATGTTGTGATTGTTGCTGTTTCTGCTGTGCTCACAACCATTTTCGCCCCTGTGATGCCTTATCTTCGACGTCTGTTTCTGGTTCTGGACGCAATAGGCTTGATTGTGTTCTCTATTATTGGTGCTCAGATTGCGCTGGATATGGGGGAAGGCCCGATCATTGCGACTATTGCTGCCGTGGTAACCGGAGTATTTGGCGGCGTGTTGCGCGACATGTTCTGTAAGCGTATTCCGTTGGTTTTCCAGAAAGAGCTTTACGCCGGCATCTCGTTCGCTGCAGCCTTGCTATACATCGCATTGCAGCATTATGTATCGAACAATGATGTCATCGTTATTACGACACTACTTTTTGGTTTTACCCTGCGTATGATGGCGCTGCGCTTGAAACTTGGGCTACCCGTTTTTCATTACACACATGATTCGCACTGAGTTTTTAACAAAAGGATAAGAGGAAAATGGACAGAAAAAAGCACTTTTGTGCGCTTATAATATATTGGAAAGCGCATACAATACCTCTCTGTCATTATCTTCAAAATTTGCATTAAGAACTGATGTCATTTGCTAAAGCCTCTGTCCTCATCATAGATAAAAAGATCTGCAGGCATTTTTTAATCCTGCTGCTGTGCTCTGTATTGATTCAATTATGGCCGGTGTATTTCACACAACCTGCACGTTTTATGGTGCGCATTGCGATTTGTAATAGCCTTTTGTTGCTTGCTACCGCAGCTATCTATCGCTACCTCCCCGGTAAAATTATTGCCTTCGCTCTGACTGTTCTGTTAACGCTCAATTTTGCGTTTGCGTTCAGTACGTGGAATGTTTACCAGAGCGAATTCAACACCGTTTTTGCCATGAGTATCCTGGCAACCCATATTGCTGAAGCTAAAAGCATGTCGGGGCTCTATATCAATAGCCTTCCCATTGTCATGGCCTATTTTGTTATTACCTGGTACGCCATTAAGTCTCTTAGCGAAAACCTGTCGGATCGGGCAAAAACCATCAGTATGGTGTTACTGGTGGGCTATATGGGCTGGTACTCTGCCGCAAGCTGGCTTAAAAAGCGCAAAGACCTGGAAGTCTACTATCCGCTCAGTTCAAGGATCCTGACTTATACGCCGTTTTACATCGGTTCTGAATTTATTATTGCTCACCGGGACAACGCGTTAGCTGAGAAAATCAGTAAGCAAAATGTGCATTATCCTGCCCTGCAATACCAACGCACCGGTATCGAAAACTACGTGGTTATCGTCGGGGAATCTGCACGACGCAGCAATATGCAGCTTTATGGTTTCAACCAGAACACTACACCTGTTGAGTCATCTTTTAAAAAGAACGCTCTGATCTTCAGGAATGCTATTGCCCCGGCATCGGCCACGGTACTGGCGGTCCCTATGATCCTCAGCCAGGCCGACCCGGATAATTTCACTGTCGACAAACTTGCCGACAACGTTGTCAGCATTGCAGGAAAAGCAGGCTATTACACGGAATGGATCAGTGCGCAAGGGAACTCAGGAAAGAGTAATAATTATATTGCTGCCATTGCTTCAACCAGCCAAAATTTGCACTGGATTAATACCCAATATGATACGGAGCTTTTACCCGCCCTCGAAGAGGCACTAAACAAACCCGGTAAAAAATTCATTGTCCTGCACATTAACGGTAGTCATGAAATGGCATGTGACCGCTACCCTGCATCAGCAGGTGTTCTGGATACCGGAAATAAGTACGAAGATTGCTATAACAATGCGATTCGTTATACAGATTACTTTATCGGCGAAGTGGCTAAACGCTTGCAAAACACCGCCTCTTCAATTCTTTATTTTTCCGATCACGGGCTGGAAAAAAATCCGCAACTGGAATCTATTTATATGCATGGTTCCCGTAATCCAAGTAAAGAGGCTTACGAAGTCCCGCAGTTCATCTGGTACAGCCAGCCCGCACTTTTCAGCCAAAAACGGCGGTTAGGGTGGGTTAATGGCTTCTGGCCCACCGCAAATAACTATTGGCTTATGCTCAACTGGCTCGGCATCTCTACAGGGGTTAAAAACTGCCTTTCGGTGCTCGAAACCTGCTATCAAGAGCCTACGTCACTTCCGGTTATGGACGGCGGACGCCATATCTTCGATTACAACCAGCTACGCAATACGTTTAGCTCACAAGATTTAAATACGCCCTGGCGGAAAGCAAAACCTGGCTC
Source organism: Leclercia sp. 1548 (assembly GCF_050435045.1). Lineage (NCBI taxonomy): Bacteria > Pseudomonadati > Pseudomonadota > Gammaproteobacteria > Enterobacterales > Enterobacteriaceae > Leclercia > Leclercia sp. 1548. The sequence continues at coordinate 126,073 of NZ_JBNDJP010000008.1, read as the reverse complement.
ACTTTAAAATCCCTGGATACCCTGTTCTCCGAGCCATGCAGCCAGGGTCGCGATGGTGGGATCATGAATAAACGCGATCAACTTTTGCGCATTTTCCTTGCCGACGCCAGGAAGCTGTTGCCAGCTTTCTGCATCTTTTTCGCGTAACTGCTGCCACGAATGCACGTTAAGCGCTTTTGCTGCGGCTCGCGGTAAAGGAACGCCCAGTGCAGCAATCCACCGTCTAAAGGGCTGCTTGCGAGCGAACTCAAAACGATGCCATAACATTAAGCCTCGCGTGGCATTCATTCCTGGCGTGTTTTGGAGCTGCTCTTTGGTCCACGCCAGCCACGAAAAGATGTTCTCAAAATGATGTGCTTGATGTAATAGCCTCCAGCCCGACTCACCCACGCCTTTAATATCGAGCACATCTTTCGAACTCAACCAGGCCAGGCGGGCCATAAATTGCTCGTGGCATTCCGGCGAGGCATAAAAACAGGTCAGCGGCGTGAAGCGCGACGCTGGCGGAACCGGTTTTTGCCGGTTGCTCCCTCGCCAGACGACACTATCCAACCGCGGGATCCCCTGCCCGGCCAGGCTGACCTGAACCTGATCGCCCGGTGCAATATCCAGCGCCTGCCAGCGCCCTACTGACCCCAGGTTGACGCGCTGCACCCGTTTATCATCAAGCTGCACGGGTTCAAGGGTGGCGACTACTGCGATCCTGCCGGTGCGCCCCACGGCAAAGGTGATAGATCGGACCTCAGCGATCCGTGCAACCGGAGCATATTTCCACGCAATTACCCAGCTGCCGTCACCGGGTAGCCAGCGGTTGCCTGCCGGCTCCTGTGCCGAGCGGATAACAACGCCATCGGTGACAAAGGGCAGCGGCGACGTCAGCCAGCGATGGCGCAGTTTTTCAACCTCCGCCACTGAACTGACCTTGTGCGTCCAGGATTCGGTCAGGTCAAAGCCCGCCCGGGTTAACGCCTGCAGACGCTCATCCATCGTGGCGGGACCGTCAGGCCAGGCCCAGATAAAGATGCCAATATGATCCAGGAGGGCGCTGTCATCCTGCCGCATCATCGCTCCGGCAACTTTTGCCCGCGCATTCATCCCGCCCATCTGATGCTGAACATGATTATCACGACGTAAGAACAGCTCACCCTGCAATACGCTGTTGGCGAGCGGCCCCGTCACCCGGGCGGGGATCGCGGCGATGCGCTTCACTTTCGCCGTCCAGTCTTCGCCTTTCAGCCCATCTCCCCGGCTGGTGGCCTGCACCAGCTGCCCCTGCCGGTAGACCAGCGTCACCGCCACGCCATCTACCTTTGGCTGGATCCACAGGTCTTGATGTGAACGCATCCACTGCCGGAGCGCCGCTTTATTCGCGACCTTCGATACACCGGTATGGCTGACCGGGTGCCTGATCGAACCGCCCGCAGACATTTGCGCCTCTGTCGCCTGTTCATCACCAAAGCAGTGCCGCCACTGCTTCAGCCGCGCGGCCAGCTGGTCATAGACGTCGTCGTTCACGTCGCTGACCCCCTGCTGCCAATAAGCCTTATCCCAGCGGGCTATTTGCTCACTAAGCCGGGCGATCTCCTGCTCTGCCTGCGCGGGTGACCAGGCCGGGCATATCGCCAGCCCGTAACTGCTCCACAACAACATCACTACGCCTAATCCTCGCCACATCGTCGTCCCTCCCTGTTTTATGGAGGGTATAACGCGGTATGAAATTGCAGGCGACAGGGAAAAACAGACTTTACGAGCCAGCATCAGGACTTTGATTCTGTTGCAGCAAACGGCGCAAAAAAGCGGAAAAGGGCGAGCAAAAATCAACGAAGAAGCGGAAAAAGTGTGACAAAGGCTACGTCACGAAGCGGCGACGTGTATAATAAGCCCGTATGTAGGACTTTCTTCGTTAACACATACATAAGACTCTCATGGCTCAAGGCACGCTTTATATTGTTTCTGCCCCTAGTGGCGCGGGTAAATCCAGCCTGATTCAGGCGCTGTTAAAAACCCAACCGTTGTACGATACCCAGGTATCGGTTTCTCACACCACGCGCGCGCCGCGTCCGGGTGAAGTACACGGTGAACATTATTTCTTTGTCGATCACGATGAATTCAGAGCGATGATTGGCAGAGAGGCGTTTCTTGAACACGCCGAAGTCTTCGGTAATTACTACGGCACCTCACGTGAGACCATTGAGCAGGTACTGTCGACCGGTGTGAACGTGTTCCTTGATATCGACTGGCAGGGCGCGCAGCAAATTCGCGCGAAGATGCCGCAGGCGCGCAGCATCTTTATTTTACCGCCGTCGAAAGATGAGCTGGATCGCCGTCTCCGTGGCCGCGGCCAGGACAGCGAAGAAGTTATCGCAAAACGTATGGCCCAGGCAGTTGCGGAAATGAGCCATTACGCCGAATATGATTATCTTATTGTGAATGATGATTTCGATACCGCCCTGGGCGATCTCAAAACTATCCTTCGCGCCGAACGTCTGCGCATGAGCCGCCAGAAGCAGCGACATGACGCATTAATCAGCAAACTGTTGGCAGACTGAACCCACATTCAGTATCATGCCCAGTCATTTCTTCATCTGTGGAGCATTTTAAGTATGGCACGCGTAACTGTTCAGGACGCTGTAGAGAAAATTGGTAACCGTTTTGACCTGGTGCTGGTCGCCGCGCGTCGCGCTCGTCAGATGCAGTCAGGCGGTAAAGATCCGCTGGTACCAGAAGAAAACGATAAAACTACTGTTATCGCATTGCGTGAAATCGAAGAAGGTCTGATCAACAACCAGATCCTTGATGTTCGTGAACGCCAGGAGCAGCAAGAGCAGGAAGCCGCAGAACTGCAGGCCGTTACCGCCATTGCTGAAGGTCGTCGTTAATTAAACCTGCGGGTCGCCCTTGTATCTGTTTGAAAGCCTGAATCAACTGATTCAAACCTACCTGCCGGTAGACCAGATTAAGCGTCTCCAGCAGGCGTATCTCGTTGCACGTGACGCTCACGAGGGCCAGACACGTTCAAGCGGTGAACCTTATATCACGCACCCGGTAGCGGTGGCCTGTATTCTGGCCGAGATGAAACTCGACTACGAAACGCTTATGGCCGCCCTGCTGCATGACGTGATCGAAGATACCCCTGCCACCTACCAGGACATGGAACAGCTGTTTGGCAAAAGCGTTGCCGAGCTGGTGGAAGGGGTCTCTAAGCTTGATAAGCTGAATTTCCGCGACAAGAAAGAGGCGCAAGCCGAAAACTTCCGCAAAATGATCATGGCGATGGTGCAGGATATCCGCGTCATTCTGATCAAACTCGCTGACCGTACCCACAATATGCGCACTCTGGGTTCATTACGCCCGGACAAACGTCGTCGCATTGCCCGTGAAACCCTCGAAATCTATAGCCCGCTGGCGCACCGTTTAGGTATTCATCACATTAAAACCGAGCTGGAAGAGCTGGGTTTTGAAGCTTTATACCCGAACCGCTTCCGCGTGATTAAAGAGGTGGTGAAAGCCGCACGTGGTAACCGTAAAGAGATGATTCAGAAAATCCTCTCTGAAATCGAAGGGCGTTTGCAGGAAGCAGGTATTCCCTGCCGCGTCAGCGGTCGCGAAAAGCATTTGTACTCTATCTATCAGAAAATGGTGCTTAAAGAGCAGCGTTTTCACTCGATCATGGACATCTACGCGTTCCGCGTGATCGTCCACGACGCCGATACCTGCTATCGCGTACTCGGTCAGATGCACAGCCTGTACAAGCCGCGTCCAGGTCGCATGAAAGACTATATCGCCATTCCAAAGGCCAACGGATATCAGTCTCTGCACACATCAATGATTGGCCCGCACGGCGTGCCGGTTGAGGTGCAGATCCGTACCGAAGACATGGATCAAATGGCAGAGATGGGTGTTGCCGCGCACTGGGCTTACAAAGAACAGGGCGAAACCAGCACCACCGCACAAATCCGCGCTCAGCGCTGGATGCAGAGCCTGCTGGAACTGCAACAGAGCGCCGGTAGCTCGTTTGAATTTATCGAGAGCGTTAAATCCGATCTCTTCCCGGATGAGATTTACGTTTTCACGCCAGAAGGGCGCATTGTCGAACTGCCTGCTGGCGCAACTCCGGTCGACTTCGCTTATGCCGTGCACACCGATATCGGTCATGCCTGCGTAGGTGCGCGCGTCGATCGCCAGCCGTACCCGCTGTCACAGCCGTTGACCAGCGGCCAGACGGTAGAAATCATTACCGCACCGGGCGCCCGTCCGAACGCGGCATGGCTCAACTTTGTCGTTAGCTCGAAAGCCCGCGCGAAGATCCGCCAGCTGCTGAAGAACCTCAAACGCGACGACTCTGTAAGCCTGGGCCGTCGTCTGCTCAACCACGCGTTGGGTGGCAGCCGCAAGCTGGCAGAGATCCCGAAAGAGAACGTGCAGCGTGAAATCGAGCGTATGAAGCTCGCCACGCTTGATGATCTGCTGGCGGAAATCGGTCTGGGTAACGCCATGAGCGTGGTGGTGGCGAAGAACCTGCAGCAGGGCGAAACCTCTGTGCCGCAGCCGTCATCAACCAGCCACGGCCATCTGCCGATCAAAGGCGCCGACGGTGTGTTGATTACCTTTGCCAAGTGCTGCCGACCGATCCCGGGCGACCCGATTATTGCCCACGTCAGCCCTGGTAAAGGCCTGGTTATCCATCACGAATCCTGTCGTAACATCCGTGGCTACCAGAAAGAGCCTGAGAAGTTTATGGCGGTAGAGTGGGATAAAGAGACCGAGCAGGAGTTTATCACCGAAATTAAGGTGGATATGTTCAACCACCAGGGTGCACTGGCCAACCTGACGGCGGCAATCAATACCGCCTCTTCCAACATTCATAGCCTGAATACGGAAGAGAAAGATGGCCGTGTGTACAGCGCCTTTATTCGTCTGACCGCGCGTGACCGTGTGCATCTGGCGAATATCATGCGCAAAATCCGCGTGATGGCCGACGTAATTAAAGTCACCCGTAACCGAAACTAGGTTTATGAACTCAACACGTTATGCCCGGATCTGCGAAATGCTTGCCAGGCGTCAGCCCGATCTGACGGTCTGCATGGAGCAGGTCCATAAACCTCATAACGTTGCTGCTATCGTCCGTACCGCAGACGCCGTCGGTGTGCATGAAGTGCACGCCGTCTGGAAAGGTACGCGGATGCGTCCCATGGCCTCGGCTGCTGCAGGTAGCAACAGCTGGGTGCAGGTCAAAGCCCACGACAATATTGCCGACGCCATTTCACATCTGAAAGGGCGCGGCATGCAGATTCTGGCGACCCACCTCTCTGACAAAGCCGTCGATTTCCGCGAAATTGATTACACCCGCCCGACCTGCATTCTGATGGGTCAGGAGAAAACGGGGATCACCCAGGAAGCGCTAGATCTGGCGGATCAGGACATCATCATTCCGATGATTGGCATGGTGCAGTCGCTGAACGTCTCCGTGGCTTCCGCGCTCATTCTGTATGAAGCCCAGCGCCAGCGACAAAATGCCGGGATGTACAAACGCGAGAACAGCATGCTGCCGGAAGAAGAGCAGCAGCGCCTGTTGTTTGAAGGTGGTTATCCGGTGCTGGCCAACGTGGCGAAGCAGAAAAAATTACCCTACCCCCACGTGAATATGCAGGGCGAGATTGAAGCCGATGCAACGTGGTGGGCCACCATGCAAGCGACGAAGTAATCATGCAAGGCCGTCTGCTTGATGCTGTGCCGCTCAATTCCCTGACGGGCGTTGGCGCGGCCCAGAGCAGCAAACTGGCAAAAATTGGCCTGCATACCGTGCAGGATCTCCTCCTGCACCTCCCCCTGCGTTACGAAGACCGCACCCAGCTCTATCAGATTGGCGAGCTGCTGCCCGGCATTTACGCCACCGTTGAAGGCGAAGTGCTGAACAGCAACATCACCTTTGGCGGCCGCCGGATGATGACCTGCCAGATTAGCGACGGCTCCGGCATCCTGACGATGCGCTTCTTTAACTTCAGCGCGGCGATGAAAAATAGCCTGGCCGCCGGGCGTAGGGTGCTGGCCTATGGCGAAGCCAAACGCGGGAAATACGGCGCGGAGATGATCCACCCGGAGTACCGTGTGCAGGGCGATCTCAGCACCCCGGAGATGCAGGAGACCCTGACCCCGGTCTATCCGACTACCGAAGGCATCAAGCAGGCAACGCTGCGCAAGCTGACCGATCAAGCGCTGGAGCTGCTCGACACCTGCGCCATTGCCGAACTGCTGCCACCCGAGCTGGCGCAGGGCATGATGAGCCTGCCGGAAGCGTTGCGCACCCTGCATCGCCCGCCGCCGACGCTGCAACTCAGCGATTTAGAGAGCGGACAGCACCCGGCCCAGCGTCGTCTGATTCTGGAAGAGCTACTGGCGCATAACCTGAGCATGTTGGCGTTACGCGCCGGTGCCCAGCGTTTTCACGCCCTGCCGCTCCCGGCCCGTAACGAATTAAAAGATAAACTTCTGGCCTCGCTGCCCTTTAAACCCACCGGGGCACAGGCTCGCGTAACCGCGGAGATCGAGCACGATTTAGCGCTGGATGTGCCGATGATGCGTCTGGTGCAGGGCGATGTCGGCTCCGGTAAAACGCTGGTGGCTGCCCTGGCCGCCCTGCGCGCCATTGCGCACGGCAGACAAGTGGCGTTAATGGCCCCGACCGAACTGCTGGCCGAGCAGCACGCGAACAACTTCCGCAACTGGTTTGCTCCGCTGGGGGTTGAAGTGGGCTGGCTGGCCGGGAAGCAAAAAGGCAAGGCGCGACAGGCGCAGCAGGACGCCATTGCCAGTGGTCAGGTGCAGATGATCGTCGGCACACACGCCATCTTCCAGGAGCAGGTGCAGTTTCACGGCCTGGCGCTGGTGATCATTGATGAGCAGCACCGTTTTGGTGTGCATCAGCGTCTGGCCCTGTGGGAGAAAGGACTCCAGCAGGGATACCATCCGCACCAGCTGATCATGACCGCGACGCCGATCCCCCGCACCCTGGCGATGACCGCCTATGCCGATCTCGACACTTCCACCATCGACGAACTGCCGCCGGGACGTACGCCGGTGACTACCGTCGCTATCCCCGATACGCGCCGCAGCGACATCATCGATCGAGTGCGTAACGCCTGCCAGGAAGGCCGTCAGGCTTACTGGGTCTGCACCCTGATTGAAGAGTCGGATCTGCTGGAAGCGCAGGCGGCAGAAGCCACCTGGGAAGAGTTAAAGCTGGCTCTGCCCGAACTGAACGTCGGGCTGGTGCATGGCCGCATGAAGCCTGCCGAAAAGCAGGCGGTGATGCAGGCCTTCAAACAAGGCGAGCTGCATCTGCTGATCGCCACTACGGTGATTGAAGTGGGGGTGGATGTACCTAACGCCAGCCTGATGATCATCGAAAACCCGGAACGTCTGGGTCTGGCGCAGCTTCACCAGCTGCGTGGCCGCGTCGGACGTGGCGCAGTGGCCTCACACTGCGTACTGCTGTACAAAGCCCCGCTGTCGAAAACCGCCCAAAAGCGCCTGCAGGTACTGCGTGACAGCAACGACGGCTTTGTGATTGCGCAACAGGATCTGGAGATCCGTGGCCCCGGCGAACTGCTCGGTACCCGCCAGACCGGTAATGCCGAGTTTAAAGTGGCCGACTTGTTGCGTGATCAGGGCATGATCCCCGAAGTTCAGCGTCTGGCGCGCCATATCCATGAACGCTACCCCGACCAGGCGGCAGCGTTAATCGAGCGCTGGATGCCAGAGACCGAACGTTACTCCAACGCCTGATCAGCCAAACATCGGCAACATCAGGTACATCTTAATCACGATCGCGTTGACGATATCAATAAAGAACGCCCCCACCATCGGCACCACCAGAAACGCCATATGTGAAGGACCGAAGCGCTCGGTAATAGCCTGCATGTTGGCGATGGCCGTTGGCGTTGCCCCCAGACCAAATCCACAATGCCCCGCTGCCAGCACCGCCGCGTCGTAGTTTTTGCCCATCAACCGCCAGGTAACGAACATCGCATACAGGGCCATAAACAGGGCTTGAACCGCCAGAATAGCCAGCATCGGCAGCGCCAGCGAGGCCAGCTCCCACAGCCTGAGGCTCATCAGCGCCATCGCCAGGAACAGTGACAGGCAGACGTTGCCCAACACCGATACCGCCCGCTCAAAGACGCGATAAAAGCCCATCAGCGCCAGGCTGTTGCTGAGGATCACCCCCACAAACAGCACGCAGACAAAGGTCGGCAGCTCCAGCGCGGAACCCGCCAGCAGTTGCGCAATCACTTTACCCACCGTCAGGCAGATGGCGATCAGCGCAATGGTTTCGATCAGTACCAGGGAGGTGATCATGCGGCCAACGTCCGGCTTTTCAAACGCCGTTGGCACCGCTTCATCTTCCGGTCGACCGTTCGGGGTAGTGGAGTGCTTCACCAGATAGCGCGCCACCGGCCCGCCGATGAGACCACCCAGCACCAGGCCGAAAGTGGCGCAGGCCATCGCCACTTCGGTCGCATTCTGGAACCCATAGCGCTCGATAAACAGTTTGCTCCACGCCGCCCCAGTGCCGTGTCCGCCGGACAGGGTAATGGAGCCGGCCAGCAGGCCCATCAGCGGATCCAGCCCCAGCAGGGAGGCCATGCCGATACCGATGGCATTCTGCATCACCAGCAGCCCGACCACCACAATCAAAAACACGCCCAGCATTTTGCCACCAGCCCGCAGGCTGGCGAGGTTGGCGTTCAGGCCGATGGTGGCGAAGAAAGCCAGCATCAGCGGGTCTTTCAGCGACATATCAAAGTCGATTTCCCAGCCCATGCTTTTTTTCAGCACCAGCAGCGCAACGGCGGCTAACAGCCCGCCCGCGACGGGTTCCGGGATGGTGTATTTTCTGAGAAGGGGGACACTGTGAACCAGCTTACGGCCAAGCAGTAAAACCAGCGTTGCCGCAACGAGGGTCGACAACGTATCAAGATGAATCATAGTAGGCTCCTTATATGGCACGTACTCCATCAACATGCGCGTTTTCCTGAACCGATTGCGCGACTTAAGCACAATCGGGAGCAGGAGTGTAATGAACTTTGCCGTGGCGTGACAGAAAAGCCGCATTAAGTTGAGGATTTTATCAACGATATTTGTGAGCAATCGTTTGCTTTTCTCATCCACTCGGCTAAAATGCCCGCTTTTCTTCCAGGGGATCGCAGCAGATGTCCGTTAACGCCGTAGAACAGCAAGATGCGCAACCGATTGCGCAGCCGCATAACAGTGAACTGATTTACCGTCTTGAAGATCGCCCGCCGCTGGCGCAGACCTTGTTCGCCGCCTGTCAGCATCTGCTGGCAATGTTTGTGGCGGTGATCACCCCTGCCCTGCTGATCTGCCAGGCGCTCGGCTTACCGGCGCAGGACACCCAGCACATCATCAGCATGTCGCTGTTTGCTTCGGGCGTGGCATCCATCATTCAGATTAAAGCCTGGGGTCCGGTGGGTTCCGGTCTGCTGTCGATTCAGGGCACCAGCTTTAACTTTGTGGCTCCGCTGATCATGGGCGGCACGGCGCTGAAAACCGGCGGCGCGGATGTCCCTACGATGATGGCAGCCTTGTTCGGCACTCTGATGCTGGCAAGCTGCACCGAGATGGTCATCTCCCGCGTATTGCACCTGGCGCGCCGCATTATTACTCCGCTGGTCTCCGGCGTGGTGGTGATGATTATCGGCCTGTCGCTGATTCAGGTCGGTCTCACCTCCATCGGCGGCGGTTACGCTGCGATGGCCGACCACACCTTCGGTGCCCCAAAAAACCTGCTGCTGGCGGGTGTGGTGCTGGCAATCATTATTCTGCTCAACCGTCAGCGTAACCCGTACCTGCGCGTCGCCTCACTGGTGATCGCCATGGCGGCAGGTTACCTGGCAGCCTGGGCGATGGACATGTTGCCGCAAAACAATACCCCGACCGACAACCCGCTGATCGTAGTTCCGACGCCACTTTATTACGGTCTCGGCATCGACTGGAACCTGCTCCTGCCGCTGATGCTGGTGTTTATGATCACCTCCCTGGAAACGATCGGCGATATCACGGCCACTTCCGACGTCTCTGAGCAGCCGGTCTCTGGCCCGCTGTACATGAAGCGCCTGAAGGGCGGCGTGCTGGCCAACGGCCTGAACTCCTTTGTTTCCGGCGTGTTCAATACCTTCCCGAACTCCTGCTTCGGCCAGAACAACGGCGTGATCCAGCTGACCGGCGTTGCCAGCCGCTACGTGGGCTTTGTCGTGGCGCTGATGCTGATTGTGCTCGGTCTGTTCCCGGCGGTGAGTGGCTTTGTGCAGCACATTCCTGAGCCGGTGCTGGGCGGCGCAACGCTGGTGATGTTCGGCACTATCGCGGCATCGGGCGTGCGTATTGTTTCCCGTGAACCGCTGAACCGCCGCGCCATCATGATTATCGCGCTGTCGCTGGCGGTGGGCCTGGGTGTGTCTCAGCAGCCGCTGATCCTGCAGTTTGCCCCTGACTGGGTGAAAAACCTGCTCTCTTCCGGCATCGCCGCCGGCGGGATCACCGCTATCGTCCTGAACCTGATCTTCCCGCCAGAAAAGAACTAATCCTTTTAACGGCAGCAGGCAACTGCTGCCGTAACCCGGAATTCCACCATTCGCGCCTTGAGCAATGCGCATAAATCGTGCATAACTCCTTTATGTGTGTTTTACGTGATGGAAGACCATGAAATTTATTGGAAAGCTTCTCGTCGGTATTCTGGCCGTTCTGCTTATCGCGATCCTCGCGCTCTATATCCTTGTACAAACCCGCTGGGGAGCGGCGCAGGTCAGTAGCTGGATCACGGTAAACACCGACTACGAACTCAATTTTGACCTGATGGATCACCGCTTCTCGTCCCCCACCCACCTGGTGCTGAAAAACGTCACCTTCGGGCGCGATGGCCAACCGGCGACCCTGGTGGCGAAAATGGTGGATATCGGCGTGAGCAGCCGCCAGCTCACCGATCCGCTGCACATGGATACCATTACCCTGTTTGACGGCACGCTGAACCTTTCGCCCCAGACGGCGCCGCTTCCCTTCCGGGCCGATCGCCTGCTGCTGAATAACATGGCCTTTAACAGCCCCAATACCGCGTGGGATCTCAGCGCCCAGAAGGTGACCGGCGGCGTGCGCCCCTGGGACCCGGAAGCAGGTAACGTGCTGGGTAAAAAAGCAAACATCCAGATCAGCGCCGGGTCGCTGACGCTGAACGGCGTACCGGCCAGCAACGTGCTGATCGAGGGGGAGTTGACCGACAAAGAGGTGGTGCTGACCACCATCGGCGCTGACATGGCACGAGGTTCCCTCACCGGCACCGCACGCCGCGACGCCAACGGTGGCTGGAAGGTGGACAATATGCGCCTGAACGATATCCGCCTGCAGAGCGATAAATCGCTGTCCGACTTTTTTGCTCCCATCACCACGCTGCCGTCGTTGCAGATTGGCCGCCTCGACGTGACGGACGCCCGCCTGCAAGGGCCGGACTGGGCGGTAACGGATCTCGATTTGAGCCTGCGCAACCTGACCCTGAGCCAGGGCGACTGGCAGAGCGAGGACGGTCGCCTGTCGATGAATGCCAGTGAGTTTATCTACGGTTCGCTGCACCTGTTCGACCCGATCCTGAATGCGGAATTTGCCCCGCAGGGGATTGCCCTGCGCCAGTTCACCTCGCGCTGGGAAGGCGGGATGGTGCGCACCTCCGGCAACTGGTTGCGCAGCGGAAAAGCGCTGGTGCTGGACGATGTCGCCGTCGCCGGGCTGGAGTACACCCTGCCGCAGAACTGGAAAACGCAATGGATGGAGACCCTGCCGGAATGGCTGCACAGCGTCACGCTGCGCAAATTCGGCCTGAGCCGTAACCTGGTGATCGACGTTGATCCTGCCTTCCCTTGGCAGATCACCGCCCTCGACGGTTACGGCACCAATCTGCAACTGGCGAAAGATCGTCAATGGGGCGTATGGGCGGGCACCGCCACCCTGAACGGGGCGGCCGCTACCTTTAACCGGGTGGACGTGCGCCGTCCGTCGCTCTCCCTGACGGCTAATGCCTCGACGATTGCCATCAATGAACTGAGCGCTTTTACCGAGAAAGGCATTCTGGAAGCGAAGGCCAGCGTCTCGCAGACGCCGGTACGCCAGACGACCCTCAACCTGACCGGTCGAGGTGTGCCGTTGAACTTGCTCCAGCAGTGGGGTTGGCCCGCGCTGCCGGTCACGGGCGACGGCAATATTCAGCTCAACGCCAGCGGTAATGTGCAGAAAGACACGCCGTTGAAGCCGACAGTCAACGGCAGGCTGAATGCGGTAAATATGAATAAACAGCAAGTCACGCAGACGATGACGGGTGGGGCGGTGAATACGGTTGAGCAACAACCCTCACCCCAGCCCTCTCCCTGAAAGGAAGCGAGCGCAAACCCGTTCTCACCTGCTTAAAGATGGGCATTCACTCTTCCCTCTCCCCTATGGGAGAGGGTTAGGGTGAAGGGTCTCAGAGGTGAATCACCACCTCGTCCCCCTCTGCTTTCACTACCACGCCCCACTCGCTGCCAGCATGTGACGCACCTTTCACACCGCTAACTCGGTGCACATTGCGCAAACAGACCGACCAGTCCCGCGCCTCGCCGCTTCCTTTCAGGGTCAGGGTGTCGCCGCTGCGCGTCGCGGTCAGGGTGAAGGCGACAGCACCGTTCGCCGCGGAGACTTCGCTCACCGCCGTGGCGCCATCGTCCAGGTTAAACAGCTGGAAGGCCGTTCCCTCATTCCAGGCATAGTCCGGCTTCTGGTCGTTATTGCCCAGCGCCAGCAGGGTGTTGTTGCGCACGTAGACCGGCAGGCTTCGGAAGTCGTGCTGCTGTTTATGCCAGCGACTGCCCTGGATTTCGTCGTTGTGCCACAGGTGCGTCCAGCGCCCTTCCGGCAGGTAGAACTGCACATCCCCCGCCTCGCTGAACACCGGTGCCACCAGCACCGAATCCCCCAGCATGTACTGGCGGTCGAGATAGTCGCAGGCCGGATCGTCCGGGAACTCGAGCATCATCGCCCGCAGCATCGGCGTGCCAGACTCACGCGCCAGTGCCGCCTGGCGATAGAGGTATGGCATCATCCGGCATTTCAGCTGGGTAAAGTGGCGCACCACGTCGCAGGATTCATCATCGTAAGCCCATGGCACGCGGTAGGATTTGCTGCCGTGCAGGCGGCTATGGCTGGAGAGCAGCCCAAACGCGCACCAGCGTTTGTAGACGTGCGCCGGAGCGGTGTTTTCGAACCCGCCGATATCGTGGCTCCAGAATCCGAACCCGGACAGCCCAATCGACAGCCCGCCGCGCAGGCTTTCGGCCATCGACTCGTAGTTGGCGTAGCAGTCGCCGCCCCAGTGCACCGGGAACTGTTGCGCACCCACCGAGGCCGAACGGGCAAACAGCACCGCCTCCTCTTCGCCTACCGTCTCTTTCAGCACGTTCCACACCAGCTCGTTATAGATATAGGCGTAGTGATTGTGCATCTTCTGCGGATCGGAGCCGTCGAACCACTGCACGTCGGTTGGGATGCGCTCGCCAAAGTCGGTCTTGAAGCAGTCAACGCCGATATCTACCAGGCCTTTCAGCTTGTCGGCATACCACTGGCAGGCTTCCGGGTTGGTAAAGTCGTAGATCGCCAGCCCCGGCTGCCATTTATCCCACTGCCATAGCGAGCCGTCCGGGCGTTTCAACAGATAGCCCTTCTCTTTCAGTTCCCTGAAGATCGACGATTTCTGGCCGATGTACGGGTTGATCCATACGCAGACCTTCAGCCCTTTCTCCTTCAGACGGCGGATCATCCCTTCCGGGTCCGGGAAGGTCACCGGGTCCCACTCGAAGTCGCACCACTGGAAGGCCTTCATCCAGAAGCAGTCGAAGTGGAAGACGTGCAGCGGCAGGTCGCGCTCGGCCATGCCGTCGATAAAGCTGTTTACCGTCGCTTCGTCATAGTTAGTGGTAAACGAGGTGGTGAGCCACAGGCCAAACGACCACGCTGGCGGCAGCGCCGGGCGTCCGGTGAACTGCGTATAGCGGTTGAGCACCTCTTTTGGCGTTGGGCCGTCGATGACGAAATACTCCAGATACTCGCCCTCGACGCTGAACTGCACCTTGGACACTTTCTCGGAGCCGATTTCGAACGAGACGTTTTCCGGGTGGTTCACCAGCACGCCATAGCCACGGTTGGTGAGGTAGAACGGGATATTTTTGTACGACTGCTCAGTGCTGGTGCCGCCGTCGCGGTTCCAGGTTTCGACCGTCTGGCCGTTGCGCACCAGGGCGGTAAAACGCTCGCCCAGGCCGTAGACGGTTTCGCCCACGCCCAGATCCAGCCGCTCGAACATGTAGTTGCGATCGCTGTTGCCATCCTGCACGTAGCCGTTGTTTTTCAGCTGACTGCCGGTGATGCGCTGCCCGTTCCTCAGGAAATCGAGCGCCCAGAACTCGCCTTTGGTGACGCGCACGCTGACGTTGCCGCTTTTCAGCTCGGCAAATTCGGCGTTGTTTTCAATCTGCACGTTAACGTCCTTCAGGACGTTGAGCGGATAGTGCGGGCCGTTATCCAGCGCGCCCTGGAAGTGCTCGATGCGCACCCCGACAACCCCCTCCTGCGGCGAAAACAGGCGCACCGTGAACATCAGAGTGTCGAGCTGCCAGGTGCGCTCGCGCACGTCGCGCGGGGCGACATACACCACCAGGTCGTTGCCCTGCTGCTCCACATCGAATACCTGAACCGGATAGGTCACGTTCAGACCCGGTTGAATGAGCCAGTTTCCATCACTGATTTTCATACGTTCGTCCTCTTAGTTCTGTAATTCTTTGCTGACCGGCAGGGTGTTAAATTCCTGCTGATTACGACGCGCACCCTGTGCCAGATCGTCCATGATTTTCATCAGGAATGGCGTTTTCAGGCTGTAGAAGCGTTTGGCGATCACCGCGCTCAGCAGGTAGCACGCTGCCGGAACCAGAGTAAACAGGGCAATAATGATGCTGATGGTGGCGCTGTTCTGGGTTTTAGCTGCGGCATCGTAGCCGCCGCCTGCCAGCATCCAGCCAATCAATGCGCCACCCAGCGCCAGGCCCAGCTTGAGCACGAACAGCGTGCCCGCAAAGCTGATGCCGGTGAGGCGTTTGCCGTTGGTCCACTCGCCGTAATCGACGGTATCGGACATCATTACCCACTGGATCGGGGTCACCAGCTGGTGCAGCACGCCAATCACGAAGATAAAGGCAAACATGGTGATGTTGGCCTGCATCGGCACGAAGAACATCGCCACGCTCGCTACCGCCAGCAGGGCGTTAGTCCACCAGAAGACGCTGACTTTGCACTTCCAGTCGGTGAGCGGTTTTGCCAGCGCGGAGCCAATCAGGTTTCCGACGCAGTAGGTGGTGAGGAAAGCGACGAACAGCGCCGGCGACCCCATGATCCAGGTGACGTAATACATCATCGCGCCACCGCGCACGCAGACCGCCAGAATATTGAGGATGGTGAGCAGGCCGACGATGCGCCACTGGTCGTTCTGCCAGATGTCGCGCAGATCTTCGCGCATGGAGGTGGTGGCAGGCGGCACCTGGATGCGCTCTTTGGTGGTGAAGAAGCAGAACGCCAGCATCATGAACGCCACCACCGACAGCACCGCGATGCCGCCCTGGAAGCCGAGCGCTTTATCCTCGCCGCCAATCAAATTCACCAGCGGCATCATCAGCACCGTGGAGAGCATGCCGCCCGCCGTCGCCAGCACAAAGCGCCAGGATTGCAGGGAGATGCGCTGAGTCGGGTCGTTAGTGATCACCCCGCCCAACGCGCAGTACGGGATATTAACCACCGTATAGAGCAGGGTCAGCAGGGTGTAGGTAACGGCGGCGTAGATCATTTTGCCGTTCAGGCTGAGGTCTGGCGTGGTGTAGGCCAGCACGCAGACCAGGCCAAACGGGATGGCACCGAACAGGATCCACGGACGGAACTTACCCCAGCGGCTGCGGGTGCGGTCGGCAATCAGCCCCATGCAGGGGTCGGAGATGGCATCCAGCGCACGGGCCAGCAGGAACATAGTGCCGACGAACCCGGCGGGGATGCCGAAGATATCGGTATAGAAAAACATCATGTACAACATAACGTTATCGAAAATGATGTGACTTGCGGCGTCACCCATGCCGTAACCAATTTTCTCTTTGACAGACAAAACTTCGCTTTTCATTGTTATTCCTTCACGCGTAGGGGCGCTGAGACCGATTACATGTTTTGTAAACCATCCCCTACTCGTCAGGTATTGCGTTTTCTGGTTACGTTTTTACGATTCTTGTTTTTTGTGATCGCGGTAAAAGTGCGAAAGAAATCGTAACATGAGGATTTTCTTAAGATTTAAGTTGAAGAGGTAACACAGGTCAAAAAAGGGGTGAAATAAGTGTGCGAAAAGATGGGGTAAATGTTTGAAAGTAGCTATAATGCGCCCCGCCTCCATGTAGCAATCGAGGCGCGGAAGATCGTCATCTCCGGTGAGGTGGCTGGACTTCAAATCCAGTTGGGGACGCCAGCGTTCCTGGGCAGGTTCGACTCCTGTGATCTTCCGCCAAAATTTCTGCTTCTTTTATATTTAATCTTCATCTCAATAGTCCTAGCCTTTCCAGAAAATAAAGGAAAAGACATGAATTGGGCATTAGCGATCGCTACGATTTTTGCAACTTTATTTAGCCCTTTAATAGCTGTGAGGGTGCAAAAACTTATAGAAAAACATTCTGAGAAAAGAAGCACTAAAGTTAATATATTCACTGAGCTAATGGCTACTAGATCAGCTCCTGCTCGTCTTTCGAATGACCATGTTAGAGCCTTGAATATGATTGACTTAGCATTCTACGGTGATATTAAAAATGGAAAGCATAAGAGGTCAAAATCAGAAAAGAAAGTTTTGGATGCATGGAAAGAATATTTTACTCACCTTTGCACTCAGTGCCCAGAAAATGAAAGTGGTAGCACTATATGGAATCAAACCAGCGATAGATTTTTTGTAAATTTATTATCGGTCATGGCTGAAGATATAGGTTATGAATTTGACAGAGTTCATTTGCAAAATGCAATTTACATTCCTCTCGCTCATGGGCAAATGAATCTCGATAACGAAAAAATACGTAAAGGTTTAGCGTCTGTTTTCTCAGGTGAAGGTGTATTGAAAATGGATGTGGTTTCTTTTCCTGAGATCGATAACTCTAAAAATAAAATTAGTAATTAATTTAAGATCTTGGCTCAATACCTAACTTGTGTAACTCATTTCTACCAAGGGTCTTGAGCCAATTCCCCAAACTCATCCCCTCCGCCTTAGCCGCTGCCTCAAACTGCGCCTTCAACTCCGGCGTAATTCGAATCTGGAAAGTCGGTGCTTTACCGGATTTTGACTGATTTGGATCGCGTTTAGCTGTTGACATGTACGTACCTATGAGAGCAATATCTAACCATTCAGGTACGTACCTTATCACAGGATAACCTGAGTCGAAACGCCCTCGCCCGGTACTCGCAATACCCGACGAGAGCTAACCTCACCAACTATCAAGGAGTTGATTATGGCTGATTCGCATTCTACCCCAGACACCACCGCAATCGGAACTGAGCGTACTTTAATTGTGGGATATCGCCCGCAAGGTCGCGATCGCAGTACGCCAAACCTGCTCCTGTCCGGCAAATGGCTGCGCGCGGCGGGGTTTGATACCGGGGATAAAGTCACGGTGAAAGTCATGGACGGTTGTATCGTGGTGATGGCGCACAACCCGTATGAGAAGGCGCTGCTCGCGGAGTTAAAGCAGGCGCAGCAGAAGCTGAAAGGGATTGAAGGGGCATTGGCTCTGGCATCATGACCCCGGGTTAAACCGGATGCGGGATGTTTCACCTCACCCCAGCCCTCTCCCCAAAGAGGAGAGGGAGTTGATCGTGCCAGTGTTTTTTTGTGGTGCTCCCTCAGTTCTCAGTGAGAGGGGGCAGAATGTGCGGCCATCAACCCCCATACCGCATATGCAATAACGGAAACGGATTGCCCTGCCCGTCCAGTTCCGACCGCCCGACCTGCACAAACCCCCTGTGCTGATAAAACCCCACCCCCTGCGGGTTTTGCTCGTTCACGTCCACCTCGTTGGCACCGAAATGGTCCCTGGCGTAATTCAGCAATAACGAGCCGACGCCTTTTCCCCGGCTTGCATCGTCAACAAACAGCATTTCAATGCGGTTGTCATCCACCCCCAAAAAGCCGTGAATAGCGCCCGTTTCATCCCGGGCAATCACAACGTTTAAATTCGGCAGATACGCATTGAGCAGGAGCGGGCGTAAGGCCGCAATATCACTCTCCTGCAAAAAGTGGTGGGTAGCACGAACGGATGATTCCCAGATCGCGACAAGACGTTCAAAGTATGAAGGGACTGCGGGTTCGATTTTCATAAAGCGATCATCGTTAAATACCGGAGCGATATCAAGCGTAGCCATTGCACTGATAAACAAGGACGATACACGTAATGACAGACCATTCTATTAACGGCTCATTTTCCCTGCCCGAAAACACTAATTTGCGTACGCTGAATGAATTGATAGCGTCCTGTTCACCAGAAAGCCAACAGCGCATCAAAATAGCCGCCGATAAGATAATCCAGGAAATGCGCCAGCAAATTCTGCGCGACGCGTTGAAAAGGTCGTAGCGCGTTTTCCCCTCTCCCAACGGGAGAGGGAACCTAAACCCGCACCTCCATCACTGCATACACCCCGTCTTTCGGCACAATCACCGTGACGTTTTCCGTCGGGATACCTGCTGCGAGATGAATATCCTGCAGTTGCTGCAATGTGCGCGGGAAGATAGGAGTCCAGCCAATACAGCGCAGGGCGAAATCAATCTGCGGGCTGCTGGTCAGCATGTTCGAGATAATCAGCGCCCCGCCGGGTTTAAGCAGGCGCAGGACATGTTTCAGGAAGGTCACCGCGTCGGTGTCGTTGAAATATTCGAAGATCCCCAGCGCATCCAC
This sequence comes from Leclercia sp. 1548, assembly GCF_050435045.1. Classification (NCBI taxonomy): domain Bacteria; kingdom Pseudomonadati; phylum Pseudomonadota; class Gammaproteobacteria; order Enterobacterales; family Enterobacteriaceae; genus Leclercia; species Leclercia sp. 1548. The sequence goes on along the minus strand of NZ_JBNDJP010000008.1, from coordinate 107,024 downwards.
CAGCTCGACGTTGCCTTCGCCCAGCTCCTGGATCAGTTTATCGCTGCGGATAAGACCCTCGATCAGATCGCGCGGCAGTATCGTCACCTGCTCACCGACCTTAAGCCCCTCGGCGGCGGCCATTTTCTCTGCCCAGCGCAGGGAGACGGGATCGTAATCCACCAGGGTTAAATGCACTTTTTGCCCGTCCAGTTGGGCACCGCGCAGCGCCTCCAGCACCGGAACGGCGGCACCGCTGGCCAGGCTGACCCAGACGTTGTCGATATCGTTAGCCAGATACTGTGCCGCCAGCACGGAGAGCACCTTCGCGCGGGAACGGATGCCGATAGCATCGTTGGCGTGGATAAACCACTGACGGCTGCGGCTGTCCATCCGCGTGCCGTCGGGGAGATGATCATCCAGCGGGTTCTGGATGGCATACAGGGCCAGCGCGGTGGGCACCAGCCGGGTACGCCAGGCGACAACCGCCGGGCGTGTTGCAAACGCCTTTTCAGACCAGTGATGCTGGCATTTAATCGTCTTCCCGCCGCTGGCATCCTTTTCGATGAGCGGCGGCATCAGCTGCGGGTCTGCTTTTAAGGCCCGATCGACGGCGTTCAGCTCACGCGTCACCTCGTCTTTCATCGGCCAGTTGTCGCTGACATCGGGAAACGACGCGCTGTAGATGGTCATGGAGGTCGGCGCGGTGCCGCGAAAGGGTTGCCAGTGCATATGTCATCTCCCGTGTGCCCATGACGCAAGTCTATTCCCTTGCCCGCGCATTACCCCAGGAAGAAAGCACGATCTTTATTGCCTGACCCATACCAGCTCATCAACCCGGAAGCCAAGGCTACGCGCGGTATTGAGGTAATCCTGTTTCACCGCGTCCGGGATGGTTGGCGTGCGCGACAGGATCCACAGATAGTCGCGATCCGGGCCGCTGACCAGCGCGTACTGGTAGTCATCATCCAGCTTGATCACGTTATAACCGCCGTAGAACGGGCCGAAGAACGACACTTTCAGCGCCGCAGTGGTTGGCGCGCCGGTGTAGTAGGCTTTACCCTCGCTCTCATTCCACTTGCGTTTCAGGGGGTCGTATCCGCGGTTAAGCACGCTGATCCCGCCGTCGCTGCGCTTGCCGTAGGTGGCGGTCACCTTCTCCAGACCGCGTTCGAAGCGGTTTTCCAGACGGGCGACTTCGTACCATTTACCCAGATAGCGGCTGGCATCAAAGCCCGTAATCGGCTGTACACCTTTCGGTGGCGTAGGGGATTTGCAGGCTACCAGGGTCAACGCAATGGCGACACCGGTCACAACGGGCCATAGTTTCATGATAACTCCTGTCATTTTGCACGGTTGGAATTAAAGTGTAGTGCAGCGCTCTGGCGCTTCATCCCATGGGAAAATATTCGTAGAATATTGAGATTAATCCTCTTCGGACGCAGACATGGCTTACTCCATTGGCGAATTCGCCAGACTCAGTGGCATCACTCCTACCACGCTGCGGGCGTGGCAGCGTCGCTACGGTTTACTCAAGCCGCTGCGCACCGAGGGCGGCCATCGCCAGTACAGCGACGAGGATGTCCAGCAGGCGTTAAAAATCCTCGACTGGGTGAAAAAAGGCGTGCCCATCGGCCAGGTAAAGCCGCTGCTGGAACGCCCTGTTCCCAGCCGTACCAACAACTGGCAGACGCTGCAACAGAACATGCTGGAACGTTTGCAGGCGGGCAGAATCGAATCCCTGCGCCAGATGATCTACGATGCCGGTCGTGAGTACCCGCGCCCGGCACTGGTCGTGAACGTGTTACGCCCGCTGCGCAGCCTGGTGTCGGCCAATGTTCCCGCCGCCATGACCCTGCGCGAAATCCTTGATGGCATTATCATCTCCTACACCTCGTTTTGCCTTGAAGCCGATAAAAAAGCGCCGGGCGATAACCTCCTGATTAGCGGCTGGCACCTGAACGACCCGTGCGAGATCTGGCTCGAAGCCTTAGCGCGCACCGGCCAGGGCCACCGTATCAACCTCCTGCCCATTCCCCCTGCCGCACTGGCACCGGAGATATTCCCCGATCGCCAATGGCTGCTGGTCACCAGCGCTAAACTCACCGCCGCGCGCCGCAAACAGGTGGAACAGTGGCAACAGCAGGTTGCCCTTGAGGTGATTATCCTCTGATTATTTTGTCCTGCGGGAATGTTCACGAAAAGTTGAATATTTTCCCGCGCGGCAAATGCTAACGTTTTCCTGTGACTTATCACTCCACAGGAAAAGATGATGAAAAAAACTGCCCCTCTGCTGTTGCTGGCCTCTATGGCCGTTGCCCCTGTCGCCTTTAGCGCCCCTGTCGGCACCCTGAGCGTGCATATCCTTGATCAGCAAACCGGCACGCCGCCACCGGGCGTTACCGTCACGCTGGAAAAGCAGCAGCAGGATAAATGGACCCCGCTGGCCAGCGGCAAAACCGACCAGGATGGCCGCATCAAGTCGCTCTACCCGGCGGATCAGGATATGCAGCCAGGCGTCTATAAAGTGACCTTCAAAACGGCAGAGTACTTCCACGGCAACAAGCTGGAGTCGTTCTTCCCGGAGATCCCGGTGCTGTTTACCGTCACCCGCACCAACGAAAAGCTGCACATTCCTCTGCTGCTCAGCCAGTACGGTTATTCGACTTACAAAGGCAGCTAAAAGCTATTGATATCGTTAAACAATAAAAAATAACTCCGCCAATACTTGGACAAAATAATCATTTTGTGTAACTTTTATAGAGAGACTCTGGAGGTGCACATCATGACAACGAAACCTGTACTGGGTATTAGCGGATGTTTGACCGGCTCCGCCGTTCGCTTCGACGGCGGGCATAAGCGTATGGGCTTTGTCATGGATGAGCTGGCTGAGTGGGTTAACTTCCGGCCTGTTTGCCCGGAAATGGCGATCGGCCTGCCGACGCCCCGTCCGGCACTGCGTCTGACGAAGACCACCAGCGGTGAGATCCAGATGCGGTTCAGCAAAGCACCTCATGAAGATGTCACCCAAAAAATGGCCGATTTTGCGGCAGGTTATGTGCCGAAAATGGGCGATCTCTGCGGCTTTATCGTCTGCGCGAAATCCCCAAGCTGCGGCATGGAGCGTGTGCGTCTGTATGACGAAAAAGGCAATGCGGGCCAAAAGGAGGGTGTCGGGCTGTTCACCGCTGCCCTGCTTGAAAAATGGCCCTGGCTGCCGGTGGAAGAAGATGGACGCCTGCACGACCCGGTACTGCGGGAAAACTTTGTGGAGCGGGTTTTTGCTCTGCATGAGCTGAATACGCTGCGGGCAAACGGCCTGACGCGCCACGCGCTGCTCGACTTCCACAGCCGTTACAAACTCCAGCTGCTGGCACACCATCAGGCGGGCTACCGCGAAATTGGCCCCTTCGTCGCCTCGCTGCACGAGTGGGACGATCTGGAAGCCTTCTTCGAGGCGTACCGCGAAAAACTGATGGCGATCCTCAGGAAACCCGCCTCACGGAAAAACCACACCAACGTGCTGATGCATATTCAGGGCTATTTCCGTAACCAGCTGAACAGCCGCCAGCGCGGCGAACTGCGCGATGTGATCCTGCATTACCGTGACGGATTACTGCCTATTCTCGCCCCGCTGACGCTCCTGAAACACTATCTGGCCGAATACCCTGACCGCTATCTGATGACGCAAAATTATTTTGATCCCTATCCAGATGACCTGGGTTTACGTCTGGCCGTGATCTGAATTCAAACGCGAGGCCCCATTGACCCTGAAAGGCCCGAAGCACTACCCCGTTTAGACGACACCTCACTGTCGTCTTTTTTTTGCACTTTGTCTGAAACACTGTAACTTTGTACAGGTTTAGTCCGCAAAATTGGGTTCGCTTATGATCACTACCCTGCATATCCAAAACTACCGCTCGATTCGCGATCTCTCCCTGGAGCTGGAGCAGCTCAATATCGTTTTCGGCCCGAATGGCACCGGAAAATCCAATATTTACAAGGCGATCCACCTGATGCACAGCGCGGCACAGGGGCAATTCTCCCAGGCGCTGGCCAATGAGGGCGGGATTTTAAAGGTCTTCTGGGCGGGCAAAACCCGCAGCGATCAGCTGCGACGCATGAACCTCGCGGTAGAAACCGAGACTTACGAATATGAGCTTCAGGTGGGCTTTGTCGAAAAACTGCCTTATCCCTCGCAGTTCCAGCTCGATCCGGTGATCAAAGAGGAGTCCATCTGGCTGAGCGGTCAGCACCGTCGCCCGTCGTCACAGCTGATGAAGCGCAAGAATCAGGCCGTGTTTCTCAATAATGTGCACCACGAAAAAGTGACCCACAGCGGCACGCTTTACGAGAACGAATCGGTGTTCGGACAGCTGGGTGAACCGCACCTCTACCCGGAGGTGTCGCAGATGCGTGAGTCCCTGCGTAACTGGCGCTTTTATCATGAGTTTTCGGTCGCAACCGGCTCGGCGATGCGTGCGCCGCAGGTGGGGTTCCGCTCCCCGGTGCTGGCCAGCGACGGCGCAAACCTGGCCGCGGCCTTTCAGACCCTTGTTGAGATTGGCGACGAGATGCTGCTGATGCGCATTCTCGACCAGGCTTTTCCGGGCTGCGTGTTTTACAGCGACAATACCGGCGGGCGTTTTCGCATGATGATGCAGCGCGAAGGCTTAAGCAGACCGCTGGAGCCTGCGGAGTTCTCCGACGGCACGCTGCGTTTTTTGTGTCTGGCGGTGGCACTGTTAAGCCCGCGTCCGCCCGCGTTTATCGCGCTCAACGAACCGGAAAACAGCCTGCATCCACAGATGCTGCCCGCGCTGGCGAGCCTGATCGCGGAGGCCAGCCGTTACTCGCAGATCTGGCTCACCAGCCACTCGCCAGAGCTGGCAAGGTTGATTGAAAAGCACCGCGCATTTTCCCTGTATCAGCTGTCGATGGTGGAGGGAGAGACGAAGATGGAGAAGCTGGGATAGCTGGAGTAAATGCGGGGCGCGCCCCGCATGCCTGCTATTCCCAACCCGGCACTGCCCCGCCGTTGAAGATCGTCTCTGCCGCCTTCGCCACTTCTGGCGACTGATACGCCTGAACAAATTCCTTCACGTTTTCCGCCTCTTTATTGTCTTCCCGCGCCACCACGATGTTCACGTACGGCGAGTTTTTATCTTCGATAAAGATGCTGTCGTGCACCGGTGACAGCCCGGTTTGCTGGAGATAGGTGGTACTGATAATCGCCACATCCACTTTCGGATCGTCCAGCACGCGCGGCAGCTGCGCCCCTTCCAGCTCCATGATGTTCAGCTTTTTCGGGTTAGCGGTGATATCCAGCGATGTCGGCAGCAAGCCCACGTCCGGTTTCAGGGTGATCAGCTTTTCGTTTTGCAGCAGCAGCAGCGCACGGCCCAGGTTGGTCGGGTCATTGGGGATGGCGACAGTTGCGCCGTCCTTCAGCTCGGTCACGGATTTGATCTTGCGGGAATAGCCCGCCATCGGGAAGACAAAGGTGTTGCCGACGGCCACCAGCTTGTAGCCGTGCGCTTTGTTATCTTCCGCCAGGAACGGGCGATGCTGGAAGACGTTGGCGTCCAGCTCCCCGTGACTGGTGGCATCGTTCGGCAGCAGCGAGCCGCTAAAGCCCACCAGCTCGACATCAAGACCGAATTTCTCTTTCGCCACTTTTTTGGCGACTTCCGCCACGTCCTGCTCGGCACCGTTAATCACGCCGACTTTAATGTGTTTAGCATCGCTGCCGTTTTGATCACAGCCCGCCAGCAGCAGGCCAGCGAGAAGAAGCGCACCCAATCGAAGTTTCACCCGTCATATCCTTTTGATAACTGTTTTCCCGACTATATCGGCAACGCAGCGGCAGGCTAAAAAACGAAATGGCATCAGTAAGAAGGATAAGTTATATGCGGGTAGTGCCCGGTAAGCGTCGCGCCACCGGGCATGGGTATCAGGCCTGTTTCTTGCGTAACGGCGTTTCGCGCAAAAACCACGACAGCGCAAACGCCAGCACCATAATCCCTGCCGCCATCAGGAACACCGCATGAATGGCGGAGCCAAAGGCATCCAGATAGTTCAGGCGCAGGGCGTCAGGCAGATGGTGAATGGCGGCGGGGTTCATCTCCCGCGGCAGTTCGGTGCCCTCGGGTATCCGCGCCATCAGGCCCGACTGCAACACGTGAGTGAAGACCGCGCCGAACAGCGCCACGCCAATCGCCCCACCAATAGAGCGGAACAGCGTCACGCCGGAGGTCGCCACACCATACTGATCCGCAGAGACGCTGTTCTGCACCGCCAGCACCAGCACCTGCATCACCAGACCCAGCCCCGCCCCCAGCACGCCGGTAAAGAGGTACAACTGCCAGACCGGCGAATCAATGGTGATCCGCGTTAGCAACGCCATGCCGATCACACCCAGCAGGGTGCCCAGGATCGGGAACAGGCGGTATTTCCCGGTGCGGCTGATAATACGACCGCTGATAATCGAGGTCAGCAGCAGCCCGCCCATCAACGGGATCAGCTGTAACCCGGCCTCGGTCGGGGTGGCGTCTTTGACAATCTGCAGATAGAGCGGCAGGAATGTCACCGAGCCAAACAGCGACATGCCGATGATAAAGCCAATCAGACTGCACAGCAGGAAGCTACGATCCCGGAAGAGCGACAGCGGAATAATCGGCTCCCACGCCAGACGCTCCTCATAGATAAACCCGGCGATGCCCGTCAGGCCAAAGGCCAGAATGCACCACAGTTGCGGGTCGCTCCACTCGCGTACCGTACCCCCTTCGCTGGTAAACAGGATAATGCACAGCAGCGCCATGCTGAGGTAAATCGCCCCCAGATAGTCGATCTCATGTTTATTACGCTTCGCGCTGCCGTGGAATACCGCCCCGATCACCAGCAGGGCAAACAGCCCCAGCGGCAGGTTGATGTAAAAGATCCAGCGCCAGGAGGCGTGCTGCACCAGAAAACCACCGACCAGCGGGCCGATCACCGTCGCCAGACCAAAAACCCCACCGAACAGCCCCTGATAGCGGCCACGATCGGCAGGCGGGATGACATCAGCCACCGCCGCCATGCTGATCACCATCAGCCCGCCGCCGCCTAACCCCTGTAAAGCGCGCATCAGCACCAGTTGGGTCATGTTCTGCGCCAGCCCGCACAGGGCGGAGCCAAGCAGAAACAAGACTATCGCGATTTGCAGTACGATTTTGCGGCCAAAGAGATCGCCAAACTTGCCGTACAGCGGTACCACGATAGTGGAACTCAGGATATACGCCGTCACCACCCAGGAGAGCTTATCCAGCCCGCCAAGCTCGCCCACAATGGTGGGCAACGCCGTGGAGACGATGGTCTGATCGAGGGCCGACAGCAGCATTACCAGCAAGAGCGCGCTGAACAGCAGCCGGACAGAAGGCGCGTTTTTGGTTTGCGTTGTCGATTCGGACGCCATAAAACACCGCTTGAAATTAATTAATTGGGTAATTAATATTTAATGAAGTTATGAATCAGGTCAAGGGATCCTCCGCGCATGTCAGCACATAAAGATAATTCTGAACCCAGGCCACAGGCCCGCCGCCCGGGGCGTCCGCGCGGAAGCAAACCCACCGCCACCAGCCGGGAACAATTGCTGGATATCGCGCTGGATCTCTTTTCGCGTCAGGGGATTGCCCGCACCTCCCTCAACGCCATTGCCAAAGAGGCGGGCGTGACGCCGGCGATGCTGCACTACTACTTCAACTCCCGGGAGCAACTGCTCGATGCCATGATCGAGGAGCGTTTTTTGCCGCTGCGCAGTGCCATTGGCGCGCTGTTCAGCGCCCACCCGGACGATCCGGTAACCGCCCTGACGTTAATGGTGAAAAAGCTGGCCGATCTGGCCGTCGAACACCGCTGGTTCGCGCCGCTGTGGATGCAGGAAGTGATCGGGGAGATGCCGGTGCTGCGGACGCATCTGCAGGCCCGGTTTGGTGATGAGAAATATCAGGCGACGCTGGAAACCATTGCCCGCTGGCAACAGGAGGGAAAACTGAATCGCGACCTGGCACCCGAGCTGCTGTTCACCACCCTGTTAAGCCTGGTGCTGGTGCCCTTTTCACGGATGCGCAATGACGAGAGGTTACATACCCTCTCGCCTGACAGCATCGTGCGCCATGCGTTGGCGGTAATCGGTAGCGGTATTGGCGCTTAAAGCGCCTTCGACAGGTAATGGCGCTGTATGCCCGGGTAAGGAAAATCGTTCAGCGTCATTTCAAGCTTATAGCCCTGCTTTTCATAAAACGGACGCGCCTGGAAACTGAAGGTATCCACCAGCGCATGGCGGCAACCCTGACGTCGCGCTTCGCCTTCGGCGGCATCCATCAGTTGTCGTCCCAGCCCGCTGCCGCGTTTCTCGTCGCTGACCCACAGATATTTAATGTTCAGCCACTCGCCCTGGCGATTGCCGATAAGCCCGCCGCGCATTTTGCCGCCCTCATCGCGGGCATACACGGCGATATCATTCCCCACGCGGGAAAAATCAATAAACTGGCTGTTGTAGATCCGCAACTGCTGCAGTAACTCTTCTTGTTCTTGTTCGGTAATGGTGTCGGTAATACTCAGTTGCATATCATTCTCCCGTTACGTTGCTTCTCGACTATCCCACATTCTGCCGACGATAAAAACACCAAAATCTGGCGTAACGCGCGCTAAAAAATGTAAGTGCAATCAATGCCAAATTCCCTTTGCGAACATCATCACCTTTTGTTGCGTGACTGTCACCCGCCGTCACAAATTTTTCGTTTGCGCGTATCTGCCTGGTCAGTTCTGTGGCTACGCTTATTCATACCCTGGAGCAACTATTCGCAAAATTAATACTTTCGGCTGGGGTCGAAAACAGGGATGTAACGATATATTTCATAAACGTGTGTGGTTTTCCCGGAGGTTTCCATGAAGTCAGCGCACCTGTTTTGCCTGGTAGTCTGCTTGCTTTTTGCCGCCTTCGTTCATGCTCAGGAACTGAACGACCCGGTAAAATTAGAACAAATGAAACAGTCGGTTTTGAAGGATGTGAAGAAAGCCTGTGCCCCGCAACGCAAGCAAAGTGATAAAGAGTGGCAGGCGATGATCATGGCTTCGGAAGCCAATCAGATGCTGGTCAAAAATGCGGTCGTGGCGATGGAGCGGAACAATCAGGAGGGTTACTGGGATGCCGTGAGTCAGGTGGACTGCATGGAGGATTACTGATTACGCATTAAGGGGCCATGCAGCCCCCTTAATTTTTTATCGCCGCACGTCTGGAATAATCAAATCCCCACGCAGCACATACGAACCCAGCATCTGGGTCTTCTCATTCAGCCAGGTGACGATACGTGCCGCCATGGCATCCATCGAGTATTCAATCGCCGGGATGGTCGGAATGCCCGGCAGATGCAGCGATCCCGCCAGACTGAACACCATGATGTCGCCCGGTACTGACCTGTTGAACGCCTGCAGCTGCGGGATCACCCGCTGTGCTTCCTGTTCGTCGGCGACCAGTAAAGCATTGAAATTCAATGTGCTGGCGTTGTTGAGCAGCTCCTGCAGGGCCACGGAGGATGACGTGGCTTCCATAAACACCAGGTTGCGATTAAACGGCAGGAAGTTCTTCTCCAGCCCATGCTTGTAGCCCAGCAGCACCTGATCGGCAAAGCCGCTGCCGTGCGGGTGGATCAGGGCAATCTGGCGTCGGCCCTGGCTGGCGAGGAAGTTACAGGCGGTTTCCGCGGCAAAAGCATGGTCGTACTGGATGCTGTTGACGTTGTTGGTTTCCATGCAATCCACCAGGATGACATTCTCCTGATCGATGTGCAGCGGGAAACGGGCGCCGATAATCAGAATGTCATCGCATAATCCGCAGGAGAGTTCATCCAGCGCGCCCATGACTTCGGCTTTGGTGTTGGCGAAGCGAAGCAGCAGGTGCTTCTGGTGCTGGCTGAGGTGTTTTTCCAGCGCGTACAGGTAACCCGTGGTTTGATTAATGTTGTCCTGCGCGCAAATGACGCCGATACAGCCGGTAGACTGGCTCAGCAGCGACTGGGCAATGACATTTGGCCGATAGTTCAGCTCTTCCACCGCTTTTAGTACGGCCTGGCGGCTGGCTTCCTTTACGCCGCGCGATCCGCTCAACACCCGTGATACCGTGGCTTTGGACACCCCGGCCAGACGTGATACATCGTTGATTGTAGACATCTTTATCCCCTGACAGGTCGCTCCAGGCACCTGTAATTCCTGAATCCACTTCGGCTCATATTATAGCCACTGAGGAGTATATCTGTTTCCGTTTTCCATGGAAACCGATTTTCCGTTTCCACTCCATATGCTGCAAAAACAGTCAAAATACGTGACCTGAATCCGATAATAAGGCGCGATAAGTAAGGGATCTTGATGGCTGTCACACTTCTGTCTTATACCAATGGAAACCGGTTTCCATATGTTATCCAATCATCCCCGCAATAACTATTTACATTTTGAGGATGGTTGTCGATGTTCAAGATAATGCTGTGCTGTTCTGCCGGGATGTCCACCAGCCTGCTGGTTCGGAAAATGGTCGAAGCCGCGAACGAACGCGGTTTACCGGTCAAAATCGATGCGTACGGTGTTTCAGAATTTGATACACAGTTTCCGCAATACCAGGTGGTGCTTCTCGGACCCCAGGTCAAATACATGTTAAAAACGCTCTCAGACAAGGCTGCCACCCAGGGCATACCCGTACAGTCCATCGATACAATGGATTACGGTATGCAACGTGGCGATAAAGTGCTGGACTATGCTCTGTCGCTCATCGAAGCGGCACACTAAGAAGGTGTTCTCATGAGTTCGTTATATCAATCTATGGTTGCCGTCATTGAGCAGTCCATCGCGCCGCTGGCAGGCAAGCTGGGCCAGCAGAAGTACGTGATTGCCATCCGTGACGGCTTTACCGCCGCGCTGCCGTTTATGATCATCGGCTCGTTTATGTTGGTATTTATCTTCCCGCCGTTCTCCGCAGATACCACTAACAGCTTTGCCCGCGGCTGGCTCGATTTCTCTGAGACGTACCGCGAACAGCTGATGCTGCCATTTAACCTCAGCATGGGCGTGATGACGTTCTTCATCTCGGTAGGGATTGGTGCCAGTCTGGGCCGTCAGTTTAATCTCGACCCGGTGATGTCCGGCCTGCTGGCCTTTATGGCGTTCCTGCTGGTGGCCGCGCCGTATGCCGACGGTAAAATCTCTACCCAGTATCTGTCGGGCCAGGGGATCTTCACCGCGCTGATCACCTCCATCTATGCCACCCGCGTTTACGCCTGGCTGAAGGATCATAAAGTCACCATCCGTCTGCCGAAAGAAGTGCCCACCGGCGTGGCGCGCTCGTTTGAAATTCTGATCCCGGTCGTGGTGATCATCGGTACGCTGCACCCGCTGAACCTGTTTATCGAAGCGCAAACCGGGATGATCATTCCGCAGGCCATTATGCACCTGCTGGAGCCGCTGGTTTCCGCCTCTGACTCCCTGCCTGCCATTCTGCTCTCTGTGCTGCTGTGCCAGATCTTCTGGTTCGCCGGTATCCATGGTGCGCTGATTGTCACCGGCATCATGAACCCGTTCTGGATGGCTAACCTTTCTGCCAACCAGGCCGCACTGGCTGCCGGCGCTGCGCTGCCGCACGTCTATCTGCAGGGCTTCTGGGATCACTACCTGCTGATTGGTGGTGTGGGTTCTACCCTGCCGCTGGCCTTCCTGCTGCTGCGCAGCCGCGTAACCCACCTGCGTACCATCGGCAAAATGGGCGTAGTGCCAAGCTTCTTTAATATCAACGAACCTATTTTGTTCGGTGCGCCGATCATCATGAACCCGATGCTGTTTATTCCGTTCGTGTTCGTTCCGATGATCAACGCTTGTCTGGCGTATACCGCCACCAAACTCGGCTGGCTGGCACAGGTCGTCTCGCTGACGCCGTGGACCACTCCGGCTCCCATTGGTGCCTCCTGGGCGGCAAACTGGGCGCTCAGTCCGGTGGTGATGTGCGTCATATGTATGGTGATGTCGGCGCTGATGTATTTACCGTTCCTGCGTGCTTATGAGCGTTCTTTGCTGAAAACCGAAGAACAAAAAGCGCAGGCAACCGTAGGTGCAGCAGAGACCGTCGGCAATTAAGTCAAAGAGGACGTTTTATGAAATATGCATTTCCCGAAAACTTCTGGTGGGGTAGCGCCTGTTCTGCACTGCAAACCGAAGGGGAAAGCCAGGGCAGTGGTAAGGGATTAACCACCTGGGATCACTGGTTCGCTACTGAGCCGAATCGCTTTCACAATGGGGTAGGACCGCAAAATACCTCCACGTTTTATCAGCACTGGAAAGCCGACATTCAGCTGTTAAAGCAGCTGAACCACAATAGCTTTCGCACCTCGATAAGCTGGGCGCGCCTGATCCCGGACGGCGTGGGTGAAGTAAACCAGGAGGCGGTCGCGTTCTACAATCAGGTGATCGACGAACTGCTTGCCCAGGGCGTGACGCCGTTTATCACCCTGTTCCACTTCGACATGCCGATGGCGATGCAGGAGATCGGCGGGTGGGAAAACCGTGATGTGGTCGCGGCCTATGCCCGCTACGCAGAAACCTGCTTTGAGCTTTTTGGTGATCGGGTAATGCACTGGTTTACCTTTAACGAGCCGATTGTGCCGGTAGAGGGCGGGTATTTGTATGACTTCCACTACCCGAACGTGGTTGATTTCCGCCGCGCGGCAACCGTGGCCTATCACACCGTGCTGGCCCATGCGCAGGCGGTTCGTGCCTTTCGCGCCGGGCATTTCGCCGGTGAGATTGGCATTGTGCTGAACCTGACACCGTCCTATCCGCGTTCGCAGAATCCGGCGGATGTGAAGGCCGCGCACCATTGCGACCTGCTGTTTAACCGCAGCTTCCTCGACCCGGTGCTGTGCGGGGAATACCCGGCGGATCTGGTGGCGATGCTGAAGGCACACGATCAGTTGCCTGCCTGTCTGCCGGAAGACAGCGCGCTGATTACCGACGGCAAAATCGACCTGCTGGGGGTTAACTACTACCAGCCGCGTCGGGTGAAGTGTCGTGATACGGCCATCAATCCACAGGCACCCTTTATGCCGGAGTGGTTCTTCGACAGCTACGAAATGCCGGGCCGTAAAATGAACCCGTACCGTGGCTGGGAAATTTACGAGCCGGGTATTTACGATATTCTCATTAACCTGCGCGATAATTACGGCAACCCTCGCTGTTTTATTTCTGAAAATGGCATGGGCGTCGAAAACGAGCAGCGTTTTATTGAGAACGGCCAGATTAATGATCAATACCGTATCGATTTTATTTCTGAACACCTTAAATGGCTACACAAAGGAATTAGCGAAGGCTGTAATTGTCTTGGCTATCATATGTGGACATTTATTGATAACTGGTCATGGTGTAATGCCTATAAAAACCGCTACGGTTTTATCCAGCTGGATTTAACCACGCAGCAGCGCACCATTAAAAAGAGCGGAGAATGGTTTGCCGAAACCTCTCTGAATAATAGTTTCGATAAATAGAGTAATAGATGATGATTGCCTTAGAAGAAGCCGTAATGGAAATCATCGTCAATGCTGGTCAGTCGCGCAGCCTGTGCTTTGAAGCACTGCATGCTGCGCGGCAGGGCAACTTTGACGAAGCGAAAAGCCTGCTGCGCGAAGCCGATGGCTACGCGCGCCAGGCGCACCATATGCAGACCAAACTGATCGAGCAGGACGCGGGTGAAGCCCGCCAGCCGATGACGTTAATTATGGTACACGCCCAGGATCATTTAATGAACTCGCTGCTGGCCCGTGAATTATCCGAAGAAATTATTCACCTGTATCAGCGTTAATAGTAAATATTAGCCATGGAGTGAATGTTACGATAATAGTGTAAAGCCTCTGTACCCTAAAAAATAAAAATCAACTTGTTCTGATGACAGCGACATATTCTGTCAATGCGGAACGGGGTGGTTATTGTCTGAATAAAATTTAAATATATTGAGATAACCATGAATATGATTAAAAAACTTCCATTAACAATGGCGGTTATCGCCGCGCTTTGCCCAATTTCTGTCCTCGCCCAGGAATTCACGCAGGAGCAAATCGACGCCATTGTGGCCAAAGCGGTGGACAAAGCCCTGGCCGAGCGCCAGGCCAAAATGGATGCTGCGGTGGCGAAAAAGGCCGACGTGGTGACCGAACCGCAGAGCGCCGCCCAGTCCCCGGATATGGCCATCCCGTTCGGCATTAAATTTACCGGCTATGCCCGCTACGGCGCGCACTTCCAGGCCGCCGACCAGAAATACGTCGCGGTGGACGGCTCCTACAACGGCGCCTCGGCCATTGGTCGTCTGGGCAACGAAGGCAACGGCGGCGAGTTCCAGCTCTCGAAAGCCTTTAAGGGCGAAAACGGCGCCATCTGGGACGTCAACGTGATGATTGACCACTGGGGCGACGAGGTGAACCTGAAAAAAGCCTATGCCGGGGTGACCAACATTCTGGCATCCAACCCGAACGCCTATATCTGGGCCGGGCGTGACTTCCACCAGCGTCCGCAGCAGGGCATCAACGACTACTTCTGGATGAACCACGACGGCCAGGGGGCCGGGGTGAAGAACTTCGACATCGGCGGGGTGCAGTTTGACGTGGCCACCGTGGCGGCAGTGGAATCCTGCAGCCCGGAAGTGATGGACGACGAAGCTAACCCGTCGCGCATCAGCTGTACCGGCGGCTCCGGCACCGGGGACAAAGGCAACTACGCGGCCACCTCCAAAATTCACGGCATGAAGCTCGGCCCGATCGACCTGGAGCTGTACGCCAACTACGGCTTTGACTCGAAAGCCATCGACACCGAAGAGCGGACCAACGCCTGGCAGGGTGGCGTGGTCCTGAGCCACACCAGTGACAGCGGCGTGAACAAGGTGATTGCCCGTTACTCTGATAACGCTGACAACAGCGTGTACAACAAAACCGAGGACCTGACCACGGTCTACGCCAGCTTCGAAGGGCTGTACAAGTTCACCCAGGCGACCCAGGTGGAGTACCTGCTGGCCTTCCACGACTATGACAACAGCCGGGACAATACCGACAACCGTAAGAACTACAACGCCATCGTGCGTCCGATGCACTGGTGGAACGACGTTCACTCCACCTGGCTGGAGGCGGGCTGGCAGCATGTGGATTACGACAACGGCGGGGATAACAAGGGCTGGAAGCTGACCCTGTCCCAGAACATGTCCATCGCCATGGGGCCGGAGTTCCGTCCGATGCTGCGCTTCTACGTCACCGGCGGCAAGGTGGATAACGAGCGCACCGCCCGCGTGAACAACACCCGGGATGAAACGCTGGACGACTTCAACGTCGGCGCGATGTGGGAAGCCTGGTTCTAGGTAAGACAAAAGCAAAACGGCAACATGCGTTGCCGTTTTTCATGTTTGCCCCCTCTCCCCATGGGAGAGGCCCGGCGTGGGGGCATCAGGCTGTACGCAACCATGCTATGCTGTTGGCCGAATAAAAACCAACATCGCAGGGGAGAACATGGGTTCCACACGTAAAGGGATGCTGAACGTCCTGATCGCCGCCATTTTATGGGGCAGCTCAGGCGTTTGCGCGCAGTACATCATGGAGAAAAGTCAGATCTCTTCACCTTATCTCACCATGATCCGCCTGCTGTTTACCGGCGTGATCCTGCTGACGCTCTCATTCGTCCACGGCGACAAGATTTTCTCGGTCATCAAAAATCGTAAGGACGCCATCAGCCTGCTGATTTTCTCCCTGTTCGGGGCGCTGATCGTCCAGCTTACTTTCCTGGTCACCATTGAGAAATCCAACGCCGCCACCGCCACCGTGCTGCAGTTCCTGTCGCCGACCATTATCGTGGCGTGGTTCGCGCTGGCGCGCAAAAAGCGCCCGGGCATTTTTGTGCTGGCGGCAATCATGACGTCGCTGATCGGCACCTTTTTACTGGTCACGCACGGCGATCCCACCTCGCTGACCATCTCTCCGGCAGCGCTCTGCTGGGGCATCGCCTCCGCCTTCGCCGCGGCGTTTTATACCACCTACCCTTCCACGCTGATTGCCCGCTACGGCACCCTGCCGATCGTCGGCTGGAGTATGCTGCTGGCCGGACTGATGTTAACGCCGTTCTATGCCGGGCGCGGGACCACCTTCGTGATCGACGGTAGCCTGCTGCTGGCATTCTTCTACCTGGTGGTGATTGGCACGGCGGTGACCTTCAGCCTGTATCTGAAAGGCGCGCAGATGATTGGCGGGCCGAAGGCGAGCATTCTGAGCTGCGCCGAGCCGCTGAGCAGCGCCCTGCTGTCGGTTATTTTACTGGGCGTGGCGTTTACCCTGCCGGACTGGCTGGGCACGCTATTGATTGTCTCGTCGGTGGTGTTGATTTCGATGGATTCGAGAAGACGGGTTCAGACATCAGCCTGATTTCCCCTCACCCTAACCCTCTCCCCAAAGGGGCGAGGGGACTGTCCGGTGCGGTCTTTTCGCTCTCTCCTTAGAGGGGCTGCGGTCTTTTCACCCTCGCCCCTTTGGGGAGAGGGGCGAATTTACGACTTCGCCCTCACCTTCGCTGCCACCAGCAGCGCCGTCAGCAGCATCAGCGTCCCGGAAATCACCAGCGGTGACGTCAGGCCCAGATGGTCGAGCGCCACGCCGCCCACCGCTGCACCGCAGGTGTTTGCCAGCTGGATCACCGCTACCTGAATCGACCCGGCTTTTTCGGCCTGATCGGCCAGCGAGCGGGTGATCCACGTCGACCAGCCCACCGGTACCAGCGCAAAGGCAAAGCCCCAGATAATCGCAATAGCCGAAGCCACCCACTTATCGCTGCCCCACAGGATCAGCACGGCAGCGCTGATTGCCAGCACCAGCGGCGCACCTGCAAGCGCAAATTTCAGCGAGCGTTTCAGGAACTGCGCCGACAGCGAGGTGCCGACAAAACTGGCGATACCAAAGCTCAGCAGCACCAGCGTCAGGCCATCGACGTCGAACCCGGCCATGGTCATAAATACCGGGCGGATGTAGGTAAAGAACGCAAACTGCCCGGCAAAGGACATAAAGATGGCCGTCATCCCCGCCAGCACGCCGGGGCGCTTCAGGAGGCTGAACATGTTCTGCTTATGGTGTGCGGCTTCGCCCGGCAGCGACGGCAGCGCTTTCCACACCCACACAATGCACAGCAACCCCATCACCGCGGCACCGTTAAAGACGTTGCGCCAGCCGATGATCCCGCCGAGGAAGCTGCCCAGCGGCGCAGCGATCACCAGCGCAATGGAAACCGCACCAAAAATAACCGAGAGCGCTTTCGGCACGGTACGCGCCGGTACCAGCCGCATGGTGAGCGAGGCCGACATTGCCCAGAATCCGCCCAGACCCAGCCCAAGGCAGGCGCGCCCCAGCAGCAGCAACATAAAGTTATCGGCAAAGGAGACCAGCAGGCACGAGAGCGTCAGCAGGACAGAAAAGAGGATCACCACCTTGCGGCGATCGGTGGTGCCAATCGCCTGGGTAATAAACAGGCTGGCAAACATGGCAACAAAGGCGGTGACGGTGACCGACTGACCCGCCAGCCCTTCAGAAATGCCCAGATCCTGCGCCATCGGCGTCAGCAGGCTGACCGGCAAAAACTCCACGGTAATCAGGCAGGCGACGCAAAACGCCACGGAAAAAACCGCCGACCAGTTCGGGCGGGAGACCGCTTCAACATGGGGCGGAGGGGCGGATTGGATCTGTTCTGTCATGGCATCACCTGAGGAGAAAACGAGCGAGAAAGCCGTGCAGTTTAACAGCTAAAGTGTGATCTATTTAACGTTTAGACTACTTTTGGCACTTTTTGCCGGGCGGCGCATACACCGGGCTACAGGTCAGGCAGGCCCGGTAAGCGTCGCGCCACCGGGCAAGGTGGAATCAATGCAGAAAGAAGACCCCCTCTTCCGGCAGGAAGAGTTGGTTATAGCGCTGCTGGAAGGCGTTAAGTTCGTACGGATCGGGTTCCATATCGCGCATAAAGCCGAGCGCCAGGCGAATCTGGGCATCGGTGATCGGCGCAGCGAGACGCGCTTTGCGCAGCAGGCGATACCAGCTCAGCAGGTTGTTTTCGCTGCTGTCGACTATACACACCTGCCAGATCAGCAGCACCTGAGCGGCATTTTGCAGATGCGCCTCGTCCGGGCGCTCCAGGTAGCGGATAAACTCATTGCCGGCGGTTTTGCCAAACTGATCGATCATCGACTCCAGCGGCACAGGGGTGATCCCCAGACGTTCACTGAGACGACGAATGGCGCGTCGGGGTCCCGACGTCATGACGCGAAAGCCCACCACAAACACCACGGCAAGCGTAGCCAGCATTATCCAGACCATGAACTCTCCTTACGGTTAGCCGTGCATGATATCGGGAAATGCGGTGTATCGACAGCAGACAACATCGGATTAATAAACGGAGAAACAGTGGATCGGGGCCATGAAAACCGATATCCGCCCGGCAAAGCATCCAGGCGAATATCAGCGTGCAATGAAAGTCAGATCAGCGTGTCTGCAAGCCCTTCAGCAGCGCCTCGTGGAAACGCTGCGGATCCTGCATCTGCGGGGCGTGGCCCATGTCGTTAAACTCAACCAGCGTCGCCTGGGGAATGCGTTTTGCCGTCTCTTTGCCCAACACCGCGTAGTTGCCCAGCGTCTTGCGCACCTCCGGCGGGGCGAGATCTTTCCCGATGGCAGTGTTGTCCTTCTTGCCGATCATCAATAATACCGGCATCTTCAGCTCGCTGAATTCATAGATCACCGGCTGGGTATAAATCATGTCGTAGAGCAGCGCCGAGTTCCAGGCGACTCGCTCTTTGCCCGGCCCGTTATTCAGCCCGGCGAGCATGGTGACCCAGCGCTCGTATTCCGGCTTCCACTCCCCGGCATAGTAGGTGTTTTTTTCGTACTCACGAATGCCGTCGGCGCTGGTTTTCAGCTCCCGCTGATACCACTTATCCACGGTGATATGCGGCACGCCGCGTGCTTTCCAGTCCTCCAGCCCAATCGGATTCACCATCACCAGCTGTTCCACCTGCTGCGGCCACATCAGCGCATAGCGGGTTGCCAGCATGCCGCCGGTGGAGTGCCCAATAACGGTGACGCGATCAATGCCCAGCTGTTTCAGCAACGCGTGGGTATTGTCTGCCAACTGCTGGAAGGTGTACTGGTAGCGCTCCGGCTTAGTGGATTTGCAAAAACCGATCTGATCGGGAGCCACCACGCGATAGCCGCTGGCGGTGAGCGCGCGAATGGTATCTTCCCAGGTTCCGGCACAGAAGTTTTTACCGTGCATCAGCACCACGGTACGGCCGTTGGCTTTTTCCGGCTTAACATCCAGATACGCCATATCAAGCGACTGATTTTGTGAGGTGAAGGTGAAGTGTTTCACCGGCCAGGCGTAGTCAAAACCTTCCAGCTTTTCGCCATACGTGGGAGTATCGGCAGCCATTGCGGGTGAGGCCAGTGCCACCAGCAGCGCAAGGCAGGACAATCGTCGGGTCAACATGCAAGCTCTCCATTAGCAAAAGGGGCTAAGGCTGCACGAAAGGCGGCAGCAAAAAAACTGTAGAGCATGGGGCAGATCGAGGGTGTAAAGCGGGGTAAAGGTTTGCGGGTTTTCCCTGGTGAAAAACCCGGCGCGAGGCCGGGCGGGGTTCGACTCTTACAGAATACCGGTCGTTACCTGGAAATGACGGGTTTCCCGGGACGCAAGCTGGATCAGGCTGCCGCTGCTTTGCGCCGCCAGGAATCCTTCCGGGCGGCAGGTGGCCGGAAGCACGAAGGCCGCAACCTGCTGATCGCCGTTATAGAGGATCCAGCGGGTGGCGTAGTTCAGCTCAGCACTGCTAAAGCGCGTGACAAAGGTGGTGCCATCAGGAGCGATCATGCGGAATTCCGGGCTATCCGTGTAGCGATCGAGCCGGTCGGCAAAAAAGACAATCTCAGGATCGTAAAAGTGCGGTTCAGAGAGCGTCTTCAGGGTGGCTTCGCCCTGCTGGAGCCGTTGGTTGAACGCCAGCCACTGTTCGGTCGGCTTCACGTGCGCCGGAATCGACTCGCGCAGCTGAATAGCCTCATCCGGTACGTTCTGGCTGAAGGTCGCCCCTTCAACATACGCATAGTTCATATGGCACATGTACTGCAGCGGCATGGGTACTGTCGCCAGATTGGTCACCGACATGGCGATATCAAACAGGGCGCTCTCTTTACGTAACGTTACCGCTGGCTGCGCCTGATAATGATGACCGAATCCCATCACGTACTCATAGCGACCGGTCACCGTCAGGCTATCGCCATCCAGCTCCAGCCAGGCGTCATCCATTGACGCGCAGGGCATTTCACCGTGCAGTGGATGGGCGTCCTCCGGCGACGGACAGCCGTTTGCCAGCAGGCCAGAGTGAAAGGCGAAGCAGCCATAGGTTTCGATAACCTCTTTTGCCGCTTTTGGCTGACTGAACATATTGCGCATCGTCAGGTCGCGGCCATCGAACTCCGCATCCCAGATCATCTGTCCCAGCCAGGGCAGGATCACCAGGTGGCCGCGGCTGTTTTGCACCCGCAGTCCTTCCACGCCGCTGGCGTAGCGAAACGCCGTCACCGTGAAGTCATCATTTTGCAGCAGGGTGCGCGGCTGTTCAGTAAAGAGCGCGCGCCACAGGGGAAGTTGCGTCATCGTGATTCTCCTCAGGAAGCGGTGGCTTCGGTCAATTCACGGCGCACTTTGCTCTCACGCCAGAAGTAAACCCCGACGTAGACAAAGCACAGCATGGAGACCAGGAACGAGGCCTGTAACGAATGGAACAGGTCCGCGACATAGCCCTGCACCGCAGGGACGACTGCCGCACCGACAATCGCCATCACAATGACCGCGCCTGCCATTTCGGTATGCTCGTTGTCCACGGTATCCAGCGTGCCTGCATAGATGGTCGCCCAGCACGGCCCGAACAGAATGCTCACCAGCACCGCCACGTAGACCGCGCTAAAGCTCGGTGCCAGCGCTACGTACGCCAGGAACAGCGCACCGATAACCGAGTACAGAATAAGCACTTTCGCCGGGTTGAAGCGGGTCATCAGAATGTTGGCGACAAACTTGCCGATGAAGAAGCAGGCAAAGCTGTAGACCATAAAGTTAGAGGCGTCGCGTTCGTTGATGTCCCCTAACTCCAGCGCCAGACGGATGGTGAACGACCACACCGCGACCTGCATGCCCACATAGAGGAACTGCGCCACGATACCGCGACGGAAGCGGGCATTGGTAGAGAGGTAACGCAGCGTATCCATTGCCGACGGGCGCTTACGTTCTGCGGTTTGCGCCACTTTGCAGGTTGGGAAGCGGGTCAACAGGAACAGAACCATCACCACAACCAGCACCATAATCATGTACTTATAGGGTTCGAGCGTGTTTTCCAGCATCAGGATCTTGAAGTTATGGATCTGTTCAGCGTTCATGCCCGCCATCTGTTTTTCCAGGCTGTCGCCTTCGGAGAAGACCAGATATTTACCCAGCAGGATGCCCGCCGCCGCACCTATCGGATAGAAGGTCTGGCTGACGTTGAGGCGCAGCGTGGCATATGCTTTGGGGCCAATCATTGAGCTGTAGGTGTTGGCCGCCGTTTCAAGGAAGCTCAAACCAATGGCAATGGCAAAAATTGCCGCCAGGAACATGGTGTAGGTTGCCATATGCGAAGCGGGGAAAAAGAGCGTACAGCCCACGATATAGAGCGTTAATCCGATTAAGATCGCCACTTTATAGCTGGTCTTTTTAATGACCAGCGAGGCCGGAATAGCAATAAGGAAATAGCCGCCATAAAACGCGCTTTGCACCAGCGCTGAGGCAAAATTACTGAGTGCAAAGACGCTTTTAAACTGCGTAATTAAAATATCATTTAAAGCAGCAGCGCATCCCCATAACGGGAATAAGCAGGATAACAAAATAAACTGGAACAGAGGGGTTTTATTCAGATAGCCGTCAGGCATCTGAATGATGTTTTTATCGTTCATAGTGCTACCTTTTATTTCGCAGGGTTTTATTATTCGTTCAATGCCAGATACTCATTGAATTGTTCAATGCTGGGGTAAGACGACTGGGTGCCTTTCCCGGTGACGCTGAAGGCGGCAAAGAGGGAGGCTTTTTTCATGGCGGCTTCAACGTCGCCGCTCTGGACGTAGTAATGGGCGAAGCAGCCGATAAAGGCATCACCGGCCCCGCTGGTATCTACTGCATTGACTTTACATGCCGGAACCTTGACTTCCCGGTCGCGCGTCATCCAGAGCGCGCCTTTTTCACCCATGGTGACGATAATATTATTCAGCCCTTTCTCTACCAGCGATCGCGCCGCGAGACAGATATTTTCGTAGGTATTCACCGGCATGCCGGTCAGAATTTCCAGCTCGGTTTCGTTCGGCACAAAGAAATCACATTTACAGGCATAGGACATATCTAATTCACGTAATGCAGGGGCTGGATTTAATAGCACCTGAATACCGTGCTTTTTACCAAAGTCGATGGCGTGATAAACCGTCTCCAGCTGCACTTCAAGTTGCAGAACAATTAACTGGCACTTTTTCAGATCGTCTGCCGCGCGGTCGATATCTTCTGGTGAGAGGAATTTATTGGCGCCCTTCACAATCAGAATACTGTTGCTGGAGTTGGCGTTAACAAAGATCGGCGCCACGCCGCTACTGGTACAGGGCACTTTTTCCACATAGGTGGTATTGATACCCCAGGACTCCAGATTGCGGATGGTGTTATCAGCAAAAATATCGTCACCGACCTTGGTCAGCATCATCACCTTCGAATTGAGCTTGGCCGCCGCCACCGCCTGATTCGCGCCTTTGCCGCCACAGCCAATTTTAAATGCCGGGGCTTCGAGGGTTTCGCCCTCCTTCGGCATCTGATTAATGTAGGTGATGAGATCCACCATGTTGGAGCCGATAACCGCGATATCCATCTTTACTACCTCTCTGAAACAATCACACAACAATGATATTATCGTAACATTATCATGTTATTTTCGTATCATTTGTGACTGTGATCGCGATTACAGGATCCCTCCCGCTGTTTATTGTTTAAGCGTTATGCGGCGATAGAAATGTGATCCAGGATTGAGGTTTGTTAATTAAATCATTTATAACAATGAGTTGAGGTAGACAAACAGTTTGAGAAGTGACTTTTCTTTCCTGCCGGGCGGCAGTATAGTATGGCGCAACAAGAATGTTCCTGACGCATCATAAATGTGTTTATCGGAACATCATAAAGTGCGGAGAGGGTGAATGGAGACGAAGCAAAAAGAACGAATCCGGCGTCTGGTGGAGCTATTAAAGAAAACCGACCGCATTCACCTGAAAGATGCCGCCAGGATGCTTGAAGTCTCCGTCATGACCATCCGTCGCGATCTCA
Source organism: Leclercia sp. 1548 (assembly GCF_050435045.1). NCBI lineage: Bacteria > Pseudomonadati > Pseudomonadota > Gammaproteobacteria > Enterobacterales > Enterobacteriaceae > Leclercia > Leclercia sp. 1548. The sequence continues at coordinate 83,582 of NZ_JBNDJP010000008.1, read as the reverse complement.
GCCCGGATAACCATGAAACCGTGCTCCCCCTGACCCTGCTGGGCGGCTATATCGTGATGGTCAACAAACCGGCCTCCGCGCCTGCGACCCCCGTCGTTCGCAGCCAGACACACCATCCCGACGACTTGCCCATCGCCATTCTGGCGGCCGGCATGGTGGCAGAAAACGATCTGGTCTTTTTCGATAACGGCCCGGAAATGCCGCTGGTGATTAGCATGATCCCGGACGACATCACCTTTACCGGTATCTGTTATTCACATCGCGTATTTATGGCGCTCAATGAAAAGCCCAACGCCACCGCCATTCTGTGTGGCGGCACCTATCGGGCAAAAAGCGATGCGTTTTATGACACCAGCAATCCCTCGGTGCTGGACTCCCTGAACCCGCGTAAGGTGTTTATCTCCGCCAGCGGCGTGCATGAGCACTACGGCGTGACCTGGTTTAACCTGGACGACCTGGCCACCAAGCGCAAAGCCATGCAGCACGGCATCCGCAAAATCCTGCTGGCCCGCTACGCCCTGTTTGATGAAGTGGCCCCCGCCAGCATCGGGCCGCTGTCGGCCTTTGATGTGCTGATCAGCGACCGTCCGCTACCGGCAGACTATCCGGCCCACTGCCGGAACGGCTTTGTGAAGATCATAACCCCGGACGCTGCCGGGGACTGATTTACTCGAAGAACACCGTAATTTTGTTAAACATGGTCGGATCGGACTGGTTACGCACCACTTTCACCACATCTTCCAGCTTGTCGATCTGGGCCATCATCTGCTCCAGTCGCTGATCGTCATTCACCAGCAGCCAGATGCGGCTGTGTTCGCTTCCCTGAATCGGCAGACAGAGGATGCCCTCCACGTTAAAAGCGCGGCGGGCAAACAGCCCGCAGACGTGGGTCATGACGCCGGGGTGGTTGCGGACAGTAAGCTCCAGAATGACGTTATCGTTTTGTTTTTGCATGGCTTATTCCCCCACCATTTCAGTATTGGCCGCACCGGGTGGGACCATCGGATAGACTTTTTGTTGTGGATCGATACGCACGTGGATCAGCGCCGGGCCAGGGCGTGAGATCGCTGCCTGCAGCGCCGCGTGCGCGTCTTCCTCGGCATTCAGATCGCAGGTGTGCAGGCCAAAACCGGCTGCAATCTGCATAAAGTTAATCATCCCCGGATAGGTGGCCGCAAAGACGCCCTGCTTGTAGAACAGGCTCTGCTGCTGATGCACCAGCCCCAGCGCTTCGTTGTTCATAAGGATAATTTTCACATCCAGCTGGTTTTCCGCCGCGGTGGCCATCTCCTGAATATTCATCATCAGGCTGCCGTCGCCGGAGAAGCAGATCACTTTCCGGTCCGGGTTTGCCAGCGCCGCGCCTACTGCCGCAGGCAGACCAAAGCCCATCGTTCCCAATCCGCCGGAGGTCAGCCACTGACGTGGACGGTTCAACGGATAGGCCTGGGCGGTCCACATCTGGTGCTGGCCCACGTCGGTGGTGATGATGGCGCTGTCGTCCACGCAGGCGGCCACGGCGTTAATCAGCCCGTAATGGCTGAGCGGATCGCCCCCGGTCGGAATAGCCCCCGGGAACTCCTGTTGCAGGCCGGTCACCTGCTGATGCCACGCGGTGCGCGGGGTAGCATCAATGTGTGGCAGCAGCTGCGCCAGCACCTCGTTAACATCCCCCTGGATCGCTACATGCGGCTGTTTGATTTTGCCCAGCTCTGCGCGGTCGATATCCACATGGATAATTTTGGCGTTCGGGCAGAATTGCTCGGTTTTGCCAATCGCCCGGTCATCAAAACGCGCCCCGAGAACAATCAGCAGATCCGCTTCCTGCAGGATAAAGTTGGTGCTGCGGGCGCCGTGCATGCCAAGCATCCCCAGCGACAGGGGGTGCGCTTTTGGCAGCATGCCCAGTGCCATCAGGGTCATGGTGGTCGGCAGGCTGGCTTTTTCGGCCAGGGCACGCACCGCGTCAGGCGCATCGATGACCCCACCGCCCAGATAGAGCACCGGACGTTGTGCAGCGTTTATCATCGCCGCCGCCTCGCGCACGCTCTCAACGCTGAATTCAGGCGATGGTGCACGCGTGCCGGGTTCTGGCAACACGTCGATCTCAATTTCAGCGGTCTGCACATCCTTAGGAATGTCTATCCACACCGGGCCAGGGCGGCCGGACTGGGCGATACGGAACGCATCGCTGATAACCTGCGGTAATTCGCTGATATCGCGCACTAAATAGTTGTGCTTGGTGATGGGGATAGAGATGCCGTAGGTGTCCACTTCCTGAAACGCATCGGTGCCGATCATCGAAGCTGGCACCTGGCCGGTAATGCAGACCAGCGGGATAGAGTCGAGACGGGCATCGGCGATGGCGGTCACCAGGTTGGTGGCCCCCGGCCCGCTACAGGCCATACAGACCGCCGGTTTGCCCTGGGTACGCGCCATGCCCTGAGCGATAAAGCCTGCGCCCTGCTCGTGACGCGCCAGCACGTGGCGGATCTGCGTGCTTTGGCTTAAAGCGTCATACAGCGGAAGTACCGTCCCGCCAGGAATACCCGCTACCGTGGTAATGCCCTGACGTTCCAGCAAATGAACGATTAACTGCGCGCCAGTAAAACGCGTCTTGTGTGATGTTGTGCCCGAACTTGCCATGCTCCAGTCCTTTTATTCTGAGCCAGGTTTCCGGGGGGCCTTTAAACAAAAACCCCGCCGGTTTGCGCCGGCGGGGTTTGGAATCGTGTGTTGATTCAGTCCCTACGGCGCATTGCCGACGACCACCACCACACGCACGACGACCACTGCGGCTGGGTGCGCAGTTTTTAGTAGGGTCGAGGTCAGCATGGAAGCGTTCATTAGGAACCTGTTTCTGGAATCATTAAGTGGATTTATACAAGCACAGGTTTTGAGGCGTGACAACGGAATTATTTTCATCTGGCCGAAAATGCGTCAAAGATCACGTTTCGCTTGTCGAGTGATGACGCTCAAAAGGGGAATGTAACTCACCCAATCAACAGTGCAGGTGTTACACCGAATCTGGTCACCAATGTTTTGATATGGTTGAGAATCCATCAAGGTTTTACAACCGCAATACTTACAAGAACGGATTCCATTTACAGGCGTAACGCAACCATGTCGGGGCTATATGCTTCATAGCGACTAATTCTTGCACGCACGGTATCCAGCGTTGGAAAAAATTTTCAATGCTGCAGGGTACGGAAAATGACCTTTTGCTATGGTTCGCCTAAAAATGGCGTTCTTGCGTGTGCTGCGGAAGGTTGGGTACCGCATATAAACCAGCTTTCATAGAAATTAGTCGCGTTCTATTCCTCTGATAAGCGACATCTGACTACTTCGCAATGTTAACAAAAGCAAAAACCACCGCTTATTTCGGTGGTTTTATAAGCATTGCAAAGACTTACTGCATGTGTATGACATAAACCTATAAGCTAGAACTTTAAATTTTGCCAGATAGCTTTGTTGTAAATCCCGTTTCAGTATGTTGCTCGCTCATTCCAGGAGTCACTATAAATAATATTGCCCTCGCAATGCTTCCAGGTAATTTTCTCATAACGTATGAGAACCGTTTCAAGGTGTGTTCCCGTGTTTGCGCCTGGATACAGGTCTGGTGTGATTGAGGTTATTTTTACATTCTCAAGGAAGATATTAAAATACTCCTGTTCTAAACCAGCCTGATTAATCTGATACATCTTAATAGTGGCAGACTGGAGCGTTTTCCCCATACTCAGCGCCCGAAATAAAAGCGGGGTGACACGATCAAATTCCTTTTGAAACATGACGGGCATATGTATGCGCGTACCCGTCAATCTCCCGGTGTTCCCGTCAACAGGGATGTTTACATTATGCGTGAAAGATTTAAGTTCAATTGCACCTTCACGCCCTGATACAAGGCAAGGGCCAACCATGGGAGAACCATTTTCATCAGTTAAAAATAAATAAGCCGGATTTGACATAAAAACTCCTTTTTATAAAATTCAATCGTACTTATCAAAGCGACCGAAAATGATTGGATGAACAATAATAAATACGACGATAGCAATGAATGTTAACAATACCCAGTAGTCGGGTACCAACCACAGGAACAAAGAGGCGCATGCAAAAATATAAATTGGAAATAAAATATCCGAAAATAAAATTGATAGCAGACTCTTAAACATACCCCTTATCCTTTAAGTCATTAGAAATTGACTCGAAATCTCTGTAGAATCCCATTCGCACCTTCTTAATAAGTTCAGACAGAAAAGGCTCAAAAAAGTAGTAAAGCATTTCTAATTGTGCGGCATAGAGAGTTGCGTAATAATCAGGATCCAGAGTTTTCAAGCGACGGGCAGCAAGAGCGCACTTCTGTTCTGTGCCAATCAATTGCAGTGCCATGACGACGTTAGGTACGCGACGTGCAAGCCGTTCGATGACGATTTCTGAGAGTAAGCCAGATTCGGAAAGGGATTTTGCCAGTCTCCAAGCTATTGTTAAACGTGCAGCCTTACTTGTAGGTATATTTTTAACAAGGCCGGTTACTTTTGAATCCATCTTACGAACACGATTTTGTTCATTTCCATTTTCAGAATCAGCTATAACACTTTCGAAATAAAGATAGAGCATATAGGCTATTACATCGCGATAACGATAAATAGACATAATAGAGAGATACATCCTCTTTTCTTCTGAGAGAAGCTCATCACATGCATCATGATAGATGGGAATTAAGCATGATGAGTACCAACTTACACGCTCCATTCCTGAGTAAATATCAGAGCCGATCCCCTTTAATACTTGCCATGTCCCTGCAACGCCTTGCTGTCCATAAATAGCCAACTGTCTGTCGCTCTGGAACTTCATCTTTAAATAATCAGATGCTTGCATAATGTATCCATACGATTACTGCGATTATATAGGTATACATTGAAAAGCCATGCAATTCAAATTAGTGAGATTGATTCACATAGATATTCACATAAAACATAATTTGGTTCATTACTATTTATTATGATAATACGTGATGCACTTTTAATTTTTCATGGGGTATGGATGACTTATATTAATTTACGAACTTAGTGGCGTTGACATGCAAAATTAGACACCTACTTCTTCATAAAAATAGTGTTCCTTAAGCGATCCTAACCAATCAGCAGCGGGGCTAAACAGCGGAACCACTACTTTCCAGCGGTTGGTTGAATATTATAATTATATCAAATTTATATATAACAATTATCAAATGGATGGTTTAAACATGCTGCATACCAGCCGTGTGCGTGGCTAATAAGTAGACAGATGTTTTTGAGACCACAAAACAAAAAACCCCGCCGGAGCGAGGTTTTTTTTCAGTGTTTGCGGCTGGTGACCGCAGAGCACACTGTGTTACGTCAACGCACGAAGTATACGCGATCGCACAGGAACGCGCAATTTACGGCACGGATTTTGACGCATTTGAGTATGGCTCCCGCTTCACGTTTTGTCCATAAATTACTGTTCATATATACAGTATTTATCTATACTGGGTGTGTTCACAGGGTGTGAGGGGAGCCGCTCGTAGTACACCGGCGCAACGAAGTCCTGGCTGAAACGGGTGGTGCCGTCAGCGCCTCCACTCCCCACCTGAGCACACTGTGTTACGTCAACAAAGGTGCTGGTCACAGGCGGCGGAAAGGTACGCCAGCATCGTGCTCCTTAACCAGAGGAGACGCGTATGAGCGTAGTGGATATGGTTGTACTTATCCTCAAACTCATTGTTGCAGCACTGCAACTGCTTGATGCTGTCCTGAAATACGTTAAGTAACTCAGGTTCAAGCCGCACCAAAGAGGGGCGGGAAACCGCCCCTCTTTAATAACGAGGGAATGCTATGTTGCGTTTGTTAATTGAGCCTGTCACGCCGCACGAACCGGGGTATATCGCGCTTAAAACCGAGAGCACCGCGCTCAATTTCAATATGTTGCGCAGGCTGGAAGAGAACTGGGAACGGGGTGAAAACCGCTTTAACGCTCCCGGTGAAAAACTGTTGGGTGCGTTTCTGAACGGCAAACTGGTGGGGATTTGCGGGTTAAACCGCGATCCGTTCAGCCAGCAGCCGCGGGCCGGTCGCATCCGCCATCTCTATATCAGCGAAAGCTGTCGTGGGCTGGGTATCGGCAAGCAACTGCTCGCCGTCGTGATGGCCGATGCCAGCGTCTGGTTTGATTTTCTCAATACCCACGCGCCTGAGGCTGCCTGGCCCTTCTACCAGCGTGCTGGTTTCACGCTGGTTGTGGATGAACCGCGCGTCACGCACCGGTTATTCTGCGCAGTGTAACGGGCGGGCCATATCGGTTTGCGGCACGACGGATCGCGGCTGCGCCAGGCCCGATCCCGTGGCAACTTTAGTTGCCGTTGTTGTTTATTAATCCTGCCTTTCTGCCGCGATTCATTCATCACCGCAATACTTAACTTGTCATCTCACTGTGGTAGATTCCACGCGCATTTATGGGAATGCGTAGTCACTTATTCTTTATTTATCACTTTGGCAGAAGTATTCAGCAACATGAAAAGACAACGGAACGTTAATTTACTCTTGATGTTGGTATTGCTGGTCGCCGTCGGTCAGATGGCGCAAACCATCTATATTCCGGCCATTGCCGACATGGCAAACGCGCTCCAGGTGCGTGAGGGTGCCGTCCAGAGCGTAATGGCAGCCTACCTGCTGACCTATGGTGTGTCGCAATTATTCTACGGCCCGCTCTCTGATCGCATTGGTCGCCGTCCGGTGATTTTGGCCGGGATGACGATTTTTATGATCGCCACGGTGATTGCGATAACCACCCACAGCCTGAGCGTGCTGATTGCCGCCAGCGCATTACAGGGCGTCGGCACAGGGGTCGGCGGAGTGATGGCGCGTACGTTGCCGCGCGATCTGTATGAAGGCAGCCAGCTGCGCCATGCCAACAGCCTGCTCAATATGGGCATTCTGGTCAGCCCGCTGCTGGCCCCGCTGATTGGCGGCCTGCTGGATACCATGTGGTCCTGGCGCGCCTGTTACGGCTTTTTGCTGGTGCTGTGCGTTATCGTCACCTTCAGCATGGCGCGCTGGATGCCGGAAACCCGGCCCGCGGAAGCGCCGCGCACCAAACTGCTCACCAGCTACAAAATCCTCTTCGGCAACGGAGCCTTTAACTGCTACGTGCTGATGCTGGTGGGTGGCCTGGCGGGGATCGCGGTATTCGAAGCCAGTTCGGGCGTACTGTTGGGCGCCGGGCTGGGCCTCAGCAGTATGGTGGTGAGTATTCTGTTTATTCTGCCGATCCCGGCGGCGTTTTTCGGCGCCTGGTTCGCCGGGCGCGCCAATAAACGCTTCACCACCCTGATGTGGCAGTCGGTGGTGAGCTGCCTGCTGGCGGGGCTGATGATGTGGATCCCGGGCTTGTTCGGGGTGATGAACGTCTGGACCCTGCTCGTCCCGGCCGCGCTGTTCTTCTTTGGCGCGGGGATGCTGTTCCCGCTGGCAACCAGCGGTGCGATGGAGCCGTTCCCGTTCCTCGCAGGCACCGCCGGGGCACTGGTGGGGGGGCTGCAAAATATCGGTTCCGGCGCGCTGGCCTGGCTTTCGGCAATGCTGCCGCAAAACGGACAGGCGAGCCTCGGGCTGCTGATGACGCTAATGGGTCTGCTGATTTTGCTCTGCTGGCTGCCGCTGGCCTCCCGCGCGTCACATCACGAGCAGGCGGTGTAAGCGGATCTTGCCCCCAGGCCAGTTTCCTGTTTTCTTAAGGGAATACACCTGTGAGGATCCTATGACGCCACAAACCCTGAAGTTAATCGCACAATACCCTCTGCTCAATGCACTAATCGCCCTGCAAGAGACCACCTGGCTTAACCCAAAAGCCACCACTCTGGCCGCAGGGCTTCCCCATGTCGGGCTGACCGAAGCCGATGTGGAGGATGCCCGGGCGCGCCTGAACCGCTTTGCGCCCTATCTCGCGAAAGCCTTCCCGGAGACGGCAGCCACCAACGGCATTATCGAATCTGAGCTGGTTGCCATTCCGGCGATGCACCGACGGCTGGAAAAGGAATCTGGCGCCACCCTTCCCGGCACCCTGCTGCTGAAAAAAGACAGCCATCTGCCGATCTCCGGCTCGATTAAAGCCCGCGGTGGGATCTATGAAGTGCTGACCCACGCCGAAAAACTGGCTTTGGACGCCGGGCTGCTCAACCTCAACGACGATTACAGCATCCTGCTTGAGCCGCGCTTCAAAGCGTTCTTCAGCCAGTACAGCATCGCCGTGGGGTCTACCGGCAACCTCGGGATGTCTATCGGCATTATGAGCGCCCGCATCGGCTTTAAGGTGACGGTGCACATGTCTGCCGACGCCCGCGAGTGGAAAAAATCCAGACTGCGCAGCCACGGCGTGACGGTAGTGGAGTATGAACAGGATTACGGCGTGGCGGTGGAGCAAGGGCGCAAAGCGGCGGAAAACGATCCGAACTGCTTCTTTATCGACGATGAAAACTCCCGCACCCTGTTTTTAGGTTATGCCGTGGCAGGCGAGCGCCTGAAGGCGCAGTTTGCCGAACAGGGTCGTGTGGTGGATGCGGATCACCCGCTCTTTGTCTATCTGCCGTGCGGCGTGGGCGGTGGCCCTGGCGGGGTGGCGTTTGGGCTGAAGCTGGCCTTTGGCGACCACGTACACTGCTTCTTTGCCGAACCGACCCACTCCCCGTGCATGTTGCTGGGGGTATATACCGGTCTGCACGATGAGATTGCGGTGCAGGATCTGGGGATCGATAACCTTACCGCGGCGGATGGCCTGGCGGTGGGTCGTGCCTCTGGCTTTGTTGGCCGTGCCATGGAGCGTCTGCTCGACGGGTTCTATACCCTCTCCGATCAGAGCATGTACGACATGCTGGGCTGGCTGGCGCAGGAAGAAAATATTCGTCTTGAACCATCCGCGCTGGCGGGCATGGCCGGGCCGGTGCGTATCGCCGCTTCCGGCCACTATCCGCTGAATAACGCCACCCACCTGGTGTGGGCAACCGGCGGCGGCATGGTGCCGGAAGAGGAGATGGCGAAGTACCTGGCAAAGGGACGTTAATTCACCCGCTGGCTCTGGCGCATCAGAGCCATCAGCTCGACAGGTGAACGGCGATAACGCATTAAATCGCGCATCACCCGCATGTGCGGGGCGGAGTGGCGGAAGAACGCCTGATACCCTGCGCAGAGGGCGTTTTTGCCCTCAACCCACGGCTGCGGGGTGTCACTGTTGCACAGATAACGAACCGGGCACGCCTGGCATTCGTCGGGAAGGGGGAAAGCGTAGATCGGCGGTGGATTGCCGCGCCAGATCTCCAGCGCCGAGTCAAAGAGTTGTACAGAGATACGACCGATATCTTCCCGTACCCAGACATCAAACACCGCCGTCAGGAACGCGGCCCACTGCTGGTCGGTGATGGACGCCGGGTTATCGCGTGCCTGCAAGGGAATAAAGTGTAGATACCGCGAACCCTGGCTGCGCAGATCGCGGTACAACCGCTCCGGCTGGCAACAGTTCTGGCGGTTGATGAGCGTTACGAGCACTTTGGCCTGACATCCTGTCATGCAAAATCCCTGATAAAAATAATGAGATGGTGAACATGACTAGCAGCAAACAATAATGCGAGGGATAACACTGCGAGGGAGATCAAAAATTTAATACGTACAGGTCGGGATGCTGAAAAGTCGTACAGCGAAACGTCCATCCGTGCGCGGTTGCGGGTGTAATGCCAGAGGATCAGCGCTACCAGTGCCAGCACGCCCAGCGCTACCCAGAACAGCGGGCCAGCCTGTTGCCAGTTGTGCCTGACCGCCAGCACCATCAACGCGCCGTAGCCAAACAGCGTGCGCAGCCAGGCCAGCGAGGTGCGCTCCGGCTGCAACCCTGGATCGGCCACCCGACGCGCCTTACGGCTATCCGCCATACAGCACCAACCCCATCACAATCACCGCGACGAACAACAGGATCAGGCTGATAACCAGCAGGCTGTGGGTGTAGGGCAGATCGTCTTTCAGGCGCATGGCTTTTTCATTACGCAGCCAGCGCAGGTAACCGTAGATCGCCAGCCCCCCGGAAAAGAGGCACAGCAACAGTGCCAGCAGCTGGCGGATCACTGGTGTGGCAAAATCGGGGGCCAGCTGGTCAAGGCCGACACCCGCCGCCAGAAAACCGAGCGCGGTGCGGATCCACGCCAGAAAGGTACGCTCGTTTGCCAGCGAGAAGCGATAATCCGGCGCTTCGCCGAGGCGGGAAATTTTCATGACCACTCCTGTCTGACTGCCCGTTGTACAAAACTGCGGCAATGTTAACGTATCCAGGGCAGTATTTCTCGCCTTAACCCATCCCCCAGAACAGCACCGCCAGCAGCTGCGGTGTGATAATGCGCATAAACATCACCAGCGGATAGACCGTGGCGTAGGAGAGCGCCGCCGCACCGCTGGTGGCGTGCAGGTTGTTGGCAAAGGCCAGTGCCGGCGGATCGGTCATCGAACCGGCCAGCATGCCGCACAGGGTTAAATAGTTCATCTTTGCCAGCAGCCGCGCCAGAATGCCCATGGTGATCAGCGGGATGGCAGTAATGAGGATGCCATAGCCAATCCAGCTGACCCCGTCGCCGCGGGCCAGGGTCTCGATGAACTCCCCACCCGACTTTAGCCCCACCACCGCCAGGAACAGAACAATCCCCAGCTCGCGCAGGGCGAGGTTGGCGCTCGGGGGCATAAACCAGTAGAGCTTGCCCACGCAGCCGATGCGCCCGAGGATCAGCGCCATAATCAGCGGCCCGCCTGCCAGCCCCAGCTTGAGCGCCACCGGGAACCCCGGCACGTACAGCGGAATGGAGCCGAGCAGGACACCCAGACCGATGCCGATAAAGACCGGCAGCATCTGCACTTGCTGCAGTTTTTGCTGCGCGTTGCCTACCATATTGGCAACGGCATCAATGGAGGCCGGACGCCCGACAAGGTTGAGGATGTCACCAAACTGCAGGCTGGCGTCCGGGCTGGCCACCAGCTCAACCCCGGCGCGGTTCAGGCGCGAAATCACGACGTCATAACGCTCTTTTGCCTGCAAATCGCGGATTTTTTTGCCCAATACCTGCTCATTAGTCACGACTACCCGTTCGACGCGCATGTCGGTGCCGCGCGTCGAGAGCGAGGTATCGACCTCCTGGCCGATCACCAGTTGGGCGTTGTGCAGATCGACCGGCTGGCCGACGAGGTGCAGCAGATCGCCGGTCTGGATCAGGGTGCCGGGCAAAGGCACCATCAGGGTCTGCTCGCGCTTCAGGCGGGAACAAATAATGTTGGCGCTATTGAGGATCGGCACATCCTGGATCGCCAGGTTGTTGAGATTGGGATTATCGACGCGGATGTTGATGGTTTTTATCAGCGCCTGACCCTGAGTAAGGGTGGATTCATGCTGCTTAGCTTCTTGCTCTACGTTAATGTGAAACAAAACGCGCATCAGCCACATGGTGAGCAGAATGCCGCAGATGCCGAACGGATAAGCCATGGCGTAGCTCATGCCCATATGATCCACGATGCCTGGCTCGATACCCAGATCGCGCAGGATTTGTTGCCCGGCTCCCAGCGCGGGGGTGTTGGTGACCGCACCGGAGAAAATCCCCAGCACCACTGGCAGCGGGATGGCGAAGAGTTTATGCAGCAAGGCGGTGACCAGCCCGCCCATCACCACAATCCCCATCGCAAAAAGGTTGAGGCGCAGGCCCGAGACACGCAGCGAGGCGAAAAACCCCGGCCCAACCTGAATGCCGATGGTGTAAACGAAGAGGATCAGGCCAAATTCCTGAATGAAATGCAACATCTGCGCGCTGAGCACGATGCCCAGCTGGTCAGCAAAATGACCGACAAAAATTCCGCCAAACAGCACGCCGCCAATGCCGAACCCGACGCCGCGGATTTTGATATTGCCTATCCACAACCCGACCACCGCAACCAATGCCAGAATACTGACCGTTAACGCTATATCACTCATGACGGCATCCCTGTGAATAACATTATTATCAGAAGGGATTTTCGCAGAGCGCAGGCGGGTTGTATGGGCGATGGCGCACAAAAAGCCCGCGCTAAAAGCAAAACGGCCACCCGAAGGTGACCGTTTGAGTTTTTACCCTCTCCCGTGAGAAAGGGTTGGGGTGAGGACATCAGGCCGCATCACCCGATACACGGGTATTAGCTGTTCAACGCCGGGCGTTCGCTAATGGCGATCCGCTGCGGAGCAATTTCTTCCGGCACGTTGCGGGTAATGTCGATATGCAGCAGCCCGTTATTAAAGGTGGCGCCCGTCACTTCCATATGTTCAGCGAGGGTAAAGCTCAGGCTGAACGGCTGAGTGACCAGCCCCTGATGCAGCCATTTGGTTTCGGTCTCCGGTTTTTCCGGGGTACCTTTAACCGTCAGGCGCGTGCCTTCCAACTGGATATCAAGGTTCTGCTGGCTGAACCCTGCCACCGCGAGCGTAATGCGATAGTGGTTATCGTCGCTCTTTTCAATGTTATACGGCGGGAAGGTCTGGCTTTCGGTGGTGCTTTGCAGCGCGCTAGCCAGTTTGTCAAAACCAATCCACTGACGCAGCAGGGGGGATAAATCGTAGTTACGCATACTAAATCTCCTTCTGAGAAGCGAGTTCGGCACAGTTTAATTTTGTGCGCAGTTGTTTCTGCAAATCCTGATGGATTCACATATGCTCCCGATATCGGCAAGCATTCAGGTATGGGCCGCAGATGCGACCCGGACAATTAATTAATTTCGATACGGCGCGGTTTTTTCGCTTCCGGGATCACACGTTCCAGATCGATATACAGCAGGCCGTTTACCAGGTTCGCGCCGTGAACGTGAATGTTCTCAGCTAACTGGAACTTACGTTCAAAGTTACGTTCTGCGATGCCCTGATAGAGGTAGGTACGTTCTTTCTGCTCGCCCGCATGAGCGCCTTTTACCACCAGCAGGTTGTCCTGCGCGGTGATCTCCAGTTCGCTTTCAGCAAAGCCGGCAACAGCAATTGCGATGCGGTAGTGGTTTTCGTCAACCAATTCAACATTGTATGGAGGGTAGCCATTGCTCTGGCTTTGGTTGTTTTCTAAATGATTGAACAGACGATCGAAGCCAATGGCTGAACGATAAAGCGGAGAAAGATCAAAGTTACGCATACAGTTAAAACTCCTGAAATCAGCAAGAATTGTCGCCTTCCACCGTGGACAGGCTGGGGTATCCCAAACGCCCCTCAGGCACGTTTGTTCATTGATACACTCTTAAAATGGGTCTGCTTCCGTCCTTTTCAAGAGCAACGTAGCGAGAATTTTTTGCACTTTGCGGGTACTGGAATAGACTGGGACTACAGCATGTAAGGTTAAAATGCGATAGGTACCACAGAGCGGTACTTTTCAACTATTCATTTTGATCATGGCCCGTTATAAACCCGGTTGCGGGTCTGTATTGGGCCATTGATGATGACTGACTGATAATGAAAAATGTTCTGATAAAGCTGACGATGTTTAGCACGGTGGTTTTGCTTTGCGGGTGTTCGAGCGTGATGTCTCACACCGGCGGTAAAGAAGGGACATGGCCCGGGACGCGCGCCAGCGCGAAAATGATCGCGGATGACGACACCAACTGGGGGACTAAATCCCTGGTGGTGCTGGATATGCCGTTTACTGCTGTTGTTGATACCCTGCTGCTGCCGTGGGATCTCTTTCGTAAGGACAGTTCTGTTCGCTCCCGCGTGGAGCAAAGCGAGGAGAAGACGCTGGCCACCAACGCCGTCATCCCGCCCGCTGCGATGCCTTCTCGCTAATTAGCGCCCGGTTTCTGTCACCCAGAGCTGACGGAAGCCGTCGATCTCTTCCATCCAGGCAAGATAATGCCCGTCAGGCGAGTAAACCACAGCATCACCTGACGGCGGATTGCCGTGATCGGATGTCAAAAAGGTTACTTCGCCCGTGGCGGCATCACAGCTGGCAAGGCGATTATCCAGCACAAACCCCAGCGAATGGCCCGCCGGATGCCAGTTAAACGCCGACTGAATATCGCGTTGATTATGGGTGAGCTGACGAGGCTCTCCCCCTTCCGGCGCGATGAGCCACAGCTGCACCACACCCTTATCATCACGCATCAGGAACGCGATTTGTGTCGCCTGCGGGTTGCTGCGCACCCAGTGTCGCGGCACGTTCACCAGGCCCGGGAAGCGGTGGCTGTGGGTGAAGGTTAAACGGCGCTGCACCACCCCGGCTGGCGGGGCGGGCATGCACTCCGCCGTGCCCTGCAGCGGTAAATCCCCGGCCTGTTTCCAGCCCTGCTCCTCTTTCGGCAGATCCACGATAAACAGTTCCGGCACTTTTTCACCCTGAGCGGAAAGGGTATCGCCGATAAAGGCCAGCCTGTCGTTACCGACCCAGCCCTCTTCATAGGCGCGGTTGATCTCATCGCTGCCCGGCTGCGGCGTGGGGGTCGTACGGCTGACCAGTACGCTCCAGTGCGTTCCACCATATTCACGCGGATGGTTGCCAGCAGGCGTCACCGGACCATAGGGCGCGGCCACGCCCACGTTGCGTAGATCGCGCTTCGGATCGAGCGTATGCAGAACATGGTCGTTATAGGTAAAGCTGACGAACTGGCCGTTCGGGCTGAAGACATGCACGTGGCTGCCGCCGCGCAACGCGCCGGGGGTGAAGGGTGCGGTGATATCCATTGCATCGAGATTGCTTGTCTGCCCCTGTGCAGCAATCACCCCCTGACGGTGATGAAAGTCGTACTGCCAGTGGGCATCAGGATGGTTTGGGCCGTGGATAAAGACGTACTTATCTTCCGCTGGATGTACGGTCACGACCCCAACATGCGCGCCGTTTGTGGCGCGATAAATCACCTCTACCTCACCCGTTTCGACGTTAACCCGCTCAATGGTGTCGCCGGTAAACGATGCCCCGGACGGGCGGACGTCAAAGACCAGCCACTGGCTGTCTGCAGTCCAGGTGCGGGTGTTGGTGAGCTGATGGTTGCGGGGAGCGAAGGTGATTTGTTTCATGAGGATACCCTGATGCGCGGATGTCGCATCAGGGTATAGCATTGCCGGGAATTAGCCTACCCGTTTCACGTCGCCCACCAGCAGGATGTAGGAGAGCGCGGGTTTTGCCGGGTCTTAATTCAGAACAAACTTCTCAATAGCGTAAGCCACGCCATCTTCGAGGTTGGATTTGGTGACGAAGTTAGCCACCTCTTTCACCGACGGGATCGCGTTTTCCATCGCCACGCCTAAGCCAGCATATTCCAGCATCGCAATGTCGTTTTCCTGATCGCCCAGGGTCATGATCTCTTCCGGCTTGATCCCCAGCGCGTCGGCCAGCGACTTCACGCCAGTGCCTTTATTGACGCGTTTATCGAGGATTTCGAGGAAGTACGGCGCACTTTTCAACACGGTGTATTTCTCTTTCACCTCTGCCGGGATACGGGCAATGGCTTTGTCCAGGATCTCTGGCTCATCAATCATCATTACTTTCAGGAACTGAGTGGCGGGGTCCATCTTCTCCGCTTCGCAGAACACCAGCGGAATGGTGGCGACGAAGGATTCATGTACCGTGTAGTAGCTGATGTCGCGGTTGGCGGTGTAGAGCGTATTACGATCGAGAGCGTGGAAGTGCGAGCCGACCTCACGGGAGAGTTGTTCCAGATAGCGGTAATCGTCATAACTCAGCGCCGTTTGCGCCACCGTGCTGCCATCGGCTGCTTTCTGGACCAGTGCGCCGTTGTAGGTAATGCAGTAATCACCCGGTTCATTCATGTGCAGCTCTTTCAGGTAGCTGTGAACACCTGCGTATGGACGACCGGTGGTCAGCACCACGTTCACGCCTTTCGCACGGGCTGCGGCAATTGCGTCTTTAACGCCAGCAGAGATAGTGTGGTCTGGCAGCAGCAGCGTGCCGTCCATATCGATTGCAATGAGTTTGATAGCCATGGGATCCCCGGTTGGAATGAGTCTGACTTCATGCTAACGCGATTCCGCTCAAAAAACAGCAACACCGGAGAAGGAAAACGGGGCTGAAAGCACAGGAAATATTCCCCGTTTAGGCGGCAGCAATCCGGCAGCTTGGCTACCGGATTGCTACGTCTGTCTTTAGATTGCCGCTTTCTTTCGACCGCCAAACATTAACAGCACGGCTGAAATAATGGCCAGCGCTCCAACCAGATAGAAAGCTGAATAATATTGCCCGGTGCCCTGGACAATGAAACCAGTCAACATAGGCGCAAACACCCCGGCCAGGTTCGCCAGAAAATGGATAAATCCACTGACTGCACCAACGTTGTTGCCTTTTACCGTATCCTGCACAATGGCCCAGTAGCAGGAGGTGGTGACATACATGGCAAACATACCGACGGACATCAGACCAATTGCGCTATACAGGCTGGCCACCAGCGCCGACGCGGTAATACAGACAGCAGCGATAATCAGCCCAACGACAATAATAACCTTTCGGGAAAACAGCAGATTATTGGTGATTTTATAAATGTAATCAGAGATAAAACCACCCGAGATTAGCCCGACGAACCCCAACAACCACGGCAGGACGTTAGCGATACTCATATCGTGCATATTCAGCCCGCGCGCATCCAGCAGATAGCTGGGGAACCAGGTCATAAAGAAAAAGAGTATGTAGCTGTAAGCGAAAAAGGCCAGCGCAGTGAAGAGGATAATCGGCTGCTTCAGATAATAAGAGAGCTTTTCATCCGGCAGACAGCTCTCTTCGCTATCAACGGGGGAAGCCTGTTGCTGCGTATCGCTCTGATCGCCGGTACGGTTTCTTGTCGCAGCCAGCCAGATCACCACCCAGACAAAACCGATCAGCATCATGCCGATAAAGGTCATCCGCCATCCAAATGCCAGCGCAGCGGCAGCAACAATAGGCGCTGATACTGCCCCACCCATTGGGTTGCCGGAAAAAGAGACGCCCACGGCGCGGGCGCGCTCCTTCGCAGGGAACCATTTAACGATCGTTTTATTGGTGACTGACCCCATCGGGCCTTCAGCGGCACCAAATATCACGCGGATGATAAACAGCGAAACAAAGTTGAACGCCATGCAGGTTAAGCCTGCAAAAAGCGACCATAGCCCCATGGCTCCAGCAAAAATGCGCCGTGGGCCATATTTATCAGCCAGCCAGCCGCCAATAAAACAAAAAACAGCATAACCAATAGCAAAGCTACTGAAAATAAGGCCCAGCTCAGCTTTATTGACATTGAGATCGGCGGTTATATAAGGGGCGAGAATAGATAAAGCCGCCCGGTCGATATAATTTATCATCGATGCAATAAAAAGCAGAATGAGTATAAAATACCTTCTATTGGTATACATATTTCTCTCCATGATGTAGGGTACGTCCAGTTATATTTATTCAGGATTAATAATAAATAAGATAGATATCATCCTCTCCATGTTGTCGATTGTATCGTTTTTAATTCTCACCGGTTAAATACTGGTAAATACCTTCAGCTACCGGAATGCCCTCACGCTGACATTTGGCTTTATAAGCCATCTGCGGATCGTTCGGAGCAAGGACTTTTTCCACACCAGGAACCGGTCTTACCGCCCGCAATTCATCCCTCATGGTCTTCATCGTCGCGGCAAAAAAGGCATTACCCAGTTTGTCTGGATCGATGGCAATGACCAGGCTCGCCAGCTTACGCATTTTGTCGTAGTCACCGTACATACGTACAATATGGTTGCCGAAGTTAGCCCCCATTAAGATGCCGGTCAGGGCATCTATCGCCAGCGCAATCCCGGAGCCTTTATGCTTACCAAAAGGCAGGAGGTTTTCTATTTTGTGCGGGTCAGTTGTCACGTTGCCCTCTTTATCCAGCGCCAGCCCTTCACCAACAGGCTGTCCGGTCTCCTTGGCATGTAAAATTTTGCCAAAGGCAACGGCGCTGGTGGCCATGTCGACAATCATCGGTGCTTCATCTTTTACCGGAAAACCAAAGGCCAGAGGGTTGGTCCCCAGAAAACGTTCCGCACCGCCATAAGGCGCTACGCAGGTGTCTGTCTGCGTCATCACAATGGCGATAGCCCCCTGGCGGGTCGCACGTTCGGCAAAATAGGAGAGCGCACCGCAGTGAGAGGTGTTTTTGATGCCAACAAAACCTACCCCAGTCTCTTTTGCCAGCTGTACCGCACGATCCGTGGCGGCGAGCAGCGCTGAATGCCCCATACCATCATCTGAATCCAACACGGCGACGGAAGGTGAAATCGACTGGAATGCCATCACGGCAGCCGGATTTAACCCCCCCGCCTGCAGGCGCGTGCAGTAATGTTCAACTCGCATAACGCCGTGCGAATGGACACCCGTCATGTCGGCATGCACCAGCACATCGGTGACCTCTCTTGCCGTGTTGTCATCCAGACCGGCACGAGTTAATTTTGTTAAGACTAACGCTTTTAATTCATCTTCTTTAATTAATACGCTGGACATCGAAATCTTCCTTAAAATTTAATGACGCCTTTAACTAATTTTTTATTTTCGACAACGTCTTCTTTATAACCGTCACCGAAGCTGTAAAAGTCATATTCCTTATTAACCATTAAACCTTCGTGTAATACCCCGTCCGCCATTAATGCGATAACGCACTCGAAGTCTTCGCGCGTGGCATTACGGCTGGCTAAAAGCGTGGTCTCTTTTTTATGGAATGTCGGGTCATCAAGCTGCAGTTCGCCAATATAGAGTCCAATAAAGACAATTTTCCCACCGTGTCGAATAAGGTCGACCGAACGTGACATTGACGCTTTATTTCCTGTAGCGTCCATCAGGACACAGGCTAACTGGCCGTCAAAGCAGGCTTTCAGATCTTCTGGATAGCTTTGCAGGGTCGGATCCAGGGTGGCTACCGCCAGTTTTTCACTGATTTGCTGACGGCGGCCCGCATCAATATCGGCAACCACAACGCGCCCGCCCTTCGCTTTGGCTATCGCAGCAGCCGCCAGTCCAATCGGGCCAGCACCCACAATCAGCACATTTTGCTGTGGCCTGATATCGGCCCGACGAACCGCATGGGCGCCAATGGCAAAACACTCTACCAGCGCCCCGGCGTTATCACTCAGGCTGGACGGCAACTCGACCAGGTTCTCTTCGCGGACAGCGAGATATTCGCTAAAACCGCCGTCCTGATGCACGCCATACAAAGAGACGTTTTCGCAGCAGTTAGTCTTGCCCTCCTGGCAGGCGGCACAGCTACCGCAGGGAATGCACGGAATAACGCTATAGCGCAGCCCTTTTTTGACGCGAGTGCATGCGCTGCCTGTCTCTTCTACTACGCCGCAAATTTCATGGCCCAGTACCCGTGGGTAGGAAAAGAAGGGCTGCCGGCCCGCAAAAGCATGGATATCGGTGCCGCAAATCCCCACCGCGCGGGTTTTAAGAAGCGCCTCACCCTCTTTTAATGAAGGAATGTCTCTTTCGATGTACTCAATCTGGTGCGGTTGTTGGCAAATAAGCGTTTTCATGGATTTTCCTGCAGCAATAGATTTTTGATGGCGTCACGAACGCCCTCAGATTCGATGGTAAGAAAAGCGAGACGGATTTCGTGCAAAAATGAGGTGTTGTCACAGGCAAGCGTGCCGAAGATGCTTTCGATCTGTAGCAAGGCGTGGGCCTGTTTCCATGAGGAGTCAAACTGGCTCACCCGCGCATGAAACTCTGCATTCAGGGGATCGGCGATGGCCTGGCCGCGAGAAACAGCACCAATAATGTAATGAAGCCAACCGGCGATCAGCACCGCCAGTGCCGTCCCTTTTACCTTGCGCGCCTGTAGCGTACGCCATGGATCTATGGCGCGTTGCGGAAGCTTCTGCGAACCATCCATGGCGATCTGGCTGGTTCTGTGTTTGATATGCGGGTTGCTGAAGCGGGCAACCAGCAGCCGGGCGTACTGTTCCACATCCAGGTTTAATGCCGGGTTAAGGGATTTGGCTTGCTCTTCCACCATCAGATGGAATACCGCGGCATTAAGAACGGGATCGGCCATGCATTGATAGATAAATTCATAGCCTGCCAGGCTGCCGTTATAGGCCAGAAACGAATGGCTGCCGTTTAACATCCGCAGCTTCATCTCTTCGTAGGGCAATACGTCGCTGACGAACATTGCTCCGGCCTTGTCCCATTCTGGTCTTCCGGCAACAAAGTTGTCTTCGATCACCCACTGCCGAAAATCTTCGCAGACCACGCCGCAGGGATCGGCATAACCCATTTCTTCTTCAATAACGGCAAACTGTTCTGCCGTCATGGCGGGAACGATGCGGTCAACCATGGTACCGGGAAAGGTCACATTGCTTTCGATCCACTCAGCCAGATCGCTATCAATCTGCCGCGCGAAGTCGAGCACCGCGTGTCTGGTCAGCAAGCCGTTTTCCGGAATGTTGTCACAGGAAAGAACGCTAAAGGGTGAGAGTTTTCGTTCGCGCCGTATACGCAACGCTTCCACCAGCAAACCGATGGCCGACTGAGGCGTGCGGGGTGATGTGACATCATGGTGAATAAGCGGATTGCCGAGGTCCAGTCTGCGTGATTGCGGATCGGTGCAGTACCCTTTTTCAGTGATGGTCAGCGAGACGATTTTTACCTGCGGTTCAGCCAGTTTATCGATCGCGGCCTGAATACCGCTCGCAGGCGTATGAAGTGCGCCAGCCATCGACCGCACCTGGCGGCAGGTGGTTGAGGTAGCGGATTTTTCCACCACGCTGAACAGGCATTCCCGGGCATTCAACTCATCCACCAGCTCCGCGCTGCCAAACATATTAATGCCAAAAATTCCCCAGCGTTGTTCCATGCTTTCATTGCAGAGATCGGTATAAACCGCCTGGTGCCCGCGATGAAACGCCCCGAGTCCGATATGTACGATATCGGCTTTCAGCGCTTGTCTGTCGTACGTTGTCTTTTCCATTAGAAACCCTCCACAAATCGTCGACCAATAATGCCAAACAGGTTTACCAAAACAGTGATAATGATCTCAAATGGTAAACAAAGAACATGAATAAAATCCTAATTAAATTCAGACCTCAAACCAAATACCATTAATATCAATAAGATAGTTAAAATAAGAGACAAGAAAAGAGCATGCTTATTTAAAAGTGTGATAAGCATCGAATGAGCCGTCAGAAAAATTGGTGTACCATTAAATAAGTTACAAGCTAAACATGAGCAATCCATTGAATTTAAATGGTTTAAACCAAAGTCGTTCATCAAAACGCGTCAATCTGGTTTACAGAATTAGCAAAACAGGCATACCAAAGCATTGAGCAAATGAATTGAATAATGGGAATTAAGAGGACCAAGAAATGAATACGCTTATCAAACACGTTCAAACCCGACTGTTCAAAGTGCCGCTGGCGGAAATACTGGTGGATGCGAAACATGGCGATCACAGCCATTTTGAACTCATCACGACCACGATTACCCTGGAAAATGGCGCGACCGGCACCGGTTATACCTATACCGGCGGTAAAGGGGGTTATGCCATTAAGGCGATGATTGATCACGATTTGGCTCCGGTCCTTGTAGGTAAAGACGCGGCGGAGATCGATGCCATTTACGACTTTATGGAGTGGCATATTCACTATGTTGGACGGGGAGGAATTGCCTCGTTTGCAACCTCAACGGTCGATATTGCGTTATGGGATTTGAAGGGCAAACGTGAGCAATTACCGCTCTGGAAAATGGCAGGCGGTGCCAATAACAGCTGTAAGGCCTACTGCGGTGGCATTGATCTGGCGTTTCCACTCGATAAGCTGCTGCGTAGCATCCAGGGTTATCTGGACAGCGGCTTTAACGCCGTGAAAATAAAGGTGGGACAGAAAAATCCACAGGATGATATCGACCGTATCAAGGCGGTTCGCCAGCTTATTGGCCCTGACGTAACCTTTGTGATTGATGCTAACTACTCGCTCTCTGTTGAACAGGCTATTGCGCTCTCGAAGGCGGTTGAGTCGTGCGATATTAGCTGGTTTGAAGAGCCAACCATTCCTGATGATTACGACGGCTACGCCCGCATTGCTGAAAACACCACTATCCCACTGGCGATGGGGGAAAATCTGCATACTATTCATGAGTTTGGGTACGCGCTGGATCGCGCCAGGTTAGGGTTCATTCAGCCAGATGCCTCGAACTGTGGTGGGATCACCGGTTGGCTGAAAGCTGCCAGATTGTCGACCAATTATGGTCTGCCGATTTGCTCGCACGGCATGCAGGAATTACACGTTAGCCTGGTATCCGCTTTTGATACCGGCTGGCTGGAAGTACATAGTTTCCCTATCGATCGCTATACGAAACGTCCGTTAGTGGTAGAGAACTACCGGGCCGTCGCCCCAGATGAATGCGGAATTGGCGTTGAATTTGACTGGGATAAACTCAACCCATATGAAGTCTGATGGTTGCCGGGCCTGCCACCATGCAGGCCCGGCGCAGAATCAGGTGGCAAAGAAAAAGTCGTCAAAATCATCCAGCGACTCGTCCTGATGGAAGATTTTCACCAGTTCGTTTTTGCTGTTTTCAAGGTGGTTCCAGGATGCCTGACGGGCTTGTTCAGCATTACGCTTCTGTAGAGCGAGGAAGATAGAGCGGTGATCCTCAACCCACATCATGCGTAACTCTTTTTTATGCAGGTAGTGGTAATTCAGGCGTTTCCAGCGGGGGTTTTCCGTTCTGACGGCTCGCCAGAGCTCTGCGGATTGCTTCATCAGCACGCGGTTTTGCGTCGCCTCGGCAATAATATTGTGGAACTGCCGATCCAGCTCTTCGAATTTGTCGCTATCACCGTCAATCAGCTTAACCTGCTGGGCAATGATTCGCTTAAGCTCGCGTAGCTCATTCAGCCTGATCTGCGTTGCGGCAAAACCGGTAATATTGCTCTCGATAACCTGCCGGGCCTGAAGCAGTTCGAAAGGGCCGATATCAGAATAGGGCAAAAGAGCTTTTTGATTTAACTTTTCAGGGCTATCAATGAAATAGATGCCAGCACCCTGACGAACTTCCACCACGCCCTTCAGCTCAAGCATGATAATAGCTTCACGGATTGTGGTTCGACTGGTGTTAAAACGTTCTCCGAGCTCTCTTTCCGAAGGAAGCCGCTCTCCTGCTTTAAACACCCCAGAATAGAGCAGCTCCTCTATCTGGAGACCAACATCATAATAGCGCCTTTTAGTGATCGCCTGTTCCATGCTTACGCCTATAAAAAACCGACAATTCAACCCGATGATAGTGTGAAGCAAGCTAATCCGCGCCTTCCCGTAAGGAAAGCGCGGAGGCAGACTTAGATATCGATGTTCGCCGCTTTCAGCGCGTTCTCTTCGATGAAGGCACGACGTGGTTCAACCGCATCGCCCATCAGGGTAGTGAACAGCTGGTCCGCTGCAATCGCGTCTTTTACGGTAACGCGCAGCATGCGGCGACTCTCTGGATCCATGGTGGTTTCCCACAGCTGATCCGGGTTCATTTCACCCAGACCTTTATAACGCTGAATGGAGAGGCCACGACGGGACTCTTTCACCAGCCAATCCAGCGCCTGCTCGAAGCTGGCAACCGGCTGACGGCGTTCGCCACGCTCGATAAAGGCATCGTCTTCAATCAGACCGCGCAGCTTCTCGCCCAGAGTACAGATACGACGGTATTCCGCACCGGTCACAAACTCATGATCCAGTGGGTAGTCGGTATCCACACCGTGGGTACGCACACGGATCACCGGCTCGAACTGATTCAGTTCGCTGTTCTCGTTCACGTCGAACTTCCACTGGCTACCGTGCTGCTCGTTCTCGTTCAGATCGGTCACCAGGGTGTTCACCCAACGGGTCACGGCCTGCTCGCTGCTGAGGTCGGCTTCGGACAGCGTCGGCTGATAGACCAGCGCTTTCAGCAGCGTGCGCGGGAAGCGACGCTCCATGCGGCCAATCATCTTCTGGGTAGCGTTGTACTCAGAGACCAGACGTTCCAGCGGTTCACCCGCCAGCGCCGGGGCGCTTGAGTTAGCGTGCAGGGTCGCGCCATCAAGGGCGATAGCGATCTGGTACTGATCCATCGCTTCGTCGTCTTTGATGTACTGTTCCTGCTTGCCTTTCTTCACTTTGTACAGCGGCGGCTGGGCAATGTAGACGTGGCCACGCTCAACGATTTCCGGCATCTGACGATAGAAGAAGGTCAACAGCAGCGTACGGATGTGCGAGCCGTCGACGTCCGCATCGGTCATGATGATGATGCTGTGATAGCGCAGTTTGTCCGGGTTGTACTCGTCACGGCCAATGCCGCAGCCCAGGGCGGTGATCAGCGTCGCCACTTCCTGAGAAGAGAGCATCTTGTCGAAGCGCGCCTTCTCAACGTTAAGGATTTTACCCTTCAGCGGCAGGATCGCCTGGTTCTTACGGTTACGGCCCTGCTTCGCAGAACCGCCCGCGGAGTCCCCTTCCACGAGGTACAGTTCGGACAGCGCCGGGTCGCGTTCCTGACAGTCTGCCAGTTTGCCCGGCAGGCCTGCTAAGTCCAGTGCGCCTTTACGACGGGTCATTTCACGGGCTTTACGTGCCGCTTCACGGGCGCGCGCCGCGTCGATAATTTTGCCGACCACGATTTTGGCGTCGGATGGGTTTTCCAGCAGGTATTCGCTCAGCAGTTCGTTCATCTGCTGTTCAACCGCCGATTTCACCTCGGAGGAGACCAGCTTGTCTTTGGTCTGAGAGGAGAATTTCGGATCCGGCACCTTCACGGAGACAACAGCAATCAGGCCTTCACGGGCATCGTCGCCGGTGGCGCTGACTTTCGCTTTTTTGCTGTAGCCTTCTTTATCCATGTAGGCGTTCAGGGTACGGGTCATCGCCGTACGGAAGCCAACCAGGTGTGTACCGCCATCGCGCTGCGGGATGTTGTTGGTAAAGCAGTAGATGTTTTCCTGGAACCCGTCGTTCCACTGCAGCGCAACTTCCACGCCGATACCGTCTTTTTCGGTAGAGAAATAGAAGATATTTGGGTGAATTGGCGTTTTGTTCTTGTTGAGATACTCAACGAACGCCTTGATGCCGCCTTCGTAGTGGAAGTGGTCTTCTTTGCCGTCGCGCTTGTCGCGCAGGCGGATAGAGACGCCGGAGTTCAGGAATGACAGCTCGCGCAGGCGTTTGGCGAGGATATCGTATTCAAACTCGGTGACGTTGGTGAAGGTTTCATGGCTTGGCCAGAAACGGACCTGAGTCCCGGTTACGTCAGTTTCACCGGTAACCGCCAGCGGAGCCTGCGGTACGCCGTGCACGTAGGTTTGCTGATGCACTTTGCCTTCGCGACGGATCAGCAGTTCCAGCTTCTGCGACAGGGCGTTAACCACAGAGACACCCACACCGTGCAGACCGCCGGATACTTTATAGGAGTTATCATCGAACTTACCGCCTGCGTGCAGGACGGTCATGATAACTTCCGCTGCAGATACGCCCTCTTCCGGGTGGATACCGGTCGGGATGCCACGGCCATCATCGGTTACGGAGACGGAGTTGTCGGCGTGGATCGTCACCACGATGTCTTTACAGTGACCCGCGAGCGCTTCGTCGATAGCGTTATCCACAACCTCAAATACCATGTGGTGCAGACCGGTGCCGTCATCCGTGTCGCCGATATACATACCCGGGCGCTTACGCACCGCATCCAGCCCTTTCAGGACTTTGATACTGGAGGAGTCATAAGAATTCGACATCAACGTTTCTCGCTCATTTATTCTTGGGTTAATCCGTTATTTTACCCTTTTCCACGGTGAACATCTTCGAATTTTTGTCCGACATGTCCATTACGTGTTCAGCGCTAATCGCACTGACGAAAACTTGTGACTGCGTGGCTTTTAAGCGGCTGGCAAGCAGTCCGCGCCGCGCGTCGTCAAGTTCCGAGGCAAAATCATCAATCAGGTACAGGCAGCGTCGCCCACTCTCACGGGTTAAAAACTCGCCCTGCGCCAGGCGCAGCGCACACATCAGGAGTTTGAGCTGCCCGCGTGATAAGGTGTCTTCTACCGGCGCACCGTCGGCACGAATGCGGAAATCCGCCTTGTGCGGGCCGTGTGCCGTGTAGGTCAACATGCGATCGCGCTCGAAGCTTCGCTCCAGCACCTCGGCATAGTCGGTCTCCTTCTCCCAGCCGCGCTGGAAGGAGAAGCTTAAAGAGAACTCGGGTAAAAACTGTTGGCAGGTATCTGCCATATCCTGCGCGATCCCGGCGCTGTACTCGGCGCGCCAGCGGCTGATCTGCTCCGCCAGTGGGATCAGCTCTTTGTCCCACGCCCGCAGTTGGGCATAGCGGGTTACCTGGCGTAGCGCGGCATTGCGCTGCTTGAGCAGCCGTTTAAGGTTGCTCCAGGCGGTAAAGAAGCCTGCTTCGTTATGGAAGCATCCCCAGTCGAGGAAGGCTCTTCTGTATTTGGGGCCGCCGTTGAGTAAAGTAAACCCCTCGGGGGTGATCAGCTGCATCGGCATCATCAGTGCCAGTTCGGCCACTTTGTGCCCGTCGGTGCCGTCGATGCGCACCTTGCTGTCGCCATGCTTGTCTTTGGTCAGACCGATAGCCGTTTCGTGATCCTGGCCCTGCAAACGCCCATGTAAAATGAACGCTTCCTGCTCGTGGCGAATGACGCGGCCAATCTGCAAACTGCGAAACGCCCGACCATGGCCGAGCGTATAGATGGCTTCCAGGACGCTGGTTTTGCCGCTGCCGTTGGCGCCAACCAGGAAATTAAAGCCGGGAGATAAAGCAAGATCCGCGCTTTCGATATTGCGGAAATCTTTAATTAAAAGGCGCGTCAGTGACATATCTGGGTTTCTTCGGCCAGGGCGTAATCGGCGCAGCCAGTTTCAACGCGGACTGCGCACAGACCCTGAAGCGTACACGGAGTACGTGACAGGGGCGAGCACAGCCCAGGTTGAAAGTGGCAAGTAAGATAGCCCGATAGTTATCACTACAGTCTCATTGGCATGACAACATAAGCAGCCGACTGTGATGCGGCATCTTCAATCTGTACGCTCGACACGGAATCCGTCAGCAGAATACGCACGTTTTCGCATTTCAGTGCGTTCAGCACATCCAGCACGTAACTGACGTTAAAGCCGATTTCCATTTCGGTGCCCGCCGCATAGGTGACATCGAGGATCTCTTCGGCTTCTTCCTGCTCCGGGTTGTTAGCCGTAATCTTCAGCTGGTTTTCGCTGACATACAGACGCACGCCGCGGAACTTCTCGTTAGAGAGGATCGCCGCACGAGCAAAGGCCTGCTTGAGAATATCGCAGCCCGCTTCCAGCGTTTTGTCCGGGTTCTTCGGCAATACGCGGCGATAGTCCGGGAAGCGACCATCCACCAACTTAGAGGTGAAGATAAAGTCACCGACATGCGCGCGAATGTTGTTGCTCCCAATCTGCACGCGCAGCGGGGTTTCGCCGCCGTCGAGCATACGCATCAGCTCAATCACGCCTTTACGAGGCACGATCACCGAATGGTTCGGCAAGCTCACGCCAATCGGCATGGAGCAGACCGCCAGACGGTGGCCGTCGGTGGCGACGGTACGCAGCTCTTCACCTTCGGTTTCGAACAGCATGCCGTTTAAGTAGTAGCGAACGTCCTGATGCGCCATCGAGAACTGGGTGGCTTCAATCAGGCGCTTCATGGTTGCCTGCGGCAGGGTGAATTCGACTTCGCTCTGCCAGTCATCGAGGTTCGGGAAGTCGATAGCCGGGAGCGTGGAGAGCGAGAAGCGGCTGCGGCCGGAGCGCACCAGCATGCGATCGCCTTCCAGCTGCACGGCAATCTCTGCCCCTTCAGGCAGGCCACGGCAGATATCAAAGAACTTACGCGCTGGAACAGTGGTAGCGCCCGCTTCGTGAGGCTGAGAAAGCGTCACGCGTGCGACCATTTCCATCTCGAGATCGGTGCCGGTCAGCGACAGCGTGCCGTCTGCGACCTGTAGCAGCAGGTTACCGAGAATAGGCAGCGTCGGGCGGCCGCCTAAGGGGCCACTCACCTGTTGCAGCGGTTTTAATAAGTGTTCACGTTCAACGGTAAATTTCATAGCGTCACGAAGATAATGTTCTGATTAAATTGGAGAAGTCTTCTTTTATGTCGTGGCTTTCTTCACGCAGCTGCTCGATCTTACGACAGGCGTGCAGCACGGTGGTATGGTCACGGCCACCAAAGGCATCACCGATTTCCGGCAGGCTGTGGTTGGTGAGTTCCTTTGCCAGCGCCATCGCCATCTGACGCGGTCTCGCCACCGAGCGGGATCGACGTTTGGACAGCAAATCCGCCACTTTAATTTTGTAGTACTCCGCCACCGTCTTCTGAATATTGTCGATGGTGACCAGTTTTTCCTGCAATGCCAGCAGATCGCGCAGCGCTTCACGCACGAAATCGATGGTGATCGCCCGTCCGGTGAAGTTGGCATTGGCGATGACGCGGTTCAGTGCGCCTTCCAGCTCACGAACATTGGAACGCAGACGCTTGGCAATAAAGAACGCCACCTCACCCGGCAGACGAATGTCGTTCTCGTCGGCCTTTTTCATCAGGATCGCCACGCGGGTTTCCAGTTCCGGCGGCTCGATCGCCACGGTCAGGCCCCAGCCGAAGCGGGATTTCAGACGATCCTCAACCCCGTTGATCTCTTTCGGATAACGATCCGAGGTCAAAATGATCTGCTGATTGCCTTCCAGCAGGGCATTGAAGGTGTGGAAAAACTCTTCCTGAGATCGTTCTTTATTAGCAAAGAATTGAATGTCATCGATCAGCAGCGCATCAACGGAGCGGTAGTAGCGTTTAAACTCTTCGATCGCGTTGTTTTGCAGGGCTTTAACCATGTCCTGAACGAAGCGCTCGGAGTGCATATACACGACTTTGGCATTCGGCTTACGCGCCACGATGCCATTGCCAACCGCGTGCAACAGGTGCGTTTTACCCAGACCGGTGCCGCCATAGAGGAACAGCGGGTTATAGGCGCCGCCCGGGTTATCCGCCACCTGACGGGCCGCCGCGCGCGCCAGCTGGTTCGATTTACCCTCGACGAAGTTATCGAAGGTGTGTTTGACGTTAACGTTGGAGCGGTATGTCGGCTCCGCCGGGGCCGGCACGTTGTCCCAGCCTGAACGCGGCGCTGGGGCGACGCGCGGCATGTGAACCTGCGCGGTTTGCGCGGGTGCTGCGGCGACGTTAACGGTCTCTTTAAGGGTTTGGGTGACCGGCTTTGTGCCCACTTCAAAACGCAGCTGTGGGGCATCGGTACCGCAAAATTCGTTCAGCAGTCCATTGATGTTATTAAGGTATTTGTCCCTTACCCAATCGAGCACAAAACGGTTTGGCGCATACAAAGCCAGCGTGTTATCGCTCAGCTCCGCCTGCAACGGGCGGATCCACATACTGAATTCTGTGGCTGGTAACTCATCCTGCAATCGGGCAAGACACTGCTGCCAAAGCGAAAGTGACACGGCGGACTCCACTCGAACATAAAAAGAAAGCTATTGAATAGTCATGATTGTAGACACACGTCGAAAAGACCCGGCGTTAAGGGGGACGTGCGAACCGCTATTTGCGGTTTTTGCCCGACCAGGATCCTGGGATCCGATCAGGACCGCGGATCATAGCTTAAACTGAGCCAGAGATCTTCTGTTTCTCACAGTTTCTTCCCGATTTATCCACAGGAGGATCGAAACGGGGTAAGTGTAAACGATCCTGAGGATACGCCCCCACGATTTAGGCCGCATATTGGAAAAATTAATGAGTAAAGACGATTTTTTGCTGAAATGATCTAACGAAGATCCTGGACGATCCTTGCGATTTGCCCTGGAGGCCGTATAATTCCCCACCCGGCGCGTGGGACTCTAAGACCTGCGTCTGACGCTGTTCAATTTGCACGCTAAAAACGTGCGGAAAGACGCGGGAAATAAGGAAAGAGAATTGACTCTGGAGTGTACAATTATTACAATCCGGCCTCTTTAATCACCCATGGCTTCGGCGTCCATTGTTCGTTATTCGTTCGGACTCCACAAAAAGTCATTGAATTTATTCAAGTTTAGGTAGAAATCGCCATGAAACGCACTTTTCAACCGTCTGTACTGAAGCGCAACCGTTCTCACGGCTTCCGTGCTCGTATGGCTACTAAAAATGGTCGTCAGGTTCTGGCACGTCGTCGTGCTAAAGGCCGTTCACGTCTGACCGTTTCCAAGTAATTAAGCTAACCCCTGCGTGGTTAAGCTAGCATTTCCCAGGGAGTTACGTTTGTTAACTCCCACTCATTTCACTTTCGTCTTCCAGCAGCCACAACGGGCTGGCACGCCGCAAATCACCATCCTCGGCCGCCAAAATTCGCTGGGGCATCCCCGTATCGGTCTCACTGTCGCCAAAAAAAATGTTAAGCGTGCGCATGAACGCAATCGGATTAAACGTCTGACGCGTGAAAGCTTCCGTTTACGTCAACATGAACTGCCTTCAATGGATTTCGTGGTGGTGGCAAAAAAAGGGGTTGCCGACCTCGATAACCGTGCTCTCTCGGAAGCGTTGGAAAAATTATGGCGCCGCCACTGTCGCCTGGCTCACGGGTCCTGATCGGCCTTATCCGGGTCTATCAACGCCTGATTAGTCCGCTACTCGGGCCACACTGCCGTTTCACGCCAACATGCTCAAGCTACGGAATTGAGGCATTGCGCAGGTTTGGAGTGATAAAAGGCAGTTGGTTGACGGTGAAACGCGTATTAAAATGCCACCCTTTACACCCAGGTGGAGACGATCCCGTCCCTCCAGGACCTTTTGATACCAGAGAACACTAACGATGGATTCGCAACGCAATCTTCTTATCATCGCTTTGTTGTTCGTGTCTTTCATGATCTTCCAGGCTTGGGAGCAGGATAAAAATCCTCAACCTCAGCAGCAGGTCACGCAGACAACGACCACCGCAGCGGGTAGCGCCGCCGACCAGGGCGTACCGGCCAGTGGCCAGGGTAAACTGATTACGGTTAAGACCGATGTGCTTGAGCTGACTATCAACACCCGTGGTGGTGATGTTGAGCAGGCGCAACTGGTAACTTACCCGAAAGAGCTCGGTTCTAACGAGCCGTTCCAGTTACTGGAAACCACGCCGCAGTTTATCTACCAGGCACAGAGCGGCCTGACCGGTCGTGATGGCCCGGATAACCCGGCTAACGGCGCACGTCCGCTGTATAACGTCGATAAAGATGCGTTTGTGCTGGCTGATGGCCAGAACGAACTCGCGATCCCGATGACTTACACTGATGCTGCGGGCAACACCTTCACCAAAACCTTCACCCTGAAACGCGGTGAGTATGCGGTGAACGTGGGCTATAACGTGCAGAACGCCAGCGCGAAACCGCTGGAAATCTCCACCTTTGGCCAGCTTAAGCAAACCATCGATCTGCCGTCGCACCGTGACACCGGAAGCAACAACTTCGCGTTGCATACCTTCCGTGGCGCAGCGTACTCCACGCCAGATACTAAGTACGAGAAATACAAATTCGACACCATTGCCGATAACGAAAACCTGAACGTCAGCTCAAAAGGCGGTTGGGTGGCAATGCTGCAACAGTATTTCGCGACTGCATGGGTGCCAAATAACGCCGGTTCCAACAACTTCTATACCGCAAACCTGAACGGCGTTGCCGCTATCGGCTATAAGTCTGAGCCGGTTCTGGTTCAGCCGGGTCAAACCGGTACGCTGGGCAGCACCCTTTGGGTCGGCCCGGAAATCCAGGACAAGATGGCCGCTGTAGCACCGCACCTGGATCTGACCGTAGATTACGGTTGGTTGTGGTTCATCTCCCAGCCGCTGTTTAAGCTGCTGAAGTGGATCCACAGCTTCCTGGGTAACTGGGGCTTCTCCATCATTGTTATCACCTTTATCGTTCGTGGCATCATGTACCCGCTGACCAAAGCGCAGTACACCTCCATGGCGAAGATGCGTATGCTGCAGCCGAAGATTCAGGCTATGCGTGAGCGTCTGGGCGATGACAAACAGCGTCAGAGCCAGGAGATGATGGCCCTGTATAAAGCCGAGAAAGTGAATCCACTGGGTGGCTGCTTCCCGCTGCTGATCCAGATGCCAATCTTCCTTGCGCTGTACTACATGCTGATGGGTTCCGTTGAGCTGCGCCATGCGCCGTTCGCCCTGTGGATCCATGACCTGTCTGCACAGGACCCGTACTACATCCTGCCGATCCTGATGGGCGTGACGATGTTCTTCATCCAGAAGATGTCACCAACCACCGTGACCGACCCGATGCAGCAGAAGATCATGACCTTTATGCCGGTCATCTTCACCGTGTTCTTCCTGTGGTTCCCGTCAGGTCTGGTGCTGTACTATATCGTCAGCAACCTGGTCACCATCCTTCAGCAGCAGCTGATCTACCGTGGTCTGGAAAAACGTGGTCTGCATAGCCGCGAAAAGAAAAGCTCCTGATTCTGAGTAGGCCGGGTAAGCGAAGCGCCACCCGGCAAAAAGAGCAGTGATGACAGGGCGGTCTATTGACCGCCTTTTTTATTGCATTTAGAAGAGATAAACCATGAGCCATAACGACACTATCGTCGCCCAGGCAACCCCACCGGGACGCGGTGGTGTGGGCATTCTGCGTATCTCCGGCCAGAAGGCGCGCGAGGTGGCAGAAGCGGTGCTGGGTAAACTGCCAAAGCCGCGCTACGCCGACTATCTGCCGTTTAAAGATACTGACGGAACTGCGCTGGATCAGGGCATCGCGCTGTGGTTCCCCGGCCCGAACTCCTTCACCGGCGAAGACGTGCTCGAATTGCAGGGCCACGGCGGGCCGGTGATCCTCGACCTGCTGCTGAAACGCATTCTGACTTTGCCAGGGCTGCGTATTGCCAGGCCGGGCGAGTTCTCCGAGCGCGCCTTCCTGAACGATAAGCTCGACCTGGCGCAAGCCGAGGCGATTGCCGACCTGATCGACGCCAGCTCCGAGCAGGCCGCACGCTCCGCCCTGAACTCACTGCAGGGTGCTTTTTCCGCCCGCGTGAATCATCTTGTGGAAGCACTTACTCACCTGCGCATCTACGTAGAAGCGGCGATTGATTTCCCGGATGAGGAGATCGACTTCCTCTCCGATGGCAAAATCGAAGCCCAGCTTAACGCCGTGATGAGCGATCTCGACGCGGTACGCGCCGAAGCGCGTCAGGGCAGCCTGCTGCGCGAAGGGATGAAAGTGGTCATTGCCGGGCGTCCAAATGCCGGGAAATCGAGCCTGCTGAATGCTCTGGCGGGTCGCGAAGCCGCAATTGTGACCGACATTGCCGGCACCACTCGCGATGTACTGCGGGAACATATTCATATCGACGGTATGCCGCTGCATATCATCGACACCGCGGGCTTACGCGATGCCAGCGACGAAGTGGAGCGCATCGGTATCGAGCGCGCCTGGCAGGAGATCGAGCAGGCTGACCGCGTGCTGTTTATGGTAGATGGCACCACTACGGCGGCGGTCGACCCGGCGGCGATCTGGCCGGACTTTATTGCCCGTCTGCCAGCCAATCTGCCGATCACCGTGGTACGTAACAAAGCCGACGTCACCGGTGAAACGCTGGGCCTCAGCGATGTGAATGGTCACTCACTTATTCGCCTGTCGGCGCGTACCGGCGAGGGCGTAGATGAGCTGCGCGACCATCTGAAGCAGAGCATGGGCTTTGATACCAGCATGGAGGGCGGTTTCCTTGCCCGTCGTCGCCATCTTCAGGCGCTGGAAGAGGCGGCACAACATCTGGATCAGGGCAAAGCACAACTGCTTGGTGCCTGGGCCGGAGAACTGCTGGCGGAAGAGCTGCGTCTGGCGCAGCAGGCGTTAAGCGAGATCACCGGGGAGTTCACTTCGGATGATCTGCTGGGCCGCATTTTCTCGAGCTTCTGTATCGGGAAATAAGCCCGTTTTGCCAGCTGTTAAAAAGCCGCATAACACTCCTGTTATTGTGGCTTTTTCTTTTTTATATTCTCTGAATAAATAGTAAATATATCGGTTATATTCTCTGTGATTACAATCACAATTAATATCTCTGCACATAGACAAATATTCTCATTAGAATAGTGTAGTAACGTGTCTAATGAGGATAAATCAATGATGATTATCTTAAATACATACATCACGTCTAAGTGGTTCAATATTGACAATAAAATTGTCAATCACCATCCGTAATCTCCCTTCGCCTCTTTTTCTCTATGCAACCTGAACAGACTCATAGTCTGTTTATCCGGTATGCCTGAAATCATTGCGCTTATAAAACCGCAATAGTGCCTCTGCACGCCTCTGTTGTGAGAATTAATCTCGCGACTGCGTGGCGTTATAAATGGCTCAGGTTTGCCGCTTTTTATGGTTATTAAAAATAACCACCAGCATCGCTGCGATAAAAACAGGAATTATATAATGGAAAACTTCAAACATTTACCAGAACCCTTTCGCATCAGAGTTATTGAGCCGGTTAAGCGCACTACAAGGGAGCATCGCGAAAACGCGATTATTCAATCAGGCATGAACCCCTTCCTGCTGGATAGCGAGGACGTGTTTATTGATTTACTGACCGACAGCGGCACCGGCGCAGTCACTCAAAATATGCAGGCCGCTATGCTGCGCGGTGACGAAGCCTACAGTGGAAGCCGTAGCTACTATGCACTGTCCAACGCCGTGAAGGAGATTTTCGGCTATCAATATACCATCCCAACACACCAGGGACGCGGCGCTGAGCAGATCTATATTCCTGTCTTAATCAAAAAACGCGAACAGGAAAAAGGCTTAGATCGCACGAAAATGGTCGCCTTCTCAAACTACTTCTTTGATACCACCCAGGGTCATAGCCAGATAAATGGCTGCACCGTGCGCAACGTCTATATTAAGGAAGCGTTTGATACCGGCGTCCGTTACGATTTTAAAGGCAATTTTGACCTACAGGGACTGGAAAACGGCATCGAGGAAGTGGGTGCGAGCAATGTGCCTTATATTGTCGCGACTATCACCAGCAACTCTGCCGGTGGGCAGCCGGTGTCACTGGCGAACCTGAAGGCGATGTATGCGATTGCCAGAAAATACGATATCCCGGTCGTCATGGATTCCGCGCGCTTTGCAGAGAACGCCTACTTTATTCAAAAACGTGAGGCGGAATATAAAGACTGGAGCATTGCAGAAATCACCCGCGAGACCTACAAGTACGCGGATATGCTGGCCATGTCGGCGAAAAAGGATGCCATGGTGCCGATGGGTGGGCTGCTGTGCATCAAGAATGACGATTATTTCGATGTTTATACCGAGTGCAGAACCTTGTGCGTCGTCCAGGAAGGCTTCCCGACTTACGGCGGCCTGGAAGGGGGTGCCATGGAACGCCTGGCTGTCGGCCTGCATGACGGCATGGGCCAGGACTGGCTGGCATACCGGATTAATCAGGTGCAATACCTGGTCGATGGCCTGGAAGCAATCGGCGTAGTTTGCCAGCAGGCGGGCGGCCATGCTGCCTTTGTGGATGCGGGCAAGCTTTTACCGCATATTCCAGCGGAGCAGTTCCCGGCGCAGGCGCTGGCCTGTGAGCTTTATAAAGTCGCAGGCATTCGCGCAGTGGAAATTGGTTCATTCCTGTTAGGCCGCGATCCGAAAACGGGCAAGCAGTTACCTTGCCCCGCAGAATTACTGCGTTTAACCATTCCACGCGCAACCTATACGCAATCCCATATGGATTTCATCGTCGAAGCCTTTAAGCACGTCAAAGAAAATGCGATGAATATTAAAGGATTAACCTTTACCTACGAACCAAAAGTATTACGCCACTTCACTGCCAAACTCAAAGAAGTTTAACTTCACTCCCTGGGTGGCTAAATAATTTTAGCCACCCGAAAAAAACTATATCAACAACATCAAGCTTGCCACATTGATGGGGGCACCATGGAACAAAGTTTAGAGTTAGAAACTAAACACTCCTCGGTATGGGGTGTCATGGTTATAGCAGGTACAGTTATTGGCGGGGGGATGTTTGCTTTACCCGTAGATTTGGCAGGGGCATGGTTTTTTTGGGGCGCGTTTATTTTAATTATTGCCTGGTTTTCAATGCTTCACTCCGGGCTGTTATTACTGGAAGCTAATTTAAACTATCCTGTCGGTTCCAGTTTTAATACGGTTACAAAAGATCTGATTGGTAACAGATGGAATATCGTAAGCGGTCTAACGGTTGCATTTGTTCTTTATATCCTGACGTATGCCTATATCTCCGCCAACGGCGCAATAATAAGTGAAACTATCGCCATGAATCAGGGGACGCACGTCAATCCCCGCATCGTGGGTGTGTGTACAGCGCTGTTTGTCGCGGCCGTGTTGTGGTTTAGCTCATTAGCCGCCAGCAGAATTACCTCGCTGTTTTTAGGCATTAAGATCATCGCCTTTATCGTTGTATTTGGATCATTCTTCTTTCAGGTTGATTACGGCATATTAAGAGATATCAACGTCACATCAGCCAGCCATACCACCTACTTCCCCTATATCTTCATGGCCTTGCCCGTCTGCCTGGCATCGTTTGGTTTTCACGGCAACATTCCCAGCCTCATCATCTGCTATGGGAAGCGGAAAGATAAGCTGATTAAAAGCCTGGTGTTTGGCTCCCTGCTGGCGCTGTTTATCTATCTGTTCTGGCTGTATTGCACGATGGGGAACATTACCCGCGACAGCTTCAACGAGATCATCTCGTCAGGGGGGAACGTCGATTCACTGGTAAAATCCTTCCTCGGCACCCGGCAGCACGGCGTTATCGAATTTTGCTTACTGGTTTTCTCTAATCTAGCCGTGGCCAGCTCCTTCTTTGGCGTCACACTGGGGTTGTTCGACTATCTTGCCGACCTCTTTAAGCTCGACAATTCACCGTCCGGTCGTCTGAAAACGATCATGCTGACCTTCCTGCCCCCCACGATCCTCTATCTGATCTTCCCGAATGGGTTTATCTACGGCATTGGCGGTGCAGGACTGTGTGCGACCATCTGGGCGGTGATTATTCCTGCGGTTCTGGCGTTGAAAGCGCGGAAGAAATTCCCGAATCAGATGTTCACCGTCTGGGGCGGCATGATGATCCCCTCGCTGGTGATCCTGTTTGGTGTCGCGGTCATTATTTGCTGGTTCGGGAATATCTTTAATTTCCTGCCGCGCTTTGGTTGAGCCAGCCTGACGTTTACACGCGGTCTATTCTGAGGTGATTTCCTGTAAGGAAATCACCTTTGTCCAAATGGCAACTCGCCACATTTCCTTTCTCCCCCTATGCTTCATGCCTGTCTTTATGGGGGTGTTATGGCTCGTTTTCTGTTTTGTAGTTTTGCGCTGGTGCTGCTTTATCCATCAGGCATTGATATGTATCTGGTGGGGTTGCCGCACATCGCCCGCGATCTGGGCGCCAGCGAGGCGCAGCTGCATATCGCGTTTTCGGCCTACCTCGCGGGGATGGCGTCGTCGATGGTGTTTGCCGGGAAGGTTGCTGACAAAGCCGGGCGGCAGCCGGTCGCCATTACCGGGGCAGTGATTTTTGCGCTCTCCTCCGTGCTGTGCTCGCTGGCAGAAGAGAGTTCGCTGTTCCTCACCGGGCGCTTTATCCAGGGTGTCGGCGCGGGCGGGTGCTACGTGGTGGCCTTTGCGATCCTGCGCGATACCTTAAGCGCCCAGCGCCGCGCCAAAGTGCTCTCCATGATGAATGGCATCACCTGTATTATCCCGGTGCTTGCGCCAGTGGTGGGCTACCTGATCATGCTGAAATTCCCGTGGCAGAGCCTCTTCTGGACGATGGCGGCGATGGGAATGCTGGTCTTTATCCTGTCGATCACGGTACTGAGAGAAACCCATCCCGGGGCACAAAACAGGGGTCATACCGCGTCGATTCCCCCGGACGAAAAGCTGCTCAACCGCTTCTTTATCAGCCGGTTGTTGATCACCACCCTGAGCGTGGCGGTGATCCTCACCTATGTAAACGTTTCCCCGGTGTTGCTGATGGAGACCTTGGGCTTCGATCGCGGGGAGTATTCCATGGTGATGGCCTTAACCGCGCTGGTCAGTATGGCCGTGTCGTTCTCGACCCCCTTTGCCCTGAATCTCTTTAAACAGCGTACATTGATGCTCACTTCACAGGTGCTGTTCCTGGTGGCCGGGGTGATTCTGGCGACGGCGAGTACCCACGCCCTGATGCTGGCGGGTATTACGCTCATCTGCGCCGGGTTCTCGGTAGGCTTTGGTGTGGCGATGAGCCAGGCGCTTGGCCCGTTCGCCCTGCGCGCCGGGGTGGCAAGCTCGGTGTTGGGTATCGCCCAGGTCTGCGGCTCTTCGCTGTGGATTTGGCTGGCGGCCATAATGGGACTCAATGCGCTGAATATGCTGATCGGGGTGCTGATTGGTTGTAGCATGCTCTGCATTCTCCTCCTTTTGCTTATCCGACCGGCAGCGCATCATGAAGAAGCCCCTCAGCAGTCTCGATCTTAATCTCCTGTTGTGCCTGCAGCTGTTGCTGCAGGAACGCAGCGTAACGAAAGCCGCGAAACGGATGAACGTCACCCCGTCCGCGGTGAGTAAATCGCTGGCGAAGCTGCGCGACTGGTTTGACGATCCGCTGTTTGTGAAGACCCCGCTGGGGCTGCTGCCAACACCGCTGACGGTAAGCCTGGAGCAGGACCTGGCCGACTGGATGCAGATTGGCAACCAGATCCTCGATAAATTCCACCATGACTCTCCCGGCGGCCTTACCTTTGAGCTGGCGGCAGAAACGCCGTTAATGCTGATCCGTTTTAACGCCCTGCTGGCGCAGGTGAACCAGCGTTATCCGCAGGCCACGGTAAAGATGCGCCACTGGGATTACGATTCGCTGGACGCCATCACTCGCGGAGAAGTCGATCTCGGTTTTACAGGGCGCGAAACGCACCCCCGCTCCCGGGAGCTGTTAAAGCTCATGCCATGGTTTATCGACTACGAAATTCTGTTCAGCGACCGCCCCTGCGTCTATCTGCGTGAAGACCATCCCGCGCTTCAGGAGGAGTGGAACCTCGAAACTTTTCTGCGTTACCCGCATATCAGCATCTTCTGGGAGCGCAGCGACACCTGGGCGCTGGATGAAGTGCTAAGAGAGATGGGGCGAACCCGTAATATCGCCATGAGCCTGCCCGGATTCGAGCAGTCCATGTTTATGGCGGCGCAGCCGGGTCATAACTACATTGCCACTGCCCCGCACTACTGCCATCACTACAATCAGCTCCACCAGCGAAAGCTGGTCACCCTGCCGATCCCCATTGATGAAGCGCAGGCCCAGAAACTTACCGTGCCTTTTACGCTGATCTGGCATAAGCGGAATAGCCATAACCCGAAAACGCTCTGGCTGAGAGAGACGATCAAGACGCTGTATAGCCCGCCGCTACGCCAGGCACCTGTTTTCGCCTGAGAAAATGTAAAGTTCCGCCGCAAAACTTTCCTTACTTCCATTTAGCCATTAAAACAATAAGTGAGTTAAGCGATAATGATGTAACCGTTTAACCTAACCACTGACCATTATCATGGAGCGAAAAATGGCTACGCATTTTGCACGAGGGACACTGACCGAGGGGCTGCAGATTTCATCCAGACTCTCTTCATCCTGTCATAACGAAGCGCGGAAGCTTCCTGAACATCGCCGAACACGATTTTTGGCTTCCCGGGCGCTGCTCGCTGAACTCTTGTTTATGCTTTATGGCACCAGCGAGCTGCCGAAGGTGATAACCGAACCCGAGGGTCGCCCTGTTTTTGCCGATCCCGAGCTTCCCCGTTTTTCCATTGCCTATGCCGGCAATATCGTGGGCCTGGCGCTGACGACAGAGGGCGATTGTGGTCTGGATATGGAACTACAACGCGCGTTTCGCGCCCCGGATGGATCCCATGCCCATGACGTCTACCCGCTCTCCAGCAACGAGAACTTATGGGTGCGTAACCAGAACGATCCCTACGAAGCCAGAGCGCAGCTGATCACCCTGCGTCAGAGCATACTTAAGCTTTCAGGCGAGGCCAGTGATTGCGCCAGCCTGCTGCAACTGTTACCTGGCTCCGGCCGTCTGCGGGCCTCCAGAGCCGGACAGGTAGAAGCTTTAAGCGACGCCGAAGACTTCCTGATCTGGTCTATCGCCGTTACTCCGGGCATTGAACGGTTAAAAATTTGGGAGTTTGACAGCCGCCTCGGATGGCACAGCCTGCCGGACGTTCCCGCCCGGGCGAACGAACCGGCCGCACGCCTGATGCGTCTGACCAGTCTTCCGGCAGAAAAAGCCATTATTCTCACCTGACCTTTCATAAAGGAGTCGTGATGTCTGATACGTTGAAGGTTGTTACGTTACTGGGAAGCCTGCGCAAGGGTTCATTTAACGGGATGGTTGCCCGCACGCTGCCGAAACTGGCGCCTGAGGGCATGGAAGTTACCGCCCTGCTGTCGATTGGCGATATTCCACTGTATGACGCGGATGTGCAGCAGGAAGAGGGTTTCCCGGCTGCCGTAGAAGCGCTGGCAGCGCAGATCCGCGAAGCGGACGGCGTGGTGATTGTCACCCCGGAATATAACTACTCGGTGCCGGGTGGCCTGAAGAACGCCATTGACTGGCTTTCTCGCCTGCCAGAGCAGCCGCTGGCCGGTAAACCGGTGCTGATCCAGACCAGCTCAATGGGGGCGATTGGTGGCGCGCGTTGTCAGTATCATCTGCGCCAGATCCTGGTGTTCCTGGATGCGATGGTGATGAACAAGCCGGAATTTATGGGCGGCGTGATTCAGAACAAGGTGGACCCACAGACGGGTGAAGTGATCGATCAGAGCACCCTGGACCATCTGACCGGTCAGCTGAGCGCGTTTGGGAAGTATATCCAGCGGGTTAAAGCGTAGGGGAAGAGTTCAGGGTGAGTGCGGCTGACGCCCTCACCCCGGTCCTCTCCCATAGGGAGAGGATGCAAACACTAAAAACAGCAACCTAAGTTGCTGTTTTTATTTTTTATTATGCATCAATAAACGCAATTTTCAGCACGAACAGCAGCGCAACAACCATCACGCACGGGCTGATTTCACGCCAGCGTCCGGTGCCCGCCTTCATCACGCAGTAAGAGATAAA
The DNA here is from genome assembly GCF_050435045.1 of Leclercia sp. 1548. NCBI lineage: Bacteria > Pseudomonadati > Pseudomonadota > Gammaproteobacteria > Enterobacterales > Enterobacteriaceae > Leclercia > Leclercia sp. 1548. Next base: position 42,453 of record NZ_JBNDJP010000008.1, on the reverse strand, counting down.
GCCCAGCGCAATCCCTTCGGTGATGGAGAAGCTAAACGGCATCATCACGGCGGTAATAAATGCCGGAACCGCTTCGGTCAGGTCGTCCCACTTCACGCGCGACAGACTGGAGGTCATCAGCACGCCCACGTAGATCAGCGCGCCAGCGGCCGCATACGGCGGCACCATGCCCGCCAGCGGTGAAAGGAAGATCACCAGCAGGAACAACAGACCCACGACCACCGCGGTCAGACCGGTACGGCCACCAACGGAAACCCCGGAAGAGGACTCGATATAGGCGGTCACGGACGAGGTGCCGATAAAGGAGCCGGTTACGGAAGAGATACTGTCCACGAACAGCGCCTGCTTCATGCGCGGGAATTTGCCCTTCTCATCCGCCAGACCGGCTTTGTCGGTCACACCAATCAGCGTCCCGGAGGAGTCAAACAGGTTTACCAGCATGAAGGAGAAGATCACCCCGGCCAGGCCCAGGTTCAGCGAACCTGCCAGATCGACATGGCCAATCACGGTGGTCACGCTTGGCGGCGCAGAGACAATGCCGTTGTAGTGCACATCGCCCAACATCCAGCCCAGAAGGGTGGTAACGATAATGGAGACTAAAACCGCCGCGTGGATATTGCGTGAGGCCAGAATCGCAATGATAAAGAAGCCCAGCACGCCCAGCAGCACGCTGTGAGAGGTCAGTTTACCGATGCTGACCAGCGTTTCCGGGTTTGCCACGATCACACCGGCATTTTTCAGCCCCATCATGCCAATGAAAAGACCGATACCGCTGGTGATGCCCACACGCAGGCTAACCGGGATATTGGCAATCATCCAGTAACGCACGCGGAAAATGGTCAGGATCAGCAGGCCAACCGCGCCCCAGAAGATCGCGCCCATACCCACCTGCCACGGCAGGCCCATAGCCTGCACCACCACGAAGGCGAAGAAAGCATTCAGACCCATCGCAGGTGCCAGAGCAACCGGCAGGTTAGCGAACAGCCCCATCAGGATGCTGCCGAAGGCGGCGATCAGACAGGTAGTCACGAAGACGGCGCTGGTATCCATGCCAGCAACGCCCAGAATTTGTGGGTTCACGAAAACGATATAGACCATCGTCAGGAAGGTAGTGAAACCCGCGATCACTTCGGTGCGTGCCGTTGTGCCGTGTTCGCGCAGTTTAAACACGCGCTCAAGCAAACCCGCGCCAGAAGACTGGGTAGTGTGTTGTTGACTCATTATCTATTTCCGAACAAGGAGGGAAAATCCGTCGCTATCCTATACCAAAATGCGACAATAGGGGTGGTTGAGAAGCACTTTTTTTCATTGAATTTGCTTATACGGCAACGATTGCGTCTCAACGTAATGCGGTACGTAAACGTTAAACTTGTTAAGAAAGGGAAATGCATGTCTCAGATTGATGCGGTATTTTTCGACTGCGACGGTACGTTGGTCGACAGTGAGGTCATCTGTTCCCGGGCGTATGTCACTATGTTCCAGGAATTTGGTATCACGCTCGATCTCGAAGAGACGTTCAAACGTTTTAAAGGCGTGAAGCTCTACGAAATCATCGACATTATTAACGCCGAACACGGCGTCAGCCTCGCGAAAGCGGATTTGGAGCCTGTTTACCGCGCCGAGGTCGCACGCCTCTTCGACTCAGAACTGGAAGCAATCGCCGGGGCCAGCGCCTTACTGGATGCTATGGCTGTGCCGATGTGCGTGGTCTCTAACGGCCCGGTGAGCAAAATGCAGCACTCCCTTGGCAAGTTACAAATGCTGCACCACTTCCCGGAAAAACTGTTCAGCGGCTACGATATCCAGCGCTGGAAACCCGATCCGGCCATGATGTTCCACGCGGCGAAAGCCATGAACGTTAACGTGGAGAACTGCATCCTGGTGGATGACTCCAGCGCAGGGGCGCAGGCGGGGATCGCGGCGGGCATGGAGGTGTTTTACTTCTGCGCCGATCCGCACAACCCGCCGCTCGACCATCCGAAAGTGACCACCTTTACCGATCTGGCCCAGTTGCCAGAACTGTGGAAAGCACGCGGCTGGCACCTTACCCGCTAAAACGAATAAGCCGTAAAGCGACTCGCTTTACGGCTTTTTGCTATTTAAACAGCTTCTGGACAAATTCCGCGTAGGCAGGTCGCCAGACATCCATCTCATGGTTCAGACCCGGATACTCGTGATAATCGAATGCAATCTGGCGTTTCTCCAGCTCCTGCTTCAGCCCGGCGATATCCTTACCCGTCACCACATCTTTCTCGCCCACCACGACGGTGAAATTGCGTAGCTGCTTATTGATGGCCTGGGGATCGTTAAGTCGTGCGCTGACCCCCGCATCCGGCACCGTAGTGGTGGTCACGCCGCTAAACGTGGCCAGCCAGCCAAAGTGTTCAAGATGATTCATCCCGGAAACCAGCGCCTGATATCCACCCTGCGACAGTCCCGCCAGCGCGCGCCCTTCGGCATCATCGCGCACGTTAAACCGCTGGCTTATCAGCGGAATGATGTCGTTCATTAGCTCCCGATCGGCAGCCTGAGCATTTAGCGGGTAGAACGCTTTGCGACGCTCATTCGGTACGAAGGTTTCAGGAACAATCCCTTCAGCATCGGTTTCCGTGTCCGGTACCACCACCAGCATTGGTTTAATCTTTCCGGCCGCGAGCAGGTTATCCATGATCTGCGCGATACGACCCTGATCGATAGCCGAACGTCCCGTATCACCGAAGCCATGATAGAAATAGAGCACCGGCAGCGGCTTTTCTTTTCCGCTGTAACCCGGCGGCGTCCAGACGAACAGCTGACGCTCCGACTTGAGCGCCGACGAATGATAGGTCAGGGTAATCAGATCGCCATGCGGCACCGGGTTAACATCCAGAATACCGCCCGGTACCAGCACCATGCTGGTGTTCACCTGGCGCTGCGGCTTGGTCATCGCCGTGCCAGTATCAATGCTGCGCACGCCGTCGACGTTGAAGAAGTATTCATACAGATTGGGCTGCATTACCGGTCCTTGCCAGCTCCAGAGCCCCGAGGCGTCTTTGGTCATCGGATGGATATTTTCCGGGGTCGGAACACCCACCACCACCGATACGCTTTTTGCCATCGGAGCGAAGTAGCGAAACGTCACCGTATTGTCGGCATTAACCTGAGTGACATACTGGCTCAGTGGATGAGCAGGATCCGGAGCGGCGGGGAGATCTGCCGCAAACGCCGATGGCCCAAGAGATAAACAGAGCGTAATAACAGATAAAGCTGTTTTCATGCGTTTCATTAATAAATTCCTTAATGCGATCCGGTTACCACCAGATTTCAGCCTGCGCGCCAATGGCAAACTGATCCTTTTTTTGGTCTTCAAAGGTGAAATTATCTAAATCCGTCTCGTCCGCTTTAATATACGTTCCATAAAAACGCAGTTCCGGGCGGGAGGTCAACATACTGGTATTTACTTTGAAGGTATGGAACAGCGTGGCTTTATAGCCTGACTCATAATATTTATTGCCGGTCAGATCGGTATTTTGCTGTCTGAAATAACCCAGCTCAACGCCGGTTTGATTATATTGATCCCAGATATAGGCCGGGCGAACAACGGCGCGAATGGACTCGAAATCGGAATGGGCACCGGTTTCATAGCTGTAAATGTCATTGCCGAAGGAGTAGACCAGCGCATTGGCCATGATGATGTTATCCCGCAGATACATCTCCCCCTGCGAGGCTACCCGTACCGCCGTCCCGTTGGTATGATCGCCGTAATATCTGCCGTTGAAAGTGGTAAAGGGACTGGAACCGGCATAACGCGAGAAGCTGCTGGCAATGGAGTTATTCGCCAGCAGGACGGAAAACTCGTTGAAACCGCCCGTATCCAGTTTTTGCGTTAAGGTGGTGCCGACCATCCAGGTATCTTTCCACGGATAATAGCCGTTATTGTCCTGATTATACTTCTCGCTGGAGCTTTGATTGGCCGCGACGTAGCGCCCGCTGACCATCAGCGAGGCTTTGTCCCACAGCGGCAGCTCCTTATAACGCAGGTCGATGGTATTTGTATTCAGCTGCTGCTTGTTTTTAAGCTGACGGTCATAGTCATCCACGTCTTCACGCACCAGCGCAATATCCACCTTGCCTGGACCCACTTTCCAGTTTTCCAGCCCGACGCCCGCAGCGGCATCCGTTCGTTGGGTTTTCCAGTCCAGCATCTGGATTTCGATCTTCGGCGCGCCATGCTTCCCGACCCAGAAATCCGCCTCCGGGGCAAACGGCAGGAAGCCCTGGGTGGTGACGTACATATCGGAGAATTGCAAATAGTTCTCTCCGCCCGCGTTATCGCCAAACCAGCCGGTGGAGTACTGCTGACTCACGTTGCCATCCAGCATCACAATAGCATCGACGCGTTTATTGCCTTCGTGATAGACCCGCTGCTTAAGCTGTAAGTCGAACCAGCCGGAATATTCGTTGCCCAATCGCCCCAGCGAGCCAATAGCCCAGGATTTTGGGGCGCCATGGGATGCGGTGCCCCAGCCGGAGCGGAAGTAGCCGTTATAGCTGAAGCCAATTTCATCCTTCACGAATTTACTGAAGTCTTTCAGGGTGACAGAGGAATAACTATCCCCGGTATGGGTGTCCTCCGTTTTAACCAGTACGGCATCGGGCTTTTTCGCCGGGCTGGTGGCCTGTGTTTTGACGATCTCCTTATCCTTATATTGCTGAAGCTCTGCCTGGGTCTCTTTTAACGCCTTTTCCAGCAATTCAAGGCGCTGCTCCACCGTTAACGACGCCGCGCCAGCCTGAGCGAGAGGGGTCATCATTAAAATGGCCGAGGTAATAAGGGTTCTCCTGAACATAATACGCGTTCCTGTTTATTTATTTTAAAAATAAAAAAACCTGAAAGCGATTTACCTCCGCATGGAGATAATCACTTTCAGGTTTTGCCCGCTTAATAGCGGTAACAATCCAGTTTTGCTTAATAACGTAATTAGCGCATTAACGTATTTCTGGGGCTTGCGTTAACGTCGGAATGTTTTAAGGGAGAAGAGAAAAGAAAACAACCGGAAAAATATTGAAATGTGACTGTCGGCAATATTATTGCACGAGAGAGAAAAGAGTTATTCGCAGGGGAAATATTTAGATATTTAAATATAACGCCAGCTTAGCTGGCGTTACGGGAGGCATTACTCTTTCGGATCTTTTCCGGCGAGCATTTTGTCCAGTTCATCCCCGCCAACGTGACGGAAATCCTGGCCCTTCACGAAGTAGAAGATGTATTCGCAAATGTTCTGGCAACGGTCACCGATACGCTCGATAGAGCGGGCGCAGAACAGAGCAGTCAGGACGCTTGGAATGGTGCGCGTGTCTTCCATCATGTAGGTCATCAACTGACGCACAATGCCTTCGTACTCCTGATCGACCTTCTTGTCTTCACGATAGATACGTATGGCTTCATCCAGATCCATACGCGCAAAGGCATCCAGCACGTCGTGCAGCATCTGCACGGTGTGACGGCCCAGCGACTCCAGACTCACCAGCAGCGGCTGGTGCTGCTGGGAGAACTTCTCCAGCGCGGTGCGGCAGATTTTGTCCGCCACGTCGCCAATACGTTCCAGCTCGGCGATGGTTTTGATGATCGCCATGACCAGACGCAGGTCGCTCGCCGTCGGCTGACGCTTGGCGATGATGCGTACGCAGGCTTCGTCAATCGCCACTTCCATCATGTTGACGTGTTTGTCGCCTTCCACCACACGCTTCGCCAGCTCGCTGTCCTGGTTGTGCATCGCGGTGATGGCATCAGAAAGCTGCTGCTCTACCATTCCGCCCATGGTCATCACCTGGGTGCGGATACTTTCCAGCTCTGCGTTGAACTGGCCGGAAATGTGTTTATTAAGATTGAGATTATCCATTGCGCACTCCTGAATCAGCCGTAGCGTCCGGTGATGTAGTCTTCTGTTTGTTTCTTCGCGGGCTTGGTGAACAGATCGTCCGTGTTACTGAACTCAATCAACTCGCCCAGGTACATAAACGCCGTATGGTCTGAACAACGCGCAGCCTGCTGCATGTTGTGGGTAACGATCACCACGGTGTAATCCTGTTTTAACTCGGTGATCAGCTCTTCGATACGACCGGTAGAGATCGGATCCAGCGCTGAGCACGGCTCATCCAGCAATAACACTTCCGGGCGAATGGCGATACCACGCGCAATGCACAGACGCTGCTGCTGACCACCGGAGAGAGAGTATCCGCTCTGGTGAAGTTTATCTTTGGTTTCGTTCCATAATGCGGCCTTGGTCAAAGCCCACTGTACACGCTCGTCCATGTCGGCACGGGAGAGCTTCTCAAACAGGCGCACGCCAAAGGCGATGTTGTCATAGATGGACATCGGGAACGGTGTCGGTTTCTGGAACACCATACCCACTTTCGCACGCAGTAGGGCGATATCCTGGGTATTAGTCAGAATGTTGTCGCCATCGAGCAGGATTTCGCCTTCGGCGCGCTGCTCTGGGTAGAGCGAATACATCTTGTTAAAGGTACGCAGCAGCGTGGATTTCCCGCAGCCCGACGGACCGATGAATGCCGTGACCTGGTTCCTGGCGATATCCAGGTTGATGTTTTTCAGGGCATGGAACTTGCCGTAGTAGAAGTTCAGATCACGAACCGAAAGAATACCTGGGGCAGTATCGACCATACTCATTGACTCATTTCCTCATCCGGCGCCGCTGAGTGCCACGCCGTCAATAATTAACCGTGTTTCTTCTTCGCGAAAATAACGCGCGCCAGAATGTTCAGTAACAGTACGCACAGGGTAATAATCAGTACCCCGGCCCAGGCCAGTGACTGCCATTCGGCAAACGGGCTCATCGCAAATTTAAAGATCGTCACCGGCAGGTTGGCGATCGGCTGCATCATGTCCGTGCTCCAGAACTGATTGGAGAGCGCGGTAAAGAGCAGCGGTGCGGTTTCACCGGCAATACGGGCCACGGCCAGCAGTACGCCGGTCAGGATCCCGGAAACGGACGCTTTCAGGGTGATGGCAGAAATCATCTTCCACTTTGGCGTACCCAATGCGTAGGCCGCTTCACGCAGGCTGTCCGGCACCAGTTTCAGCATGTTCTCGGTAGTACGGATGACGATAGGCACCTGCAGCAGCGCCAGCGCAATCACCCCAGCCCAGCCGGAGAAGTGTTCCATCTGTGCCACCACGATGGTGTAGACGAACAGACCGACCACAATCGAGGGGGCAGAGAGCAGAATGTCGTTAATGAAGCGAATCACTTCTGCAATCCAGGACTTACGGCCGTACTCCGCCAGATAGATCCCCGCCATGATGCCCAGCGGCGTACCGAAAACTGTCGCCCACAGGATCAGCAGGCCGCTGCCCGCCAGGGCGTTTGCCAGACCGCCGCCCGCCGTGTTCGGTGGTGGGGTCATCTCCGTGAACAGCGCCAGCGACATGCCGTCGATACCGCGCGTCACGGTGGAGAACAGGATCCAGATCAGCCAGAACAGACCAAATGCCATGGTTGCCATCGACAGCGTCAGGGCGATGCGGTTTTTCATGCGCCGTCTGGCCTGCATTTTGCGGCGAGATTCTGCCAGCTCCACGGTGTTTTGCATTTCAAGCGTTGCCATTAGCGTGCCCCCTCATTTTTCGCGAGGCGCATGATCATCACTTTGGAGATCGCCAGCACGATGAAGGTGATAACAAACAGAATTAAGCCCAGTTCCATCAGCGCGGCAACGTGCAGGCCCGATTCCGCTTCAGCGAATTCGTTAGCCAGCGCCGAGGTAATGCTGTTACCCGGCATGTAGAGCGAGGCGCTGTCGAGCTGGTAGGTGTTACCGATGATAAAGGTCACGGCCATGGTTTCACCCAGCGCACGACCCAGGCCCAGCATAATGCCGCCAATCACCCCATTTTTGGTGAACGGCAGAACGATGCGCCAGATAACTTCCCAGGTGGTGCAGCCGATGCCGTAGGCCGACTCTTTCATCATCACCGGGGTTTGTTCGAAGACATCGCGCATTACCGCCGCGATGTACGGAATAATCATGATGGCGAGGATCACGCCTGCGGCCAGAATCCCGATACCGAATGCCGGACCGGAGAAGAGGGCGCCCACAAACGGGATGGCGGAAAGGACGTTGCCTACCGGCTCCTGGAAGTAAGTCGCGAACAGCGGCGCAAAGATAAACAGGCCCCACATGCCGTAAACGATACTCGGGATCGCAGCCAGCAGCTCGATGGCGATACCCAGCGGACGTTTCAGCCAGTTTGGTGCCAGTTCAGTCAGGAACAGGGCGATACCAAAGCTCACCGGTACGGCAATCAGCAGGGCGATAAATGAGGTCACCAGCGTGCCGTAGATCGGCACCAGCGCACCGTAGATATCGTTCGGCGCATCCCACTCTTTGGTCCACAGGAAGGAGAAACCGAATTTCTGGATGCTTGGCCAGGAGGAGAAAATCAGAGACACGATAATGCCGCCCAGCAGCAATAGCACAATCAGCGCAGCCAGTTTTACCAGCGCGCTGAAAATCATGTCACCTTTTTTACCCGGAGGGTTAAATGCAGGCTTGGTTGCAGCCATAAATTACTCTTCTGTTTGAGACGTCTTACGAATATGCCCGGTGGCGCTAACGCTTACCGGGCCTACAGGTGGAGCCGTAGGGCGGGTTAGCGCCAGCGCCACCCGCCATCTTCGTCAAAAATATCCTGTTAGTACAGCGCTTTACCGCTGCTGTCTTTCACGTTGGTTTTCCATGCAGCACGAATCTGCTCAACCACGCTGTCCGGCAGGCTCGCGTAATCCAGGTCGTTAGCCTGTTTGCCGCCATTTTTGTATGCCCAGTCGAAGAACTTCAGCACTTCAGTGCCCTGCTCTGGTTTCTTCTGATCTTTGTGAACCAGGATGAAGGTGGTGGAGGTGATTGGCCACGCGTCGTCACCTTTCTGGTTCGTCAGGTCCTGAGCGAAAGATTTGCTCCAGTCAGCGCCTTTAGCGGCGTTGGCAAAGTTCTCTTCCGTCGGGCTTACCGGTTTGCCATCAGCAGAGACCAGCTTGGTGTACGCCAGGTTGTTCTGCTTAGCGTAAGCGTATTCTACGTAGCCGATTGAGCCAGGCAGACGCTGTACGAAGGCGGCGATACCGTCGTTACCTTTACCACCCAGACCGGTTGGCCAGTTAACGGTAGAGCCGGAACCGACTTTGGATTTCCACTCTTCGTTCACTTTCGCCAGGTAGCTGGTGAAGACGAAGGAGGTACCGGAACCGTCAGCACGACGAACCACAGCGATGTTCTGCGAAGGCAGTTTCACGCCCGGGTTCAGTTTAGTGATGGCTTCGTCATCCCATTTCTTGATTTTTCCGAGGTAGATATCACCCAGAGTTTTGCCATCCAGCACCAGCTCGCCGGACTTCAGGCCAGGGATATTCACGGCCAGCACAACACCACCGATAACGGTCGGGAACTGGAACAGGCCTTCCTGCGTCAGTTTTTCATCAGACAGCGGAGCGTCAGATGCACCGAAATCAACGGTATTTGCGGTAATTTGTTTAACGCCACCGGAGGAGCCGATACCCTGGTAGTTCACCTTGTTACCAGTCTCTTTCTGGTAGGTATCAGCCCATTTGGCATACACCGGCGCAGGGAAGGTTGCACCAGCACCAGTCAGGCTTGCCTCTGCAAACACAGAGAACGCGCTCATCGATAAGGTCGCGGCGACAACAGTTGCGACAGTGGTACGCATAACTTTCATAATGTCTCCTGCAAGATTTTCGTAAATCATTGTTTAGTGGCTACGATGAGCAAAATAGGACAAACAGGTGACAGACAAATGTACGAAATATGACAGTTTTATGACAGTGAAATTTGCACCAGGAATTTAGCAAAATAAAGATTTAATATCAGCAAGTTAGATAACAACATGACAGATTTTTTTCAGAAAAATTTTCTTTCTGTGACAAAGCAAAAAGTAGCTGAAGATGACGGATTGTCATATACGGAAGCGGGAAAAAACGGATGAAAAAGCGAGCGGGGGCAGGTTAAAAAAGCTCCACCCGAAGGTGGAGCCTGAGGGGATTACTCTACGGTAACGGACTTCGCCAGGTTACGCGGCTGGTCAACGTCGGTGCCTTTAATCAGCGCCACGTGGTACGCCAGCAGTTGCAGCGGTACGGTATAGAAGATTGGCGCAATCACCTCTTCTACATGCGGCATCTCGATGATGTGCATGTTGTCGCTGCTGGTAAAGCCGGCATCCCGATCGGCGAAGACATACAGCACACCGCCACGGGCGCGCACCTCTTCGATGTTGGATTTCAGTTTTTCCAGCAGTTCGTTGTTAGGTGCCACCACGATAACCGGCATATCCGCGTCGATCAGCGCCAGCGGGCCGTGTTTCAGCTCGCCTGCGGCGTAGGCTTCCGCGTGAATGTAAGAGATTTCTTTAAGCTTCAGCGCGCCTTCCAGTGCGATTGGGTACTGATCGCCACGACCGAGGAACAGGGCGTGATGCTTGTCGGAGAAATCTTCCGCCAGCGCTTCAATGCGTTTGTCCTGAGAGAGCATCTGCTCAATACGGCTCGGCAGTGCCTGCAGACCGTGAACGATGTCGTGCTCAATCGCCGCATCCTGGCCTTTCAGACGAGCCAGTTTCGCCACCAGCATCAGCAGAACCGTCAGTTGGGTGGTGAACGCTTTAGTTGAGGCCACACCGATTTCGGTGCCCGCTTTGGTCATCAGCGCCAGATCGGATTCACGCACCAGTGAGGAACCTGGTACGTTACAGATCGCCAGCGAACCGAGGTAACCCAGCTCTTTGGACAGACGCAGTGCCGCCAGGGTGTCAGCGGTTTCGCCGGACTGGGACAGGGTGATCATCAGGCTGTTACGGCGCACAGCCGATTTGCGATAGCGGAATTCAGAGGCGATTTCCACGTCGCACGGCACGCCAGCCAGCGCTTCAAACCAGTAGCGAGAAACCATACCGGAGTTGTAAGAGGTGCCGCAGGCCACGATCTGAATATGCTCGACGTTAGCCAGCATCTCGTTGGCGTTTGCCCCCAGCTCGCTCAGATCCACCTCACCATGGCTGATGCGCCCAGTCAGGGTGTTTTTGATGGCGTTAGGCTGTTCGTAGATCTCTTTCTGCATGTAGTGACGGTAAGCACCTTTGTCACCCGCATCGTACTGCAGGCTGGATTCGATATCCTGACGCTTCACCGGCTCGCCTGCTTTATCAAAGATCGTCACGTCGCGGCGGGTCACTTCGGCAATGTCGCCCTCTTCCATGAAGATAAAGCGACGGGTCACCGGCAGCAGCGCCAGCTGATCGGAGGCGATAAAGTTCTCGCCCATTCCCAGACCGATAACCATCGGGCTGCCCGAACGGGCTGCCAGCAGGGTGGACGGGTCGCGGCTGTCCATGATCACGGTGCCGTAGGCGCCGCGCAGCTGAGGGATAGCACGCAGTACGGCTTCACGCAGCGTACCGCCCTGCGCCAGTTCCCAGTGAACCAGGTGGGCGATCACTTCGGTGTCAGTTTCAGAAACGAAGGTGTACCCGCGTGCAGTGAGTTCTTCGCGCAGCGGCTCGTGGTTTTCGATGATGCCGTTATGCACCACCACAATGTGTTCAGAGACATGCGGGTGCGCGTTGCCTTCCGAAGGTTCACCGTGGGTCGCCCAACGGGTATGGGCAATGCCTGTGCCGCCGTGCAGCGGGGTTTCTTCCGCGGCTTGTGCCAGCATGTTTACTTTACCGAGGCGACGCAGACGGGTCATGTGCCCTTCTGCATCGACCACTGCCAGACCGGCAGAGTCATAACCACGGTATTCCAGACGACGTAACCCTTCGAGAAGGATTTCAGCAATATCACGCTGCGCGACTGCGCCAACAATTCCACACATAGTTTTAGATTCCGAATAGAGGCTTTCGCCTGCGTTGTCGCTGACCTGTATGTGCCCTTTTTGGGCGCCCCGAGCCTTGTAGAGAGTGGGGTTATATTTATTAGATACTGCCTTTGGGCGGGGGATTATGTTATCCCCTCGCCCCAAACACCGCACGATCCCCCCTCCCCTTTGGGGAGCGAGTTAAGGTGAGGGGTAAATCTCTTACTTCTTCTTCACAGGGCGTTTCCAGCCTTGCTTATGAACCTGCGGCACACGGCTGATGACCAGTTCGTTTTCCGCGACATCGCGCGTAACGGTAGTGCCTGCGGCAATGGTTACACCGTTGCCGATAGTCACCGGCGCCACCAGCTGCGAATCAGATCCCACAAACACGTCGTCACCAATAATGGTTTTAAACTTGTTCGCGCCATCGTAGTTGCAGGTGATCGTACCGGCACCGATATTTACGTTGTCGCCAATCTCTGCATCGCCCAGATAGGTCAGATGCCCGGCTTTAGAGCCTTTGCCCAGACGCGCTTTTTTCATTTCGACGAAGTTGCCGACGTGTGCGCCTTCCAGCAACTCTGCCCCTGGGCGCAAACGGGCGAATGGCCCGATCGTGCAGGCGGCTTCAAGGTGGGCATCTTCTACCACGCTGTAAGGGCTGATTTCACAATCGTCGCCAATCACGCTGTTTTTGATCACGCAACCGGTGCCAATTTTGACGCGGTTACCCAGCGTGACGTTGCCTTCCAGAATAACGTTAGTATCGATCTCGACGTCGCGCCCATGATTGAGCACCCCACGCAGATCGAAACGCGCCGGATCGCGCAGCATCACGCCCGCCAGCAGTAATTTTTCTGCCTGCTCGGCCTGATAAATACGCTCCAGGCGGGACAGCTGCAGACGGTTATTCACGCCATCCGTTTCGCTGATACGCGCCGGATGAACGGCAGCAATTTCACGCCCTTCCTGATACGCCATCGCGATGATGTCGGTGATGTAGTATTCGCCCTGCGCATTGTTGTTGTTCAACTGCGAGAGCCAGCGTTTCATGTCTGCGCCATTGGCGATCAGAATACCGGTATTAATTTCCTGGATTTCACGCTGTGCGTCGGTCGCATCTTTATGCTCAACGATGCCCGTCACTTTGCCGTTTTCACGGGTGATACGGCCATAACCGGAAGGATCGTCCAGCTTAACGGTCAGCAGACCAATACCGCCCTGCGGCTTCGCAGCACGCAGACGGGCCAGCGTCTCGACGGAGATCAATGGCACATCACCGTAAAGCATCAGGATATCTTCATCGTCGGAGAAGAACGGGGCCGCCTGCTGCATAGCGTGACCGGTACCCAGCTGTTCTGCCTGTAGCACCCAGTTAAGATTGTCGTCACGCAGCGTCTGCTTCAGCAGATCGCCACCGTGGCCGTAGACCAGGTGGACCTGACTGGCACCCATTTCATTAGCTGCATCAATAACATGCTGCACCATCGCTTTCCCTGCCAGGGTGTGCAGCACTTTTGGAAGATCGGAATACATGCGGGTGCCTTTGCCTGCGGCAAGAATGACCACGCTCATTGCATTGTTCAACATACACGTCCTGACTGTAATTTGAGTGAAAAGTAAAACCCTTTGGCGTTGAAAATTCTACATATTTTGCGCCATAAAATGGAGAGGCGGTAAAACAGGCAACCTCACCGGTTGCGGGCAGTTTAACGGTTCTTTTTACAGCAGAGTAAAGGACTTTGCCTATGGAATATAGCGTCCTTTAGAGAAGTCTCCAGCCCACACAGCATGTTAGCTGTTCTTTCGCGTCATGAATAAAGCCCTTCCTAATCAAAACGCTGTTTTAATTATTGAAATATGTGACATGTAAAAAAGAAACACCGTTTTATTCTGATGATAATAGCGCTCAATTATTACTCAGGAGAATAAGATGAAGTCTAAAATACCTCTGGCCCTGATGATGTGTAGCGCCTTTTCCGCAACGGCTAACGACCAGCCTCATATCTGGAAAGCCATTGCATTTGGGCAATCAACCGATGTGAATTTTTCTTCCAACGTGCTGCCCGAAAAAATTGGCGTCAATAATGTCACTATCGACGGCAAAAAACTTCTGCCGCAGGAGAGTGCCGATCTGGCAAAAGCGATTACGCTGGAAAGTCGTGGTGGAAAAATAGCTAACTCCCACGACGGATTAACCTTTTTCTATACCGAGCTACCGACAGACGAGAATTTCGTTTTACAGGCCAACATCCGGGTCGATCAGTTTGGACCTGAGAATGGCGCAAAACCCGCTGCACAGGAAGGTGCCGGGCTGCTGGTGCGCGATGTTCTCGGCAACCCGCGTCAACAGCCGCTGAAAACCGGTTATGAAGAGTTCCCGGCGGCGTCGAACCTGGTGATGAACGCTATCATGACCCAGGATAAAAAAGATCATCAGCGAGTGAAAATGCAGGCCATCACCCGCGAGGGGATTCGCCATCCGTGGGGCGATGCCGGGGCTGCGATTAAAAAACAGAGTTATAAAGAAGAGGTGGATCTGAGCCAGACCCCCGAGTTTCGCCTCAAACTCCAGCGAACGGACGACGGGTTTATTACCGCGTGGGCACCGCTGGGCAGCGACAACTGGGTGAGTAAAAGCGTGCCACGCGCCGATCTGATTTCAGTGCAAAACCAGGAGCACTATTACGTCGGCTTCTTCGCATCACGTAATGCCAAAATCACGGTCACCCAGGCCTCGCTGACGACAACCCCTGCCCATACCGTGCCTTCAACGCCGTGGCAGGCAGAGCCGCTGCCGCTCCTGGTGCAGCTGGCTTCCGGTAACGTCAGCGCTTCCGGGGATTACCTGTTGCAGGCGCGCGCCAATGAAGACGGGGTATTCAGCGTCCGGCAAAACGAAGTGGTGATCGGTAATGAGAAAGCGGTAAAAGCAGGAGAGATGTACACCCTGCCCACCCGTCTTGAGCAGACCAGCACCTTTACGGTGGCCTTTACCCCCTCTCAGGGCACGCCGGTAAATCAGCAGCTTACCGTGGAACGCGTCGCGAACAGGAATACGGCGCTTCTCTATGCCGCACCAGACGGCAAAGCAGATGCGAAAGGCACACCCGATGCGCCGCTGGATCTCGCCACTGCCATCGCGCTGCTGGCCCCTGGCGGTAAGCTGGTGCTGAAAAGCGGCGATTACCCTCGCAGCGAGATCCCACTCTCTGCCAGCGGCAGCCGCGATAAGATCAAAACGCTGCAGGCTGAGGGTAAAGTGGTGATCCATGGTCTGCTGCTCGACGCCAGTTACTGGCACATCGAGGGAATCGATGTCACGGACAAAAGCCTGCGGGTCCAGGGTAGCCATAACCTGATCGCGCGCGTCACGGCGTATCGCAATGACGACACAGGCATCCAGATATCATCCCCTGAGAAGATCGGTCGCCCGTTGTGGGCAAGCTATAACCGGGTGGTGGATTCTGAATCATATGCCAATGAAGATCCCGGCAAGATTAACGCCGATGGCTTTGCGGTGAAGATGCGGGTGGGGGAAGGTAACCGGCTGGAGAATTGCTATGCCCACGACAACGTCGACGACGGTTTTGATCTGTTTAATAAGATTGAAGATGGGGCAAACGGCGTGGTGGTGATTGAGAACTCGGTCGCCAGCAACAATACCAGTAACGGCTTCAAGCTTGGCGGGGAAGGGCAGCCAGTGGCACACCAGATCCGCAACAGCAAAGCGACGGGCAATCATCTGGACGGCTTCACCGATAACTTTAACCCGGGCAAGCTGGTGGTGGAGAACAACCTTGCGGTGGATAACCAGCGCTTCAACTATATCTTCCGCCCGAGTCCTTACGGAGACGTAACAACACAGGGGACGTTTACCGGCAACCTGTCGATCCGTAATCAGCCAGGTGAGTATGATGATGCGGTCGTGGGAAACATTGATAACACGAATTACTTTATCGTGAAGGGTAAAAGCGTGAATACAGACGGGAAGGTGTTAGACAAGACCCAGGTTAAGGCCCTGTAACCTGAGCGGCGCTTCGCTTATCGCACTACAGTAAGCGTGGCGCCACCCGGCAGGTCAGCAATTACAGATTGAACGTGCCGAAAGAGACGTTCATGTTGCTGAAGAGGGCGATGATTTTGTTGATGGTTTTCATGATGGCATCCTGATGTTTTTGGAGTTCAGTTATGTGACATTCATCACAAAAACGAGTCTACTCCTCAACATTTTGCCGATCAATCTTTTTGTGAGCTAAATCACAAAATAATAAAACACCGTTTTAGTTTCATTTTTAGTGAAACAGAGCCATAAAAAAAGCCAGCCTGGGATCCAGACTGGCTTTCGTACTTTCAAGCCGGTGTTACATCGCTTTTTTGGTCAACTCGATAACGCGCAGTTTCGCGATCGCTTTGGCCAGCTCTGCAGACGCCTGAGCGTAATCCACGTCGCCATGAGAGCTCTTAATGTGCTCTTCTGCTTTACGCTTCGCTTCCAGAGCTCGCGCTTCGTCGAGATCCTGGCCACGAATTGCGGTATCAGCCAGTACGGTCACGCTGCCAGGTTGCACTTCAATAATGCCACCAGACAGATAGATAAACTCTTCATGACCGAACTGTTTAACGATGCGGATCATACCAGGCTTAATGGCGGTGAGCAGCGGGGCGTGTCCCGGGAAAATACCCAGTTCACCTTCGCTACCCGTTACCTGGATTTTTTCGACCAGACCAGAGAACATTTGTTGCTCTGCGCTGACGACGTCCAGGTGGTAAGTCATTGCCATATCACCCTCCGATTAAGGCGTTAAAGTTTTTTGGCTTTTTCCACGGCTTCGTCGATGGAACCCACCATATAGAACGCCTGCTCCGGCAGGTGATCGTATTCGCCTTCCATGATGCCTTTAAAGCCACGGATGGTGTCTTTCAGCGCAACGTATTTGCCCGGGGAACCGGTAAATACTTCTGCTACGAAGAATGGCTGGGACAGGAAGCGCTGGATCTTACGTGCGCGTGCTACCACCAGTTTGTCTTCTTCAGACAGTTCATCCATACCCAGGATGGCGATGATGTCTTTCAGTTCCTGATAACGCTGCAGCAGGGACTGTACGCCACGCGCGGTGTCGTAGTGTTCCTGACCTACTACCAGTGGATCCAGCTGACGGCTGGTGGAGTCCAGCGGGTCAACGGCCGGGTAGATACCCAGAGACGCGATCTGACGGCTCAGTACCACGGTTGCATCTAAGTGAGCAAAGGTGGTGGCTGGTGATGGGTCAGTCAAGTCATCCGCAGGTACGTATACCGCCTGAACGGAGGTGATAGAACCGGTTTTGGTAGAGGTGATACGTTCCTGCAGAACACCCATCTCTTCCGCCAGGGTCGGCTGGTAGCCTACTGCTGATGGCATACGACCCAGCAGTGCGGATACTTCCGTACCGGCCAGGGTGTAACGGTAGATGTTGTCAACGAACAGCAGTACGTCACGACCTTCGTCACGGAACTTCTCAGCCATGGTCAGGCCGGTCAGCGCAACGCGCAGACGGTTTCCTGGTGGCTCGTTCATCTGGCCGTAAACCAGGGATACTTTGTCCAGAACGTTGGAGTCGGTCATTTCGTGGTAGAAGTCGTTACCCTCACGAGTACGCTCACCCACGCCTGCAAACACGGAGTAACCGGAGTGCTCGATCGCGATGTTACGGATCAGCTCCATCATGTTTACGGTTTTACCTACACCCGCACCGCCGAACAGACCAACTTTACCGCCCTTCGCGAACGGACACATCAGGTCGATAACTTTGATGCCGGTTTCCAGCAGTTCCTGAGAGCTGGACAGCTCTTCATAGGAAGGTGCTGAACGGTGGATAGCCCAACGTTCTTCTTCGCCGATGTCGCCTTTCATGTCGATCGGCTGACCCAGGACGTTCATGATACGGCCCAGGGTTGCTTTACCTACTGGTACTTCGATTGGGTGCTCGAGGTCTTTAACTTCCAGACCACGACGCAGACCGTCGGAAGAACCCATGGCGATGGTACGCACAATACCGCCGCCGAGCTGCTGCTGAACTTCCAGCACCAGGCTCTCATTACCATTCTGAACCTCAAGAGCATCGTACACGCGCGGTACGGCATCCTGAGGGAATTCGACGTCAACCACGGCGCCGATTACCTGGACAATTTTTCCAGTAGCCATCTTGAATCCTCTACGAATTAACCTGGTTATACCGCGGATGCACCACCGACGATCTCGGTGAGTTCCTGAGTAATGCTGGCCTGACGAGCTTTGTTGTATACCAACTGCAGCTCTTTAATCAGGCTGCCGCCATTGTCGGTCGCGGCTTTCATCGCCACCATACGTGCGGCCTGCTCGCTGGCCAGGTTTTCTACCACGCCCTGATAAACCTGGGATTCAACATAACGACGCAGCAGGGTATCCAGCAGCGGTTTTGGATCCGGTTCATACAGGTAATCCCAGGCTTTATGCTTCAACTCTGGCTCGTCTGATGCCGGTAATGGCAGCAGCTGAGTGATGGTTGGAGCCTGAGACATGGTGTTAATAAATTTGTTGCTGACAACGTACAGCCTGTCCAGACGGCCTTCATCATAGGCCTGCAACATCACTTTTACCGGGCCGATCAGCTCGGACAGGGACGGGTTATCACCCATACCGGTCACCTGGGCGACAATATTGCCACCTACGGAATTGAAGAAAGAGACGCCCTTAGAGCCGATCATCGCGATATCGCTCTGAACGCCTTTATCGGACCATGCTTTCATATCCGCCAGCAGCTTTTTGAACAGGTTAATGTTCAAGCCACCGCACAAACCACGGTCGGTAGACACCACCAGGTAGCCCACGCGCTTAACGTCGCGTTCTTCCAGGTAAGGGTGCTTATATTCCAGATTACCGCTCGCAAGGTGACCAATCACTTTGCGCATGGTATCTGCATAAGGACGGCTGGCCGCCATACGCTCCTGCGATTTACGCATTTTGGAAGCGGCGACCATCTCCATCGCTTTAGTGATCTTTTGCGTGTTCTGGACGCTTGCGATCTTACTACGTATCTCTTTTGCGCCGGCCATGAGCTTCTCCTCAATGCCTTGCGGTCTGCCCTAAGACAGACCGCCAGACGTTACCAGGACTGGGTTGCTTTGAAGGAATCGAGCAGGCTCTTCAGCTTGCCTTCGATTTCATCGTTATAGCCACCGGACTGGTTGATCTCTTGCATTAACGGAGCGTGGTCACGGTCAGCGTAAGCCAGCAGAGCGGCTTCGAAGCTACCGATTTTCGCCAGTTCTACATCTCCCAGATAACCACGTTCTGCTGCGAACAGTACCAGACCCTGCTGTGCTACTGACATAGGGGCATACTGTTTCTGTTTCAGCAGTTCAGTCACTTTCTGACCGTGGTCCAGCTGTTTACGGGTTGCATCGTCAAGGTCGGATGCAAACTGGGAGAACGCTGCCAGTTCACGATACTGTGCCAGCGCGGTACGGATACCACCGGACAGTTTCTTGATGATCTTGGTCTGCGCTGCGCCACCAACACGGGATACAGAGATACCCGGGTTAACTGCCGGACGAATACCGGAGTTAAACAGGTTGGTTTCCAGGAAGATCTGACCATCGGTAATAGAGATTACGTTGGTCGGAACGAACGCAGAAACGTCACCCGCCTGGGTTTCAATGATTGGCAGTGCGGTCAGAGAACCGGTCTGGCCTTTCACTTCACCTTTAGTGAAGTTCTCAACGTATTCCGCGTTAACGCGGGATGCACGCTCCAGCAGACGGGAGTGCAGATAGAATACGTCGCCCGGGAATGCTTCACGTCCTGGTGGACGACGGAGCAGCAGGGAAACCTGACGGTATGCAACGGCCTGTTTAGACAGGTCATCATAAACGATCAGTGCATCTTCACCGCGGTCACGGAAGTATTCGCCCATTGCGCAACCGGCATACGGTGCCAGGTATTGCAGTGCAGCAGATTCAGAAGCGGTTGCCACAACAACGATGGTGTTAGCCAGCGCGCCGTGCTCTTCCAGTTTACGAACCACGTTAGAAATGGTGGACGCTTTCTGGCCGATAGCCACGTACACACATTTGATGCCGGAATCACGCTGGTTAATGATCGCATCGATTGCCATCGCGGTTTTACCGGTCTGACGGTCACCGATAATCAGCTCACGCTGGCCACGGCCGATTGGGATCATGGCATCAACAGATTTATAACCGGTCTGCACAGGCTGGTCGACGGACTGACGGTCGATTACGCCCGGTGCGATAACTTCGATTGGCGAGAAGCCATCGTTATCAACCGGACCTTTACCGTCGATTGGCGCACCCAGGGTGTTCACCACGCGACCCAGCAGGCCGCGGCCAACTGGAACTTCAAGAATACGGCCAGTACACTTAACCTTCATGCCTTCGGCGAGGTCAGCGTAAGGACCCATCACAACTGCACCTACGGAGTCGCGCTCCAGGTTCAGTGCGATAGCGTAACGGTTACCCGGCAGGGAGATCATTTCACCCTGCATACAATCGGCCAGGCCGTGGATGCGGATAACACCGTCGCTTACAGAAACAATAGTACCTTCGTTGTGAGCTTCACTCACAACACTGAACTGAGCAATGCGCTGCTTGATCAGTTCGCTGATTTCGGTGGAATTCAGTTGCATGCTCCAGTCCCCTTAAGACTGCAAGACGTCTGCAAGGCGCTCAAGACGGCCGCGTACGCTGCCATCAATGACCATATCACCCGCACGGATGATTACGCCCGCCATTACAGACTTATCGATATTGCAATTCAGCTTCACTTTGCGTGACAGACGTTTTTCCATCGCGGCGGTGATTTTCGCAAGCTGTTCGTTACTCAGCTCAGTCGCAGAAGTTACGTGAACTTCAACGGTGGCTTCACTGAGGGCACGCAAGTGCTCGAACTGCTCAAGAACATCCGGGAGCGCTTTCAGACGACCATTTTCTGCCATAACCCGAATCAGGTTCTGACCGTTGGTGTCCAGCTGCTCACCGCAAATGGCGATGAACGAACTGGCGAGGGTTTCCGGTGCCAGTGCACCCGAAAGCATCTCAGCCATATGTTCGTTTTTCGTTACCTCAGCGGCAAACGCCAGCATGTTCTGCCAGCGATCGACATTTTGGTGTTCGATAGCAAAGTCAAAAGCTGCTTTGGCGTAGGGGCGAGCTACCGTAACAAATTCAGACATCAGCCCCTCCCTCCTTACAGTTCAGCGACAAGTTTGTCCACGATGTCGCTGTTAGCAGCTTCATCCACGGAACGTTCGATGATCTTCTCGGCGCCAGCAACAGCCAGAATCGCGACCTGCTTACGCAGCTCTTCGCGAGCACGTTTACGCTCGGCATCAATTTCTGCCTGCGCTTGCGTCACGATTTTAGTACGTTCCTGTTCTGCTTCAGCTTTCGCTTCGTCCAGGATCTGAGAACGACGTTTGTTCGCCTGTTCGATGATTACCTGAGCTTCCGCTTTCGCTTTTTTCAGCTGGTCGGTCGCGTTGGCCTGTGCAAGGTCCAAATCTTTCTTAGCGCGTTCTGCAGAAGCCAGTCCGTCAGAAATTTCTTTCTGACGTTTTTCGATGGCTGCCATTAAAGGCGGCCATACGTACTTCATGCAGAACCAGACAAAGATAACAAACGCGATGGCCTGGCCGAGGATTGTTGCGTTCATGTTCACAGCACAATACCTCTTTAAATTTACAACTGTGGCTTAGGGTTTAAATCTACTTACTACGCGACAGCAAACATCACGTACAGACCCAGACCTACAGCGATCATCGGGATAGCATCCACCAGACCCATAACGATAAAGAACTGAGTACGCAGCAGAGGAATCAGATCCGGTTGACGCGCTGCGCCTTCCAGGAATTTGCCCCCGAGGATGCCGATACCGATCGCAGCACCGATCGCCGCCAGACCCATCATCACAGCGGCAGCCATGTACAGCAGATCCATATTCAGGTTTTCCATGACAGTCTCCAGTTTGTTTCAGTTAAAACGTAGTAGTGTTGGTAAAGAATCAGTGCTCTTCAGACGCCATCGACAGATAGACAATCGTCAGAACCATGAAGATAAAGGCTTGCAGCGTAATGATCAGGATGTGGAAAATGGCCCATGGCACATTCAGAACCCACTGTGACCACCACGGCAGAAGACCCGCGATCAGAATGAAAATCAGCTCACCCGCATACATGTTGCCGAACAGTCGCAGACCGAGAGAAATCGGTTTGGACAGCAGGCTAACGCCTTCCAGGATCAGGTTGATCGGAATAAACGCCCAGTGGTTGAACGGCTGCAAAGTAAGCTCTTTCACGAAGCCGCCTACACCTTTCATTTTGATGCTGTAGAAAAGAATCAGGATGAATACGCCCAGTGCCATAGACAGGGTGATGTTCACGTCAGCAGACGGCACCACACGCAGGGCAGGCAGACCGAAGATATGCTCGCCGATAAACGGCAGCAGGTCGATCGGCAGCAGGTCCATCAGGTTCATCAGGAAGACCCATACAAAGACGGTCAGCGCCAGCGGTGCAATCACCTTGCTCTTGCCGTGGTACATGTCTTTGACGCTGCCATGGACGAAGCCAATGATCATTTCGATGAAGGTCTGGAATTTTCCTGGAACGCCGCTGGTTGCACGTTTGGCAACGCCGCGGAAAATGGCCAGGAACAACAGACCCAGTGCCACCGAGAAGAACATGGAGTCGATATTGATCGTCCAGAAGGTGGCTGGGGGGTTATGCGGATCCACCAGCGAGAATGTACGCAGGTCCAACTGAAGGTTGTTCAGATGGTGACCTATGTAATCCTGCGGCGTCATATTTTCTGAAGCCATGATGCCTTTTACCCTTTGTTATTGATTACAGCTGGCGCCAGAACTTGTACCACCAGCACCAAAACCCACGTCACTATCAGCGGCAGAAATACCACTTTAAAAACAGCCAGCGCCATCACCAGAAGGACAAAGGTCAGCAACACCTTACACACTTCGCCCAGAGCGAAGGACCAGGCCATGCGGCCTTTGGCAGGTGTATGCGCCTGATGACGCCAGGCAAAAATCATAAACAACATATTCGGCACAACGACTGCCAAACCTCCGCTTACCGCAGAGATGCCCCAGAAGGGGTCTTTGAGGCAGAACAGCAATCCGCTTGCTATCACCGCCAGAAACTGAATGAACAGAAGCTTACGAGCAACGTTTCGACTCAAGAGCGACACAGACATCACGTTTTTACTCCTGCTCACTTCGAGGTATGTCGCGTGTCGTATAAAACTTCCTTTAAGGCTCAGAGTCAAGCAGCAAAAAGCGGTCAAATTATACGGTGCGGCCTCGTGATTTCAAACAATAAGTAGCGAAAAGGTGAATAAATGTTTAAATATTTTTCCCCGGCGCTATTTCTTAACTTTTCGTCAAACTGTGAATGACTCGTCAAAACTGCAAACCACGCGGAAACGTTGGCGATAAAGCGTGCACGAGATCACAAAATACACATTTACGATAAGGTTGAATAAATTAATTCAGTAAATCGTTATATTTCATCTTTTTGATATTACAGAGTAATTTCGGTAACTATTTTCAAAACAGCCCTGTATACATCGGAAACCTTTTATTGACATTTATAATAAATATTTAACATTGCAATCTGGTTACCCGATCCTACTTTTAGCAAGCTGATATTTTCAAAGTTTATTATATTGTGGGTTAACTACACCCTCACGTTAACCCAAAGAAAATCCATAGTAAAAAAGCGGTTAAATTAAGACTGGCTATTTCTTAATCGACCGCCCGCTTTTTAACATACTATGAACAGCACAAATTCCACATTTTTTATTATTATTTTAAAAATTGTTTGGCTTAACGATCACCAGGTGGCGCTCACCTTCCAGCTGTGGAACACGCAATTTGATGGCAGACTCCACGGTGAACCCTTCCGGCAATTGCGCGATTTCGTCTTCCGGCAGTATCCCTTTCAGGGCATAGAATCGTCCGTTCTGCGCAGGCAGATGCTTGCACCAGCTGATCATGTCATTGAGTGAAGCAAACGCCCGGCTGATCACGCCGTCGAACGGCGGCTCGGCAGGAAACTCCTCTACCCTACTCTGCACCGGATGGATATTTTCCAGCTTCAGTTCATGCTGAACCTGGCGCAGGAAGCGCACACGCTTACCCAGGCTGTCCAGCAGCGTGAACTGGCACTCAGGACGCACGATTGAGAGCGGGATACCTGGCAGGCCAGGGCCGGTGCCGACATCGATAAACCGCTCACCCTGGAGGTGAGGAGCTACCACGATGCTGTCGAGAATATGACGCACCAGCATCTCATTCGGGTCGCGAACCGAGGTGAGGTTATAGGCCTTGTTCCATTTGTGCAGCATATCGACATACCCCACCAGCTGATTTTTCTGGTGATCGGTGAGCGAAATACCGGCTTGATCCAGCAGACGAGTAAGTTTGTTGAGCACGGTGAATACCTGTTTAAAAAGAATTGCCCGGTAGCGCTACCGCTTACCGGGCCGACGAAATGTTTGGCGGGGATTACGCACTGCGGCGCAACATACCCTGTTTTTTCAGCCAGACCAGCAGAATGGAGATGGCCGCAGGCGTGACGCCAGAAATACGTGAAGCCTGGCCGATCGACACAGGTTTGTGATCGTTCAGCTTCGCGATCACTTCGTTGGAAAGACCCGACACCTGACGATAGTCCAGCATTTCCGGCAGCAGCGTATTTTCGTTGCGCTGCTGTTTCTCGATCTCATCCTGCTGACGGGCAATATAGCCTTCGTATTTCACCTGGATTTCGACCTGCTCGGCAGCCTGTACGTCGTCCAGACCCGGCGCGAACGGTGTCATCTGGATCAGCTGGTCGTAGGTCATCTCCGGGCGACGGAGCAGATCTTCGCCGCTGGCTTCACGGGACAGCGGTGCAGACAGGTGAGCATTCACTTCGTCTACAGATTCGGTGGTTGGGTTAACCCAGGTGGACTTCAGGCGCTGACGTTCACGCTCGATGTTTTCCAGCTTCTCGTTGAAACGCGCCCAGCGCGCATCATCCACCAGCCCCAGCTCACGACCAATTTCGGTCAGGCGCAGATCGGCGTTGTCTTCACGCAGCATCAGACGATATTCCGCACGAGAGGTAAACATACGGTACGGCTCTTTGGTGCCCAGGGTGCAGAGGTCGTCCACCAGCACGCCAAGGTAAGCCTGAGAACGACCCGGCGCCCAGCCCTCTTTCTCGGCAGAGAAGCGGGCAGCGTTAAGACCGGCCAGCAGTCCTTGCGCAGCAGCTTCTTCGTAACCGGTGGTGCCGTTGATCTGGCCTGCGAAGAACAGCCCGTGGATAAATTTGCTTTCCAGGGTCGGCTTCAGGTCACGCGGATCGAAGAAGTCGTACTCAATGGCATAGCCAGGACGGACGATCTTCGCATTTTCCATCCCCTGCATCGAACGGACGATCTGCATCTGTACGTCGAAAGGCAGGCTGGTGGAAATACCGTTTGGGTAGATCTCGTTGGAGGTCAGCCCTTCCGGCTCAAGGAAGATCTGGTGCTGGTTACGATCGGCAAAGCGCATCACCTTGTCTTCGATCGACGGGCAATAGCGTGGGCCGATCCCTTCGATCACCCCGGCATACATCGGGCTGCGATCGAGGTTACTGCGGATCACATCATGGGTTTTCTCGTTGGTGTGCGTGACATAGCACGGCACCTGACGCGGATGTTGAGCCACGTTGCCCATGAACGAGAAGACTGGCATCGGATTGTCGCCATGCTGTTGTGCCAGCACGCTGAAATCAATGGTGCGGGCGTCGATACGTGGTGGCGTGCCGGTTTTCAGGCGGCTGACGCGCAGCGGCAGCTCGCGCAGACGGCGCGACAGCGGAATGGACGGCGGATCGCCAGCACGGCCACCGCTGTAGTTATCCAGTCCGATATGAATTTTGCCATCGAGGAAGGTCCCGACGGTCAGCACGACGGCTTTAGCGCGGAACTTCAGACCCATCTGGGTCACAGCCCCAACGACACGATCGTTCTCGACGATCAGATCCTCAACCGCCTGCTGGAAGATCATCAGGTTCGGCTGATTCTCCAGGGCAGTACGCACCGCCTGACGGTAGAGCACACGGTCTGCCTGTGCACGGGTGGCACGAACGGCAGGGCCTTTGCTCGCGTTTAGTATCCTAAACTGGATGCCGGCATGATCGATCGCGGTTGCCATCAGGCCGCCAAGCGCATCCACTTCTTTTACCAGGTGTCCTTTCCCAATGCCGCCAATCGCCGGATTACAGGACATCTGTCCTAGCGTGTCGATATTGTGTGTCAAAAGCAGGGTCTGTTGACCCATTCGCGCCGCGGCCATTGCGGCCTCGGTGCCTGCATGACCCCCGCCAATGATGATGACGTCAAAAGGATCCTGATAAAACATGGTGGTCTGCCTCGCGTAAAGCGGTAAGAAAATGGATTGAAGCCCGGGCCGTGGATTCTACTCAACTTTAGTCGTTCGAGAAAGCACTGGGATCCTGGCTATTAAAAAGAAGATCTTTTTATTTAGAGATCTGTTCTATTGTGATCTCTTATTAGGATCGCGGGTTTCTGTGGATAAGCCGGATCTCCCGAAGAAGATCATGCGTTTAGAAAGGATCGTTTGCTGTGAATGATCGGTGATCCTGTGACGTATAAGCTGGGATCAGATCGCGATGTTATACACAGCACAAAAAGTCATCAAAGGTTATTCTTGGGATAACTACCGGTTGATCCAAGCTTTTAACCAGAGTTATCCACATCTGATCGCACGATCTTTAATCGTTTTTGAGTAAATTTTTCCATTCAGCCAGCCAAAGCTCCGCTGGATCTTCCGGAATATCGTGATCAAGGATGTTGATCTTCAGCGTTTCGCCGATCTGTTGTGCCCCACAGGACTTCAGTTCGGTCTCGACTTTCTCTACGGCACCGCAAAAGGTGTCATATTCCCGACTGCCGATGCCAATCGCCCCAAACCGGACGTTCGCCAGGTTGGGCTGCTGTTCTTTTAGCTCTTCATATAAAGGAAGAAGGTTGTCCGGGAGATCGCCCGCACCGTGGGTGGAGGTGATCAACAGCCAGATCCCGTCGATCGGCAGATCTTCTAATAACGGCCCGTGCAGCGTTTCAGTGGAAAAACCCGCGTCTTCCAGCTTTTCAGCCAGGTGTTCCGCTACATATTCAGCCCCGCCAAGGGTGCTGCCACTGATAAGAGTAATATCTGCCATAGATCGCTCGCTCATATAAAGAGGGATCATTGTACGCTGTGAGCGAGCTGGGATCTACCTGTGGAAAATGTGGGAATGAATTTGCCCGATCAGGGGCGGATGGTACGCATGATCGGGTTCTGCAGGGAGATCAGCGTCTCGGTGGACTGAATTTCATCAATTGTTTGGATCTTGTTGATAAGTACCTGCTGCAAGGCGTCGATGGATCGGCACATCACCTTAATAAAGATGCTGTAGTGGCCGGTGGTGTAGTAGGCCTCGGTCACTTCATCCAGCGCATTCAGTTTTGCCAGCGCCGAGGGATAGTCTTTGGCGCTCTTCAGAATGATGCCGATAAAGCAGCAGACGTCGTAACCCAGCTGTTTCGGGTTGACGTCGATATGCGCCCCGGTGATGATCCCCGCCTGCTTCATCTTCTCTACGCGCACATGAATAGTGCCCGGGCTGACGCCAAACTGTTTGGCCAGTTCGGCATAGGCAGTACGGGCATTAGCCATCAGGGCCTCAAGGATGCCGCGGTCCAGATTGTCGATCTGATAATTTTCCATAGCTTTTTCTTATGAAGATTAATGAATCACTCTATTTTAGCGGGTAATTTTATCGAATCAAAAGTGAAGTTAGAGTTTTATTGTTGGATTATTGAAAGCGGTTCTTTTTTGTTGCTTAATCAATACCAACAGGACGCAGGAGTATAAATAATGAAAACCGCTTACATCGCACAACAACGCCAGATCAGTTTCGTTAAATCCCATTTTTCCCGCCAGCTGGAAGAGAAGCTTGGTCTTATTGAAGTCCAGGCTCCGATCTTAAGCCGCGTGGGCGACGGGACGCAGGACAACCTGTCTGGTTGCGAAAAAGCGGTACAGGTGAAAGTGAAAACACTGCCAGATGCCCAGTTCGAAGTGGTTCATTCCCTCGCGAAGTGGAAGCGTCAAACCCTGGGACAACACGACTTCAGCGCGGGCGAAGGGCTTTACACGCACATGAAAGCTCTTCGCCCCGATGAAGACCGTCTTACTGCTATTCACTCTGTTTACGTTGACCAGTGGGACTGGGAACGCGTAATGGGTGATGGCGAGCGTCATACCCGTACGCTGAAAGCGACGGTAGAAGCAATTTATGCCGGGATTAAAGAAACCGAAGCGGCAGTCAGTAAAGAGTTTGGTCTGACGCCGTTCCTGCCAGAGACGATCCAGTTTGTTCATAGCCAGGATCTCCTGACCCGTTTCCCGGATCTGGATGCCAAAGGCCGTGAGCGTGCGATCGCTAAAGAGCTGGGCGCCGTATTCCTGATTGGCATCGGCGGCAAGCTGTCTCATGGTCAGCGCCATGACGTCCGTGCGCCGGATTATGATGACTGGAGCAGCGAAGACGAAAGCGGCCTGGCGGGTCTGAACGGGGATATTCTGGTGTGGAACCCGGTGCTGGAAGATGCGTTCGAGCTGTCTTCCATGGGGATCCGCGTCGACGCCGAAGCGCTGCAGCGTCAGCTGGCTATCACCGGTGATGAAGATCGTCTGAAGCTGGAGTGGCACCAGGCGCTGCTGCGTGGCGAGATGCCGCAGACTATCGGCGGCGGCATCGGCCAGTCTCGCCTGACCATGTTACTGCTGCAGCTGTCCCATATCGGACAGGTCCAGTGTGGCGTATGGCCGCAACAGGTTCGTGACAGCGTGGATGCGCTGCTGTAATTAACGTTTCCAGCGCCGCAACAGGCGGCTACGCAACCCGGTATCAAAGCGCCAGATATGATCGAAGATGCGCATGATGCCGGGTTTTCCATGTGTGGACATTGCCACCGCATGGAAACGATGTTGATGTTCCCGCTGCAACACCTTCACTTTACTCACCACCTCATCCGGCAGCCGCTGGGCAATAAAATCCGAGATCACTACCGCATCGGCGTCATACCACTCTCCGCCCTGCATCCGCTCGATGATGGCACGAAAACAGCTGGCGAGATCGGTTCCGCCGCGAAAGCGCTGGCTTAAGAAGCGGATCGCCTGTTCGAGGCCGTGCTGGCCCGACAGCTCGTAGCCCACCACCTCGCTGGAAAACAGCATAATGAAACAGCGCCGTCTGTCAGCCAGCGCCACCCGCATCAGCGCCAGGCAAAAGGCTTTGGCGCACTGTTCATTAAAACCGCCCATCGAACCGGAGGTATCCACGCAGACAATAAACGGCCCACGCGGCTGTTCGTCGAAATCCTGATGTACGGCCGGGCGTTGGCTGACCTTCTCTCGCCAGGCATCGCCATGCAGCCGGTAGGTCAGGAGCTGCTTCTCCACCAGCCGACGGTAAAATTCATATTCCAGTTCCGTAATGCCCAGGGTGGCCAGTTCGGGTGGCAGCAGGCGCAGAATATCGTCGCTCTGCTGCAGTCCGTCCACTTGCTCCGGCACTGTCGCCGGTTCGCGTACCAGAGTGCGGAAGGTTTCCAGCGGGGCATCCTTTTTTGGCACCGACTTTGCCTCCCGCGAACGTCCCAGCTGTTCCGCGAGCTGCATCAGCTCCGGCTGCTGGGCGAGGAAGTCGCCATAGCGGACAATTAACTGATAATCCCCACGCTTTAACTGACCGGCGCTCATATCCCACAGCCGTCCGGCCGCGTTTTCATTCTCCACCAGCACGGGTTCCAGCGCACCGGCTAAGGTCATGCGCTCCTGCACTTCGCTGAGCAGCTGTTCGCGCTCTTCTTCCATCAACTGCTGATTGAGGGAGGTAGCCTGCACCACCAGGCTCAACCGCCAGCGCTGTAAAAACAGGGTATGCAGGGCGGGCGTAAAGGTGGCGTTATCCACGACCAGTTGTCGCGCCTGGCTGGCGTAGGGGGAGTGAAGCCTGTCCAGCAGGGTTAAAATTTGCGGGAGCTGGACGATCAACTGAGGCGTGGAGAGCAGCTGGCTCTGCTGATAACACATCACCTCTTCGGTGAGTTCTGGCGGTACGCGGGTCTCTTTCAGTCTTTTGCGTAAATTGTCCTGCCAGCGCGGGAGATCGTCTGTAATGGCGGTTTTAAGCCGCGGGAACTTTTCAAAAAAGATCGCCAGTTGCGGCGAAGCCAGCAGGGTAAGGATGAGCTCTTCGATCATGCCCTCCTCACCGACGGCAAGCATAACGTTGAGTGTGTCCAGCGTCAGCATTGACGCGCCTGTTTGATCTGCGCGCTTACGTCCTGCAGGCTGGACTCAATTCTCCCCAGCCAGTCGCTGTGGATAAACAGGCATTTTTGCTGCTCGCTAAAGCGGGTGTGCTGAAGGTGCCACTGATTATCCAGCGCTTCCAGCTGCTGTTTGATCTCTTCCGGGACGCTATCAGAGGCGGTGCCGGGCAGCGCAAGGCGCGATCCCTGCAGGCTGATGTCGCGGATCACCAGATGCAGACTGCCGTCCACTTCCATATTAAGCTGCTGGGCAAAGCCAATGCCGTTGAGTTTGCCGCGGATCTCGCCACCTTTACTCAACCACAGCGACAGGGCTTCACGCTCAACCGTGATGTGAATGACTTGCATATCATGGAGCTTGAGGGGCTGCTGGAGGAGCAGCGTCAGCGTGGTATCGCTCAGTTCGGCCGGTAATTCGTAATGCGGGCGACGGGCGAACATACCGCTCTGACGATTAACGCGCAGGGCAGTTTTATCGCTTTGCTGCTGCTGAAGCTGAAGGCGGCGCTGGGTGATGGCCCCGAGCTGGTTCAGCATCTCCTGCTGTCCCCAGGCGTGCCCGGTCATCAATATTTCCAGCTGCTGCTGCATCAGATGCATACCGTTGGCGTCATGCCACAGGCAATCCTTCAGCAGGATCAAATCAATAGGCGCAACCGCATCGCGACCGCTAAACAGGGCGCTGGCCTGCAGCAGGCGAATGGCTTTCTTCCAGCGACGATCGGAGACGTAAGGCGCGCCCGGCAGGGCATCAAGCTGTTGGCGCAGCATATAGACAAGGTCAAATACCGCATCTGGCAGTTTGATTTTGCCGATGTCCTGCTGCCACTGCTGGTACTCCTCGTCCGTCACCTGCAGTGTGGCGGGCACCGGGTTATCGTTTTCATCCTGCTGGCTAATCAGCAGCGAGCGGAAGTTCGCTTTGTCCTGCACTTTGTCGAGCCACAGGCGGATCAGCATGCGGTCATATAAGGCTTCGAGACTGCTGTCGGCTTCCGGCAGTTCGTTGGAGGCCGCCACCAGCAGGCGCATCGGGATTTTCTCCTCAAACGCGCCGTTGCGGAACCGGCGTTCGTTGATGGCTGTGAGCAGGGTGTTCAGGATCGCCGGGCCGGCTTTCCAGATTTCATCGAGAAAAACGATCTCCGCTTCCGGCAGATAACCTGCCGTCAAACGCTCATACCGTCCTTCATCTTTTAAGGCCTGGATAGAGAGCGGACCGAACACCTCTTCCGGGGTGGAAAAGCGGGTCATCAGATACTCAAAAGCTCTGGCATGCTGAAACGCGAATTTCAGCCTGCGGGCAATCAGGCTTTTTGCGATACCGGGCGGCCCCAGCAGAAAGACACTTTCGCCGCTCAGTGCTGCCAGTAAACAAAGGCGGATGGCATGGCTACGTTCAAATAGCCCTTTTTCCAGCGCGCCGCTGAGACGGGAAATTCTTTCTGCTAATAAATGAGTGTGAGCCATAATTGTTTTGCATCCTTCGCCGTAAACCCGGCTAATTGAAGCGAGTATAGACGTTTCGTTCTGGGCTGGTAATAGCCTGAACTACGGTGCTATTTTCTTTGCGCTATGTTAATGCGGGTACATTTAGGGGTACGATTCTACGATTAATCGTGCATACTGTGCGCTTTTTGTGGGCCAAGGGACTAAGCACACATTTGTTATATAAACGAAAAGACTAGTCTATGAGCACTGATAATAAGCAATCATTACCCGCAATCACACTCGCGGCGATTGGGGTTGTCTACGGTGATATCGGCACCAGCCCGCTTTATACGCTTCGTGAATGTTTGTCCGGTCAGTTTGGTTTTGGCGTCGAACGCGACGCTGTGTTTGGTTTTTTGTCTCTCATCTTTTGGCTCCTGATCTTAGTTGTCTCCGTTAAATATCTCTCCTTCGTTATGCGCGCAGATAACGCCGGTGAAGGTGGGATCCTGACCTTAATGTCGTTGGCCGGGCGCAACACCTCGCCCAAAATGACCTCCTTCCTGGTGATTATCGGCCTGATTGGGGGCAGCTTCTTCTATGGCGAAGTGGTTATCACGCCGGCTATCTCGGTGCTGTCGGCAATCGAAGGGCTGGAGATTGTTGCGCCGCAGCTTGAAGAGTGGGTCGTTCCGCTGGCCATAATTGTGCTGACCTTGCTGTTTGTGATCCAGAAACACGGTACCGGGCTGGTGGGGAAACTCTTCGCGCCGATTATGCTGGCCTGGTTCCTGATCCTGGCGGTGCTGGGATTACGCAGCATTATTGCTAACCCGGACGTGCTGCATGCCCTGAATCCGATGTGGGCAGTACACTTCTTCCTCGAATACAAAACCGTGTCGTTTATCGCGCTGGGTGCTGTGGTGCTGTCTATCACCGGGGTGGAGGCGCTGTATGCCGATATGGGGCACTTCGGTAAACTGCCTATTCGTGTAGCATGGTTTATTGTGGTGCTACCGTCGCTGGTGCTGAACTACTTTGGCCAGGGGGCGCTGCTGCTCAAACACCCGGAAGCGATAAAGAACCCGTTCTTCCTGCTGGCGCCGGAGTGGGCGCTGGTGCCGATGCTGATCCTCGCGACGCTGGCAACCGTGATTGCTTCTCAGGCGGTGATTTCCGGCGTCTTCTCCCTGACGCGCCAGGCAGTGCGTCTTGGCTATCTGTCGCCGATGCGCATCATTCATACCTCAGAGATGGAGTCCGGCCAGATTTACATCCCGTTCATTAACTGGCTGCTCTATTTCGCGGTGGTGATTGTTATCGTCAGCTTCGAGCACTCCAGCAACCTGGCGGCAGCCTACGGTATTGCCGTTACGGGGACGATGGTCCTGACCTCAATCCTCTCCACCACGGTGGCGTACCGGAACTGGCACTGGAATAAATTCCTGGTGGCGATGATTCTGGTGGGCTTCCTGTGTATCGATATTCCTCTGTTCTCGGCTAACCTCGACAAAATTATCTCCGGCGGCTGGCTACCGCTGACGCTCGGCTTAGTCATGTTCATTATCATGACGACCTGGAAGAGCGAGCGTTTCCGCCTGCTGCGCCGGATGCACGAACACGGTAATTCTCTGGATGCGATGATCGTCTCGCTGGAGAAATCTCCGCCGGTTCGCGTACCGGGCACCGCCGTGTATATGTCGCGTGCGCTGAACGTCATTCCGTTTGCCCTGATGCACAACCTCAAGCACAACAAAGTGCTGCATGAGCGGGTGATCCTGCTGACGCTGCGTACCGAAGATGCACCTTATGTCCACAACGTCCGCCGCGTGCAGATAGAGCAACTGTCGCCCACCTTCTGGCGGGTGGTGGCAAGCTACGGCTGGCGTGAAACGCCGAACGTAGAAGAGGTGTTCCACCGTTGCGGTCTGGAAGGCTTAAGCTGCCGAATGATGGAGACCTCGTTCTTTATGTCGCACGAGTCGCTGATCATTGGCAAACGTCCGTGGTATCTGCGTCTGCGCGGCAAACTCTACCTTATCCTCCAGCGTAATGCCCTGCGTGCGCCCGACCAGTTCGAGATCCCGCCTAACCGGGTGATTGAGTTAGGCACCCAAGTCGAGATTTAAGTCCTGGTACGGCCTGATGCCCTTACCTTAACCCTCTAAAACAGAGTGTGGGTGCAAACATAAAAAACGGTAACCAGAGGGTTACCGTTTTGCATTTAACTCCCCCGCATTTCACT
This sequence comes from Leclercia sp. 1548, assembly GCF_050435045.1. Classification (NCBI taxonomy): domain Bacteria; kingdom Pseudomonadati; phylum Pseudomonadota; class Gammaproteobacteria; order Enterobacterales; family Enterobacteriaceae; genus Leclercia; species Leclercia sp. 1548. Next base: position 8,468 of record NZ_JBNDJP010000008.1, on the reverse strand, counting down.
TAGCGAAACGTTTCGACGGCGATCACAAATCTGCAACGCCATGATGGTTTTCTGCGCATCGGTAAGATTAAACTGGCTTCAGCGAAACGTTTCGCTAGTGGAGCAAGAATATGAAGAAAGGCACGGTACTCAACTCTGAAGTCTCATCGGTTATCTCCCGTCTCGGGCATACCGATACGCTGGTCGTGTGTGATGCAGGTTTACCCATCCCTCATAGCACAACGCGTATTGATCTGGCTTTAACGCAGGGCGTGCCCTCGTTTATGCAGGTGCTGGATGTAGTGACAACCGAGATGCAGGTTGAGGAAGCCATTCTCGCAACGGAAATCAAACAACATAATCCGCAGCTCCACGAAACGTTGCTTGGCCATATCAAGCAACTGCAACAACACCAGGGAAACACCATAAAAATTAGTTATATAACGCACGAACAGTTCAAGAAAAATACCGCTGAAAGCCAGGCGGTTATCCGCAGCGGGGAGTGTTCCCCGTATGCGAATATCATTCTCTGTGCTGGCGTCACTTTCTGAGGCCACCATGGACGCACTACTGCAACTGAAAGGGATCGATAAATCGTTCCCGGGCGTCAAAGCCCTCTCCGGTGCCGCACTCAACGTTTATGCTGGCCGCGTGATGGCGCTGGTCGGTGAAAACGGCGCAGGCAAATCCACGATGATGAAAGTGCTGACCGGCATCTATCAACGCGACGCCGGTTCACTGTTATGGCTGGGGAAAGAGACCACCTTCAACGGCCCGAAATCCTCTCAGGAAGCCGGAATCGGCATCATCCACCAGGAGTTAAACCTGATCCCGCAGCTCTCCATTGCGGAGAACATCTTCCTTGGCCGTGAGTTCGTTAACCGCTTTGGCAAAATCGACTGGAAACAGATGTATGCCGAAGCCGACAAACTGCTGGCGAAGCTGAACCTGCGCTTCAAAAGCGATCGGCTGGTGGGCGAACTTTCCATTGGCGATCAGCAGATGGTGGAGATCGCGAAAGTTCTGAGCTTTGAATCCCGGGTTATCGTGATGGATGAGCCGACTGACGCCCTCACTGATACCGAAACCGACTCCCTGTTCCGCGTGATCCGCGAGCTGAAAGCCCAGGGGCGCGGCATTGTCTATATCTCCCACCGTATGAAAGAGATCTTCGAGATCTGCGACGACGTGACGGTATTCCGCGACGGGCAGTTTATTGCCGAGCGTGAAGTGGTGACGCTGACCGAAGACTCGCTGATTGAGATGATGGTGGGACGTAAGCTGGAAGATCAGTACCCACGCATTGATAAGCAGCCGGGTGATATTCGTCTCAAGGTCGATAACCTGTGCGGCCCGGGCGTAAATAATGTCTCCTTTACGCTGCGCCAGGGCGAAATCCTCGGCGTGGCCGGGCTGATGGGCGCCGGGCGTACCGAGCTGATGAAGGTGCTGTATGGTGCCAGCCCTCGCACCAGCGGATACGTTACGCTTGATGGCCATGAGGTTGTTACCCGTACGCCGCAGGATGGCCTGGCGAACGGTATCGTCTACATCTCCGAAGACCGTAAGCGCGATGGCCTGGTACTGGGCATGTCGGTGAAAGAGAACATGTCCTTGACCGCGCTGCGCTACTTCAGCCGCAGCGGCGGGGGCCTGAAACATAAAGACGAGCAGCAGGCCGTTAGCGATTTTATCCGCCTCTTTAACGTCAAAACGCCGTCGATGGAACAGGCTATCGGTCTGCTGTCCGGCGGCAACCAGCAGAAAGTGGCGATTGCCCGCGGTCTGATGACCCGTCCGAAAGTGCTGATCCTCGATGAGCCAACCCGTGGCGTGGATGTCGGGGCGAAGAAAGAAATTTATCAGCTCATCAACCAGTTTAAGGCTGACGGGCTGAGCATCATTCTGGTCTCTTCCGAGATGCCAGAGGTATTAGGCATGAGCGATCGCATTATCGTCATGCATGAAGGGCATCTCGGCGGTGAATTCAGTCGCGAGCAGGCCACCCAGGAAATTCTGATGGCTGCCGCTGTGGGCAAGCTTAATCGCGTGGATCAGGAGTAAGAAGATGACTACCCAGGCTGTTTCTGGACGCCGTTATTTCACTAAGGCATGGCTGTTGGAACAAAAATCGCTGATTGCCCTGCTGGTGCTGATCGCGATTGTCTCCACCATGAGTCCGAACTTTTTTACCGTTAATAACCTGTTCAACATTCTTCAGCAAACGTCCGTAAACGCCATTATGGCGGTGGGGATGACGCTGGTGATTTTGACGTCGGGTATCGACCTGTCCGTCGGTTCCCTGCTGGCGCTCACCGGCGCGGTTGCTGCTTCAATTGTAGGGATTGAAGTCAACGCGCTGGTGGCCGTAGCAGCGGCGCTTGCGCTGGGAGCCGCAATTGGGGCCGTCACCGGAATGATCGTGGCGAAAGGCCGCGTGCAGGCCTTTATCGCCACCCTGGTGATGATGTTACTGCTGCGCGGTGTGACCATGGTCTATACCAACGGTAGTCCGGTGAACACTGGCTTTACCGACAACGCCGATCTGTTTGGCTGGTTCGGTATCGGTCGCCCGCTGGGTATCCCGACGCCGGTCTGGATCATGGGCCTGGTGTTCCTTGCAGCGTGGTACATGTTGCATCACACCCGCCTGGGTCGTTATATCTATGCTCTGGGCGGTAACGAAGCGGCAACGCGTCTGTCCGGCATCAGCGTCAATAAAGTCAAAGTTATCGTCTACTCCCTGTGCGGCCTGCTGGCTTCGCTGGCGGGCATTATCGAGGTGGCACGTCTCTCCTCTGCTCAGCCAACGGCGGGTACGGGTTATGAGCTGGATGCCATCGCTGCGGTCGTACTGGGCGGCACCAGCCTGGCAGGCGGTAAAGGTCGTATCGTGGGGACGCTGATCGGTGCGCTGATCCTCGGCTTCCTGAACAATGGTTTGAATTTGTTAGGTGTTTCTTCCTATTACCAGATGATCGTCAAAGCGGTAGTGATTTTGCTGGCGGTACTGGTAGACAACAAAAAACAGTAACTGACGACACTACAGGACATCTTTGATATGAACATGAAAAAACTGGCTACCCTGGTTTCTGCTGTCGCGCTGAGCGCAACTGTGAGTGCAAACGCCATGGCGAAAGATACCATCGCGCTGGTGGTTTCTACCCTCAACAACCCGTTCTTCGTCTCCCTGAAGGATGGCGCGCAGAAAGAAGCCGACAAACTGGGCTACAACCTGGTGATCCTGGATTCCCAGAACAACCCGGCAAAAGAGCTGGCTAACGTGCAGGACTTAACCGTTCGCGGCACCAAAATTCTGCTGATCAACCCAACCGATTCCGACGCGGTAGGTAACGCCGTGAAGATGGCAAACCAGGCTAACATCCCGGTGATCACCCTTGACCGTCAGGCCTCTAAAGGCGAAGTGGTTAGCCACATTGCCTCTGATAACGTGCTGGGCGGCAAAATCGCCGGTGACTACATCGCCAAGAAAGCAGGCGAAGGTGCCAAAGTTATCGAACTGCAGGGCATCGCCGGGACTTCCGCAGCGCGTGAGCGTGGCGAAGGCTTCCAGCAGGCTGTGGCTGCCCACAAATTCAACGTGCTGGCCAGCCAGCCAGCAGACTTTGACCGCACTAAGGGTCTGAACGTTATGCAGAACCTGCTGACCGCTCACCCGGACGTTAAAGCGGTATTCGCACAGAACGATGAAATGGCGCTGGGCGCGCTGCGTGCACTGCAGACCGCAGGTAAATCTGATGTGATGGTGGTTGGATTTGACGGTACGCCGGATGGTGAAAAAGCGGTAAACGATGGCAAACTGGCTGCGACCATTGCTCAGCTGCCGGAGCAGATTGGCGCGACTGGCGTGCAGACTGCTGACAAAGTGCTGAAGGGCGAGAAAGTTCAGGCTAAATACCCTGTTGACCTGAAACTGGTCATCAAGCAGTAATATGCGATTCAGGCAGCCGACGGTTGCCTGAAGGGCAACATATAAAGAAAAGAGTGGCATACGCCACCGGGTTATCCCGGTGGCACTCTCTGATGGACACTTCAATGATGAAAACCGCAGGTAAGCTCGTCGTCCTTGGCAGTATTAATGCCGATCACATTCTTAACCTTGACGCTTTCCCGACACCGGGCGAGACCGTAACGGGTAATCGCTATCAGGTCGCCTTTGGCGGCAAGGGCGCAAACCAGGCGGTTGCCGCCGGACGCAGCGGTGCCAACATCGCCTTTATCGCCTGTACCGGCGATGATGATACTGGTGAGCGTGTGCGCAAACAGCTGGCAAGCGACAACATCGATATTGCGCCGGTCAGCGTGGTAGAAGGCGAATCAACCGGCGTGGCGCTGATTTTCGTCAACGCGGAAGGTGAGAATGTCATCGGTATTCACGCGGGTGCGAATGCGGCGCTGACCTCTGAACGCGTGGTGGCGCAGCAGGAGTGTATTGCACAGGCCGATGCCCTACTGATGCAACTGGAGACGCCGGTAGAAAGCGTGCTGGCGGCTGCGCAAATTGCCCATAAAAATCACACCACTGTCGTACTTAATCCCGCCCCTGCCCGTGTATTATCAGACGAGCTGCTGGCGCTGGTGGATATCATTACCCCTAACGAAACCGAAGCCGAAAAGCTGACGGGTATTCGCGTTGAAAACGATGACGATGCGGCGCGCGCGGCGAAAGCCTTGCATCAGAAAGGCATCAGTAAGGTCATCATTACCCTTGGCAGCCGTGGCGTATGGGCCAGCGTCGAGGGAGAAGGTCGTCGCGTTCCTGGCTTTAAGGTGAAAGCAGTCGATACCATCGCCGCTGGCGATACCTTTAATGGTGCGCTGGTTACGGCGCTGCTGGAAGGTGAGCCGCTGGATAACGCGATTCGTTTTGCCCATGCGGCGGCAGCCATTGCCGTGACCCGTCCAGGGGCGCAGCCTTCTGTTCCATGGCGCAATGAGATCGATGAATTTTTAAGTCAGCAGAGGTAGCGTTTGGCCACAATGAAAGATGTCGCTCGCGTGGCGGGCGTCTCTACTTCGACGGTCTCCCATGTCATTAATAAGGATCGCTTCGTCAGCGAGGCGATCCGGGAGAAGGTCGAAGCCGCAGTGAAATCCCTCAATTATGCGCCTTCCGCCCTGGCGCGCAGTCTGAAACTTAACCAGACCCGCACCATCGGCATGCTCATTACCGCCAGTACCAACCCCTTTTACTCTGAGCTGGTGCGCGGTGTGGAGCGCAGCTGCTTTGAGCGCGGCTACAGCCTGGTGCTCTGTAATACCGAAGGCGACGAACAGCGCATGAACCGCAACCTGGAGACGCTGATGCAAAAGCGTGTCGACGGGTTATTACTGCTGTGTACCGAAACGCATCAACCCTCACCCGAGATTATGCAGCGCTACCCCTCCGTTCCTACGGTGATGATGGACTGGGCACCGTTCGACGGTACCAGCGACCTGATTCAGGATAACTCGCTGCTGGGCGGGGACATGGCGACGCAACATCTGATTGATAAAGGCCATACCCGTATCGCCTGCATTACCGGCCCGCTGGATAAAACTCCGGCCCGTCTGCGTCTGGAAGGTTTTCTGGTGGCCATGGCGCGCGCCGGTCTACCTGTCCCGGACGGATATCAAATTACCGGTGACTTTGAATTTAGCGGTGGTTTCGAGGCGATGCAGTCGTTACTGGCGCAGAAAGAGCGTCCGCAGGCAGTCTTTATCGGTAATGATGCAATGGCGGTGGGGGCTTATCAGGCGCTTTATCAGGCGGGACTTCGTATCCCGGACGACATCGCCGTGGTGGGATATGACGATATCGAACTGGCGAAGTATATGACGCCGCCGCTCACTACCATTCATCAGCCCAAGGATGAACTGGGCGAGCTGGCGATTGATGTATTGATCCATCGTATCGCCCAGCCCGCACTGCAACAGCAGCGGCTGCAGCTTACTCCTGTTCTGATGGAACGGGGCTCGGTTTAGGTTTGTGCCGTTCTTTTATGAGGTTCTGACCGTCTTTCGGTTTTAACAGCATAAAGACCAGTGCAGAGACAACCGTCAGCACACCCATAGTGATAAAGGTTGAGTGAAATTGTTCGACAGTGTTGTTGCTGTCGAACCCTTCGTAAAAGCGCAATACCGCCGCACTGACCGCAACCCCCAGACTGATTGAAAGCTGCTGAGTGACTGCCAGCATGCTGTTACCGCCGCTTGCATTCTCATCGCTGAGATCGGCAAGGGTAATGGTGTTCATTGAGGTGAACTGGATGGACATTGCCATCCCCAGCACAAACAGCGGCAGGATCAGCATCCACACCGGCAGCGCTGCCGACTGCAGTGAGAATTGCGCAATCATCACGCCGATAAATACCGTCACACCGACCAAGGTTCTGCGGTATCCCAGCCGTCGTAACAATTGGGTCACCCCGGATTTAGCCAGAATCGAACCCACCGCCGTAGGCGCCATCATGCAGCCTGCTATCAACGCCGGATAACCGAACCCGACCTGCAGCATTAGCGGCATAAGGAAAGGAACACAGCCTGTGCCCAGCCGCGAAGCGATGTTTCCGGCAATGCCTACCGAAAAAGTACGTGTGTTAAACAGCGAGAGCGAAATCAGCGGCGTAGGGTGACGACGCGCATGACGTATATAAAGAAGAAAAAGAAGAATGCCGCTGAAGATGATGGAGACGGCCAGCCAGGTTGCCACTACTTTCTCACCGAACAGCTCCATGCCGCTGGAAAATAGCACCAGGCTCAGGCCAAACAGGAAGAATCCGCCCATATCGAATTTGCGCCGCGGAGTCGTGAAGTTCGGCATAAACTTGCGGGCATAGAAAAGACCGGCGATCCCAATGGGAATATTAATGAGGAATATCCAGTGCCAGCTGGCCCAGGTAACCAGAACGCCCCCCAGTACCGGCCCGAGGATCGGCCCGACCAGGCCCGGCATAGTGACGAAGTTAAGCACCGGCAACAGTTCGCTGCGCGGATAGGCCCTTAGCAGTGCCAGGCGCGCGACCGGCATCATCATTGCACCGCCTACGCCCTGAATCACCCGGAAGATAACCAGCTCACCCAGCGAACTGGAGAGGGCGCAAGCCAGCGACCCCAGCGTAAATAACGTTACCGCCAGCATAAAGACACGCCGTGTGCCGAAGCGATCGGCCAGCCAGCCGCTCACCGGGATCAGCATCGCAACGGTCAGGGTATAACTAATGATGGCTGACTGCATGGCCAGCGGAGAACGGTTAAGGCTTTCGGCAATCGCCGGAAGGGCGGTGTTTAGGATGGTGGCGTCCAGCGCCTGCATAAAGAAAGCCATCGCCGCAATCCATGGCAAACCCGCCATGCTGCGTGCTTTTTTTACTGTCATTCGAATTCCTGTTGTTTATTGCTATCGTGCCGGTGTGGCAAGCAGTGCCTGGCTGGCCGCCATAGCACGCAGCCCATCGCTGTCCTGAATGGCATCAACGATAGCCTGGTGTAAATCCAGCTTCACCACCTCGTCCTGCGTTATAGACGTAAAGTAAGTGTGGTAGACAGAATGAAAGAGCGAGGCGAAAGAGGTCAGGAACGGATTACCGCTCATCTCATAGATATGCTCGTGCCAGGCCATATCCACTTCTATCCAGCGCTCCCGGTTAAAGTGCTTTTTCAGATGCACCATCTCATCCATTAAAGTATTTAACCGCGCTTTTTGCTCTGCCGTTCCGATCGTGGCGGCCAGCAGGCAGGCCTGAGGCTCCAGGCTGCTGCGCATGACCAGGAAATGCTCGATAACCTGATGGAAGTTATCTTCCGTCATCCACCAGGAGAGCAATTCTTGATCGAGGAAGTTCCAGTTGCTCTGGGGCATCACGCGTGTACCGATACGCGGACGAGGAAGCACCATCCCTTTCGCTGTTAAGGTTTTCACGGCCTCACGCACAGCGGTTCGGCTCACGCCAAACTGCTCACCGAGTTCCAGTTCGCCCGGCAGGATGCTACCTGGCATGTATTCACCAGCCAGGATCCGCTGTGCCAGTTTTTCTGCCAGCACATATGAAAGGTTCTTTTGTGCCGCCAGCTGTTGCGCGCTCAAAGGCATAACGCATATTCCTTGATTCTTAATGCTAGTAAGTATGCCATCTGCAGGATGGTTGTGGTTGGTAAAACGACAATTAGCGCAATTTTTGGCTTAAAGGCGGGTGTTTTGGTGAAAAAAAGCACGGTTGGTTATTTTTTTTAAATTTACTCTTGTCACTGCCGAAGAACTCCCTATAATGCGCCTCCACTGACACGGAACAACGGATTACAAACCGCCGTGACAGCAGGCTTCAGAGATGAACGCCGGCAGAGAAAAGCAAAAATAATCGCTTGACTCTGAATGAGGAAAACGTAATATACGGGACCTCGCAACGGTGAGCGAAAGCCGCGTTGCACTGCTCTTTAACAATTTATCAGACAATCTGTGTGGGCACTCAAAGTGACATGGATTCTTAATG
>NZ_JBNDJP010000007.1:0-272162 GCF_050435045.1 Leclercia sp. 1548 | reverse complement strand
CTGCCGGTTTCTTCCGGGGTCTGCGGTTCAGAAGCCCGGCAGCCACTCACCAATAGCACCACCGCAAGGGCGATTTTCAGTTTCATACTTCTTTACCATCCATGTTGTATTGGGTGCGCTGCCAGTTTTCATCCCGGCGATGCAAAAATCTGAAGAAAAAGGCTACCTGCCGACGCGGCAGGTAGCCTGATAACAATCACCAGTTGCCGTAGGGATAGGCTTTATCTTTGATAAATTCCTGAGTCGTTTTGGTATATCCATATCCCTGAAAATGCCTTGTAATTCCCTTACAGATATCAAGCTGATCGCCTGAAAGCGTCGCGATTTGTTTCGGCCTTAAAGGGACATTTCTCCCTCCGGCGCTGTCCTGAAGCCAGATTTTTACCTTCCCTTCCGGCGCAAGACCAAACAGCATCGTTTTATACCAGGCGGTTTCTCCGTAACGGTCTGTCCCTGTCGGTGTCAGCATGGTTTCACGTAACGAAGGATTGAAAATAATCCACGTTTCATAGGTTTTTTTATCAATGATGGAGTCCCAGCAGAACAGCATGGAAACGGGGGGGTGGCGGACTTTATTAAAGATAACTCCGCCATTAGGTGTAGTGTCACTCCAGAACTGTACGGTATCCGGATCACTCTGCGTACTGTCCAACGTCCGAAAGGTCGATACAACTTTCCCGCTGTCGATTACCACTGCGTGCGTCACGATGGCAGGCAAAGCATAGGGAGTAAAAAATGCAAAACCCCATTTGCCGTAAGGCATGCTGCCCGTTTCTTCCGGTGTCTGCGGCTCAGAAGCGCGGCAGCCACTCACTAATAACACCAGTGCGAGGGCGATTTTCAGTTTCATATTTTTTTCCCGTCCATGTCGTATAGGGTGCGCTGCCAGTTTTCATCCGGGCGATCGAGAAAACCGATGATTTCCGCTGCGGATGCACCGCCCTGCGTAAAACCTTTTGTATCCGCAACGATCGCATTCCAGTTTGCCGAGCAGTGAATATATCGCCGGGCGATAGTGTCGATTTCATCCTGGCTAAACGTACCTGAACTCTGGCCCGAACGAACCGTCTTACCCATTTCCAGGGCTTTGGCGCACAATGAATTCAATTCATCTGGAACATTGAAATTATCGTCTTCCTGTATTTCATCAAACATCACCCCGGCCTCCTGTGCGGCGTCATACATCACCCGCAACGCGACTTTTGACCAGTCATTTCTAATGATTCGGTTACGTAGCGTCAGGGCGGCGTAGCTACGTTTCTGCGGTTCGCCGTAGCGGTCCGGCGGCATGCGGTCATCAAACCAGGTTTCTACAGAAATATCGCTGGTGCGCATAATGGGGGCGACTGCCGGACAGGCGTCCAGCTTATCCAGTTGCTTTCTTGTCTGATGGTAACCCCGCGTTTGTTCGCCGGACTGGCGCAGCGGGACAGTGGCGGTCTCCGGGCGAGACAGAAAAAGATTTTCTTCCACAGCGGGCAGATAACCTCCGCCAATATCAGAATGCACACCGGGTAACGCCAGTTCAGGCCAGGCGGGTTTTACGCTGTTCAGAGCGAAGTTAAAACGGCATTCATGGGCCGCAGTGATATGAAAAACCTTATCCGCCACACCTGGGCGTAGCACAAGATTTACTTCGCCCGTATCCGCACTGTGCGGGTTCAGGCCGTTTAGTGGGGTGCCAATCGCGGCTACGGTATCAAAAATCCCGATAAAGCGAATTTTGCCCACTGGAGTTCCTTTAAACTCTGTGCCCTGCACACCTTCGCGGATTGCAGCAATAATTGCGGGGTCTTCTGAATGAATACGATTGGCAAAGTGACGTGAGGCGGCTGCGCCACGACTGAAACCGAAAATATCAAATTGAAGAGACTTTATAATCAGTTCATAATTTGGTTGTCTTCTGCATATTTCTTGTAAAACCTCCTGTATATTGCGAGCCAGTCGGGATATGGCTATATCCGTTTTAGCAATAACTCCAGTGTCTGATATTCCAAACCCTTGCCCAATCAGGCTGTCCGGCTTACCTGCTTCCGTACCTATACCATCAATGTAAATGGCTCTCTGAATATCACTACCCTTGGTTGATATGTCCTTTTTATACAGCGTCCGCAGCCAGTGCACATTCGTGTAATACCCCGTATAACTAATGGCACCCACACCCGAAACGCCCATACCCTCCCGCGCACATTTTCCCAAAATCGCACCCGCGTCGATGTTATCAAGTTCGTAGCGTTCAGCAATACAGGCTTTTACCATGTTATTGGTATTAATGGCATTGTTGCCCGTACCATCGAAAAACACACCGAGCGTCAGGGTAATTTCTCGTTTTCCTTTTTGGGCACGGTTGCTGGCATTGTCAGAGGTAGCGGCTGAATTTTTTCGTGCGGCCTGCGCATGTTGTTCTGGCTCGCCAGCGTTTACAGGTGCACCGGCAACCGTGTTAACCCGTTTATCTTCCCCGGACCAATATACGGCATTCGGGAATGACGTTATTAGCCTTGCCCGGCACGGGCATGTACTACGGCTATGCAATGTTCCTGCTGCTGCCACGCCATGAATAAAGTAATTAGGTATACCCCCTGCGATATGATAGATCTTACGATCGATACCGCAGGAAACCTTATCGCCGTTTCTGGCCGTCGCAACACCTCCAAAACTATGGTGTTGTGAAGCGGAAAGCACAGTACCGCCACAGGAAGTTTTATCACCCAGACGAATAAAATAACCTATTACCATAATCATCATCCTTAATAAAGCGAATGAGCAGATTTGATTCATTCATGTTCAAAGAAGAAACGGCGAATATTTACATTTGATTAAAATGGTAATAACGCAATATGGAGAGGTTAAATATTACTCCCCCTGCATTGTTCAGCGCCATCAGAAAAATCATTACACCCAGAATAATTAAATGCCACACAAACTAACGGTGGGTTTTGGTTGTTATTATTTTTAGGCCCTATTCTATCGACAAAAATCATTGACTGAGAAAATTACAGGATCAAGTAAAAACTGAAGTAATAATAAAACCTTTGCAATCATTAACGGTGAACCCAGATGCCAGCATTATATAATGCCAGTTGATTGATATTCTTCATCATGCTCATTTCACTGATATTCAAACAGGCTGTTTTTACCATCACTCTGGTCCTCTCCCATAAGAGAGAGGGAACCAAATAGCGCCGAATTACAGGCGGGGTAAGACGCAGCCGCCACCCGTCGATGGTGCTGCGGTGCGGCCTGTTGCCGCTTAACCCTTTACCTCAACTGTTCTGCCGCAGCCAGCTCTGTAACAGCTTACCGTCCTGGCTCATCTCAACATCCTGCCGGACGCACAGGTAATAATCCCGACCATCGTCGATGGGCATATCAAATATTTTCACCAGCTCACCGCTCTCCAGATAGGGCGCAATGAGTGGCTCACGCATCAGGGCGCAGCCCAGCCCCGCCTGCACGCCCGCCAGCGTTAACAGGCCATCTTCAAACATCGGTCCGCTGCGTCGCGGCGGGCGCTTTACCCCCTGCTGGATAAACCACTGCTGCCAGGTCGCGCGCTCCTCATCATGCAGGAGCGGCATTTGTAGCAGCTGTTCGGGGGTATCGATATGTCCGTGCAGGCGCAAAAACGCCCGGCTACAGACCGGCACCATCTGCCCGGAGATAAGCTTCTCGCTCTGGTAGCCTGCCCACTGCCCGTTACCAAAGCGAATCGACATATCCGAGGCATCGCTCAGGTAGTTGCGGTGGTTGGCGTAGACCACATTAATTTCAGTTTGCGGATTGGCCCGCATAAACCCCGGTAGCCGCGGGATAAACCACCCCATGCCAAACAGCGGGATCAGGCTGATGGTCACCTGACGGGTCTGTACCTGTTCAAGCAGATGCTCGGTGGCCTGGCGCAGCACGTTAAAGGCCGCACGAATGGAGCGGTAATAGTCTCGCCCCTGTTGGCTGAGGATCAGCCTGCGTCCCTGACGCTCGGTAAGCGGCATCTGCAGGTACCCTTCCAGCACTTTGAGCTGATGGCTGACCGCTGACGGGGAGATATCCAGCTCCTGCGCCGCCTGGGTCACACTGCCCAGCCGGGCTATTGCCTCGAAGGCCCGTACCGCCCGCAGCGGTGGATCGTTCGCCAGTCGGCTCTCGGCAAAGGCCGGTACCACCAGGGATTGTTCTGTTTTATTCATATATTGATCTGTCATGGATAATCAGGTTTATCAGCCATTTATCATCATCTTTAAAATCAATCAGATAACGCAAGCTCCAAAAATCATAAGAAAGAATATATGTGTATTTCACAATTTAATTCAATTATTAGATGTTACCCGCTGAAAGAGCAATTTGTCGGGTAGGAACGTTGGACACACTCATACAACAACTGATCAACGGCGTGATGCTGGGCAGCATCTACGCGCTGATCGCGCTGGGCTATACCATGGTGTATGGCATTTTGCGCATTATTAACTTCGCCCACGGCGATATTTTAATGGTCGGCGCGCTGACCACCCTGTCAGGGCTGAATCTCCTCAACGGTTATTTTCCCGCTATGCCGCAACTGCTGCAGCTTGGCTTCGCGCTGCTGATCGCGATGGCGGTCTGCGCCCTGCTGGCGATGGCGGTGGAGCGTTTCGCCTATCGCCGCCTGCGGCATGCGCCGCGGCTGGCACCGCTGATCTCCGGGATTGGCGTGTCGGTGCTGCTGCAAACCGTGGCGATGATTATCTGGACGCGTAACCCGCTGATGTTCCCGCAGATCCTGCCGATGGACCCCATTGCCATCACCGCGGGCAGCGAGGCGCATCCCCCGGCGATTGTTACCGTGACCGGCATGGTTACCGTGGCGCTGGCTCTGATCGTCATGACCGGCCTGTGGCTGCTGGTGGAATACACCCGCCTCGGTCGCGGTATGCGCGCCGTGGCCGAAAACCCGCGCGTCGCGACTCTGATGGGCGTCAATCCGAACGCCATCATCACCCTCACCTTCGCCATTGGCGGCATCTTTGCCGCGCTGGCGGGCGTGATGATGGCCAGCAACTACGGTAACGCCAGCTTCTCGATGGGCTTCCTGCCCGGCATTAAGGCCTTTACCGCGGCGGTTCTCGGCGGCATCGGCAACATTCGCGGGGCGATGATAGGCGGGATCCTGCTCGGCATTATCGAAGCACTGGGTGCCGGTTATCTTGGCGAGCTGACTGACGGTGTGTTTGGCAGTAATTACCAGGACGTATTCGCCTTTATCGTGCTGATTCTGGTGTTGGTCTTCCGTCCGGCGGGTCTGCTGGGCGAGCGCGTGGCGCACAGGGCGTAAGAGGAAATCATGACTGCCATTGAACTCAAAACACCGGCGACCCGCCGTAAATTCTGGTCCGGCATGACGCTGTTTGTGCTTGCCCTGCTGCTTGCGCCGGTGGTGGCTACCCAACTGGGCGGCAACTACTGGGTGCGGGTGATCGACTTCGCCCTGCTCTACATCATGCTGGCGCTGGGGCTGAATATCGTGGTCGGCTACACCGGCCTGCTGGATATGGGCTTTATCGCTTTCTATGCTGTCGGCGCTTATCTGGCCGCGCTGCTGGCGTCGCCGCACCTGGCGGAGGTGTTCCCGATCCTCAACGTCTGGTTCCCGGATGGGCTTCATACGTCGTATCTGCTGATCATCCCGATTGCCGCGCTGGTCGCGGCGGTGTGCGGCATCCTGCTCGGTGCGCCAACGCTGAAGCTGCGCGGCGATTATCTGGCGATCGTGACCCTCGGCTTCGGGGAGATCATCCGTATTCTGATGCGTAATCTCGACCGCCCGGTGAACATCACCAACGGCGCTAAGGGCATTACCGGCGTCGATACCCTCAACCTGTTTGGACTGAAGTTCAGCGGGGTATACCACTGGTTCGGCGTCAAGGTGCCCGCCCTGTGGCTGTGGTACTACCTGCTGATGCTGGTGATTGTCGGGATCATTTTTGTCTGTCTGCGCCTGCAACACTCGCGCATTGGCCGGGCGTGGCACGCCATTCGCGAAGACGAAGACGTCGCCCGGGCGATGGGGATCAACGTGCGCAACTTTAAGCTGCTGGCCTTTGCCATGGGTGCCTCTTTTGGCGGTGTGGCCGGGGCGCTGTTTGGTGCCTTCCAGGGCTTTGTCTCGCCGGAATCTTTCACCTTGCAGGAGTCGATTGCCGTGCTGGCGATGGTGGTGCTGGGCGGTATGGGCCATATCCCGGGGGTGATCCTCGGTGCGGTGCTGCTTACTGCCCTGCCAGAGCTGTTGCGTAGCCAGGCTGCGCCGGTACAGCAGGCGCTGTTTGGTTCGGTGCTGATAGACCCGGAGATCCTGCGTCAGCTGTTCTACGGCCTGGCGCTGGTGCTGGTCATGCTGGTTCGCCCGTCGGGCATCTGGCCGGTTCGCCACAAGGAGGTCAACGCATGAGTCTGTTAACCGTGCGCAATATGTCCAAACGCTTTGGCGGCCTGACGGCGGTGGACAACGTCTCACTCTCGATCAACAAAGGCGAAATTTACGGTCTGATTGGCCCTAACGGCGCGGGTAAAACCACCTGCTTCAACCTGATCACCGGGCTGTACCCGGCAGACAGCGGCGAATTTGCCATTGCCGATACACCGTACTTCCCGAAGCAGATCGAAAGAGTGACCGCCGCAGGCATCGCCCGCACCTTCCAGAACGTCCGTCTGTTTAACGAGATGTCGGTGCTGGAGAACGTGATGGTGGGTCGCCATGTACGTACCCGCAACGGGCTGTGGGCCGCGCTGAGCCGTCACAAGCGCGCCAGGGAAGAAGAGGCCCAGACCCGGGAACAGGCGTGGCACTGGCTGGAGTACACCGGCATTGCAAAGTTCGCCCACTACCGCGCCTGCGATCTGGCTTACGGCCATCAGCGTCGGCTGGAAATCGCCCGCGCACTGGCCACCGATCCGCTTCTGCTGGCGCTGGATGAACCTGCCGCCGGGATGAACGCAGCAGAAAAAGTGGCTCTGGGGGAGCTATTGACCCGCATCCGCGACGACGGAAAAACCCTGCTGATGATTGAACATGACGTGAAGCTGGTGATGGGGATCTGCGATCGCCTCACGGTGCTGGATTATGGCAAAACGCTGGCCAGCGGCACCCCGGACAGCGTGCGACGTGACCCGGCGGTGATCGCCGCCTGGCTTGGAGGCAATGCCCATGTCTGAATTACTGAAAGTGGAACGCCTGGACGTGCATTACGGCGGTATCCAGGCGGTGCGCGGCGTCTCCTTTAGCCTGCGCGAAGGTGAACAGGCCACGCTGATCGGGGCCAACGGTGCGGGCAAAAGCTCCACCGTACGAGCCATCACCGGGCTGGAGCGTTTTGGCGGCAACATTGAATTTAACGGCAAGCCGGTGCGTAAACAGAAAGCCGAAGCGCTGCTGCGCGACGGGCTGGTGATGGTCCCGGAAGGCCGGGGTATCTTCGCCCGTATGACGGTGCTGGAGAACCTGCAGATGGGAGCCTGGCTTCGCCGTGACACTGTCACCGTGAAGCAGGAGATGGACGAGATTTTTGCCCGGTTCCCACGTCTTGGCGAACGCCAGCATCAGCTGGCCGGGCTGCTCTCCGGCGGAGAGCAGCAGCTTTTAGCGCTGAATCGCGCCCTGCTCAGCCGCCCGCGTCTGCTGATCCTGGACGAACCCTCCATGGGCCTCGCGCCAAAGATGGTAGAAAACATTTTTGCCGTCATCGCCGGGTTGCGCGAGCGTGGCGTGGCCCTGCTGCTCATCGAACAGAACGCCCGCCTGGCGCTGGAAGTGACCGACCAGGCCTGGGTAATGGACAGTGGCAGTATTGTTCACCATGGCGAATCCAAAGCGATGCTTAACGATGACCAGATTGCACAGATTTATTTGGGCGAAATGCCCGTTTAACAACACCCACCAACATCAGGGAATAACAATGAAAACCGTAACAATGAGCGCGCTCAGCGCCGCGATCCTGCTCAGCGGATTAGCCTCTACCGCGGTCTGGGCCGCCGACAGCGAAACCGTGGTGATTGGCCTGGCAGGTCCGCTCACTGGCCCGTCTGCCCGTATCGGTAAAGATCTGGAGAACGGTGCTCAGCTGGCAATTGACGACATCAACAAGCAGCACCCGACCATCGGCGGCAAAGCGGTGACCTTTAAGCTGCAGTCCGAAGATGACCAGTCGGATCCGCGTACCGCAGTGGCCGTGGCGCAGCGCCTGGTGGACAGCGACGTAGCAGGCGTGGTCGGCCACTGGAACACTGGCACCAGCATCCCGGCGGCCCGCGTCTATCACGATGCCGGTATCGCCCAGGTGGCACCCGTTGCCACCGGCCATGCTTATACCAAACAGGGCTTTGACACCAGCTTCCGCGTGATGGGTCACGATGATGACGGCGGTCAGTTTGCCGGGCAGTACGCGGTCAATACCCTGAAAGCCAAACGCATCGCGGTCATTGACGACCGTACCGCCTTTGGTCAGGGGCTGGCGGATGAGTTTATTAAATCGCTCGAATCCCAGGGCGTGAAGATTGTCGATCGCCAGTACGTTGACGACAAAACCGTTGATTTCAGCGCCGTGTTGACCGCCATTCGCAGCAAAAATGCGGATCTGATTTTCTTCGGTGGCGTGGACAGCCAGGCGGCACCGCTGGCGCGTCGTATTAAACAGCTGGGCATGAATGCCACCCTGATGGGCGCAGGCGGCTTTGTCAGCCAGACCTTCCTGCAGCTGGCGCAGAAAGAGGGTGAAGGCGTAGTGGCGCTGGAACCGGGCCTGCCCGTGGATCAGATGCCGGGCGGCAAGACCTTCGAGCAGGCGTATCAGTCCCGCTACCACACCCATATCGAACTGCACGCCCCGTTCGCCTATGACGCCACCCGCGTCCTGGTGGCCGCGATGGAAAAAGCCGACTCGGTGGATCCGGCAGAGTACCTGCCTGCCCTGCGCGCCATCAGCTATTCCGGCGTCACCGGACAGATCGCCTTTGATAACCAGGGCAACCTGAAAGCCCCGTCATTCACCGTTTATAAAGTGGTCGATGGCAAATGGCAGCCGCAAACCGTGCTCGGCGGCGCACAAACGAAGTAACGCAGTGAGGCAATGTGATGAGTGATAATAATGAGCTGGGCATTCTCGCCCGCCGCAAAATTGAAGCAGAAATTATTAAGCCAATTTACGAAATCCTGGTGCGCGAGATCGGCAAGACCCGCGCCCAGGCGGTCATTGGCGAGGCCATTGAGCAGGCCGCCATTAATGCAGGCAAAGAGTTTGCCAGCAAAGAGCCGAACGGCGCAGACGTGAAGAGCTTTATCGCCCTGCAATATCTGTGGGAGAAAGATAACGCCCTGGACGTGCGGGTGATCGACGCCGACGACCAGCAGTACAACTACGACGTCACCCGCTGCCGCTATGCCGAGATGTATCACGAGATGGGGCTGGGGGAGATCGGCCACCTGCTGTCGTGCGCGCGCGATGAAAAATTTATCGTCGGCTATGCGCCGGACGTGGAGCTGACCCGCACCACCACCATCATGCAGGGCGGTAAATGCTGCGACTTCCGCTATCGCAGCAACAAGGACAAAGCATGATCCGCGTAAACGCAGACCGCTTATGGTCAACGCTTGCGATGATGGCGCAGATCGGCGGCACGCCCGCCGGGGGTGTCACCCGGCTGGCGTTGAGCGATGAAGATCGGATCGCCCGCAACCTGCTGCGTGACTGGGCGCTGGAGGCGGGGTTTTCCTGCGAGGTGGACAGCATGGGCAACATGTTTATCCGCCGTGCCGGAAAAAACCCCACCCTGGCACCGGTGATGACCGGTTCGCATGTGGATTCCCAGCCGCTGGGTGGCAATTACGACGGGGTTTACGGCGTACTGGCCGGGCTGGAACTGCTACGTACCCTGAACGACCATCAGATTGAAACCGAGCGCGACATCGTGCTGGTGAACTGGACCAACGAAGAAGGGGCGCGTTTTGCCCCGGCAATGCTCTCCTCCGGCGTCTGGACCGGGCAGTTCAGCGAGGCCTATGCCCACGCCCGGGCTGACCGGGATGGCATTACGGTGGGTGACGCGCTGGATACCATCGGCTATCGCGGTGAGCACCCTGCCCGCGCCTTCCCGATCCACGCCTGCTATGAACTGCACATCGAACAAGGACCGATCCTTGAAGATGAGGCGGTGGATATCGGACTGGTGCGGGCGGCGATGGGCCAGCGCTGGTTCACGATCACGCTGGAGGGATTTGCCGCGCATGCGGGTACCACGCCGATGCACAGCCGTCGCGACGCCTTAACCGCCTTTGCGATGCTGGCGCTGAAGGTTGAGGCCATTGGATATCAGCATGCGCCCGATGGTCGGGCGACCATCGGCATGGCGAACGTGACCCCCAACTCGCGCAACGTCGTCCCTTCCCGGGTGGTGTGCAGCGTGGAGTTCCGTCATCCGCAGAGCGCGGCGCTGGAGGCGATGGAAGCTGCACTGCATCAGGCGACAAAGAGTCTTTCTGCCCGCGGTGTCAGCGCAAACGTCGAGCGCATTTTTGACTATGCGCCGATTGCGTTTGATGCCACCTGCCTGGCGCGCACGGAAAACGCCGTGGCAGCCCTGGGCTATTCCGCAAAATCGATGGTTTCCGGTGCGGGGCACGACACCTGTTATGTCAGCAAGATAGCCCCTGCCAGCATGATCTTTATTCCGTGCGTGAAAGGCATTAGCCATAACGAAGCGGAAAAGATCCTGCCGGCGTGGTCAGAGAAAGGGGCAAATGTGTTGCTGCACAGCGTACTGAGTGCGGCACAGGAGTTGTAAAACCACGCCGCCGGGGGGTTGTACGGTCGGTTGCCCTCACTCCAACCCTCTCCCACAGGGAGAGGGTTTACACCGCGCCGTCGGGCGTGGTTTACCGCTGCGATACTTTCGCCAGGCTAAACCAGATCCCAATCGCCAGAACCATCAGCATCCCGCCCGCGCTGCCCAGCGCCACGCTGTGCGAGGTGATAAAGGCGGTTTTCGCCGCTGTAATCACCGACTCTGCCAGCGATGGGGAGAGATCCTGCGCCACCCTTACCGCCTCACCGATGGACGAGGAGGCATGATCCGCAAGGGAAGCGTCCAGCCCCTGGGGCAGCTCAATGGATGCCGAGAAACTGCGGGTCAGCAACAGACCGAAAATCGCAATCCCCAGCCCCGCGCCCAGTTCATAGGACATGGTTTCAATCGCCCCGGCGGCTGCGGCCTTCTCTTTCGGCGCGGCGGCCATGATCGCGGCGGTAGAGGCCAGCAATGCGCTCGCCGCACTAAAGCCCAGCAGCACCATCAGGCACCAGGCCTGCCACTGTTGGGTGCTGAAATCGAGCATCGACAGCCCCATAAAGCTAAGTGCGCTCAGCCCCATACCGCCAGTGGCTACAACCCGTAATCCCAGACGCCCTACCAGCACCCCGGCTATTGGCCCGCTAAAGCCGCTGGCGACCATGACCGGCAGCATAAACATCCCTGCCTCAAAGGGGGTGAACCCGTGGACAAACTGCAGCTCCTGGGCCATCAGTAGCTCAAAACCCACCAGGGCGATCATGGCCGTCATCGCCATCACCACGCCGCTGAGAATGATGCGATGGCCAAACAGGCGAATGTCGATCATCGGCGTGTGGGCACGCAGCTGAATGCGAATAAAAGCCCACAGGATTGCCGCCCCGATCAGCAGCGAGCCCGCGACTACCCAGGGAGATAGATCCCCTTTTAGCGCGGTTTTAGCGCTGTAGACCAGCAGCAGGATCGCCACAATCAGCATCAGAGCGTGCGTGATGTTCAGCGGCTGCTCCGGTCGCCCTTGCTGGGCCGGGACAAAACGCGCCGCCAGGGAGACCACCAGCAACACAATGGGAACGTTGATCAAAAACACGGCACCCCAGTAGAAGTGGGCCAGCAGCATCCCGCCCACCAGCGGGCCAAAGGCTGCCCCGCCGGACCCGACGGCAGCCCAGACGCCAAGGGCAATGTTACGCTGACGCGCATCCGGGAAGAGCGTGCGGATCCCGGCCAGCGTCGCGGGAATGATCATCGCCGCGCCGATTGCCAGCGAGGCCCGCGCGGCAATCAACCACCCCGCCGTGGGGGCAAACGCCGCCGCCAGCGAAGAGAGGCCAAACAGGGTGCTCCCCATGATCAGCAGGCGCTTAAAGCCGATGCGATCCCCGAGCGCCCCCATCGGCAGAACCATGCCGGCCATCACCAGCGAATAGATATCAATGATCCACAGCAATTCATTGCCGCTGGCATCCAGAGTCATACTCAGCGTCGGGGCGGCAACGTGCAGCACCGTGGCGTCAATCGCAACCGGGATATAGACCAGCACGATAATCACTAACGCTAACCACTGACGAAACATAGATTTCCTTATTTGATTAAAGCTGGACACATGTCCAGAATGCGATCCTACGGAAAGTTGAACACATGTCCAGCCTTTTGTTACACTCGTTGCCCCCCAGTTGAGAGTGAAAAAAATGACCTATCTGAGCAAGGATGAGCGGCGGGAAGCGATCCTGCAGGCGGCGATGCGTGTGGCGCTGAACGACGGCTTTACCGGGATGACCGTGAGAAATATCGCCGCCGAAGCGAAGGTGGCGACGGGCCAGGTGCATCACCATTTTGCTTCGGCCGGTGAACTGAAAGCCCAGGCCTTTATCAGCCTGATCCGGGCGCTGCTGGATGCCGACGTCGTGGCTGAAAACGCCAGCTGGCGCGAACGCCTGTTCGCCATGCTCGGTAGCGACGACCGCAGCTTTGAACCCTACATTCGTCTGTGGCGGGAAGCCCAGCTGTTAGCCGCCCGCGACCCGGAGATAAAAGGCGCTTATCTGTTAACCATGGAGATGTGGCATCAGGAAACGGTGGACATCATACGTGCGGGCGAACAGGCGAAAGCCTTTACGCTGAAAGACACAGCCGAAAACGTCGCCTGGCGGCTGATTGGTCTGGTCTGTGGGCTGGACGGGTTATACGCGCTATCCATGCCGGAGATGGACGACGCCGCATTTAATCAGCACCTGAAAACATTAATTACGCTCGAGCTGGGTTAATCATCAGCATCTCTTAACTGTTACGCTTTGTAACATATTAAGCGGATCCATTTCTCCCTTCAAAACTCATGGATTCGCTTTTTTATCTATCCTTTCAGAAGTCTCCTAAAACACTCCAGATAAATTCTCATCAAAAAAACAGGTAACCGCCTGAATGTATTTCTCTTTCTGCCATTTACGGATATGCAAGAGGGCAATATGTCACAACAAGCTGAGAAGAATAATCACTATTTGTTAAGTAACTGGAAACCGGAAAACGCCGCATTTTGGGAAAAGAAAGGCAAACCCATTGCGCGGCGAAACTTAGTGATTTCGGTTGCCTGTCTGCTACTGGCCTTCTGCGTGTGGATGTTATTCAGCGCCGTGGCAGTCAACCTGAATAAAGTGGGTTTTAATTTCAGTACCGATCAGCTGTTTATGTTAACCGCTCTGCCTTCACTCTCCGGGGCAATATTACGTGTCCCCTATTCCTTTATGGTGCCGATATTTGGCGGACGCTACTGGACGGTATTAAGCACCGTTATTCTGATCGTGCCCTGTGTGTGGCTGGGTATTGCGGTGCAGAATACCGCCACGCCTTACGAAATCTTTATTGTCATCGCCCTGCTGTGCGGCTTCGCCGGGGCCAACTTTGCCTCCAGCATGGGCAACATCAGCTTTTTCTTTCCCAAAGCCAAACAGGGCAGCGCGCTGGGCATTAACGGCGGACTGGGCAACCTCGGCGTCAGCGTGATGCAGATGGTGGCGCCGGTAGTGATCTTCCTGCCGATGTTCACCTTCCTCGGGGTTCACGGCGTCCCCCAGGAGGATGGCTCGTCGATATTCCTGGCTAATGCCGCCTGGATCTGGGCACCGCTGCTGCTGCTGGCAACCCTTGCCGCCTTTTTTGGCATGAACGATATTGCCAGCTCGAAAGCGACCATCGCCAGCCAGCTACCGGTGCTGAAGCGACTGCACCTGTGGCTGCTAAGTCTGCTCTATCTGGCGACATTCGGCTCCTTTATCGGCTTTTCTGCTGGCTTTGCCATGCTGTCGAAAACCCAGTTCCCGGACGTTAACATCCTGCACCTGGCCTTTTTCGGCCCGCTGATCGGGGCGCTGGCGCGCTCTGCCGGTGGGGTTATCTCCGACAAACTCGGCGGGGTGCGCGTCACGCTGGTGAACTTCATCTTTATGGCGCTGTTCACCGCCCTGCTGTTCCTCACCCTGCCCGGCTCCGGCTCTGGCAGCTTTACCGCCTTTTATCTGGTGTTTATGGGGCTGTTTCTCACCGCCGGATTGGGCAGCGGTTCCACCTTCCAGATGATTGCGGTCATCTTCCGGCAAATCACCGTCTATAGAGTGAAACTGCGCGGCGGTACGGACGAGCAGGCCCAGAAAGAGGCCGTTACCGATACGGCGGCCGCGCTGGGCTTTATCTCGGCCATCGGCGCTGTCGGCGGGTTCTTCATTCCCAAAGCCTTTGGCACCTCGCTGGCGATGACCGGCTCGCCGGTGGGGGCGATGAAGGTCTTCCTGGTGTTTTACATCGTCTGCGTGTTCATCACCTGGCTGGTGTATGGCCGTCGTCAGAAGCACGTCAAATCATAACGCGTAGTTCAATTTTTTTGTGAGCAGTGTAACCACGGGGCGGGAGTCGCCCCGTCAGGAGAAACGTCATGAGTAAATTGTTGGATCGCTTTCGTTATTTCAAACTAAAAGGCGAGACCTTCGCAGATGGACACGGTCAGGTGATGCACACCAACCGCGACTGGGAGGACAGCTATCGCCAGCGATGGCAGTTCGACAAAATTGTGCGGTCCACTCACGGCGTGAACTGTACCGGCTCCTGTAGCT
The DNA here is from genome assembly GCF_050435045.1 of Leclercia sp. 1548. Classification (NCBI taxonomy): domain Bacteria; kingdom Pseudomonadati; phylum Pseudomonadota; class Gammaproteobacteria; order Enterobacterales; family Enterobacteriaceae; genus Leclercia; species Leclercia sp. 1548. The sequence continues at coordinate 257,244 of NZ_JBNDJP010000007.1, read as the reverse complement.
GGAAAATCTACGTCAAGAATGGTCTGGTCACCTGGGAAACCCAGCAGACCGACTACCCCCGCACCCGCCCCGACCTGCCGAACCATGAGCCGCGCGGCTGCCCGCGCGGGGCCAGCTACTCCTGGTATCTCTACAGCGCCAACCGCCTGAAATACCCGCTGATACGCCGCAAGCTGATTGAGCTGTGGCGCGAGGCACTGGGCCAGCACAGCGATCCGGTGCTCGCCTGGAATGCCATCATGAATGATCCGCAAAAGAGCCAGAGCTACAAGCAGGCGCGCGGTCACGGTGGGTTTATTCGCTCGAACTGGAAAGAGTTGAACCAGCTTATCGCCGCCGCCAACGTCTGGACCATCAAACACTACGGGCCTGACCGGGTGGCGGGCTTTTCGCCGATCCCGGCGATGTCGATGGTCTCTTACGCTGCGGGCACCCGCTATCTCTCCCTGCTGGGCGGGACCTGCCTGAGCTTCTATGACTGGTACTGCGACCTGCCCCCCGCCTCGCCGATGACCTGGGGGGAACAGACCGACGTGCCGGAATCCGCCGACTGGTACAACTCCAGCTATATCATCGCCTGGGGGTCGAACGTGCCGCAGACCCGTACCCCGGACGCCCACTTCTTTACCGAAGTGCGTTACAAAGGCACCAAAACCATCGCCATCACGCCTGACTTTTCGGAAGTGGCCAAACTCAGCGATCAGTGGCTGGCACCGAAACAGGGCACCGACAGCGCCCTGGCCATGGCAATGGGCCACGTGATCCTGAAAGAGTTTCACCTCGACAACCCGAGCGACTATTTCCTCAACTACTGCCGTCGCTACACCGATATGCCGATGCTGGTGATGCTCGATCCCCGCGACGATGGCAGCTACGTGCCGGGCCGGATGCTCCGCGCCTCCGACCTTGCCGACGGACTGGGCGAAGCCAATAACCCGGAGTGGAAAACCGTCGCCTTTACCTCCACGGGCGATCTGGTGGTACCGAACGGCTCTATCGGCTTCCGCTGGGGTGAGAAAGGCAAATGGAACCTTGAACCGCTGGCGGCAGGCCAGGAAACCGACCTGGCGCTCTCTCTGCTGGGCACCCACGACACGGTCGCCGGGGTGGCTTTCCCCTACTTTGGCGGCAACGAAAACCCGCACTTCCGCAGCGTGAAGCAGGAGCCGGTGCTGGTGCGCCAGCTGCCGGTAAAAACCCTGACCCTCGCCGATGGCCGACAGCTGCATGTTGCCAGCGTCTACGATCTGGTGCTGGCTAACTATGGTCTCGATCGGGGGCTGGAGGATGACCTTGCGGCAAAAGATTACGCCGAGATCAAAGCCTACACACCGGCCTGGGGGGAGCAGATCACCGGGGTGCCGCGTCGCCATATCGAGCAGATCGCCCGGGAGTTCGCCGACACGGCGCATAAAACCCATGGCCGGTCGATGATTATTCTCGGTGCCGGGGTGAACCACTGGTATCACATGGACATGAACTACCGCGGGATGATCAACATGCTGGTCTTCTGCGGCTGTGTGGGCAAAAGCGGCGGGGGTTGGTCGCACTATGTCGGCCAGGAGAAGCTGCGTCCGCAAACCGGCTGGCTGCCGCTGGCCTTTGCCCTCGACTGGAACCGCCCGCCGCGCCAGATGAACAGCACCTCGTTCTTCTACAACCATGCCAGCCAGTGGCGCTATGAAAAACTTACGGCCCAGGAACTGCTCTCCCCGCTGGCCGATGCCTCGAAGTTCACCGGCCATCTGATCGACTTTAACGTGCGTGCCGAACGCATGGGCTGGCTGCCGTCTGCGCCTCAGCTGAACCTTAACCCGCTGCACATTAAGGCCCAGGCGGATGCCGTTGGCATGTCGCCGCAGGAGTACACCGCCCAGGCGCTGCGATCCGGCGATATCCGTATGGCCTGCGAACAGCCGGATAGCGGCAATAACCACCCGCGTAACCTGTTTGTCTGGCGCTCTAACCTGCTCGGCTCCTCCGGGAAAGGCCACGAGTACATGCTTAAATACCTTCTGGGCACCGAAAGCGGCATTCAGGGCGACGATCTCGGCACGACGGACGACGTGAAGCCGGAAGAGGTGGAGTGGCAGACCGCCGCCATCGAGGGCAAGCTGGATCTGATGGTGACGCTGGATTTCCGCATGTCCAGCACCTGTCTGTTCTCGGATATCGTTCTGCCGACTGCCACCTGGTATGAGAAAGACGATATGAATACCTCGGATATGCATCCGTTTATTCACCCGCTCTCTGCCGCAGTGGACCCGGCCTGGGAGTCACGCAGCGACTGGGAGATCTACAAGGGCATCGCCAAAGCTTTCTCTGAGGTCTGCGTCGGCCACCTGGGTAGCGAAACCGACGTGGTATTGCAGCCCCTGCAACACGACTCCCCGGCGGAACTGTCGCAGCCGTTCGACATTGCCGACTGGCGCAAGGGCGAATGCGATCTGATCCCCGGCAAAACCGCGCCGAACATCGCCGTGGTGGAGCGAAACTACCCGGAAACGTACGAGCGCTTTACCGCCCTCGGGCCGCTGCTGGACAAGCTCGGCAATGGCGGGAAAGGCATCTCGTGGAACACCCAGGATGAGGTCGATTTCCTCGGCAAGCTGAACTATGTGAAGCTCGATGGCCCGGCGAAAGGCCGTCCGCGCATCGAGACGGCAATCGACGCCTCGGAAGTGATCCTTGCCCTCGCCCCGGAAACCAACGGTCAGGTGGCGGTCAAAGCCTGGGAGGCACTGGCCGAATTTACCGGTCGCGAGCACATCCATCTGGCGCTGAACAAGGAAGACGAGAAGATCCGCTTCCGCGATATTCAGGCCCAGCCGCGCAAAATCATCTCCAGCCCAACCTGGTCCGGCATTGAGAGCGAACATGTTTCCTACAACGCTGGCTACACCAACGTCCATGAGCTGATCCCGTGGCGCACCCTCTCCGGGCGGCAGCAGTTGTATCAGGATCACACGTGGATGCGCGCCTTTGGCGAGAGTCTGGTGGCCTATCGTCCGCCGATTGATACCCGCAGCGTGACCCACATGCGCGAGATCCCGCCGAACGGCTTCCCGGAGAAGGCGCTCAACTTCCTGACCCCGCATCAGAAATGGGGGATTCACTCCACCTACAGCGAAAACCTGCTGATGCAGACCCTGTCGCGCGGCGGGCCGATTGTCTGGATCAGCGAAACCGACGCCCGCGAGCTGGGCATCGAAGACAACGACTGGATCGAGTGCTTTAACGCCAACGGCGCCCTCACCGCCCGCGCGGTGGTCAGCCAGCGCGTGCCGCCAGGCATGACCATGATGTACCACGCCCAGGAGCGCATCCTGAACATTCCAGGTTCAGAGGTGACCGGACGGCGCGGCGGGATTCATAACTCGGTGACGCGCGTGTGTCCGAAGCCGACGCACATGATTGGCGGCTACGCCCAGCTGGCTTACGGCTTTAACTACTATGGCACCGTCGGGTCGAACCGCGATGAATTCATCATGATCCGCAAGATGAAAAACATTAACTGGCTGGATGGCGAAGGTCGGGATCAGGTACAGGAGGCGAAAAAATGAAAATACGCTCACAGGTTGGCATGGTCCTCAATCTCGATAAATGCATTGGCTGTCACACCTGCTCGGTGACCTGCAAAAACGTCTGGACCGGGCGCGAAGGCATGGAGTACGCCTGGTTTAACAACGTCGAAACCAAGCCCGGCATCGGCTATCCTAAAAACTGGGAGGATCAGGAAGCCTGGCAAGGCGGCTGGATCCGCAGTATTACCGGCAAGCTGACCCCGCGTCTCGGCGGCAAGCTGGGGGTGCTGTCGAAAATCTTCGCCAACCCGCAGATGCCGCAGATTGACGACTATTACGAACCCTTCACCTTCGACTACCAGGATCTGCACCGCGCCCCGGAGGGTAACCACCTGCCCACCGCCCGCCCGCGCTCGCTGATTGACGGCAAGCGCATGGACAAGATCACATGGGGGCCAAACTGGGAAGAGCTGCTCGGCGGCGAGTTTGAAAAGCGCGCCCGGGACCGTAACTTCGACCGGATGCAGAAGGAGATGTACGGCCAGTTTGAAAACACCTTCATGATGTATCTCCCGCGCTTGTGCGAACACTGCCTCAACCCAAGCTGCGCGGCGACCTGCCCGAGCGGGGCGATCTACAAGCGCGAAGAGGACGGCATCGTGCTGATCGACCAGGACAAATGCCGCGGCTGGCGTCTGTGCATCAGCGGCTGCCCGTACAAAAAAATCTACTTCAACTGGAAGAGCGGCAAGTCGGAAAAATGCATCTTCTGCTATCCACGTATTGAATCCGGCCAGCCTACCGTCTGCTCCGAAACCTGTGTCGGACGCATCCGCTACCTGGGCGTGCTGCTCTATGACGCAGACCGTATCGAGGAGGCGGCCAGCACCGAACACGAAACCGATCTCTATGAGCGTCAGTGCGATGTGTTCCTGGATCCGCACGACCCGGCCATCATCGAAGAGGCGGTTAAGCAAGGGATCCCGCAGAACGTGATTGACGCGGCGCAGCGCTCACCGGTCTACAAGCTGGCGATGGACTGGAAGCTGGCCCTGCCGCTCCACCCGGAGTACCGCACCCTGCCGATGGTCTGGTATGTGCCGCCGCTGTCGCCGATCCAGTCTTACGCCGACGCCGGTGGCCTGCCGCAGACCGACAGCATCCTCCCGGCGGTCGAAAGCCTGCGCATTCCGGTGCAGTATCTGGCGAATATGCTCAGCGCAGGAGACACCGGCCCGGTGCTGCGCGCCCTGAAACGCATGATGGCGATGCGCCACTACAAACGTTCCCAGACCGTGGAAGGCGTGACCGACACCCGCGCCATTGAGGAAGTGGGCCTGAGCGTCGAACAGGTCGAGGAGATGTACCGTTATCTCGCTATCGCCAACTACGAAGACCGCTTTGTGATCCCCACCAGCCACCGGGAAATGGCGCGCGACGCCTTCCCGGAGAAAAACGGCTGCGGCTTTACGTTTGGTGACGGCTGCCACGGCTCCGACACCAAATTCAACCTGTTCAACAGCAGCCGCATCGATGCCATCAACATCACCGAGGTGCGTGAACACGGGGAGGGAGACTAATGCAGATCCTCAAAATTATTGCCCTGCTGATTGAGTACCCGGACGAGGCGCTATGGGAGAGCCGCGACGAGGCGCTCGCCCTGGTGACGCAGGATGCGCCCATGCTGCTGCCGTTTGCGCAGCAGTATCTTAGCGCCCCGCTGCTCGACCAACAGGCTTCCTGGTGCGAAGTGTTCGAGCGCGGACGCGCCACCTCGCTGCTGCTGTTCGAACATGTCCATGCCGAATCACGGGATCGCGGCCAGGCGATGGTTGACCTGATGAACCAGTACGAGCAGGCCGGGCTGCAACTCGACTGCCGCGAACTGCCGGACTATCTGCCGCTCTATCTGGAGTATTTAAGCATCTTGCACGACGCGCAGGCCCGGGAGGGGTTGCAGAACGTCGCGCCCATTCTGGCGCTGATTGGCGGGCGGCTGAAACAGCGACAGGTGGCCCACTATCAGCTGTTCGACGCCCTGCTGAGGTTTGCAGGCAGCAAGCTCTCAAGTGACAGTGTCACGCATCAGGTGTCGGGCGAAAAACGGGATGACACCCGCCAGGCGCTGGATGCGGTCTGGGAAGAGGAGCAAGTGAAGTTTATTGAAGATAACGCGACGGCCTGCGACAGCTCGCCCATGCAGCAATATCAACGACGCTTTAGCCAGGACGTCGCGCCGCAGTACGTGGACGTCAGTGCCGGAGGCCCAAAATGACACACCATCTGAACGTCTTTTTCTTCGACATTTATCCCTACATCTGCGCCGCGGTGTTTTTCCTCGGCAGCTGGCTGCGGTACGACTACGGCCAGTACACCTGGCGCGCCTCCTCCAGCCAGTTGCTGAGCAAGCACGGCATGAACTGGGGTTCCAACCTGTTCCACATCGGTATTCTGGGGATTTTCTTCGGGCATCTGTTCGGCATGTTGACCCCGCACTGGATGTACGCCTGGTTCCTGCCGATGGCGGTCAAACAGCAGCTGGCGATGATTGCCGGGGGGATCTGCGGCGTGCTGACCCTGATTGGCGGCTCGATGCTGTTGTATCGTCGCCTGTTTAACCAGCGGGTGCGCGCCACCTCCACGACGCCGGATATCATCATCATGAGTATTCTGCTGACCCAGTGCGTGCTCGGCCTGACCACCATCCCGTTTTCGGCGCAATACCCGGACGGCAGTGAAATGCTGAAGCTGGTCGGCTGGGCGCAGGGGATCTTTACCTTCCGCGGCGGCTCGTCTGAGATGCTGACCGGCGTGGCCTTTATCTTCCGTCTCCATCTGGTGCTGGGGATGACTATTTTCCTGATCTTCCCCTTCACCCGCCTGGTCCACGTCTGGAGCGCGCCGTTTGAGTACATCACCCGGCGCTATCAGCTGGTGAGATCCAGAAGGTAGGCCCGAGCCATGCCGGGTAATGGCTACGCCTTACCCGGCTTACGAAACCGCCCCACCCAGCCGGGCAGGCGCATGCGTCGCCCGGCGTTTTCACCCCGCCACTGTATCGACAATGTTGACACATAAAATCCCCACGCTTTATGATGACGATACTTTTTATCGACATCTGGAGTCTTTTTATGCCGCAAGTCACCGTCAAAAAATGGGGTAACAGCCCTTCTGTCAGGCTGCCTGTCGCAGTTATGCGCGAGGCTGAATTGCACGTTGACGATGTGGTGAACGTTAACGTAGACGAAGAAGGACGCATTATTTTGACACCCGTCAGGAAGGACGAACCGACGCTGGAATCGCTGCTCGCTGCGATCACCGACGACAATCTGCATCACGAAGTCACCTTTGGAGAACCGCAAGGTAAGGAGCTGTTGTGATGGACTACATCCCGGAAGCGGGCGATATCGTCTGGCTGGATTTTGATCCGCAGTCAGGTCATGAACAGGCAGGCCATCGCCCTGCGCTGGTTGTTTCCCCCGCCACTTACAATGGACGCACCGGTCTGATGCTCTGCTGTCCAGTCACGTCGCAAATCAAAAACTACCCCTTCGAAGTTGTCATTAGCGGAGCACGCCGCAATGTCGCCCTCGCCGATCAGATCAAAAGTCTGGACTGGCGGGCGCGTCACGCAGTGAAAAAGGGAACGGCAACTGCCGAAGAACTGGATGCCGTGAGAATGCGGGCGAAGGTTTTGATCGGCTAACAGAGAGGGGCTTACGCCCCTTCCCGTTTTATTTTCCCCCTGTGGAAGAGCATGATACTGCGCCCGCCGCCCGTGCATGGTAAATAGACTAAAGACCAGGCAAACTACCGTTAATCACGGAAAAAATCAGGAAAAGCAGAAGAATGGCGCAAATTATCCCAATACTAAACAGGGCCACGTGAAACATCAGCGTTCCTCCTCCGAATGCTAACGCGCCCGCAATCCCCCAGCGATTTTCTTTGCGCATACCGCCGATAAACGCGAGCACCAGCCCAGCGATGGCAAGGATAATCCCGCCATTATTGAGAAGCCGATCCATATCCACGGTACTGTTTTCTGCGGGCGCAGGCGTCTTCCCGGTTATGCCAGCAATAATGCCTTCTTTAACGGCGGCAACCTGTTCAGCCACCACCGTTTCCAGACGTGGCGGTGGGGAAGAAAAAGGCCCAAAAGAGAAATGCACAATGCCCAGGATCAGGGCTATAGCGCCCAGCAGCATGCCGAACGAACTGAATTTATTCTGTGACAAGATTTCCATATCAATATGCTCTGAGTTAATGAGTGAAGATGTTCCGATGGGTTATCCACCGGGCATTATTCTACATAACATCAGCAACATGCGAAGGGATAGTAGTTGTAAGTCCAGCTCTATACATTCTGCGCGACGAGCAGTGAAAAAGGGAACGGCAACTGCCGAAGAACGGGATGCCCTGAGAATGCGGGCGAAGGTTTTGATCGGTTAACAGAGAGGGGCTTACGCCCCTTCCCGTTTTATTTTCCCGCCTGCGGATGGGTTTCAAACCCGGCCATCACCGCCGTCAGTTCTGCCAGTGAAAAACCGTGTTTCGGATCGTCCACTCCAAGCCCAAACCGTTCCTGCATCAGCTGATATAACGCGTCTGCATCAGGGAGGTTGCGCTGCTCAATCACCTGCCCGTTCTGCCAGTGGGTAAAGTGCAGGTTGGTGAGGGTCAGCTTGCCGCCGTCCGGCAGATGCCGACACATCAACAAATGATGACGAAAATGGGACTGCGGCCAGTGCGCTGACCAGAAGTTGCCCATCACGTAATCGTTTTGATACTGGGCGGCGAGATCGAAGTGATACATCGACTGCCAGTGTTCGTGATGGCGGAACTGGAGCACCCAGTCGAGACCATCGTTGATCAGCCGGTAGAGCCCGTGCGGTGTCGCCTGCTCCTTCTCGGCGATCAACTGAATCGGTGCGGTCAACGTCTGTCCGCCAAAGCCGACATCGGCAATCCAGCGTTCGCCATTCAGCTCAACCAGCAGCAGACGATGGGTGCGCGGGGGCATTTGGGGTGGGTTCGCCATCACTACCCGACCCAGCAGGCTACGGACGTTAAACCCTACTTCACGCAGCACCCGCTCAAAAAGACCGTTTTGCTCAAAGCAATAACCGCCGCGGCGGCCGGTGACCAGCTTATCCACCAGAGATTGATCGTCGAGCTGGATCTCCCGCGGCAGCACTACGTCAATATTTTCAAACGGGATGGTGCTGTTGTGTTGCAGGTGCAGCGCCCGCAGGGTCTCTATATCCACAGAAACCGGCTGCTGCCAGCCGGTGCGGGCGAAATACTCGGTTAAAAACGGGGTCATGGTTGGCTCCTTTAACAATTCGTCCTTATCTCTACGCAAAACCATTCAAGTTGCATCAAGGCGGCAAGTCTGAGAACGCCCGGACGCTGACGTAAGTAAGCGACCGGGGTGAGCAGACGCAGCCAACGCAGAGGCAGCGTGAAGGATGAAGTGTTTATAACCTATTTTTCGCCGGTGACTGTTTCAAAAGTGCTTTTTAACCGCGCGTGGTGCGTTGCATGATCCCCAGCGCCGTCAGCATCAATACCAGCCCGGTAAGCAGCGTCAGGGTGGCCATTGCCATGCCCTGCCCGACGGAACCCTGCTCAAACTGCCGCCAGATAAACACCGACACGGTTTGCGTGCCCGCAGGGGCCAGCAGCAGCGAAGTGACCAGCTCGCGCGAGGCAATGGCAAACACCATCAGCATGGCCGCCAGCATGGCCGGAGAGACCAGCGGCAGGACGATAAAACGCAACGCCTGCAGCGCCGACGCACCATGCACCCGGGCGGCAGGCTCCAGATTCCCCCCTAGCTGGCGCAGCGCGCTACCGACATAGCGTACCGGCCACGGCAGCAACAGGCAGCAATACGACAGCAGCAGGATCGCCCAGCTGTTGTAAGGAGACACCGGCCAGAAGGGCTGGTTCCACAGCAGGATCAACCCTACCCCCACCACGACGCCGGGCAACGCAGCGGGCATCAGCGACAGGGCATCCACCAGCCCGTGGCCTTTGATCTTCTGCACCACCACCAGCCATGCAGCAAGCAGGCCGAGCAAGCCGGTGATGCAGGCCGCCCCCAGCGCCAGCGACAGGCTGGTGCCCAGCGCCGACAGGGCATCCCCCTGCTGACTGAACAGCGCCGCATAATGGGAAGCGGTCAGATTGGCGAGCGACACCCCGCCCGACAAGGTGCCCAGCACCCCGGATAAGGCCATTGAGGCACCCGGCAGGATCACCGCGACAAACCCGGTCAACCCCAGCAGCGCCACTATCGGCAGGGTAAAGCTCCCCGCATCCGCGCCCATGTTCTCTGTCGGTTTGCCGGTAATACTGGTCACATCCTGATTACCGGTCAGTTTTTTCTGTAGCCACCAGGCGCTGAGTGCAAGGGTCACCAGCACCACGGAGAGCATCGACGCACCGGAGAGATCGATCGGCCATTCCGCCAGCTTTTTCTCGATATCGGTGGTCAGCATCAACACCCCGGCGCGGGTGCCAAGTGCGGCGGGCACGCCATACTCCTCAATCGCCAGGGTGAAGGCCAGCAGCATCCCGGCCGCCAGCGACGGCGAAAGCATCGGCAGCGTGATATGCCAGAACGCCCGTCCGGGACTGGCCCCGTGAACCCGGGCCACCAGCGCCAGACGTTGTCCGCTGGCCAGCAGGCTGCGCGATACCGCGAAATAGACCACCGGGAAGATATTCAGCGCCATCACCAGCACAATCCCGGTCTGGCTGAACAACACATCATTGAGGTTGAAGCCGGTGAGCTGTTGTAGATAGCCGTTGGTTTGCAGCACCAGCATCCACGACAGCGCGGCAATATAGGGCGGGGTTAAAAACGGGATCAGAAACAGCAGATCCCACAGCCGGGGCAGCGGCAGATTCAACAGCCCGCGCGCCACGCCAAGTGGAAAGCCAATCAAGGCACTCACCAGGGCCACACCAACCCCAACCTGTAGCGTGCCGCCCAGCATGGTGGGCAAGTGCGGCTCGGCCAGCAGCGTTGCGACGCCGCTCAAGGCCCCCGAGAACACCCCGGCGCTGAACTGCGTAAACACCGCCTGTAGCAAGATAAACGCCAGCGGAAACGCCACCAGGATCACCAGTAGCGCCAGCGTCATCACCGACAAGAATTTAGGATTCACAAAGCAGTCCTGAAGACGGGGTTGCCCCCGTCACGTGATTATAAGGTGAAGAGCGTATTGAAACGCTTGAGGATATCGCTGCGTTCGCTGGTGCCGTCGCTGTTGGTCGGCAGGATTTTCAGGTCGTTGAGCAGCGGACGCTTAGCCTGTACGTCGCCGCGGGCTGGCATCAGCCAGGCATCGGCCACCATCGCCTGGCCTTCTGGCGACAGGACGTAATCGACGAAGGCTTTCGCATCATCCGCATGCTGGGTAGATTTGAGGATCATCATCGGACGCGGAGCCATCACCGTGCCGCTGGCCGGGAAAATCACCTTCAGGGATTCACCCTGGCTGATGTTGCCATAGGAGACATAATCCACCGCGCCGAACACCGCCGCTTTCGCCCCCTGCATGACCGGCGTCACCGCCTGAGCATTCGGGCCGCTCACCACCATGCCGTTCTTCTTGAGATCTTCAAACAGGGTCCAGGCCTTATCGCCCATGCCATTTTGCAGACCGATCAGCAGATCGAGCGAAGCACCGGACAGCGCCGGGTCCGGGGTGGTGACTTTGTCTTTAAACGCGTCAGTGGTCAGATCGCGCCACTCTTTCGGCTCCGGGGTGCCGCTTTTGGTGTTCCAGACGATGCCTAACGCTGAGACGCCCTGCGCCACAAAGTCGTTTGATTTCAGGTCTGCGGGCACGTTCGCCGCATTGGCGCTCTGGTACGGCAGCAGCCAGCCGCGGTTATGCAGATCTTCCGCGGTATCCCAGGAGGCGGAAATCAAAATATCGGCCTGCGGATTAGCCTGTTCCGCTTCGAGGCGGGCCATCACTTTGCCGGTGGTCGCCTGGAAGATATCCACCTTGACGCCGGTTTTCTTTTCAAAGCCGCTGGCAAGGCTTTTGGCGAGCGACCCCGGGCCTGCGGTGTAGACGGTCAGCGCGTGTGCGCTGGACATCATAACGGACGATAACGCCATGGCTAACAGCACTCCTTTTTTTACGGACATTGCAGCTTTCATGCGAACTCCCCTGAGGATGTAATCAAACGATCGGCAGCGACGCTGCCAGCAGACAAATGCACGATGCGATCGGCCAGGATTTCAGCCTCCCGGCGGTCGTGGGTAACATAGACGGCGGTGGTACCGAGCTGGCGCAGCAGCGTGGCCATCTCGTGACACAAGGTTCCACGCAGTTCGCTGTCGAGGTTGGAGAGCGGCTCGTCAAACAGCAGTACCCGCGGTTCGGCGACAATCGCCCGGGCCAGCGCCACGCGCTGTTGCTGCCCGCCGGACAATCCCGCGGGTTTGCGGTCGGCGAACTCGCTTAAGCCTACGCGAGCCAGCGCCTGCGTGACCCGGCGGTCGCACTCCTGACGCGGGATATGGCGCATCTTCAGCGGGAACATCACATTCTGTGCCACGGTCATGTGCGGCCAGAGGGCGTAATCCTGGAACACCATGCCGATGTCCCGGGCTTCCGGCGGTAGCGCCCAACCGGTTTTCGCCACCAGGCGGTCGCCGAAATGGATCGCCCCCTCCGCAGGCTGGGTTAGCCCTGCCAGCAGGCGCAAAAGCGTACTTTTGCCGCAGCCCGACGGCCCCAGCAGCGCAACCACGCTACCCGGCTCGATATGCAGATCGATTTGATTCAAAACGGTATTCGCGCCAAAAGCGTACGAGACGCCGTTGAGCGTTATGGAAGTGAGCATATTGTTATCCTCTTTGGGATTTGATGCTCGCCACTGTAGGCAGCTTATGTGACGAATACATGACGTAAATGTTGCGTATTGATTTCCGATGGCTTTCAGACGTTTAATGCTCTGACCCGTTCTGTGAGGAATTTCTATGAGCCACTTCCGCCCCGTTGAGTTAATGCACGCCAGCCGTCTGTTGAATCACGGCCCCACGGTGTTGATCACCAGCCGCGACGACACCCTTGACCGGCGCAATGTGATGGCCGCGGCCTGGTCAATGCCGGTGGAGTTCGAACCGCCGCGCATCGCCATCGTGGTGGATAAAAGCACCTGGTCGCGGGAGCTGATTGAGCGCAGCGGCATGTTCGGGATCGTCATTCCCGGCGTGGCGGCTGCCAACTGGACCTGGGCGGTCGGCAGCTTCAGCGGCCGGGATGAGGATAAATTCAACTGCTACGGCATTCCGGTCATCAATGGCCCGGTGCTGGGCCTGCCGGTTGTGGAAGAGAAGTGTCTGGCATGGATGGAGTGCCGTCTGCTGCCCGCGACACCGGCAGCAGAAAAGTATGACACCCTCTTTGGTGAAGTGGTCTCTGCCGCGGCGGATGAACGGGCGTTTGTCGCCGGGCGCTGGCAGTTTGACGACGATAAGCTTAATACCCTGCACCACCTGGGGGCGGGCACTTTTGTGACCAGCGGGAAGCAGGTAAAAGCACCGGGTCAGTAGGTTTTATAGGGGATCCGCATCCGGTCCAGCAGGTTGGTAAAATCCTGCACCGCGATAAAGACCACGGCCCCTTTGCCCGGGATAACGTTGGTAATGATCCCTACCGTCTCCCCGGTCAGACTGTCCACTACCGGCCCGCCGGACATGCCGGATACCGCCCCCGCCCCGGTGATGACACCGTAGTAGCAGCCGTCACGCTTTACGAAACCGTCAATCTTGCCCATGCTGGATTTTGGCAGGCTGTTGATAGCGCTGTAGCCGAACAGGGTCACGTTGCGTCCGGCTCTGGCATAGGCCAATTGATGCACGATCTTGCCCCGGTTGTTATCGCCAATCACCGCCACATCACAGAGGGGATGTTGCGCCTTAATGGGCTTCAGCAACGGCACCGCGACGTGGGCGGCAGTAAGCGACAGGGTACTGGAGACCGGAAAGGTGGTGCCCTGCATCCCCGCCGCAAGCCAGTTCAACGGCGCAGGCAGGCCAATAAACACCAAATCTGCCTGCCTGGTGGCGGTAAAGTCGGTGCGGCTGGTGCCGGACATCACCACGCACCCAAGCAGTGTCAGGGAGGCCATGAGCGCAGCGAGGGCAAGATGCGGACGCTTCATGGTTCACTCCGGGGCTACTTTTTCGATCGCCCGGCGATGATATCATCCGCCACGATACGCGGCGCTTCGGCGTAATGGTGGAACTCCATGGTGTACGTCGCCCTCCCCTGGGACATGGATCGCAGCGTGGTGGCGTAACCGAACATCTCCGCCAGCGGCACGTCGGCGCGGATAATCTGACTGCCGAACCGCTCCTCCATCCCCTGCACCAGGCCGCGGCGGGAGGAGAGATCCCCCATAATGTTACCGGCGTACTCTTCCGGGGTTTCGACCTCGACGTGCATCATCGGCTCGAGGATCACCGGGTCGGCCTTGCGCGCGGCATCCTTAAAGCCGAAGATGGCCGCCATGCGGAAGGCCATCTCTGAGGAGTCAACGTCGTGGTAGGAGCCAAAGGTCAGGGTTGCTTTGACATCCACCACCGGGTAGCCCGCCAGCACGCCGCTGTTCATCGCTTCCCGCAGCCCCTTCTCCACCGACGGGATATACTCCCGCGGCACCACCCCGCCTTTGGTGGCATCGACAAAGGTAAAACCGCTGCCTGGTTCCTGCGGTTCGAGACTCAGCACCACATGGCCATACTGCCCTTTGCCGCCGGACTGGCGAACGAACTTGCCCTCGATATCGCTCACCCCTTTGCGAATGGTTTCCCGGTAGGTCACCTGTGGACGGCCAATATTGGCCTCGACGCCGAACTCACGCCGCATACGGTCAACGATAATCTCGAGATGCAGTTCGCCCATCCCGGAGATGATGGTCTGGCCGGACTCTTCGTCGGTATGCAGGTGGAAGGAGGGATCTTCTGCCGCCAGACGGTGCAGCGCGATGCCCATTTTCTCCTGGTCGGCTTTGGTTTTTGGTTCGATGGAGAGCGAGATCACCGGTTCCGGGAACTCCATCCGCTCGAGGGTGATCACCGCGCCGGGGTCTGTCAGGGTATCCCCGGTGGTGACATCTTTTAGCCCCACGCAGGCGGCGATATCCCCGGTGCGTAACTCTTCGACGTCATGACGGTCGTTGGCATGCATCAGCACGATGCGCCCGATGCGCTCTTTCTTACCCTTAACCGGGTTGAACACCGCGTCGCCTTTTTTTAACACCCCGGAGTAGACGCGGATAAAAGTCAGCTGGCCGACGTAGGGATCCGACATCAGCTTGAACGCCAGCGCGGAGAAGGGTTCGTCATCGTTAGGGTGACGCTCGGCGTGCTGCCCTTTCTCATCCACCCCGTCGATGGCGGGCACGTCGAGAGGTGACGGCATCAGCTCGATCACCGCATCCAGCATTCGCTGCACCCCTTTGTTTTTAAAGGCGCTGCCACACAGCATCGGCTGGATCTCCCCGGCAACCGTGCGCTGACGCAAGCCACGGATGATTTCCGCGTCGTCCAGGGCGTTGGTTTCAAGGTATTTATCCATCAGATCGTCGCTGGCTTCCGCTGCCGCCGAAACCATTTTTTCCCGCCACGTCTGCGCGGTAGCCAGCAGGTCATCCGGCACCGGGGCATAGTTAAAGGTCATCCCCTGGGTAGCATCATCCCAGATAATGGCCCGCATCTTGATCAGATCGACCACGCCCGTGAAATGATCTTCGGCCCCAATGGGGATCACAATCGGCACCGGGTGGGCTTTCAGCCGGTCTATCATCATCTGCACCACGTGGAAAAAATCGGCCCCCGGACGATCCATCTTATTGACGAAGGCGATACGTGGCACCCGGTACTTATTGGCCTGCCGCCAGACGGTTTCCGACTGCGGCTGCACGCCGCCCACCGAGTCGTAGACCATCACAGCCCCGTCCAGCACCCGCATGGATCGCTCCACTTCGATGGTGAAATCGACGTGCCCGGGGGTGTCGATAATATTGATGTGGTGCGGCTCATAACCGCGATCCATCCCGGACCAGAAGCAGCTTACCGCCGCAGAGGTGATGGTAATGCCCCGCTCCTGCTCCTGCGCCATCCAGTCGGTGATCGCCGCGCCATCGTGGACCTCCCCCAGCTTGTGGCTCACCCCGGTGTAAAACAGGATGCGCTCGGTGGTGGTGGTTTTACCGGCATCAATATGTGCCGAGATGCCGATGTTGCGATAACGCTCAAGAGGAATGGACCGGATCATGATGCATCCTTATGTAATGGACACGACAATCACGCGCTGGGGTAGCGCGTGCAGGTATGTAGATCAGTGTAGTGCCCTGTGAAGGGGGGGACGGGTGATTCTGCGGTCGAAGAGTAGAGAAATCAGACCATCGGAGACCAGCCGTCATAGTGGAGCGTAAACTGTTGTGCCGCCCCCTGTTTCACCGTGGCAGTGATGGGCGCATTGAAATGCATGCCCGAAACGATGAGTTTATCTGTCGCCACGCGCTCCAGAAGACGTTTGCGGGTGGCTGCCGCTGCCGCCGGATCGCTGTCAAAGGCGATGGTCACGTCCGGGTGTTCAACCTGAATATGTGGGAAATGGACAATATCGCCCCAGATGAGAAGGGAATCTTTCTCGTCCCCTATAACGTAGCCGCTGTGCCCGGGCGTATGCCCCGGCAGTGCCACCGCCTGTATTCCCGGCAGGATATCATCGTGTTTGAACGGAACCAGTTTCTGTTCGTAGGCCGCAAAAGCGTTTTGCGCCAGCGCGAAAGCGGGCTTGAAACCCTCCGGGGCAGAAGCCTGTAGCGTTTTATTGCGCCAGAAAGCCAACTCATCCTGATGAACAAAGAGCCGCTCCACATTGCGGAAGTGTGGCGTCTGTAACGGGCCAGCCAGACCGCCAATATGGTCAGGATGCGCATGGGTGAGCAGGATCGTATCAATTTGCAGCGGATCAATTCCTGCTGCTGCCAGCGCCACGGGCAGTCGTCCGCCCCAGCCCTTGAAGTTACCCGCCCCACTGTCGACCAGGATCGTCTGCTTACCGTTCTGAATTACGTAGACGTTGATATTCATTCGCGGCAGCGCCGATACTCCCCGCTGCTGCAGGACCGCTTCCGCTTGTGAACCGGTGATACCGGATAACAGTTCAAATGAAGCATCCAGATAGCCATCGCTCACCAGGGTGACCAGGGTATCGCCCACTTGTTTGCGATTGACTGCGGGTGCCTGGTGATTGTGAAATATCGACATGTCATGACCTCATTGCGTTGGATGACATCAGGATAAGTATTTGCTGGTACAGAAAAAAGTGGCTTTTTCGTATTACACTGTTATCCATTGAGAAACAATCCCACCAAAAGGCTGAAGACGATGAGCGCCAGGATGTTTGAACGGATGAACATATTTGTGGAGGTTGCCGAACAGGGCAGCTTTACCCGGGCGGCAGACAGACTACAGCTTCATCGTCCTGCCGTCACCAAAGCCCTGCAACAGTTGGAAGACGAACTGGGGACAAAACTCCTCCACCGGACCACCCGCAAAATTAGCCTCACCTCTGAAGGGGAGCTTTTTTTTCAGCGAGCTAAAGTCTTACTGCATGAAGTAGACGACGTGCTGGCTTTCTTCTCGCCCACGCGTCCTCCCCGTGGTCGGCTGCGAGTCGATACGCCGCTGTCGCTGGCCCATGCGGTGCTGATCCCTGCGCTCTCCGGGTTTCAGGAAAAATACCCGGATATTGAACTGGAACTGACCTCCTCAGATCACCGCGTCGATATGGTGGCAGAAGGGATTGACTGCGTGATCCGCCTTGGGGAGTTACAGGACTCGACGCTCATCTCCCGGCGTCTGGGTGATGCGCGACTGGTCACCTGCGCGGCGCCCGCTTACCTGGAAAAACACGGCACGCCTACAACCCCTGACGATCTGGCGGGACATAAAGCCGTAATGTTCTTTTCCGGTCAGAGCCGTGCGGTGATGGACTGGCGCTTTATGCAGGACGGCACGCCGAAGATTGTGCGCCCCGCACGAACCATGTTGGTGGATAATTCGGATATCTTGCTCTCGTGCGGGCTTGCCGGCCTGGGAATGTTGCAGGGCATCCGTGCGATTCTGGCTCCGCATCTGGAGTCTGGCAGGCTGGTTGAGGTCCTTACCAGCTACACCACCGTCACTAAACCTATCTCAGTGCTTTATCCCGATCGCCGCTACCTTGCCCCCAAAGTGAGGGTCTTTATCGACTGGTTAAGCGCGCTTTTTGCCGACAATAGCGCCCAACTGCATGGATTGTTACCCCCAGGGAAACAGTGAAGTTCCGCGTGAGCGGTTTTTCCCACGAATGCTGCCCGGTACAGTTTGACCTTCAATTTGTCCGTTACGTCATTCGAGGTGAGAAATGTCAAAAATAGTCATGTTCAACCAGACGGGTAGCGGCTTCGCCTTGCCCGGCCTGCAGCACGTGCCCCCTCTCCCTCGAGAGAGATTAAGGGGGTAGATCGCAGCCCGCCGGGTTAAAACCGGCTCTTACGCCTTATAAATAAACCGTCGGATAAAATCGGCAATATCGGCCTGGACCATTGCGCACTTTTCTGCTGAGGGTCGCACACCCAGAAACTCATCATATCCGCTCAGGAGTGAGATGAGCTGTCGCGTGGTGCGGCTGGCGTCGCACGCGCGGAAGGTTCCATTTTCGACGCCCTCCTCAATGATGTCGCGCACCAGTTCGCTCCACGCCTGCATAATGGATTCAACCAGTTCAGCGTATACGTCGTTATGCAGCGCCAATTGCCAGGTTGCGCCATACAGCTGCCAGGCGGCATCCTGCTCAAAGGGCAAAAAATCGGCGACCAGACGATCCATTTTTTGCGTAGAGGGTAAGGCCGCCACCTCACGCGTAAAGATTTCCAGCTCGTCGCGCATAAACCGCTCCAGCGCCGCAATACACAAGGCCTGCCAGTTGCTGAAATAATGATAAATATGGCTGCGTGAGATCCCTAACGACTCGGTCAACTCACGCGTGGTGACGTTGGCAATCCCCTTCTCCAGAAATAGAGCGATAGCCCCGTCCAGAATCCTGACTTTTAACGCCTCTTTTGCTTCTTTCATCGACCTGCCTATGTTGACTTTGAGCAAGCGCTCAAATAGACTCACCCCACAGATTTGAGCAACCGCTCAAGTCCATCTTAACAAAAAACTTTATGCTTACCTTAAAAAATGCGGCACCCGCCGCAGTATCAAACAGCGCGGTCAAAACCCTCAAACTGCTGGGCCAACGACATAGCCGAAAACTCATTCTCACGTTCTTACTGGTGGCGGCTGAAAATATCACGATGCTGCTCTACCCTCTGCTGGCAGGCTTTGCGATCAATGCCATTGTTACGGGCCAGGCGTTACATGCCGTGCTCTATGCGGTGATGGTGTTTGTGATGTGGGCGATTGGCGCGGCAAGACGCAGCATCGATACCCGCACCTTTGCGCGCATTTACGCCGAGCTGGCCGTTCCGGTCATCATTGCGCAACGCGAAGAGCAGCACAGCGCCTCAACCATTGCCGCACGCGTGGCGCTGTCGCGTGAATTTGTTGATTTCTTCGAGAAACATCTGCCGGTGCTGGTGACCTCTGTCGCGTCAATCATCGGTGCCGCGGCGATGTTGCTCCTGCTACAGTTCTGGACCGGCGTCGCCTGTCTGTTCATCCTGGCTTTTTTTGCCCTCTTTTTACCGGGCTTCTCCTCCAGGAACGAAGCGCTATTCGTGCGACTAAACGATCGGCTGGAAAAAGAGGTGGCGTTCGTGAACAGCGCATCCAGGAGGTCGTTGTCCAGGCACTACGATGTGCTGGCGCGGCTCCGAATTAAGCTGTCAGATCGGGAAGCGTTTGGCTATTTAGCCATCGGTACGGTGACCGCGATTTTATTCGCCAGTACCATACTGACCATGTCGTTCGAAGGCGGAATGGATGCCGGGCATATCTATTCGGTCATGACCTACATGTGGATGTTTGCGATGAGTCTGGATGACGGGCCGCAACTGCTGGAAAAATATTCTCAGCTAAAAGATATTGGCAAGCGGGTAAATACCAGTACCCTTTGAAAGTAAGCGGCTCGCCTGGGCGGTATAAATTTTAGTATCCTATATCCTTATAAGCTTCGTTGGTTTTTACTATTAAAAGTAAAAAACCTGTGCCAATAAAAACAACAAATGGGATGATGATGCTTGCAACAAGCTCCCACATAGAGAGGGGATCATTTTCAACTGCGAAACTAATATAATACGCAAAGAGTGAAACTATAAAGAAAAACGCCGCCATACCTGCAGGCAACAGTGGATTACTCCATGTCCCCCATACAAGGTTTGCAGGAGTGGCGGTTTTCTGAGAAGAGAGCGCAGTAATACTAAATTTGTTTTTTTCTGAAGAAGCCACCAACTGCTCCCCCTGGGCATATTTCACCGCATCTGCCGCCAACGCCAGCGCGAGCCACCGATACCCGGCACTCTTCTCGCCTAATGAGGTATCAAGATCCAAACGTTCCGGCGCCTGCCCCTTTTCATCCAGGGCCTGCATTAACGGGTATTTCTCGGTACGGGAAAGACCGGTATACCAGAGCGTTTTTGGCGTAAGCACAGATTCCACCTGCAGATAGATCGGCATTTTTGCCTCAATATCTGTGACACCGGACATGGGCTGATACAGATAAACCGGTTTTTCACCTTCCTCCCAAACATAATGGTTGGTCAGCAGGAATGCACAGGCATTTTCCATGCACTTTGATTCGTCGTCTTCTTCATGCAAATCAAGAATAACAACTAACCGGTTTTCAATCCTGTAATCTGCCAGATTAGCCCATTGGCTGATAAGCGCATAATCGGGGCATTCCGTCATATATTCAATTTTGCAGGTACTGGCATGATCAACACCCATTCGCTCCAGTGAGCGCCGGAGTTCTTCAATACAATTCTCATTCCCACCGCGAACCCAGACAACGGTTTCAAACACACGATAATTGTATCGATTCAGCTTTTCGGCCATCGGGGCCAGCAGGCGATTAAATATCTGTTCATTACGGGACTGGTCGAAAAGCGCTTCCTGATGAATTTTAACCGGCGTTTTCGGTGCCAGCGGAAACTCCCCTTCAAGCTTCAACATATTCAGTGCCGGTTGCTCCAGAGGAGTGATTGCAGACCAGGCTGCAATAGCCACATTTTTCCGAGCATACGTTTTTAAATTGATTTCTCGCTCTTTTGCGATGAATTTACGCGTTTCGAAATAGTGAACATGGGTATCATCAAACATGAACGCTATATATACAAACATAGAGACAAGGCAGAAAGGCAGAATAACGGAAGGCACAAAAAATATAGCAGTAACATGTTCCTTTTCAGGCCAGGTTAATGCTCTGATCAGCAGACTGGCGCCTATAGCCAGAACATATATGGCAATAATTACCGCGACGGATACATTACTTTCTGCATCTGGCTGTTGCTTGTATAACCACCACTCTTTCATCACGCAGCCCCCGCAACAGGCAAGGTGCTTTTGATTTCGCAGCCACAGGCCGCGTGACAACCATCCACCACAACCCCCTTGCCGTGCATGGTCCAGGTTGGATGACATTCATTGATAGTGAATGTCCCTTTGTGCATAGGGCACTGCACCAGATCACCACTCAGGGCTACAGGCTTACCCATAAAGTCAGCACCAGTGGCTTTTATAACTTTTCCACCGCCTATAAGCGGGTCGTTCAGTCGAATGACACCTTTCATTATTTTTATCTCCTTATCGTCCTGCATCCATATCGCAGCGCATCCGGTCCCAGCCGGTGTAACCTTTCACCTCCGGGACTGTATCAGGTAAGTCCTGATAGTTTTGTTCATGACTTACAACTTTTCCTTCGAGCCATCCCTTAGTAAAGTACACCATACCCCACTTCCAACCGGGAAATTCCGGGGTAATTGACTGGACGGTACCATCGTCAAGTGTGTACGTAATACCGGGGCCCCCAGTGACAACGCGTGGGTCATCGAACGGCTTTGACGACATATAAAGCCGGTGTTTAGTTTGCAAAAAACCCTGATCATTGACGACGGTAAACGACACCGCGTCTTCGGCTGGTGCTCTGTTATCCCCATTAGGCTCATTATGACCGGGAGAAAAGCCAACAGCCCTCCATGTTTCGCCATAATCTTTCGAAACAAGGAATCCATCCACCTCCCAGTTTGGGATAGAAATATAACGTTCTGAAGGATGGATAAATTTACGGGTGAATATCCGGTAAAACTGAAAATAAGGCTGTGAGTGAATGCCCCGCTTTGTATCGGTATACCAGAGTTCTCCCTGACAATCCCAGCCTTTGAGTTCGAGGTAGCGATGGTCATCGAACCGATATACCACCTGCGTCGGTGGCTCCTTCGCCATACAATTAGCAGCCAGTGCAACAGCGGCCACTGCGAGAACGGTACATAATCCTTTCATCATTTATCGCCCTGCATCCATATCACAGCGCATCCGATCCCAGCCGGCGTAATCTTTCACTTCGGGGACTTTATCAGGTAAATCTTGCCAGTTCGTCTTCAGTTGTTGAGAGCTGCCCTCAAGCCCTTGCTTAGTCATGTAGATCATGCCCCAGGCCCAACCAGGGAATCGGGGTTCCAGCCTCCCGTGGACTGTGCCTCCCATACCGTCATCCACCGTATATTCAATGCCCGGGCCGCCAGGCAGAATCCGCGGGTCTTCAAACGGCTTTGACGACATATACAGCCGGTGTCTGGTCTGCAGAAAACCCTGATCGTTGACAACAGTAAACGACTCCGCGTCTTCGGCTGGTGCTCTGTTATCCCCATTAGGCTCATTATGACCGGGAGAAAAGCCAACAGCCCTCCATGTTTCGCCATAATCTTTCGAAACAAGGAATCCATCCACCTCCCAGTTTGGGATAGAAATATAACGTTCTGAAGGATGGATAAATTTACGGGTGAATATCCGGTAAAACTGAAAATAAGGCTGTGAGTGAATGCCCCGCTTTGTATCGGTATACCAGAGTTCTCCCTGACAATCCCAGCCTTTCAATTCCAGGTAGCGATGGTCATCGAACCGATATACCACCTGCATCGGTGGCTTCTTCGCCATACATTCTGCAGCCAGTGCAACAGCGGCCATTGCGAGAATGGCACATAATCCTTTCATCACTTATCGCCCCGCGTCCATATCACAGCGCATCCGATCCCAGCCGGTGTAACCTTTCACTTCGGGGACTTTATCGGGTAAATCTTGCCAGTTCCTCTTCAGTTGTTGAGAGCTGCCCTCAAGCCCTTGCTTAGTCATGTAGATCATGCCCCAGGCCCAACCAGGGAACCGGGGTTCCAGCCTCCCGTGGACTGTGCCTCCCATACCGTCATCCACCGTATATTCAATGCCCGGGCCGCCAGGCAGAATCCGCGGGTCTTCAAAAGGCTTTGACGACATATACAGCCGGTGTTTAGTTTGCAAAAAACCCTGATCATTGACGACAGTGAAAGAGATAACATCATCATAATAAGGCGCGTTACCTCCATCAGGTTCATTGCCTCCAGGCGACATGGATGCCCCCCCTCTTTCCCATGTTTTCCCATAGTCCTTGGATACTGAAAAACCACCAGTAATATGTCCCCACCATGGAATTGCAAGATAGCGTTCTGATGGATGTACGAATTTTTTGGTAAAGATTCGATAAAACTGACTGGCTATTCTTGAATGGAAACCTCGCTTTGTATCCGTGTACCAGAGCTCACCTTCGCAGTTCCAGCCTTTGATTTCTAGGTGGCGGTGATCATCGAACCGATATACCACCTGCGTCGGTGGCTCCTTCGCCATACAATTAGCAGCCAGTGCAACAGCGGCCACTGCGAGAACGGCACATAATCCTTTCATTATTTATCGCCCCGCATCCATATCACAGCGCATCCGATCCCAGCCGGTATAACCCTTAACTTCGGGGACTTTGTCGGGTAGGTCCTGATAGTTTATCTTAAACTGCGCGGTATCCTCTTTTAGAGCTTCTTTGGTGATGTAATCCAGTCCCCATGCATGCCCTGGGAAATGAGGTTCCAGCCTCCCGTGGACTGTGCCTCCCATACCGTCATCCACCGTATATTCAATGCCCGGGCCGCCAGGCAGAATCCGCGGGTCTTCAAACGGCTTTGATGACATGTACAGCCGGTGTTTAGTTTGCAAAAAACCCTGATCATTGACGACGGTAAACGACACCGCGTCTTCGGCCGGTGCTCTTTTCTCCCCATTAGGTTCATTATGACCGGGAGCAAATCCAACAGCCCTCCATGTTTCGCCATAATCTTTCGAAACAAGGAATCCATCCACCTCCCAGTTTGGGATAGAAATATAACGTTCTGAAGGATGGATAAATTTACGGGTGAATATCCGGTAAAACTGAAAATAAGGCTGTGAGTGAATGCCCCGCTTTGTATCGGTATACCAGAGTTCTCCCTGACAATCCCAGCCTTTCAATTCCAGGTAGCGATGGTCATCGAAGCGATATACCACCTGCGTCGGTGGCTCCTTCGCCATACAATTAGCAGCCAGTGCAACAGCGGCCACTGCGAGAACGGCACATAATCCTTTCATTATTTATCGCCCCGCATCCATATCACAGCGCATCCGATCCCAGCCGGCGTACTCTTTTACTTCGGGGACTTTATCGGGTAAATCTTGCCAGTTCGTCTTAAATTGCTGAGTGCTGTTCCCCAGCGCTTGCTTAGTCATGTAGACCATGCCCCAGGCCCATCCAGGGAAACGGGATTCCAGCCTATCGCTTACTTTATTTCCCATCCCGTCATCTACGGTATAAGCAATCCCTGGACCGCCGGGCAAAATGCGTGGGTCTTCAAACGGCTTTGACGAAATATACAGCCGGTGTCTGGTCTGCAAAAAACCCTGATCGTTGACGACGGTAAACGACACCGCGTCTTCGGCTGGTGCTCTGTTATCCCCATTAGGTTCATTATGACCGGGAGCAAAGCCAACAGCCCTCCATGTTTCGCCATAATCTTTCGAAACAAGGAATCCATCCACCTCCCAGTTGGTAATAGCTATATATTTCTCTGACGGATGGATGAATTTACGGGTAAATATTCGATAAAACTGGCTGGCTGGTTGGGTGTGAATACCTCGTTTTATATCCGTGTACCAGAGTTCACCTTCGCAGTCCCAGCCTTTAAGCTCCAGGTAGCGATGGTCATCGAACCGATAAATAACTTGTGTCGGCGGTTCCTTTGCCATGCATTCAGCAGCCATTACAACAGCGGCCACTGCGAAAGCGGTACATAATCCTTTCATGCTCGATCCTTAAGCCAGTTGGCTGTCACTTTTAGGTTTTGGCATTTCCCATTGCAATAACTTTATTTCCTGGAAATCTTCCGACCTGACAATCCCCATCTCAATATGCCTTGGATTACGTGCACGGGGTCGGTTACCGGCATAATCATTCTCCACCCCGAACTCACCTTCAGGCAGCACTTTTTCGGGCTTATTCATATGGAATTTTGTTGAGATCTCAGGTAATTTGCCTGATCGATAATATTCTTTAGCATCACTATTTTTATTCAGTGGGTCGCGCCAGTCTGCCAGATGTAATAGCTCTTCCCAGAATTTCCCAGCCTTATAGTCAAACGATTTACATTGTCCAATTGCCAGATCGAACGCCATCGCATGTGAAGGCGCATATTCACTCATCACAATAGAAGAGTGCTGGCTGTAACCTACCGGATCGGTTTTCTGCCATTCCTTTTCCAGTTCCTCACGAGTTTTCCGCCAGGTAATGGTCAGCACTGGATAGTCTTTAGAACCACTGACCGCTCCATGAATAACGTCGAGTTTTCTGTCGGCCTTTTCAACTTTAAGTTCGTCTGGGGTTAAAATATGTCCCGGTTTCCAGCTAATACGCTGGTAACTGTTGAGCATATACATCGCAGATTCCGTGCGTTTGATGGTGCTGGCCTTGGCTGAATAAGAGATGTAGGCATCCGGGCTATCGGGATCGATATAATACGTATAGGGCGTGTCGCTGGTTTTCGGATCGTTATCAGGATAATTATCCTGACCCTGAAGCTTGAAAATAAAAGGTTCCGGTAATTCCTCGCCATTAACCACTACATCGCGCGCACTGTAGCTGGCATTTGTCCAGAAGGCATATTTTGCATCCCCCTCCTTTCGTGGCGGTAACTCTAAGGGTTTAGCGTCAGGGGCTTTTCCCACCTCACCATGCTGATAAAACACGCGCTGATACAGATTAGGAATTTCACTGGCTAGTTTCTGAGGAATGCCACGCCAGCCGATACCCTGCACATTTTCCAGCGACACGACACCGTCGTTCGGGCAAAAATAGTTATACACTTTACCGTCGTTGCTACGGCAATATCTGTCATCGGATCGCAGCGGGTTATCGGAGGGCTTTCGCAGGATACAGGAGGCCTCCAGGTTCAATAATTCCGCTTCAGACATCTTTCCGCCACCTTTCCATTGCGTATACATCAGGCGACAGAAGTTTTTAAAGGTCTTCTGTCTTGCTGAGTCGGTCTGTTGATAGCCAGGCTGAATATTTTCAGCCACGCGCGACTCTAGTGAATAGGGAGAGTGGTTAAGAATCACACAGTTAACCGGAGCATATCCGGCTTGCTTAACCAGCATATTTGCCAGCATGGTAATGATCGTGCCCTGACTGTGGGCCACAACGTTAATCACATCTTTTACAGTAATAGGCTCACTTCGAATCTGCAGAATCAAATCCGCCAGCCGTTGAGCGGCAAAGAATTGATAAATCCGGTGCGGGTTTTCAAAGATAGGATGCGTGAAATCGCCATCATTAAAGTGCAACGAAGCAAATCCCGCAGCGGCCACACCGAAGCCACCCGCACCGGGTCCTAACATATCGGGGATAGTGGTCGTAGCATTAGCAAAGGTCCCGCCATTTTTGGCAAAGTGCGTATCCAGCGCATTTTTGAAGTTATCGTTGTGGTACTTAAACGGTCCGTTGCCGTCATTACCCAGCGCGGCTTTATTCGCTTCGTTATCTTCCTGGTAAGCATCATAGGGTAAATGGGCTTTGTCACTCATCTTGCCGACCTCTTCCCGGTAGCGTTTCTGATCTGCCCGGTAATCGTCATGGGTGACCGGTTTATATCCCCAGTAAAACGGGATAATGGGCGAGCGACCGGGCGCCGCGATCCTGTAATCTTTCCACTGATGGGCGTAAAAATCCTGGCGGTTAAGCCGTTTCCCCAGTCCTGCAAGTATCCCCTTCTCCTGATTCTGGTAGGCTTCACCCACATCGTTCACGCCGTGGATCAGAATGATAATCCCCGGCATCGGGCGCGGTACTCCCACGTTGCGCGTCTGGGCAGCCTCTCCCAGAGTTCTGTGTACCGGAATATCCCCTTCCGATACCACCCGCGGGGCGTACGGTTTTGTCTTCGACTCCGTCATTCCATCAGCTCCATTTTGTAACTATCGAGGTCGTCAGCATCAAGCAGCGGTGAATGACCCTTGCTGTCCGTGACGCCTTCTACAATCTGGCCGGCCGAATTCGTCAGTCTGAATTTTTTGTTCGCCAGAATTTGCTCCGGGTCATCGCCAGCGTGCAGCTTGTAACGGAGTTTAAATGCGCCTTTCTCGAAGGATGGTGATTGGACTGACGCACTATCCGGACCGTCGTATTTCAGGCTCGGCGCTTTCAGTTCAATGCCGGTTGGCGAGAAAAGGGTAACCAGCCCGTTTGGGCTGATACGGATCCCGCCCCCGCCGCAGACAAACTGCATCCCCTCCCGGGCACTGCCGTTCATCTTCCCGGCGGTGCTGGTCATCGTAAAATCCTTCTGCGACAGCATGTGCATTTCACCGCGCTGTGCCTGAGACGTAATATCTCCCGCGCCGGCAATCATCTGGATACCGAGCTTGCGGGCAAACAGCGAAATTTTCTCCCCCACGGCCAGCGAGAATTTTTTCACCACATTCATGCTGGTATCATTGCCTGCCGTGACGATCAGGTCTTGCCCGGCTGACAGTTGCAGGCTATCCGGGGTCACCTGAGCGACGCCGTTTTTGCCATACGCCAGAATGCCAGGCCCCGTGAGGTGACTTAACGTCTGGCTGAGCGCATTCTGCCGATCGGTTTCCACATGACTGGCACCAGCCGTCAGCGCACTTTGCTGCAGGGTCATCGCCAGCGTTAAGGCTTTCTCCAGTTGCGCAATGGCGTCCGTCATATCCAGCTGTTTTCCCGCGGCACGCGGCTGGGCCTCTGTGGTTATCATCACCCCTTTAGCGGCACGCAGCGCCATCCAGTCGTCGGTACGGGCTTCCACGCCTTCCCCGCGTTTTTTACCTTCCGCATCCACCAGGTGGCCAACGCTGAATTGCCCTTTGCCGTACTCCGTGGAAATCTTGATATGCTCCTTGCCGCGGCGGTCCTCAAGACGGATCTTGTTGGACGCGGCCGTGCGGATCACGTTGCGGCTATCGTTGCGGTTGGTGACTAAATCCGGCCGGCTGCCATCGTGCATTACGTGAGCAATGAAAGGCCGGTCTGGATCGCCGCCTTCAAAACCCACGGCGACCTCGGTTCCGTCCAGTAGTGGAAAGTGGATACCAAAGGTGTCACCC
Source organism: Leclercia sp. 1548 (assembly GCF_050435045.1). NCBI lineage: Bacteria > Pseudomonadati > Pseudomonadota > Gammaproteobacteria > Enterobacterales > Enterobacteriaceae > Leclercia > Leclercia sp. 1548. The sequence continues at coordinate 229,014 of NZ_JBNDJP010000007.1, read as the reverse complement.
GCATACGCTCTGCCGAGGCGTACCAGGGCGCTTTCGAACCCGTCACGCTTTTCATCAAGGTCAAAATCAAACTTCACCCGGTAGCGACCATGCGCATCAAGCCCGGCATAGGTTTTATCTCCCCCGATAGCCGCCACTCTGGCGGGTATCGTTCCGGCTATCACTGGTCGGGGTATATAGCCAGGGCGGAAGCTGTAGCTCCTGGTACAGGGGATCCCCGACAACACGGCGCGGTAGTGTTCCGCGCGGCTGCTGCGGATAGTCATCTTCGTTATCAGAAAACCGGACTTAAACCCATCAGGGATGGGGCCTGTAGGGTTAAACATAATGCCCGGCTGAAGTTCGGGATCGCTGGTGGTTGCCCCCAGAACACTCTGGCTGTTCAGTAGACGCTCATAGCGCAACCTTGCGTAAAACGTAGCCGTTTCCGCCTCTGTGCCATAACAGTCACCATCAGTGAGATAGGGATCGGCGTAGTGATAGTGTTGCCCGAAAGTGATGCCCTGAGGAATGTCACTCATTTCAATGGTTTTATCCGCCTGCGGTGAATGCGGTTCGCGGTAGTTGTAGGTGCGAACCAGCACGTTTTTAGGGATCAGGTCGTGCTGTTCTTCCAGATCGGTTATGTATTCGGCATAACTGGTCATGCCAGAATGGCGGACATAAGGCACCTGTTTGTCGCAAAAGCGGTAACGGCGGTCAGAATCGCCGAAAATAACCACAGTTTCAGCCTTCACTTTGTCGTGATTCTCTAAGCGGAACCAGATCCCCACTTCAGCCAACAGCCGGCGGATAAACTGCAGATCGGTTTCTTTCCACTGAACGATCATTTCCCGACGCAGATAGTTGTGGCTCAGTTGGTCAAAATCGATGTTGTAGCCTTCAAAGTGACCACTGTCCTTCATTAGCTTTGTGACAAGCTCCGGGACCGTCATGTTCATGTACACGGCGGAACGATAGTTCTTATCCAGCAGCGCCAGCTCATGCTCCAGCACACATTCATACAGGGCTTCATCACCTGAAGACTTAAGGCGGGAAAATTTGGTGATCGTGCCATTGATCTGCCGTACCGGCAGCCAGGGCGTTTGCCCTTGCCAGGCGGCTTTTGGATTGGGGGCACGCAGAATAAATTCAGCCATCTGGTTAAGGACGGCATCAATGGCAATGTTCTGATCCGGACTGGTAAAGCGGATAGTATAGCGCCAGGACTCGCTCAATCCCTCTGTTCCAGTAAATGAATGAACATCAGGAATAACGTTTTGATTATGGGGAAAGTACAGTAAATATCGGTTTAAGGTCGTCTGTTGCTGGAGTAATTCGGATTGCCCTTCCATTGTCAAACATCCTTTTAATTAACGGTGGCTTTATTTCAATATTACACCCCTATTGATAATTAAAATATGATTCAACCCAGCAAAACCAGGCGCCAAAAACTTAATAACATTCACCAAAGAAATTAATAAATATAAAGCAATCAACAAGCAAATATAAAATGGATTATTTATTTACAAAAGGAAAATGAAAGTGAAGCCGAATTATATAAGCACCATGATAAAAAATTATTAATCATTATTCTAATAAGCAGCAGAACGCCTGAGGAAATGACATGGCAACAAAATACAGTATTTTACCAAATTACCCTGTTCATCGGGTGGCAACTAGGCCTCATCCGGCCGATGGATGCCGCGCGATTATCGCCGGGCAAGCGCAGCGCCGCCCGGCAAAACAGTGCGCTCTGATCCACTCCCCCACAGCAGAGAGAGCAAACGCACGCAACGGTAACCTGAGTTACCGTTTTGCCTTTACATCGAATATCCCGGCTTCTTAATCAACTCGTCCAGCTTCGGGCCAATCTCCGTATCCCACACCTGCGTTTTCCAGTCGGCTTCCTGAACCTCGTTCAGGGCCACAGAAATAGAACGATCTTTACTGTTCAGATGGCGGGTAATCACCTCGGCGATATCTGCGGCCAGGGCGGTTTTTTGCTCGTCGTTCAGGTCACGGGGAAAACATTTAATATCTACGTGTGGCATGTGCAGGCTCCTTTTGAGTAAGCGTTTCAGACTAGCAGAGAATATCGTTCGCTTTTAGCACCTTGTGCAGTTTCGGGAGCTTGCACACGCTATCGGCAATTGCCGTGATGTTCGGCGTATTAGCGGCAAACCAGTCCGGGCGTGGCCCCCAGGTACGCATCACACACAGATAACAGTCGATAAGGGTAATCTGCTCGCCAAAGGTATAGGGCGTGGCTTTAAGGTGATTATCCAGCCACAGGTAGAGCGATTTGCGGTATTCGCGGCAGCTTTGTTGCAGCTGTTCCGGGGCGTCTGGCGCCCAGCGTTCCGGGTAATCGGCATAGGTAAAGGTGGGATAGACGTTGGCCACCAGCCAGATCAGCAGGCGCTGGAACTGCTGGCGATCCGCGTGCCCGACGGGCGGTGCCAGATCGGGACAGCGATCCAGCACCAGCAGCGCAATGGCTGCCGTTTCCGTCATGATCTCGCCGTTTTCCAGCTCCAGGGTCGGCACCTGGCACAAGGGGTTGAGTTTTTCGAGAAGTTCACGGGTTTCGCCGGGCTTATCAAACCCGTCAACGTTGATGAACTGATAGGGAATGTCGGCCAGGGTCAGCATGACTTCACTGATGGCTGAACCCCAGCCAGGGACGCCATAGACTTTGATCATCGGTAACACCTCAGTCAAAGCCTTAAGTGTAGAGCAGCCTCAGTAGGTTATCCCGGGCGGGTTGACCACCGATTGCGCCACCGCTTCGCCCTGCTCGCCCCAGCGCGCCAGCACCTTCTGGTAATCACCCCGCTGGATGGCGCCGTCGAGCGCGGCCTGCAAGGCATACACCAACTCATTCCCCTTTTTGGTGGTGGTGGCGACGTACGCTTTTTTCGGCCCTAAGCCCACCACACGGGTTTTGCCGGTCAGGGCCTCTTTATAGGCCGAGACCGACTGCGGGCCGAAGAACACATCTGCCCTGCCGGACTGAATATAGAGATTGCCGGAGGCGTCGTCAGTCAGGTAGACCGGCAGCGCAGGCTCGCGCCCGGCATTTTTATTCTCTTCGTTCCAGCCCAACAGAATGCGCTCCTGATTGGTGCCAGAGCCGACAATCACCGTTTTACCCGCCAGATCGGCGGCCCCCTTAATCGACTGCACCTCGCTGGTAGACTTTACCGAAAAGGCCAGCGAATCGACGCGATAGGTGGCGAAATCAAACTTCTGTTTACGCTGCTCGGTCACCGCAATGTTCACCAGCGCCACATCATAGCGCCCGGAGGTAATGCCGAGCGGCCAGTCCTCCCACGCCGTCGGCACCAGCTTAAGCTTCAGCCCGAGACTGCCCGCCAGCAGTCGGGCGATATCCGGGTCACTGCCAATGCGGGTGCGGTTATCGCTGGCCAGCAACGCCAGCGGCGGTGAGTTCAGGGCTGAAATGGCGACGGTTAATGTACCCGGTTCGACAAATTTGTAGTTCGCCGGGATCTTCGCCACCGCCTGCGGGTCTACCGATACCGGCAGCGGCTGCTCGTTAGCTTTAAAATCGATGGCGGCGTGGCTGGTCGACGCCGCCATGAATAGCGCCAGTAATCCTTTTTTCATCTTCTCTCCTTAGAGCACTTTCGACAGGAACTGCCGTGTTCGGGCGTGGGATGGGCGGTTCAACACCTCGTCGCTGCTGCCCTGTTCCACGATTTTGCCATCCACCATAAACACCACCTGGTCGGCCACTTCCCGGGCGAAGCCAATCTCGTGCGTGACCACCACCAGCGTCGTGCCGGAGCGGGCCAGCTTTTTGATCACGTCCAGCACCTCGCCCACCAGTTCGGGATCGAGCGCCGAGGTCGGCTCATCAAACAGCATCACTCGCGGGCGCAGCGCCAGCGCGCGGGCAATGGCGATGCGCTGCTGCTGCCCGCCGGAAAGATGGCGTGACCAGGCATCGGCTTTATCGCGTAGCCCCACCACGTCCAGCAGATCGTAAGCCCGCTCTACCGCCTCTTTACGGCTCAGCTGTTTATGCGCGATGGGCGCTTCGATCAGGTTCTCCAGCACCGTCAGGTGCGGGAACAGGTTGAAGTTCTGGAACACGTAGCCGACGTTAACCCGCTGTTTGAGGATCGCGTTCTCCTTCAGCTCGTACAGCGTGTTGCCCTCCCGCCGATAGCCAATGTAATCCCCGTCAATCTGGATAAAGCCTTCATCGACCCGCTCCAGGTGGTTAATGGTGCGCAGCAGCGTGGATTTACCGGAGCCGGACGGGCCGAGGATCACCGTTACCGAGCCGGGCGGGATCTCCAGCGAGACGTTATCCAGCGCCTTGTGGCGACCAAAGAATTTGCTGACGCCAGTTATCGAAATATGTCCTTCAGGAGAGGCTTGCATGGACAGGCTCCTGTGTGGTTTGGGTGGTAACGGAACGGGTGCGGGTTGCGCGGGTGGAGTTCACCGCCGAGCGGCGCTCGCTGCGGGCCAGGGCGCGCTCAACCAGATGTTGGATGGCGGAAAGGACGGTAGTGATCACCAGATACCAGACGGCCCCCACCATCAGCAGCGGGATCACCTCCTGGGTGCGGTTGTAGATCATCTGGATGGTGTAGAACAGCTCCGGCATCGCCAGGACGTAAACCATCGCCGTGCCCTTGGCGAGACTGATGATTTCGTTAAATCCGGCCGGCAGAATGGTGCGCAGCGCCTGCGGCAAAATAATCCGCAGAGTGCGACGCGAGGCCGGTAAGCCCAGGGCCGCTGCCGCTTCATACTGGCCGTGATCGACCCCGAGGAAGCCGCCGCGAATGATCTCCGCCGTATAGGCGCTCTGCACCAGCGTCAGCCCGACCACCGCGGTGGAGAATTGCCCCAGCACATTGATGGTCTCAAAGCTGCCCCAGGTAATGCCGGTGAACGGCACGCCGAGGGACAGGGTGTCGTACAGATAGGAGAAGTTATAGAGGATGATCAGCACCACAATCAGCGGTAGGGAGCGGAACAGCCAGATGTAACCCCAGGCGAGACTGCTCAACAGCCAGGATGACGAGAGCCGCGCCAGCGCTAACAGGCCGCCGATCACCACGCTGAGCGCGGTGCCAATCAGGGTCAGCAGCAGCGTCTGCCCCACCCCTTCCAGGATCACCGGGTCGAAGAACCAGCGCGCAAACACGCTCCACTCCCAGCGGGGGTTAAAGGCCACTGACTGGATCACCACCGCCAGTACAAACAGCGCCACGATCGCGCCCACCGTGCGCAGCGGGTAGCGCGCCGGGACCACTTTGATGGTTTCAACGTTGTTCATGGTCGTTCCTCATGCCGATTTACTGAACGTTTCACGTACCAGCGTTTTGGTGAAGCGCAGCCGTCCGTCGAACGGCGGCTGGCTGTACTCTTCCGGGTCGCGGGACAGGTCGAACTGGGCCGTGTAGCCCTGGCTTAGATAGAGTCGCACCGCCTCCGGCTGGCGAAAGCCGGTGGTGAGGTAGATCTGGCTGTATCCGGCCAGTATCGCCCGGCGCTCCAACTCCTGTACCACCCGGGCGGCAAGCCCCTGCTGGCGCAGGGATTTGTCGGTCCAGATCCGTTTGATCTCGGCGGTCTGGGCATCGAAGGGTTTATAGGCCCCGGTGGCGATGATTTTTCCGTCGCGCTCCAGCACAATAAACAGCCCCTGCGGCGCCAGATACCACTCGGTCAGTTCGACCTCCGCATCTTTAGAGAAATAGTCGCCGTAGCGCGCCGCGTACTCTCCGAACAGCCCATTAATGATGGGTTGAAGATCGGCGTCTTCCGGCGAAACATCACGAAAAAGGTCGCGCATAGGTTCTCCTTAGTCACCAAGGCCAGCCGGGTTAACTTCGGAACTCGGGATACGCTCCACGCCTTCACCCCAGCGGTTCAGCACCTTGTCGTAGTCACCGTTCTTGATTACGCCGTTGAGGGCAGTCTGCACCGGCTCCGCCAGGCCGCTGCCTTTTTTCAGGGTCACGGCGATGTGCGCCGCTTTCGGCCAGCCGCCATCCACGCTGCCCACCAGCTTCGTTTTGCCGTTGAGGGCCGCTTTCCATGCGCCGATCACGTTCGGGCCAAAGTAGGCGTCAGCCCGACCGGACTGTAGCGCCAGGGTCTGGGCGGCATCGTCTTTGGTGTAGATCGGGGTGAAGGGCTTCAGCCCATTCTTTCGGTTTTCCGCATCCCACGCCAGCAGGATCGCCTCCTGGTTGGTGCCGGAACCCACGATAATGCGCAGCCCGGCGATGTCTTCCGCCGTCTCCAGTTTCTTGATCGGGCTGGAGGATTTCACGTAGAAGCCCAGCGAATCCTTCCGGTAGGTGGCGAAATCGAACTTCTCTTTACGCTCTTTGGTCACGGTGATGTTGCTGATCGCCGCGTCATATTTCCCGGAGGTCACCCCCAGCGGCCAGTCCTCCCAGGAGGTGGGCACCACGTTCAGCTCCAGCCCGAGGCTATCCGCCACCAGACGGGCAATGTCAGCCTCGCTGCCGATCAGGGTTTTGTTGTCATCGGCAAACACCGTCAGCGGCGGCTGGCTCAACCCGGCAATCGCCACGGTGAATTTCCCCGGCACCACCGGCTTAAAGCTGGCGGGCAGCTGGGCGATGGCCTGCGGGTTTTTGGCGGTGTTGATCGGCGTTTTGTTAGCCTCAAGGCTGACCCCGGTGCCGTTAATATTGACGTTCTCTGCCCAGACGGCAGGGGTAAAGGCCAGCGCGAGCGCCAGAATAAGCGATGATTTTTGCATGGCAGGTTCTCTTATTGTTGTGTGAACTGATTGGCGGGTTGCTCTAATCCCAGGCTCTCACGCAGCGTGGTGCCGGGGTATTCGGTGCGGAACAGACCGCGCGCCTGCAACAGCGGTACCACCTGGTCAACGAAACGCGGGAAGGTATCCGGGGTGCCGCCCTGGATGATGAAACCATCTGCGGCATAGCCTTCAAACCACTGCTGAAGGCCGTCCGCCACCTGTTCCGGAGTGCCGGAAAAACGTGGGCGCGGCGAGGCGGCTTCCAGCGCCACCTGGCGCAGGGTTAAATTGCGCTCCCGGGCGTTGCGCTTGATCTCATCGGTAGTGCTGCGGAAGCTGTTTTTCCCCAGGTCGCCAATGTCCGGGAAGGGTTCATCCAGCGGGTACTGGCTGAAGTCATGGTGCTCAAAATAGCGGCCGAGATAGTTCAGGGCATCGTTGATGGAGACCAGCGCCGCCGTGGTCTGGTACTGCTGCTCCACGTCGTCGGCGTCCTTCCCGACGATCACGCTCACCCCCTGGAAGATGTGCAGCTCATCATTGCTTCGCCCATGCTGTTTCAGCTGGCTTTTCACGTCGTGCCAGAACGCCTGGGCTTCTTCGTAGGTGTCATGATGGGTAAAGATGGCGTCGGCATGTTTTGCCGCCAGCTTTTTGCCGTCGTCCGAGGCACCGGCCTGGAAGACAATCGGTCTGCCCTGCGGCGTGCGGCCGATATTCAGCGGCCCGGCCACCTTAAAGAAATCGCCATGGTGATCGAGGGTGTGCAGCTTTTGCGGATCGAAGAACTGCCCGGTCTCTTTGTTGCGCACAAAGGCATCGCCCTCCCAGGAGTCCCACAGCCCTTTCACCACGTCGAGATATTCATCGGCGATGCGGTAACGCAAGGCATGCTCCGGGTGCGTGTCGCGGGAGAAGTTCTTAGCGGAGCCTTCCAGCGGCGAGGTCACCACGTTCCAGCCCGCCCGGCCATTGCTCAGGTGATCGAGGCTGGCAAACTGGCGCGCCACGGTAAACGGCTCGCTGTAAGAGGTGGACAGCGTCCCCACCAGCCCCAGCCGTGAGGTGACGGTCGCCAGCGCCGACAGCACGGTCAGCGGCTCAAAGCGGTTGAGAAAATGCGGGATCGACTTTTCGTTGATGTAGAGGCCATCGGCGACAAAGATAAAGTCGAGCTTCCCCGCTTCGGCCTTCAGGGCCGTCTCTTTAACAAAATTGAAATTGATGCTGGCATCGGCAGGTGCCGCCGGATGACGCCAGGCCGACATGTTCCCGGAGGCGCCATGCAATATCGTGCCCAGTCGCAGCTGTCGTGTTGCGGACATATTCACTCCTTACCCTTAAAGTTGATTCAGTGCTTTTTCCGCAAGTCGGGCGAAATAGCGCGCGGCGGGTGCAATTAATGCCTCGTCCGGGTTAAAGGCCGGATGATGCAAACCATACTGGCTGGCGCTGCCGATGCTGACGAAGGCCCCGGGGATCTGCTGCAAATAGACGGCGAAATCCTCCCCACCCATGTGCAGCTCGGCCTGCCGGGTTTCATAGCCGCTCTCGCTGGCCACTGAGGTGGCAAATTCCGCCCAGTTGGCGTCATTGACCAGCGCGGTGGGCCCGGCATACCAGGTGATATCAATTTGCGCGTTGAAGGCGCTGGCAAACCCGGCGGCGATTTCAGCCACCCGGGCCTTCACGTTTTGCTGCACTTGCGTGCGATGCGTGCGCAAGGTGCCCTCCAGCTCGACGCTCTCGGGCAACACGTTCCAGGTATTGCCGCCGGTAATGCGCGTCACGCTCAGCACCACCGAGTCGAGGGTGTTGACGTTGCGGCTGGCAACGCTTTGCAGGGCGGTCACCAGCTGGCTGGCGAGCAGAATGGCGTCGTTGCCTTCATGTGGACGGGCGGCGTGCGCCCCTTTGCCGGTAATACGGAACACGAAGCGATCGACGTTGGCGTAAAAAGGGCCGCCGCGTGTGGCGAAACTGCCCACCGGCAGACCAGGTTCGTTATGCATGCCGAAGATGGCGCTAACGTCGCGCAAAGCCCCGGCGCGCACCAGGCTTTTGGCACCGCCGAAGTTCTCTTCCGCAGGCTGGAACAGGATCCGCACCCGGCCATTAAGTGAGGCCTCCCGCGCTTTAAGCGTTAAGGCCGCGCCGAGGATCACGCTGGTATGGATGTCATGGCCGCAGGCATGCATCACGCCAGGACGTTGAGAGGTAAAGGCTACGCCGCTGCGCTCCTCAATCGGCAAGGCGTCGATATCGGCGCGCAGGGCAATCTGTTTTTCGCCCTTGCCCACTTCCGCAACCACCCCGGTTGCCAGGTCATAAGGCAGGACGGTGATCCCGGCCTCCCCCAGCCACTGGCGCAGGCGGGCGGTGGTTTGCACCTCTTCGCCGGAGAGTTCAGGGTTCTGGTGCAGCTCGCGACGCCAGGCGATCAGCTGTTGTTCGAGGCTCATACCGCCACCTCCCGCTATTCCCGGGCCTGGGCCAGCAGGCGCAGAGATTGCACCCGGGCAGCCCCGTCAGCCACCGGGGTATCAATGATGAACTCATCAATGCCCCACTGCTGATGCAGCGCCTCCAGTTGCCCGATCACCGACTCCGCGGTGCCCACCAGCAGAGACTGGGCGCGGCGGGCGATGCGTAGCGGCTCGCTGCCTGCCTGACGGGCAAAGGCGTAAGCCTGCTCTTCGCTGGCGACCGTCACGCGCTGGCCATTGGTCAATTCTACGCCCCACACTTCGACAGATTTCGCCAGTGCCTCGGCCTGCGCCTGGGTCGGGGCGACGATGGCCTGCACCGCGACAATCACCTCTCTGAGGCTATGCTCGCGCCAGGTGCCGATCACGTCCCGCAGCAGTTCAGGATCGCCATTCAGATGAGCGGCGAAAACGAAGTCCCAGTCGAGGCTGGCAGCAAGGCGCGCGCTCTCCGCGCTGGCACCCAGCAGAAAGCCAGCCGCCGCCACCTGCGGTAACGGCGTGGCGCGAACGTCCTCGTCTGGTGAGCCCGGGGAGATCCAGCCTTTCAGCTGCGCCAGTTGGGCGGCAAAATCGCCCTTCTCCTGCTGGCTGAGGCCGATTTGAAGCGCCCGGGTTGAAAGCGGCAGACCGCCAGGCGCTTTGCCGACGCCCAGATCCACACGACCGGGGGCAATGGCGGCCAGCAGGTTGAAGTTTTCGGCGACTTTGTAGGGGCTGTAGTGTTGCAGCATTACCCCGCCGGAGCCGACGCGAATGCGTTTGGTCTGCCCTAGGATCCAGGCGATCAGCAGTTCGGGCGACGGGCTGGCCAGTTGCGGGGTGTTGTGGTGTTCGGCAATCCAGAAACGGTGATACCCCAGGGTTTCTGCCTGCTGAGCCAGGCTCAGCGTACGTGCTAACGCATCGGCGGCCGTTTCGTTTTCTGCGACAGGACTTTTATCCAGGATGCTGATTCGCCATGACATGTTGCAATCTCGTTTGACTAAACATGTCGCCATTATTAAGGGGCGATTTCACCGCTGAGAAACAATTAATTTACATTTGGTTTGCCGGATTTCAGATATAAGGCGCCAGGTTAGCGTGAGGCACGAAGCTCTGCGATCAGCGCGTCAGCCTGATGACGGGAGGTGATACGCACGAAGCGAATATGGGCAAAGGCGGGGTTTTCCATGTCCGCTTCATAACGTGCGCGATTGCTGCGCCAGGTTTTCATCGTCCACAGCAGGATCGACTCGCGGCTGAAAAAGGAGCGCCGAAAACTTTCCCGGTTGCCAGTGCCGGGCCACAGCTCCTGTTGGGTCCAGGCGCGTTTTGCCGCCCGCGTCACCGCCTGGCACAGGGTACGGACAAAGCCGTAATCCACCCACACCACCAGATCGACGTTGCGCCATTTTACCGGACGGGTGCGGTTGTAGTTGCCGTCCAGCACCCAGCCAGGGCTGGCGTTGAGCACTGTTTCGAGCCTGGCGAACAGGAAGTGATCCGGTGTGCCCTGCCAGTCAGGCAGCCAGTACAGGGTGTCCATTTCGATATAAGGGAGCGCCAGTTCGGCGGCCATTCTGCGGGCCAGCGTACTCTTACCGCTGCCGCTGGTGCCAACAATATTGATTTTCATCACATTTCCTGCTGAGATGGAAAAACCGGGCCAACAATCATAATGTTTTATGAATGTTAATGAAACACGATATCGGCAGTCTGGTTTTTGCCACGGATTCATTATTTCCTTAATATTTACCTTAAGTCACATTAATTCCCGCCCGCGCTGTTTTTTATCCCACGCGCATTGCAATTTGATTACATAAGCACAGATTAATACGAAAAAATAGTTAATTCCGGCGCTTTCTAATTCATTGAAGATTGTGGAGAATACGCCAGCCGTAATATTAAAGAATAAAACCTTAACCTTGCCTGACTCTTTTTCGGGCGGCTTCTCTTTTACTCAGACATCACCATGGAGTTATTCATGAGGCGTAACAATCACGTTACACAAAACGAGTATTTGCTTAACGAAGGTTCGACGCTAATGTCGACCACCACTATTCAGAGTCATATTACTTACGCCAACTCTGCCTTTATTGATGCCAGTGGTTATAAAGAAGAACACCTTATCGGTGAACCGCATAATGTGATTCGCCATCCTGATATGCCCGCAGAAGCCTTTGGCGATATGTGGTATACCCTGCAACAGGGCGAGAGCTGGACCGGGCTGGTTAAAAATCGCCGTCGCAACGGCGATCACTACTGGGTGCGGGCCAACGTTACGCCGGTCTACCAGAACGATACGCTCACCGGCTATATTTCGGTGCGTAATATTCCCGAGCGCCATGAAATTGATGCCAGTGAGGCGCTTTATCAGCGGGTGCGAAATAACGAAATAAAAGGCCATCGTTTTTATAAAGGCGTGCTGGTGCGTCGGGGAATACTCTCTTTTCTTTCAATATTCAAACGGCTCAGCACCGCGAAGCGGGTTAATTACTCCGTTGGTATTACCGCCCTGCTCGCCCTGGCGCTTCCTTTATTACTTCCGGGCGGGGTAATACAGAGTGTTGGCCTGGCGCTGCTGTTTATTTTGCTGGCGTTATTTCTTAATGCCCAGATATGCCGCCCGGTGAAAACCATCGTCAAACAGATGCAGCGCGTGGTCTCGGGCCGCAAAACCGACTATACCCATTTCGATCGGGTCGATGAGATTGGCTTGATGATGCGGCTGGTCAATCAGTCCGGCTTAAACCTCAACTCGCTGGTGGATGATGTCGGGACGCAAATCAGCGGCATCCGCGAGATTAGCCAGCAGGTCGCCAGAGAAGGTGATGCCCTGCAGACCCGCTCGGAAGAAACTTCTGGGGATCTGCAGCAGACGGCCGCAGCGGTGGAAGAAATTGCCAGCGCGGTCAAACAGACCGCCCAGACGGCGGAAGAGGCGATCACGATGGCCGACCAGACCAGCGCCAGCGCGTACCGCGGCGAAGCGGTGTTGAAGCAGACCATCGACGTGATGCAGTCGGTGTCACGGGATAACGGCCAGATTGTCGATATCATCGCCGTAATCGACCGTATCGCCTTCCAGACCAATATTCTGGCCCTGAACGCCGCGGTGGAAGCCGCCCGTGCCGGAGAGGCAGGACGCGGTTTTGCCGTGGTCGCCGCCGAGGTGCGTAATCTGGCCCAACACTCTGCTTCTGCGGCAAAGGAGATCGCGTCACTTATCGAGAAAAACGTCGCCAGCGTTAACGCCGGGGTAAATATGGTCGAGCAGACCGAAACCCAGTTGACCGCCATGATGGGTAATGTGTTGAATATGTCGGCTCTGATTAAGGAGATCGGCCACGCAACCCAGGAACAGACTCAGGCGCTGTCCCTGATTAACGAGTCGATTTCACGTATCGGGGTGATGACCCATAACAACGCCGGGATGGTGGAGCACGTCACCCAGGCGGCAAATCATCTCACCCAGCGCACCACCCGTCTGCAACAGGCGATTGCGGTGTTCGGCGGCTAACGCCGCAGCAAAAATGGCTAACCCGGCGAAAAGGTCATATCTTTTTAAAGCGATAGTCGCTGCCGGGAGGCCTGGATGAAAGCAGATAAGAAAACCTTAGCTGTCTCGTTACTCGCCTGGGGCGCACTCTATTATCTGCTGGGCTGGATCTCATTAAACCTTGACGGCCCGGAAAGCCGGGTGGCCTTTATCTGGCTGCCGTCGGGCGTGGCCGTCGCCGCCTTCCTGATCACCGCGCGAAAGCAGTGGCTCGCGCTGTTGCTCACCCTGTTCCTCGCCCGCCTGATGCTGGGGCTGACCTTTCACCATACGTTTCACGTCTCGCTGGTGCTGGCGCTGTTTTCCCTGACCAGTCACCTGGGCATCGCCTGGTGCGTGCAGCGGTTTTCCCGCGGCTACGATCGGTTGCATCACATCGTCACCTGGGTGATCTCCACGATTGTTATCAGCGCCCTGGCCGCACTGGCGGGCGTAGGCTGGCTTTCCCTGCTGGCCGGGAACTGGCAAATGCAGTGGCTGTGGATCGCCTGGAGCGCCAACGTCACTGGCACGCTGTTTGTCACCCCGCCGCTGATGGGCCTGCTGGCACCGACGAATAAAGAGATGCGGCAAGCATCGTTACCCGGTGTTTGTCTGGTGTTCGCCGTGTTGCTGGCGACCCTGTGGATCTTCAGCGATGTGCCTGACCGCAGCGACAACATCGCCCTGATCTACGCCCTGGCCTGCCTGCCGTTGGTTCTGCTGACGGCCGCCACCGTTATCTGCAGTAATCGCCTGGCCTCACTGGCGTTTATTCTTTTTAGCGCCGTGGTGCTCTATGCCTCCTGGCGCGAAACCGGCCCCTTCTATTTTGCCCGGCTGGCAGCGGAAGAGTCGGTTTTACTGGCGCAGTCTTATCTTTCCGCCGCCGCTCTGCTGCTGGTGTTTATTCGCGCCCAGAAAACGCAGAGCACCGCGATGCGTCAAACCCGGACGATGGCGTACTCCCTTGATCCCGAAACGGGCCGCCTCGCCTGGGATCCCGATGCGGACCCTTCCCTTACTGCCGCCTTAGCCCCGGTTAACAGCCGGGACGCGCTGCTGGCGTGCCTACCCGATGCGCAACAGCAGGCCCGGATGGCCGCGCGCTGGCAGGCGGTCGCGAATGGCCAGCCTGTCGCTGAGACGTTTCATTTTACGCTGGCGATTCCCGGTCATTCGCCCATCACCTTAACAGAGCGAAATATGCTGATGATGACCGACAAAGATCGCCCGGTGATTGTCGCCTTCTGGGCTGAAGACAAGGGAAGCCTGTTTCACCCAGCGCCGCAGGAGGAAGGTTAACCATGCTACAGATCGCTTTTTTACTTGCCGGGGCGACATTTGTCCGCAAAGCGGCCCCCTTTTTTATGGTGGCAGGGTTGCTCTGGGGCGGGCTGGGGCTGGCCATTTTTCTTGATGGTTTGCAGGGCGGGCTGCACTTCCCCCTGCACGTTTTTGGTCTGTTTTTGCTGCTCGACAGCCTGGTGTCGCTGGCGCTCGGCTCCGCGGCCAAAGGCACTCAGCGGGGGATTTTTTACTTTAAGGGCGGCGTATTTCTGCTGATCGCCATTCTGATTTTATCGGGTCGCCATGACGGTACCCTTGTGCTGGCCATCGTGTTTGGGATTGCGTATTTCATTACCGGCCTGTTTACCATCGCCTCTGCGGTGGTGGTACGCTTCACCCACTGGCGTCGCGCCCTGCTGTCCGGGGTGTTGCAAATCCTGTTTGCCATTTTCCTGTTCCTGCCTTTTCCGACAGAACATGACGGCACCGTGTCGCAGTTTATCGGTATGGTGATGCTCACCGGCGGAGTGCATTCCGTGATCCTCTCCTTACGGATGCGCCAGATCCGCCACGGCCGCTCGGTGTTCGATATTCTCGCCCCGCAGACCCTGATGATCGGCCCGCGTGAGGCCCTGCCGCAGGATGTACAGCGCACGCCAGGGGATCAACTGATCGTCCACGTCTGGACCCCGGAAGGGTCCGCTAAACAACAGACGCTCCCGCGCCCGGTGATCAACCGCTACATCGCTGCGGTCGATGCCAACGGGGTGATCTCCACCGGTCATGCGGCGCTGGAAGTCCCGCCGACGCTCTATATCAGCCTCTACCCGGCGGCCGAGATCGACCGTTCGCCGTCGGAGTTTTTTAACCTGCTGAAGGCGGTGGAAGCCAATACGGTGGCGGGCAAGTATCAACCGGACTACCGCTTTGAAGCCAATATGTGGTGCGAGTCCGACCGCAAAATCCACTTCTCCACCTTCAATGCGGCCTCATTGACCAGCTTCTGGACGCAATACCGACAAACCGAAACCTACAACCTGACCTGGCGCAACTGTTCCAGCAGCGTGGCCTACGCCCTGGAAGCCGCTCTGGACGGTGCGCTGAAAGAGCGCTGCTCCCGGGGCGGCTTTATGCGGCTGCTGTTTATCCCTGAGTTGTGGATTGCCGCGCAGTTGCGTAAGCGCGCCACCAACATGGCCTGGACGCCCGGGCTGGTGCTGGACTATACCCGGGCGCTGCATGCCGTGGTTCACCCCACAGACGTGTCGCTGATCCACCTGCTCAAAAAGCGCTGGTTTACGGCTGCGGATACTGGTCGTCAGTGACCTTCTCCAGCCAGTCCACCGGGCTGCCGTCCACCGCTTCCGCGATGGCGATGTGGGTCATTGCGGTTTGCGCGCAGGCACCGTGCCAGTGTTTGACACCCGGGGGGATCCACGCGATATCACCCTGATTGAGCGCTTCTGCCTCTTTGCCCCACTCCTGCAGCCAGCCGCGTCCCTGGGTGACGATCAGCGTTTGTCCCAGCGGGTGGGTATGCCATGCGGTACGCGCCCCCGGCTCAAAGGTAACGGTCGCCCCGCCCACTTTCGCCGGCTCGGTGGCCTGAAATGGCGCGTCGATGCGCACGGTGCCGGTAAACCAGGCCTCGGGGCCACGGACTGAGGGTAATGAACCACTGCGGATAATTTTCATGCTACCTCCTCGTTTGCTGTGGACTAAACAGTAGCCTAAGACCGGGACGAGGATTAGACTGCATAATCAGAAAGGAACCATGAGCCAGATTCATATATCGGGAGCGCTGCGATGCTTAAAGATAATTTTAACGACCTGCTGTCATTTATGGTGGTCGCCCGGGAGCGCAGTTTCACCCGCGCAGCGGCCCAACTGGGCGTATCGCAGTCAGCCCTCAGCCACGCCATGCGGAACCTTGAAGCTCGTCTTGATATGCGCCTGTTGACCCGGACCACCCGCAGCGTGGTGCCCACCGAAGCGGGCGAACAGCTGTTTACGCGCCTCAGCCCGCACCTGCTGGAGATTGAACAGGAGCTAACCGCCTTGCGCGACATGCGCGACAAACCGGCAGGCAATATCCGTATTACTGCCGGAGAGCACGCCATGACTGCGGTCCTGTGGCCGGTGTTGAAACCCTTTATGCTTCAGTACCCGGATATCAATGTGGAAGTGACGGTGGATAACGGCCTGACGGATATTGTCGACGGGCGTTTCGATGCCGGGGTGCGCCTGGGCGAACAGGTGGCGAAGGATATGATTGCGGTGCGGATTGCCCCGGACATGCGGATGGCCGTTGTCGGCTCCCCGGGTTATTTCGCCCGGCACGGAGAGCCGCAAACCCCCGAGCAACTGGCCGATCATCGCTGCATTAATATGCGTCTGCCCACGCGCGGGGGTCTTTATGCCTGGGAGTTCACCCGTGATGGGCGGGAGATCCGTGTGCGGGTGGACGGGCAGTTAACCCTGAATAACCTGCCCCAGCGCCTGGATGCTGCTGAGGCTGGCCTGGGTCTGGCTTACGTCCCGGAAGATACGGTCCAGGACGCTATCAGCCAGGGCCGACTGGTGCGGGTGCTGGAAGCCTTCTGCCCGGCGTTTGATGGCTACCGTCTTTACTACCCCAGCCGCCGCCAGCACACCACCGCCTTTTCCCTGCTGGTCGACGCGTTACGTCGAACCTAGTTTATTTCCCGACCCGTGCCTGCAAGTGTTGCGGATAACGATCGCCTACCACGTCAATGTTCGCCAGCGTCTGGTTGATGTGGTTCAGCGCTTCTGGTGACAACGTCACGCCTGCCGCGCCGAGGTTCTCTTCCAGTCGGTGCAATTTTGTGGTGCCGGGGATCGGCACAATCCATGGCGCTTTCGCCAGCAGCCATGCGAGGGCCACTTGCGCAGGCGTCGCGCCCTGCTCTGCTGCCAGCTGCTGCACCACCTCTACCAACTGCTGGTTGGCCTGACGCGCGGCTTCACTAAAGCGCGGCACCTGGTTACGAAAATCACTGCTGTCAAAGGTCGTGGCAGCGTTAATCGTCCCGGTCAAAAAACCTTTCCCGAGTGGGCTGAACGGCACGAAGCCGATATTCAACTCTTGCAGCAGCGGCAGAATGGCCTGCTCCGGCTCGCGCCACCACAGGGAATATTCACTTTGCAAAGCGCTCACCGGATAGATCGCGTGGGCGCGGCGGATGGTTTCCACGCCGGCTTCCGACAGGCCAAAGTGCTTCACTTTGCCTTCAGCAATCAGATCGGCAATGGTACCCGCCACCTCTTCAATCGGCACATCAGGATCGACACGATGCTGGTAATAGAGATCGATAACGTCCGTTTTCAGTCGTTTTAACGACCCTTCCACCGCCGCGCGGATATGTTCTGGCCGGCTGTTAAGCACCTGGCCGGGCTGTTCGCAATCAAACCCGAACTTCGTCGCAATCACTACCTGGTCACGCACCGGGGCCAGGGCTTCCCCCACGACATCCTCGTTGAGATACGGGCCATAGATCTCGGCGGTATCAAAGAAGGTCACGCCTTTATCCACCGCGGCACGAATCAGGGCGATGGCCTGCTGTTTATCCGTGGCCGGACCGTAGCCGTGGCTCAGTCCCATGCAGCCGAAGCCAAGCGCTGAGACCGTTAAGCCATTTTTACCCAGTTGCCGTTGTTGCATTTTTCACCTCAAGGGTCGTTGTCTGATCGTCTCTACTGTAGGCACATTTATTTATGCGTACTACAGCCGACAAATGCTTGTGGTTATGAGCAGGATTCATAAATCGTGGCGGCGAAAAATTTAGTTCGATACATATCACTTTCACTCCGTTATTTTTTGCGTCGATCATTAATTGCAGGTAGGATGCTTCGCCATGTTTTTGCCTTATCCATACGCAGAATGACTGGAAAGGCAGCGCATTTCCGTGCATGAGCAATCGTTTGTATTGCGACTGCCGGGTACGGACATCATGAGAGTGATTTTGACAGGTAAACAGGTAACTCAATGAAAACAAGCAATAAAAGCGCAGCCGATCATCACGCTGCGAAACGTCGCTGGCTGAATGCCCACGAAGAGGGCTACCACAAGGCGATGGGCAACCGTCAGGTGCAGATGATCGCCATCGGCGGCGCTATCGGTACGGGGCTGTTTTTAGGTGCAGGCGCCCGTCTGCAAATGGCTGGCCCGGCCCTCGCACTGGTCTATCTGGTGTGCGGTATCTTCTCCTTCTTTATCCTGCGTGCCCTGGGCGAACTGGTGTTACACCGTCCCTCCAGCGGCAGCTTCGTCTCCTACGCCCGTGAGTTCCTCGGTGAAAAAGCGGCCTATGTTGCAGGTTGGATGTACTTCGTTAACTGGGCGATGACCGGGATCGTGGATATCACCGCGGTAGCGCTGTACATGCACTACTGGGGCGCGTTTGGCGATGTGCCGCAGTGGGTGTTTGCCCTTGGCGCGCTGGCGATTGTCGGCACCATGAACATGATCGGCGTGAAATGGTTCGCCGAGATGGAGTTCTGGTTTGCGCTGGTTAAGGTGCTGGCGATTGTCATCTTCCTGGTCGTCGGTACGGTATTCCTCGGTAGCGGCAAACCGCTCGACGGTAACATGACCGGCTTCCACCTGATCACCGATAACGGCGGTTTCTTCCCGCACGGCCTGTTGCCAGCGCTGGTATTGGTCCAGGGCGTGGTGTTCGCCTTTGCCTCCATCGAGCTGGTGGGTACGGCGGCGGGCGAATGTAAAGATCCAGAGAACATGGTGCCAAAAGCGATCAACAGCGTGATCTGGCGTATCGGCCTGTTCTATGTCGGCTCCGTCGTGCTGCTGGTGCTGCTTCTGCCGTGGAACGCCTATCAGGCGGGACAAAGCCCGTTCGTCACCTTCTTCTCGAAGCTCGGCGTGCCTTACGTAGGCAGCATCATGAACATCGTGGTCCTGACCGCGGCACTCTCCAGCCTGAACTCCGGCCTGTACTCTACTGGCCGTATCCTGCGCTCCATGTCGATGGGCGGCTCTGCGCCGAAGTTTATGTCGAAGATGAGCAAGCAGCAGGTGCCGTATGCGGGCATTCTGGCGACCCTGGTGGTCTACGTCTTTGGCGTGTTCCTGAACTATCTGGTGCCATCGCAGGTATTTGAGATTGTACTGAACGTTGCGGCACTGGGCATCATCGCCTCCTGGGCCTTTATCGTGGTGTGCCAGATGCGTCTGCGCAAAGCGATTAAAGCAGGCACCGCGGCGGAAGTGAGCTTCAAAATGCCGGGCGCCCCGGTGACCTCCTGGCTGACCCTGCTGTTCCTGTTCAGCGTCCTGGTTCTGATGGCGTTCGACTACCCGAACGGCACCTATACCATCGCCACTATCCCTCTGCTGGCCGTCCTGCTGGTGGCTGGCTGGTTTGGCGTGCGTAAGCGCGTGCATGAGATCCACAGCACCGCGCCGAAACACCCGGACGATGAAAATCGTGACAGTCCGCTGGTGGAAGAGACGTCCAGATAAAAAACAAAACGGTCACTCAGGTGACCGTTTTTTATATGTGCTCCCCGCTTTTCCCGGCGGCGCTGCGCTTGCCCGGCCCTAACGGGCCTGCGCAGGAACCCGGGCAATCACCTTAATTTCGAAATCAAATCCAGCCAGCCAGGTTACGCCCACGGCTGTCCAGTTCGGGTATGGCGGATGGGGGAAAATGGCCTGTTTGACCTGCATGATGGTTGCAAACTGATTTTGCGGATCGGTATGGAAGGTGGTGACATCGATCAGATCATCAAACGTACACCCCGCCGCGGCCAGCGTCGCTTTCAGGTTATCGAACGCAAGTTGCACCTGAGCGGCAAAGTCCGGCTCCGGCGTGCCATCGGCGCGGCTGCCCACCTGGCCGGACACAAACAGTAAATCGCCGGAACGGATGGCGGCAGAATAACCGTGTTCTTCATAAAGAGCATGTCGGTTGGCGGGGAAAACCGGTTCGCGCTGGATCATAAGGTATCCTGTACATTATCAAGGGTGAAAAACGTAAAGCGCAGCGCATACGAATGCTTTAATATACGCGGCGTATGTCAAATTAATCACACATACGCCGCGTATGTCAAATGAAGATGGAGAACCTATGGTTGTTAAACGCCGCAGCGAAAAGATGGAAGAGAACCGCGCAAAACTGCTTATGGCAGCGCGAAAAGCCTTTGCCGAGAAGGGCTTTGCCGCGGCATCCATGGATGAACTCACCGCCAGCGTGGGCCTTACCCGCGGGGCGCTCTACCACAATTTTGGAGATAAAAAGGGGCTTCTCGCCGCCGTTGTCGCCCAGATGGACGGCGAAATGGCGCAACAGGCGAAGGCTGAGGCCGCTGATGCGGGAGATGACTGGGAGAAACTGCTAGCGGAAGGCGTCGCCTATATCAAAATGGCGCTCGACCCTGAAGTGCGACGAATCGTTCTGCTTGATGGTCCGGCGTTTCTGGGCGATCCCGCTCAATGGCCGGGGCAGTTGAGCTGCCTTGAATCCACCCGCCAGACCCTTACCCAACTGCTCGAACGCGGCGTGATCAAAACCGTGGACGCTGACGCCGCGGCCTATATGTTAAACAGCGCCGCCATGAATGCCGCGCTTTGGATAGCAGCCAGCCCGGACCCGCAGAAGGCGCTACCGGCGATCATTGCGGTGTTCACGGAGCTGGCAAGCGGCCTGTGCCAGCGTCCGCAATAACATGAGTGTATATCGGCACTCTTTGCCCGGCGGCAGGCGGTCCTGGCTCTCTCCCTAACCCACCGGGCTGAAAGATCCCCAGTAATTTTACTGCCCTCAAAGCAATAAAATCATCACAGTATTTTAAAAGACTTACAGCGACTCCCCTGTCCGGCTGAAAATCGACGAAGCGTTTCCGTAAGGCCGGGGCGAGGCGCAGGGACGCGCCGAGAGGGCATAGCCTGCAGGGATGCAGGCTGGTGCCCGACCCGAAAGCCTGGAGGAATAAGCTGAGTGCACCGCGAAGCGGCGATTTTCCTGGCCGGGAGCCGGGATTGTGAAGGGGGCGGCGGCGAGCCCCCTTCACACGTTCACGGGTGACGCGGCTGGCAGAGAAGTGCAGAACCTAAGGTGAACGGAACCGCCACCTGAGGCGCATGTTCCCCTCACCCCAACCCTCTCCCCATAGGGGAGAGGGAGCTGACCGTGCCAATATCAGGAGAGGGAGCCGACTGTGCCAGTATCAGGAGAGAGAGCCTATCGTGCCAGTATCAGCAGAGGGTACCGACCGTGCCAATATCAGGAGAGGCAGCCGACTGTGCCAGTATCAGGAGAGAGAGCCGACTGTGCCAGTATCAGGAAAGGCAGCCGACCGTGCCAATATCAGGAGAGGCAGCCGACCGTGCCAGTATCAGGAGAGGCAGCCGACCGTGCCAGTATCAGGAGAGGCAGCCGACCGTGCCAGTATCAGGAGAGGGAGCCAATCGTGCCATTTTTTTGGGGGGGATCCCTCTCCCAACGGGAGAGGGAAAACAGGCCTTACAGCGCGATACGGATCACGTCATCCGGCTGGGTGGCTTCCTGCTGGCGGGAAGATTTCTGCTTCACCGTAACGAACAGGGTTTTACCGTCGGCGGAGAGCGCCAGGCTGTTCGGGAAGGTCGGGGTGTCGAGGGTTTTGGTCACTTTGTAGGTTTTCGCATCGATCACGCTCACCTTGCCCGCTTCACGGTGGGTGACGTAGGCTTCATCGCGAGCCGGGTTAAACAGCACCGCCAGGGATTCCGGGGCGGACACTTTGCTGATGACGCTGCCGTCTTTCAGGGAGATCACCAGCACTTCCGGCTGCTTAGAGTCGGTAATGAAGGCGCGCTGGCCTTTCACATCGAGGCTCAGGTTCAGGTAGAAGTGCTCTTTCCCGTCGTCCTGCAGTTTTTTGCGCGCGATGATTTTGTGGGTCGCGGTGTCGATGGTTAGCAGCTCGCCGTCACCGTTGGTGGTGTACAGGCGCTTAGCCTGCGCATCCAGCGCCAGGCCGGTGCTGAACTTGCCGGTGCCGGTAATGGTCTCTTTCAGCTTCAGCGTTTCGCCGTCCACTGCCCAGATCACGCTCTCTTTACCGATGCCGGTGATATAGACGGTATTGGTGGTGTCATCTGCCACCAGCTCACGCGGCTGCAGCGGTTTAACGGTTTCGCTGCGCTTACGCTCGTCGAGCACCAGACGGCCCTTCACGTCACCGGTTTTCGCGTCAATCGCCGTTACGGCACTGTTGGTAGTGTTACCGAACCACAGCGTCTGGGTGGCGTTGTTGATGGTCGCGCCAAAAGGTTTCAGATCGCTATGAATGGCCTGTGTCACTTCCAGCGTCAGCGGATCGAGACGGTAAACCACCCCACCCTTGTCGGTTTTGCGGCTCTGCGTGGTGGCGACCCACAGCGCGTTCTCCTGCTGGCTGACGGCCATCTCATACGCGCCTTTACCAACCGCTTTACGCAGCATCTCTTCGGCGGCATGAACATTAAAGGTCCCGGCAATCAGCAGCGAACCTAATAACAGTGAGCCACGCAGACGCGGCGAGCACAGGTGACGTAAATTCATAACAACTCCCTTTTAACGTAAATGGTATCGCTGACATCGCTTCCGGCCGACAAAGTCATCGCTTCGCCTGATTATGGATGAGAATAGTAATCATTATTTATCGCAATGTGGAGTAATTCTTGATCGTCACAGGCCTATCCGCTGATTTAACCTACACTTTGCTTAACGCTATGTGCTGTTATGGTTTTCAATATATTTACAAAAGATTTACCATACAGGCACATGTTCCATTTGGTTCGTTCTTTCCTTAACCGGTTGTATTCATGAAAATCATTTCTGCCCGTAAGGTTTCACTTCCTCTGTTGTTGGTTCCCGTTATTTTTTCTCCCGTCGCCGCTATGGCGGCAGAAGAGCAAACCATGATCGTCAGCGCGTCGCCGCAAACGCTCTCTGAGTTGGATACCCCTGCTGCGGTTAGCGTCGTCAATGGCGATGATATACGCCAGGCCACGCCGCGTATTAACCTCTCCGAATCACTCGGCAGCGTGCCGGGGCTGCAGATCCAGAACCGCCAGAACTACGCTCAGGATCTCCAGCTTTCCACCCGCGGTTTCGGCGCCCGCTCCACCTTCGGGGTGCGCGGCATTCGTCTTTATGTGGACGGTATTCCGGCCACCATGCCAGACGGTCAGGGGCAAACCTCGAATATCGATCTCAACAGCATCGAAAGCGTGGAAGTCCTGCGCGGGCCGTTTTCCGCTCTGTACGGCAACGCCTCGGGCGGCGTGATTAATATGACCACCGAAACCGGACGTCAGCCCACCACCGTGGAGGCCAGCAGCTATTACGGCAGTTACGGTAGCTGGCGCTACGGCATGAAGGCCACCGGCGCGATGGGCGACGGCACCCAGCCTGGGGATGTGGATTACACCGTCTCCACCACCCGCTTCACCACCCACGGCTATCGCGATCACAGCGGAGCGCGTAAAAACCTCGCCAACGCCAAACTGGGCGTGCGCATCGATGACGCCAGCAAGCTGAGCCTGATCTTTAACAGCGTCGATATGAAAGCCAACGATCCCGGCGGACTGGACTATCAGGAGTGGCGGGATAACCCACGCCAGTCCCCGCGCGGGGATCAGTACAACACCCGCAAAACTATTAAGCAGACCCAGGCGGGCCTGCGCTATGAGCGTCAGCTGAGCGCGCAGGACGACCTCAGCGTGATGGCCTACGCGGGCGAACGTGAGATGACCCAGTACCAGTCAATCCCCTACCAGCCGCAGCTGCGGCCAACGCATGCTGGCGGCGTGATCGACATGCAGCGCCACTATCAGGGGATCGACACCCGCTGGACCCACCGTGGGGAGTTGCTGGTGCCGATGACGTTCACCACCGGCCTGAACTACGAAAACCTGAGCGAAAATCGTCGCGGGTATGAAAACTTCGTGATGAACAACGGCGCGCCGGATTATGGCGTTAAAGGGGCGAAACGCCGCGATGAGCGCAACCTCATGTGGAACGTCGATCCCTACCTGCAAACGAACTGGCAGCTGACGCAAAAGCTCTCCCTCGACGCGGGTGTACGCTACAGCTCCGTGTGGTTCGACTCAAACGATCACTATGTGCAAGGAGCCAACGGGGATGACAGCGGTGAGGCCAGCTACCACAAGTGGCTCCCGGCAGGCGCGCTGAAATATCGCGTCACCGATGCCTGGAACGTCTATGCCGCTGCTGGCCGTGGTTTTGAAACCCCGACCATCAACGAACTCTCCTACCGTTCCGACAACCAGAGCGGCCTGAACTTCGGCCTGAAGCCATCCACCAACAATACTTATGAGGTGGGAAGCAAAACGCGGATCGGCAATGGCCTGTTCACTGCGGCGCTGTTCCGCACCGACACTGACGATGAGATCGTTGTCGACGCCAGCTCAGGCGGGCGCACCAGCTACAAAAACGCCGGTAAAACCCGTCGCCAGGGGATGGAACTTTCTCTTGACCAGCAGTTTGCCGAAAACTGGAAGCTGAAAATGGCCTGGACCTGGCTGGATGCGACCTACCGCAGCAACGTGTGCGGTGCTGCAGACTGTGAGGGCAACCGGATGCCAGGCATTGCGCGCAATATGGGCTATGCTTCCTTTGGCTGGCAGCCTGAAGAGGGCTGGTATGCAGGATCGGATGTGCGTTACATGAGCGATATCGAGGCCGATGACGAAAACACCGCCAAAGCGCCCTCTTATACTGTCGTAGGGCTGAACACCGGTTATAAGCTGAATGTGGGTAACTGGGGAATGGACGTCTTTGGCCGCGTGGATAATCTGTTCGACAAAGAATATATCGGTTCGGTCATCGTTAATGAGTCTAACGGACGTTATTACGAGCCAGCGCCAGGACGTAATTATGGCGTCGGTTTGGCAATCTCTTACCGCTTTGAGTAATTAATTTTCCCGGCAGGCGATCGTCTGCCGGGAATAAACAAGCGAAGCGGTAATATTAAAAAAGAGCGTTTCGCGGACGGTTGCGTATTACGCTAAATATTGCTGCATGATCAGGCTGTTCGCTTTGTCCACGACGTCGGCGACAGCCGCGCGGCACCGTTCCACATCACGTTTTTCCAGCGCGTCGAGTAATTCATCGTAGCGATAGCTGGCAGCGGGCAGGTCGATGTCCTGATCGTGAAAGTAATTAAAGCAGGGTCCGATCCGCATCCACAGCTGTTCGATCAGCGCGCACAGGGTAGGCATTTCTGCCTGCTTGTACAGGGTAAAGCGGAAGATGCGGTTTGCCTCCAGGGATTTCTCCACATCGTTGCTGCTCATGGCGTCGTGAAACGCCTCACTGAGTTTACGAAGCTCATCAAGCTTGCTGTCCGTCATGCGTTCGCAGGCTGCGGCAACCGCCATCATCTCCAGCTCCCGACGGATCCTGTTGACTTCGTCATACCCTACCTGAGTCACTTCTGGCACCAGAAAAGCCTGAGCCGGTGCAGCGTGTAAGACGCCTGCGGAGACCAACCGCAGTAATGCTTCACGAACCGGAGTGATACTGGTGCCTAATTTATCGGCAATCTCTTTCGTCACAAGACGTGACCCTGGCCTGAGTGAACCGGCAATTAACGCCCCTTTAAGCGCCACTTCAACCTGAGTCGTCAGACTCATGCGCTGCGCTTTTTCTATATTATCCAAATCAAGCATGTTCAATTCCTGTAACAGATGCAAAACGCCTTTTCCCAATGGGCAAAAGGCGTGAAGCGACGCGTGATGATATATCCTGTATCTGCATGCCTGGTATTCTTGACCGCATAAAAACAGAACTAAAATTAATAAATTTCTTTAGGTATCTCATCCGTCTTTTTTGCGGATGAGTTATTGTAGACATGTATTATTAAAGACGTTATTCGGATTTTTGCATAGCCCTTAAGGGCGGTTTTACCCGCCCTTACAAGTACTATTCGTTATCCTTCGCGACGCGTATCACGACTTTGCCGAAATTCTTACCTTCCAGCAGGCCGATTAGCGATTCTGGTGCATTGTCAAGCCCATCAACCACTTGCTCCCGATAGTGGATTTTGCCTTCGTTAACCCAGCGGCCCATCTCCTTTTGGAACTCTTCAATGCGATGTCCATAGTCCTGGTTGATGATAAAGCCCTGCATACGAATACGTTTTTTCAGTATCGTCCCCATCAGCAAGGGCAGTCTGTCCGGGCCTTCCGGCAAATCGGTCGCGTTATATCCACTCACCAGACCGCACACCGGAACGCGCGCGCCGGTGTTTAACAGCGGCAGCACGGCGTCGAACACCTTCCCGCCGACGTTTTCGTAATAGACGTCGATCCCGTCCTGGCAGGCCTGCGCCAGCTGGTCGGCGAAATCGTCGGCATGGTGGTCGATACACTGGTCAAAGCCCAGCACCTCGGTTGCGTGGCGGCATTTCTCCGCCCCACCGGCAACACCCACGACCCGGCAGCCTTTCAGCTTGCCAATCTGCCCGACAGTTGCGCCCACCGGACCGGTCGCGGCAGCCACCACCAGCGTTTCGCCCTCTTTTGGCTGGCCAATATCCAGCAGACCCATGTAGGCCGTAAATCCCGGCATGCCCAGCACGCCTAACGCCCAGGAGGGGTGCTGCGGGTTATCACCCAGCTTGACCAACCCGCTGCCGTCGGAGACGTCATACTCCTGCCAGCCGCTGTAGCCGAGTACCCATTCACCGGCGGTGTAGTCCGGGTGGTTCGACTGCTCGACGCGGCTGACCGTGCCGCCCACCATCACCGCGCCAATCTCAACCGGTGGCGAGTAGGACGGCGCATCGCTCATGCGGCCACGCATATAAGGGTCCAGCGACAACCAGATGGTACGAAGCAGGATCTGCCCGTCAGCAAGCGCAGGCACAGGTTGTTCTTCCAGACGGAAATTGTCGGCAACCGGCGCGCCCTGTGGACGCGAGGCGAGAACCCAACGACGGTTTGATACAGAAGGCTGACTCATAACTCACTCCATTTTACACAAATGTCCTTAGAGACTAGCTGTAGATCCCTCTGCCTGCCTTTGCATTATGAGCCGGATTGATTGAGCCGCACGACCAGATACACGCAGGGTTCAGGGCTTTCATTGATAAAACGGCAGTCGTTCGGCGGACCCAGTTCCAGGCAGTCCCCGGCACGCATTTCGTGCCGGGTATCGCCTTCCTGAAAGACCAGTTCGCCCGACTGCAGCCAGATCAGCTGACGTGCAAGGGCATAAGAAGAGGCAGGCATGGGCACATCGCTGCCAGCGGGAAGTTCAACCTGCACCAGGTCGATAGGGAGATCGCTGCGCGGTGAGACGTGACGCCGCAGATAGTGCGTTTGCGGGTCGCGCCAGACCGGTTGGTTGGCAAAACGCAACAGCTTACCTTCCTGCAGTTCCGCACGGGCAATAAGCGTAGACATGCTGATGCCAAACGCGCCGGAGAGCCGGGCCAGCATCGTGGCCGTCGGGCTGCTCCCTGAGCGTTCAATTTTATGGATCATCGCCCGGGAGACACCGGCGCGTTCCGCCAGCTCGCTCAGCGACCAGCCGCGGGATTCGCGTTCCAGTCGGATGCGGGCGCTGATCCGTTCATTGATATTGTCTGGCATAGTATTCATCGCGTAATACTATAGTGTAAGTAATGGATTACAAGGTGCTTTTTTCATAACAAAAAGATATGGCTTATAGCGTAGCGATAAGTCAGCCAACCTGTGTAATATTGTGACGTTATGTACCACTATAGTGAACACACCCACCCAGAGGATCTCCATGATTATTCGTCACGCCTGCAAAGAGGATTGCGCCGCCATCGGTGAAATCTACAACCATGCGGTTCTGCACACCGCCGCGATCTGGAACGATGCCACGGTCGATACCGATAACCGTATTGCATGGTTTGAAGCGCGTCAGCTGGCCGGCTATCCGGTGCTGGTGAGCGTGGAGAACGAGGTGGTGACGGGCTATGCCTCATTCGGTGACTGGCGCGCATTTGATGGCTTCCGTCATACCGTTGAGCACTCGGTATATGTTCACCCCGGTCATCAGGGCAAAGGCATTGGCCGCGCGCTGATGAAGGCTTTGATCGCGGAGGCGCGCCACATTGGCAAACACGTGATGGTGGCGGGCATTGAAGCGCAGAATAGCGCCTCCATTCATCTGCATGAGACCCTGGGGTTTGTGACCACCGGCCAGATGCCGCAGGTGGGCACCAAGTTTGGCCGCTGGCTCGACCTGACCTTTATGCAGCTGCAGCTGGACGATCGCACCGACCCGGACGCCATCGGATGAATCAGTCCCTGACGCTGGTGTTTCTGGTGGCGGCAGGCATTGGCCTGGTGGTGCAGAATACCCTGATGGTGCGCATCACCCAGACCTCAAGCACCATTCTTATCGCCATGCTGCTTAACTCGCTGGTGGGGATTGTGCTCTTTGTGTCGATCCTGCTGATTAAAAACGGTGTTGCCGGGTTCAGCGAGCTGGTGCATACGGTGCGCTGGTGGACTTTAATTCCCGGCCTGCTGGGATCGTTTTTCGTTTTTGCCAGCATCAGCGGGTATCAGTATGTCGGGGCGGCCACGACCATTGCGGTGCTGGTTGCCAGCCAGTTGATTGGTGGCCTGGTGATGGACGTGGTGCGCAGCCAGGGCGTGCCACTGAGGGCGCTGATTGGGCCGGTGTGTGGCGCAGTATTGCTGGTGATTGGCGCCTGGCTAGTTGCACGGCGCCAGTTCTGACGTCAGAGGATCACCCCGCCTTTGGTCAGGCCCTCCTGGCGGGCTTCCTGCTCCTCTTTATAGTGTTTGCCGTGATGGGCGATGGTCGTGCGCAGACGTTGCTGCTGAACATAGCGATCTTCACGGCTGAGTTCGTTGTCTTCGCTTAATTCAATCAGCAGTTCGTTCATATGCACGATCACGCTTTCGGCTACCGCCGCATCCACGCGGGCAATGACGTCCTCTAA
This sequence comes from Leclercia sp. 1548, assembly GCF_050435045.1. Lineage (NCBI taxonomy): Bacteria > Pseudomonadati > Pseudomonadota > Gammaproteobacteria > Enterobacterales > Enterobacteriaceae > Leclercia > Leclercia sp. 1548. The sequence continues at coordinate 199,973 of NZ_JBNDJP010000007.1, read as the reverse complement.
ATGTGACATTGTCACTCCTTAGTTGTTGGCCCGGCGGGTTACGCTGGCCGGGCCTGGGATTTATGCCCTCTCCCCGAGGGGAAGAGGGGTCAGAGTGAAGGGTTAAGACCGCACTCCACTCAGTTTAATTTCGCCTTCGAGAAATCGCTTCCCATCAGGCTCACGCTATATCCGCTGACGTTGCTGCGGGTAGCATAGAAGGTTTTGCCGTTAGCCAGAGCAATCCACGGGGCCTGCTGGTAGAAGATCTCCTGCGCCTGGCTGTAAAGTTTCGCACGGTCTGCCGGATCGCTGGTGAGCTTCGCTTTTTTCACCAGGTCATCATAGCCCTTGTCGCACCAGCGTGCGGCATTGGAGCCGGTTTTAATACTGTCGCAGCCCAGCAGCACATCGGCAAAGTTATCCGGGTCGCCGTTATCCGACATCCAGCCAAACAGCGCGCTGTCGTGCTCGCCTTTACGCATCCCGGAGAGATATTCGCCCCATTCATACGAAACGATTTTCGCTTTAATGCCCACCTTCGCCCAGTCGTTCTGGATCATCTCGGCAATGCGGCGTGAGTTCGGGTTGTACGGACGTTGCACCGGCATTGACCAGAGCGTCACTTCCGCCCCCTGCTCCAGCCCGGCCTGTTTCAGCAGCGCTTTCGCTTTTTCAGGATCGTAACCGTAGTCTTTTAAATCTTTATTAAAGCCCATCATATTCGGCGGGATCGGCGATTTCGCGACCGTACCGGAACCGAGGAATACCGCATTGATAATGGCGTTTTTGTCGGTGGCGTAGTTCAGCGCCTGGCGCACCAGTACGTTATCAAACGGCTTTTTCTCGGTGTTAAACGCCAGATAGCCGACGTTCAGCGCATCCACCGAGTGCAGGGTCAGATCTTTATTCTTCTTGATCACATCAAACTGCACCGGCGATGGCGCAGGAATGATTTGGCACTCATTGGTCTGCAGCTTCGCCAGACGGGTTTCGACGTTAGGCGTAATGGAGAAGATCAGATGTTTGGTTGGCACCGCGCCATCCCAGTAGTTCGGGTTAGCCAGATAACGGATCAGCGAGTCGGTTTTATACTGCTGAAGCACGTAAGGGCCGGTACCGATCGGCCAGGTATCGACATTCTCCGGGGTGCCTTTCTTCATCATCGCGTCGGCATATTCCGCAGACAGGATCGAGGCGAAGTCCATCCCCCAGTCGGCAAGGAACGCGGCATTTGGTTCACTCAGCACAAACTGGACGTGGGTGTCATCCACCTTCTTCACCTCCTGGATCAGTTTATCCAGGCCGACGTCATTGAAGTATTCGTAGTTGCCCTGTGACACCTTGTGATACGGATGATTAGGGTCTTTCTGACGCAGCACCGAGAAAATAACATCATCGGCATTGAAGTCGCGGGTCGGTTTAAAGAATTTGTTGCTGTTGAACTTCACCCCTTTGCGCAGGGTAAAGGTATAGGTTTTGCCATCCGGTGAGATGGTCCAGGATTCCGCCAGCGACGGCACCGGCGTATTTTTCACCGGATCAAAATTAATCAGACGGTTATAAAGCACCTGCGAGCTGGCGACAAAGGTCGGGCCGGAGCTGGCAATCTGCGGGTTAAACGACTCAGGCGAGGCCTCTGAGCAGTAGATAATGGTGTCGTTATTGGCCGCCCATGCGGCACCTGCCGGCAACAGCGCGCTTAATGCCAGCGCGAGGAGAGTTTTCCCTGTGGACATAGTTATTACCTGTTTGGTTTTATTATATGGAATGGTAATAACAGCACAGCCACTGTTCCCTGGCAAATAACGAAACACTATCAGGTTATTCTAAAGCAGTTATTTCCGCTGATTTTCTCACCAGCAGCGAAACAGTGATTTGCCTTAAGGTACATTCAACGTCAAGCACTTTCCGCGGCCTCAATGCTGTAAGAAATCGCCCCTTTTGCCGTCTCTTCTGCCGTTTGCTTGCCCTCAGATTTCGTAAAGTAGACGCGTGAAAAAGTCTATGGGACCAAATCGTGGCAAAAACCCTTTTACGCAGCGGCAATCTTGATGATTTTCAGGCCGTTGGCGGCGGCGGACAGGCCGTATTTGAATCAGCATTGCAAATCCGTGAGGCCCTGCGCCTGCGCAAACAGCAGTCGATCGTCGAAACCCTGGCGATCCCGCAGGTCAATGATGAAGGCGACCGGGTTGACTGGTACTCCCCCACGGAAGGCACCGTTATCAGCTGGAAAGCCGCCGATGAAGATGCGCGCTTCCGGGCGCTGCGCCTGCTGGAAAGCACCCTGTCCAGCGTGGAGTCCCTGAGCAAAAAATCGCTCCAGTCGCCAAAAACCGCCCAGCAACTGTTTGGTTCCCTGCTGTCAAAAGCGTTTCAGTTCCCGGGGGAGAACTTCCTGTTCCTGGTGGATGGCAAACCGGTGATCACCTTCTGGGGTTTTGTAAATCTCAATGAAAATGCGCGCGAGGATGTTCTCGACTGCCTGCGCGCCTCCCTGCTGCCGGTTCCAATGCCTGCCCCGGTTGAGGAGCCAGAACCCGAGCCGGAACCGGCTCTCGTCTTTGAAAAAGCCGATGAACCGCTGGTTGCCGCCCCGGCGAAGGTCCATATCACCACTGACGATCTCTACGAGGCGCATCCCGCCCCGGTGATGACCCCTCGCGAGCCAGCGCCAGAGCCGGAACCGACCCCGGTGGCCGTAGCGGCCAAAAAACGCCGCGTTCCGCTGTGGTCCCTGCCGGTCGCCGCCGTGGTGATGGCCGCCGTTGCCGCCCCATTGATGTGGCCGAAGCACGCACCCGCCCCAGAGCCGGTTAAAACCGTGGCGGCCGCCCCGGTGGCCATCGAGCCTGAACCGGTCGCCGTCGTTGAACCCCTGCCGCTGAATTTACCCCTGCATCAGGCGGAAGTGGTCGCAGCAAAAGATCCGACCCCAGTCGCGGCTGAGCCGGTGGTGATTACCGCGATCCCGAGAGAGGCGATGGTAATGGAGGCCAGTCAGGTGAAATCCGGCTCGACCCGTTTTCTTAACGGCAGCTGGCGGGTAATGCTGGATGTGACTGACCCGATCACCGGCAAGCCACCGTCACTGCGCTATCAGATTCAAAACAATAAAGGGACGGCCCGCGTCGTTCACGGTGACAACATCGTCTGCCGCGTGGAGGTCTTCTCCGGGCTGCACAGCAACGGTGAGCTGCTGATTAAAACCCGTGGCAATGCCCGCTGCACCGATGGCTCCCGCTATCCGATGCCGGAAATTACCTGTAAAGCCGGTACGAATGATGTGGCGGAATGCAGCGCGCGCTACGACGCAAAAACCGTGGTTCCATTGACATTCAGGAAGGCAGGTGCGTGATCCTATGCTGGTAAATCTTTGCGACTACAAACAGAGCGTCACGCTGATTGCGAACAGTGGCGTGCAGTTTCTTGATTTTGGCCTGACGCCGCAAGACTCCGCCCAGAGTGGACGCTTCGTGCGTAAAACGGCCAACGGCCCCCTGCTGCGCCTGGATTTCGATCTGGTGAATGGCCGCTACACCCTGCCTGCCACAGGCGGTGGACAACCGGAAGTGGTTAAACCCGAAAGCACTATCCTACTCCAGCAGTCGCTGGCGGTGCTGGACGGCGTCTGGCTGCCGCTGCCGTTTTTCCGCTTTAACCCGCCACGCACCTTTGTTGATGGCCCGGATAACTGGGCACGGGTGCAGGTGCGCAAGCTCGATACCCCGGACAACGCCGGGAACAGCCACCGTGTGACCCTGGCGCTAGACAGCCAGATTGCCGCGCACGCCACCAGCGCCCTGTCGCCGGTGGAGAACGACATTCTCAATGGCACCCGCTTCGCACTTGCCTGGCGCGATGATGAGGTGGCGAACTTCCTCGATCAAACCTGGATTGACGGCTGGCTGCGTGAAGCCTTTACCCAGTACGCCACTGGTGTGGAGAACCGCGCCGAACGCGAGCTACAGCTGGCGATGCGTAACTTTGAGTATCAGGCGCACTGGCTAAACATCCTGGCCATGCTGGGCGAACAGCTCACGGTGCCGGAAGTGAAATTCGTTACCCATACCCTCAGCACCCCGGCTATCCCGGTGGATCTGATTCTGGATGTGGGTAACACCCATACTTGCGGCGTGATCATCGAAGATCACGGCGACGCCAACGACGGCCTGCGTCAGACCGCCGAGCTGCAGGTGCGCTCCCTGAGCGAGCCGCAGTTCCTTAATGAACCGCTGTTTACCAGCCGTCTGGAGTTTTCCGAAGCCCGCTTCGGCAAGCAGCACTTCTCGGTGGAGAGCGGCCGCGAAGATGCCTTTGTCTGGCCGTCCATCGTGCGCGTCGGCGACGAAGCGCGGAAGCTGGCGACCCAGCGTCTGGGCACGGAAGGCAACAGCGGCATTTCCAGCCCGCGCCGCTACCTGTGGGATGAAACCCCGGTGGTGCAGGACTGGCGCTTCAGCCAGATGAACAGCAAAACCCAGCGCGAGCCGCTGGCGACCGCCTTCCCGCTGATGAACCTGATGAACGATGATGGCCAGCCGCTGTTCACCCTGCCACAGGATGAGCGTCTGCCGGTCTTCTCGCCGCAGTACAGCCGCAGCACCCTGATGACCCATATGCTGTGCGAACTGCTGGCGCAAGCGCTGGGGCAGATCAACAGCGTGGCTACCCGTCTGCGTCTGGGCTTCCCGGCCTCGCCGCGTCAGCTGCGCACCCTGATCCTCACCCTGCCCTCGGCCATGCCGAAGCAGGAGCGTGAAATCTTCCGCCGCCGCATGTTCGAGGCGATTGCCATCGTCTGGAAAGCGATGGGCTGGCACCCGCAGGATGACGATTTCTCCAGCCGTAAGCAGCAGGAGAAGAGCGTGGTTCCGGTGCCGGAGATCCAGATGGAGTGGGACGAAGCCAGCTGCGGCCAACTGGTCTGGCTCTATAACGAAGCCATTTCCCATTACAACGGCCAGACCGAAGACTTCTTCGCGGCCGTGGCCCGCCCGGATCGCGAACCAGAGCCAGGCTGTGCGCCGGGTCGCGCCCTGCGCGTGGCCTCGATTGATATCGGCGGCGGGACGACCGATATGGCGATCACCCACTACCAGCTCGACGACGGTTCTGGCAGTAACGTCAAAATCACGCCGCAGCTGCTGTTCCGCGAAGGCTTTAAGGTGGCGGGCGATGACACCCTGCTGGATGTGATCCAGCGTTACGTATTGCCTGCCCTGCAAACGCAGCTGCAAAAATCCGGCATTGCTGATGCCTCGTTGCTGATGGCCTCGCTGTTTGGCGACTCGGGGCGCATCGACACCCAGGCAGTGCTGCGCCAGCAGACGGCGTTGCAGCTGTTTATGCCGATTGGACATGCGATCCTCGCAGCCTGGGAAGCCAGCGATATCGACGATCCGCTCGACGGGCTGCACGCCACCTTTGGCGATCTGCTGACCCGCAAGCCCACGCGCAACGTGATGAACTATCTGCAGCAGGCCATCGAACACGCCCTGCCTGCTGGCGCTGAGCCGTTCGACCTGTTCGCCGTGCCGCTGCATGTCAACTTCCGCGAGATGCAGGATGCGATGCTGGCCGGGCACTTTACCCTGGCCGCGCCGCTGCACGCCGTGGCGGAAGCCATTTCCCATTACGCCTGCGATATTCTGCTGATCACCGGGCGTCCTGGCTGTCTGCCAGGGGTACAGGCGCTGATCCGCCATCTGCAGCCGGTGCCTGTCAGCCGGATAGTGTGGCTGGATAAGTACCGGGTGCATGAGTGGTACCCGTTCAGCCAGCAGGGGCGCATCGGCAACCCGAAATCCACTGCGGCTGTCGGGGCGATGCTCTGTAGCCTGGCGCTTGATCTGCGCCTGCCGCGCTTTAACTTTAAGGCGGCGGATATCGGCGCGTACTCGACCGTGCGCTACTTAGGGGTGCTGGATAACACTATTAACACCCTGCGCGACGAGAACGTCTGGTATCAGGATATTGATCTCGACAAGCCGGGAGCGAAGCTGGATACCCGCCTGCACTTCCCGCTGCGCGGCAACGTGACCCTCGGGTTCCGCCAGCTGGCAAACGCCCGCTGGCCGGCCACCCCGCTCTATACGCTGAGCATTAACTCGGCGGAACTGGCAAAATCCATCGCCGGAGACGGCGTGCTGAACGTGCGCCTGCAGCTGCGCGGCGGCACCCGACACGAAGGCCCGGAAGCCTTTGAGCTGAGCGATGCCTGGCTGCAGGACGGTACGCCGGTGCCGCCTGATGCCCTGACCTTTAAACTGAATACCCTGGCCGACCGCAGACACAGCGGGAGCCATTACTGGATCGACAGCGGGAGCGTATACCTGAAATGACAGCCACGACGACCACAACTCAGGCGTTAATCGGGTGGATCAACACAACGCGCCAGCACGCTCCGATCCTCGATAAAGACGCCGATGCCCTGCTGGCGAGCCTGGCAGTGGCCAACGCGCGGGAGCACGCGATTGCGCGGGCGCTGACCACCGGGAGCACCATCGGGTTATATGGTCACTCCCAGGCGGCGAAAGCCCACCTGCTCACGACGCTGTGCGGTAGCGATAATCAGCGCATGAACGTGATTATCGGCCAGCGCACCTTTGACTACTTTTCGCATATCAATCCGGGCCATGCCCTGACCAACATGGCGCTGCGCTTCAGCCCGACGGCGGCAGAGGTGGTTGACGACGCCTTTCCGCTGCGCCTGAGCCTGCTTACCGAGGCGGAACTGGTGCAGGTATTCCTTGCCCGCGCCACGCTGCCCGCGGTGGACAAGACCGTGATCGAAGCGCGACTGGAGAAGTGGCGCGCCCTGCGTCAACCCCAGAGCGTACCGGGGATCACCGCCGCCGACGTTGGGACTATCGCCGACTACTGGCGTGATACGGTACCCGCCGCGTCCCGGCAGATGGACGATGCCCTGTGGCACCAGTTTGCCCTGCTGCTGCCGTCGCTGGATCTGAGCACCCGCGCCAGCGTCTGGTCGCTGCTGTGGGGCGAACAGCAGGAGCTGACGCAGCAGTGGCTGAAGCTGGCGCATATTCTGCACCAGACCAGTCATGCACAGGTGCTGGCTGCGCCGCTGAGCCTGCTGGTGGACAATTTTGGCCTGCCGACCGAAGGTTTCCTCACCCGGGGGGATATCGCCCTGCCGGACGTGCAACAGGCGGTGCTGCATCCCCTGCACAACGGCGAGTTACTTAACGCCATCAGCATTCCGCTGGACGTGCTGGCCCTGCTAACCCGGGAGCTGATCCTGCCCGTCGAAAACAGCGCGTTGTCAGGCGTGGATATCATTGATATTCCCGCCCCCTCGGCCCAGCCCGATCAGCCGCTGGCTCAGGCGAAGCAGGCGTGGTTACTGGAACACTATCGCCAGCATCTGCAGCCGGATGTGCTGGTGATCTGCAACGCCACCGCCCATCACAGCCAGACGGCAAAAACCGCCAAAACGCTACTGAACTGGGTGAAAGCGACCCAACCGGGAGACGATGCAGCCCTGCCAGGGCTGGTGTGGGCGATTACGCCGCAGGATACGCGCTTTACCCGCCGCACTAACCTCGACGAAGCGACGCAACAGCTGCTCGGCAAACCCGGCCAGCACTGGGGCACTCTGCAGGCGCTGGACAGCAGTAGCATGCAGCGAGTGATCGAGTGGCTGTCCCAGGCGACCTTGCCCTCCCAGCGCCAGAAGCGCCTGTTGGCGCTGCGCCAGCGCCAGCAGCGGGAACTGCATCAGCTTATGCAGGGATATCTGATGCCATTGACCCAGGAGCCTGCCGCGCAGCGCAGCGCCGCCGAAGCCATGGTGCGTACCCTGCAAGGAAGCGCTGCCCGCCACGGGGAGCTGCTGGAAGGGTTACTCCCACCGCTGCGCGCGTTTGAAACGCTGCTCGCCGTACAGCAGCCGCGGGAAGAGCAGGTCAATGGCCTGTTTACCGATGCCATCGACCTGTTTGCTGACAGCGCTCAGGAAACGGATGAGATATGGCAGCCGACGGACAAAGCGCGTCTCGCCCATCTCGTCTGGGTGAATCACCTGCGTCAGTGGAGCCGGGATGAGGCTGTCGCCAGCCGTCTCGGCCTGGATAACGCGGTGCTGCAACAGATTAGCGATGTCCTGGTGATCGCCAGCTACCGTCTGAATCTGCTCGCCCAGCTGAAGAAAATTGTCGATACCGATAAAAGCAGCGCCGCGCAGCTGCATGCCGCGCTGGGGAATTTCATCGGTTGGGTTGGCTATGCCCAGACGCCTGCTTCTGATCGTCCAGCCAGCCGCATCCGCAAGGGGCAGCCGGTATTTGTGACGCCAACGGTCAACAGCAGCGCACCCCGCTTAACCCGTCTGGGAGAGCAGCCGGTGCATGCCGCGACCGCTTATGTCTATGACTGGCTGGTGGCGTTGTATACCCAGGCGATTGAGAACATCGGGTATCAGCATCCCCACGATATAACGATGGCGGATCGCCAGGCGTTGCAGAGCTTGCTCGCCTGATACTGAGGCCTGATGGCGCTACGCTTATCAGGCCTGGAATACCGGCCCGTATCAATGCGGGTCGTTTCTCTCTGACAGGCAATCAGATAACACCTTCGCCAGCGCCGACGGATTCTCCCAGGACATCGAATGGCCTGCATCGCGGATGATTTTTACCTCAACACCCTGCTGACGCATCTCGTCTACATCGGGATCGGGCAGCGAAAGTTCACCAAAAATCAGCCATACCGGGCAAGGTAACGTTAGATAACGTGCGCTCCAGCTGGGGTGTACCCCTTCGACCAGACTGGCTGCACCGCGCCACACTGCCCAGGGGGCAGTGCTTTGCAAGCATCCCTTCCAGGGTGAGGTTTCAGCCTCCAGCATGGCCTGATAACCGTTACGCACAAAATCCTCTTCCGTTCGGGCGGCAATGCCCCGACTAAAGGTGCCACCGCCACCGTGGAAATTGGGTTCGGAAACAATCAGACCCAGCAGGCGGCTATCGGCCAGCTCTGCCGCTTCGATTGCGATGCTGCCGCCCATGCTGTGCCCGTACAGCCAGAATGACGTTATCGCTAAATGATCGAGCAGCTCGATGACCACCTTCGCCTGCGCCGAGGTCTGATAGCTGAATGTTTCAGGTTTATCGCTGTAACCACTGCCAGGAAGATCGATAAGAATGGCCCGGCGGGAACCGAACTGAGGATCGCAGACGATACGAGGATATTCGTAAGAAGAAGCACAGCCGAGACCATGAATAAAAACCAGCGGTTCGCCGTGCCCGGGCAATTCCTGCCAGCGCACCGTGCAACGGGCCTGGTGGGAATAGAAGCTGTTCATAAGCACTCCTTTTCTGATGACTGATTATTTATACAGTTCATCACCGAAGGATGCTATCGCCAGATGTTGTAGGCCAGATAAGGCACCTGCCCCGCATCCGGCAAAAAGCCGCGCCGGAGCAGCATTCAGAAGAGGGAAATCAGCAGTGCAACCGGAAAACTCATCGGCCAGGTAGACCCCACCAGGAAGGCGCTCAGAAAGCGGATGCGTTTGCGATCTTTGGAGAGAAACCAGGTGATAAGGGCACTAATGGCCGCCATGACGGCATAAAACATTAACATTTTTTGATACAACGTCATCTCATTCACCTTGTCTGCTGCGCAATAACCGCGCGCAATATGCGGCAAATGTTGAGACAGATCAAGTTTTTCGTTACAAATTAGCCACATTGATTTTATGGTTACTAACAAAAGAGTAGCTTTTGCTACATCTTTTAACCCGAACTGCCTTCCCCTACAAACAAAAAGGGCCGCATTATGCGGCCCTGGATCCCGGGACTACTTCTTCACCGGCTGAGGCTTTTTATTACCCGAGTCGGGCACTTTACGGGATTTGTCTTTATCAACGTGTAACATCAGACTCTCCTTTGTGACCTTCGGAATAAGTAAGTATAGCCTGCTTCGGGAGTACCACTTTAAAGTGCATTTTAAATGCACATTCTGCCAAATCTGCGTTGTCCTTTAGTGCTGTAATAGTCCCAGGTTTTACAGGGAGAACATTATGCTGCCTATTCCGAAAAGTTGTATTCACACCCGCTCAACGCCCTTCTGGAACAAAGACACCGCGCCTGCGGGAATTTTCAAACGCCATCTGGATACCGGCACCCAACCCGGCGTCTATCCCCGTCTCAGCGTGATGCAGGGCGCGGTGCGTTACCTCGGCTATGCCGACGAAACCTCGCCTGAGCCGGACAGCGTCCTGGTCATTGAGGCCGGGCATTTTGGCGTATTTCCACCTGAACGCTGGCACCACATCGAAGTGATGACCGACGATACCTATTTCAATATCGACTTTTTCGTTGAACCCGACGTTTTGAGAAAGTCGTAAACAGAGAAGGAGTAACTTCATGGGCAAGGCAACCTATACCGTCACCGTCACTAACAATAGCAACGGTGTGTCGGTGGATTACGAGACGGACGCCCCGATGGAGCTGATGATCCCGGACGTCGCCGCGCAGGTGGTCAAAGACCTGGTGAATACCGTGCGCGCGTACGACACTGAAAATGAGCACGAGGTCTGCGGCTGGTAGCCGCCCCCGTCACCCTTTCAGCAGTTCCAACACCGTCTGCGGCACCTGATTGGCCATTTTCAGGGCCGCATTCTGGCTTTGATCCAGAATCTGCGCCCGGGCCAGTTGGCTGGCCTCGGCGGCGTAGTCGGCATCCTGTATCCGGCTGCGGGCCGCTTGCAGGGAGATGTTCTGCTGGGACAGCACGGCCTTGCTGGATTCGAACCGGTTGATCACCGCGCCATACTGCGCGCGATAGCCGCTCACTTTTTCCAGCGCGGCATCCAGTAACCCCATACACTTTTTGGCCCCCGCCTCGGTGATCATATCAGTGCTTTCCAGTTGCAGCGTCTTCAGATCCGTTGGCGTCGGCTCAATGGTGGTGGACTGCATGGCTTCACCGAAATTGGCGCTGGTCGCCACTTCTATAGGGCGGCTCTGTTTTGGCGGCACGGTAGGCGTAATCGACGGTGTCGGCAAATTACCCCAGGTGATGTTGCTGGTAAAAGAACCGCTGCCCACCACCATCACCAGCAAATCTTCCGTCACGGTATCCAGCGTGATGCGTTCAAGGCGGTTCGAACCGTTGGCACCGTCGTTCCAGGCCCCGGACGCCTTATCTTCATAGCGATCGCCATCCCCGCTATAGGAGATGTTCATCCCGTTATAGTTAAGCGTTTCACCGCTGTAACTCCAGCTGGGACCGCCGTCAATCAGCTGCGAGTCATCATAGACCGCCCCGCTGCTGAAACCGTTTTTGGCCGTCAGCACCGATGCGGTCGCTTTCGCGCCATCGGTGATGCCGCGGCTCACCCAGGTATAATCCGCATCCGGTCCGTTTAATGGCGTGCCCGCGAGATGTTTACCATCCCGGGTAAATATCTGCAGATCGTCATCCAGACCCAGCGAATCAATGTTAATAGTGATATTGGTCGACCCGGCCGGAATATAGGCCAGCGGAATAACACCGGAACTGAAAGAATAATCGGTGCCCGCTACCGGGAATTTACGATCCAGCGGCATAACATCGCCAATTAATTGCGGCGGTAATACCGGCTTATCGGTCGCCAGCGGATATTGCCCGAAGATCTCGGTTTGCTCGGAGATTTGGGTAATTGTCCCCAGTATCTGCTGATATTCCTGGTTGATACTGTCCCGGTCGGACTGCGATAAGGTGCCGTTTGCCGCCTGAATGGCCAGGCTTTTGGCTTTGATCAGCATCGCGCTGACGTCGCTCAGGCTCCCTTCTGCCGTCTGCGCCAGGCTTATCGCGTCATCCAGCCCACGTGAGATCGCCTTGTCCGCATTGATGTTGGCGAACATCCGGTTGCCAATGGCCTGCCCGGCGGCATCATCCTTCGCGCTGTTAATACGCAAGCCGGATGAGAGCCGTTCAATCGTCTGGGCCAGTAAAGTACTGTTAGCATTCCGGGACTTAAGTGAGAGCCCGGCAATCTCGTTATGATTAATTGCAAGCATGGTCAGGGCGATTTTATTATGGATTTACTTCGGTATCGGCGGCCAGGCGATTTAATTTAGGGCGACAGGTGAAAAAAGCTGACGATATATTCTTGCGGGGATAAGAATGTTAAATATTTAATATATTCACAAAAAGAATATATTTATCACCGCCGGTGAGATTTCTTTCTACCGGCGGTGATAAGTCATTAATGTTTAAACATTACATGTCTGACCACGGTGTAATCCTCCAGCCCATACACCGACATATCCTTGCCGTAGCCCGACATTTTCATCCCGCCGTGGGGCATTTCGCTGACCAGCATAAAGTGAGTATTCACCCAGGTGCAGCCATACTGCAGGTGCGCGCTGACGCGGTGTGCGCGGCCCACGTCCTGGGTCCACACCGAGGAGGCCAACCCGTATTGCGACGCGTTGGCCCAGGCCAGAACCTGCTCCTCATCGTCGAATTCCGTCACACTCACTACCGGGCCAAACACTTCCCGCTGGACAATGGCATCTTCCTGTTTCGCGCCTGCCAACAGGGTCGGCTGGAACCAGTAGCCTTTGCCGTCGTGCTTGCTGCCGCCGGTGATGACCTGCACATGCCCGAGGGCTTTGGCTTCATCCACGGCTTTGCATACCCGGTCGAGATGCGCCTGCGAACTTAGCGGGCCAAGCTCGGTGCTTTCGTCATCCGGGGCGCCGATTTTCAGGCTGGCGACCGCGGCACCCAGTTTCTCCACCAGCGCCGGATAAATGCCCTTTTGCGCGTAGATACGACAGGCGGCGGTACAGTCCTGACCGGCGTTGTAGAAGCCAAAGGTGCGTACCCCCTCCACCACCGCGTCGAGATCCGCGTCATCAAAGACGATCACCGGCGCTTTACCGCCCAGCTCCATATGGGTGCGCTTGATGGACGAGGCGGTATGTCCAATGATGTGTTCCCCCGTGGCGATAGAGCCGGTAAGCGACACCATCCGCACCTTTTCATGCCCGGTCAGCGGGTCACCCACAGTTTTGCCCCGCCCGAACAGCACATTAAGCACCCCGGCCGGGAAGATGGTTTTTGCCAGTTCAGCCAGTTTCAGGGCGGTGAGCGGCGTTATCTCAGAGGGTTTAAGCACCACGCAGTTCCCGGCGGCCAGCGCCGGGGCCAGCTTCCACGCCGCCATCATCAGCGGATAGTTCCAGGGGGCAATCGACGCGACAACGCCCACCGGGTCGCGACGGATCAACGAGGTGTGTCCCTCCAGATATTCCCCCGCCGCCGAACCGTTCAGGGTACGCGCCGCGCCAGCAAAGAAGCGAAACACGTCGGCTATGGCCGGAATTTCATCCCCCAGTACGCAGTGCAGGGGTTTGCCGCAGTTTTGCGACTCCAGCCGCGCCAGGGTGTCGGCATTAGCCTCGATGGTATCCGCTAGCCTGAGCAGGCACTCAGCACGGCTTTTTGGTGTGGTACGCCCCCAGCTGGCGAAGGCCCGGTCGGCGGCCTGTACGGCAGCATCCACCTGGGCGGCTGAGGCTTCTGCGATCTCCAGCAGCACCTCGCCAGTCGCAGGGTTATAGACCGGCTGCTTTTCCCCTTCGCCGTTGACCAGTTCACCATTAATCAGCAGTTGCGTTTGCATAGTATTGTCCTGTTTGAATCAACGTTATTTCCCGCTTCCGGCAACATCTTCGCCGTCGCGGGTTAGCCACCAGGCCCCCAGAATGGGAATGGCGGTCACCAGCATGACCAGCAGGGCCACCACGTTAGTCACCGGCACATCGCGCGGGCGGCCGAGCTGGTTTAACAGCCACAGCGGCAAGGTGCGCTCATGTCCGGCGGTAAAGGTCGTGACGATGATCTCGTCAAACGACAGGGCGAACGCCAGCATTCCCCCCGCCAGCAGCGCCGACCCCAGATTGGGCAGCACCACATAGCGGAAGGTTTGCCAGCCGTTAGCGCCCAGATCCATTGACGCCTCGATCAGGCTCCACGAGGTACGCCGGAAACGGGCAATCACATTATTGAACACCACCACCACGCAGAACGTGGCGTGACCGAGAATGATGGTGAAGAAACCTGGCTCCAGATTGATGGTTTTGAACGCCGTCAGCAGCGCCAGACCGGTGATGATCCCTGGCAGCGCAATCGGCAGGATCAGCATCAGCGATACCGCGTTCTTACCAAAAAATTCCCGCCGCCATAATGCCGCTGCCGCCAGGGTACCCAGTACCAGGGCAATCACCGTTGAGAGGGCAGCGATTTTCAGTGACAAGATGACCGATTCGATAATGTCGCTGCGCCCTGCCGCCGCGCTAAACCACTTCAGCGTCAGCCCCTGCGGCGGAAAACTGAACGCCGCATCCTCAGTATTAAAAGCATAGATGGCAATAATCAGCAGCGGGAAGTGCAGGAAGATCACCCCGCCCCAGGTGGCGATTTTCAGAAACAACGGTGCGCGTTCAGAGTGCATCAAACGCTCCCAGGCGCTTCACGAACGCCAGATAGACAGTAATGAGAACAATCGGCACCAGCGTAAAGGCGGCTGCCATCGGCATATTGCCGATCGCCCCCTGCTGGGAGTAAACCATCTGCCCAATAAAGTATCCCGGCGGGCCGACGAGCTGCGGCACGATAAAATCGCCCAGCGTCAGTGAAAAGGTGAAGATCGACCCAGCGGCAATGCCCGGGATCGCCAGCGGCAGGACGACATAGCGGAAGGTCTGACGCGGTCTGGCCCCGAGATCGGCAGAGGCTTGCAGCATTGAGGCGGGCAGACGTTCAAGTGCCGCCTGCACCGGCAGGATCATAAACGGCAGCCAGATATAGACGAACACCAGAAACCGCCCCAGCCCGGAGGTCGAAAGCGTACTGCCCCCGATGCCCGGCACCGTCAACAGCGACGTCAGCAGCGGCTCCAGCCCCATATGGCTCAGAAACCACTGCGCCACGCCGTCTTTCGCCAGCAGCAGCGTCCAGGCGTAGGCTTTAACGATATAGCTGGCCCACATCGGCAGCATCACCGCGATATAGAAAAAGGCTTTCCACTTGCCACGGGTGTACCGCGCCATATACCAGGCCATGGGGAACGCCAGAATCGCGCAGCCAAGGGTGACGGCAATCGCCATCGTCAGGGTGCGGAGAATGATGTCGTAGTTGGCCGGGTTAAAGAGCGCGCGGATGTTGGCGAAAGTCAGGTCAGGCGTCACCGACATGGTGAAGTCATCGAAGGTGTAGAATCCCTGCCACAGCAGGGCAAACAATGACCCTAGATAGACAATGCCAAACCACATCAGCGGGCCGAGCAGGAGTAAGAACAGCCCCAGCGCCGGTCTGCGCCAGAACAGCGCCGACAGACGCCCTGAAAGACCGTGCGATGCCGGCGGAGGTGAAACGCTCATGTCCATTTCACCCCTCCTCATGCAGCGGCACCATGGCGTCGCGCGCCCACGAGGCGGTGACCATCTGCCCTGGTTCCAGCCCCGTCCCCGGCGTGGTTCCGGCCAGGTTCGCCTGACTTACCAGCAGTTTTTCGCCTTCGGCAAGGCGTAGCTCGAAACGGGTGGCCGCCCCCTGGAACTGTACGGCCTGCACCCGGCCCTGAACCTGAATTTCACCTTCCCCATCGAGGCGAATATGTTCCGGGCGCAGGGAGTAGCTTCCCGACAGGCCGCAGACACGTTGCGCCAGGGCATCGGTGAAGACGTTCGACGTGCCAACGAAGCTGGCCACGAACGGCGTGCGCGGGCGGAGATAGAGTTCGTGTGGGGTATCCACCTGCTCGATACGGCCATTGTTGAACACCGCCACCCGATCCGACATCGACAGCGCTTCGCCCTGGTCGTGGGTCACGAAAATAAAGGTGATGCCCAGCTCCTGCTGCAATTTTTTCAGTTCAAACTGCATCTGCTCGCGCAATTTCAGGTCCAGCGCCCCGAGGGGTTCATCCAGCAGCAGAACCCGGGGTTGATTGACCAGCGCCCGGGCTATCGCCACCCGTTGACGCTGGCCGCCCGACAGCTGCGAGGGTTTGCGGGTTTCCGCGAAGCTTAAGCCGACCTTCTCCAGGGCTTCCCGCGCCTGGGCCTGACGGGTGGTTTTGTTGATCCCTTTTACCATCAACCCATAGGCGACGTTCTCGAGGATTGTCATGTGGGGAAAGAGCGCGTAGTCCTGAAAGACGGTATTGACGTCGCGCTCCCAGGGCGGGAGTTCGCTGGCATCTTTGCCAAAGATAGCGATGGAACCACCGCTGAGCTGTTCAAAGCCCGCAATCAGGCGCAGGCAGGTGGTTTTGCCGGAGCCGGAAGGCCCCAGCATCGAGAAAAACTCGCCGTCACGAATCCGGATCGTTACCCCGTCCACCGCACGCACGTCGCCATACAGGCGTGAGACATCATTAAACTCTACTGCGTACGTCATAATCCGCTCCCTGGCGCTTAACGACCACCCATGATGGCGATGTAGTCCTGAACCCAGCGGCTGTAAGGCACAAATTTGCCGCCGTTGGCGACAGGCGTTTTCCAGAACATGATCTTGTCGAAGTAGTTGTAGCCGTTGGTTTCGCAGCCTTTATCCCCCAGCAGGGTGCTGGCTTTACAGCCTTCCGCCACCACCGGCAGCGATCCGAACCAGCCAGCCAGATCGCCCTGCACTTTTGGCGTCAGCGACCAGTTCATCCACTTGTAGGCACACATCGGGTGTTTGGCATCGGCGTGCAGCATGGTGGTATCGGCCCAGCCCGTCACGCCCTCTTTCGGGAAGACGGTGCCAATCGGCTGATTCTCGCCTTTCAGGGCGTTGGCCTGGTACGGCCAGGCGCTGGAGGCGACCACCCCTTCGTTTTTGAAATCACTCATCTGGACGGTGGTGTCATGCCAGTAGCGATGGATAAGCGGATGCTGGTCTTTCAACACTTTGACCACCGCCGCGTACTGCTCTTCCGTCAGCTGATAAGGGTCGGTGATCCCCAGTTCCGGCTGCGTGGCTTTGACGTACAGCGCCGCATCGGCGACATAGATCGGGCCATCGTAGGCCTGAACCCGCCCTTTGTTGGATTTACCGTCCGGGAGATTTTGTTGTTTGAACACCACGCCCCAGGTATCCGGCGGGGTCGGGAAGGTTTTGGTGTTGTACATCAGCAGGTTGGGCCCCCACTGATAAGGCGTGCCGTAGGCTTTGCCGTCGACGTTAAACCACTCTCCCTTAACGATCCGCGGGTCGAGGGTTTTCCAGTTGGGGATTAAGTCAGGGTTAATCGGCTGAACGCGTTTACCCATGATCAGGCGCAGAGAGGCATCGCCGGAGGCAGTGACCAGGTCATACCCGCCCTTCGCCATCAGGCTGACCATCTCATCAGAGGTGGCTGCGGTTTTGACGTTGACCTTACAGCCGGTCTCTTTTTCAAACGCGGTCACCCAGTCGTAGGCTTTGTCGGTCTCGCCACGTTCGATATAGCCCGGCCAGGCAATGATATCCAGTCGCCCTTCGCCCTGACCGATCGCTTTTGGAGGCTCTGCCGCCTGCGCAGTCAAAACAGTCATACCGAGCGCGCACAGGCTGCTACGGGCAAATTTTTTGCTCATACCTATTACTCCTGTCGTAATGAAATCAGAAGGCAGCCGTGCCGATAAGAATATCTCCTTAATTAAACGTAGACCGCGCCATTGCCGCCCACCCGGCGGGCTGTAGAAATTTCACCAGGTTGTGACCGGGGGCGCATTCCCCGGTAACTGGATTATAGACAAGGGGTTAGCCGTTGCGGGCAATATGCATATTTCCTATGGGCGACAATAAAAAAACGCCGAAAATTAATTGCGGCGTTATTAACAGGATAAGAAACAATTATTCTGCGGCGATAATCAATAGCGAGAAAATACTATTTTTGCGTTTTTAACATCCCGCGAATTATGTGTGCTAACTGGATCACCGCCTGCTCCTCTCGCTCTCCCCAGGCCCAGGAGGTATTAAAGCGGAAAAACGGCGTCCAGGTATTGGAGGTGGAAAACATCTTGCCCGGCGCAATGCTGATGTGATGCCCCAGCGCGCGGGCGCTAAGCTCTCCGGCATCCAGCGGCGCGGGCAGTTCCAGCCATAAGAAGTAGCCGCTGTCGCTGTGGTGGATTTTCACTTCAGCGGGCAGATGGCGCAGCAGCGCCTGCCACGCCAGCTGTTTACGTTCGGCCAGCGTGCGGCGCAAGCGTCTCAGATGGGCGTCGTAGCGTTTGGTGGCGAGATAGTCCACCAGCGCCAGCTGCATCGGGGAGCTGGTGGATAAGGTGCTCATCAGCTGGAGCTGCTGAATGCGACGGGCATGTTTCCCGGCGGCCACCCAGCCAATGCGAAACCCGGCCACCAGACATTTAGAGAATGACGAGCAGTGTAGCGTCATGTCGCTGCGATCCCAGGCTTTCGCCGGGAGCGGCTTTTCGCGCCCGTAGTAAAGCTCGCTATAGACATCGTCCTCGATCAGGGTGACGTTATGTTCGGCAAGCAAGGCGATAAGCTGCGCTTTTTTGTCGGCGCTGAGGGTAAAGCCCAGCGGGTTTTGCCCGTTCGTCATCAGCCAGCAGGCTTTTACCGGGTAGTCGTTCAGCGCCTGCGCCAGCGCGTTGAGATCGATCCCCTCACGCACGTCGGTTGCCACTGACAGCGCTTTCAGCTTCAGCCTCTCCAGCGCCTGTAGTGCGCCATAGAAACAGGGGTTCTCAACGATCACCCAGTCACCCGGTTCGGTCACTGCCTGCAGGCTGAGGTTCAGCGCTTCGAGGGCACCGGCGGTAATCACAATTTCATCCGGGGAGATATTCATCCCCTGCTGGGCATAGCGGCGGGCAATGGCGTGACGCAGATCGACGTTGCCCGGCGGCAGGTTCTCAATCACGCTCATGGCGGTCGCGGTTTTACTGACGTTCGCCAGAGAGCGGTTTAATTGTTGTAAGGGAAAGAGACGGGGATCGGGAAAGGCTGAGGCAAAGGGCACGACCGAGGGATCGCGGCTGGCCTGCAGAACATCAAAGATATAGGTGTTGATATCCACGGCTTCATCGCGCATCACCTGCGCGGGCGGCATGGGTTGTTGACCGGTTGGACGGGCCGCCACGTAGTAGCCTGACTGCGGACGCGCCACAATGCGGCCCTGGCTTTCCAGCATCTGGTACGCATGACCGACGGTCATAAAGCTCATTCCGCTGCTGGTCACCTGCTCACGCAGGGAAGGCAGTTTATCGCCGGGCTGCCAGACACCAAGCTCGATCTGCGAAATGATTTGCTGCGCCAGGCGCTGGTATTTTTTCATCGGGTTCTCCTTGCTGCATCACATAGTATATCAGCAGGAGAAAAAAGGCAGGATTAATAAACTGTTATAGATAGAGGTGTGAATTTCAGCAGGCGTGACGGCGCCCGACTGACTTACTTACGAAGCTCAAACGGCACCCGGCGCGCATGGCGTGAGGCGGCTAAATGATCGAGCGTGATCATGGATGATTTGCAGAAAATGCATTTCGCACCGTGCGGATTTTTTTCAGACACGTCAAATGCGGAAGTACGGAACTGCGAACCATGACAGCATGGGCAACGAAAATGAATATTAGAACTCATGTAAATCTCCAGAACGTAAAAACGTTAAATACTAATGGGCCTTTGAAGGCAATAATGGTCTGAGACAAAACTAATCAGAACGTTCAGAGCGTAAAGAAAAAACCCAAGAGAGGCTGCGGAGAGGCACAACGTGATGAGAATGCTTTAAGAAACTGCGACGGATATTTTTTGGATTCAAACCGATAGATCATTAACGCACGGCTTCGTACAGGATGCAAGCGGTTTTCACGTTAATATTCTTTCTATTACGCGACTCTCTGTATTCATTCAAATTTTTTGACAGCTTCTGTGAAATAAACGGCATTTCTTCTCAACCGGTAATCCGTAAAGTAGAGATCATTGTCTTTCTTCGAACCCAGGAATTCCCGCCATGAAAAAGATCGGATTTTTGTCATTTGGTCACTGGACGCCATCGCCGCAGTCCGGGACCCGCACCGCATCCGACGCCCTGCTGCAATCCATCGATCTGGCGGTTGCCGCCGAAGAGCTGGGCGCGGATGGCGCGTACTTCCGCGTACACCATTTTGCCCGCCAGCTGGCCTCCCCCTTCCCGCTGCTGGCCGCGATTGGCGCGAAAACCAGCCGGATTGAGATCGGTACTGGCGTTATTGATATGCGCTATGAAAATCCGCTCTACATGGCAGAAGATGCCGGTTCAGCCGATCTGATCGCCGGGGGACGTCTACAGCTGGGCATCAGCCGCGGCTCCCCTGAGCAGGTGATCGACGGCTGGCGCTACTTTGGTTACGTGCCGGGCGAAGGTGAAAACGAATCTGATATGGCGCGCCGCCATACCGAAGTGCTATTAGAGGCCCTGCGCGGCGAAGGTTTTGCCAAACCCAATCCGCAACCGATGTTCCCTAACCCACCGGGACTATTGCGCGTGGAGCCGCATTCCGAAGGGCTGCGGGACAGGATCTGGTGGGGGGCAGGTTCGAACGCCACCGCGGTATGGGCCGCAAAGCTCGGGATGAACCTGCAAAGCTCCACCCTGAAGGACGATGAAACCGGCGAGCCGTTCCACATCCAGCAGGCGAAACAGATCCGCGCCTACCGCGACGCCTGGGCCGAAGCGGGACATACCCGCACGCCGCGCGTCTCGGTCAGCCGCAGCATTTTTGCCCTGATGGACGACCGCGATCGGATGTATTTCGGCTCCAGCCGTAACGAAAGCGATAGCGTCGGTTACCTGGATGAGAAAACCCGCGCCATTTTCGGACGCAGCTATGCCGCCGAGCCTGACAAGCTGATTGCCCAGCTGAAACAGGACGAAGCGATCGCCGAAGCAGATACCTTGTTACTGACCGTGCCGAACCAGCTGGGCGTGGAGTATAACGTGCATGTGATTGAGTCGATTCTGAAGCACGTTGCGCCGGAGATGGGCTGGCGCGACGCGTAAATAGCGGTCTCGCGTGGGGGGCTACGCGAGACGTTTCGCACCTGAACGAATCAATATCACGTATATAAACGCATTATATATTTGCAATAACTATGGCACGTTATGCCTGGCCTTTGTCAGAGATCCGATGTTAAGACATGCATGTTTTAGCTAACTGACAAAAGGAGTTTGTTATGGCCATTCCGGCGTATCTGTGGTTAAAAGACGATGGTGGAGCGGATATCCGTGGTTCTGTAGATGTTCGCCAACGTGAAGGCAGTATTGAAATATTAGGATTTGGTCACGGTCTTCATTTACCTACTGACAGCAATACGGGCAAAATAACCGGTACACGTGTTCACAGTGCCCTTGTTTTTGAGAAAGAGTTCGACGCTTCAAGCCCTTATCTCTATAAAGCTGTTGCTCACGGTCAAACGCTGAAATCTGCAGAATTTAAATGGTATCGCATCAATGATGCAGGGTTAGAACAGGAGTATTTTAATATGCTCCTTGAAGGTGTGAAAGTCGTTTCCGTTTGTCCTCTTATGCATGACGTGAAAAATCCCTCCACTGAAAAACATAATGATCTCGAGTCTATTGCTTTGCGGTATGAAAAAATCACCTGGAAGCATTGTGATGGGAACATTATATTTTCTGATACATGGAATGACAGATGATCCGTTGCACATTTCATTTGAACGGTGGTCAAATGTCTACCTTAAGTTGTCCTGGAGTGGGCTTCTTTCCAGCCTATTCTGGACATTCAGGCATTAACAGAAATAATCCAGACGCTATAGCTCTTAAAAAGAAAGGTCCTTTGCCTCCCGGGAAATAATACATTGTCACTCGTTCTCGCGGTGGGATGAGATCCCGATGGCACGATATGCTCAAAGAACTGGAAAGCGGTTCAAATCGCGATTTTTGGTTTGCGCTTTACCGGGACGATGGCGCTTTAGACGACTTAACTTTTATTGATAACGTAGAGCGTGGCGCTTTCCGTTTACATCCGGCAGGCACTTCTGGTATCAGTGAAGGATGTATTACGTTGCCAGTCCATTCTCATTATCGAATCCTCCATCATGCATTATTAAGCACCGGTTCTTTACACATTACCGCGGAGCTTAAAGCATTTGGCACTATCCAGATATATTGATGAAACCCAGCACAAGTGTAGTGATTTGGTTGTCGGAGCTAGCTCTTCTGTGTCTTGTTTATTCGTTATTATGCATCACTATGCCCGACATCTATCTCTATGACATTTACACAGATAAGTTTGGTTTTCTGACCGAAGCACAATGGTACGACCGTTACATATTCACTTTATCGGTTTTATCCCTTCTCTTAACCACTTTGTTAATCTGGCTATTCGCCCGATATTTGTATAAAAACAAAACCCAATAACATGACGGGGCCTTTGCCCCTTCTTAATATTTCCTCATAACAGTGCAGGACCGCCAGCGCGATCTCATCCGCTCACGGTTGCTCAGAGATATAACAGTCCAGGGATTTCATCTGATTAAGGCAAACTGTTATACATAAATTCCCCTTTTCTGTCTCTGATACTCAGTTTCCCTTCCCTTTACCATAACAGCCACACCGATTGACCTTGAGGTTGTGCATGTTTGGTTTAGATGCGTTTCATCTGGCGAGGATCCAGTTTGCTTTTACTGTCTCCTTCCACATTATTTTCCCGGCGATCACCATTGGCCTCGCCAGCTATCTGGCCGTGCTGGAGGGGTTATGGCTGAAAAGCAAAAACCCCGTCTGGCGCTCGCTGTACCATTTCTGGTCGAAGATTTTCGCCGTCAACTTTGGCATGGGCGTGGTCTCGGGGCTGGTAATGGCCTACCAGTTCGGCACCAACTGGAGCGGTTTTTCACAGTTTGCCGGCAGCATTACCGGCCCGCTGCTGACCTACGAAGTGTTGACCGCCTTCTTCCTCGAAGCCGGTTTTCTCGGCGTGATGCTGTTCGGCTGGAATAAAGTCGGGCCGGGACTGCACTTCTTTGCCACCTGCATGGTGGCGTTGGGCACCATTATCTCGACCTTCTGGATCCTCGCCTCCAACAGCTGGATGCAGACCCCGCAGGGCTTTGAGATCGTTAATGGCCAGGTGGTGCCGGTGGACTGGTTTGCGGTGGTATTCAATCCCTCCTTCCCGTATCGCCTGCTGCATATGTCCATCGCCGCGTTTCTCAGCAGCGCGCTCTTTGTCGCGGCCTCGGCAGCGTGGCACCTGCTGCGCGGAAATAATACCGCCGCCATTCGTCGTATGTTCTCCATGGCACTGTGGATGACGCTGATCGTGGCCCCTATTCAGGCGATGGTCGGGGATATGCACGGCCTGAACACCCTGAAACATCAACCTGCCAAAATTGCCGCCATCGAAGGCCACTGGGAGAACCCGCACGGCGAGCCGACCCCGCTGCTGCTGTTTGGCTGGCCGGATATGGAGCAGGAGCGCACCCGCTACGGGCTGGAAATCCCGGCGCTCGGCAGCCTGATCCTCACCCACAGTCTTGATAAGCAAGTGCCTGCGCTGAAGGAGTTCCCGAAAGAGGACCGTCCTAACGCCACCATCGTCTTCTGGTCGTTCCGCATTATGGCCGGGCTGGGGATGTTGATGCTGTTGCTGGGCGCCGTTGCCCTGTGGCTGCGCTATAAGCAGCGGCTCTATCACTCCCGGCCATTCCTGTGGTTTGCCCTGCTGATGGGGCCATCGGGCTTGATTGCCATTCTCGCCGGGTGGATCACCACCGAAGTGGGCCGCCAGCCGTGGGTGGTGTACGGGCTGCAAAGAACCAAAGATGCGGTGTCGGCGCATGGCGATCTGCACATGAGCGTCAGCCTGCTGGCCTTTATTGTGGTCTACACCTCGGTGTTTGGCGTCGGTTACAGCTATATGGTGCGCCTGATTAAAAAGGGGCCGCAGGAAGAAGAGTCTTTCCCGACCGAACACGATGGCCGTCCGGCACGCCCGCTCTCGGCAGCAAGCACTGAATTTACTACCAAGGAGACACCATAATGGGTATCGATCTTTCCCTGATCTGGTTTGTAATTATCGTCTTCGCTACCCTGATGTATATCGTGATGGACGGGTTTGATTTGGGCATTGGCATTCTGTTTCCTGCCATCCAGGATGCCGACGACCGGGATGTTATGGTCAACAGCGTCGCCCCAGTGTGGGACGGCAATGAAACCTGGCTGGTGCTGGGGGGCGCGGCGCTGTTTGGTGCCTTTCCGCTGGCCTATGCGGTGATCATCGATGCCCTGACCATTCCCTTGACGTTAATGCTGATCGGCCTGATTTTCCGCGGCGTGGCGTTTGAGTTCCGCTTCAAGGCGGCGCCCGCGCATCGCCCCTTCTGGGATAAGGCCTTTATCGGCGGGTCGGTGCTGGCCACCTTTACTCAGGGCATGGTGGTGGGCGCGGTGATCAACGGCTTTGCGGTCAGCGGCCGCGCCTTCGCCGGTGGCCCGTTCGACTGGTTTACCCCCTTCAACCTGTTCTGCGGCCTGGGGCTGGTGGTGGCCTATGCCTTTTTAGGTGCCACCTGGCTGGTGATGAAAAGTGAAAACCCGTTGCAGGGGCGCATGCGTCAGGTGTCAAAACGTCTGCTGCTGGCCCTGCTGGGCATTATCGCCGTCATCAGCATCTGGACCCCGCTTTCACAACCCGCTATCGCCGGGCGCTGGTTCAGCCTGCCGAACCTGTTCTTCCTGCTGCCGGTTCCGGTGCTGGTGGTCGTGTTGGGCCTGTGGCAGTGGCGCAGCCTGAATAACCCGCACAGCCACCATTTGCCCTTTGTGTTGACCCTCGGGCTAATCTTCCTCGGCTTTAGCGGGCTTGGGATCAGCATCTGGCCGCATATCATTCCGCCATCGATCACCCTGTGGCAGGCTGCCGCGCCAGCACAGAGCCAGGGCTTCATGTTAGTGGGGGCGTTATTCATTATCCCGATCATCCTTGTCTACACTTTCTGGAGCTATTACGTGTTTCGCGGCAAAGTCCAGCCTGGGGAGGGCTATCACTGATGAATCAACCTGTCTGGAAACGTCTGATGTGGATGGTGATTATCTGGGGCGGCAGCGTACTGGCACTGGCGCTGGTGGGGATGTTCTTCCGTGTGCTGATGACCGCAGCGGGGTTCAAGTCGCATTGATAAGGGCAGCAGAATCACAGTATGAGCCGCCTGTTTCCCCTCACCCTAACCCTCTCCCCACAGGGGAGAGGGAACAGTCCGGTGCGCTATTCACCGGCAAATGCTGAGAAAACCTTTTCGCGCCTTTGAAGGGGCTGGTATTAACATCGCTGAGCTATCGGCATGATGTCCCCTCACCCTGGCCCTCTCCTCACAGGGGAGAGGGAACAGTCCGGTACGCTATTCATCGGCAAATGCTGAGAAGACCTTTTCGCGCCTCTGAAGGGGCTGGTATTAACATCGCTGAGCTATCGGCATGATGTCCCCTCACCCTGGCCCTCTCCTCACAGAGGAGAGAAGACAGTCCGCTGCCCCACTCACCGACAAAATCTGACAAAACCTTTTCGTGCCTTTGAAGATCCTAATAATAACCTCACTGAACTATCGGCATGATGTTCCCTCAACGTAACCGGGTGGTGGCAGAATGTTTACAAAAACGTTATCGATGGTGATGCTGACCTGCGCGCTGTTTTCCGGTCAGTTGATGGCGGGACACAAAGGACATGAGTTTTATTGGGTGAAGAACGTGGATCATCAGCTGCGCCATGAGGCGGACAGCGATGAACTGCGCGCCGTGGCGGAAGAGTCAGCAGAAGGTTTGCGCGAACATCATTACTGGCAGAAGTCGCGCAAACCGGATACTCACTTGCGTTAATTAGCTGCTTTTGCGCTTCGGCAGCGTTTTCAGCAGATCGTCAGGGCTGACGGAGGCCACAATGCTGCCCGGCTGTGGCATTTTGAGGATGTGGTTTTTCATCTTGCCGATTACGTGCATTTCGCAGGGACGACAATCAAATTTCAGGGTTAACACCTCATCGCCGTTCACCAGCTGCATCGGCGTGGCCTTCCAGCTCTTGATGCTGCCTTTAGCCTGCTTCGGACAGAGGTTAAAGGCAAAGCGCAGGCAGTGCTTGGTGATCATCACCGGTACGTCGCCCTTCTCTTCGTGTGCTTCATAAGCAGCATCGATCAGCTCAACGCCATAGCGCTGATAAAACGCCCTCGCCTTGTGGTTGTAGACGTTCGCCAGGAACGAGAGATGCGTATCCGGGTAGACCGGCGGCGGTACAGAGACGGCTTTGCGGCTGCCGCGCGGGTAATTTGCCAGACGGGCTTCGTCGAGCATGTCGGCGGTTTCACGACGGAACTGGTTCAACAGACTGTTCGGCACAAACAGCGCGCCAGGTAGGTTGACCTGAATATCCCGGGCGTAATAGATGGTCTGGCCCAGTTTGGCGATGCCGTCCTTGAGGTTGTTGAGCGCTTTTTCGGCGTTGTTCGCCACCTCAAATTGCCCGTCCAGAGTGTGAGTCACGCTGGTGCCATCTTCACTGGTCATGGTGAGGATCAGCTGCTCTTCCCAACCACCCAGCTCGATATCCACCGCGATACGACGCTCGCTGGAGGTTTTCAGCAGCGCCTGCTGCCAGTTATGGTCGAGGTTGCGGTTCAGCGCGGCATGCGGACGCGCTTTATACAGGTCAGCAGGCATTTCGTTCGGCCAGACGCGATAACGGTTTTCAGCGGTTTTCTCTACCGTATTGGCGCGGAATCCCACCACTTCACGTTTGATCATCACATTCAGGCCATCGCCATTGGCCAGCGGTTCGGTCACTTCAACATCGAGGTAATCTTTCGCCACCTTCAGCACCTCGCCCACCGGCAGGCCGATAAATTTCGGTGAATCGAACGCGCCAATGTCGTCTTTACGCGCATTCACGAAGTAGTCAGTGCTGCCGCGATGGAAAGTCTTGTCGGTGGAGGGAATAAAGAAGTGCTCGGTGCGGCCGGCAGAGCTGCGCGCCAGACCGCCGCGATCCTCAATGATGGCATCGAGCATCTGACGGTAATGGGCGGTGATGTTCTTCACGTAGCTCATGTCTTTGTAACGTCCTTCAATTTTGAAGGATTGCACGCCCGCGTCGATCAGTGCCCCCAGGTTGGCCGTCTGGTCGTTGTCTTTCATCGACAGAAGGTGTTTTTCGAAAGCGACCACGCGCCCCTGATCGTCTTTCAGCGTATACGGCAGACGGCAGGCCTGTGAGCAGTCGCCGCGGTTGGCACTGCGCCCGGTCTGAGCATGGGAGATATTGCACTGGCCGGAATAGGCCACGCACAGGGCACCGTGGATAAAGAATTCGATGGTGGCATCGGTGGCCTGCCGAATGTCGCGGATCTGGTTGAGATTCAGCTCGCGCGCCAGCACGATCTGGGTGAAACCGGCATCCGAGAGGAACTTCGCTTTCTCCACGCTGCGGATATCGCACTGGGTACTGGCGTGCAGCTCAATCGGTGGGATATCCATCTCAAGCACACCCATATCCTGCACGATCAGCGCATCGACGCCGGTCTGATACAGGTCAGTGATCAGACGCTGCGCAGGCTCCAGTTCATCATCATGAAGAATGGTGTTCAGGGTCACAAACACCTTCGCCCCGAAACGGTGGGCGAATGGCACCAGTTCAGCGATATCGCGCAGGCTGTTGCTGGCATTATGGCGGGCGCCAAAACCAGGTCCGCCGATATAGACCGCGTCGGCACCATGAAGGATCGCTTCACGGGCAATGGCGGCGTCACGAGCCGGGCTTAAGAGTTCAAGATGATGGGATGGCAGGCGCATACTTCGTCGTTATCCGTTATGGTCAAAATGGCGGCTATTGTAGTCAGAAGTATGGGCTAACGGAACTGTTTTGCGCGCCTTTAGCGGGGATAATGGATAAGCGAGTGAAAGTGCACCGGCTGGCCGCTGCTGTTGCGGTAGGCGTGGGGTTTATCCCCGGCAAAACGCAGGCCGGTATCAGGGAAAAGCGTCTGCCAGGTACCGTCGATCTGCATCTCCAGTTCGCCGCTGATCACCACCACATGCTCAATCACGCCGGTTTCGTGTGGCGTGGATTCACTGAGTGCGCCCGGTGCGAGGGTAATCGAAAAGTGGTCGTACTTAAGTGCCTCATCCCAGGGGAACAGGGGTTTAACCACCATCGCCTGCTGCTGCGGGTCAAAAAGCGGCGGGTTCTCGGCATCAGGGGTGATAAAGGTGGAGAATGGCACGTTTAGCCCGGTGGCGATTTTCCACAGCGTCGACACTGTCGGGCTGGATTCATTACGTTCCACCTGGCCGAGCATCGCTTTCGATACCCCGGTCTCTTCTGCCAGCTTCGACAAACTCCAGCCGCGTGCCTGACGCAGCGTTTTCAGTGTGATGGCAAGATGTTGTGTGATGTCCATGGACCCTCCCGTTGCCGCGAGTGTACCACTTGTATGCTATAGCGCACAGTGATACATTTTTGGCTGTTATAACGCACAACGGAGTTCCCATGCGTCTCTCCACGATCGCTTTTCCCACTCTGCTTTCAGGTTTCGTTGCCGTACTGGTGGGCTATGCCAGCTCCGCTGCCATCATCTGGCAGGCCGCGTCGGCGGCAGGTGCGACGGCACCACAGATTGCAGGCTGGATGACCTCGCTCGGGATCGGCATGGGGATCAGCACCCTGGCGCTGTCCTGGTGGTATAAAGCGCCGGTACTTACCGCCTGGTCAACGCCCGGCGCTGCCCTGCTGGCCACCAGCTTACAGGGGGTCACGTTGTCCGAAACCATCGGCATCTTTATCTTTGCCAATGCCCTGATTCTGATCTGCGGCGTGAGTGGCCTGTTTGCCCGGCTGATGAAGATCATTCCCCATTCGCTGGCGGCGGCGATGCTTGCGGGCGTTCTGTTACGCTTCGGCCTGCAGGCGTTTAGCAATCTGGAGGGGCATCTGCTGCTGTGCGGAAGTATGCTACTGGCATGGCTGTTGACCAAAGCCTTCGCGCCGCGGTATGCCATCGTTGCAACCCTGCTGGTGGGCGGTGCGGTGGCAGCACTAAAAGGTGACGTTGTCACGGAAAAGTTAACGCTCGCCGTAGTGATGCCGGAATTTATCGCCCCGACCTTCACGCTCACGACGCTGGTGAGTATCGGTCTGCCCTTCTTCCTGGTCACCATGGCCTCGCAGAATGCTCCGGGGTTCGCCACCCTTAAAGCCTCCGGTTATCCGGTGGCCGTCTCGCCGCTGATTGTCTTCACCGGCGGGCTGGCGCTGCTGTTATCGCCGTTTGGGGTCTATTCCATCTGCATCGCGGCAATCACGGCAGCCATCTGTCAAAGCCCGGATGCGCACCCGGATGCCAGTAAACGCTGGCTGGCTGCAGCGGCGGCAGGCGTTTTTTATCTGTTGGCAGGTATTTTCGGCGGCTCCATCAGCGGGTTGATGGCGGCCCTGCCGTTAAGCTGGATCCAGACCTTAGCAGGGCTGGCGTTACTGGGCACCATCGGTGGCAGCCTGCATCAGGCGCTGCACAATGAGGCCGAACGCGATGCTGCGATTGTGACGTTTTTGCTTACCGCCAGCGGGGCTACGCTTGCCGGGATCGGTTCGGCGTTCTGGGGATTAGTGGCGGGCGGGGTCTGCTACGCCCTGCTGTCACGCACCCGACGCGCGTAGCTGAGACGGCGTCAGCCCGGTGGCGGCGCGAAAGCGGTTACTGAAATGGCTGGCGGAGCTGAATCCGCAGGCCAGGGCGATTTCGGTCAACGGCTTGCCGGTATGCCGCACCAGACTTTTAGCCCTCTCCATCCGGCGCTGCATCACGTACTGATGCGGAGCCATCTGCATCGACTGACGGAACATGCGGGCAAAATGAAACTCGCTCAGGCTTGCCTGCGCCGCCAGATCCGCCAGCGTTAACGGCTGGGCCAGATTCTCCTCAATAAACCCCAGCACGTTACGCAGCACGAACGGCGACAGGCCGCCCGTTACCGTTGGCAGCGTCCACTGCACGTTGCTGTAATGCTGCACCAGATGAGTCAGAAGCAGCGTCGAAGCGGTGCTCAGCGTCAGCTGGTTGGCCGACTGCTGCCAGTCGCAGCCGAGGATAAAATGGCGGTACAGGGCGGTAATGCTGGCATCGTCACCAAACAGGTTTTCGTCCAGGGTAAAGCTGTACGGGCTTTTGTCCCAGATCTGCTCGCCGACGTGACGCAGGTGCGCATCGGTACAGTAGAGGTGGATAAACGACAGGTCGTCGCGGATATCCCAGGTTGACTCGCTCTCCTTAGGCATCAGGCAGAAACGGTCCGGGCCGCCGCCGTTTTTCCAGCCCGCTGAGGTTTTGTGATAGCTCTCATAGCCGTCGGCAATGTAGAGGCTCAGGGTATGGTGATCGCAATATTGCGTAATGGTGTCGCGTTTATTTGACCAGGCCGCCAGCTGGATCCCCGAATTCAGCGCCACGGCATTGTGCAGCACCGCTTTATGTTTGCGCAGATTTTCAAAGGCACCGTACATCTCAGCCATAACGACTCACACCCTGATGAATAAGAATTAATAAGTCTAAAAAGATCTGCCATTCAGTACCAGCCCTGTCGCCTCTCCGCCGGGAAAAAAGCGCAAGAATATGCAAGTCCACCGCAAGTCTGTGAAAGAAAGCCACTCTTCCTGACGCCATACTACCCCCAGACTTTGCTGATAAGAGAAAAAACGATGAATGCATTACTGTATGCGCTGGTGGTGGTGATCTGGGGAACCACCTGGATTGCCATCTTCCTCCAACAGGGGCCGGTGCCTGCGCCGGTCTCGATTTTCTGGCGCTTTGCCGTCGCCACCGCCGCCATCATGACGGTGCTGCTGATCCTGCGCCGCCTGCGCCCGTTGGCCTTTCGCGACCATCTGTTTTGCATCCTGCAAGGCTGCTGTGTCTTCTGCTTTAACTTTTGGTGCTTCTATACCGCGGCGGCCCATATCAACACCGGCCTCGAATCGGTAATTTTTTCGATGGCGGTACTGTATAACGCCCTGAACAGCTTCCTCTTCTTTGGCCAGCGTCCTCCCGCGCGCTTTTATCTGGCGGCGGCGCTGGGGCTGCTCGGTATTATTACCCTGTTCTGGAACGACCTGTTAGCCAGCGGCTGGAGCACCAGTCTGCTGTTCGGCATTGCCCTCTCGGCTCTGGGTACTTACGGCTTCTCGCTGGGGAATATGATCAGCCTGCGCCACCAGCGTAACGGGCTGGAAACCATGACCACCAATGCCTGGGCAATGCTCTACGGCACCCTGGTGATGGGGGCAATTGCGCTGATCCGCGGAGATGACTTTACGCCGGTCTGGTCGGTGAGCTACATGGGCGCCCTGCTCTATCTGGCACTGTTTGGCTCGGTGATTGCCTTTGGTGCTTACTTCACGCTGGTCGGGCGTATCGGCGCGGGCAAAGCGGCGTATAGCACCCTGCTGTTCCCGCTGGTGGCGCTCTCATTCTCGACGGTGTACGAGGGGTACGTGTGGCACAGTAATGGAATTGCGGGGCTGCTGCTGATATTAACCGGGAATCTGGTGATGTTCGCCCGCCCGGAAAACTGGTTTAGACGGCTGCGCACGGCATAAAAAAAACCGGCCTGTGGAATACAGGCCGGTCCCGATATTATTTTGCTGCGGTTTTATGAACATCAAACATGGTGGCATCGGCCGCCATATCATCAACAACTTGTTTCAGAGTAGCGAAGGTCATTGGCGTAGTTTCGTTACTCAGCTCTTTACCTTCACCCTTACGTACCACTTTAATGACTGGCTTATTGGTCTTAGCGTCGATCAGCTCGCCTTCAAAGAAGAGGTGGGTATCCATGGTTCGGTGCCCGGTTGCCATCTGCGTACCCGCCACGACCAGCGCAACAGGAACCACTTCATAGAATTGCAGGCCTTCTTTCTGCGAACTCACACCGGTGATCGCGCCACGGAAAATCAGGCTGCGTTGTCCAGGCGTTGTCACAATCGGCTTACGCTGGCCGATAGCGGTTTTCATTTTGGTGTTGGTGTAGTTTAACAATTCATCCAGAGTGCGTTGACCAATCTGGGTAGTTGGCTTTGGCTCGGGATAATAGGTGATATTGTTCCAGATAATGCTGTCGTAGTTTGCTTCGTTATAAGACGGGTCGACCCAACGCAGCGTGGGTTTCCCTGATGCAGACGTCGTTTCTTGTAGCCCGGAGTAGTCTTTTAAAAAGCCTGAATATTGATCAGGCGCAGCCACTTTTGACGCGCAGCCCGCGAGAAGCAACAGACCGGAAAGCGCGGCAACTTTAAATAAAGTATTAGTACGCATGATGGGTGTTTCCATGTGAAGTGCAAATATGCAATTGAAGTTATAGCAAAAGTTAGCTGAAAAAAAAGTGACTAAAAATGATGAAATTGTCGCAAAGAGAAAAAAAAATTGCCCGCCAAAATGGCGGGCAGAATCAAACGCTTATTTTATATCCACCTGCCAGAATAAGTGTTTACCGAAGGGATCTATTTCGTAACCCGTTACCTCTTTACGCACCGGCTCGAATATTGTGGAGTGCGCGATCATCACCGCAGGCATTTGATCGTGCATCATTTGCTGTGCCTGCTGATATAACGCCACGCGTTTATCGTGATCGGTAATAGATTTAGCTTCAGCAATAATTTTGTCGAATGGTTGATAACACCATTTCGCGGAATTCGATCCCCCATTGGCCGACGTACAGGTAAAGAGCGGGCCAAAGAAGTTATCCGGGTCGCCCGTTGCCGTCGTCCAGCCCATCAGCGCCGCCTGATGCTCACCGCCCTTCACCCGTTTAAGGTATTCCCCCCACTCGTAGGTGACGACTTTGGTCTTCACGCCAATTTTTGCCCAATCGGCCTGGATCATTTCGGCCATCCGTTTGGCATTGGGGTTATAGGGCCGCTGCACCGGCATGGCCCACAGGTCGATGGTCATCCCGTTGGCAAATCCGGCCTCTTTCAGCAAGGCTTTGGCTTTATCAGGATCGTAATCGTAGTCCTTCAGGTGGCTGTCTGCGCTCCAGACACCCGGCGGCAGCAGGTTTTTGGCGGCGGTACCGGTGCCCTGGAAGACGGCATCAATAATAGCCGGTTTGTTAATCGCCATCGCCAGCGCCTGGCGCACTTTGACATTATCCAGCGGCGCTTTTTGCGTATTAAACGCCAGGAAACCGGTATTCAGCCCCGCTTTGCTCATCAGGTTGATGTCTTTGTTTTCCTTCATCCGCGGCAGATCGGCGGGGTTTGGGAACGGCATCACCTGGCACTCGTTTTTCTCCAGCTTGGCGAGACGCACCGAGGCATCCGGGACGATGGTGAACACCAGCCGATCCAGCTTCGCTTTGCCCTGCCAGTATTCAGGGAAGGCGGTATAGAGGATCCGCGAGTCCTTCTGGTACTTCGCCAGTTTGAACGGCCCGGTGCCGATCGGCTCCATATCGACCTTCTCCGGGGTACCGGCTTTCAGCATCGCGTCGGCATATTCTGCTGACAGAATCGAGGCGAAATACCAGCCCAGGTCGGCAACGAACGGCGCTTCCGGGTGAGCCAGGGTGAAGCGCACCGTATGGTCGTCCACTTTATCAATAGCCGTGATCAACTTGCCGAACTCGAGGCTCTCAAAATTGGAGTAGTTACCGTTTGAGACGTTGTGATACGGATGGTTGGCGTCTTTCTGGCGCAAAAACGAGAAGATCACATCGTCGGCGTTAAAGTCTCGTGTTGGCGTGAAGAGTTTGTTGCTCTGGAACTTGACCCCCTTGCGCAGATGGAAGGTATAGACCTTACCATCCTTGCTGACGTCCCAGCTTTCGGCCAGGCTCGGCACCAGGTCGGTCGTGCCCGGGGTAAAATCCACCAGCCGGTTATAAATCGGTACGGCGCTGGCATCCACGCTGGTGCCCGAGGTATAGAGTTGCGGGTTAAAGTTCTCCGGCGATCCTTCCGAACAATAGACCAGCGTTTTCGCGGCAACGGTGGAACTGACCGTCAGCGCGGCTACGGTCAGAGCCAACGTTGTGAGGTTGCTTTTCATCGCGTTTTCCTGTCTTTTAATTTGACGGCTAATGAATTTTTGTCGTGCCAAACCATAAATAACATTAAAGTGATTTTGCAAACACCTGATAACTCAAATAAAGAAGGATCCACCATGGCTTCAGCACTCGCCAGACAATTAACCCAACGCTTCTTCCGCTACCTGGCCATCACCAGCCAGAGCGATCAGAAGGTGAAAACCTTGCCCTCCACACCCGGCCAACACGAGATGGCCCGGGCGCTGGCCATGGAGCTGCAAACGCTGGGTCTGGACGATATTGTGATCGACGAATTTGCCACCGTCACTGCGGTCAAAAAGGGGAATGTCCCCGGTGCGCCGAGGATCGGTTTTATCACCCATATCGATACCGTCGACGTCGGATTGTCACCGGATATTTATCCGCAAATCCTCACCTTTACGGGAGATGATCTCTGCCTGAACGCCGAAAAAGATATCTGGCTGCGGGTCAGCGAGCACCCGGAAATTCTGGCCTACCCTGGCGAAGAGATCATCTTCAGCGACGGCACCAGCGTGCTGGGGGCCGATAACAAATCGGCGGTGACCGTGGTGATGACGCTGCTTGAGAACCTCACCGCAGAGCATCAGCATGGCGATATCGTGGTGGCGTTTGTGCCGGACGAAGAGATCGGTCTGTGTGGCGCGAAGGCCCTGGATCTGGCCCGTTTTGACGTCGATTTTGCCTGGACCATCGACTGCTGCGAGCTAGGGGAGATTGTTTACGAGAACTTCAACGCGGCGGCGGCGGAAATTCGCTTTACCGGCGTGACGGCGCACCCGATGTCCGCCAAAGGGGTTCTGGTAAACCCGCTGCTGATGGCGACCGACTACATCAGCCACTTTGATCGCCTGCAAACCCCGGAGCATACCGAAGGCCGCGAAGGTTACATCTGGTTTAACGGCATCCAGGCCGGGCAAAACGAGGCGGTGCTAAAGGCCAATATTCGTGATTTCGATCGCGACAGCTTTGCCGCCCGGAAAGCACAAATTGGCGAGGTCGCGGAGAAGATCGCCGCCCAGCACCCTACGGCGAAGGTAAGCTGGCATATCGAAGATACCTACAGCAACATCAGCAACGCTGTGGGAGAAGATCGTCGCGCTATCGACCTGATGTTCGAGGCGATGGAAAGTTTAGGCATCACGCCAAAACCGACCCCGATGCGCGGCGGCACCGACGGCGCGGCACTCTCGGCGAAAGGGCTGTTGACCCCGAACTTCTTCACTGGCGCTCATAACTTCCACTCGAAGTTTGAGTTTTTACCGCTGAAATCGTTCGAGGCTTCGTACAATACGGCGCTGCAGCTCTGTTTGCTGGCGGCCCGTTAAGTCGGATGGCGGCTTCGCCTTGTTCGGTGCGGCCTGGTGCGGCCTGGTGCCCTCAACCCACCCCTCTCCCACAGGGGGGAATATCAAAACAATTGAACAAAGACCGGGGTAATTTAAGTAATAAGTTGTTGGGTTCATTTTGTTTTTAGCCCTTGCATGAGTTAGTTTTGCTCATTACGCGATAGTTTAAGAAACAGTTTTTTGAACTAGTTTTTGAACTTGAACTGCGAATAAGTATGCACTCATTATGCAAAGGAAATGAATAATGAAAATCAACTTTACTACGAAAGCAATTGAGAATTTGTCCCCTAAAGCTGCCGCTTACATAGCTTATCATGCAAGCGGCGAACGAGGCACAGGACGGGTCGGGGTGCGCGTCTATCCATCTGGACGTAAAACATTCGTCTATCGCCATTATGTAGGGGAAAACTACAAAATTTCAGACGCCAGGTGAATACCCGGTAATGTCTATCAGTAGCGCACTTGAGAAGTTCGAAAGCCTTTCTTCATGTTCGGATGTGATCAAAGTTACTAAAACAAGCGGTACGCTTGCAGAACTGTTTGAGGGTCACAAAACCGATTTTAATGCTTCTGGTAAACGCACATACCACCATTATAAAACTCTGCGCTCAACAATCGCAGCAAGCGGTCTGCTGCCGTAAACAACAATTGCGAAAAAAATCACTTCAAATGATGTAAGGTCAGTACTCAATTACGTTTATCAACACACACAAAAGCGAGCCTGGGTTAACCAGATCCGTTCATATATGCATACTCTTTTCGCATTCGGCGTTAAGTGCGACAAGTCACCGCTGATGGATAAGCCTGATATTGTGTTTGATATTCCGTTTAAGCCTGTCTCTGCATTACCAGTACTCATGGTTAGCGAGGAAGAACAATATATTGGTGAACGTTTCCTGAGTTTCGATGAACTGGCCCTGCTACTCAGAACAACTAACGAACATTTCTTTAATGCTGACGTTGCTGTACTTATTCAGCTAATCTTTTTTTGTGGCGGTCAGCGTCCTTATGAGATTATGGCCCTACCAAAGAAATACTATGATAAGAAAAACTGTATCCTTTCTGTGCCACCATCAATATCAAAAACAAAAAAATGGTATCACTTTATTCTTTGCGAAACAGCAAAATAATTAATAGACCTGATGATTTCACGATATCCAAACCATGAGTATTTGTTCCCTAACCGGAATTATGAGGAAAAACTATCCAAATGGGAAAAAAAGTAGCTACTGGTAAGCTGGATGAAGATTCCGTTGCCCCTAGAAAATTTATGCATAGCAATTTACTTTCGAATAATATTAAGCGCTTTTGTGAGAAAAAGGGTGCTAATTCATTTATTCCAAGATTTTCGCCGCACCTTTAAAACACTGGGCGGACAATTGAAAATAACAAAAGAAATTCGTGACAGAATTCAGCACCATGCTTTACATGACGTGTCATCTGTCCACTATGACAGATATGATTATAACGAGGAAAAGCTGGAAGCATTTTTGAAATGGGAAAATAAGCTGAAAGAAATAATGGACAACAATTAATTATATATAACATTCACCAGCTTTATTGTTTAAAGCCACCTATCTATCTAGTTAATATTAAGGTGGCTTTTTTTAAATATTTCCAGGAATTGAGAGCGCGATCACTTTGAACAAAGCAAAACGTATAAGATGATCAACGCATCCAATTACAGGAAAATATTATGTATTACAGTGAAGATATTATTAAAAAAATTGGGACCGATAAAGAATTAGCCGTGAGATTAGGTAAGGCTATGGCTGGTGTAAAAGATGGGTTTATCGATTATCTAAATAATCTAGGTGATGGTGCAACAAGAGCGCTTTATTACACTTCATACTTTACAGAAAATTATAAAGATGTTTGTAAACAGCTTAAAAATGAGGATAAACGCTTTCTACTGGGTTTGTATGAACTTGTTGAGCATAGAGATATAATTTTTAGGATGATATTAATTTATGTTCAAATAATGCTAATGAATAAAGATGAAGATGAAAAAACTACTATTCTTAGAAAAGTTGTGCCGCCTACGTCACACTATTCAATTATGCAAGCTTCAAGGTTTGCACTAGTCTATTCTGTTGTTAAATATATTTGCTACGGCAGTAAAATCAATGGAGTTATACAAAGTGCAATGATGAAAAAAATTGGAGGTCTGTCATCAGGGGGGCTGATAGCATTAAGCTCATACGGTACGGTTCAACATGCTGCTGATAGTGCAAACAATTTAAAATATTTTCTACCACAGTTCTATGACGCTCTTTACGCGCAAAACCTTGAAATGATGTACTTTATAATAGAGCCATTAGTATTAGACGTTGGTTATTTAAATATAAGTACAGCATCGAATGCTGAAATAATTGATGCATTAAAACGAATGGCTGGCTATGAGTAAGATATTAAAGCAAATATTTAGGCTTATCTTTGATGATTTAGCGCTTCAATTAAAAACATACTTAACAATTTTAGTTATAATTTTATTATCATATATACCTGTAAAGTATATTGATAACACAGCCATTACAATTTGTGTAGTCGGGATTATAATTATTATTGTACTATATTTATCATTTTTTTATGAGAGAAAAAAGTAAATGACTATCCCAGCACATCTTTGGCTTACAGATGAAAATAATTCACCTTTAATCGGTGAATGTTTAATGCCTACACGATTGGGCTCCACAGAACTTAAATCTTTCAATCATTCTGTTTGGATTCCTACAGATCATAACACTGGAAAACTTACAGGAACACGCCTGCATGTTCCGATTAAATTTGAAAAAGAAATAGACCGTCTCACCCCCTATTTATTTAGGGGGGTATGTAAAGGCAGGATATTTAAAGAAGCTATAATAAAAATGTATAGAATTAATGAGGCAGGAATAGAGGTAGAATATTTTAATATAAAACTGGAAAATGTGAAAATAACAAGAATATCTCCGGTTTTATTTCCTTTAGGATTTGCAGGTAGACATATGGAGGAAGTTGAAATTCGTTATGAATCTATCGAATGGAAATATTGTGATGGGAACATAATGTTTAAAGATACCTGGAATGAAAGAGTAGTAGCATAAAAAAAGGGACTCTTACGAGTCCCTTAACTATTTTACTTCAATGCCCCGTATATCGATCAACAATCCAGCCGTATTTCGCTGCGGGTAATAGTGCACTGATAAACACATTTGGATTGGTTCTCGGGTCAACTATAGGGGAATGCGGCCTGTTGCCAAGAATAAAGATAGCCATGTGACTAACAGGATCGATAGCCGTCAGCGTTCCTTTCCATCCAGTGTGTCCATGAGTCTCTTTACTGGCTAATACCCCGAATGTAGGAGTCATTGAAGCGTTGCCGTTCACACGCCAACCCAGGCCGAATGTAGCATCCTCTGCTGAACTTTCAGTAAACCCCTTGATGGTCTGCTTATCGAACAGCTTAACCTTCCCATAACCGCCCCCATTGAGCATAACCTGCATCAGTACAGCCATATCACTGGTGTTAGAAAACAGCCCTGCGTGACCAGACACCCTTCCCATCGAATACCAGGCCTTTCATCATGAACTTGCCCCCAAATCGTAGTTGTACGAATGTTAGGGAAACTGATCACACCGTCATGCGTATTACCGTTCAGTTATGTCGCTGCGATCTGCTGTTGTTTGAACCCTTTAACCAAAGGATTAAAGACCGTATGTTTAAGACCAAGTGGTTCATAAATATTATTTTTTTCACATATTTATCAAGCACCATCCCAGTGACTGACTCAATGATAAATCCAAGGATCATATAATCAACATCACTTTAAATGTGTGTGGTACCAGGCTGATATGCAAGTGGGGTTTTCTTGATCATTTCCAGCGTGGTTGTTTTATCCTGAGAGAATAATCCACCAGCTACTTTTTCATTTGGATATTGTGGATCGGCAGGGAAACCAGCTACGTGATGCAGAATGTCACTGATTCTTAGAGAATCTTTACCTTTTATTGAATCGTGAGAGGAATCTTTTAAAGCCGGTATATACTTTGAAACCAAATCATTTTGGTTGTTTTGTTTATTGAACTTAAACTTGAACTTTAAAAAACCGACCGTTACATGTGGCGTGTAACATAATGATTTTAAAGATTTTATTTTGAAAAAATCTAAAACCCCCTCTCTCTCACAGAGAGAGGGAGCAAGCAGGGTTAAGCCGGTTTCCGCGCCAGCAGCGTAGCAAAACGCAGTTTAATGCGGTTGCCCTGGGCGTCGGTGCGGTGTAACTCACCGACGTCCTCGTTGTATTTCAGCTGTTCCCAGCCCGCGTAGTAACCGCTCAGTTCCCCGGTTTTAAATGCAAACGGGAAGCCGACGTTGCAGGGATAATCTTCCGTATCCATCGCCGCGACAATCAGGTTGTAGCCGCCCGGTTTGGTGCAGCGCTGCATGTTGTCGATCAGGCCAGGAATGGTCTCTGCCTGCAGGAACATCAGCACCACCGTGGACAGGATAAAATCGTATTCGCCGTCAAAGCGCAGGGTGTTGAGATCCTGAATCGCCGTTTGAAGGTTGGTGATCCCCTCTTTGGCCTTGATACTCTCAATGTTACCGATGCTGTTGGCATTTTTATCCCAGGCGGTGACATCAAAGCCATTCGCCGCCAGATAGAGGCTGTTGCGCCCGTTGCCGCAGCCGAGATCCAGGGTTTTGCCCGGTTTAACAATTCCTGCGCTGTACACCACTTCGGAGTGGGTGCGGGTCATGCCATATTTTTCGGTAAAGTAGTTCTCATCAAACACAGTCATTCTCTTTCCTCAGCTTGCATAAGCGTTGCTTTATCTGCACGGACCAACAGTTTTCCCTGCATCAACAGGATAAACGTGCGCACCAGTAATAGTGCAATGATGGCATTGGTAAAAATAAACAGCGGGATGGCGATGGCGTGGAAAAAACCGGACGGGCTGCTCTGCCCCAGATGCAGACCGGTGGTGGCCAGCGCCGAGACGCCGAACGAAAAGCTCCAGAACGAGGCATTAAACGGCTGCGACAGATACCAGGGCATCAGGCGCAGGGTAAAGAGCAGTTGCAGCAGGCCGTAGCCGAACAGCATTTTGGCGAAGGTGTCAGCCTGGCCGCCATTGACGCTCAACCATGCGCTACAGGCCACCAGCGCGGGAGCGAGCTGAATCCCAAGGGAGGTGCGCATAGCCGCAGGCAGTTCTCCCGCGCTGCGCAGGCGCTGCAAAATCACCGGCTCCAGGCTCAGCCAGGAGAACACGCCCGCGCCGAGAAACACCAGCCCGGCATCGTGAAACCCGAGCGCGCCGCAGGCCATGGCACTAATAAAGTTATTCGCTACCGTCGGCAGATAAAGGCCCGGCGTGGTTGCCTCCTCGGGGTGCTTGCCGCGCCACAGTCCGGCAGACTGCCATGCCGCATAGCCCAGTTGCACCACCACACCGACGCTAAACAGAACCAGCGCCAGCGGGCGATACCAGGGCACGAAGCCAATCGCCACCAGCATCGTGGTGGCGGGAAACAGGCTGACAAAACTGCTCATCACCGGATGGCGCATCTCCGCCAGCACGCTGCGCGGAAAGCGCACCGCGCGGGTAATAAAGGCGAAGGTCAGTAATCCCCAGATCACCATTGCCAGCGTCACCAGGATCTCACCCGGCCAGCGGGTCACCGGCCAGATCGTGCTGGCGTAACGCCAGGCAAAGCCCATACCAATGGTCCCCAGGACCATGCCGTAGTAGCCTGCGGGCAAATTAAGAACGCGTTCGGTGGATGGCGTTTTGTACATATATTTTAATCTATAAATTATATTTGAAATGCTAGTTTAAGGACTTTCAATTTCAGATGCCACTGTTTCGATCACGCTAAAGTTTGCTACGTTTAGTGAAGAAGACAACTGCGGGCACAGTGATGAAAAAATATCGACTTAGCGATGAAAGCCGTTTGCACCACTGGCAGGACGGTGACATGAAAACAGCGGTAAAGGTGCGCCAGATTATCGCCGAACGTGATTTCAGTGATGTGAAGAGCGGCACCCGTGGCGGCTGGATCGATGACGAATCGGCACTGTCACAGGAGGATGATTGCTGGATCTACGATGAAAACAGCGTGGTGTTTGCCGGGGCGCAGGTCAGCGGCAACGCACGCATCACCCAGCCGTGCGTCATCAGCCATCAGGCTTCAATTGGCGATAACGTCTGGGTCGATGGGGCGCAGATCAGCCAGGGCGCGCGCATAAGTGACAACGTCACCGTTCAATCGTCGGTGGTGCGCGGCGAATGTCATCTTTTCGACAATGCCCGCATTCTGCATAACAGCCTGGTGATTGCCGCCAAAGGCCTGACCCCGGACCCGAATCAGATCCTGCGTATATTCGGCGAGGCCACCGTCAGCCAGTCGCGGGTGGTGCATCAGGCGCAGATCTACGGCAACGCCATTGTCAGCTACGCCTTTGTCGAGCATCGCGCCGAGGTGTTTGAGAATGCTTTACTCGAAGGCAACGAGGTGAACAACGTCTGGGTGTGCGACTGCGCCAAAGTCTATGGCAACGCCCGGCTGCTCGCCGGGCTGGAAGAGGATGCTATCCCCACCCTGCGCTACAGCTCCCAGGTGGCAGAGAATGCGCTGGTCGAGGGCAACTGCGTGATCAAACATCACGTCCTGATTGGCGGCGAAGCCTGGCTGCGCGGCGGGCCGATTCTGATTGACGATAAAGTGGTGATTCAGGGACGGGCGCGCATTCGTGGTGAAGTGCTGATCGAGCATCATATTGAAATTACTGACGACGCGGTGATCGAGGCGTCGGAAGGCGATGCAATTCATCTGCGCGGCGCGAAGATGATTAACGGCGCGCAGCACATTACGCGCACGCCGTTGCTGGGCGCATTATGAGGTGCAGATCCGGGCGTAGATATTCTGGTCATCATAGCGTCCGTTCAGGAACTCGGCCTCTTTGAGACACCCTTCCAGCAGGAAGCCGTTACGCCGCGCTACCTGATTACTGGCGGCATTGTCCACGCGACACTTAATGACGAAGCGGCGAATTTCGCCGCGTCCGGCATAGTGGCGGATAAAGGCTTCCAGCGCGCGGGATAAAATCCCCTGCCCCTGATGCCCTTCATCCAGCCAGTAGCCGATATAACCCGTTTTATTCAGTGGTTCGATGGCGTTGAACGACAGCACCCCTACCAGCGCGTTATCACTGAAGATAAGGAACATTTTGGCGTAACCGCGCTGATGCAGCATCTGGTTGCTCAGGATGTTCTGCCGGGTATCGTCTTCGGTGCCGACAAACTGTGGCCAGTTGAGAGAGTCCTGCAACCACGCCCGGTTTTTGACCACCAGATTGTGCAGCTCGGTGGTGTAACGCTCGTCCGTCGCCCGCAGTTCGATCCGCTCGTCGACGGGGATGATCTCTTCGGTTGTTGTGGTCATCGATCGGTCTCTCTCTTTTTGTGGTGTGATCCCGGTACGGCATACTCCCCCTCACCCCAGCCCTTACTTAAGGGAGAGGGGGCAATCCATTATGCCTTAACGCATGACGCGGTCATCAACGTACTGACGTTTATCAGGGGCCGGTGGGAAGTAGTGATACAGCCAGGTTTCGCTGATCGCTTCGCCCTGGCAGCGCAGGAACATCCGCATATCCACGGTATCGGTGGCGTCGCTGGTAGGATACCAGTCAAACAAGATGCGATAGCCGTCGAACGGCTCCACATAGAGGATCTCAATCTGCTTCGCTTCGCCACTGGAAAGAGTGATAACCGGTTCGATCCCTTTCGGCGCGGCGGCTTTCAGATCGCCGCCGACAAAATCGACCGCAAAACGACGCGCCCAGACTTTCGGGTAGTGCTCGCCAGGTGCCCAGCCTTCCGGGAAACCGCCCATGCCGGTGCGGGTCGCCAGCACGTTTGCCAGCGGTGAACGCACCGGGGGTTTGGCGCTCCAGTAAAGACGATACTGGAAGTCCAGCTTATCGCCCGCCTTCACCGGTTTTTCCGGCTGCCAGAAGCAGACCACGTTATCCAGGGTTTCACCGGTGGTCGGGATCTCCATCAGCGCCAC
Organism: Leclercia sp. 1548; assembly: GCF_050435045.1. NCBI lineage: Bacteria > Pseudomonadati > Pseudomonadota > Gammaproteobacteria > Enterobacterales > Enterobacteriaceae > Leclercia > Leclercia sp. 1548. The sequence continues at coordinate 156,514 of NZ_JBNDJP010000007.1, read as the reverse complement.
GGTGCCATTGCCCCACTGGTTACGCGGTTCGACCCACAGGCTTGGGCGTTTGTTGTACCAGCCCATGATGTCCTGATAGTGCGTAAAGTCGCGATCGAGCTGCAGCAGACCAAACCCTTTCGGGTTCTTATCGGTGTAGGCATTGAACTGCAGTTTTTGCGGATTATTCAGCGGGCGACAGATCCACTCGCCATTGCCGCGCCACATCGCCAGACGATCGGAGTCGTGGATCTGCGGGTGAATGGTGTCGCACATGCGGCGCTCGTTATTGCCGCAGGCAAACATGCTGGTCATCGGCGAAATACCCAGCTGCTGGATGTCCTTACGGGCATACAGATGGTTTTCGACATCCATGATCACCTGGGTCTTCTCGCAATGGATCACGAACTTATAGGCACCGGTGATGCTCGGGCTGTCCAGCAGGGTGTAGACCGTAAAGGTGGTTGCGCCCGGTTTGACGGTTTCAAACCAGAAGGAGGTGAAGTCCGGGAACTCTTCCTGGCTATCGGCATAGGTGTTCAGCGCCAGGCCGCGCGCGGATAGCCCGTACTGGTATGTATCATCCACCGCGCGGAAGTAGCTGGCACCGAGGAAGGAGACAATATCGCGGCGCGCCAGTTCCGGGGATTTAAAGGCGCGGAAACCGGCAAAGCCTAAATCGCTCTGACCTTCCAGCTGTTTTGTATCGACGCCCGCGTCATGGTAGTTGAACAGCTCCGGGCGGAAGTGAATTTCACGCGCCTGCGAGGTCTGGCTGTCCAGCGAGAACATGCGCACCCGGCGGCGGAAGCCCATCCCGACGTGGAAGAACTGCACGTCAAGCTGGCGGTTTTCGATGTTGTTCCACAGCGACTGCTTCGCATCGTACTGAATGCTGTTATAGGCCTGCGGCGTCAGCGTCGCCAGCGTATCCGGCAGCGGACGCGGGGCCCCGCCCCAGGGAGTTTGCGCCAGGTCGTGCGCCATGGATTGCAGCACGGAAAAGTCGAAACGACGGCTCGTACCGTCCGCAATATCCGATTCGGCCGCATTGGCCGCCCGGGAAAAGAGCGCGGCGAGTCCGGTAGTCCCGCTCAGTGCGGCAACGGCCAGGGAGCCTTGTAAAAAACGTCTGCGATTCATGCCTGGGAAAACGTCCTTATGGTCGTGGGGTAGTGGGTTCCGCTCAGGGCGAAACAACGGCAAGAAAGAACATCATTAAGAGGCCACAGCCTAAACAAAAACGCTTAAGAATCCAATTATTGACAGGCGAGAAACTGCGCAAAGTGAGAAAGATTTTTCTGTCGAGGAGAATTGCCCGAATCGGCGGTAAAGAAACGTATATACCCCAATAATTCACGTTACACATACCCTGGAGTATGACGGGTATAAAAAAGCCCCTGCCGGACATCAACGGCAGGGGCTAAAAGGGTAATTGTTGTTATTTTACGCTGACATCGATCCCCGGGAAGTACTTCTTCGCCAGTTTATCGATCGTGCCGTCAGCGCGAACTTTATCAATGGCGGCATCAAGCTGCTTTTTGGTGGCCTCATCGCCCTTACGCAGGCCATAGCCAATCCCGCTGCCGAGAATAGTGTCATCCGATACGGGCTTGCCGATAAAGCCAAAGCCTTTCCCCTGCGGCTTGCTAAGGAAGCCAGCCTGTCCGGCGGCAGACATCACCAGCGAGGCGTCGATGCGCCCGTTCAGCAGGTCGCCCCAGGCCATATTCTGATCTTTATACGACACCACGGTGACACCCTGCTTTTCCCAATGCTCCTTGGCGTAAGTCTCCTGAATGGATCCCTGCAACACGCCAATGGTCTTGCCCTTCAGTCCTTCCGGCGTGGCGTCGACCGCACTGCCGGTTTTGCCCACCAGCTGCGATGGAATCCGGTAGATCGGCTGGGTAAAGTCGATGCTCTGGCGGCGCTGATCGGTAATGTTCATCGCCGAGTTGATGGCGTCGAATTTTTTCGCCACCAGCCCCGGGATCAGCGCGTCAAATGAGGTCTCCACCCAGCTGCATTTCAATGCGGCGGCAGCGCAAATGGCATTACCCAGCTCAATATCAAACCCTTCCAGCTCACCTGAGGCATTACGGCTCTCAAAAGGGGGATACTCCGCTTCTACGCCATAACGTAATTCTGTTGCCGCGAAGGAAGAAAACGAACACAGCAATCCCAGGCCGACAACGAAGGCTTTTAATTTCATAACTGAACTCCTTAGCGTGGTTTTACCCGACACAGGGCCTGCGCACCTGCCCGTAATGTCGCCTCATCTTTAGCAAAAGAGAGACGGATTAATTTGTTATCTGTCCCGTCGGTATAAAACGCCGATAACGGGATAGTGGCAACGCCGTAGTCAACGATCAGCCGTTTCACCATCTCGCTGTCCTGCTCGTCGCTGAAGTGGCTGTAATCCGCCAACAGGAAGAACGAGCCGGCGCTTGGCAGCAGACGGAACGGTGAATCTGCCAGCAGGTTGACCAGCAGATCGCGTTTGCGCTGGTAAAACGCCGCCAGCGACAGCCAGGTTTGCGGATCGGCCATATGCTCGGCAAAGGCGTACTGCATAGGTGTATCGGCAGAAAACATCAAAAACTGATGAATTTTGCAGATCTCTTCCATCAGTTCTGCCGGGGCAACGCAGTAGCCGACGCGCCAGCCGGTGACGTGAAACGTTTTGCCAAACGACGAGACGATCACGCTGCGCTCCGCCAGCCCGGGATGGGTGGCCATGCCGTGGTGCGGCACATCGTCAAACACCACGTGTTCGTATACTTCGTCAGAGAGAATAATGATATCGGTATTACGGGTGATGGCCGCGAGCTGTGCCAGATCGTCGGCAGAGAAAACCTGCCCGCTCGGGTTATGCGGCGTGTTGATAATGATCATCCGCGTGCGCGAGGTTATGGCGGCGCGGACGTCATCCCAGTTCACCGCGAAATCCGGCACCGTCAGCTTGATGGCGACCGGCGTTGCGCCCTGCAGACGCACAATTGGCGCGTAGCTGTCGAACGAGGGTTCAAAGTAGATCACCTCGTCGCCAGGATGGACCAGCCCGCTGATGGCGGAGTACAGCCCTTCGCTGGCGCTGGCGGTGATCAGCACTTCGCTGGCGGCATCGTAGCGGGTGCCATACAGCGAGGCGATTTTATCGGCGATACGCGCTTTTAGTGGTGCCAGCCCGGTCATCGACGCGTACTGGTTATGGCCCGCCTGCATTGCCCGGTGTACCCCCGCGATGAGCGCCGGATCGCACTCAAAGTTCGGCGCACCCTGGGAAAGGTTGATGGCATTGTGTTCAGCAGAGAGCTGACCGATAACGGTAAAAATTGTGGTGCCAACGTCCGGTAGTTTGGAGCGGAGTTGTATCGGAGTACGCAGTGTCATCCTGAATTCCTCTGGTAGAGAGTGCATAACTATTCAACCCGAACGCCATTGTGGCGACAATCGAATTGTTGTCATAATAGCCATGACAAAAAATCATACCTGGAGGTTCTGTGTCGCGTCGTTCGTTCCCGCTTACTGCCGTTGAGGCCTTTATCGTTACCGCGCGGCATCTGAATCTGACTCATGCCGCAAAAGAGCTGTGCCTGACCCAGGGTGCGGTAAGCCGCAAAATCGCCGCCCTCGAAAGCTGGTTCGGCTTTCCGTTGTTTGAGCGTCACGCCCGCGGGCTGCGCCTCTCCTCTCAGGGCAGCGCCCTGCTGCCGGATCTGCGCGCCTCGTATGAACATTTTCTGACAGTGGCAGACCAGGCCCGCGCCCAGCAAACCGTGGTCCGCCTTAAAGTACCGACCTGCGCCATGCGCTGGCTGGTGCCGCGACTGCTGCAGGTGGAACGCGAGCAGCCCGAACTGCAGATCGCCCTGACCACCACCAACGAGCACAGCGTCAATTTCAAAACCGAATCCTATGATGCCGCCATTGTGTTTGGCACCCAGCTCAGCGCCGGAGATCTGCTGTTCGAGGAGGCCTTAACCCCGGTAGTAAGCCCCCTACGCCAGGGTTCGGCGTTAGAGTCGCTGACCTTCCTGCATCCGACGCGGGATAAAACGGACTGGTCGCTGTGGCTGGAAAAACAGACCGCGCAGCCGCCTGTCATGCACAAAAATCAACACTTCGACACCATGGATCTGGCGATCACCGCTGCCATTCAGGGGCTGGGCGTCGCCATCGCAGACGAGACGCTGGTGGCAGAAGATATCCGCGCCGGGCGGCTGGTGCGGCCTTATGCCACCAGCGTGAGGACCGGCGCCAGCTACCGGCTGGTGTTGCGGGAGTCGCGTGGCAAAGCGGCCGGGCTGGCCGCCTTTCGCGAGTGTCTGCTCAATCCAGGCTGACGTGGTGCTTCATCACCCGTTTAAACAGCGCCATGCGGGCGCGCATAAAGCGGTTTTCAAGCTTAAATCCCGCATGTTTATTCAGTCCGATGCGCAATAATACGTCCCGCCTGTGATGACAGGCAGGCCAGCGCGTCGGGCCATTCAACGTATCGCACTGCTGGCTGGCATAACGGGCGAAGTTAACCCAGTAATCGGCAACCTGCGCGGAAAAGGCCAGGTCATTGTCATTCACGTAGCGCCGGGCAGGCTCGGCCAGAGTGAGCGTATCAAACACGTACGGCACCTCGTTGCCATGCCACGCCCCGTTGACGTAGGTGGCGTGCTCCGCTTCGGCTACGTAGTCAAACCAGTAGCGCCAGCATGGCTGCCCTACCCGTTGCTGGGCCTGCATCACCACAAACCCCAAGGTGGTGAAAGCCATATCGCGGCACACCTGACGCCCTAACTCGGTGTCGTCCTTAACGCCCGGATAGAGCAGCTTGATCAACCCCAGCCCCAGCCGTCGCTCCCGGCGTAGCTTCTGGATCTGCCCCGCGAGATCGATACCGAACACCGCCATCACGCTGGCTTCATCGCTGTTCGAACCGACCATGATGGGCATTGGATGGTGCCGAGCGGCAAAAAAAGTCTCCAGCATAGGCTCCGGCAGGACGCAATCTCCGACAATCGGCGCGGGCGCGACGTTCAGCGGGGCCGTCAGCGGCCAGAGCGCCTCGGGCGGGATCGCCCGTAACTGCTCTGCGGTAGCGTTCTGCAGTCCAAAATGCGCCGCCAGCGCCTCGCCTTTTTTGAGCGCCTGCTCCCGGGGGGTATCCGGCAGGGTGTAACCGCTCTGGATAATCGCCTTATGAAACACCCCCTTTGCCAGCGGCGAGGCCAACAATGACAGCACGCTACGCGCGCCGGCGGATTCACCAAACAGGGTGATGTTCTGCGGATCGCCACCAAACTGCGCGATGTTGTCCCGCACCCACGCCAGGGCGGCGATCTGATCCAGCAGAGCAAAGTTATGCACCACCCGATCCTCTTCCCCTTCCAGGGCCGGATGGGCAAAAAAGCCCAGATGGCCCAGCCGGTAGTTCAGCGTCACCACAATCACGCCGCGCTGCGCCAGCGCTTTGCCGTCATAGGGCGGTAATCCACCCGCGCCGATGGTAAAGCCGCCGCCATGCAGCCAGACCATCACCGGCAGGGGTTCCGGGCGCTGAACCGGGGACCAGACGTTCAGATACAGGCAATCTTCCGAGAAACGCCCCGGATCGCCGCCGCCCAGTTGCTGGCAATACTCGCTGCTCTGCCAGCTCGACGGCGAAAAGGCGGTCGCCTGTAACACGCCCTGCCAGTTCTGAACCGGCTGCGGTGAACGCCAGCGCAGTGCGCCCACCGGGGGCGCTGCGTAGGGAATGGCGCGCCAGACCTGCACATCGCCCTCCGTGATGCCGCAGAGCGCCCCCTGGCGCGTGGTAATTATCGGGGATGAGGCGTTTTCCATACTGACCTTAGGTTAATAGCACATCCCCGCAGAGTACCGTTTTCAGAGCAAACCGCAACGCCGCTTGCTGCGTTCTTCCGCCTCCCGGTAGAGGGTGAACTCATCCAGCACCGGACATCCCAGCGCCTCTTCAAAGGCATCGCGGCTTGCATTGCCGTGGGTACGGGCCTGGGTTTCATTGCCAAGGTTCGACTGGAAGATCCCGGCAGCGCTCACCGGAAGGAAGTCTTCATAGGTGATGGGCTGCGCCACCACCCAGCCGCGCTCAATCAGCGGCTGCGGATCGTCACCGGGGCCAAAGGAGTGACGGTGCGATTCTCCGGCCGGGGTCAGGCGGTAGCGGAACCACGCCAGCCCCTGACGGCGCAGGAAAATATCGCTGTCGGGAAAGGCCTGGAAGACTTCCTGCAGATGCAGCTGGTGGGTCAGGTTGTCCTTACCGGTGCCGGACTCGGCCAGCAGGCGATCGTACAGCTCGCGGCCTTTCGGCGTTAACGCCACCCCGCGCTGCTCAATCTCGCCAAAGCGTGCGGTATGGGTGCCGCGGTGTTCCCCCGCAAACAGAATCGGCTCTTCCAGCGCTTTAAAGCTGGTCTGGCGCAGCAGGAGCGGCATCTCCCGGCGCGGTGGCCCTTCAATCAGCATCTTCGGCTCAATGCCGTACTCCGGCATCAGGGCCTGCACGCGGTCAATATCCAGCGTACGCGGCGTCAGGTGATTGATGTGACAGCCAGGGAAGCAGACCACGTCGGCAATCAGCCGATGTTCGTTGTGCAGCGCCTGGTAGGTTTCATGGTCCACTGTGGCATGACGATGCCAGCGGAAGGTCTCCAGCGCCTCCTGGACAAACTCTTCGGCCTGCGCCGGGGTGAATACCCCTTCCGCTTCATGCAGGGCAATTAGCTCCAGACAGCGGGGGGTGAAGATCGTACGCCGGGCGAGGATTGCCGCCGCCTTTTCGCGCAGGGGGATGTTATCAATCAGATCCAGGCGCAGCAGCGAGGTGAAAATCCGAAAGGGATTGCGGCACAGGGCGGCATCGTCAACCGGACGAAACGCGGTTGAGTGAACCGGCACGCCAGCCTGAGAGAGATCGTAATAGCTGACCGGGAACATCCCCATAATGGCGAACATCCGCCGCAGGGTGGCCAGCTCCTGGGCCGTGCCGACACGGATCGCGCCGTGGCGTTCGAGGTTGAGGCGAGCCAGTTCATCCGCGTTGGCCAGTTGTTCATGCAGTTTCGGGTTATTTTCCAGTACCGCCAGGTTCACATCTGCGACCAGCTCCAGCAGCGTTCCGTATTGCGGAACTTCCTGCTGATACATTGCTGACATCGCCTGTGAAAAGTTCTCCCGAATATCATCAGCCGTGATGTTGTTCGCCATGATTTAATGCCTCCAGTGAATATTACCTGGAGTGTAGAGAAGGCCATTGAGGCTGTTTGGAAGAATTTACGATTTGTGATCCAGGTGGAGAGGTGCTCGTTTTCTGACGCGCCGTGAAGTGAACCGATTCCGGTCCCTGCCCCCCTTTTTCGGGCATTGCCAAAAACTGCTTGTTACTCAATTAGATTGGATGTTAATAATATTTTGCTAGCAGGTTATCAAAATTAAACAACTTCACTTGTCACTCCGCTATCACTGTTTTTAACATCGCCTATGGAAAAAAATGGTTTGTTTAGTCAGCGCATTCGTCTGCGCCATCTGCACACTTTTGTGGCCGTCGCTCAACAGGGAACGCTGGGGCGCGCGGCTGAAACTCTTAACCTGAGCCAGCCTGCGCTCTCAAAAACGTTGAACGAGCTGGAGCAGCTCACCGGCACGCGTCTGTTCGAACGTGGGCGGCTGGGGGCGCAACTCACTCTGGTAGGCGAGCAGTTTCTCACTCACGCGGTAAAAGTGCTCGACGCACTGAACACGGCGGGCCAGTCGCTGACGCGCCGTAACGACGTGCAGGGCGATGTGGTACGCATTGGTGCACTCCCTACTGCGGCGCTGGGCATTCTGCCTGCGGTTATCGGTCAGTTCCATAAGCAGCAGCGCAACATCACGTTGCAGGTGGCAACCATGAATAACACCATGCTGCTGGCGGGGCTGAAATCCGGGGAGCTGGATCTGGGGATCGGCAGAATGTCTGACCCGGAACTGATGAGCGGCCTCAATTATGAGCTGCTGTTCCTGGAGTCCCTGAAGCTGGTGGTGCGCCCGCGTCATCCGATCCTCAATGATACCGTGACCCTCAGCCGGGTAATGGAGTGGCCGGTGGTGGTGTCGCCGAAAGGCACTGTTCCGCGCCAGAACGCAGAAATGCTGCTGCAAACCCAGGGGTGTAAACTGCCGTCGGGCTGTATCGAAACCCTATCGGCCTCTCTGTCGCGCCAGCTGACGGTCGATTATGACTATGTCTGGTTCGTGCCTTCCGGCGCGGTGAAAGAAGATCTGCGTCAGGGCACGCTGGTGGCCCTGCCGGTCACGACCTCCAGCCCTGGCGAACCCATTGGGGTATTAACCCGCGTGGAAGCCCCGCTCTCCACCGCCACCCAGACGCTGCTCAGCGCGATACGTAAATCCATGCCGGTGTGATCACACTTCCTCTCTGCCCGTCTTGATGACGGGCTTTTTGTTTCCATTACTCAAATAATGCGAAATCATTCATTAACAATTGCGCTAAACAATTTAACAGATTTATCATACCCGCCGATTTCACCAAATGGTTCATTCAAATAACGCAGCGGTGATTTCTTTGGCGCTATAACGGCGTCACGTCCGACTTTTTCATCAAGGATCTTTTCTTCTGTTACCCATTTGGTTCGGGATGAATGCTGCCCGGCCAGTGAAGACAAGATTATTTCAGGAGACAGAAATGGCTTTAGGTAATTCGCTACGTGGGTTCCCCCGGATCCTGCAGTGGCTGCTGGTCGGTCTGATGGCACTCATCGGGCTGGCTGTCGGTGGACTGGGTTTTAAGCTCGTCACCGTGGGGGGAAGCTGGTACTTCCTGATCATGGGCGTGGTAATGCTGATCGCCGCGTTCCTCATTGCGCACGGCCGCACCAGCGGCATCATCCTTTATGCGGTGGCGTTTATCGCCTCCGTGATCTGGGCTATGAGCGACGCAGGCTGGGATTTCTGGCCGCTGTTCTCGCGCCTGTTTACCTTTGCGGTGCTGGCCTTCCTGGCTGCCATCGTCTGGCCGTACCTGCGTGGCGCAGGTCAGCCGGTCAACAAAGCCCCGGCGTTCGGCATTGCCGCCGTGCTGGCGGTGATGATGCTGGTGAGCTTCGGCTGGATGTTCAAACCGCAAACTTTAGTCGCGGCTAACGAACCTGTACCGGTTAAACCGGTGGCGGAAGGCCAACAGCAAAAAAACTGGGCGCACTGGGGTAACACTACTCACGGCGACCGTTTCGCTGCCCTCGATCAGATTAACAAGCAGAACGTTAACGAGCTTAAAGTAGCCTGGGTTGCCCATACTGGCGATATTCCGCAGAGCAACGGCTCCGGCGCGGAAGACCAGAACACCCCGCTGCAGATTGGCGACACGCTGTTTGTCTGCACCCCTTACAGCAAAGTGCTGGCTCTGGACGTGGACTCCGGTAAAGAGAAGTGGCGCTACGATTCGAAAGCCACCGCGCCAAACTGGCAGCGCTGCCGTGGGCTGGGTTACTTCGAAGATAACCAAAACGTGACAACGTCACCAACCGCAACGCAGCCTGCCGCCTGCGCGCGCCGTCTGTTCCTGCCGACCACCGATGCCCGTCTGATTGCGCTTAACGCCGACAACGGCCAGCTGTGTGAAGACTTTGGCGACCACGGCGTGGTTGACCTTGGCGTGGGCATGGGTGAAATCAAACCCGGCTACTATCAGCAAACCTCCACCCCGCTGGTGGCAGGCAATGTGGTAGTGGTGGGCGGCCGCGTAGCGGATAACTTCTCCACTGGCGAACCGCCGGGCGTGGTGCGTGCTTATGACGTCCATACCGGTAAACTGGCCTGGGCCTGGGATCCGGGCAATCCTAACCTGACCGGCCTGCCGCCAGAGGGACAGACCTATACCCGCGGGACGCCAAACGTCTGGTCAGCCATGTCGTATGACGCCAGGCTGAACCTGATCTACCTCCCGACCGGTAACGCCACGCCAGACTTCTACGCGGGCAAGCGTACCGAGCTGGACGATAAATACAGCTCCTCGATTGTGGCGGTAGATGCCGCGACCGGTCAGGTTCGCTGGCATTTCCAGACCACCCACCACGATCTGTGGGACTTTGACCTGCCTTCCCAGCCGCTGCTCTACGATCTGCCGGATGATAAAGGCGGTACAACCCCGGTGCTGGTACAGACCAGCAAGCAGGGCATGATCTTTATGCTCAACCGCGAAACCGGCGAGCCGGTCGCGAAGGTGGAAGAGCGTCCGGTGCCTGCCGGGAATGTCGAGGGCGAGCGTTACTCCCCTACCCAGCCGTACTCGGTCGGTATGCCGATGATTGGCAACCAGACCCTGCACGAATCGGATATGTGGGGCGCCACGCCGGTTGACCTGCTGCTGTGCCGCATCCAGTTTAAAGAGATGCGCCATCAGGGCGTCTACACCCCGCCAGGTCTGGACCGTTCCCTGCAGTTCCCAGGTTCGCTGGGCGGCATGAACTGGGGCAGCGTGTCGGTGGATCCGAACAATAGCCTGATGTTCGTTAACGATATGCGTCTGGGACTGGCTAACTACATGGTGCCGCGCGCGAATGTCGCGAAAAATGCCAGCGGGATTGAGATGGGGATTGTGCCGATGGACGGTACGCCGTTTGGTGCGATGCGCGAACGCTTCCTGTCGCCGCTGGGTATTCCCTGCCAGAAACCGCCGTTTGGCACCATGTCTGCCGTGGATCTGAAATCCGGCAAGCTGGTGTGGCAGGTTCCGGTGGGAACCGTAGAAGACACCGGCCCGCTGGGGATCCGCATGCATATGCCTATCCCGATTGGGATGCCAACGCTGGGGGCGTCGCTCTCCACGCAGTCCGGCCTGCTGTTCTTCGCCGGCACTCAGGATTTCTACCTGCGCGCGTTTGATACCGCTAACGGGAAAGAGATCTGGAAGGACCGCCTGCCGGTGGGCAGCCAGTCCGGGCCGATGACCTACGTGTCACCGAAGTCAGGGAAGCAGTACATTATCATCAATGCGGGTGGAGCACGTCAGTCACCGGATCGCGGGGATTACATCATCGCGTACGCCTTGCCTGATAAGCAGTAATCACTGAACCGGCCACTGATGTGGCCGGTTTTTTTATGTTCATGGCTGACTGGAAAGCGCGTTCTCAAGCCAGGTTGCGGTCTTGCCGTTCTGGTAACTGGCGACCAGATTCTGCCTGATGCCCGCAGGCCAGCAGCTGCGCATCACCGCCCGCTTCGTCTCTTCGAAGAAAGGCTTATCCCCCGCCGCCTCATAGTCTGCGGCACGCCCGTTCAGCTTAACGTTAAAGGATACGGTGACCCGACCGGAATAGTTCTGCGCCGCAGCCTGTTCAGGATAGCGTGGCTCTACCCGATAAACGTCCCCGTCGCAGTCCGCCTGGCTGTTATCCGCTACCGAAGTGCTGCCGCCTACCGGAAACGATAATCCGACGCCCACGCCGCTGCCGCCACTGCCCCCACCGATCCCCACACCGCCTATCCCCACGCTGCCGCCGGATGCACACCCGGCCAGTAGCCATGCGGCGCAAACCACCTGCGTAAATTGTTTCATCGCCCTGTTCCTCTTCAGCCCCTACAACCATCATAGCGGGGAATAAAAAAAGGGTTCATGTCGGAACATGAACCCTTTTGCCGGAAGAGGTTATCCGGCAACAGATGACAATATCAGAAGGTTTCCCAGTTATCCCCATCGGCAACGGCCGGGCGCAGTGGCGCGGCAGCGGTCACCGGCCCGGATTTGTTGCTGCTGCGGCTCTGGGTCATCCCGTGCAGACGGAAGGTGCCGACTGCTTCGGTCAGGCGGGCAGCCTGATCTTCCAGCGAGGCTGCCGCGGCAGAGGCCTCTTCCACCAGCGAGGCGTTCTGCTGGGTGACTTTATCCATCTCCGAGATCGCCTGGCTGACCTGCTCAATACCCCGGCTCTGCTCGTCGGAGGCGGCCGCGATTTCCAGCATGATGTCGGTAACACGTTTAACCGCTTCCACGATCTCGCTCATGGTGTTGCCTGCGGCGACCACTTCACCCGATCCCTGGTCAATGAGCGACACCGATTCGCTGATCAGCCCCTCAATCTCTTTCGCAGCATTGGCACTGCGGCTGGCCAGCGTACGCACTTCGCTGGCGACCACGGCAAACCCGCGTCCCTGCTCACCGGCACGGGCCGCTTCTACCGCGGCGTTCAGCGCCAGGATGTTGGTCTGGAAGGCGATGCTGTTGATCACCGCGGTGATCTCAGAGATTTTCTTCGAGCTGCTGGAGATATTCCCCATGGTTTTCACCACACCGGACACCATCTGGCCGCCGCGGCTGGCTTTACCGGAAGCATCTTCCGCCAGTTTGCTGGCATGATGCGCGTTATCGGCGTTCTGTTTCACCGTTGCGGTGAGCTGTTCCATGCTGGCTGCGGTCTGCTCGATGGCAGCGGCCTGCTGTTCAGTACGTGATGAGAGATCGGTGTTACCCGCAGAGATTTCGCTGGTCCCGCGATAGATCTCTTCCGCGCCCTGACGCACGGTGCCTACGGTCCCCACCAGCGAACGCTGCATGGTTTGTAGGTCGTGGGTCAGACGGCCAATTTCACTGCGTCCGGTCTGATCCTCGGCCAGCGTCAGATCGCCTTTGGCGATATGCGCAATGCGATTCGCTGCGCGTTGCAGCGGGTTAATCACCGTGCGACGCAGCACAACAAAGGTGATCACCGTCAGCACCAGCGCCAGACCAAAGGCACCGACCATGAACATCAGCCCCATTTGGGTGCGGGTATGTGCCTGTTCGGTCAGCATATTGGCGCGGTCGGTACGGATCTTGATCGCTTTGAGCAGAACCACGTTATAGGCATCATCCAGCGGACGCGCCGACTCATTTTCATGGTTGATGATAGCTTCAAACATGCCGTTTTTGGCATATTTCAGCATCGGCTTCATGCCATCGATATAGGCCTGGTAGCTCGTTTTCAGTTCGCCATCCAGCGCTTCATCCGCCGGGGTGCGCACACCCCGATCCATATAAGCGGCAAAGCCCGCCTGAGATTGTGTAATACGTTTCTCTGCTTCCGCGATGTTCTCTTTCATCGCATCCATTTCCGCAATACGACTGGCCGCACCCGCATGGATCATATTGATACGCGCCGTGCGCAGGTGGTTAGAGCTGTTTGATAATCCGGTACGCACCTGAATTTCAGCAGTTACATCCCGCAGATCGTTATCGGCCTGCAGTAAAAAATAGCCTGCCAGCCCGGCGCTCAGGGCAAACAGCAAAATAATGCCACCCAAAATCGAGGAGAAAAGTGGAAGCAGCCTGATGTGATGCAGGAAGCCCAGCTTATGTTGCGCCCGAACTGTTGTTGTTTTGTCCATAGCCGTTGACTCTCTCATAGGTAAGATGCGTGGAAACACGCCTGTAAAGTAGTCATCGGCACTGCACTGAATTTAATTACGGCTAAAATCGCAACACTGGTCACACTTTCGCAATGATTTTTAAAGAAATGTCGTCCCGCTGCCCCTGAAGGCGCAGCGGGAGAAAGATTTGATCAGTTATCGCCGAAATGGATAACGGTACGGATGGATTTACCTTCGTGCATCAGATCGAATGCTTCGTTGATCTGGTCCAGCGGCAGACGGTGGGTGATGAACGGATCGAGCTGAATTTTACCCGCCATTGCATCTTCTACCATGCCCGGCAGCTGGGTACGGCCTTTGACGCCGCCAAAAGCGGAGCCACGCCAGACGCGACCGGTGACCAGCTGGAACGGACGGGTCTTGATCTCCTGCCCGGCCCCGGCCACGCCGATGATCACGCTCTCGCCCCAACCCTTGTGGCAGCACTCCAGCGCTGCGCGCATCACATTGACGTTACCAATGCACTCAAAGCTGAAATCGACGCCACCGTCGGTGAGTTCAACAATCACCTCCTGCACCGGCTTGTCGTAGTCGTTCGGGTTGATGAAATCAGTCGCGCCCATTTCACCGGCCAGTTTGAATTTTTCCGGGTTGGTGTCCACCGCCAGAATACGCCCGGCTTTCGCCTGAACCGCACCCTGGATAACCGCCAGACCGATGCCGCCCAGACCGAATACCGCAACGGTATCGCCCTCTTTGACTTTAGCGGTGTTGTGGACTGCGCCAATGCCGGTTGTGACGCCGCAGCCCAGCAGACAGACCTTATCCAGTGGTGCCTGTGGGTTCACTTTTGCCAGCGAGATTTCGGCGCAAACGGTGTATTCGCTGAAGGTGCTGGTGCCCATGTAGTGATAGATCGGCTCGCCGTTGTAGGAGAAACGGGTGGTGCCGTCCGGCATCAGGCCTTTACCCTGGGTGGCGCGAACCGCCTGGCAGAGGTTGGTTTTGCCGGATTTACAGAACTTACACTCGCGACACTCTGCGGTGTACAGCGGGATGACGTGGTCGCCCGGCTGCAGGCTGGTAACGCCCTCGCCCACTTCCACCACCACGCCGCCGCCTTCATGGCCGAGCACCGCCGGGAAAACGCCTTCCGGATCATCACCCGACAGGGTAAACGCATCGGTGTGGCACACGCCGGTGTGGGTGATTTTGACCAGCACTTCGCCTTTCTTTGGCGGTGCCACATCAATTTCAACGATTTTCAGCGGCTGGCCTGGGCCAAATGCAACAGCAGCACGTGATTTCATCTTGCTTTCCTTTTAGTGATGTCAGGTTTTTATTTTAGATAAGAGCGCAGCAAATGACCGACTTCTGCCATTCTGACGGCCCGCTGATCGGCGGTGGTCTCGCCCGTCACCAGCTCATCTTTGAGGTGAATTTCAACCATCTCGCCCATTAACCCGTTTGCCGCCCCGCGCACTGCGGCGATTTGCTGGAGGATGGCAAGGCAGGGTTCGCCGGATTCGAGCGCCCGCTCCAGGGCATCGACCTGCCCGCGAATGCGGCGCACGCGCGTCAGGACACGTTTTTTATCTTCAGGTGAATGTGGCATAGAAGAGGCTCCTGGATACTGTAGGGGGGTATACTATTTTATTTTGCAGAGGTCTGTAAACGACAATGTTTGTGGGGTTGTGGCTAAGGTTGTTATTGGCGTTGTGACTGGAGGGGCAGACTGGAAGACACTTCAGGAGAGGTCACTGCCCTTGTTAAGGGCAGTTTGCGCGAACATTAATGCTTAAATATCATCCCGCGTAAAACCGACAACAATTTCAAGCGTATTTCGGATTACATCGGCAGCCTCTTGATCCGTCGTTTGTTCAAGCGCGTAAATTAACTGGAGAATAATTTGTTTATTGGTCAGGTTATCTCCACTGAGAATAATACATCTTATTGCTGAACCTAAGACGGCAGACTCAACGGATAAGGCACCGCCAGCTGAACTGAAGTACGATGCCAGCGCCTGATCCTGGAGTGCATTGAAATGCTGTGTGTGCTGAGAAATATTGGTTTTCATATCATTCACTCAAAGATTAGTGTTTTTTATCGTATTAATGCTGTTTAGGATTCACCGCCAGATACTGCATGTTACTGATAAAACTCTTCTTTATGACGTCAGAATGCATGTTTTCGCTGGACTTGACCTTTTGGTCCACCTCTGCGACTGCCGCCGATAAGGCGCTACGTCTTTCAGTATCACGTTCTGTACTGGCCATTTTCTTCAATTTAATGGCCAGAGACTTAAAATTTATTGGACCGTTGTCTTTTAAAATTAATAAAACAGCCTCACCAATAAGATCGTCTTTTAGTTTTTCAAATCTCGTTCTATGCATAACTTTTCTCACATTGCTATTGAGCTAAAGCAGCACGTTACGTGTTATCGCTCAAAAAAAAGACTGATTAGCGCATTATAGTGCGCTATTTCTGCTTCATCTTCCGTCTGTTCCACGCGCCGTAATAATTTGGTACAGATAGCCAGTCGGCTCAGATTACGTCCTTCATTCAGAATCTCCCCTACGATTAAACCCAGCGTCTCCTGCTGACTACGCATATGGGCTTTATTAAAGTAGGCCGTGATTGCCTGGGCTGAACTTTGGCGCGAACTGTAACCTCGCATAGATGCTCCGTGCTGATGGTGAGAGTTTTAAACATATGCAAAAAAAATATACCAATTTGCGATAGTTGTACACACCAGCTGTACAACTTTGTACGCTTTTAAATGGCGCACTATGTGGATTTTTTAAAAAATATATAATAAACAGCAAGTTAAAATGAGAATATATTTTAAGATTTACAAAAATATTTTATCCAGGTTTTTTTGAGTTAAATCTAAGTATTACCCATAAAACCGGGAACCTTGCCTCAAAATAAACCTTCCAACGCGTCCTGAACTTCAGTTTTAAAAACTCTGCCTAATTACGCCTGACATCCAGTCACCGCAGTCTATGCCTGTATACGGTTGTCAGGCGCAATTCTTTGCCTTATACCGGCCTGATATTCTGATTCATCCTGAACAAATTTGTCGGGTCGTACTTGCTCTTCAGCTCCACCAGCCGGTTCCAGGTGGCGCCATACGCGAAGGCGATACGGTCGGTCTCCTCCTGGGTGAGAAAGTTGATGTAGGCCCCGCTGCTGGCAAACGGCTGGGATTTCGCAAAAAATTCCCGCGCCCAGGCGATACATTGCTCATCCTCGGCGGCGGTTTCCCAGCGGCCGTGCACGTTCAGCACGTAGTTCGCGTCCCGGCTGGAGTACGCCATGGCCTCGGGCATAATGCGGGTCGTCTGGCCGCCAATCGTTCCGATGAAGATCTCGCAATGCGGTGACGGCAGTCTGGCCGCGTATTCGACAATGGCATCGATTACGCTGTCGCTGATGTGCACGAAGTTATGCGACTTCCAGTAATTACGCACGCCTTCCGCCAGCAGGGGATCGAATGCCTGCTGCCAGGCGACATAAGGCTGCACGCCAACGTGTTCGCCAATCACCGTGCCGAACCCGCGCAGCGGATCGATAAGTTGCTCCCCCATTTCAGGATGGCCTACATAGCACAGGGCAAGCGCTACCATCTCTTTGCCGTGAAACGTGTCGGGCAGGAAAGGCAGCGGCGGTGCTTTGCGCGTAATCATCCAGACGTTGAGTTCTTCCGGCATCGTACAGGTGAAGCGGGCAAACTGCGAAATCACCTGTTTCGCCTCATCAAAGGGAAAGACAATTAGCCCACTCAGCACATCCGGTCCAACGGGATGGAGCTGGAAGTCAAAGCGCGTCACCACGCCGAAGTTGCCTCCCCCACCCCGCAGGCCCCAAAAGAGATCCGCGTTTTCTGATTCACTGGCGTTGAGTTGTTGGCCGTCCGCCGTAATCACTTCGGCCGAAAGCAGATTGTCGATGGTCATGCCGTACTTACGGCTCAACCAGCCGAACCCGCCGCCCAGCGTCAGGCCCGCCACCCCGGTGGTGGAATTGATACCCAGCGGCGTGGCAAGGCCATGAGCCTGCACCACCCGATCAACCTCGCCCAGGGTGCAGCCTGGCCCGACGCTGGCCGTACGGGTGGTCGGGTCCACTTGCACGTCCTTCATCAGCGAGAGGTCGATCATCAGGCCGTCGTCGCACACGGCATTGCCTGCAATGTTGTGTCCACCCCCTCGGATGGAAATCAGGAGATGTTGCGTGCGGCCAAACTGGATGGCGCGAATGACATCCTCTGTGGATCTGCAGCGGGCAATGACCGCGGGTTTGCGGTCGATCATGGCATTCCAGATCTGGCGCACGTCGTCGTAGCCGGCATCGTCTGGCAGAAGCACTTCCCCCTGGAAGTGCGTTTTGAATTCATCGATTGTGACTTTCATGATTTTCACCTGGCGTGGTTTAACCCTACTAATTATGGTGGTTTTCATGCGCCATGATGACCTGAAGGGTGATTTATTCGGGCTTGGCCGTAAGAGAGAGGATTTTCAGCATAACCTTAAGGCAGCCCCCGCGGGGATCGGTCAGACTTAACCTTTTTGTTTATAAGGATGCCATGCGATGAGACGTCTGATTACGTCGATTTTCTCCAGCCCGGAGTCGCTGCTGCAGGTCATGAGTCAGCAGGAAATTATTGAGGCCGTCGAGGACGGCGACCGTATTATTATCGATCAGGACGGCAACGCCTCGGTCAACTACAAAAGCAAAGAGGTGCGAGAGGACTTCCTGCGCCATGTTAACGCGCTGAAGAGGGCCTGATATGGGAACGGCGATATTCATGGTGCTGATGGTGTGTGGCTACTGGTACACCAGTCGCGACCTCTCCACCCGCTTTAAAATTAAGCGTTCCTTCGGCTGGGATGTCTATTTTCTGGTTGCGCTGTACGGCTGTATCTTCGTACTGCAGGGGGTGATCGCCACCGGCCTGCTCTGGCTGCTCCTCCTCGGGTGCTCTTATGCTGCGAATACGTTCCACTTGATCCCGCAGGCCAACGCTAACTGGCAAGTGGATTTTATGAACTGGAGCTTTCTGGGTATCCAGGCGCCGGTGGTGGTGATGCTGGCCTTTGCCATTCTGTTTTGTCTCTATCGTTCTAACTGGGCAGGCAGCGCCAGGCTGGACGGTGAGGGCCGTAAACAGCTCTATAAGCGTCTGTCGCAATCCAGCGGTATCGAACAGTTGTTGTATCAGTGCATGGAGGAAGGCGAGCTGGCGCTGGTGACCCTGAAGTCGCGACGCATTTATGTCGGCATGATCCATACCGCGACCCTGGAGTATGAAAAAACCGCCAATATCGTGCTGATCCCGATGCTCAGCGGCTATCGCGACGGTACGACGCTTAATCTGTGCATTGAGCATAATTACAGCAAGTGGTATGCAGACCACGACATCACGCTTGATTCCCAGCCCCGCAGCGCGATGGCCTTCCGCAAGGTGATTATGTTGGATCAAATTGAAAGTCTTTCACTATTCGATCCTGCCAGCGCCAGCGCGCTGGATCTGGAGCAACGTTCGGAGAAAACAGACTGATCGGTTCTTCGATCATGAAGATGGCTCATGTTGTAGTGAAATTTAGTCGCTTTCCCTCGTACAGAGGCTCTGGCATAAAAGATGCATTAACGTATTAGCAACATAAAAAGTGAAATTCGTGACAACAACGAACATCACTTTTTATGCCAGAGCCGAGGAAGTGAGATGACGATCAATAAAGACTTCACCTTTACGATTAAGCACAGTCGTTTCGATGAAAATTATAACCCCTCCGAAAACACCCGTATTACCACCAACTTTGCGAACCTGGCCAGAGGCGACAACCGCCAGCAGAACCTGCGTAATACGTTAGTGATGATCGACAACCGATTCAATGCGTTAGCTCACTGGGACAATCCAAAAGCCGATCGTTATGCTGTTGAGCTGGATATTATCTCTGTGGAGATGAATATTGACACGGAAGCGGATCGCTTCACCTTCCCGGCCATTGAAATATTAAAAACCAACATTCTTGATAAAAAAACGCACGAGCGTGTTGAAGGCATTGTCGGGAATAATTTCTCTTCCTATGTGCGGGATTATGATTTCAGTGTCTTACTGCCGGATCATAATAAACAGCAGGACGCGTTCAGCATTCCGCATGATTTTGGCGCGTTACACGGCAATATCTTTAAGCATTTTGTCAACTCACCCGCGTACCAGCAGAACTTTAACAAGCCGCCGGTCATTTGCCTTAGCGTATCCAATAAAAATGTCTATCAACGCATCGGGAATGAACATCCGGTATTAGGCATTGAATACCAGCAACAGGGTTCGTCGTTGACGGAAGCCTACTTCAAAAAAATGGGTCTGCAGGTTCGCTATTTTATGCCGCCACACAGTGCCGCGCCGCTGGCGTTTTATTTCACCGGCGATTTACTGAGTGACTACACCTTTATTGAGTTGATCGGCACCATCAGCACCATGGAGACGTTCCAGAAAATTTATCGTCCTGAGATCTACAACGCTAACTCGGTCGCCGGGCAATACTACCAGCCCAGCCTGACGAACCAGGACCACTCCTTAACCAAAATTGTTTACGATCGCGAAGAGCGTAGCCAGTTAGCGATTGAGCAGGGAAAGTTTACTGAGGAACACTTCATTAAACCGTACAAAAATATTCTTGAGCAATGGTCTGCTCAGTACGCGCTTTGATTAATTAAAACAATAAGGTCACCTGTTATGAAAACATTGCTCCCCACGTCCACTGCTGGCAGCTTGCCTAAACCGTCCTGGCTTGCCCAACCGGAGACCCTCTGGTCCCCCTGGAAGCTGGAAAATGAAGAATTAATTGCCGGTAAGCAGGATGCGTTGCGTTTATCCCTGGACGATCAGCTGCGGGCTGGCATTGATATCGTCAGCGATGGTGAGCAAACGCGCCAGCATTTCGTCACCACCTTCATTGAGCACCTGAGTGGCGTCGATTTTGAGAAGCGCGAAGTCGTTAAAATCCGTAATCGCTATGATGCGAGCGTGCCGACCGTCGTGGGTGCCGTGGCCCGCCAGAAGCCGGTGTTTGTTGATGATGCCAAATACTTACGTCAGCTCACCACGCAGCCCATTAAATGGGCGCTGCCTGGCCCGATGACCATGATCGACACCCTCTATGACAACCACTATAAAAGCCGCGAAAAACTGGCGTGGGAGTTCGCAAAGATCCTCAACCAGGAAGCCAGAGAGTTAGAGGCCGCGGGTGTGGATATTATCCAGTTCGATGAGCCTGCCTTTAATGTGTTCTTCGATGAAGTGAATGACTGGGGCATCGCCGCGTTAGAGAGAGCCATCGAAGGGCTGAAATGCGAAACGGCGGTACACATTTGCTATGGCTATGGCATCAAAGCCAATACCGACTGGAAAAAGACGCTGGGGTCAGAGTGGCGGCAATATGAAGAGGCGTTTCCGAAACTGCAAACCTCTAATATCGACATTATCTCGCTTGAGTGTCATAACTCGCGCGTACCCATGGATCTGCTCGAACTGATCCGCGGTAAAAAGGTGATGGTGGGTGCCATTGACGTGGCAACCCATGCCATCGAGACGCCAGAAGAAGTTGCCAGTACGCTTCGCAAAGCGCTGCAGTTCGTGGATGCCGATAAGCTCTACCCTTCTACCAACTGTGGAATGGCGCCGTTATCCCGTCAGGTTGCCAACGGCAAGCTGAATGCCTTAAGCGCCGGGGCGGAGATTATCCGCAGAGAACTGAGCACCCGATAATCTGTCAGGCCGGGCAAGCGAAGCGTCCCCGGCCTCTCCTTTCACGCTATTTTTTGGCGTTTACTTTTGTCTGAAACCGACATCAGGATCTCTTTCCCGATAGCCACGCTGCACTTGCCGCGCCCCTTCCCCCGGATCCTTATTAAGAGTCAGATTAAATCCGCTGAAATAGTGCGCGGGTCTTCGCACTTGAGTTTATATCGACGTTACGTCTGTTTTTAAGCTATATGAAACTGCCGTGCCGCTCATCGCGAAAAGCAAACATTCATTGCGTGTCGACATTTTCACTATATGAAATGAGTCTAAAAGAAGGTAAGCAGAATAATGCGCAGGCTGCCCCTTCTCTGATAATTTCACGGGAAAAATACATCTGCATCAGACTGATACACTGAAATTGCACAGCGACTGGTTTCGGAAGTTGAGAGTCGTTAATCTGAATTTTTGTTATGTATTCTCGCACCTTAGCCATGCTGATAATGCGGATTAGTGCGCTACCTGCCTATTTCACTCCAGGACTGATAATGAAAAGACGTTATGTCATCGCAGATGTTTTTACTGATACCCCCTTTCTTGGTAACCCTGTCGCCGTGGTATTAGATGCTGAGGGAATGAGCACCGAACAAATGCAACGGATTGCCGTTGAGTTTGGTTACAGTGAAACAACATTCGTTCTTCCCCCAGCCGACCCGGCTAATACAGCGCAGGTCAGGATTTTTACCCCTTCCCGCGAAATCCCGTTTGCCGGGCATCCTAATGTCGGCACAGCCTACGTGCTGGCCTATTATGCCGCACTGGAGGGCGCGGACTTCCCTCAAACCATGCTGTTTGAAGAAATTGCCGGGCTCGTACCCGTAAAAATACTCAAAGAAGACGGCGTGATTACTGGCGCTGAATTGCTTGTTCCAGAGGCATTATCCTGTCGTTCTGAAGTCAGCCCGGAAAACGTCGCCGCCTGCCTGTCTTTAGCCCCAGAGGATATTTGTACCACTACCCATGTTCCGCTTGTCGCCTCGGTGGGTTTGCCGTTTCTGATCGTGAATCTCGCCTCACGAGACGCGTTGCGCCGATGCGTGCCGAATTTACAAGGTTTTCGCCATATTTTACCGCTTGATGGTGCGGTCTCTATTTACGCTTATATCGATGAATCAGATCCTGAGACGCAATGCGATCTTCAGGCCCGCATGTTTACTCCCCGGATGACTGAGGATCCGGCCACAGGTAGTGCAACCGCAGCAGTTACGGCATTGCTGGCAACCCTCAAAGATAAAAAGCAGCTTTCATTGCATATAAGACAGGGGGTTGATATGGGGCGGGCCAGCTCTCTGTATACCCGTTACGATGGTACCTCAGACACCCCGGTGATCAACGTAGGGGGTAAAAGTGTCATTACGATGGAAGGGACATTTAAACTCTGACGCGAATGTACCGTCTGGGAAAGACTGTTTCAGGGCGAGCGGTATTTGTTGAATGTCTCGCCCACTTTTTTGTTCGTTTGCACCGGTTTTTTAGTGGTCGGGGCGCTGAAAGTCCGCGATGAGCGAATAGCGGACATCTACCAGCTTAAACAGATGTCCGCAAAACATGTTGTTTATAAAGATAAGCAATAATCTTTGATTAATTAATCAGTAAGAACCAGCATTTAATACATATCCTTTACGAGCAGTGAGCCAGGCAAGATAAGCTAAGCCCAGAGCAATAAAGGACAGAATAGCGCCCGCCCAGTTAGGTGAGGCCAGACCAAATCCTGCGGCAATGGTTACCCCGCCAGCCCATGCTCCCAGCGCATTTCCCAGATTAAACATGCCAATATTGACCGATGCAGCCATCGTGGGGGCACCCGCCTGGCTTGCCCGTTCCATCACCAACTTCTGAATAGGCGAGACTGTCGCAAAGCCGAATGCCGCCATCAGGAATACTGACATTCCGGCAATCCACTGATTTTCCACTCCCATCCAAAATACCAGCAGTACCAGGCCCTGAGCCGCGAGGGTGACGAAAAGCGTGCCAAACAGGGAGCGATCGGCAAATCGTCCGCCAACCCAGTTGCCAACGGCAAGCCCGAGACCAAACAACACCATTAACCCCGCCACGCCGCCTTCGGAGAAACCGGCCTCCTGAACCATCATTGGGGCAATATAGGTGATAGAAGTGAAAAAGGCAGCCGGGCCGAAAATCGTAATCCCCATGACCAGCAGCACCTGCGGATCAACAAAAGCCCTAAGCTCGTTACGTAAAGCAATAGTCTTACCTTTTGCAATGTGTGGAACCAGTATGGCTACGCTTGCCATTGTTAGCAGACCGATACCAGCAATCACCCAGAATACCAGTCTCCAGCTAAATGTCTGAGCAAGCCACGTCCCGGCAGGCACGCCGAGAAGATTGGCTAATGTCAGCCCCGAAAACATAAAGGCGATGGCACTTGCCTGACGACCGGGCGCGACCAGCGATGCAGCAATTATTGAGCCTATACCGAAAAACGCTCCGTGATTAAAGGAGGTGATAATACGACCCACAACCGCTACCGCCATCGTCGGCGCGAGTGCAGTAATAACATTGCCCAGAGTAAAAATTCCCGCTAACGCGATTAGCATAGCCTTACGAGGAACTCTTGCGCCCAGCACGGTTAACAGCGGTGCGCCAACAAAGACGCCAAGCGCATAGGAGGTCGCCATCATTCCTGCTTTGGGAATACTGACACTAAGTTCTGAGGCAATTTGCGGGAGAATTCCGGCAATGACAAATTCAGTCAGACCGATACCGAATGCTCCGACAGCAAGGGCGAAAAGTGCGATAGGCATTGCAACTCCATTATCTGTTTTGTAGCTTAATAATATTAGGTTAAATAAAGTATATTCATATTTTCATTCAGAATGAGAACCCTTATGAGCGCATTTGATAAAGAAAAAGATGGTATTCGGCAGACAAGGCATAAACCAGCGGAGCTGGACGCCATTGACCGAAAAATATTAGGTGCCTTAGCGGAGGACGCAGGCCGTAGCTACACGGAGTTGAGCGAGATTGTGAATTTATCGGCCCCCGCTGTTCACGATCGCGTAAAGCGACTGAAGCGTGATGGGGTTATCAAGGGTACTGTGGCGGTACTGGATGGCTGCAAACTGGGACGGACTCTTTTAACGTTCCTTGTTATCGATACCAGCAGCTATCATGCGACACGGGCCCTTTTGCAGTTCACTAACCGCAAGGAAGTGGAAGAATTACATACCGTCGCCGGTGACGGCTGCGTCTTTATCAAAGTGCGGGCCGCCGATACCGAATCACTGGAGAATTTCCTGATGGAGATTCAGAGCCTTGAGGGCGTACGCTCTGTGCGCAGCTATATCGCGCTTTCTACGTTCCTGGAACGTGGCCCATCACCTGATTCAGCTTGATAAGAGCAGGCTTGTCAAAGTTAACTCAGTTCTTTTACAAATAAAGGTCCGCTTCTGGCACAAAGCGGACGATACGTTATTACTGTCATCCTGAAACAAGGCGACCCATTACAGGCCCCTCCTTTTTCATGCATGACATATTTGGTCCATTACTAAACCCGAATTGTTTCACAGGTTTATGCAGGTATATCGCGTGCATCCATGTTCTCGATTCTGTTTTGCAGAAAATCAATAAATGCCCTCACTTTTTCTGGCACATGGCGTGTATGAGGGTAAAGCGCGTAAATGCCTTGTCGGGGAAAATGATGATCTGGCAGTAAGCGAATCAAATTTCCTTTGGCTACCTCATCTTTTACCAGCCAGTCGGGCAAAATCGCAACGCCAGCGCCTTGCAGAGTAAAAGCCAGTAATGAGGAGGCGCTATCGGCCATTATCATTGCGGGGCTATCGGCACTGAAAATCACCTTTTCTTTCTCTGGTGTAGTTACCTGCCAGCTTAATGGCGTGGATAAACGGCTGTGAGCAATCCAGTTCGCCTTAGCAAGCTGTGCCAGTTCCACGACAACCTGCTCTCCCAACGTATTCAGATAGTCAGGGGAAGCGACCGGATAAATATCGAATCGATCAATAAGACGGGCGTGGTGGCTGGAGTCAGCAAGATGCCCCAGCCGTATCGCGACATCAAAACGGCCGGAAATGAGATCGTCATTTTGCGATGATGAAACATGCTGTATACGTAACTGCGGATGGCGAGCGCGGAAGGCCGCCAGTGCCGGGACAACCACGCGCACGCCATATTCTGCTGTTGTGGTAATTCTGAGTGAACCGCTTAATCCAGAGTGATCGCTACGAATGTCGTCCAGAACACGTTCGGCTTCCTGAAGAAGGCGCAGACAGTGCTGGTAAAATCGTTCACCGGTATCCGTAGTTGAAACGTGCCTGGTGCTTCTCGACAGTAATGAAACGCCCAACTCTTTCTCCAGCACTTTGATACTGGCGCTGACGACCGCTTTAGTCAGACCCAGCGTCTGGGCTGCGTCGGTGAAACTCCCCGCCTCAACCACCGCAACAAAGATTGCAGCGCGTTGCATATTGATCATTTTTTTGTGCTCGCCGAGATATCTACTGTCAAAATTTTTTTGACAGTGTAACAACAGAGAGGAAATTTATCCCGATTTCCGCAGCGCTTATACTGCGCGCCTGACGTACTTGTTTGAGAACAGAATGAATTATCGTGCACGCGTTACCACCCTCTATCTGCTGGGATTTTTTATTGATCTAGTCAATATGTTTATCGCCAACGTTGCATATCCCGATATTGCGCGACGTTTTGATGCCTCCGTCAGCGAGGTAGCCTGGATAAGTAATGGTTACATCTTAGGCCTGACACTGGTTATCCCCCTTAGCAGCTGGCTGGCAAGACGCGCTGGTGCTAAACGTCTTTTCCTGTTTTCGCTGCTTATTTTCATTGCTGGCACCTGTGGTGTTGGGGCGTCATCATCAATTTCACAACTGATTGCATGGCGCTGGATACAGGGTTTTGGTGGCGGATTACTCATCCCTGTCGGTCAGGCAATGACCTATGCACTCTATCAGAGTCATGAACGTGCAAAGCTCTCTTCAGTTGTGATGCTGATTGCCCTGCTGGCTCCGGCACTGTCACCGTTAGCAGGAGGGATTCTGGTCGACAACCTCAGTTGGCGCTGGGTATTTCTGGCAAGCCTGCCGTTAGCCGTTGTCGCCCTGATACTGGCCTGGGTCTGGCTTAAAACTGAGGCACGGGAGGGATCGCGCGAGCGGTTAGATCTGGTGGGTTTGCTGAGTGGCTGCACAGCGTTAACCCTTATACTCCTTGGGCTGACATATCTGGGTGAACCCAATCATCATTTTCATGGCGCCTTGATACTGACTGCCGGCCTGTTTTGTCTGGCTGGCTATGCGTGGCAGGCCCTGAAAAAAAGCAAACCCTTACTCAATTTGCACCTGATCAGAGATCCGCTTTTGCATACCGCCATGCTGATTTATCAGTTTGTACCAGGCGTATTTACCGGTGTGAATATGCTCTGCATGCTCTATCTGCAGAATCAGCTCGGCATGCGTGCCAGCGTTGTCGGCGCGATGATGCTGCCATGGTCACTGGCTTCGTTTGCAGCGATCGGCATGACAGGGAAAAAGTTCAACATATGGGGACCTCGCCCCCTGTTTATCACGGGTTGTCTGGTTAACGCTTTCGGTATGGCTCTACTGGTTCTGACGGGCCACACTATGGATGTGACCGTTTGTATCATAGCGTTCACGCTGATGGGTTTTGGCAGCAGCCTGTGCAGCAGCACAGCGCAAAGTTCCGCCTTCATCCAGATAGCAGATCGCGAGCTCGCTGATGCCAGCGCGTTGTGGAATATCAATCGCCAGCTCAGCTTCTGCCTGGGCGTTACCCTGCTTAATCTTCTGTTTAATCTGATCGCCAATACCGGCCTGCCCACAGAAGGGGCTTATCATCTTACCTTTGGATTAGCAGCATGCAGCGCCGTTATTCCCCTGCTGTGCTGTTATCGGCTCAACAATCACCGCGTACTTTATTTCGTTAATCAGGAGCAGCAATGAATCGTTATTTCAAAGAAGTGCTGGATACCCACGTATTGATCCAGGATTGGTTAGGCGATGCTGATGCGCATGCTGATATCTGTGACAAATTACTGTTACGCTTCAGCCTGACATTCTCGATGGTGACACCGGGTGGAGTCTTGCTCGATTTTGCCGCATTAAACGCTTTTTTCTCTACTCAGCGGGGTGCCCGCCAGGGACTGAATATTGAAATCATTGATATGCAGGTTATCGCTGAAAATGAAAGGGGAGCCACAGTCACCTATAAAGAAATACAGCAATTACCAGGGGAGGAAGCAACGCGCCGTTTTTCAACTGCTGTGTTTGAAATGAGGGGTGACGGTCATGCAATCTGGCGGCATCTTCACGAAACCTCTCTGCCTTAAAATCAGGCAGCAATGCAGAGAGCTGCTGGAAGTAACATGGCATCTTGTCAGCAAGGTCCGCCTTTGAGGAGGCGGACAATTAAAGGCCAGCATACGCTATGAGCCAAAAGTGAGTGTATCAATATGCCCTGGCCTGAAATGCTTCTCTTAGAAAAAGGTCTCTGTTTTGGCTGATTATTAAAGCTGATAAGCGAAAAATGTTTGAAAAGTTACTGAGGAGTGGCTTGCCTTTATTGATAGCGACAGCGACTTAGCAAGGGAAACCAGAAATGGCGATTATCATACTTTTTGGTCGGGGCCTTCCTCGTATAAAGAGACATGGCTTGACTGGAGTGACGGCAATATTTACACCAAATGGCCAGACACGCAGCTATATAGAAAGATGTTAGAAATCGCCGAGTGTCCTAAGGCCCGAGTGATGGACGATGATGGTAATATTTACAGCACCCCATCTGACCGGGAGTACAACCCAGGTAGACTTCTTAATGTCCGCTCCTGGCACATAGCAGACCCTGCATTAACATCCTTCAAGTTCCCTACAACTTACCGGCAAGCGTAATCATCAACGCATAGCTTAACTGGCAGCGTGAGGCTGTTCTGCCGAATCATCGAAAGCCAGGTCGCTCAGGCGATCACCATAAAGGGAATAATTCACCATGCTGTCATTTATCCTTCCTCCTAAAGACTGATAAAAATGGTTTGCTCGATGGTTTGATTTCTCGGCGTTCCAGCTGAGGTTATAACATCCCTGCTCAAGAGCGAGTTTCGCAATAAAGCGCATTATGGATTTCCCTGTACCCCTACTTCTCTCTCTTTGGGAGACATACAACTCTTTGATGTGAAGCTGACCACTGTATCGAGGAGAAGGATAGAGAATGCTACAGCAGGCCAGCCCAACAATATGAGCGCCACAGCGAGCCCTGACTACCAGGGTACTGGAAAGCTGGCTGAACAATTTATGTTGTAGGTAATCCTTCAACAGCGGTTCCTGAATGATTCCCTTACCATAATAGTGTTCTTCCATTTCGGTAAAAATTTCCACCATGGAATCCCATTCATCTTTAGGACAGAGTTCTATCGTTATTTCCATGTTTACTTCCTTTTGTTAACTCAACGCCCTGGCCGGGTCAGCTTGCCGCGTTGAGTCTGCCAACCCACCAGCAGCGCTGTTTTGATTTATCTGATGCAGATTGGTCACGTTAATCAGGAGCTTATCTGCCATGAGTAAATATGAATATGCAGTTTAGAGGTGTATGTAATAACCTGCAATTTATGCCAAAATGATTGATATTTAACGATTAATGGAAACGTACTATTAATGGCTGCGGTTGAAGAGTTAAAAATAAAATATCCAGGCGCAGACGCCTGGCAAGTGGGTGACAGCCCGGCACTGGCTAGCGAGCTTGCGAACCTGATTAAAAAAGGGATCAAAACGGCCTCCTGCGGATCGCTCACCTCTTACCAGCAGGAAGAGTCTGCCCCGAAGATTGGGAGCTATAACATCATCCTTGATGGCCAGGGTCTCCCGGTCTGCGTAATCAGACTGGTTTCAATGCGTCTGGTGCGTTTTTGTGATGTTACGGAGGCGTTTGCCCGTAAAGAAGGTGAAGGCGATTTAACCCTTGAATACTGGCAGAGAGAACATCAGCGGTTTTTCACCCGCGAAGGGCATTTTTCTGAAGATATGGAACTGATCGCAGAAGAATTTGAAGTGGTTGAGGTCGTCTAAGAGGAGATAACAGTCCGGGGTTTGATCTTCTGTCATTTATCACCCTATCCGCTCTGTGCCAGACGCAGACCTGCGTCATCATGCGGGTTAGCTGGCTATCAACCGTTATGCCCAAAATCAGGATTGCCAATTTTGGGCCTGGGATACCTTTCATATCACCAGGGGGCTGATTCAGACAGCCCCCCTCCTCAGGACGTTACGTTATGCTGATTTTTGCCTGCAGTTCTTTCACGATACCTATAAATGCAAGACCCACAGGCACAAGTGAACCCCACAAGACGGCGTTCCAGCCATAGAGACTGAGCAGCGCACCTGAAGAAAATGACCCGACGATCATCACCCCAAACACCACAAAGTCGTTCAGGGACTGGACCTGGGTTTTCTCTTCGGGACGGTGATATTCAATGATTTTCGCCGATGCGCCAGTGAAGCCAAAATTCCAGCCAAGGCCCAGTAAAATCAACGACAGCCAGTAATGGAAAATATCGGTTCCGCCGAGACCAGCCAGGACAGAGCATGCTGTGATCAGCAGACCCGTCGCGGCGATACGCATGGCACCAAAACGGCTGATTAACTTGCCGGTGAAAAATCCCGGGCCGTACATGGCAATAACGTGCCACTGAATCCCCAGATTGGACGCCTGCTGAGAAATGCCGTGCATGTGCATCGACAGCGGTGCAGCCGTCATCAGGAAGTTCATCACCATATAGGTGACCGCGCCGCTAAATACGGTTCTGGCAAAGCCCGGCTGGCGCACTATTTCGCGCAAAGGCCGCCCACCCGCGCTGGCTGCACTGGCAGGTTCGGCTGTTTTTACGCCTTTGAGGATAAACGCCGAGATGACGGCCACAAACGCCTGGGCAAGAAAGGTGACGGCAAATGTGTGAGGTGGCCAGAGATGCATTGTTGCGGAAACCAGCATGGGGCCCACCACACCGGCGATCACCCCTCCTCCCATCACCAGCGACAACGCTCGTGCCCGTCGTTCCGGTGTCACACCATCGGTGGCGGCAAAACGAAAGCTGAGCGCCACGGCTGCATATGCCCCCCCGATAAAGGCGGCAACGCAGAAGAGGATGAATGAGCCGATCAGGACGGCCAGGGCAGCGATCAGTCCGGTAATCACCCCCGCCCCGGTGCCGACCATAAAGACAGCCTTACGGCCATTTTTTCGCGCCAGTGAACCTAACGGCAGGATGCAGGCTGCCATGCCCAGAACAAACATGGTGATGGGCAGCGTAGCCAGAGAACTACTGGGCGCGATAGCGTTACCCACAATGGCCCCCGTGGCATAAAAAACCACCGAGTTAGCACCGGCGAGAGCCTGGGCGGCCGACAGGCGGATGATATTATTGTTCTGGTCTGCAACAGGCAGGAACTGTTCTGTGGACATGGAATTAATTATCCTGATTCATTGTGAGCACCATCCGGTAGCGCGCCTGACCCATCTTCAGCCTGTTGAGCGCCTCATTGGCCTGCTCAAGCGGCAGTTGTTCTGTGACGGGCAACGTCTGAAAGAGGTGGCTGAAACGCAGCGCACGTTCGGTTTGAGCAGGTGTGCTGACGAAGGAACCTGACAGCGCGCGTTCCGCGCCAATCATCATGCCCGGCATAATCTGCAGGGGCGTTCGTCCGGTCCCCAACAGGATCGCTTTCCCCTGGGGGGCCAGAGCAGGCAGCAGGCCTGAGACCGTTTCTGAATCCGAAGCCGTGGCCAGAATAAAATTCACCCCGCCGTCAGCTTTAAGGCGCGCTGATGCGTCTTCACTGAGCGCATCGATGTAGTGATGCGCGCCCAGCTGAAAGGCCGCACGTTCTTTTTCATGGCCACGCGCCACCGCCGTTACCTCAAAACCCATTTTACGGGCGTACTGAACGGCCATGTGGCCCAGTCCCCCCATCCCGAGAACAGCGACTCTGTCGCCTGCCCTGGCGCCGGAATGACGCAGCGCGTTAAAGGTAGCCGTACCGGCGCAGAGGATCGGAGCGGCATGCACGGTAGAGAGTTCTGCGGGAATAGCGATCAGCGCGGTATAACGCATGACAACGTACTCGGCATAGCCGCCATCGCAGCTGAGACCTGGCGTCAGCTGGTTTTCGCAAAGATGAAAAAGCCCGCTGCGACAGGGGTTGCAGTGCTGACAGTAACCGCCCAGACGCCCGACCCCGACTCGCTGGCCGGTTTGCCAGATATCGGGCACCCTGTCGCCTTTGCTCGCAATGTATCCAACGATTTCATGTCCCGGGATACGCCCGGGCTGGCCCTCCTGCGGCGCTTTTTCCGCGTCCCGGAGATCGGCACCGCATACTCTGCATGCTTCAATTTTGATAAGCACCTCATCCGGGCCGGGAGCGGGTATCGGCCGCTCTGTCATTTCCAGCACACCGGGGGCAACGATCTGCATAGCGCGATATTTTTTATTCATAAATTGCACCGGTAAAAAGGGGGATTATCAGATGGCAAGGGCGACAAGGAAACGCGACACCATGTTGTAGGCCGCGACGGTCGCGACAGCTTCCACGGTCTCTTTTTCCCCAAGCCGGCGTTTCAGTTCGTCGATGATGTCTGCATCCACGACCACTCCGTGCGTTGACTGGTCGGTAAGCCGAATAAGCAGAGTTTCGGTTTCATTAAACAGGGATGACACTGAGGCAGGCTCAAGCGCAGCCGCTTTTTCAGCCGTTCCGCCTGCATCCAGATAAGCAGGGTAATGCACGTTCCATTCAAATTCTGCTTTGTTGAGTGAGGCAACACGCAACATGATCAGTTCCCGGTATTCAAGGCTAAGGGAAAATTGCTGACGAACCCGGACCATCAGTTCGTTCCAGCCTGTAGCCAGCGGAAAGCTTTTAAGCAATATGCGGTCAATGCCAATCAGTTCCCCACCGGGACGTCGGGCTTTCATCGCGGTAAGCAGGTCCGCATCGACAGGCTCACCATCCTGCCAGGGGGTTACTCGTGGTGTGGTCATGGTGTTTTCTCCAGGTTAAACAGGGTATCCGGACCGCATCAGATAAGAATTAAATCACCCTCTATCGTCATGTTCTGAGCCAGTAACCACCGGTTAAGGGAGGCGTTAATGACCCGCTGATGGATGCATTCGAACTGATGGGCCGTCCCGTTCCCGCTGACGTGAATGACATACTGCAGCCTGCCAGCAGAGATATCTGTGGTTTTTTCACAGTGCCGGGATATTCCCGTCGGAAGCTCACCGCGGGTCTCAATATCAAGATGGGTCAGCGTGATGCCCGCAGCAATGGCTTCCTGAACAAAGGCAGCCGTCATGCAGGCGTTAAAAGCTGCCAGCAGCAGATCCTGAGGACCGGGCGCCCGCCCTTCGCCACCCAGCGCGACAGGCTCATCTGAATCGATAACGTGGCTTTGGCGCTTGTCACCCGTCATAGACTGGCAACGCGTGCGGCTGGCCATCCCCCCCTGCCATGTGGTGACAAGGTCATAGTTTGCGGTCTGGATTTGCATAAGTACTCCAGTGCCGCACACGGTCGCCCGCGTGCGGCAGAGTCATCAGGCGTTACGGCCAGCCATCACGCCGCCATCGATATCCCAGATGGCGCCGGTGACCCAGCCAGTCTTGTCCGAAAGCAGGAAGGCAACGGTCTCCGCGATATCGACAGGGGTACCCACGCGGCCAATCGGGTGGAAGCTGTCGAAGCTGTTCATCACGTCCTTCACGTCGTCTTTCGGAATGAAGCCTTCGTAAATCGGCGTGTGAACAACGGCCGGAGAAACGGCATTCACGCGGATCCCTTTTTCGCCCAGCTCAATCGCCAGGTTTTTGGTCAGTGCATGCAGACCGGCTTTCGCCATGGAGTAGGCAGAAGACGGTGTGGCACCAATGGCCTGCTGCGCCCACATGGAGCCGATATTGACGATAGAGCCTTTGATGCCGCCTTCAACCATGTTGCGCACCACGTCGCGGGTAATGAAGAAGGTCGCGCGGTTGATGTTCATGTACATGTCGTAATCAGACATCTCGTGTTCGGTGAACGATTTCGGGAAGAACACGCCAGCCGCATTGACCAGCAGGCTGATATCTTTGTGTTCGGCGTTAACAGTATCCACCACGTGCTGCATCCCTTCTTCTGTCATCAGGTCGGCAACGATGATAGAAACCTGACCGTCTGTAGCCAGCGCCTGGCGAGCCTGCTCGGCTTTGTCCTGGCGATTGCCAACAAGCACAACGCTGCCACCGTTTTTCAGAACCAGCTTCGCCGTTTCGAAGCCCATACCGCTTGTACCACCGACCACTAACAGTTTTTTACCGGCAAAAGATGCATTCATCGCTAACCTCTTTAAAATCATCTGGTTGTCATTGATGAAAAGCCCTGCTCCTCATCGTGTGAAACCAGAATGCCATCCGGAAGCCAGGCTGACGACTGAGAAGAAATTGCGACACAGGAAAGAAAATCTTTCTCGCTCAGGTATACTGAAAAAAACTCAATCAGGATACCTGCAATGCGATCGCTTAACCGACTGAAATGGCTGCATGCCTTTGAAGCCACTGCCCGGCACGGCAGCTTTACTGGCGCGGCCCGGGAGCTGGGCGTCACGCCAGCCGCCGTGGGCCAGCTTGTCCGCTCACTGGAGGACTGGGTGGGCCATCCCCTGCTCCACCGTACACGTTCAGGGAAGGAGCGCCTGACCCTGGTGGATGAGGCGAAGGAGGCTCTGCAGGACATCACTCAGGGGCTGGATAAACTGGAAACCGGGTTAAATAAACTGCGCGGCCGCCGGGCGCGATCCGTTGTGGTCGTCACCGCCTCACAGGTGCTGGTCATGAACTGGCTGATGGAACGCCTGAACCGCTTCTCAGAAACCCATGAAACAATCGACCTGCGTCTTAACGTGACGGAGAAGCTGATGGACGTGTCGCACGGCGAGGCGGATATCGGTATCCGCTGCGGCCAGGGAGACTGGCCCGGTGTGAACAAAAGTTGGCTGATGGATGAGGAGGCGGTACTGGTCTGCAGCCCGCAGCTAGTACCGGCAGAGAAAATCACCTGCGCTGAGTGGCTTGCCACCCAAAAATTGATCCACGATGACACACCGCATCCTGGCGCGAATTTTCCCTCCTGGGACGATGTCCTGAGCGCGGTTGGTGCGCCTGAAGCGCAGGAAAGTGGGCTGCATATTAACTCCACCTCCGCCGTCATTCTTTCAGCCCTCAGTGGTCGTGGGGTGGCCATTGTCCGTTACGCACTGGTCAAACAGTTGATTGAAACCGGTCAGTTGGTCCAGCTGCATTCCGATCATCGCTGGCCGCTGACCTGGTCTTACTACCTTGTGACCCCACGGCAGAACGCTCTGCGTCATGAAGTTAAAGTGTTCCACGACTGGCTTGTGCAGGACGTTAATTCTGAAAAGGCGTGATACCGCGCCGCAGGCATTATGCCTCATTTTTTCTTCTTCGCAGGCATGATGCTTTCCTGACCGCAAAACCAGGCGACATAGAATTTCTTCTCTGCTTCGCAAGATTATCTGATTTGTTGACGCTCGTGAGCTTTCTGATAATCCCCCTCAACGAATGGCAGTGGCCCCGACGGCATTGCCTTAACCTGAGCGAAGGAGAAAAAGATGGCTTATCTGCAAATCACCCTTGATATCAGCAATGAAAACCGTGCGGCAGCAGCGGGAATCTACCAGAAGTACAAAACCCCGTTTCTGACCACCATCGACGGTGCCACTTCGAAAGAACTGCTTATCCGCGATCAGGACGTGCAAGTACTGCACGGCTTCAAAACCGTCGCCCAGGCGCAGGCCTATCTTAACAGCCCGCTTTTTACCCAGGATGTGGTTGCAGGGCTGAAACCTTATCTGAAGAGCGCCCCAGACGTGCGCATTTACGACGCCATGTAATTAATTTTTTCTAAAATAAATAAACACCGGAGTTCTCAATGTTTTTAAACTGGAATGAATATCGCAGCGGCCTGCTCGCCACCATCGGCAAATTTGCCAAACTGCAGCCTGAATTTATGAAAGGCTTTCAGCAGATGGATAAAGGCGCGTCTGAAAATAAGCACCTCGATCCTAAAACGCATGAGCTGATCGCGCTGGCCGTGGCCGTCACCACCCGCTGCGACGGTTGTCTGGCTGTGCATGTGGACGCTGCGGTTAAGCACGGCGCCACGCGGGAAGAGATCGCCGAGGCGCTTGCCGTTGCCATTAACCTGAACACTGGTGCCGCGCTGACGTATACCGCGCGTGCTCTGGATGTTTACGATAACCTGCCGAATAAATAACCCTGACAACGGTACCTGCAAAGGTACCGTTTAACGACTGACTATGATGTTACTGAATGCTGATTTTTCGCAGCGAGCCATCATCACGCCGGATGACTATCGCTGGGTATCTTCCCCGCAGCCGGGGGTGGAACGCGTCATGCTCGACCGGATAGGTCGGGAGCAGGCCCGTGCAACCAGCCTTGTGCGCTATGCGCCGGCATCGGTGTTTCCTGAGCACAGCCACCCCGGTGGCGAAGAAATTCTGGTCCTGAGCGGGACGTTTACTGAAAACGGGGTGGATTACCCTGCTGGCTGGTATTTGCGCAGCCCGGACGGCTCGTCCCATCAACCTTCCAGCCGCGAAGGTACAACGATTTTCGTCAAGCTACGCCAGATGGCTGACGACGAACGCCAGCCCGTCAGAATCAATACAAAAGACGACAAAAACTGGCACGGCCACCCGCAACGAAAAATTTGCCCGCTGTTCTCGGACTCACGGGAAACAGTGGTGCTGCAGAAGCTGGCACCGGGCGAGCGCATCTTCTGTGCACCGCTTGCTGGCGGTGCCGAACTGCTGCTGATTGAAGGAGAGCTCAGCGCACCGGAAGGTCGCTACGAAACAGGAAGCTGGCTACGGTTTCCTCCGGGCGACATGCCCGCCCTGACAGCCACCGCCAGTGGCGCACTTTTTTATCTGAAAACCGGGCACCTCAGCCCGACCACCCTCACCGGAGCAGCATGATGACAGGCAGCGTTATTATCATTGGGGCAGGCCTCAGCGGACTGTATGCCGCCACGCTGCTTGAAAAAGCAGGCGTGGAGTATGTGATTCTGGAAGCGCGGGACAGGACGGGCGGCCGCGTGCTGTCCCCCGACGTTGCAGGGCTGCATGTGGATATGGGTGCAGCCTGGTTCTGGCCGCAGCTCCAGCCTGAATTTGCGCAGTTAATCGGGCAACTGGGACTGACCGTCATCCCACAGGGGCGACCGGGCGATATGTTATATGAGCGTCATCCCGATACCCCTGCGCAACGTTATCCGGCATATGAAACCTCACCGCCATCATTCAGGCTGAAAGGAGGAATGCAGGCCCTGACGACAGCACTCAGGCATCGGGTTCCGGCGAACAGAATTAAGCTGGATCAGCAGGTGAAATCCATTATTCGCACCGGAGAGGGCATGCAGGTCCTGGCGCAGACAGCGGCGGGTGAAGAAACCCTGTATACCGGCGAGCATATTTTTCTCGCCCTGCCGCCTGCACTGGCTGCAAATATTGCGTTTAGCCCGGCGCTGCCTGAGGCGCTGCTTTCACACTGGCGAATAATTCCGACATGGATGGCCCCCCATGCGAAGTATGTCGCGGTTTACAACACCGATTTTTTGCAAGCACAGCGGCTTTCCGGCGATGCCAGCAGTCAGACAGGCCCGATGGTCGAAATTCACGATGTCTCCGAGCCTGACTCAGGAAAAACGGTACTCTTTGGCTTTATCGGCGTACCGGCTAAATCGAGATGGACGGTCAGCGAAGACCTGCTGAAGCAGTTTTGTCGGGAACAGCTTGCGCGCCTGTTTGGTCCTGATGCAGCCGAACCTGAAGCGGAGTTTCTGAAAGACTGGGCAGCCGACCCGTTTACGGCCACAGAATATGATCTGCTTCAGGAAGTGGGACACGCGCTGCCTGAGCAAATCCCTGCTCACGACGCGTGGGCAGAAAAAATAACCGGGATTGCCAGTGAATGGTCACCCCAGTTTTCAGGCTATCTCGCTGGCGCAGTTAACTCTGCATCCGACGGCATTAAGAACTGGCTACAACAGCGATAACCCGTCCTGGTCTGTGCGAACCAGAGGTTAATGCCCGGAAAGCATGATGTCTGGTTCGACAATCCCTCACCTCTATGGCAACCATGGGTTCCAGCAAGCGCGCCGTTGATGTCAGGTTGAATAAATTAAACGCGATATACCGGGACTAATTGACACACTGGGGTTATAGAAATGTTTTAAGTATGGTTTTTTAATAATGTATAAGCATGGGCATTGAATAACGCTATAAAATCATCGAATAAGTCGAACCTTCAGTAAACTGATTGCTTATGGTAATTAATTAGTAAGGTATTTATTTCTTAATTAACAAGCGTGCAGGCAGGGAAAGTCAGGCGTTATTTGTTCATTAATTTAACAAATGCCTTTCCTTATTAACCGCCTGTTAAAGCAACATCTATAAATAACGATAATTGCACACAGGCATACTGACAAGGTTCACGGTATGCGAAAGCAAATCCTTCCCACCCGCGACGTGATAACTCTGGGCTTCATGACTCTGGCACTGTTCCTCGGTGCAGGTAACATCATCTATCCACCCATCGTTGGCAAGATGACTGGCGAATATTATTTAATTTCTTCGATCGGGTTCAATATTTCGGGCGTTGTTTTGCCAATGCTGGCCGTTATTGTGCTCGCCGAAAAGAAAGGTGATCCGCTGGCCGTTTGCGCGCCAATGGGTAAATTCTGGGGCGCGGTGCTGGCATCCAGTTTTTATTTATTCCTCGGCGTGTTTTTCGCCAGTCCCCGCACCGCGTCGGTCTCCTATGAAATGGGCGTGGTGAACTTCCTGGACGATACTCCGCTGCACCTGAGCATCTACAGTGGCATCTTCTTTGCGGTCGTGTGGGTTCTTGGCCTCTACCCGGGCCGCCTGCTGAAAACCATCGGCTATGTGCTGGCCCCGCTTAAGCTCCTGTGTCTGCTGTGCCTGGCGTTTTACGCCATCCGTTCACAGGTCGCGCCGCTGGGGGCAATCTCCTCCGGCGAGTCCCTGAAAACCTTCTCTGACGGCTTTATGAATGGCTACCTGACCATGGACACGCTCTCCGCACTGACCTTCGGCATGATCGTCATCAACAGCATGAAAGGTAAAGGCGTGACTGACCGCGAGCAGATCAAGCACTACGCCAAAACCTCCGTGCTCTTTGCCGGTATCGGGCTGGTGGCCATCTACCTGTGCCTGATGAAGATCGGCGCGGGCTTCGGTCAGACCGGTGATTTCCAGAACGGGGCGCAGATCCTGCGGGCGTTCATTGTTGAAAACATGGGTATGGCCGGGACCCTCTTCATGGCCGTGCTGATTTATCTGGCCTGTACCGTCACAGCGGTCGGCCTGACCTCGGCCACGGCGACCCTGTTCAGCCAGATGTCCGGCATCAGTTACAAAATCCTGCTGCCGTTGGTTGTGGTTGCCTCGTTCCTGATAGCCAACATCGGCCTGACCCGCCTGATCGGGGTTTCCGTTCCAGCCCTGTCCGTTATCTGCCCGGCTTGCACCACGCTGATTCTGCTGTCTATCCTGCGCTGGCCGACGCATGCGATCGCCCTGCCGGTATGGGTGAGCATTGTATTCAGCACCTACACCGCGGTACTGAACCCCCTGGGCTTCTCTGTCACTCTCCTGGATAAACTCCCGCTCACCAGCGTCTCGCTGGGCTGGGTGCTGCCGACTGCGCTGGCGGTGCTACTACTACTGCTAAAAGACAAAGCATCAAACAAAGTCGTCGTAGCCTCTCATTAACAACACGCGGTAAACCACTATGAATACAGCTTCAATCACCACTGGCAACATCACAACGCGCCACAGCTGGCGCTGGCAGGACAATATCTGGGCGCTGGGCCTGTATGGCACGGCGGTTGGGGCGGGAACGCTGTTTCTCCCCGTTGAAATCGGCACCCGTGGCCCGGTCATCTTTCTGATCATGCTGCTGCTGGGCCTGCCATTGTCCCTGCTGCCGCATCTGCTCCTGTGCCGGGTGTACATGCGGGAGGAAGAGACAGCAACGGGTACGCTGCCGATCTTCGGCTCTTTCTTCAGCGGACGCGGCGAAAAGCTGATGACCCTGTTCTACTGCGTCACCTTTTTCCCGGTAACCCTGGTGTACGGGGTCGCGCTGGTTAACGCGATGGATAATTTCCTGACAGAACACCTGCACATCACCGGCATCAGCCGTGGCCCCCTGTCGTTTATTGTGGTGGCCGCGCTTTATGTAGTGCTGAGCAAGGGACGCGATAAGGTAGTGGCCACCATGAGTGCGCTGGCGCTGCCGTTTGCCGCGTCAGTGCTGCTGATCGGCGTTTCACTCATTCCGGACTGGCATCTGTCGAATTTTACCAGTGCGATTACTGAGGTGAAGAGCACCCCGCTTTCTACAACAATGAAGGGCATCTGGCTGACGCTGCCGCTGATCACCTTTTCGTTCTGCTGTGCCCCGATGGTATCCCCCCTTACCTCTTACTACCGGGAGAAGAGAGCCGAGGGCGAGAGCAAGGCCTTGTTCGTGATCCGCGTGGCCTATGTGGCTATCTTCACCAGCATCATCTTCTTTGTGCTGAGTTGCGTGCTGAGCATCCCCCACGACAGCTTTGTGCAGGCGAAAGCGCAGAACCTGAACGTGCTGTCTGTCATGAAGGGAAACGGCGATTTCAGCCTGATTTATTACCTGGCCCCGTTCATCGCCATCATCGGCATGACCAAATCCTTCCTGGGGGTCGGTCTTTCGGTTGCGGAGACATTCGGTCAGTTGGCGGCCAGCGTATCGGGTAAAAAGGCCGCCACCAGCAAGCGCGTGGCCTCGCTGGTGCTTTTCCTGCTGACCTTTGGCATCGTTTACGCAAACCCGGACGTGATTAACCTGATTGAAACCTTTTGCGGACCACTGATCGCGGTGATCCTGTTCCTGATCCCCGCGTACCTGATTTATACCCGCGCTGCGCTGGCGCAACTGCGTGGCGTGACGGTATTTCTGGTGGTGCTGGGAGGGCTGGCAACCCTGTCCGCGCTGCTGTGGCCGTTAATTTAAGACACACAATGACGCACCGTCCATGGCAGGCGAGCGGGCTGTGCGGAATTGACTATTAACTGAACAGGGGATGTCCGCTTCTGTCACGAAGCGGACATCCCGTGAATTAACGCGCTGGTGGATAACATTTTGTCCAGTTGTAGTTAATTTTCGCTAACGTTAATTCCCCGGCAACATCCCCGAAATCGATATTCTGACGTTTTATAAAAAACTGACGCACTTCTGCCGGTAAAAAATCGGCGTTGTAACGCAGAAGCGTACTGTGCCAGAACGGTGCAGGTAATGGACTATTGGCATGACGCACCAGCAATTCATTTTTCCAGGACGACGCCAGAATCTTCTCGCAGAAGGACTGGCGCATGGCTATCGCCGGTTCATCAGGAATACCCGCCAGCAACAACTGGCTGGGTAAAGCCACTAAGCGAAGGTTTCTGATGACAATCTTTTTCGCCTGATATTCAGCCCAGATCGTGCTTAATTGCTCGACTTTCGCAGGCAATGGCTCGTCAACCCTATACAGTGGCTGCGTCAGGGGCAGGAAGGTGAAATGGAAGCCCTGCGCTGGCAGGGTATCGGCAAGGGGATCATCCCCTGTGAGTTTTTTCAGTTCATCAAGGAGACGTGATACAGGAGCGGATATGGGCGGTTGTAGACCTGTCGCAAGCGCGAATTTTACCGGATCGTAGTAGTTTTCTTTTCTGACGTCCCCGATCCCTGCATTTTCCTCCCACATGGCGAGGGTGTTTGCATTTGTTGAACGATAAACATCTGGCAGACTCATTAATGTCATGACTGACCTTATGGCGTTAACAGGAACACGGGCTATCAATTACATGTCAGTCAGGTATTTTAGGCCATTCGATAACTTTTTCAGTGATAATTTGTTATGGCGGGAATCGCGTCTGATGAGGTATATCCTTTTGTCTGAGCCAGCAGGATACATTATGCTGAGCAAACTCACCTCGCAGGATATGACCATGATAACCGTCGAAATAGCCGATCCCTTCTCTTCAGAATCCCAGCGTTTAATAGAAACGCTGTCAGCGGAACTTGCCGCGATTACCGGTGATAATGGCAAAAGCAATTTCAACGTTGAAGCAATGAATAATGCCAACGCGTTATGGGTATTAGCAAAGAATAGCCATGGCGAAGCCATAGGCTGCGGTGCGATACGCCCCTTGACGCAAAATATCGCCGAGCTTAAAAGAATGTTTTCAGACCGAAGTGTGCCGGGGATTGGTGGAGCATTACTCGCTTTTCTGGAAACCTCTGCAAAAGAGAGGGGATATAGCGAACTCAGACTGGAAACCCGATGCATCAACCATCGGGCGGTAAATTTCTATGAGAAACAGGGTTATCGCCGCATCGAGAATTACGGCCCCTACACAGGCAGGCCAGAAGCCGCCTGTTTTTCAAAAGACTTGCGCTGATTCTCTTCATCGGACCGGCCACCCGCTGATGGCACTCAGCAGACCGACGTCGTTATCTAATCGGTTATGAGCGACAAGCGCAAATTGCATACCCGGATTACAGGCAGCTCAGGATTATCTACAAGGCCCGGAACTGCCGTATACCCGTTGCGAACTTTATTAAGTGGAAAACGCGCGTTCAGAGTTGGATGGACATATCCATGCAGCGTAAATCTGTTTGGGCAAGTCTTGATGGCGAGGTACTTTCTTTGATAAACACAAAGCCGTGCTTTTCATAAAAGGTTTGTGCGT
This sequence comes from Leclercia sp. 1548, assembly GCF_050435045.1. Lineage (NCBI taxonomy): Bacteria > Pseudomonadati > Pseudomonadota > Gammaproteobacteria > Enterobacterales > Enterobacteriaceae > Leclercia > Leclercia sp. 1548. Next base: position 114,477 of record NZ_JBNDJP010000007.1, on the reverse strand, counting down.
TAGGGGTTGCGGACAGGGTTAACTGTTTCAGTCCTCGTTTCATTGCCTCGTCTTTAATCGTTTCAATAATCAGGCTGGCCAAACCCTTACCAAAATAGTCCGGCAATGTAAAAATCGCCTCTACGCTTGCAGCGGCCAGATCCAGATATCCCGTAGCGACCAATCCGACACCCGGTTTTTCGACAACAAAGAAAGGATTTTCCTTTATCACCTCCCTGTAATGTTCAGGCATAGCGTCAGGCGTCCAGGCCTCAAGCACCCTGGCGCTATAACTGGGTTTACACCCCTCCCGGATAGAAAGATTTCTGATATTCCAGCATTCCTCTGCCTCTTCAGGTACCGCAAGTCTGATCTTCATTTTCTTCTTCCTTTTCGTCTTATTATCTTTCCAGATTTATCACGAAACGGGTTCGTTTCAACCTCTTTGTTTACCCCCCTGCCACAACGCGGCCTTCAAGGGCGGCCACGCTGTCAACGTTCACGACGGACATTGCAGGTTAAGAGAATGAGTGCCACGCCACCCGTTGGGTTTACTGATTTACGTCGAGCAATAATGAGCGGCTTTTTATTCCGCCAGTCTGCGGGTAAAAGAGCGCCTGAGTGAGGAAGGAAACCGACCTGCCGAACCGCTCTGGTTGGCATTACTTTACAAATTGCCGCTTGCCCGGAGCCGGGTCGCTCACTATCCTCATTGCCCATGACTATCCTGACGGGTTCGACTCACCATAAGAACAGGCAACTGAGCGCTTTGGCGCTGCTATTCGTTGCCGGTCTTGTCATGCTGGTTTGTCTGACCCAGCGGGCCAGTATCCTGCATCACATGCAGGTCAAAGCTGCCGCGCTCTCCCTGACGGTTGAAAACAGCACGCAGGAGCAAGCAACGCCGGGGATATCCCCCTGTGAGTTAAGCGCCCACTCGCTTCTGGCTGCCCAGCCTCTCCACTTTGATAACCTTCTGCTTTTCACTGGTCTGTTGGTGCTGGTGCTGGCGGTGCTGCTCAAAATCAGCGTCCTGCCGAGACCGGTGATCCTCTTTCGTCCTCCGCTCCTTCGAATACACCTCAAAAACTGCGTTTTCCGTGAATGACTGAACCGGACGTTCCTGTTTAGTTAATTTTTCACGGAGAAAATATATGAAAGCCTTTTTCAGGAGCCTGTGGTTCCTGTTATTCAGCCTGTCTGCGGCCTCAGCTGCAGTACCGGGCTGGCCGATGAAGCCTGACAATTCCCATGCACAGGTTCATGTCTGGCACGATGCGCCTGCGAACGGGAAAGTTCGCCTGCTGCTTGACGTCACCCCTGATGAAGGGTGGAAAACTTACTGGCGAACCCCCGGTGACGGCGGATTCCGGCCCGCGATCGCCTGGGCGTCGCAGGCAAAAACGCAGTGGCACTGGCCCCGCCCCGTCCGGTTTGATTCCGCCGGTTTCACCTCAGTCGGCTATGACCGACGCGTGGTGTTTCCGCTGGAAGTCACCACCCAGGAACTGCAACGACTGCGCGGGAAACTGACGCTTTCGCTCTGCAGCAATCTCTGCGTGGTCAATACTTTCCCGCTGGATATCAACCTGGCATCCGGTCCGTCAGCCCACTTTGCCGACGCCTGGCAGAACGCGATGCGCGCTGTTCCCCCGGAAAGCGGCACTGTGGCGGTTCAATCCGTTACCGCTGACGATGATACGCTGACCGTGAAACTGACCTCCCCGGAGGGCTGGTCCCGGCCGGATCTTTTTACTGACAACCCTACGGGAGCGACTCTGTCGCCACCGCAGGCGGAGATCCGCGGTGACACGCTGACCGCCCGGTTTAGCGTCAGTGATACGCAGGGAAAACCGCTGGATGCCTTCCGGTTGCAACAGCTTTCTCTGCTGGTCAGCAATGGCGCGCAGAGCCAGCAACTCACGGTCGATATCACCCCGTCCACGGCGCTGTGGCAGATATTGGCCGTGGCGTTAGCGGGTGGTCTTGTTCTTAACCTGATGCCCTGTGTTCTGCCGGTTCTCGGGATCAAACTCGCTTCGCTGATGACACTGGCAGAGAGCACCCGCCGTCAGACGCGGCTGCGTTTTCTGGCAACGGCGGCCGGGATAGTATTCTCGTTTCTGGTGCTTGCGGCGGTGGTTACCGGGCTGCGTCTGTCCGGTGCCTGGATTGGCTGGGGCTTTCAGTTCCAGAACCCCTGGTTCATTGCCGCCATGGTTGTGGTGACGTGGATTTTTTGTTTCAGCCTGGCGGGCCTGCTTGAGATCCGACTGCCTTCCGGCTTGTCCACCCGGCTGGCAACCGCCGGTGGCAACGGCATCGGCGGGAGTTTTCTTGAAGGCGCATTTGCCACCCTGCTTGCCACACCCTGCACGGCACCTTTCCTCGGCACGGCCGTGACGTTCGCGCTTGCGGCACCCGTGCATCAGCTGTGGCTCATCTTTTTAGTCCTGGGTGTCGGGATGAGCCTTCCCTGGCTGGCGATAAGCCTTGTTCCGGGCGTGGCACGCTGGCTGCCGAAGCCCGGCCCCTGGATGGGAAAACTGCGTCTGGTGCTGGTGCTCCTTATGCTGGGTTCCTGTCTCTGGCTGATGTCGCTGCTGGTAAACGCGTGGGGTGCCCGCTATGTGCTGATTGGCGGGGGTTTGATGGTGGCGTTTTTCCTGTACCGCTGCGCGAAAGCCATGCCGGACCATCAGGAAAACCTGCGCAGCCTGGCGTTTGGCGTGCTGTTCGGTGCCGGGTTATATGCTTTCCTGGCTCCCCAGCCCCAGGGGAAGGACGACTCTCCCCTCAACTGGCAGCCGCTCAGTGAAGCGGCATTAAGCGAGGCGCTGGATGCGAAAAAACGCGTACTGGTTGATATTACCGCCGACTGGTGTCTGAACTGCCGGGTTAATGAGGTCCTGGTCCTTCATCGCCCTGAGGTGATTGCCGCCTTAAACCGCGACGACGTTGTGCTATTGCAGGGAAACTGGAGTCAGCCATCTGCTGAAATCGAACAGTTCCTGCGCCGCTACGGTGCCAGCGGCATTCCTTTTAACGCTATATTTGGCCCTTCACTGCCGCAGGGGCATGTTCTGCCCTCTCTTCTGAGCAAAGATGCGCTGCTAACCACACTGACGAAGGCGAATGCCTCCCCGTCGCCTGATTTCACTGAGGAAAAATAATGAAGAAGATACTGTCACTGTTAACGCTGCTGATGAGCGCCACCACGCAGGCGCAGACCGCTGACCTGCCCGAACCGGTTAAACAAATGGAGAAACAGGGCATTGAAATCATTAAGCCATTTAGCGCCCCCGGCGGTGTGGAAGGATGGCTGGGTAAATATCAGGACATGGGCGTAACGCTTTATCTCACCCCGGATAAAAAGCATGTTATCTCAGGCTATATGTATGATGCGCAGGGAAATAACCTCAGCGAGAAGACCATTAATGACGAGATTTATATTCCTGCTGGTCGCGAGATGTGGAAGCAGCTTACCGCTGCGCCGGGAATTACAGAAGGCAGCCCAGAGGCAAAATGTCAGGTGGTTGTCTTTGCCGATCCCTTCTGCCCTTACTGTAATAAGTTCTGGCACCAGGCCCAGCCTTTCATCAAAGATAAAAGCATCAGCACCAAAACCTTGCTGGTTGGCGTGATCCGCCCGGACAGCGCGCAGTATGCGGCGGCAGTCCTCTCCGCGAAGGATCCGGCTAAAGTGTGGTATGACCTTGAGAGTAGCGACGGAAAAATCAAACCGGCGCTGAAAGGCAACACCCCGCCTGACGTCTTTAAGCAGATACAGCACAATCAGCAGCTTATGGAGCAATTAGGTGCCAGCGGTACACCTGCTATTTATTACCTGAATAAAGCGCGCACCCTGCAACAAATCATCGGCTTGCCTGATGCTAATCAAATGGCCGATCTGGTGGCCTGTAAATAAACCGCGTTAACCTATAGCAAAACAGCAGCTGTATCAGCTGCTGTTTTGCACTTTTTACCTGCTCACCGCCTTATCCCGGTAACGCAGGTGCTTTATATCATCGGTTATTCAGGGAGCGCATACACCACAACCTGATCACCCACCTGATCCTTGAGGATAGTGTTCCCCCCTGCGACGAACGCGACATACTGGCGGCCTTTGTATTCATAGACCGACGGATTCGCTACCGCAGGGGCTTCAGCCTGATCGGACCAAAGCTCTTCACCAGTCTCTACGGAATAGGCGCGCACTTTGGCATCCATGGAGGCACCGATAAAGATCACACCGCCCGCCGTCACCGCCGGACCACCAATTGTCGGTGAACCCCAGCTTTCCGGCATAAAGAAGCCGTACTGCTGCGATGCGCCAACCGGACGACGCCACTTCACATCTCCCGTATGCATATCCAGCGCCACGATTTCACCAAACGGCGGCTTCCAGCACGGCATACCCAGCCAGTTATTGGCGACCATCAGGCGCAGGCCGTAAGGCGCACCTTCCTGAGGCGCAAAGCCGCTCTCGTTGCCAGCGCTTTTATCGGCTTTATCGTAATCTTCACGGCTGTAGAGCTTCACGTACTGCACGATATGCGAGGTGTTGACGATAGCGATCTGTTTATTGGGATCAAAGGCTACACCGCCCCACTGCACGCCACCGGCGCTGTCCGGGTAGGTCAGCGCACCCTCGCCTTTGGTGGTCGGCGGCGTGTACATTCCCTCATAGGTCAGGTTATCCCACAGGCGGGAGCACTGCCCGGCACCGACCATATCGGCCAGCTTCCAGATCTCTGGTTTTTTCGACTGATCGAGCAGCGGCGCGGGTTTGGTCGGGAATGGCTGGGTTGGCGAAAGCACTTCCCCCTGTACCGAACCGTCACCCTGCGGTACCGGACGCTCTTCGATAGGCCAGACATCCTCCCCCGTCAGGCGGTTAACCACAAACAGGAAGCCCTGCTTGGTGGCCTGAATCAGGGCCGGGATCTGTTTGCCGTTTACGGTGATATCCATCAGCGTTGGGGCGGAGTTGATATCGTAATCCCACACGTCGTGATGCACCCACTGGCGAGACCAGACCACTTTACCGGTATTGATATCCAGCGCCGTTGTCGAGGTGCCAAGCGGGATCTCCTCTACACGATTGCCGCCCCAGTAGTTCGGAGATGGCGATGAGACCGGCAGATAGACCAGGCCATTCGCCTCGTCGGCAGACATATGCGTCCAGACGTTGGCTGTCCCGGTGCGTTTGCGGATGTCAGCTGGGATCGCTTCGAAAGCCCATTCACGTTCGCCGGTCTGTGCATTGATGGAAAATACGGTGCCCGGAGGCGCTTCAGCATAGGCCCAGTCCTTACCGGCCCAGCCCACCAGCAGATGGTTCCCGACTACCGTTGGCGGCTGAAGAATGGACAGCGGATATTTGGCGTTAAGCGTGTTCCACTGATTGATATCCAGGACGCCCTTGTCCGCAAAGTTGCCACATGGCTTTCCTGAATCGGCATCCAGCGCATAGAGCTTGCCATCAACGGTGCCCATATAAACGATTTTCTGACAGGCTTCTCCGGCCACCGGATTTTTTGCCTGCCAGTAGGAGACGCCACGGTTTTTCAGCACTGGCTGCGTGAGGGCTTTTCGCGAAGATTTCGTGTCATAGTGCCACTTCTCTTTACCCGTTCCCGGATCCAGCGCAATCAGGCGATCGAAAGGCGTGCCGATATAAATCGTCTCGTTAGCAAAAATCGGTGTCGCGGACCAGACGGTTGCCGGGGTGTCGCCTTTACCATCCGAGACATCACCCGTGTGAAACTCCCAGACTTTTTTTAATTTGCCCACGTTCTCGGCGGTGATCTGCTTCAGCGGGCTGTATTTCTGTGCGTTAAGTTGTCCGTGGAAGCTGTCCCAGGTGGCAGCAGAAGGCACCAGCGGCGTCGCCGGCTGGCTGGCAGATGCGACTTTCTGGCCGCTGCTGTTATCGGTTGAGGCTTCATCCGTGGTTTTTGTGGTGCCCGGCGCCTGATGATCGGCCGCATCCACATTGAGTTCTTCCTGCGTCCCCTGAGAGGCCTCCGCGGCTTTATCCTGCGCCTGCAGGGTAAGCGGAGTGACCAGCAATGCCAGTGCCGTCAGGCTGACTTTCATTAATGGGTTGTGTTTATCGTTATGCACGGGTGGGGCTCCTCAGGCTCTGACGCGGGGATTGTGGTGAACGGAATTGCTGCTCAGCATAATCAGACCAATCAGGCCGACCACCATGGCTGCAGTAATGATGTACTGGTGCAGCAGCGCGGCTGCAAAACCAATACCCGCCAGTGCCACAAGGGTGACAATAATTAAGAAGATGCGCGCGCCACGGCCAGATGCGGCACGTAGCATAAAGGTCAGTATCGCCAGTACCGCGCAGGCAATGGCAACGCCCAACGCACCAATGGTACCCGTGACACCCGTAAGCGGCGTCAGCCAGGCGTATAACGCTACCGCGAAGCCAATCACGGCAGCAAGCAGCAGCAATAGCGTGCCAGCCCGTGAGGGATGAGAATGCAACATACCAGGAAGTCCCCTATCAAAAAAAGAAAGATGAAAAAGCCATCAGGATGGCGTTTATGCGCGTCCAGCAAGCGCGGACAGATAGCCAGCCTGAGACAATTCACAGCTGCAACATGCATTAAACGTAAGAAAGTATAGAAGATATTTTTTGGCTGGGTCGTTGAGTCGTCTTTCTCCTCAAAAAGAGAGGCATTGCATGGCAATGGGCAGTTACTGCTTCCGTATATGGTTGATAATATGATCCAGAAAAACGCGCGTTTTGGCCGGGATTAATCTACCTGGAGGCATAAGGGCATAAACTCCCCCTTTCTGATTCCCCTGCCAGTCAGGAAGGACATGCTGTAGTTTCCCATCACGCAGTTCCGCAGCCGCCAGCCATTCCGGCACAAGGGCGATACCTATTCCATCCAGCGCCGCCTGTAACAGCGCTTCTGAATTATCCGACTGTAGGGGGCCATCCGGCCTGACGGTGACGTTTGCTGATCCGTTCGTCAGCACCCAGTGAGGCTTAGCGGCGCTGCTGATAAACTTCAGACAGCTGTGAGAACTCAGATCCTGTGGCCGTAAGGGAGCGGTTTTTTGCCTGAGATATTCCGGCGAGGCAACCAGTTGATAACCAAATTTGATAATCGTACGGGATATCAGCGCGCTGTCGGTCAGCGTGCCTACCCGGACGGCCATATCAATATTCTCAGCGACCAGGTCTGTCATGCGATCGGTAAACCGGACATCCAGCCTTATACCCGGACAGGCGGAGATAAAATCCCGGATAGCCGGTACGATCCAGCGACGCCCGTATGTCACCGGTAAAGAGATCCTCAGTAGCCCTTTGGGTGCCGCCGCAAACTCGCTGACTTCCAGACGCGCGCTGCGCATTTCATCAAGCAGCCTACGGACACGGCCGTAGAACAGTTCACCGGCTTCTGTCAGCGTAACGTGGCGGGTAGAACGCGCGAGCAGCCGGATGCCCAGCTGCGTTTCCAACTGCTGAATGCGGCGGGAAATAACGGTGGCGTCTCGCCCCAGGACACGCGAAGCGCCTGAGAAACCATTGTTTTCCACAACGGCTACGAAAGCCGTCAGTTCTTCAGTTTTCAGTCCTTCACTGTATTCCTGCGTTTTTTGCATGACTAATATTCTTCTAGTGGTGATTATCATAAATTTTGCAGATGATATCGTACCCGGACTGACAAAACAGGAGCAGATTATGAAAACTTTCCTCAGCATTGGTATCGGTCCGGGTATTGGCTTTGCAACCGCAGAGCGCTTTGCCCGTGAAGGTTTCCGCGTTGTACTGGCAGCCCGCAATGAAGCACGCGTCAACGAACTGGTTAAACGCCTGACTGATAAAGGCTATGAAGCTGTTGGCCGTACGGTTGATGCGGCTAACCCTGAAGCAGTGACCGCACTGGTCCGTGGCACCGAAGCTGATTTTGACGGTCTGGATGTGCTGCATTACAACGCTGCCCGTCTGCATCAGGCCACTCTGCAGCAGCAGGCCGCAGACACCTTCAACATGGATCTTGCCGTAAATATCGGCGGCGCAATGACGGCGTCACAGGCCGCACTGAATGTAATGGCAGCGCGCACGACCGGTACCATTCTGATCACTGGCGGTGGCTGGGGAATCTACCCAAACCCTGACTTCATTTCAGTCAGCGTCGGTAAAGCCGGTACCCGTGCACTGGCACTGGGTCTCTTTGAACCGGCCCGTGCTGTCGGTGTACACGTGGGAACAGTTACCGTTGCCACACTGGTTCAGCCAGAATCGGCTGAAGCTGCCGGCATTGCGCAGGCATTCTGGGAGCTGTACGCGCAGCCTGTCAGCGACTGGACCGCAGAAAGCGTGTTTCAGGGCTGATAAAAAAGGCCGTTCAGTTCCGGCCTCGGGTAATGTGTAACGCGTTTCAAAACAGCAGCAGCCCCAACTGCTGCTGTTTTATTCTTTTTACCCACTCACAAAACTATCCCAGTGGCGCATGTAATTTATAAAATCATTACTGAGTCCATTTTGCCTGAGATACGCTTCGGTAACCGGAAGGGATGGCGAAGTATGATGGGGGTCGTTTTTGACCTTTTCGGGAAAATCTGTTTCCAGGATAGCGGCCCGTCCAATCATAACGAAATCAAGCCCTGCCTCCAGAACCCCTCTGGCATCATTCGCGCTCATCAGCTTTCCCGATGCGCCCAGCTTCACCCTGCCGCGGGGCAGGCCTGCAAATACATCTATCGCCCGTTTTCCGGCATAAGCGCCGCTCTCCAGGGTTAATCTCACATCCCATGGCGCAAGGTCGAGATAATCAATCAGCTCTTCTGCCAGACACTTTCTGGCGACGAAGAGGATATCTTCAAAGTCCATCCCATAACGTTCGAACGACAGTCTGAGTCCGATCTGAAAATCCTGGCCGCATTCCCTGCGGATGCCCTCGATGATCTCAAAAATAAGCCGGGCCCGGTTTTCACGGCTCCCGCCGTATTCATCCGTGCGTGGATTAAGGGTGAAAGAGAGAAACTGACTCAGAATCCAGCCAAACGCGCCGTGAACTTCCGCTCCGTCGAACCCTGCTTTTTTGGCCCGGCATGCTGCAGCGATAAAATCATCACGCAGCTGATGTACCTCTGCCCGGGTAAGGCCGCGGGCGTTATAAGTGAAGTTATCCGAAGGGCCAACGCTTCTTCCTCCCTTAAGGTTAAACCCCGCCCGGAAACCACCGTGATGCAGCTGAATGGAGGAGACGGCACCTTGCTTACGGATAATATCAGCCATCCGGCGAAGACCCGGCAACTGATCGTCATTCCAGATCCCCAGCTGGTTTTTGAACGTTTTCCCGTTTTCCTGAACATTGGCTGCACATGCCATAATCATGCTATAGCCGCCGCGTGCAACACGTTCTATCCAGTCAAAATCCGCCTGTGATGCAGTGCCGTCAACTTCACTTTGCTGGTTGGTTAACGGAGCGAGGAGCAGTCGGTTTTTAAGCTCTGGTCCCCGCATTAATGAAAGGGTGTGGAATAATGGATCATTCACGATTGCATCTCCTGTGGATGCGAGAATTTAACTCTTTCAAGGAGAGGCGCGAAGTACTCAATTCCTTCAGGCACCTCTTCGCTACCATTGGGATCAAGCAGCCATTCAATCATGCGATGCGGCCACTGCAGGCTTTCCGCCATTGCGGTAGATGTGATAGCAGTGATGATTTCGCTTTCCCGGCCTTCATTAATTTTGTCGGCAAACTCAGGTTCGATAAGGCATGCCCGTGCCAGGGAAACCATATCAGCATGTTCCAGTTCTTTCTGGGTGTCGGACGCTGAGAACGTGTGTGGCACGGTGATGAAAACCGTGCGCCCATTAATAGTGTTGTATATCGCTTCATTGAAGCTGTTATCACAGGCCTGAATGTAATCCAGCTCCTTACCCGCAAGCGCATCAATCAGCTGTAACGTCTCCTCGATGCCGTAGCCGTCACCATTCGCATGCCGTTTCTCTTCGGTAAGCCGGTATCCAACGATATAGTTATCACCCCAGCAGTCACGGGCAACTTTCTGCACTTCATCCACTATTGCCAGGGCAAAGTTCATCCGCTTCTTCAGTGTTCCGCCGAAAAAATCAGTCCGTTTGTTCGAATAAGGAGAGAAAAACTGCTGAATAAGGTGGCTGTAAGCACCGTGAATCTCCACGCCATCAAAGCCCGCAAGGTATGCTCGCCTGGTCGCATCACCGAACATGCGCACCACGTCCCAGACTTCATCTTCGGTAAGCTCAGTGATTTCATAAGGGATCTCACCGAATTTAACATTGCTCGGCCCGAATACCCTGCCGTGCTTTTCCAGCGACACAACCGAACGCAAACCCGAGTGATAGATTTGCACCAGGGCTTTATTACCGTGCCGCTTCATCCGCTCGGCAAGTTGACGCATCCCCGGTATAAAACTGTCGTCATAGATGGACATCTGAAACGAAAATTTTTCACCGTACTTGCTCACTGCTGTCGCCCCCGTCACCAGAATGGAGGCGGCTTTAGAACGATGGCCAAAGAACGCCAGATCCTCATCAACAATGTGTCCTTCCCAGGATGCCGCTTTTGATGTCATGGGGGCCATCATCACACGATTAGGGATCTCAATGCCGTGCCGGAAGGCCAGAGGGGAGTTAAGTTTACGCATAATCATAATTGCCTTGCTAAATTAAACATCTACATATCGCGAATTATCAATATGTTTGGGTAAATTAAAGATCGTGGGAAATGTATCGGGCAAACTGTTTGATAACCGCCTCATTTCTACGGTAGTACGTCCATTTGCCAATACGGGTAGCGATTACCAGATCGGCTTTTTGCAACGTATTGAGATAAATCGACGCGGTTGACTGAGTCATATCCAGTTTTTTGGTTATCTGACTTACACATACACCTGTTGTTACCAGATCCACATCGGCCTGGGTGACAGGTGTGAAGTGCTCAAGTGGATGCTTGAGCCAGCCAAGGATCTGCCGTCGGGCATCGTTGGATATAGCTTTAAGTATCGCAGATACATTCATAGGTACATCTCGTGAGAATTTTGCAGTGACTTTACGGTATCAACATATTTAAATATGTCAATATGTGGGTGTCAGCCATTTTCTGACAAAAGTGAATATTGGCAATGTCCGCTGTCGGTTCAACGCGGATAGACTCATAAAGCGCAAGCGCTACTCTGAGCAAAGAACGGACATTTCTCGCAAAATGACGTTGAGCAGGCGCAGGACGCTGCTGCGACAGTTATCTGCTGGCGTTATTGATGATGTTTTCATCGGCAGCGTGAGGCGGACGTCTCATTCAGGCCAGAGGGCAGCTGATCATTCATGCCATGGGCGGACGACCACCCATGATAGACATGGCGCGCCAGTATCAAATTACCCCTGATGCTGTGCCGCGGGTCTGCAGTTAATAGAATTTTTGTTCATGAAAGTTAATTTCTGATGTGTAATAACTTTCTGGCGGAGAGTACGTAAGCCCAAAGGGACAATGTTTAAACTGGCACGGTAATTCACGATCGCATCTCTGGCTCCCATCACGGCGATTTCCAGGGCACTCATTTTTCATCCGAAAACCTAACCAACGTATTGATTAATAAAGCATTGCCTGTGCTATCCAGACGCGTTGTCGGCGATGATTAATCAGCATGCCTGTTTCAGTCATCGTGACGACTTCCCCTGGCCGCACGTAATAACCCCCCTTGAACCACAGGATATAATTCAGCCCATAGGGTGTTTCTACTTTGCCAAAAATCGTCCCCGAGTCAGGGCTGGCAACAATTTCGACTATTTTCCACTCCATAAACCCCTCTTTCATTGCTGTTGTGTTGTTATGCCGGCATTCCATACGGCACATATACGTGTTTTGTAATTTTTCGGTGTAAAATAAGTTTAGGCATAAAAGAGGTTAAACTCAAACAACCTTACAAAGAAAATGGGAATCTTTACAATTCCCATTTACGTCATGCAAAAACCCGTCGCAGAGCGGGATAGCGAGATGTTTTAGGGAGGCGTATAGGGCAAGGCAATTGCAAGGCGTCAGGCACGCCGTACGTAGATATCTTCAGGCGTTCAAAATCCACTCGCCCCTTCTTACTTCCGCCATTTTCTGCCGCCCTTCCTTTAGGACAATAGCTTAATCTGCTGTCGTAACCTGTCGTTCCACTATACTGACCAGTGCAGTTGTAATTTAGTCAGAAGGATATGCACGGTTAATGACCTGGCACCAACCCTACCCATGACCATCAGGAGAACAACATGCAAAAGCGTAACAACTTGAAAGTCGTGCTGATTGCATCAGCAGTCGCAGCGATGTTCAGCACTGCCGCTGTGCAAGCCCAGAGCACCAGCGCCGCGCAGAGTGATACGTCAGCCCAGACCAGTTCGACCGGATCGATGGCGAAGCTCAGCTCCGGCGACGAAAAAGCGTTAAAGGACATGGCCCAGGCTAATATCAATGAAATTGCCGCTGCCAAAATCGCGCTGAACAAGGCCGAAAGCAGTGAAGTCAAAGCCTTTGCGCAAAAGATGGTCGATGACCATGGTGATGCCCTGACCAAAGTCCAGACGGTCGCCAAACAGAAGGACGTGACACTGCCGACTGAGCCAGACGCTCAACACAAGGCCATGGCCGACAAGCTGGAAAAAGAGAGCGGCGCCGCATTCGACAAAATGTATATGGAAAACGCCGGTACCAAAGATCACAAGATGGTCCTGTCTAAACTGCAAAGTGATGCCAAAAACATCAAAGATCCTGATGTGAAGGCTCTGGCCGACGCGCATACCCCGGTCGTTGAGCAGCACCTGAAGTCTGCTGAGCAGATGAAGATGTAAACAGGTTGTTTGTGGGTCGCAAGCCTCTGTGACCCGCACCAACGGCAGGCAGCATGGCGCGAATAGTGCGAAGGATCGCTTCTGGCATAGTACAGCCAGGCCCAGGGTATATGCTGTCTTCCTCACTCTCTCCCCTGCCAGCCCCCCCGCCTGTTAGCGGGATGAATTCTCAAATACGCCTCCTGAAAGCGCGATATCCGTCACGTTATGCCAGGCTTTATGTGCACGACCACAACGTGATGTTAACGCGGCCTGCTGCGCCAGACTAAAGGGAGGACTCATTTGAAAAATGCTAAATACACGATGCCTTTACGCGAGGAAGGGTTCATTGGTCTGGGAGATTATGCGGCGATCGGTGAGGGCCGTTCCGTTGCACTCATTGCCCCGGATGGTTCCATCGACTGGTGGAGCGCGCCCAATCTCGACTCCCCGCCCCTATTTGATCGGCTGCTAGATCCGAAGATCGGTGGTTTTTTCAGCCTGACACCCGCCGTCGACTATACCGTCTCGCGCGCCTACCGCGAGGACAGCAACATACTGGAAACCCGCTTTGAGACAGATGACGGCACGGTACTGTTAACCGAATCGATTAACAGCACCCTGGCGGGACGCCTGCCCTGGAGTGAACTGGCGCGACGGCTGGAAGGCGTTCGCGGCACCGTGCCTTTCCGGCTCCATTTGCGGTTCGGCACCATGATTGAAACCCGCTCGCCCTGGCGGTCAGACACCTTCAAGGGCAGCGTTTATCATATCGGCGATCTGATGGCGATGCTGCACACCAGCGAAAACGTTGTTATCACTCGTGCCGATGATGAGGAGATCGAAGCGGAGATCACCCTAAAGAAGGGTAGCCGGGAAGTGGTGGCGCTGCTCGTGACCCAGAGCGAACCCCTGGCCGTACCGGACATTGAAACGATTGATAACCGCATTGAAACCAGCCACACCGCCTGGCAAGGCTGGGTGAAGGGGCTCAAATATGATGGCCTCTATAAAGATCACGTGATTCGTTCCGCGCTGGCGCTGAAGTTCCTCTGGTATTCGCCAACCGGCGCGCTGGCGGCGGCGGCCACCACCTCTCTTCCGGAAGGGATCGGCGGCAAGAAAAACTACGACTATCGCTTTGCCTGGGTGAGAGATGCCTGCCTGATTATCAAAGCCTTTACCTTTTTGGGCACCCTCGAAGAGTGTAAAGCGGCGTTTTCCTGGCTGTCGAAAACCATTATTAAACATGGCCCGGATATGCAGGCCTGCTACACCCTCGAAGGCGAACTGGTCCCGGAGGAGCAGTATGCGGAACTCCAGGGCTACCGGGATTCACAGCCGGTACGCATCGGCAATAACGCCCGTAACCAGCGCCAGTTGAGCATGTATGCCGATATGCTTGGCGTGGCAAAACTCTTTGTCGAAGCGGGTCATATTCTGGATACGGGCACTTCGCGCTTCCTTGGGCACCTTGCCAATCAGTGTGCAGACCGCTGGCGCATGAAAGACTCGGGGATCTGGGAATTGCCGGAAGAACAACATTACACGCATTCCAAAATGTCCTGCTGGCTGGCACTGGACTGCGCGGTAGTGTTGGCGGACGCCAGTCATATCGAACCGACCTGGAAGGCACGCTGGGCGCGCGAGCGGGACCGGATCCGCGACTGGGTTGAAGAGCACTGCTGGTCGGAAACCCATCAGTCCTACTGTTTTTATGAGGGAGATGGTGGTCAGCTGGACGCCTCGCTGGCCCTGGTTTCTCGTTACGGTATGAAAGTGGATCCGAAACGCATGAAGCTGACCTATCAGGCTATCCACCGCGAGCTGGGCCATAACAGCGCGATGGTCTACCGATACAGCGGCGTTGAGCAGGAGGAGAGCACCTTCATCGCCTGTTCATTCTGGCTGGCAGAAGCCTGGGCCTCGATGGGCGAGCCGGAGAGGGCCGCAGAGAGCATGGATGAAATTCTGAAGACCCTGTGCCACCGCGGCAATGTTGAAACCTTCAATGAAATGTTTGATACCCGAACCGGCGAGTGGGTCGGCAACATGCCCCAGGGCCTGAGCCATCTCGCGCTGATTTGTGCGGCGCAGGCCATCAGCGAGCATCAACGGAAAGGAAAATAACGTCACCGGTTCGACTCAGGCGCGGCCCGCCCGGATAACCATCGTTATGCCGAGCAGCACGGCACACATCGACAGCAGCATGCGCAGGCTGAGTGTTTCGCCAAGCAGCACCACGCCTCCCAGGGTGGCAAGGCAAGGCACACTCAGTTGCACCGTGCTTGCTGTCATGGCTTTCATCCTCGGCAGCAAGGTGTACCACAGGGCATAAGCCGCGCCTGAGGCCACCGCCCCCGACAGGCTCGCTAATAACATCCCCTGCGCACTGGCAAATCTTTCCGCAGCGGGCAAAAACGAGAGGATCAGGGTGAAGGGAACGGCCAGAATAAAATTACCCGTCGTCGCGGGTATAGCCTCCGGCATGCTTTTCCCTTTCACCGAGTAGTAGGCCCAGGCCAGCCCGGAGCCAATCATCATCAACGCGCTGGTCGGTTCCGGGGCATGCGCGCCCGGTAGCAGTAGCAGCACCGTTCCTGCCACCGCCAGCAGCAGTCCCACCCCCTTCAGCACACCGATTTTTTCTCCCTGTCGCCAGCCATAGATGACCATGGCCGTCTGAACCGTTCCGAACAGTAACAGCGCCCCCGTTCCGGTATCGATCTGCAGATAGGACCAGGACATCGCCAGCACATAGAGCGCCAGCGCCAGGCCGCTCCGCCAGTCATAGTGTATTTTTGAGGCAGGCTTTTTTCTGAGGCTCATCAGCATAACCAGGAACAGCGCGCCGCTGATGATCCGTACATCGCTGAAGGTCGCCGGATCGATATGTTTGCCGGTCAGCGCCACTCTGCACAGGACAGAGTTGGCGGCGAACGCCAGCATGGTGAGTATTATTTTTCCTGTCATACCTGCCCTCACGAATCAAGCCCGGCCGAAGGCACGCCCTTCTCCTTCCGCTATGCCTCGTATCCTATACTTAAGTAAACACCTGGAGGTAACTATGTGTGGACGTTTTGCCCAGGCCCAGACCCGGCAAGAGTACCTTGCCTTTCTCGCCGATGAAGCGGATTGCGATATTCCCTACGACCCGGAACCGATCGGGCGCTATAACGTCGCCCCCGGCACCAAAGTGTTGTTGCTCAGCGAGCGCGACGATCTGTTGCATCTCGACCCGGTATTCTGGGGCTACGCCCCGGGCTGGTGGGATAAGCCGCCGCTGATCAATGCCCGTCAGGAGACCGCCGCCACCAGCCGGATGTTCAAACCGCTGTGGCATCATGGTCGGGCGATTGTCTTTGCCGACGGCTGGTTCGAGTGGAAAAAGGAAGGGGATAAAAAGCAGCCTTACTTTATCTATCGCGCAGACGGACAACCCATTTTTATGGCCGCTATTGGCAGCACGCCATTTGAGCGTGGCGATGAAGCTGAGGGGTTCCTGATTGTGACCGCTGCGGCGGATAAAGGTCTGGTGGATATTCAAGATCGGTGCCCGCTGGTGTTAACGCCACAGGCGGCACGGGAATGGCTGCGCGAGACGGTAAGTGGACAAGAAGCGGAAGCGATCGCGCAGACGGGTGCTGTACCCGCAGACCAGTTTCACTGGCATGCCGTTACCCGGGCGGTGGGCAATGTGAAAAATCAACGTGCAGAACTTATCAGTAAAGTCAGCGAGACGTAAAAATAAAAGCAAGGGTACTGACCGCTATTATTTTCTGGCATTTGCTAATACCTAATAAATATAAAAGCGGAAGTAAGCGAAGCGGCAAAATAAACAAGGAGGCCAAAAGCAGGCCCCCTTTACACTTATACAACCTGTTTTAACCAGCGTCTCCTTTTCGGGAGTGGCACGCATGAGTGGGTAGTGAGTCGGGTTCCGCAAACGGAACAAACAGCACCATGAGGGTGGGTTTGCGTTGGGCTGAACGTGGTAAAACGAAATCGTTTACTTGTGCAAACCGGGCACTCAAATTTTAGGTTGGGAATAGCCCCTCCGGGCAGGTGAGTAGAAACACCACCATACAGGAATAAGTCATCAAACGGGGATATATCGTTTAAAAACTTACTTTTCGCCTGTATTATTTTTTTATCTCCAGACTATTTTCGGGATAAAGATTTATCTTACCCGCAGTAAATCAGAAAAGCGCGTTGTATAGCGCGGCGATAGCATCTCTCTTTTCATTTGCCATTGCTGTGCAATGCCCTGCCCCGCAAACCAGAGCGTTCCGCGCCCTTTTTTATTAAGGTCGTCGATGACGGCCATTAATTCTGCGCTGTTACGCCGGGGAGGGTTTTCATCAAACAAATTGAGCTGCGCGACGCCGGAGCTAAAAAAATCCCCCAGCATCACCCCGGCTTTTTGATAACGTAGCCCTTCTCTCCAGATGGCGTCCAGACAGCGTGTCGCCGCGTTAATAATATCCCGGCTGTCTTCGGTGGGCGTCAGCAATTTAACGGAAGCGCTATTGCCATAGTAAGGCTCGTTCAGCGCGAAGGGCGAGGTCTTCACAAAGACGGAGATAAATCGACAATACTGGTGCTCGGCGCGCATTTTCTCCGCCGCGCGGGCGGCATAGCTGCAGATGGCCTGGCGCATCGCCTCGTAGTCACTGACCCGCTCACCGAACGAGCGGGAGCAAATTATCTCCTGCTTGTGCGCGGGAAACTCTTCAAACCCGAGGCAGGATTCGCCGCGCAGCTCCCGGACGGTGCGCTCCAGCACCACGCTGAAATGTTTGCGGATAACGGCAATGTGGGTATCTGCCAGATCCAGCACGGTGTTAATTCCCATGGCATTGAGCTTTTTACTTATCCGCCGCCCAACGCCCCACACCTCTTCCACAGGCAGTGCTGCCATCAGTTTACGCTGCCGCTCGACGCTGGATAAATCGAGCACGCCGCCGGTCTGCCGCTGCCATTTTTTTGCCGCGAAATTCGCTAATTTGGCGAGGGTTTTAGTAGGGGCAATGCCGACCCCGACGGTCAGGTGCGTACGTTGCAGCAGCGTCTGGCGGATTTCACGGCCAAAAGCTTCAAGGTTAAGACAATTGCTGACCCCGGTGAGATCGCAAAAGGCCTCATCAATAGAGTAGATCTCGACCCGCGGGGTTAGCTCCTCCAGGGTGGTCATTACCCGGTGACTCATATCGGCGTAGAGTTCGTAGTTACTGCTGAAGGTCACAATACCGTGGCGGCGAAAAATATCTTTCTGCTTGAAATAAGGTGCCCCCATGGTCACCAGCCCTTTCGCTTCGGCGCTGCGGGCAATGACACAGCCATCGTTATTCGACAGCACCACTACCGGGCGCCCCTTCAGGTCCGGGCGAAACACAGTTTCGCAGGAAGCATAAAAACTATTCACGTCTACAAGCGCAAACATGGTTATTTACGCCCTTTAGCAGGCGCGGTGAAGCGCATGGGGATGAACGGCATAGTATCAAATCCATTTAACTGTATATATATACAGTATCAATGAATTCAGAGAGAAATCAAGGGGCCGCTGGGAACATGCGCCGGGCAGCCACCTGACCGCAACATTGCGCCAAAGGCGAGCGCCCGACAGTTTGCCGTCACTGACCGTCTTTACCGCACAGCCGCCAGGGTTGATTTTGAAAGCCATCGCCCCAGGGCTTTACCCTACATACACCTCGACACGCCTGCCTAATCGCCGGGCTAACCCTTTTGCGCCGTCGCGCATCACCCTGTGGTGGTTCCAGCGAAAAACGGGGCCTGCCAGCGGCGCAAGGAGGTTCATCCAGCGGGTATTGGTGCGGATATCCCAGTCATACCGGACGAGCGTCTCCCGACCATGAGCAGACAAAGACCACACGCCCCGCCCTTCCACCTCGCCGCTGGCTTCTCCTTCCAGCAGGCATAAAGGCTGAATTGTTAACACATGAATATCAAAGGTGATGTGATACGGGAGTGCGCCCTTCCAGGTATAACGATGCAGGGCGCCAATCCCCCGCCCATCCCCTTTTCTTAACTCGATAATCTGCACCAGGCTTCCCCACCATTCGGGCCACAAATCAGGATGAGAGAGGATCTCCCAGACTTCCTGGACAGACGCTTCAACCCGCCAGACGGTGGAAAATTGATAGTCAGCCATAGCGCTCGTCTCCGTCAGGGTGCGAAAAAATCAGGCGGGAAACGCACGTTGACAGACATGGCCTCCATCATCACGGTTTCCAGTAATTTGCCATCCAGCCCGTAGCTAACCACTTTAGTGGGCAAGCCGGATTGCTTATCGAACCAAACCTCATAGCGATGCACCGCATCGACGGTCTTGCCTTCTGCGCCAACCACCGACAGATGCACCGCCGGTTTCCCGGCGATCATCTCTTCACCCGGAAGCCGGGTTGCGCCCCCCTGTTGCAGACGACGAATGTTATTCAGCAACACGCCAATGTCGGATTGATCCACCCGGTGACCATTTTCATCCGTTATCAGTGAATCCGTGGGCGACAGTTTCAGCACCGGAAATGTCCCCGCGCCGAAGGGCCACAGCGTTACTTTGCCATTCGAAGGGTTATAGATGAGCACAGCCCCGGCATGGGGCGTGGAAAAATCCATCCGTACATAACCCGGTTTACGGTAGCTATAGCGAATGACTTTGGTTTCATCCTGCGAAGAGACGGAACGCACCATCACCTGATAAGACGCGATCCGGGCAAAACGTTGCAGGGCGTTCGCAAGGGGATCGGAGGGGGTGGAACTTTGCAAAAAAGCGGCGGCCACAGCGATCTTGTCCGCGGCATGCGCAGGTTCGTGAAAGCTTAAGAGCAGTAATGTTGCCAGCATTACCGCCACAGAGAGGAAGCCGCTGATGATGGTCTCCTGCAATAACATGGCCGGGAACATGATCAGTATGTCGGATAACCGTTAAACCTGCTGGATTGGCCATTGCAATGGCTTGCCTGCCCTCATCCGGGCATCGGTGGATGAGGGCTCCAGTATTAGCCATCTGCGGTCAGCGAGCGCCGGTGTATGCCGGTTAATCCGCCGATTTGACGATATAGGTCACCACGCCAAAGATATCGAGTGAATCTTCGCTGTTCACGAGGATGGGCGAATAGGCGCTGTTCATCGGATTAAGCTGCACCCGGGGTCTGAGCTGAAGGCGCTTTACCGTAAATTCGCCCTCCACCGCCGCAATCACAATATCTCCGTGTTGCGCCGTTCTGGCGCTGTCAACGATCAGCAGATCGCCGTCGCCAATCCCGGCATCAATCATCGAATCCCCGGCCGCTTTCACGAAATACGTTGAGCTGGGGTGCTGGATCAGCAATTTGTTCAGGTCGATACGTTGTTCCACGTAGTCCTGGGCCGGGCTGGGGAAGCCGCACTGCACGACCTCGCCAAAAAGGGGTAGCGCGATCACCTCGCGCAGCGCTGCAAGTTGGTAAAACACCATGATTCGTTCCTCGAATACTGTTTTTATATACAGTAGTATTAGCGAGGAGCGCAGGCAAGTCACGGGGCGACGGCGACTGTTTATTGCGTAACCGCTTCGCTTATAAGTGATTAATGTGGTTAAGAATATTTATTTTGTAAATATTTCAGGGCGTTGCGTGAACAACGCCCTGACCCTCAAGGGAGAGGCTGGTATGAGGAGGAACTGAACAGCCCGTCCAGACGTGATTAACCCTCAGCCCGTAAAGGCAGTTGCGCCAGCGTCGCCTGCAGAGCATCGCGCTCGTCCCCTGTCAGCGTTTGTAACGGGAAAGGCAGGCAAGGCGCGACGACCCTTCCCGTCAGCTCCGCCACCGTCGCGATGGTTCGCAGGCTGCCGTGACGACGGAAGAAGACCCATAGCGGCTCCAGCGCGCTGTTGAGCTGCCGGGTTTCGTCAACGTCTCCCCGCAGGGCCGCCAGTGTAAGGCGCAGGGCGTCGTACGGGAACAGCCCACCGAGCACGGAGTACCAGACGTCACACCCCGCCAGCAACCCCATCGCAGACTGCGCATCCCCACTGATGCCAATCGTAACGCCCTTCGCAACCTGGCTTTTCAGCTTCGCCACACGGGCTGACGCCCCAGCCAGATCGGCCGGCAGATCGCCAAGTTTGATAGAACCCATGTTGCGCAGAAACGACAACGCCACCAGCAGTTCATCGGTGAATTCAAATCCGCTGGTCGCCGGGTTATCGTAGATACAGAGCGGGACAGAGATTTCTCCTGCGACGCGCTCGTACAGGCGAAAAACTTCATCCGCCGTCAGTTTTTGATAGGAAAGCGGCGCCAGCAGAAGCCCCTTCACCCCGGCGCTCTGCGCATCTTCAGCCAGCCGCAGGATCATCTCAGCGTTGACGCTGCCGATACTGGTCATCACTGGCACACCCGCGGCGGCACTCACCGCCAGCTTTGTGACGGCAAAACGCTGCTCCCGGGTGAGATAGGCATAGCTCCCCGTGGAACCCAGCGCCCCGACAGAATTCACGCCTGCCGCCACCAGCGTCTCAATCAACGCACCAAAGGCTTTCTCATCGGGTTCACCCTGCACCAGGGGCGTCAGGGGAAATGCACTCAGACCGTTAAACATTTTGGTTCCCTTTTAACATTCAGCGGGCATATTTCCGCGAAGCAATAACACACAGAATGACACCCAAAGTGATAAACAACATAAGTGGGCTGACCCGCTCATGCAGCAACGTGGCGGACAGTCCCAGCCCCAGAAACGGCTGCAGCAGTTGCAGCTGCCCGACGGCGGCGATCCCGCCCCGCGCCAGCCCTTTGTACCAGAAGATAAACCCGATCAGCATGCTGAAGAGCGACACATAGCCGAGCGCGGCCCAGGCCGGAAAACCAATGCCGCTGAAGGATACAGGCATCATCAGCACGGAGGCCACCACCATAAAAGGCAGCGCAAGGATCAGCGCCCAACTGATCACCTGCCAGCCGCCTGACTCGCGGGTAAGCGCGGCCCCTTCGGCATAGCCCAGGCCGCAGACGATCACCGCCGCGAGCATCAGCAGATCGCCCGTCAGGGAAAAAGAGGCATCTTGCGAAAAAGCGAACCCCGCCACCAGCAGGCTGCCCATGATCGAGAAGAACCAAAAAGCCCGGGCAGGACGTTCCTTGCCGCGCAGCACCGCGAAAATGGCGGTCATCAGCGGCAGTAATCCGAGAAACACAATGGAGTGGGCAGCGGTGACATGCTGCAATGCCAGGGCGGTGAAGAGCGGAAAGCCGATCACCACGCCCAGCGAGACCATCATCAGCGGCACGATCCGGGCCGCTGGCGGGCGTTTTTCTCGTAACCCGAGGATCAGGATGAGCGCCAGCACCCCGGCCAGGGAAGCCCGGACAAAGGTCAGGAAAAAGGGATCAAAATCCTGCACCGCAAGGCGCGTAGCGGGCAAAGAACCGCTGAAAATCACGACCCCCAGCAGGCCATTGAGCCAGCCTGAAAGCGAGGTTTTATCTGTCACAACACCCATTACCGTTCCCATCTTGAGCCTCTGTTGAGCGGATGGTAATCTCGCCCATTCAATACAATCAAATTATTGTCATGGATACATTTGATGAAAGCGCGCTACAAAGGGATCGTGGATCGCTACGCCGGGTTGATTCGCTCCGCACAGATCCCGGCAGGCACGCGTCTGCCCACCCACCGTACGCTCGCCGCCCGGGAACATATCTCTCTTGCCACCGCGACGCGGGTCTATGCCGAACTGGAGAAGATGGGGTTGGTCAGCGGCGAAACAGGACGCGGAACCTTCGTCAGGGAGATCCTGTTGCCGTCGGGCCAGGGGATCGATCAGCATGCGGTCGCCACCGATGTACTGGATCTGAACTTCAACTATCCCGCCCTGCCGGGCCAGGGGGAGCTGCTGCGGGAGGCGCTCAGGCAGGTCGCCTCCGGGGGCGATATCGAATCGCACCTGCGCTATCAGCCCCATGCCGGCAGGCAGACCGAGCGGGAGATTATCGCCGCGCACCTCGCGGGGGCGCATTTTCAACCCACCGGGGACAACGTGCTGATCGTAAACGGTGCCCAGCATGGCCTGACCATAACGGTGATGGGTCTGCTCCGGCCCGGCGACGTGGTGGCAGTAGACGCCCTCACCTACCCGGGCTTTAAGGCGCTGGCGGCGCTATATCATCTGGAGCTGCTCGCCATTCCCTGCACGGAAAATGGCCCGGATCTGGCGGCGTTACGCCAGCTCTGCCAGAGACGCCACGTGCGGGCGGTGTACACCATGCCGACCCTGCATAACCCGTTGGGCTGGGTGCTGAGCCGCGAGCAGCGCAGGACGCTGGCGGACATTGCCCGCCAGCACGATCTGCTGATCATCGAAGACACAGCTTACGGCTGGCTGATCCGCCGCCCTCCGCCGCCCGTCGCCAGCTTCGCCCCGGAACGAACGGTATATGTCACCGGCTTTTCCAAAAATGTCGCAACCGGTCTGCGGGTCGGTGCAGTGATCTGCCCACCCGATCTGCGCCCGGCGCTGGAGCGGGCTATCCGGGCCACCACCTGGAATACCCCGTCGGTCATGACCGCCATGGTGTGTCACTGGATCCAGGACGGCACCGTGGCCCGGTTTGAAACGCTGAAAAGACGCGACGCCCGGCAACGGCAGGCCATCCTGAAAGCTGTGCTGGGGGATCTACCCTGCATCACCCATCCCGACTCGTACTTTGCGTGGCTGCCGCTGGTGGACGACGCCAGAGCCGATCGGGTGGTGAAAGCGCTGATGGATAACCACATCTCCGTTTCGACCGCCGAGCCGTTCTCGACCTCCGGTACGGTGCCGCAGGCGATCCGCATTGCCCTCGGGTCAGTGACGATGGAAACATTACGCCAGGCGTTATCGCAGGTCAGAGCGGCGATAGAACTGGAGCAGAGCCGTTAGGCGGGTTCCCGGCGGGCGGGCTTATTAAGAGTTGTCTTAATCTTGCGCAAAAGGGTTATTTTTATCGATCTTCATCACAGTAAAAATTGCCGCTAAATTTACTCGAACCGCATGTAACTTTTGCTAACTTATTTATTAGCGCGGATATATTCTCCTTAACCACCGCAAATGCCTAAAATTAAATCAGACAGGAGACAGAAAGTCGCCAAATGGCTTATTGAACTTTTTGCCGTTCTGTCTACATTTATTTATGCACATATTTGAAGAGGTTAATTTCCTCTCAATGAATATTTTTAACGAAACACTGGAGACATGTTATGACTAAACATCGAGGCGGTTCCGGCAATTTCGCAGAAGACCGGGAACGTGCATCCCAGGCGGGCCGCAAAGGTGGACAGAGCAGCGGCGGGAATTTTAAAAATGACCCGCAACGTGCCTCTGAAGCCGGAAAAAAAGGCGGACAAAATAGCCGGGGCGGCGGTCGCAAACCGGCGGAGTAATTTTCATAATATATTCTCTGTCTGGCTTCTTTTGTCAGACAATAAAGTTGAGACAGCGAGGGCGGTAAAAATACCGCATCATTAACGGGGTAGTTCGATGAATTATACGGAGGTTATATGCTGCATTTGAGAAGAAGAGTGCGTAACGCACGTAATAATCATCGCACCAGTGATGATGTTGGCTGGATTATTCCGGCGGATGCAGAGCGTACCCGTTCACCGGATAGCGGCCCGGCACTCCAGCTCAGCAGAAATAATGACACCAGCAGTGAGGTGAGGCTCAGTCAGCGTCAGTCGTACCTGGTCAATGCCATGGCGCGTCGCGACCTGAAGTAAGCAGCGGTTAAGTGATGTAAAATGTGTTGTGGTTTGTTGTTCGCCCGGCCTTCCCCGCCGGGCTTTTTTATGTCCGCAGCCGCTGCCCTGCGGTCTCTCTGGCCCGCAGCACCGTCAGGAGGGTCACCAGCGCCGCCATCATTACGTACAGCGCCGGGGAAAGTGGATTGCCGGTGACGGTCAGTAGCCAGGCCAGCGACCAGGGCGTCACGCCGCCAAAGAACGCTACCGCAAGGTTATAGGCAATCGCCACGCCGCCAAAGCGGATGCGGGTGGGAAACAGCTCCGCCATCGCCGCGTTGCTGGCCCCGTCAAAGGCGGCAATGCATAACCCCAGCAGCCCCAGCCCCAGCATCGCAGAGAATACCTCCCCGCTTGTCAGTAGCTTCATGGCTGGCCAGGCGAAAAGGATCAACCCGAGACAGCCTGCCAGCATGAGTGGCTTACGGCCAATACGGTCCGACAGATAGCCCATAAAAGGCACCAGCACGGCGACGAACAGCAGCCCGAGGGTGGTAATGGTATAGGCATCCAACGCCGGATAGTGCAGCGTCGTCACCAGGTAGGCTGGAATGAAGGCTTGCAGCATCCAGTGCATCACCGCCTTGATCACCACAAACCCGATGCAGAAGCCCAGCGCCCGCCTGCCGGTGATGACGGCCCGGCGCAGTGGCGCAGCTTCCGTTTGACGGCTGTTCAGCAGTGCCTGAAATTCGGGGGAGTCCTGAAGATGGTTTCGCAGATAGAGGCCAATCCAGCCCAGCGGACCGGCCAGCAGAAACGGAATGCGCCAGCCCCAGTCGTTCATGGCCGTCTCTCCCAGCCATGCGGTCAACAGCAGTACCAGACCCGACCCGGCGACAAACGCCATAAAGCCGAAGCTGTCTATCCAGCAGGTGAAGTAGCCCCGGCGCGCGGCCGGGGCATATTCGGCCAGAAAGGTGGTGGCGCCAGGGCTTTCGCCCCCGGCGGCAAATCCCTGGATCATCCGCACCAGCACCAGCATAACGGTGGCGAGAAGCCCGACCTGCGAATAGGTGGGCAGTAGCCCGATAATAAAAGTCGCGCCGGAGGTCCACAGGATCACGGTGGAGAGCACCTTGCGTCGGCCGATCCTGTCGCCGAGAGAGCCAAACCACAGCCCGCCGAGCGGGCGTATCATAAACCCGGCGGCAAAGACCGCGAAGGATGCGAGCAGCGCCGAGGCCGGGTTGTCAGTATGAAAAAAATGCATCCCGATGATGGTTGCCAGCGTACCGTAAAGCCCAAAATCGAACCATTCGACAAAATGGCCAAGGCCGGTGGCTAACAGCACCTTACGCCGTTGAGGGGACACAGGCAGCCCTTAACGCTTTTTCGGCATCATGCGCAACAGCGTGTTGTCCTTCCAGAAGTAGTGATGAAGCAGCGCGGCAAAAGCATGAATACCGATGATAAAGTAACCGAGGTTCGCCAGGGTGACGTGCCAGGCTTTCAGCGTATCCACCAGGTCAAAATTCGACTCGGCGGCGTGCGGCATCCCCAGGCCAAAGGCAAACCAGGTGCTGCCCCGGTTATACATCATCACCAGACCAATCAGCGGCAGGGCAATAAACAGCAGATAGATAGCAAGGTGACCTAAATGGGATAACCCGATATACATCGGTTTTGGCTTAGGCACGATGGGCGGCGCAGGATACTTAAGGCGCACCAGCAGACGCGCCACCATCAACACCAGAATAGAAATACCGCAGGAGACATGGATCATGTTGATCAGCGGGCGGTCGCTGCGGGGGAAAAAGCCGCGAAACTCCATGGCACAGTAGGCCACGATCACCAGCAGAAAAACCAGCCAGTGAATGGTAATTTGCAGGCCGGTGTATTTATTGCGCATAGTCTTTCCTGAATAGAAGACGAATAAAAAGGTAAAATAACCAGCTTCAGTTAAAAATTCATTAAATTTTGTTCCCGACTTTTCAAAAACTTCCGTGCAGATGAGCCATCTTCAATTGCCTCGCTGGGCTGCATGGTCTAATCCTGGATGAGTTTAACGTCCCGTATACCACACAGGAGAACATCATGAGTAAGATTGGCATTAACGGATTTGGTCGTATTGGCCGACTGGTGCTTCGTCGGTTGCTGGAAACCCAGGACAGTAACAGCGTGGTGGCAATTAACGATTTAACGTCACCGAAAGTGCTGGCCTACCTGTTAAAACATGACTCCAACTATGGCCCCTTCCCCTGGAGCGTGGACTTTACGGAAGATTCGCTGATCGTCGACGGGAAATCCATTTCGGTCTACGCCGAAAAAGAGGCAAAACAGATCCCGTGGAAAGCCGCCGGGGTGGATCTGGTGGTGGAGTGCACCGGGTTCTACACCTCTCAGGAGAAGTCGCAGGCGCATCTGGACGCCGGGGCGAAAAAAGTGCTCATCTCCGCCCCTGCTGGCGAGATGAAAACCATCGTCTTTAACGTCAATGACGACACCATCGAAGCCAGTGACACCATTATTTCCGTGGCCTCCTGCACCACTAACTGCCTGGCGCCGCTGGCGAAGGTACTGCACGATGCCTTTGGCATCCGGGCGGGCACCATGACCACCATCCACGCCTATACCGGCACCCAGGCGCTGGTAGATGGCCCGCGCGGCAAAGATCTGCGCGCCTCACGCGCCGCAGCGGAAAACATCATCCCGCACACCACCGGCGCAGCCAAGGCTATCGGGCTGGTGATCCCCGAACTGAGCGGCAAGCTGAAGGGCCATGCCCAGCGTGTGCCGGTCAAAACCGGCTCCGTGACCGAGCTGGTCTCGATTCTGGAGAAGAAAGTGAGCGTGGATGAGATCCATCAGGCGCTGAAAAAGGCCACCGAGGGCAACGAGTCATTTGGCTATACCGATGAAGAGATTGTCTCGTCGGATATCATCGGCTCGCACTTTGGTTCCGTCTTTGATGCCACCCAGACAGAAGTCACCGACGCGGGCGACGTCCAACTGGTGAAAACCGTGGCCTGGTACGATAACGAGTACGGTTTTGTCACTCAGCTGGTGCGTACTTTAGATAAGTTCGCCGCCCTGTAATCACACCGCGGACAGCCCTGCTGTCCGCAACCTGTGAGGCGTTGCTGGTTTTAATTTCGTTAACGCT
The DNA here is from genome assembly GCF_050435045.1 of Leclercia sp. 1548. Classification (NCBI taxonomy): domain Bacteria; kingdom Pseudomonadati; phylum Pseudomonadota; class Gammaproteobacteria; order Enterobacterales; family Enterobacteriaceae; genus Leclercia; species Leclercia sp. 1548. The sequence goes on along the minus strand of NZ_JBNDJP010000007.1, from coordinate 86,782 downwards.
GGTATAACAAACGCTTTCCAGAGAGGGAGCGTTATCATGGAAGCACTCAGCCGCGACACACTCGAACAAAATATGGCGCACGCCGTCGGCCGTTCGGCCACCTTTACCCTCTGGCCCGATAATGAAGCCCCGGGCGCACGCACCAGCGATGCCGTTTTCACCCCTGAACCCCGCCATACCGGCACCTCTGACTACGATCGCGCCGTCACCGGTGTTCGCGCACCCGCGATTACCGTTTATGCCCCCAGCCGACCGAATGGGGTCGGCATTCTGGTCACGCCTGGCGGCTCCTATCGCCGCGTGGTGCTGGATAAAGAGGGCAGCGCGCTGGCCTCTTTCTTTAATGCCCGTGGCTATACCCTGTTTGTGATGACCTACCGCATGCCGGGGGATGGTCATGAAGAGGGAGCTGACGCGCCGCTGGCTGATGTTCAGCGCGCAATGCGCATGATCCGCGCCAGTGCCACAGAGTGGAAGCTGGATCCGGCCCGCATTGGGGTGCTGGGCTTCTCCGCGGGCGGACACGTGGCGGCAAGCCTCGGCACCCGACATGATGAAGCGGTCTATGCCCCGCTGGACGCTATTGACGCGCTCCCTGCCCGTCCGGCCTTTATGGCGCTGGTCTATCCGGTGATCACCATGCGTGACGAGCACCACCACGCTGGCTCGCGCCATGAGCTGATGGGGGATAAGCCGTCAGAAGAGGAGATCCGTCGCTATTCGCTGGAGGAACGCGTCACCCGTGACGCCCCGCCGACCTTCCTGCTGCATGCCGCAGACGATCCGGCGGTAAAAGTCGAGAACAGCCTGGCGATGTTCAGCGCCCTGCGCCGCCTGGGGGTGCCCGTTGAGATGCACCTGTTCGAGCGAGGAAAGCACGGCTTTGGTATTCGCGATGCCCAGGGATTACCGGTGGCCGTCTGGCCGGAATTGATGATGAACTGGATTGCGACGAAGGTGTAAGCCTGTTTTACCGGTGTATTGCCGGGTAGCGGCGACGCTTTACCCGGCCTATAAAAATACAAACCCTTTTTTGAGTAAAAATATTCATTTAATCTTTATATCCAGCGATATCTATAATTATTCTAAATGAACCATTCATTTTTTATAATTATATCTCAGCCAGAAAAATAACTATTATGCATCCAACCCGGCAAACACTCCCATTAACGGAATTCGCTTTGCCGCTTAATGCAATTAAATAAATCACGGAAGGATTAAAAAATGAAAAAAGTTATTCTGGCTACGGCTATCGCGCTCTGCACCACATCTGCTTTTGCGGGTGAAACGGCTGTACTGAAGGTACAAGGTACATTAACTAACTCATCCTGCTCGGCTGAATTGGGTCAGGGTGGTGTGATTGATTACGGCAATATTCGTCTCGGTAGTTTATCCGCTGATGCAAACAATACTATCGGTCAAAAACAGATCCCGGTAAGTATTACCTGTACTGCTGCGACCAAAGTCGGTTTCACCATTACCGATAACCGTAGCGACAGCAATGCACAGTTACCTGTAGATGTTAAGACCACCCCTAACGTGACAGATAAATATTATACCTATGGCGTGGGCAAAACCGCGGGCCAGGTAAATATCGGTAACTACAGTATGTGGATGACGGATGTCACCGCCAATGGCAATACTGTAGACCCTATTATTCAAAACAAAGACTGGACTGACGGCCACTGGATAAAAGGCTCCGTTCCTCGCAGCGATACGTTTGCTACCACGTCATTTGCAGACACAGGAACAAAAACCCCTATTGCAATCACTACCGCGACCTTTAATTTCGTGACCAATCTGGTCATCCGCGATACGAAAACCCTGGCGATCACTGACGACACGCCTCTCGACGGTCAGGCAACCATGACGCTGGTTTACCTCTAACCGTCATGCTCTATAACGCACCGGACCCTTTCTCGCCCGGTGCGATTTTATTATGACGGCAAATACACCTGCGAGCTTATAATTATTCATGATATAAATAGCCAAGGCCTAATTTAGATGCCAGCGGAATCATAATTTCTCCTACAATATCCATTCTTTTTTTGTAAATATACCGCGAAGCCAAAATACGTATTATATTGAGCCGGTGAGTAAGGTCCCGGTCATGTGGATCCCTCTGCTCGAACTTCACAATCCACTTAAAAAAAGGTTCAAGGATGAAAAAAGTCATTCTGGCTACGGCTATCGCGCTCTGCACCACTTCTGCTTTTGCCGGTGAAACTGCGGAACTGAAAGTAAAAGGCTTATTAACTAACTCTGCCTGCTCAGTTGAAATGGATAAGGGTGGCGTTATTAATTACGGTACTATTCATCTCGGCACCTTATCTGCAGATAAAAACAATGTTCTCGGCCAAAACCAGCTGCCGGTAAATATCTCCTGTACTGCTGCAACCAAAGTCGGTTTCACCATTACCGATAACCATGCTGACAGCAATGCACGTTTACCTGTAGATGTTAATACTACCACTAACGTGACAGACGCCTATTATACCTATGGCGTGGGCAAAACCGCGGGCGGTGTAAATATCGGTAACTACAGTATGTGGATGGCGGATGTCACCGCCAATGGCAATACTGTAGACCCTATTGTTCAAAACAAAGACTGGTCTGCCAGTACTTGGATAAAAAGCAGCACTCCTCGTAGCGATACGTTTACTACCACTTCATTTGCAACCACAGGGACTATAGAACCTATTGCAATCACCAACGCTACCTTTAATTTCGTGACCAACCTGGTTATTCAGGGTACGAGCACTCTGGCTATCACCGACGACACGCCTTTCGAAGGTCAGGCAACCATGACGCTGGTTTACCTCTAATCGTCATGCTGTGATTATACCGGGCCAATAACTGGCCCGGTTTTTTTATCTTATGACTGCAAATAGACCACCTGCGTTTGCAGATACTCATGCAGACCGTGTTTGCCGTCCGCCCCACCGATCCCGGATTTACGCCAGCCCGCATGGAAGCCCTGCATCGCTTCAAAGTTCTCGCGGTTAATGTAGGTTTCGCCGAACTTCAGCCCTTTAATGGCTTTCATCGCCACGTTCAGATCCTGCGTGTAGAGAGAAGAGGTTAAACCGTAGTCACTGTCGTTGGCCATTTTCAATGCCTCTTCCAGCGTCTCGAAAACAACCACCGGCAGAACCGGCCCGAAGGTCTCTTCGTGCATAATGGTCATATCCTGGCGGACATCCAGCAGCAGCGTTGGCGGATAGAAATACCCTTTCCCCTCCACCGCTTTACCACCGAGGACCACTTTTGCCCCTTGCTGCACGGCAAGTGCCACTTTCTGCTCCACGCGCTCCAGTGCCGCAGCGTTGATCAGCGGCCCCATGGCAATATCATTGCGCTCGGCAGGATTGCCAAACTGCACCGCTTTCATCGCTTCGCCCAGACGGTTCACAAAGCGGTCGTAAATGCCCTTCTGCACATACACACGCTCGGCGCAGTTACAGACCTGCCCGGTGTTAATCACGCGGGAGTCAACAATCGCTTTCACCGCCAGCTCCAGATCCGCATCGTCCATGACGATGGCCGGGGCTTTACCGCCCAGCTCCAGGCACACTTTGGTAATGTTCTTCGCGGCGGCGGCCATGATCTTCTCCCCCGCCCCCACGCTGCCGGTCATGCTGACCAGTGCCACTTTTGGGTTGCCCGCCAGCTCCTGACCTACAGTTTCGCCGCGCCCCAGCACCAGGTTGAAGACCCCCTTCGGCAGACCAATCTCGTCAACGATTTTGGCAAAAGCAATGGCGTTGTTCGGCGTGAATTCGCTCGGTTTAATGACGATGGTGTTACCGGTCAGCAGCGCCGGACCCAGCTTGCGGGCGATCAGGAAGAACGGGAAGTTCCACGGCAGAATGCCGGTGGTCACGCCGAGGGCGCGTTTGAACAGCAGAATGTTTTCGCCCGGGCGATCGCTCTGGATAATTTCGCCTTCGTAGCGGCGCGCCCACTCGGCCATATAGTCGAGATAATCAGCGGTGAAAGCCACTTCCACCTCCGCGAGCTGCTGGATCTTGCCACCTTCAGCCACGATCAGGGCGCTGATTTCGCTGGCGCGTTCGCGGATACCCGCCGCAATTTTACGCAGCCAACCCGCGCGCTGGATGGCAGGCAGTGCCTCCCAGCCGGCCTGAGCGCGCTCGGCGGCGTCGATGGCCTTGCGGGCATCGTCGGCACTGCCGTCGGGAATACGGGAAATGACCTCTTCGGTGGCCGGGTTGATCACATCAATCCAGGCTTCACCCTGCCAGGCAACAAACTGTCCATCAATATACATAGGATGTTGTACGGGTACTGTCATAACCTGCTCCTGTAATTGCACTGTTTTTAACAAGTAAAATTATTGTTAAAAACTACAGTTCCCGATCCGCAATCCCAGCCTATCGCGCTGTTTTTGTGAGATATCTCATAAAAGAAACGGGTCAGCAGGCGGAAATAATTACAACCTGACAACAAAGATTGCCCGTTTGCGGGAAAGTCATCGCAAACGGGCAATGCATTACAACAGAGAGCGGCTGGCCAGCGCCTCGGTGAGGATGACATCGTTACGCAGGATCTGCCAGGCGGTCTCCACCTCAGCAGGAATATCGACATGAACGATAAAATCGCGCCCAAGCGGACCATAGCCATTAATGTCATCGCGCAGGCGTGGAAGCTCGCCCAGTAACAACGACAGATAGCGCTCGACGGGCCACAATCCTTCGCCGCCGCCGCGGAACACCAGCCCGTCCTCGCTGTTTTGCAGGTGCGGCACAATGCCGGGATGGCTGGTCCACTCCGGGGCATCGGGCTTATCACGCCAGACCCGGGCAAAGGTAGCCATCGTGCGACGCTGCATGGTCGGATCCTGTACCACAATCCCGCGTTTCACCCGCAGCTGATGATGGGTGATGGCCGCGGCGCTGAACCGGGCATTTTCACCACAGTTAGTGGACTGATCTTCCACCAGCAGGTGTTCCGGTGGAATCTGCCAGAACGCCCGGGCAATCTCCGCCAGGATGGTGGCTTCGGCTTTGCCGGTGGTTCGTATTCTGTTGTAACGCGGATGACGCGCAATGGCAGCGTATAAGAAGGTGGTCGAATGGCCAATGCCGCCGCTGATCAGCAAAGGAATGCCAAGCTCAGACGCCAGACGGCAGGCCGCATCAATGGAGGGGATCACCGCATTACCGGCCAGCACCACCAAATCCGGCAGCAGTGCGGGCGGATTATAGGGCAAGTTATCTTCAGCGAGCCAGGCGCCGACGGTATTGACCGCAGCCAGCGTTTTATCCGGCAGAGACGGGAAGATTGTGAGACTCATCGTTACCTCCTTCCAGCAATTACGTTAAGGGTAACGCGCGGGCCGTGACTTAACAGAGGATCCCTCTGAAAGCGAAATCGGCAGTTACCTTATAAGGATAGTCATTAAACTGAAATAACCAGAAAAGTCTAAAAATCAGGCGGTTGCACCTGCATTATATGCTGTGACTTGCGACATTAAAAAAATTAAGCGCCAGAATACCTGCTATTAAAAGCATCGATTGCTGCTTATTTCACCGTGATCTGACCAGTTTTAGCCCCCTCTCGCTTGCCAAACGTAACAGCCCTCCCTAAGTTGCTTAACAATTCGACAACCTTTTCCTTTATCGGTTGCACCCGAAGCGCGCCGGGTGTCACCCGATTCATCCTCCACTAAGCGGGATCACGGGTATGACACAACAACACGAAAGCAGTACCGCAGTTTTACGCAAAAACAAAAAGGTGCTGGTCGCCAGCCTGACGGGCAGTGCTATTGAATGGTTTGACTATTTTCTCTACGGCACGGCCGCCGCGTTGGTGTTCAACAAGATCTTCTTTCCGATGGTCGACCCGGTCATCGGCCTGATTTTATCCTATCTCTCGTTCTCGTTGACCTTCTTTATCCGACCCATTGGGGGCGTGATCTTCGCCCACATCGGAGATCGGATCGGGCGCAAAAAAACATTGGTATTAACCCTGTCGCTGATGGGGGGTGCAACCGTCATGATTGGGCTGTTACCGACCTATGAGCAGATTGGCCTCTGGGCGCCCGCCCTGCTGATCCTGATGCGTATTATTCAAGGGATGGGGATCGGTGGCGAATGGGGCGGTGCCCTGCTGCTGGCCTATGAGTATGCCCCCGAGAAGCGCAAAGGCTTCTTCGGCAGCATCCCGCAGGCGGGGGTGACTATTGGCATGCTGATGGCGACCTTTATCGTCTCGCTGATGACGATGTTCAGTGAAGAGGATTTTCTCTCGTGGGGCTGGCGTATTCCGTTCCTGTTAAGCTCGGTGCTGGTGCTGCTGGGCCTGTGGATCCGCAAGGATATCGACGAAACGCCCGAGTTTAAAAAGGTCAAATCCTCCGGCAAGGTGGCCAAAGCTCCGCTGCGCGACACCCTTAAATACCACTGGCGAGAAGTTCTGATCGCCGCCGGGCTGAAAGTGGTTGAGACCGCGCCGTTCTACATTTTTTCCACCTTTGTGGTCAGCTATGCCACCACTACGCTCAGCTATCAAAAATCGCAGGCGCTGGAGGCCGTGACCCTCGGGGCGCTGGTGGCGACCATCATGATCCCATTGATGGGTCTGCTGTCAGATAAGGTTGGTCGTCAGCGCATGTATGCCGTCAGCGTATTTACCCTCGGCCTGTTTATCGTTCCCTGGTTTATGCTGCTCAACACCGGCACGACCTGGGGGATCGTACTGGCGACGGTCATCGCTTTCGGCGTGCTGTGGGCACCGGTAACCGCGGTGCTCGGCACGCTCTGTTCAGAAATTTTCACCGCCAATGTGCGCTATACCGGCATCACTCTCGGCTATCAGCTGGGTGCTGCACTGGCGGGCGGCACCGCGCCGCTGATTGCCACCGGCCTGCTGGCAAAATATAACGGCGACTGGGTACCGGTGGCCTGGTATCTGGCGGTGACGGTGACCATCTCCCTGATTGCCATCTTCTTCGCCAGCCGGGTAAAACGTGCCGCCCCGGCCATCAACGCACAAACCAACGAACTGTGATCCCCAGGTGGCCAGCGTCGCTGGCCGCTATCATACTTATCCCTCACATTTGCTTAACCCGCTATTATCATATTCACTTGAAACAGACTTTGCGTCAGACGTAGAATCATTAGCCCTCTAACTATTCACTAATTCAATAGGTAATAACCGCTATGCGACTGCCCCAACGCGACCCCTATGCTCCTCGCGAGTGGCAGCCTCACGAAAAGCCGATGCTGTTAGGCTCCCCGTCCACGCCGGTGCACAGCACCCCGAAACGCATTGCCTACGGGGTGGTGGGTTTGCTGGTGTGTCTGACCGGGGCGCTGGGCAATGCGATGGTCGCCGCCAACCTGCAAAATTTACAGGGTACCTTTGCAGCCTGGTCCACCGAAATCGCCTGGCTGCCCGCGGTGTACGTCATGACCAACGTGTCGATAAACCTGCTGCTGGTAAAGTTTCGCCAGCAGTTTGGCCTGCGCGCCTTCACCGAAGGCTTCCTGGTACTGTATGTCCTGGTGACCTTCTTTCACCTGTTCGTTAACGATCTCAGCTCGGCCCTGATGGTGCGCGCCGCCCACGGCATGGTGGCTGCGGCCCTCAGTTCGCTGGGGATCTACTATCAGATCCAGGCCTGGCCGGCGAAACACCGCCTGAAAGCGCTGACTATCGGCATCACCGGCTCGTCGCTGGCGATCCCCATTGCGCGGCTGTTCTCCACCGAGCTGCTGCAGCTGGACGAATGGCGCGGGCTGTACCTCTTTGAGTTAGGACTGGCGCTGATTTCGTTGGGCTGCGTCATTGCCCTTAAGCTGCCTCCCGGCGATCGGCGCAAAGTGTTCGAGAAGAAAGATTTCATCACCTTTATTCTGCTGGCCCCGGGAATGGCCCTGCTGTGCGCAGTGCTGTCACTTGGGCGGGTTGACTGGTGGTTTGAAGCGCCGTGGATCGGCTGGGCGCTGGCGGGTTCGCTGGTGCTGATTGTCTCCGCGATTGTCTTCGAGCATAACCGCAGCAACCCGCTGCTGAACACCCGCTGGCTCTCCAGCGGCAGCATCCTGCGCCTGGGGCTGATCATGCTGCTGATCCGCATCGTGCTGGCGGAGCAGAATACCGGGGTGATCGGCTGGCTACAGTACGTTGGCCTGCAAAACGAACAGATGACCCATCTGGCATGGTCGATTTTTGCCGGGATCGTCTGCGGCATTGCCGCGAGCTGCCTGACCATCAAACCCACTAAACTTGCCTGGCCGATTATCACCTCGCTGGTGCTAATGATTATCGCCTCACTGCTCGACAGCCAGTCCACCAGCCTCACCCGCCCGGATCAGCTGATGCTGAGCCAGTTCCTGCTCGGGTTTGGCAGCGCCTTCTTCCTTGCCCCGGCGATGCTGGCGGGAATTGGCGGGGTCATTGCCGATCCCCGTAACCTTGTCAGCTTTTCGGTGCTGTTCGGTATGAGCCAGAACATCGGCGGCCTGCTGGGTTCCGCCATTCTGGGCACCTTTCAGACGTGGCGCGAGAAGTATCACTCCGGCCTGCTGGCCGAGCAGCTCACCAGCCTCAATCCGCTGGTGAATGAACGGTTGCAGATCTACAGCCAGATGTTCCAGAGCCAGATTAACGACAGCGCCCTGGTGAGCGTCCAGTCAGCGCTCCAGCTGCAGAACGCCAGCACGCTGCAGGCAAATATCCTGGCTTACAACGATACTTATCTTCTGACGGCAGGCATTGCCACCGCCACGCTGGTCTGGATTTTATGGCGCTTGCTGCGCCTGCGCATCACTGCCCGTCTGGCGCTGAAAAAGGCCACGGGCAGTCAGTAATGGATAAAAATAAATGATGTTTCTGGAGAAGTTATGAGTCAGCAGGATGCCGCTAAAGAGCAGGCCAATACCCGTAATAATCTGCGCGTGGTGTCAGTGTTCGCCGCCGCCGCGATCGGCATCGTTGGCGTGCTGGTGATCCTCTATGCCTGGCAGCTACCGCCCTTTACCCGCCACGTCCAGTTCACCGATAACGCCTACGTGCGCGGCCAGACCACCTTTATCAGCCCGCAGGTGAACGGCTATATCACCGAGGTCAAGGTGCAGGATTTTGAACAGGTGAAGAAAGGCGACCTGCTGTTGCAGATAGACGATCGTATCTACCGCCAGCGGGTGCACCAGGCCGAGGCGCAGCTGGCGATGAAAATTGCCACCCTCAACAACAACCTGCAACAACGTAAAAGCGCCGAAGCGGTGATCCAGCGTAACGAGGCGGCGCTGAAAAACGCCCGCGCGCAGAGCCAGAAAACCCAGGCCGACCTGAAGCGCGTGAAGGATCTGACCGCCGACGGCTCGCTGTCGATCCGTGAGCGGGATGCCGCCCTGGCGAGCGCCGCCCAGGGCAGCGCCAATATCGACCAGGCAAAAGCCACGCTGGAGATGTCGCGCCAGGATCTGCAAACCGCTATCGTCAATCGCGCCGCATTGGAGGCCGATGTCGAAAATGCCAGGGCGGCTCTCGAACTGGCGCAGATCGATCTGCAAAACACCCGCATCGTCGCCCCGCGCGATGGACAACTTGGACAGGTCACCGTGCGCTTGGGCGCGTATGTGACGGCCGGAACCCACCTCACCACCCTGGTGCCCCCGCAGCACTGGGTGATCGCCAATATTAAAGAGACCCAGCTGGCGAACCTGCGCGTCGGCCAGCCGGTGAAATTCACCGTCGACGCCCTGAACGACAAAGCCTATGAGGGCCGGGTGCAGAGCATTTCCCCGGCCACCGGGGTGGAGTTCAGCGCCATTACCCCGGATAACGCCACGGGCAACTTCGTCAAGATCGCCCAGCGTATTCCGGTGCGCATCGAGGTGCTCGGAAACGCCGAAGAGGCGGCGCGGCTGCGCCCGGGGATGTCGGTACAGGTGACTATTGATACCCGGGAGGCAGAATGATACGCCGCCCGCTCACCGCCCTGCTGATGACCGCCGCCCTGAGCGCCTGCCAGTCGGTGGATGTCGTGCCGGCGAAGCCCACCCTCCAGATCCCCGCCCAGTGGCGCGCCAGCACCGGCCCCGCCAGCCCGGCAGAGCAGATGTGGTGGCGCAATTTTCATGACAGCCAGCTTAACGCCTACGTGGACCAGGCCCTGCGCAACAATAGCGATGTGCTCATTGCCCGGGAGCGAATCAACGAATATCAGGCGCGGGTATATGCCAGCGAGGGCAGCCTGTTTCCGACCCTGGATGCCGGTTTGAATGCCGGTCGCACCCGGTCCCAGTCTGCCGCCACCGGTTTACCCGTCTACGGCGCGCTGTACAAAGGCAGCCTGACGGCCAGCTATGATGTGGATCTCTGGGGCGTCAATCGCCGCACCGCCGATGCCGCAGAGGCGACACTCGAAGCGCAAAAAGCCGCCGCCGCCGCCGCGGATCTGACGGTGGCCTCCTCGGTGGCTTCAGGTTACGTCACCCTGCTGGCGCTGGACGAGCAGCTCAGGGTCACGCAATCGACGCTGAAGGCGCGGGAAGAGGCGTTTAAACTGGCGCAACGGCAGTATCAGACCGGCTACAGTTCGCGCCTGGAGCTGATGCAGTCCGACTCAGAGCTGCGCTCGACGCGGGCGCAGATCCCGCAGGTGCAGAATCAGATTGCCCGCCAGGAGAATGCATTAACCCTGCTGCTGGGGGGTAACCCGGGCGCGATTGCCCGCAATGCGGATTTCGACACCCTGACACCGCTGCGCCTGCCGTCGCAGCTGCCTTCCTCGCTCCTGAATCGCCGCCCGGATATCGTGCAGGCAGAACGCCAGTTGATTGCGGCCGATGCCTCGCTCGCGGCCTCCCGCGCCAGCCTGCTGCCGTCGATCAACCTGACCGCGACCGGATCGATCCAGGATCGCACCCTGCCCGGCCTGCTGAACAACCCACTGGAGCTGTGGAGCATCGGCGGCAGTATTCTCGCCCCGCTCCTGAACCGCCAGGCGCTGAACGCCCAGGTGGATATCGGCCAGTCGCAGCGTAACCAGGCGCTTTACAGCTATGAAAAAACCGTGCGTAACGCCTTTAAAGAGGTGAATGACAGTCTCGACGCCATCACCCGTTACGGCGAGCAGTTGACCGAGTTAGCGGCCCAGCAGGAGGTCGCGCAGGAGACACTGCGTATCGCGCAGAACCGCTATAACAACGGTTATTCGTCCTATCTGGACGTGCTGGACGCCCAGCGCACGCTGTTCTCGGTGCAGACCAGTGTGGTGCAGGCGAAAAACAATCTGCTGCTGGCGCAGATCGATTTGTATAAAGCGCTGGGCGGAGGATGGTCGGCATCGTAAACGCCGGGCGATGTGCGGCCTGATGTCCTCACCCCGGCCCTCTCTCACAGGGAGAGGGAGAAAACATTCGTAGGCCCGCGCAAGCGTAACGCCGCCGGGTAACGCTCTCACTAAGGGGTCAATCTATGCAACAACAGTGGTCTGCCGTAGATAATTACATGATTTCCGAGCTTATTCCGCAGGATGAGGTGCTCCAGCAGGTGCTGGAAAATAACCAGCGCGCCGGTTTACCGGCCCACGATGTCGCCGCCAATCAGGGCCAGCTGCTGGCGCTCTTTGTGCGTATGACTCAGGCCCGGCGCATTCTGGAAATTGGCACCCTGGGGGCCTACAGCAGCATCTGGATGGCGCGCGCCCTGCCGCCGGACGGAAAGCTGATCACCCTTGAGGCCGATCCGGTACATGCTAAGGTGGCGCGCCAGAACATCCATCTGGCGGGTCTGGATCAGCGCATCGAGCTAATCGAAGGCCCGGCGCTGCTCTCCCTTGAACATTTCGGCGACACGCCGCCTTTTGATCTGATCTTTATTGACGCCGACAAACCCAATAACCCGGGCTATCTGGAGTGGGCGCTGCACTACTCCCGCCCCGGGACGCTTATCATCGGCGATAACGTGGTGCGTGACGGGGAAGTGATTAACGGCCAGAGCGACGATGCTCGCGTACACGGCGTGCGACGGTTTATCGAGATGATCGGGGATAACCCGCGCCTGACCGCGACGGCGTTGCAGACGGTGGGCATAAAGGGGTGGGATGGATTTACGCTGGCGATGGTGAACGGTTAAACCCCGTCGGGCGGCGCTACGCTTGCCCGACCCAGGGTCCGGTGTTCTCCCTCGCCCCTTTGATATGCTTGCCCGACTCAGGGTCCGGTGTTCTCCCTCGCCCCTTTGATATGCTTGCCCGACCCAGGGTCCGGTGTTCTCCCTCGCCCCTTTGGTATGCTTGCCCGACCTGCTGTCCGGTGTTCTCTATGCTTACCCGACCTACAGTCCGGTGTTCTCCCTCGCCCCTTTGGTATGCTTACCCGACCTACAGTCCGGTATTCTCCCTCGCCCCTTTGGTACGCTTGCCTGACCCAGGGTCCGGTGTTCTCCCTCACCCCTTTGGTATGCTTGCCCGACCTGCGGTCCGGTGTTCTCCCTCGCCCCTTTGCTATGCTTGCCCGACCTGCGGTCCGGTGTTCTCCCTCGCCCCTTTGGGGAGAGGGCTGGGGTGAGGGGAACATACCGCACGCTACGCCGAAATCTGCTCCATCGCCTGCAAGATACGCTTGTCGGAGATCGGGTATGGTGTCCCCAGCTGCTGCGCGAAGAAGCTGACGCGCAGCTCTTCGATCATCCAGCGGATCTCCTGGACATCTTCGTCATCGCGGCGGGCAGGTGGCAGCTTATTCAGCCACTGCTGCCAGCGCTGCTGCACCGCTTCCACCTTCAGCATCTGCGCCCGGTCACGGTGCGGATCGATGGCCATCTTCTCGAGACGTTTTTCAATCGCCTGCAAGTAGCGCAGCGTATCCCCCAGACGCTTGTAGCCGTTCCCGGTGACAAACCCGCGATAGACCAGCCCGGCCATCTGGGCCTTCACGTCCGACAGCCCCAGCGCCATGGTCATATCCACCCGCCCTTTGAGGCGTTTGTTGATATTGAACACCGCGGTGAGGATCTGCTCGACCTGTTTCGCAATGTTCACCACCGTCTCGTTAAGCTCGGCGCGCACTTTTTCGTGCAGCTTCGCAAAGCCCTCTTCTGTCCACACCGGGCCACCCGCGGCGTTGATCAGCTGATCCACGCCGCAGGAGATGCAGTCGTCGATCAGATCCAGCACCTTGCCGTACGGGTTAAAGTACAGCCCCAGCTTGGCTTTGTTCGGCAACTTCTCGTGCAGATACTTGATCGGTGACGGGATGTTCAACAGCAGCAAGCGGCGCAGCCCGCGCCACATCGCCTGCTGCTGCTCCTGCGGATTATCAAACAGCTTGATTGACACGCTGTCGCGCTCGTCCACCAGCGCCGGCCAGGCTTTCACCTTGTAGTTGCCGCGCTTCTGCTCGTAGCTTTCCGGCAGTTGACCGAAGCTCCAGATATGCAGCCCGCTCTGCTCGATACCATCGTCGGCCACGGCAGATAAGGTCTCCTGCACTTTCCCTTTCAGGGCATCTTTCAGTTCGGTAAGGGAACGGCCTTCCTGCAGCTTTTTGTTCTTCTCGTCCACCACCCGGAAGCTGATTTTCAGGTGATCGGGCACCTGATCCCAGTGCCAGTCTTCACGGTCTATGGTGACACCGGTCATCCGGCGCAGCTCGCGCTCCAGCGAATCCAGCAGCGGCAGCTCCAGCGGCGTCGCGCGACCTAAAAACGCCTCGGCGTAGTTCGGCGCAGGGACAAAGTTGCGGCGTACCGGCTTCGGCAGCGATTTAATCAGGGCGATAACCAGCTCGCGGCGCAGGCCGGGGATTTGCCACTCAAACCCGCTTTCTTCCACCTGGTTGAGCAGCGGCAGCGGGATATGGACGGTCACGCCGTCGGCATCGGTGCCCGGCTCAAACTGGTAGCTCAGGCGCAGCTTGAGGTTGCCCTGATGCCAGAAGTTCGGGTAATCGAGCTTGCTGACCTGCTCCGCCCCCTCTTTGATCAACATGCTCTTTTCAAAGTTGAGCAGATCCGGGGTTTCACGGCTGACCTTTTTCCACCAGCTGTCGAAATGGCGGGCCGACACCACATCATGGCTGATGCGCTGGTCGTAAAATTCAAACAGCGTTTCGTCATCCACCAGGATGTCGCGCCGACGGGTTTTGTGCTCCAGCTCTTCCACTTCGCTGCGCAGCTTCAGGTTCTCCCGGAAGAAGGCGTGACGGGTCTGCCAGTCGCCCTCCACCAGCGCGTGACGGATAAACAGTTCACGGCTGAGGACCGGATCGATCTGGCTGTAGTTGACCTTACGCGCGGCCACCACCGGCAGGCCATAAACGGTGACCTTTTCGGTCGCCATTACCGCGCCCTGCGCCCGCTCCCAGTGCGGTTCGCTGTACGAACGTTTCAGCAGATGCTGCGCCACCGGCTCCACCCATTCCGGGTCGATACGTGCGGCAATGCGGCCCCACAGGCGGCTGGTCTCCACCAGCTCGGCAACCATTGTCCACTTCGGCGGCTTCTTGAACAGCCCGGAGCCTGGGAAGATGGAGAAACGGGCGTTACGCGCGCCGGTAAATTCCTGTTTATCGGCATCTTTCATCCCGATATGCGACAGCAGACCGGTCAGCAGCGCGATGTGAATTTCGCGGTACTCTGCCGGTTCGCTGTTCACCGGAATGCCCAGCTCCTTCACCACCTGACGCAGTTGAGTGTAGATATCCTGCCACTCGCGCACCCGCAGGTAGTTCAGGAAATCCAGCTTGCACTGGCGACGGAACTGGTTCGATGACAGCGCTTTCTGCTGTTCGCCGATATAGTTCCACAGGTTTACAAAGGCGAGGAAATCGGACTCTTTATCGTGGAAACGGCGATGTTTTTCGTCGGAGGCCTGCTGTTTGTCCATCGGACGCTCACGCGGATCCTGAATGGAGAGCGCCGAGGTGATGATCATCGCCTCACGCACGCAGCCGTGTTTTTGCGCCTCCAGCACCATCCGCGCCAGACGCGGATCCACCGGCAGCTGGCTGAGTTGACGGCCCTGCGCCGTCAGTTTGTAGGCCGTGGCCTGTTCGTCGGTCGTGATCGCCCCCAGCTCTTCCAGCAGGCGCACACCGTCCTGGATATTGCGTTTATCCGGCGCTTCGACGAACGGGAAGGCGGCGATATCCCCCAGCCCGAGGGCAGTCATCTGCAGAATGACCGACGCCAGGTTGGTACGCAGAATTTCGGGATCGGTAAATTCCGGGCGCGACAGGAAATCGTCTTCTGAATAGAGACGAATACAGATCCCTTCCGAAACACGCCCGCAGCGACCTTTACGCTGGTTGGCCGAGGCCTGTGACACCGGCTCAATCGGCAGACGCTGCACCTTGGTGCGGTAGCTGTAGCGGCTGATACGCGCCGTGCCGGGGTCAATCACATATTTAATACCCGGCACGGTGAGGGAGGTTTCCGCCACGTTGGTCGCCAGCACGATGCGGCGGCCGCTGTGGGACTGGAAGACGCGGTTTTGCTCGCTGTTGGACAGACGCGCGTACAGCGGCAAAATTTCGGTGTGGCGCAGGTCGCGCTTGCTCAGCGCGTCGGCGGTATCGCGGATTTCGCGCTCGCCGCTCATAAAGATCAGAATATCGCCCGGGCTTTCGTTGCCCAGCTCGTCCACGGCATCAAAAATGGCCTGCAGCTGATCGCGCTCGGTGTCGTCGGCGTCTTCCACCATCGGACGGTAGCGTACTTCTACCGGGTACGTGCGGCCTGAAACCTCAATAATTGGGGCATTATTAAAGTGGCGCGAAAAACGTTCCGGGTCGATGGTGGCCGAGGTGATGATGACTTTCAGATCCGGGCGACGCGGCAGCAACTCCCGCAGATACCCGAGCAGGAAGTCGATATTCAGGCTGCGCTCGTGCGCTTCATCGATGATGATGGTGTCGTACTGCATCAACAGCCGATCCTGCTGGATCTCGGCCAGCAGGATCCCGTCGGTCATCAGCTTGACCATGGTGTTGTCGCTGACGTGATCGCTGAAACGCACCTTATAGCCGATGCAGCCGCCCGGCTCGGTTTGCAGCTCTTCAGCAATACGGTTTGCCACCGTTCGCGCTGCCAGACGACGCGGCTGGGTATGGCCAATCAGGCCTTTTAGCCCGCGTCCCAGCTCCATACAAATTTTTGGCAGCTGGGTGGTTTTACCCGACCCGGTCTCCCCCGCCACAATCACCACCTGGTGGTCGCGTACGGCTTCAAGAATTTCCTGTTTCTTCTGGCTGACGGGCAGGTTTTCCGGGTAGGTGATCGCCGGACGCGCCGCTTCGCGCAGCACGACTTTACCCGCCGCCTGTTCGATCTCTTTTGCCATCTCCTGGTAGATGGCCTGTTGTGCATCAGGATTTTTAACCTTCTTAACCCCGTGCAGACGGCGGGCAAACCGCTGTTTGTCACGTAACATCAGCGCATCCAGCTGTTGCATCAGCATTGGAAAGGTTAATTTCTGTTGTTCTGTCATAGCGTTAACGGGCAGTGCACTGCCGGATAAAATCTCTTTTTAATGATTGCTATAGAGTACCACATCGCTGGTTTTTACGCCTTATTCAAAAAATTCGAACATAGGCTTCGATATATTGCGCTATCCCTGCGACAGGATTGTGAATAGAGTGTCAACAAGCAACGGGGCAAGCCCCCTCATCAAATACAACAAAGGAATCACCCATGAGCAAAGTATTAGTTCTTAAATCCAGTATTCTGGCAGGGTACTCTCAGTCTGGTCAGCTGTCTGATTATTTCGTTGAACAGTGGCGTGAACAGCACAGCGGTGACGAAATCACCGTCCGCGATCTGGCCGCTCAGCCAATCCCGGTACTGGATGGTGAACTGGTTGGTGCCCTGCGTCCGAGCGATGCACCACTGACTCCACGTCAGCAGGAAGCGCTGGCACTGTCTGATGAGCTGATTGCCGAGCTGCAGGCGCACGACGTGATCGTGATTAACGCCCCGATGTATAACTTCAACATCCCGACGCAGCTGAAAAACTACTTCGACCTGGTGGCGCGCGCTGGCGTAACCTTCCGTTACACCGAAAAAGGCCCTGAAGGTCTGGTCACCGGTAAACGTGCGATCGTGCTGACAAGCCGTGGTGGTATTCACAAAGATACCCCAACCGACCTGATTGCCCCGTACCTGTCCGTGTTCCTGGGCTTTATCGGCATCACCGACGTGAACTTCGTGTTTGCTGAAGGTATCGCTTACGGCCCGGAAGTGGCGACCAAAGCGCAGAACGATGCGAAAGCTGCCATCGACAGCCTGGTAGCGGCATAAGATTTCGCCCTCTCACCGCCCGGTGGGAGGGTTTTTGTTTTTCAGCTCTGGCCACTCTTTTTCCAGGGTAGCAATATTCTTCCCGTCCCGGCATTCAACATCAAACCTGTCAACCGACAGCAGGATCAGCTTCAGACCACGCCCGCTTTCCGCCAGCAGCGCGTCATCATCAAACGTCTCTTTACGTGCCGTAGCCAGGCGCTCTGAAGGAAAGATCGCGCCCGCGTCGGTAAACCGCAGGCGCACGCCCACGTCGGTGGTGATAAATTCCACCCTGAAAAGGCTGCGCGCATCCTCGTGCAGCGCATAGCGAATAATATTGGTCGCCGTCTCACAGGCGGCGAGATCGAGCGCAAAGCGCCATCCCTCATCGACAGGCAGCGAAGCAAGCTGGTGTGCCAGCCACTCCGCCAGCGGCGAGAGCGAGGTTAACGCGGCCGGTAGCGCGATATCGTTAGCCACGGACATATCACGGATTCAGCTGCGCAAGCGCCGCGGCACGATCCGGGCAGATGCGGAAAATGCGGTCCATCCGGGTCAGGGTGAACATATTGCGGATCCCCGGGTTCAGGGCGCACAGCACCATGTCGCCTTTACCGTTCATCATTTTCAGCAGAGACACCAGCATTCCCAGCCCGCTACTGTCGATAAAATCAATTTTACTGAAGTCGATGATCAGGGCTTTGCGATCCTCGCCTGTCTCGCGAATGATGGCCTCCTTAAAAACCGCTGCCACCGAGGCATCCAGCCTGCGCACCGCGGGGGTCATAATGTTCACGTTGGGCTGCCGCTCTGTATCAATATTCATGGTTCTTCTCCTGTACGCTCAATCACTAAAAGTGAGACATCATCAGCCATCGCCAGCGGTTCTTTATTATCCCCACTGCGCCAGTGAACAAGGTGCCGGGCAAACTGCGGCAGGAGTTCATTCAGCGTGAGGCCCGCGCCCGCCTGTAGCGACGCCTGGAGTCGCATCTGGCCAAATTGTTCACCGACGAGGTTTTCGCATTCGGTAATACCATCGCTGAACAGGCAGAGCCGCTCACCGGCCGCCAGCGAGAAGTTAACATCCGTCCAGCAGAGATCCGGCATCAGCCCTACCGGCGCGCCGCCGTTGCCGACTGTCCTCGCCTCGCCTTCCGGCGTGACGATAAAGGGAGTGGGATGTCCGGCCTGGCACAGCCTGCCCTCGCCCGTCGCCAGATCGATAACACCGTAAATCATGGTGAAATAGCTCACGATCTCCACCTCGTCGCTGCAAAAACGACCGTTGAGGATCCGCACCACCTCGGCGGGAGATGCCACCTCGTTGTCAGCGGTAAACAAAAAACGCTCCACCGCCCTGCCGTGCAAAAACTGGCGGGCCACGGCGAGAGACATCATTGCCGCGCCGACGCCGTGGCCGGAGACATCCACGCAGTAGAACCCCAGATGGTTATCCAGCGGGAAGACGTTAAAAATATCGCCGGAAACCCAGGCCGACGGCAGAAAGATCCAGTCGGAGAAGTAGTCCTGGTGACGCTGCTGGTGTGCAGGCAAGACTGACTGCTGAATACGCGCGGCGACCTCCAGATCCTGTTCAATCTGGCGCAGGGCCTCACTCAGACGTGCGTTGCGCGCAGCGAGAGTAGACTCCAGGGACAGCACTCGCGCCCCCGCGTGCAGCCGCGCCCGCAGCTCGCTCTGCTCCACGGGCTTACTGAGAAAATCATCCGCCCCGGCGTCAAACCCCAGCGTTAAATCGTCCGGCGCTTCGCGGGCGGTCAGCAGAATAACGTAAACATAGTGCCCAAACTGACGGCTGCGAATTTCCCGGCACAGGCTAAGGCCGTCCATCTCCGGCATCTCCCAGTCACTAATCACCAGACTGACCGGCTGGTTTGCCAGGATGTCCAGCGCGGCGACGCCGTTTTCCGCCTCGCTGACGGTATAGCCCCACTGGGCAAGCATCCGCGCAAGCAAACGACGGTAGACCGGCGAATCTTCAACAATCAGGACGTGCTGTGCTGACATAGCGCCCCCCTAAAGCGGTAAGAACCAGACAAGGCTGACCGTGCCTTCACGAAACTTGCCGTTGCCGCTCTCGTGGCCGGGATAACGGGTGCCAGAGTAATTGGCATACTGAACGGAGAAGGAGCCGGGCGTATATCCTGCGTAGCCAAAGCTGTAGCTGTAGTCGCCGTTCCAGGGCTGCTGCTGGCTGCTGTCCGGGTACCAGAAGGCCGTGGCGCGCACAAAGAAATGTTGCTTAAAGGTGTACCCACACCCGCCCAGCATCACATTCTTATTGCTGCGGATATCATTGCTCTCAAGGTCGTAATAGCGCGGCACCCAGCTGTAGCCCACCTGGCAGATGATGGAATCACCTTTGTTAATCAGCAGGCTGTTTTCCAGGGGTTTCGGCAGCGAGAACTTATAGGCCAGGGTCACGGCCCCCTGTTCAAAGTAGGTGTGGCGCTGGTTCCCGGACGTCCAGAAACGGTTATCGCCGTAATTACTGTAAACCAGACTCAGGGTGTTGGCGTGCCAGTCATCGTAGCCAAAGCTGTAGCGGAAATCGGCCGTGTAGCGGCTGGTATCGGTGACTGGCAGACGCGATGTCACATTGGCAAACCAGTAGCTGTAGGGGGAATATTGCAGGCTGAGATTCAGCGTCTGGTTATATTTGCGCTTTTGCTCTGCGCTGTCAGAGCTGTTGGGGATGGACATCCACTGCTCTTTTAAACCCGAGCTAAAGCTCAGGGCACCGGAAAACACATCGTCATTACCGGAGAAAAGCCGTCCCCAGCGGCTGGTGAAAACCCCCGCCTGCACCGGCTCGCCGTTCTTGTCGCGCAGCGGCTCCTCACCCTCTTTCTGAGCGGCCTGTGCCCCCGCAGCGGCGCATAACAGCACGCAGGCCAGTAGATATTTCTCCCGCATTTGCCCTTCCTTAGTTAGGTATCCAGCGTGCGGCGACGTTATATTTCGCCAGTAACCACAGTACGCCCAGTGCTGTCGCGTGAACGAGGGTGTTCACCATCCAGTCCTGACGCCAGAGATCGAAGGTCACGAACTGGCTTACCGCGAGCACGACGTAAACATGCAAAATAAAGGTATAAAGTGAGCGCTGGCCGAGCGGGATCAGAAACCAGCCTGCCAGCCGGTACAGGGGCTGCCAGCACCATGTCAGCAGCAGATAGACCGTCACCATCAGGCAGATATCGTTAAGCACGCGTATCGGCCCGAGACCGTTCTTCGCCGCCCAGGTGTGGTAAAAGGCATTAAACTCCGCCGGCGGGATAACGTGCATCAGGAGCGCAGGCGGCATAAAGGGGTTGGTATGGTTCTGGGCGACAAAGCCGAGGACGAGCGCAACGATCACCAGCGCCACCACCACCACTTTGCCCGGGGAGGTGCGGGCGAAGGAGATGAGTTCCTCTTTGTACCAGCCGCTCGCCATGCCCAGCACAAAAATAAATTGCCAGGCCAACAGCGGGAACGCGAATTCGAACTCAGAGGGCGTGACACGCACCGGCCAACGCTGCCAGCAACCATAAACCAGCAGTGAAAGACCCAGCAGCCAGTAGACGTGTCCCCTTTGCAGCATCCCTAAAAACAGGGGGCTTAACAGCAGAAGAAAAATATAGAGGCCGAGGATTTGTGTCTGATGGGGACCGATTTGCAGGTACAGAATAATGTTAAACCAGGTCTCTTTTATTTGCGGCGTAACCGGATAGAGCGACCAACTGGTACCTGAAAAACGATCGGTAAAATGGGTCACTTCAAAAACATCAATAAAGGGCAAATACCCCAATAACAGAAAGGATACAATGATAATAATATTAACCCGGTATATTTTCCATGCCCTGAGATAAAGCCCCCAGGAAATAGTGAGTAAGACCGCTTTCTGTAATCTGGCGCGATTTAACATGCCTAGCATAAATCCGGAAAGAATAACAAAGCCTTCGGCACCGGTCGTCAGGCCAAAACGTTCCCAGGTAAATATATTAAATATCGACATCACTTCCGTATGCGCGACCACCATCATCACCAGCGCAATGCCACGCATAAAATCAATACGCAGATCGCGATTCCCTGCCAGAGAATAACGCCATGTTATTGATAATATGCCTTTATTCTGCGTTAACGCAGGCGCAATCTGGCTCATAGGGAGTCCTGTTCATGATCCTGAAAAAGCGTCGTGCCAATTATTTAGATAGCGTAAATGTATTCATCTGGCAATTATTGCGGCGCGCTGAATAAAGCTTATTAATAATTAACCTTCATTTAAGCCACCCTAAACTGTTGCAATTTCCCCTGCTGGAATAATTTTTCCCGCGTTCTACACTTACCTTAAATTTTGTTTTTGTGGACGTTATTTTACGTGGCGCTCTGATCGTCGGTAGCAGGCCTTTAATTAATCGTCATCGTGGAATCAGGATATCCTTCGCTATGGATTTTTATTTTTCCCGTTTTGAACATCGCAAGCCGCCTGAACCGCTAAAGACGCCGCGCTGGGTAATGATGACCTGGCAGGTATTAGCGGTTGCCGCACTGATTCTTGGGGCCAATTATATTTACTGGCGCTGGACCGCTTCGTTAAATACCGACGCACTCTGGTATGCCATTCCGCTGGTGCTGGCGGAAACCCTGGCCTGGATCGGCACGGTGCTGTTTACCATCAATCTGTGGAAGGAAGAAGATCCGCCGCAAAACCCGCCTCCGGGCGAAATTAACGACTGTCTGCGACCGGAGGATGCGGAAGCGTCGAGACCGATAAAGGTCGATCTCTTTATCGCCACCTATTCAGAAGACGTGGAGTTGGTCAGGCTCTCCATTCGCGACGCCATGAAAGTGGTCTACCCCGGGCCGCTGGATTTTAAGGTGCATGTGCTGGATGACGGCCGCCGCCCGGAGATGAAAGCCGTGTGCGAGGAAGAAGGCGCCAATTACATTACCCGTCAGACTAACATTGGCTTCAAGGCTGGCAACCTGCGTAATGGACTCGAGCAGACCGACGGCGACTTTCTGGTGATCTGCGATGCCGATACCCGCGTCTTCCCCACGCTGCTCAGCCACACGCTGGGCTATTTCCGTGACCCGGACGTGGCATGGGTTCAGACTCCTCAGTGGTTTTTCGACCTGCCGGAAGGGGAAAGTTTGCCGCGCTGGCTCGGCCGCAAGGTGGGCAAAGCGGGATACGGGCTGGGCTGGCTGGCCCAGAAATTCATCGGGCCGGTAACCGTCGGGCGTGACCCCTTTTTCAACGATCCGCGTATGTTTTATGACGTGATCTTACGCCGCCGTAACTGGGCCAACGCCGCCTTCTGCTGCGGCGCGGCCTCCATTCACCGGCGCGAGGCGGTGATGCAGGCGGCCCTGCGCAGCTACGTCTGGACCGTTGAAGAGGAGATCGACCGCCATACCCGGGACATCCGCGATCCCGCGATGCGTGAAACGCTACAGGACGCCATGCGTCCCCATGTGGCCTTCGATACCGAACTGACCCCCTATAAGTTTCACGTCTCCGAAGATATTTATACCTCCATCCTGCTGCACGGGGACGCCGCACGCCGCTGGCGCTCGGTAATGCACCCGCGTATCGAATCTAAAATGCTCTCCCCGCAGGATATGCTGACGTGGATGATCCAGCGTTTTAAATATGCCGCAGGGTCGCTGGATATTCTGTTCCACGACAATATTTTTAGCCGCCGCCGCTTTAAGCTCTCTTTGCCGCAGACGTTGATGTATGCCACCACCTTCTGGTCTTACATGGCCTGCGTATGGAATACCATTTTCCTGATTTCGCCCATTATCTATCTGTTCACCGGCATCCCCCCGGTGTCAGCCTGGTCTGAGCCGTTTTACCTGCATTTTTTGCCCTTTTTTATTATGTCCGAGCTGGCCTTTATGTTCGGTACCTGGGGGATTTCGGCCTGGGACGGCAGGGCTTCTTACCTCTCCTTCTTCTCCATGAACCTGCGGGCGCTGGATACCGTTCTGCGCGGGGAGCAGATCAAATTTCACGTCACCCCGAAAGAGCGCCAGACGGGCCGGTTTCTCTATCTTGTTAAACCGCAGATCGCCATCGTCGTGCTTACCCTGGCGGGGCTTATCTGGGGTGGGATTCAGGTGGCGCGTGGCCAGGTTGACGACCCTTCCGGCTACGTGATCAATATCTTCTGGGGTGCGGTGAATATCGCCGCCATGCTGCCCCTGATCCTCGCCGCCATGTGGACGCCAGCCGACGAGGAGGCGAGCCAATGAGCAAACGCGACGCGCTGCTGTCTGCCCGCAGCTATCTCACCATTTTGATCGGTTTTCTGCTGGGTTTCGCCATTGTCGTCTGGGTCGAGAAGCAGATGCCCACGCGTATTGAGAGCAGCGCGGGCATGACGTTAAGTCAGGATTTTCCGCCCCTGCCCACTTCGCGCGAGCTGACCTTTGACGAGGCGATCTGGGCGCGGGTGGCCTGGCAGTATTATGTCAACAATACCCAGCCGAACGGGCTGGCGAATGCACACGACGGCGAACCCTGGCTCAGTCTGTGGAGTACCGGAAGCTATCTGTTTGCCCTGGTGGCGGCAAAACAGCTCACCATTCTGACAACCGACGAATTTGACGAGCGGATCACCGCGGCGCTCTTTACTCTGGGGCGGCTACCGCTCAATGCCGAGGGGCTGCCCGCCGCCTATTACCACGCAGATTCCCTGGAAATTCTGGGTAAAGCGGACTCCTCCGCTATCGGGATGGGTCGCCTGCTTAACGCCCTGCAAACCCTGCTGTGGCGATACCCTCAGCATGCCGCCGGGGTACGCGATCTCTTTAACCAGTGGAAAGTGGGCGGCCTGGTCGCCAATAACACCGCCACCCAGGCCGCAGCCCCGCTTCACCACTGGGCGCTGGCCGTGGATGAACCGCGCAACAGCTTCGGCTATCGCCTGTATGCCAGCCACACGCTTCGGCTGATCGACAGCGCGGCGGGCCTGGCAGTCACCAACCCGCCGGAAGGGCAACAGATGATCGATATCGACGGCATCATGGTGCCTGACGAGGGACTGCGCACGCCCTGGGGACGACAACCCTCGCTGATTAGCCTTCCCTATCTCTTAACCGGCCTTGAGCTGGGCTTTGATGCCCAGAGCGCGGAGATTGCCTGGCGCATTATGCAGATCCAGCAGCGTCGGCACGGCCTTCGGGTCAGCAAGCCCCCCATCAGCACCGACTACGCCGAGCCTGCGCCCGATTACGTGAACGATCTGCCTGACCGTCAGCCGCTGCAAAATAGCGCCCTGCACGATGCCCCCCCGGAGCAATTAGCGATCACCTCCACCCGCACCGCCTTTGCCTGGTATGCCCTGTTCCGCAACGGCTGGAGCAAAGCGCTTCGCCAGCAGGTCCAGAAGCTGCAGGTGCCCGGCAAGGGCTGGCAGCGTGGGCTTAACCCTGACAGCAGCGTCAACGATGTCGTTGACGCCGATACCAATGCCGTTGTTCTCGAAAGCCTGGCCTATATCGCCCGGGGCCAGATGCTCTGTCTGGCCTGTCTTGGGCCTATAACACCACCCACTTCTTCAGCAGGAGCTACGCCATGAAGCTGAAATCTTTACTCTATTTTCCTCTTCTGGCCGGGCTCATGGCGATCTGGCTTTCGCTCGCGGCGGCTGAAGCCGCGACCGGGCTGCCGGCCTCAGAGTACGAGCCTCGCAGCGGCGAACTCACCCCGAGAGAGATGGCGATTGCCAAAAATGCCTGGCAATATTTCGTCTCGAACTTTCAGCCCACCACCGGGCTGGTCAATGCGGTAAATAAATACCCCTCCACCACCATGTGGGACAGCGCCTCTTACATGGCAGCCATGACGGCGGCGCGGGAGCTGGGGATTATTGATAAAGCCGAGTTTGACCGCAGGATGCTGAAGTTACTCGCCACCCTGAACAAGCTTGATCTCTTCCGTAACGAGCTGCCCAACAAGGCCTATAACACCATTTCAGGGCAGAAGGTGAACTACCAGAACAAGCCCGGCGAGATTGGGTTTTCGGCGCTGGACATCGGCAGGATGCTGGTCTGGCTGAAGGTGATAAAAGAGCGCTATCCCGAGTACAGCAACAGCATCGATAACGTGGTATTGGGATGGGATTTTAGCCACGCGGTGGATCCCTGCGGCACCTTGTACGGTGCCTATCTGGAAAACGGCCAGCCGAAATACGTGCAGGAGGGGCGTCTGGGGTATGAGGAGTACGGCGCGGCGGGCTTTGCCCTGTGGGGGTTCAGTACCTGTCAGTCCAGCCGTCCCCAGCCCTATGAACTGGCGGAAATTTACTGCGTGATGGTGCCCTATGATTCCCGCGATCCGCGTCAAACCAGTCAGCATAACTATGTGGTGAGCGAATCTTACGTCCTGTACGGCATGGAGTTTGGTTTTGATAATCCGACAGACCGCAATAACAGCCCGCGCGATTACTCCCATCCGTGGATGAAGAACTTCGCCGACCGGGTATACCAGGCCCAGGAGAACCGCTACGCCATCACCGGTATACTAACCGCCCGCTCTGAGCACCAGCTCGATAAATCCCCCTACTTCGTTTATGACACCGTCTTCAGCGACGGTTTTAACTGGAACACCATTACCGACAAAGGTCAGTTCGTTCCGAATACCGCCGCCGTCTCGCTGAAAGCCGCCCTGGGCATGTGGGTTCTCTGGGATTCTCCTTATACCGATCGCCTGCTGGACACCATCGAAAACGCCAATGAGGAGGGGAAAGGTTATTACGAGGGTCTGTATGAAAACGGCGACGGCCCGATCAAGGAGTTCACGGCCAATAACAACGGCATCATGCTGGAAGCGCTGTTGTTCAAAAAAGAGGGCAAATTGCTGCGCTTCAACACCGACAATCCCAAAAACCGCGATTTCGCCCCCTCCCTGTGGGACAAAAAGCTGGTGGATCTTTTTGAGCCGAATAACACCCCGCGCAACCGTCCTTTCCTGAACAGCACGCCAGCCGTCAAAACCTGGTGTGAACAGACCGGGACCACGCAGCGCACCAGACCGGCCTGTCAGGCCTGCCAGTGCGCCACCTGCAACGCGGATGAACCCGTTAAACTGCCGCCGGTGACCGCGCAATGCTTAAAACCCTAGCTCGCTGGCTGGCCGTCGCCGCTCTCGTTCTGCTTATCGCCTTCGCCCTGTTCAGTCGGGAAGGTGCCGGGTGGCGCTGGCTGACCAAAGGCGGCTGGCACTCCACCGCGCGCATAAGCAGTCTGTCGCCGCAGGAAGAAGAGTGGGCGCGCATCGCCTGGCGCTATTTCGAGAATAACACCCAGCCGCAGACCGGGCTGGTCAACGGCAGCGACAAGCAGCCGCGCGTCACCCTGTGGCAGATGGGCGATACCCTGATTGCCCTGCTCGCCGCCCGGGAGCTGGATCTGGTCAAAGAAGCCGAGTTTGACGCCCGGCTGACGCGCCTGCTCGGCACCCTGAATCGCCTGACGCTCACCGATACCCGTACCCCGGGGCGGCTTTACTCCAGCCGGACGGCAACCCCCATCGACTTCAGCGGCAAACCGGTGAAAAGCGGCTGGTCAGCAAAAGATATGGCGCGTTTGATGCTTGCCCTGCGCCTCACCGCCGAGCGTGCCCCCCAGTATCGTGAGTACCTGGATAAAATTATCCTGCGCTGGAATTTCTGTCCGGTGATGGATAACGAGGGGGAGCTGCGATCTGCTTCGCTGCAGGACGGCCAGACGGTCGTGCGCGACGAGCTGCGGCTGGGTGAGAGCGAATACGCCGCCACGGCCTTTCACCTGTGGGGTTTTCCGGTGGGTAAAGCGCTTATCCCCCCTTCCCGCAACGTCATTATCTATCAGCGCAGCCTGGCCGTTGACGCCCGCGACCCGCGCACGACCTGGCAGCCTTCGCTGCTGAGCACCCTGCCCGCCATGCTGCCGGGGCTGGAGTTCGGCTGGCAACCGCCCGGCGTGCCCTCTGATGTGCAGAAGACGCTGCGCGAGCGGGCCGAAGGGGTATGGCTTAGCCAGAAAACGCGCTGGGAGCGTGACAAAGTGCTTACCGCACGCGCCGACTTCTATCTCGCCCAGGCTCCCTGGCACGTCGAAGACACCGTCTGGGGTAACGGTTATGCGTGGAACACCCTGGGAGACGACGGCCGGTATTATCCCCGGCTGGCTCAGGTCACCACCAAAGCGGTCTTTGTGCTCTGGACGCTGTGGGAGACCGAGTACACCGACGCTCTGATGGCGGTGACTACGCATCTTAACAACCCTGAGCAGGGCTGGTTTGAGGGGCGCGTGGAGGCGACCGGGGACATCAACCCGACCCTGACCCTCTCCACGAATGCCATGGTGCTGGAAGCCCTGCTGTACAAACACAACGCCGGGCCGCTGTTTGAAAACGGTCTGGCGGATGACAACAGCTATTTCTCCCGCCGCACGACGGATCAATTCAACCCACCCGGCCTCTGTCTGCCGGGCGAAAAAGCCGTGAGGACCGCACCATGAAATTTTATCGCGATCTCTTCGAGGCAAGCCTGAACCGGGTCATACCCGAGCACGACAAAAAGCGCTTTTTCGATATCTTCTGGGACACCTTTAGCCATATGTCCCCCGAAACAGAGCAGCATTTCGCCCGGCGTCCGGGTAAAGAAGGCCAGCAGATGATCTTCAAAAGCTTTTTCGCCATGCTCGCCGTTGATGGCGTGCTGTTCGTGCCGGACTTTCTTGAGCGCCTGGCACGGGAGCAGAGCGATGAAGGCCTGCGTCTGCCGCCGCGATTCTTCGCCATGTGGCGGGAGGCGATGCTCAACACCGTGCGCGCCTGCGATCCTCTCTGCGATGAGGAGATCATTACCGCCTGGGCGATGGCAATCGCGCCCGGTCTGGAGTATTTGCGTCGCCAGGCGGAGCTGCACTATCAGCCCGGAGGCGATTAGCTATGCAATCCACATCCCATTTCGACCTCAACGCGCTGCCCATGGGCGTGATGATCTACGATCCGGCCGAGTGCCTGCTGGCCTGGAATGACCAGATGACGCGCTTCTATCCGGTGATCGCTCCCTGGCTGACTGTTGGCGCAACGCTGGAGAGCCTGGCAGAGAAATTTATTGATGCTGGCTATAACATCGACCCCGGCCGCCGCCAGACGCTGCGCGAGGCGATTATCCGCAACTGCCGTCAGGCGAGCCATCGTGAAGTACGGCATTCGGGCAAACGGCGGCTCTACGTGCAGCATCAGCGGCTGGCGGACGGCGGCATTGCCAGCCTGCATACGGACATTACCGAGCTTGATGAGGCGCAGCGCTCACGCCACCAGCTGCATGACGATTTTTTATTGACCGCGGAGTCGATCCAGATCGGCATCTGGGACTGGCAGGTCTCTCACGACAGTCTGCAGGTGAACGATACCCTGCTGGCCATGGTCGGCCAGTCGCGGGTGCAGTTGCACTATCCGCTGCGCTTTTTGCTTAACCTCGTCCACGAGGCGGATCGCACCACCCTGCGCCAGGCAATGATCGCCTCTAAGCAAGACCATATGCCGGTGTTTGAGTGTGAGATCCGCGTCCAGCACCCGACTCAGGGCTGGCGCTGGATGTTGATCTCCGGCCAGGTAGTGACTCTTACTATTCAGCAGCAGGCTGAACGGGTGATCGGCACCCTACAGGATATTACCCGCCGCAAGGAGGCCGAGCTGCTGGCGATTGAGGCGGCAAAAGTGGCCCGCGAGGCAAACGAGGCGAAAAGCGCCTTCCTCGCCAACATGAGCCATGAGATCCGCACCCCGATGAACGGTATCCTGGGCATGACCCAGCTCTGTCTGGACACCCAGCTCAACCCGGAGCAGCGGGAATACCTCTCTCTGGTGATGAGCTCTGCCCAGTCGCTGCTGCATATTATCAATGACATTCTCGACTTTTCCCGCATTGAATCGGGCAAGATGTTGGTGGACGAAGAGCCGCTGGAGATCCGCCCTTTCGTTCAGTCGCTGATCCGCCCGCACATGCCTGCCGCCAGCGAAAAAGGCATCGAGCTGCTGGTGGATATCTCGCCCGCGGTGCCGGAGGTGCTCATTGTGGATGGCCCCCGGCTACGTCAAATCCTCACCAACCTGCTGGGCAATGCCCTGAAGTTTACCCATCAGGGCGAGGTCCTGCTGGCGATTGAGCCCGGTAACGCCGAGGGGGAGTGGCGTTTTCGCATTCGCGACAGCGGTATCGGGATCCCGCCTGAGAAGCAAAAGGCCATCTTCGAGGCCTTCAGCCAGGCCGACAGCTCCACCACCCGCCGCTATGGCGGTACCGGCCTGGGGCTGACCATCTCGGCCCGGCTGGTCAGTCTGATGGGCGGAGAGCTGACGGTGCAGAGCGAACCCGGAGCAGGCAGCGAGTTTGCCTTCACCCTGCCGCTGGAGAACCCGCAAACAGCGTCAGCGACGGGCACTCCCATGGCTCGCTTCAACGGCGAACGGGTGTTGGTCGTGGATGACAACAGCACTAACCTGCGCCTGCTTGATACTATGCTTCGCCAGATGGGCCTGACGCCAACCTGTGTGAACAACGCCGGGGAGGCGTTACGGCGGGTCGCCGAAGGTGCCCACTGGCCGCTGATCCTGCTGGATGCACAAATGCCGGACATGGACGGCGTTTCGCTGGCCCTTGAGCTTTCGGTTCTGCCGCAGGCCAGTCAGAGTCATATCATCATGTTGAGTTCAATGAGCCGCCATTTTGATGCCAACATGCTTAAACGCATAGGTATTGCGCACTATCTTCACAAACCGGTTGCCCAGCGCGAACTCTACCAGACCATTACCCGTGTCCTTGCACCTGCCCCCCTTGCGGATCCGACCCCTGTCCCGGTGGCTGCTCCCACACGCGCACAGGCCGAACTGCACATTCTGCTGGCTGAAGATAACCTGGTGAACCAGAAAGTCGCCAGACGCCTGCTGGAGCGGCTCGGTCACCAGTGCGAAGTGGTCAACAATGGCCGTGAGGCGCTGGCGCGCTGGCGCGAGCAGACCTGGGACGTGCTGCTTATCGACCTGCAAATGCCAGAGATGGACGGTGAAACCGCCATCCGGCTGCTGCGGGAAGAGACGGTAGCGCGTGGCCTTAGCCACCAGCCCGCCATTGCCATGACGGCTCACGCCATGCAGGGCGACAAGGAGCGCTGCCTGGCGATGGGTTTCGACGGCTATATCGCCAAGCCGGTGAGCCAGGAGGCGCTGCAGGATGAAATAGCCCGCGTCGGCCAGCCACAAGACCAGGGCATGCCAGACGAAGCGCGTCTGTTGAAACAGTGCGCTGACGATCCCAGCCTTGTTCAGGAGCTATTGGAACTGTTCGGCGAAGGACTCGACGAGGCGATAGCCGCCATCGTCCAGGCTATCGATAATGACGATCGTGAGGCTCTGCGCCGGGCGGCGCACCGGCTTCGCGGCGAAGCCGTCACCCTTGGTTTTACCGGCCTTACCGGGCTGCTCGAGGAGCTTGAGAGCCAGGCGGTGTCCCTGGACCAGACCAGACTTAGCCTGCTGCGCCGGGAGCTGACCGCTGAGGCCGGGCGCAGCGTCGCGTGGCTGCGCCACAGAGCGCAGGAGGTAAAGCATGATCTCTAAACTTGGTCTGCTGCTGATGTTCAGCACGCCGCTGGCGCTGGCGAGCCAGCCGGTCACCTGGTCTCTGGCGGGGATGTGGCGGGTACATGACGCCAACGATACCGCCTTTAACGGGGCCAGCGCTTCTGACCAGGGCTGGCGTACGCTTCGGGTACCTGCCAACTGGTACAGCGCCGGATACGATCATCAGGGTGCGCTGTGGTACCGGCACGAATTTACGCTGCCCGAACGTGCCCCGGATACCATGGCTACCCTGGTATTTGATGGCGTGGACTATTTTGCCGGGGTGACGCTTAACGGCAAAAATCTCGCCCGTCACGAGGGCTATTTCCAGCGATTCTCTGTAGATGTCACAGAGACGCTGCGCCGCCACAATCGGCTCGCCGTTCGGGTAGACAGCCCCCGGGAAGATCCCAAAACAATCTGGCCGCTACACAAAACGCTGTTCAAAGGGATTCTTAATCAACATGACACCCGCCCCGGTGGTGCCTGGTCTGAGCAGGGTCAGGATGCTAACTCCGGCGGGATCTGGGCTCCGGTGAAACTGCATCTGAGCCGCGGCGTCACCATCGACGACGTGATCCTCCGCCCGGACTGGCGCGAGGGGCTGGAAAACCCGGTGTTGCGTGCCGACATTCGCTACCGGGCGCAGACGCACGGGCCAGTGACCCTGCGCCTGTCGGCTGCGCCGGATAATTTTAACGGCCAGCGTATTCAGCAGGACTTTCCGGTAAACCTGACAAAGTCGTATGGTCAGGTCCAGACCCTGAGCGTCACGCTGCCGATGAAAGGTGCCAGGCTCTGGTGGCCGGCAGGCTATGGCAAGCCGAACCTGTACCGGATCCGCGCCACACTGGTGGATGACCAGGGGGTAATGGACACCGCCGTCACCCGGACGGGTCTGCGCAAACTGGAGGAACAGCCGGATAACAAGGGCTGGCGAATCAATGACAGACGACTGTTTATTAAAGGCAGCAACTACATCGGTTCCCCCTGGCTCGGCACCATGACGCGGGATAAGTATCGTCAGGATTTCGCGCTAGTGGAGAAGATGAACGCCAACGCGATCCGGGTTCACGGGCATGTGGCAGGCCGCGCGCTTTATGAGGTGGCCGACGAGATGGGGCTGATGATCTGGCAGGATGTCCCCCTCCAGTGGGGCTACGATAACAGCGTTGCATTTGCTGACAACGCGGTGCGTCAGACCCGCGACATGGTTGAACAGTTCGGTAATTCCCCGGCCATTATCGTCTGGGGCGGGCACAACGAGCCGCCCTGGAACTCGCCGTGGATGGAAAAACGCTTCCCCGACTGGAATAAAACCTTAAACCAGTCTCTGACAAAACGGGTAGGTGATACCCTGGCTGAAGATAGCTCCCGCATCGTGCATCGTTTTTCTGCCGTGGAGGAGCACTACTGGGCGGGATGGTATTTCGGCACCATGCGCGATCTGCTCGCCCCCGCCAAAACCGGGATCATCACCGAGTTTGGCGCCCAGGCCCTGCCGCGCCTCTCAACCCTGAAAACCATTGTGCCTGCCCACCTTATGTGGCCGAAGAGTACAGCGGCAGACGATCCCGGCTGGACGCTCTGGAAGTACCATAATTTTCAGCCGTTCCAGACCTTTAAGTTCGCCAACATCCCGCGCGGGAAGAACATTCAGGAGATGATTGATAACACCCAGGCGTATCAGGCGGAGCTGGTGGCTATGGCGGCGGAGAGTTATCGTCGGCAGCGTTATCAGCCCGTGACCGCCCTCTTCCACTTTATGTTTGTCGAGACCTGGCCCTCGATCAACTGGGGTGTTGTGGATTACCTGCGCAAACCGAAAGCGGGCTATTACGCGCTGCAACAAGCCTATCAGCCGATCCTGCCCTCGATTGAACCCGTGACCGCCGTCTGGCGTCAGGGAAGCGAGGCGACGGTACGCCTGTGGGCAATCAACGATACCTGGTCTGCCTGCGAGGATTGCCGTCTTACGTGGCAGGTGAAGCAAAGTGGACAGCGTCTTGCAGAAGGCGAGACGGTCATGACTCTGCCGCCCGACTCGGGCAACAAGATAAAAGAGATTAACGTCACCCCGACCCGCAGTGAGCCTGTGACCATTGAGTATCGCATTGAAGATAAAGCGGGCAAGACGGTGGGTAAAAACCGGCGCGAAGAGCCTGTGGAGCCGCCGTCTACGGGGACGTAAAGCGTCATCGTGTGGCAAACCCTCTTGTCTGAGAGGGTTCACACCTTCTGGTATCGCCAGCGAGTTGACGAGACGCCTGCTGGCGTCAAAAGCGGAACGTGAAATACTGGCTACAGCAAATGAAAAGGCCCCAGCAAATAATTGCCAGGGCCTTCAGGTTACGAACAAATTAATAATTAACATTCATCAACTTAATTACACACTACAACTTCAAAGATGTACGTATTCTCACAGGATTACCGTTTAAACCAGTTAACGCTACCTCCTCTGATAAGTATGTGAAATAACATCATTTCCTGTCGTGTACATCACCCACGCGATATATACTCTTGATGCGTTGCCTTAATTGCCCCGCGATATTCTTGACGCCATACTTACGTCCCCTAATCGCGGCCATTACTCTTTGAAACAAGGCCTTACATCATCGCGTGTACTTCCCCACTATGCGATCGTACTTATTTACTGCATGGCCTGAAAGCATGTTCTAACTGGTATTCACTTATTTACCAGGACCCAAACTACACTACTTCGTGGCCTTTATCGCATCTCGTTACTGCTATATTACCGCACCGTGAAACCTTTATTTCGCTGTGGTGCTGAGTTCTAATTTACTCATTATAGATGCAGAGTCAACACCCTAATTACGCACTGTTAGACTTTCTTGTTTAATATCATGAAAACAGATAATTACGTGATCCCGATCCCGTTTGTTCAGGGGGTTGCCGCTCAGCTGGACGATTTTGGTCGCAGGTTTTCGTCAAACACCAGCCGCTTACGATCCGGCTCCACCTCATGTAGCGGCTCCACCTGATGCATCGTCTGTTTGCAGCGTTCCACCAGGGTTTGATACTCACGGGTGCCCTGCTTCTTCCATTCCATCTCCTGCTCGCTCAGCGCCCGAATCGCTTTCGCCGGGCTGCCCAGGATAAGATGGTCAGCAGGCATTTCCGCTTTCGCTTTCACAAACGCGGCCGCGCCGACAATGCTGTTCTCGCCAATTACCGCCCCGTCCATGATCACCGCATTCATTCCCACCAGCGCATTCCGGCGGATGACGCAGCCGTGAAGGATAGCGCCATGACCAATATGGCCCTCTTCTTCCACTACCGTGTCCTGTTCGGGGAAACCGTGCATGATGCAGTTATCCTGGATGTTAGCCCCGTCTTTCACCACGATACGGCCAAAATCACCGCGCAGGCTGGCGTTGGGGCCGACGTAGACCCCCTTGCCGAGGATCACATCGCCAATCAGCACCGCCGTCGGATGCACATAACTCTCTTGCGGAACAACCGGGGTCAAACCATCAATTTGATATACAGGCACATTACCTCCTTTACGCAGGCGTCAGGCCGCCGAAGCGTTGCCAGTAGGAAGAGCCAGGCGACGGCAGTTCACCGACGGAGGTCTCCCCTTTCTCACTGACAAACGCCAGCGCACCCGGCGCGACGCGCTGATAAATGTTGATGCACAGCTGGCGGGCCGTCTGGCCTGCCCAGTGCGACGGGAGTAACTCTTCCGGCAGGAGCGGATCCTTGAGCACCACCCGGCGATAAAAATGGATCAACAGCAGCTGGATCTGGAAGCAGCGTTCCGGCGTTAGCTCTGCCGGGGTGGCCTCGCGCAGTAGCGGAAGGAGCGGTCGGAACGAGTCGATAAAGGTTTCGTACATCAGGTTCTGCTCGCTAAGCTGCCAGCACTCTTCAACCCGGGAGCGCAGCGCGGCGCGGGAGAGCGCCAGCGGCGAATGCGCCTCAAAGCAGATGACGTTCTCGGCCACGCCCGCTTCGTGCAGCAGGGTCTGGACATCCGCCAGCTGTTGCGACGGGGAGGCCATCAGGCTGGGGGCAAGCGTACCGAAGCCTTGCCAGATCAGCTGCTTTTTCACATCCGCCAGCGTGGCTTTATCCATTCCTTCGGAGAGCAACAGCAACCATTTTCCGTCCCAGGCCGGCAGCTCCGCGCGATAAATTTTTGCCTCAGCCCGCCGGGTTAAGCGCAACCCTTTGTCACTTAGCCGGTAAAAGCTGCGTCTGCCGATGCGAACCACATCCAGCCAGCCCTCTTTGTTCAGGCGGAACAGCGCGGTACGTACAAAGCGTTCGCCAAAGCCCATCCCTTCCAGCAGTGCCGCCAGGCTACCCAGCCAGACTTCGCCGCCGCGATGGGACAACGCATCGCCGTATAAGGAGGAGATCAACGACGTGCCGCTGACGGGAACGGAGCTGACCGCGTGCTGAATAAAGGCGTCGAGTTTACTCATGTGATTCATTCTGTTGTGATTATTTTGTCGGATGAATCATAGCATAGCACCAGACGCGTGACCCTCCCCAATAGGGAGAGGGTCAGCAGGCCGGGGTTAGCCGTTGGCGGCGACCTTACGCAGGTCGAAGACGCGGCAGGCTTTGCCTTCGGAACGCGGGATACTGCCGCAGTTCACAATGGTGACGTCGGTGGAGATCCCCACCATCGATTTGATGCGGTGGCGCAGCTCATGGCACACATGACAACGCTGTTCGTGGGTCAGGGTTAAGCTGCTCTGTTTCAGCTCCACTTTGACCGAAAGCGAATCAAGATGGCCCCGACGATTCACCTCCAGCTGGTAGTGCGGCGACAGGTGCTCAAACTTGACGATCTCCTCTTCCAGTTGTGAGGGGAAGACGTTCACGCCGCGGATGATGAGCATGTCGTCGCTGCGACCGCTGATGCGATCCATCCGGCGCATGGTGCGGGCGGTGCCCGGCAGCAGACGCGTCAGGTCGCGGGTGCGGTAGCGGATCACCGGCAGCGCCTCTTTGGTCAGGGTGGTGAAGAGCAGTTCGCCCTGCTCGCCATCCGCCAGCGGCGTGCCGTCGTTCGGGTTGACGATCTCCGGGTAGAAGTGATCTTCCCAGATAGTCGGCCCGTCGGCGGTTTCGATACACTCCATCGCCACGCCCGGACCCATCACTTCGGACAGGCCGTAAATGTCCAGGGCGGTAATGCCGAGACGTTTCTCGATTTCGCGGCGCATCGCCAGGGTCCAGGGTTCAGCCCCAAAAACACCGACGCGCAGGGAGCATTGGCTGGCATCGCCACCCATCTGGCGCTCAAGCTCTTCGATCAGGTTAAGGCAGTAGGATGGCGTCACCATGATCATGTCCGGCTGGAAATCGCGGATCAGCTGGGCCTGTTTCTCGGTCTGGCCGCCGGACATGGGGATCACCGTCGCGCCTAAACGCTCGGCACCGTAGTGTGCGCCCAGCCCGCCAGTAAACAGGCCATAGCCGTAGGCCACGTGAATTTTGTCTTTCGCACTGCCACCGGCGGCACGCAGGGAGCGCGCCACAATGTTGGCCCAGTTATCAATGTCGTTTTGCGTGTAGCCGACCACGGTCGGTTTGCCGGTGGTGCCGGAGGAGGCGTGAATACGCACCACCTGTTCCATCGGCACCGCGAAGGTATCAAACGGATAGTTGTCGCGCAGATCCTGTTTGGTGGTGCACGGGAACTTGCGGATATCCGCTAACTCTTTGAAATCGTCAGGGTGTACGCCCGCAGCATCAAACTTGCGCTTGTACATCGGCACGTTGTTGTAGGCGTGTTCTAGCGTCCACTTCATGCGCTGAGTTTGCAGGGCCTGCAGTTCATCCAGGGACGCGGTTTCGATCGAATCAAGCTTCGTTGTCATTGTGATTGTCATTGTAGGGTACTCACATTTTTATAATTGTTCAGACACGCTCAAGGATCATGGCAATGCCCTGACCGACACCAATGCACATCGTACAGAGCGCATAACGCCCTTTACGACGATGCAGCTCGTTGCTGGCGGCCAGCGCCAGACGCGCCCCGCTCATGCCCAGCGGGTGGCCCAGGGCAATAGCGCCACCGTTGGGGTTAACATGCGGAGCATCGTCCGGCAGCCCCAGCTCGCGCAGCACGCCCAGCGCCTGCGAAGCAAAGGCTTCGTTCAGTTCGATAACGTCCATATCAGTTATGCTCAGGCCAGC
This sequence comes from Leclercia sp. 1548, assembly GCF_050435045.1. NCBI lineage: Bacteria > Pseudomonadati > Pseudomonadota > Gammaproteobacteria > Enterobacterales > Enterobacteriaceae > Leclercia > Leclercia sp. 1548. The sequence goes on along the minus strand of NZ_JBNDJP010000007.1, from coordinate 49,719 downwards.
GCGCTCCAGCACGCGGCGGGTTGCCGGGACGGGGCCGAGTCCCATCAGACGCGGCTCGACACCGGCGGTCGCCATCGCCACAATGCGGGTACGTGGGGTTAACCCCTGCGCCGCCGCCATCTCTTCACTGGCGATAATCAGCGCCGCGGCACCGTCGTTTACACCAGAGGCATTGCCTGCGGTCACTACACCATTGGCGCGGAACGGGGCTTTCAGCCCGGCCAGCATCTCCAGCGTGGTGTCCGGGCGCAGGTGTTCGTCATGCACCACTTCGGTAACGGCCCCTTTTTTGCCTTTAACCATGACCGGCACGATCTCCTGGGCCAGGATGCCGTTGGCCTGCGCCCGGGCGGTACGCTGCTGGCTGCGGAACGCGAAGGCATCCTGGTCTTCACGGGAAATCCGTAACAATTCTGCTACATTCTCTGCCGTTTCCGGCATGCTGTCAGTACCAAATTGCTGCGCCATGAGCGGGTTCACAAAACGCCAGCCAATGGTGGTATCGAAAATTTCATTCTGGCGCTGGAAAGCGCTGGTGGCTTTGCCCATCACGAAAGGCGCGCGGGACATGGACTCCACGCCACCGGCAATCATCAGGTCGCCATCACCGGCGCGGATAGCGCGGGCGGCAAAGCCCAGCGCATCCAGACCGGAACCGCAGAGGCGGTTCAGGGTGGTGCCGGAAACGGTCTGCGGCAGCCCGGCTAACAGGAGGGACATCCGCGCCACGTTGCGGTTGTCTTCCCCCGCCTGGTTCGCGCAGCCAAAAATCACGTCATCAATACGTTCCGCATCCAGACCCGGATTACGCAGCAATAGCTCGCGCAGGGGGATCGCGCCCAGATCGTCTGCGCGCACGCCAGACAATGCCCCGGCATAACGGCCAATGGGGGTACGGATCCCGTCACAAATAAAGGCGTCACGCATCATGCTTCTCCTGTAATAGTGCCGCCGATGCGGTGGGATTTCCCACGGAACAGGGCAACGGTTTTGTGCTCTTGGTTAACAATTTCGATGTCATACACGCCGGTCTGTTTCCCCTGATGACGCACCTGCGCGGTGGCAGTGAGTTTGTCCTGGGCAAAGGCCGGGCGAACAAAATCGATGGTGCAGCCCGAGGCCACCGCAGCCAGCCCCTGGCTGTTGCAGGCGTAGGCGAAGGCGGTATCCGCGAGGGTAAAGAGCTGGCCGCCGTGGCAGCTCTTATGGCCGTTAAGCATCTGTGGCGTGACGGTCATGGTCAGGACTGCGACGCCCTCATCCATCTCAATAATGTCGATGCCATAGGCCTGGGCGCAGGCATCGTTTTCATACATGGCGCGGGCGTTGCGCCAGGCGTTATGACTCATAGCTACTCTCCAGAAGCGCGCGCTGGCGCAGCAGGGACGACGGACGGTAACGCTCTTCACCGTAGTGACGTTGCAGGTTTTCCAGAAGGCGTAGCAGACGCTGCCAGCCAAGCTGTTCTCCCCAGGCCAGCGGGCCGCGCGGATAGTTCACCCCGAGGCGCATAGCGGTATCGATATCCTGTTCGCTGGCGACCCCTTTTTGCAGGGCGTCGAGCGCTTCATTGACGATCATCGCCACCGTGCGCCAGATCAGCAGGCCGGGATAATCGGCTACCTGCAACACGCGCTTGCCCTGCTGCTGCAGATGCCACACCGCTTTGCGGTTGGCAGAGGCCGGGTTGCTGGCGGCAACGGCGATCACCGCGACATCCCCTTCCTGACGATCGCACACCACCACGGGCTGACCGTAACGGTTCGCCAGTGCCTGGGCGGTTTCGCCCTGGGTCTCAATCAGCAGCAGGCCATCTATTTCGGTGACACCGTCACTTCTTCTCTGCACGCTTATGGCGCTGTCCGCGTCGCTGACGGTCTCCAGCCAGCTTGCCGCAGGCCTGTCGCTGCGCCAGTTGTAGACCCCCTGGCCGCTCTTTTTGCCGAAGCGCCCGGCCAGCACCAGCTCCTGCTGTACCAGTGACGGCAGGAAACGGCGCTCCTGCCAGAAGGCGTTGAATACTGAACAGGTGACGGCGAAGTTCACGTCCTGGCCGATCATGTCGGTCAGCTCCAGCGGCCCCATCGGGAAGCCCGCACCTTCACGCAGCGCGGCATCGATCGTTTCCGGGGCGGCAACCTGCTCTTCGAGCGCGCGCCAGGCCTCGGCGTAGTACGGACGCGCCACGCGGTTAACGATAAAGCCCGGCGTGGACTGGCAGCGCACCGGCTGTTTACCCCATTTCACCGCCAGCGCGCTCAGTTGCTCAACCACCACTTCCGAGGTCGCCAGCCCGCTCACCACTTCCACCAGCTTCATCACCGGTGCCGGGTTAAAAAAGTGCAGCCCGGCCACGCGTTCGGGGTGGCTCAGGTCCGCGGCAATCGCGGTAAGCGAAATTGACGAGGTGTTGCTGGTCAGCAGGGTTTTGGCCGGGCAGATCTCTGCCAGTTGGGCAAACAACGCTTTTTTGACCGCCATCTGCTCAGACGCGGCTTCGATGACCAGATCGGCCCTCGCCAGCGCCTGAATGTCGGTCACCGGGACCAGGCGCTGGAGCGTCTGCTCGCACGCCTCGCCACTCAACTTGCCCCGCGCCACACGGGATTCCAGACGGGTGCGGATCCCGTCGATGGCGCGGGAGATGGCGTCGGCATTGATGTCATACACCAGCACCGGATGCCCGTGGCTGGCCGCCACTTCGGCGATCCCTGCGCCCATGATGCCGCTACCAATCACCGCTACGGTATGAATCGTCATCTTATTTCCCCGTAAACTGCGGCGCGCGTTTGTTAAGGAAAGCGCTGACCCCTTCGCGGTAGTCGGCGCTGCGCCCGGCCAGGCGCTGATAGTCGCGCTCCAGATCCAGTTGCGCATCAAGGGTGTTGGTTTCTGCGGCGTTAATGGCCTGCTTGATAAGCCCTAAGCCAAAGGTAGGCTGTGAGGCCAGATGCACCGCCAGCTGACGTGCGGTGTCGGTCAGTTCGGCATCATCCACCACCTGCCAGATCATTCCCCAGGCATGGGCCTGCTCAGCGCTGATCTTCTCCCCGAGCAGAGCCAGCCCCATCGCCCGGGCGCGGCCCGTGAGACGCGGCAGCAGCCAGGTGCCACCGGAATCCGGCACCAGCCCCAGCTTGCTGAAAGCCATCACAAAGTTAACCGAACGCGCGGCAATCACGATGTCGCAGCCCAGCGCCAGCGTGGCACCGGCTCCGGCAGCCACGCCGTTCACCGCACAGATCACCGGCTTAGGCAGTTTTGCCAGACGGCGCACCAGCGGGTTGTAGAATTTCTCCACCGACATCCCGAGATCGGGCGCAGGGCTGTTCGGGTCCACGTTACGGTCGTTAAGATCCTGCCCGGCGCAAAAACCGCGTCCGGCTCCGGTCACCAGCAGGCAACGCACGCGGTCATCGCGCTCGGCCTGCTTCAGGCACTCGGCCAGCTGCAGGTGCATCTCCTCGTTAAAGCTGTTGAGTCGCTCCGGGCGGTTCAGGGTGAGGGTCATCACGCCCTGCTCAACATGACTCAGAATGAAATCCATGGTTAGCGTCCTTTAAAATCGGGGGTGCGTTTTTGCAGGAAGGCATCGATCCCTTCCCGGCGATCGTCGGTGGCGGCCAGCAGCGTAAAAAGCTGGCGTTCCTGCGCCAGCCCGGCTTGCAGGGCCACTTCCTGGGACTGACGCAACGCCTGCTTCGCCGCCTGCAAAGCCAGCGGCGAATGGCGTGCCATCAGTGCCGCCTGCTGCAGGGCATATTCCAGGGTTAAGGCTTCGGGATAAACGTCGCTAACCAGCCCGGCCGCCAGTGCCTGACGGGCGGTGATGCTTTCGCCGGTCAACACCATTTTGCTGGCAAGGGATTTCCCGACGCTGCGGATCAGTCGTTGCGTGCCGCCAGCCCCCGGCATAATGCCTAAGGTGATCTCCGGCAGACCGAAGCGGGCGTTTTCCCCGGCGATGACCAGATCGCACAGCAGCGCCAGCTCGCACCCGGCACCCAGCGCGTAACCATTAACCGCGGCTATCAGCGGTTTGTTAAAGGCATTGATCCGCGCCCACAGCTGGGGGCGAATGTCGTTGAGGGTGGCGGCCAGATCTTTTTCGGCCATCTCATTGAGATCGGCCCCGGCGGCAAAGAAACGTTCGTTACCGGCAATCACGCACACTGAAATCTCGCAGTCAGAGGCAGCGGCTTCCAGGGTGGCGGCCAGCTCGCTCAACAGGGCGTTATTCAGTGCATTACGGGCCGCCGGGCGATTCAGGGTCAGGTGCAGCACCCGGCCGTGGCGGGTGACAATCAGGTCGCTCATGCCATCCCCTTCGCATCAAAGTCCACCACGACGTCGTGGGTCAGCGGCAGCGCCTGGCAGCTCAGGACGTAACCTGCCGCCAGTTCATCCGGCTCCAGGCTGTAGTTGGTGGCCATGTCCACTTTGCCGCGCACCACTTTGCATTTGCAGGTGGCACAGACCCCGCCTTTACACGCGTAAGGCAGATCGGCCCCCTGACGCAGCGCAGCGTCGAGAATGCTTTCGTCATCGGCGGTGAGGGTGATTTGGCGGTCGCGTCCGTCCTGGCGCACCGTCACTTTCTGCCCCTCGGCCTGGACGGCGTGAGCACGTTTCACCGTGGTGCCTGGGGTGTTAAAACGTTCAAGGTGCAGCGATTTTTCCGGCATCCCCAGCGCTTTCAGCGTCAGTTCAGCTTCATCCATCATCGCCGCCGGGCCGCAGATAAAGGCTTCGTCAAACTGGCTAAAGTCGATGAGGTGTTTTGCCAGGGCCTGCAGTTTTTCGCCGTCGATACGCCCGTGCAGCAGCTCGCTGTCCAGCGTCTCCTGACTAAAGATGTTGACCACCTGCAGGCGCGTCGGATAGCTATCTTTCAGGTCGGCCAGCGCCTGGCGGAACATCATGCTCTGGCTGCTGCGGTTGCCGTAAATCAGAGTGAACTGGCTGTACGGTTCGGTTTTAAGCGTGCTGGAGATGATGGCCAGCATCGGTGTGATGCCTGAACCGGCGGCAATCGCCAGATAGCAGCCTTCCCGCTCGGCCAGCGGCTGATAGCCAAAATGGCCCTGCGGTACCATCACATCCAGCGCCATTCCCTGTTTGATCTCATCCCGGGCATAGCGCGAGAAGCGCCCGCCGTCGATGGCCTTAACCGCCACGCTGATCTCGCCCGGCTGCACGCTGCGGCAGATGGAGTAACAGCGGCGCAGCTCTTCGCCAGCCAGATGGGCTTTCAGCGTCAGGTGCTGGCCTGGACGGAAGCGATACGCCTCCTGCAACGTCTGGGGAACCGCGAAGGTGATGGTCACCGCATCGCGGGTTTCGGGTTCTACTTTTGCCACCGTTAAGGAATGAAACGTTGTCATGGCGACCTCAAATACATTTGAAATAATCGAAGGGTTCGCGGCAGCTGTCGCAGCGATAAAGCGCTTTGCAGGCCGTGGAACCAAATTCACTGATCATAGTGGTGCGGGTGCTGGCACAGCGTGGACAGGTTACCCCGGCAGGCAGATGCGCATGGCAGCTGTGTCCGGCAGGTGGGCTGATGCCGTACTGGCGCAGACGCTCACGGGCGTCCGGCGTCATCCAGTCGGTGGTCCACGCGGGATCCAGCTGGATGGCAATGTGAACCGGTGCATAGCCATGCGCCGTCAGCGTGTCGCGTATCGCCCCCATCAGATGGTCGGTGGCCGGGCAGCCGGAATAGGTCGGCGTGAAGCCGATCGCCCAGCCTTCACCCTGTGGGGTCACGCTGCGCACCATCCCTAAATCGGTAATGGTCAACACCGGGATCTCCGGGTCCGGGATCTGGCTCAACAGGGACCAGATCTGCGGGACGGCGGCGGGGGCGAGGTCAGCAAAACGTTGCATGGCGATCTCCTGCGTTACCACTGCTGGCCGGGGTAGACGCGCTGCAGATACTGCATCTCTGCCAGCATCGGCCCCAGATGTTCGGTGTGCAGCCCTTTACGACCGCCGCTGCGGTAGGCCGACTCGTCCGGCACGCTCAGCGTTGCCTCGCTCAGCCCGGCAAAGACTTCGGCTTCCCATTCGGCACGCAGGCTGCGTGGATCCACGGCGATACCCTCGGCCACCAGCGCCAGGTCGATCTCATCGGCTTCGAACAGTTCGGCAGTGAAGCGCCACAGGTCGTTAACCGCCTGCTGCATTTTTTGCGTGGAGAGCGCGGTGCCGTTACCCAGACGTTCCAGCCAGCCGCGGCTAAAGCGCAGGTGATAGCGTGCTTCTTTAATGGATTTGGCGGCGATGGCGGCCAGCTGCCGATCCTGGCTCTGGGTCAGACGGGTAAACAGCGCCACATGCCAGGCGTCGATAAAGTACTGACGGGCAATGGTGTCGGCGAAGTTGCCGTTCGGCTGCTCCACCAGCAGCAGGTTGCTGAACTGACGTTCGTCGCGCTGGAAGGCCAGCGTATCTTCGTCGCCCTCACCTTCCAGTTCGGCGGCATAGGTCAAAAAGTTGCGCGCCTGGCCCAGCAGGTCGAGGCCGATGTTGGCCAGCGCGAGGTCGATCTCCAGCTCCGGGGCGTGGCCACACCAGGCCCCCAGACGCTGGGAGAGCACCAGGCCGTTATCACCCAGGCGCAGAACATAATGCGTTAACGTTTTCATCCCGGACCTCACATGTGCTCGATGCCATCAGGGATGGTGTAGAAAGTGGGATGGCGGTAGACCTTGCTTTCCGCCGGGTCGAAAAACTCACCGCGCTCTTCCGGCTGCGAGGCTACGATTTCGCTCGCCTTCACCACCCAGATGGAGCAGCCTTCGCTGCGGCGGGTGTATGCATCCCGCGCGTTTTCCAGCGCCATGCGATCGTCGGCGGCGTGCAGGCTGCCCACGTGACGGTGGGATAAACCCTGTTTGCTGCGGACGAACACTTCGTATAACGGCCAGTAGGTTTTGCTCATCTTGATTCCCCTTACGCGACTTTGCGGGCGTGTTGTTTTTCTGCGTGCGCCAGGGCGGCTTCGCGCACCCACGTCCCCTCTTCCCAGGCTTTATTCTTGGCGGCCAGGCGTTCGTGATTGCAGACACCGCGTCCGTTGATCACCTCATCAAACTCCTGCCAGTCGATCTCGCCAAAACGGTAGTGACCGCTTTCGGCATCAAAGTGCAGATCGGCATCCGGGACGGTCATCCCCAGCATCTCCACCTGCGGTACGGTGTTGTCCACAAAGCGCTGACGCAGTTCGTCATTGCCAAAACGTTTGATTTTCCAGGCCAGGCTGCGGGCGCTGTTCGGCGAGTTGTCGTCGTTTGGGCCAAACATCATCAGCGCTGGCCACCAGAAGCGGTTGATGGCGTCCTGCAACATCTGACGCTGGGCCTCGCTGCCCTGCGCCAGGGCCATGCAGGCTTCAAAGCCCTGACGCTGGTGGAAGCTCTCTTCTTTACAGATTTTCACCATCGCCCGGGCGTAGGGGCCGTAGGAGGTACGGCACAGCGCCACCTGGTTAACGATGGCCGCGCCATCCACCAGCCAGCCAATTACGCCGATATCGGCCCAGCTCAGGGTCGGGTAGTTGAAGATGGAGGAGTATTTCATCTTGCCGTCGAGCATCTTCTGGTAGATGTCTTCCCGGGCACAGCCCAGCGTTTCCGCTGCGCTGTAGAGGTAGAGACCGTGCCCGGCTTCATCCTGCACTTTCGCCAGCAGAATGGCCTTGCGGCGCAGCGTCGGGGCGCGCGTGATCCAGTTACCTTCCGGCAGCATGCCGACAATTTCAGAGTGGGCATGCTGACCAATCTGGCGGATCAGCGTCTTGCGATACGCGTCAGGCATCCAGTCCTGCGGCTCGATGGCCGTCTCTTGCGCGATTCGCTGTTCAAAGCGTTGTTCTTCGGTCACGTCATTACCCTTATGATTCGTTTAACAAGCAAATATCATTCAATCATGAATCACTTCGTTTCTTAAAAGTTACACAAAGGTTAAATATAACCCCAAGGAGTGTTTGCTTATTTTGTGATGTAGCTCGCAAGCCTTTTGCTAAGCCCCCGTTGATAGCGGGCAGCAAAGGGCAGGAATAGTCAGACAAGATCACAATGTTAACAAATCATTAAAACATCACTTGCTTTTTATGATTCATAATCAAACTATCTATAGCGATATCACGAACCACCTGGAGAGAAAAATGCAGCAGTTAGCCAGCTTTTTGTCCGGCACCTGGCAGTCTGGCCGGGGCCGTGAGCGCACGATTCAGCACGCCATCAGCGGCGAAGCCCTCTGGCAGGTCACCAGCGAAGGGCTGGATATGGCCGCCGCGCGTCGTTACGCCATTGAGAAAGGCGGCGAATCACTTCATGCCATGACCTTTATCGAACGTGCCGCCATGCTGAAAGCGGTAGCAAAACATCTGTTGAGCCAGAAAGAGGTGTTTTATGCCCTGTCCGCGCAAACGGGGGCGACCCGCGCTGACAGCTGGGTCGATATCGAAGGGGGGATCGGCACGCTGTTCACCTTCGCCAGCCTCGGCAGCCGTGAACTGCCGGACGACACCCTGTGGCCGGAAGATGAACTGATCCCGCTATCAAAAGAAGGCGGTTTTGCCGCGCGTCACGTCCTGACCTCTAAATCCGGCGTAGCCGTGCACATCAACGCCTTCAACTTCCCCTGCTGGGGGATGCTGGAAAAACTGGCGCCCACCTGGCTTGCCGGGATGCCCGCGATCATTAAACCGGCGACGGCCACCGCGCAGGTGACTCAGGCCATGGTCAAAGCGATTGTTGACAGCGGCCTGGTGCCTGAGGGTGCGATCAGCCTCATCTGCGGCGGCGCGGGCGATCTGCTCGACCAACTGGATCATCAGGATGTGGTGACCTTCACGGGCTCCGCCGTTACCGGCCAGATGCTGCGCGTCCACCCGAACATCGTGGCAAAATCGATTCCCTTCACCATGGAAGCCGACTCCCTGAACTGCTGCGTGCTGGGTGATGACGTGACGCCAGAGCAGCCAGAATTTGCCCTGTTTATCCGCGAAGTGGTGCGTGAGATGACGGCCAAAGCCGGACAGAAATGTACTGCTATCCGCCGGATTATTGTGCCGCAGGCGCAGGTGGAGGCTGTCAGCCAGGCGCTCATCGCCCGCCTGGAAAAAGTGGCATATGGCGATCCGGCTCAGGAAGGCATCAAAATGGGATCGCTGGTCAATGCTGAACAGCGTGCTGACGTGCAGGAGAAAGTGGATGCTTTAGTCACGGCGGGTTGCCAGATCCGTCTCGGCGGTAAAGCCGACCTGAATGCCGCCGGGGCGTTCTTCCCGCCGACGCTGCTGTTCTGCCCGCAGCCGGATGAAACCCCGGCCGTGCATGCCACCGAAGCTTTTGGCCCGGTCGCCACCCTGATGCCGTATCAGAGCCGCGAACATGCGATGGCCCTCGCCCGGGCCGGTGAAGGTAGCCTCGCCGGGACGCTGGTGACGGCCGATCTGCGCCTGGCGCGTCAGTTTATCGCCGGGGCCGCACGCGCGCATGGCCGTATTCAGATCCTTAACGAAGAGTCTGCCAAAGAGTCTACCGGTCACGGCTCCCCACTGCCGCAACTGGTTCACGGTGGCCCGGGCCGCGCAGGGGGCGGCGAAGAGTTGGGTGGCCTGCGGGCGGTGAAACACTATCTGCAACGCACCGCGATCCAGGGCAGCCCGAGCATGCTGGCCGCCATCAGCCAGCAGTGGGTACGTGGCGCTCAGGTACAGGAGGACCGCGTCCATCCGTTCCGCAAATACTTTGAAGAGCTACAGCCGGGCGACAGCCTGTTGACGCCGCGCCGCACCCTGACCGAGACCGACATCGTGAACTTTGCCTGTCTGAGCGGGGATCATTTCTACGCCCATATGGACAAGATTGGCGCAGCGGAGTCGATTTTTGGCGAGCGCGTGGTGCACGGTTACTTCCTGATCTCCGCGGCAGCCGGGCTGTTCGTCGATGCGGGCGTCGGACCGGTGATTGCTAACTACGGTATGGAAAACCTGCGCTTTATCGAGCCGGTCAAACCGGGCGATACCATCCAGGTGCGTTTGACCTGTAAGCGCAAGACGCTGAAGAAACAGCGCACGGCGGAAGAGAAACCGACCGGTGTGGTCGAATGGGCGGTGGAGATCTTCAACCAGCATCAGCAGCCGGTGGCCCTGTACTCCATCCTGACCCTCGTCTCACGTCAACACGGGGATTTTGACGCCTGATCCCTCTCCCTCCGGGTAACGTCGCGCACGTTACCCGGCTTCTGGCACATCTGACAAAACATCTGGCAAATGCAGGCAAACGGTACGCACAGCGTTATTGCTATGTTGGCAATGAATAAACCGCGCGCAGAACAGCGGTCCCGAGTGGATAACAACACATACAACAGAGGTTAATCATGGGAAGCTCCTTACTCTTTTCTCCACGTAAAACGGTGCTGGCGTTGGCCGTTGCTTGTCTCTTTTCAGGCCAGGCGCTGGCGCACGGTAGCGCAGCGCATATGGTCGAGCTGGATAAAACCCTGACCGAGTTTGGTGCTGATGTGAAATGGGACGACTACGCCCAGATCTACACCATCAGCAAAGACGGGGCCTTCATCAAAGTGAAGCCGGGCGCGACCACTGCCATCGTCAACGGCAAACCGCTGACCTTGCAGGTGCCGGTAGTGATAAAAGATAACAAGGCCTGGATCTCCGATACCTTTGTTAACGATGTGTTCCAGTCCGGCCTCGACCAGACCTTCCAGGTGGAAAAGACTCCGCATCCCCTGAATGCGCTATCCGCAGATGAAATTAAACAGGCCGTCGAGATTGTGAAAGCCTCGCCGGACTTTAAACCGAATACCCGCTTTACCCAGATTGCGCTAGCCGAGCCGCAAAAAGCCAAAGTGTGGGATTTTGTGCTGAATGGCACGGCGGTGGATGCGCCGCGTCAGGCGAATATCACCATGCTGGACGGTAAATTTGTTATCGAAGCGCTGGTGGATTTGCAAGATAAGAAGATCCTGCACTGGGAGCCGATCAAAGATGCCCACGGCATGGTACTGCTGGATGACTTTATGGCGGTGCAGAAGATCGTCACCGGCAGCCAGGAGTATGCCGACGCGTTGAAAAAACGCGGTATCAATGACCCAAGCAAAGTGATGACCACCCCGCTGACGGTCGGCTACTTTGACGGCAAAGATGGCCTGAAACAGGAAGATCGCCTGCTGAAAGTGGTGAGCTATCTGGATACCGGGGACGGTAACTACTGGGCGCACCCGATTGAAAACCTGGTGGCGGTGGTTGACCTGATCGAGAAGAAAATCGTCAAAATCGAAGAAGGTGCGATCGTTCCGGTGCCGATGCAATCGCGTCCTTATGATGGCCGCGACCGCGAACCGGTCGCCCATAAGCCACTGGATATTACGGAGCCGGAAGGCAAGAACTACACCATCACCGGCAATATGATCCACTGGCAAAACTGGGACTTCCACCTGAGCCTCGACTCACGCGTCGGGCCTGTTATCTCCACCGTCACCTTCAACGATAACGGTAAAAAACGTCAGGTGATGTACGAAGGATCCCTGGGAGGAATGATCGTTCCTTACGGTGACCCGGACGTGGGCTGGTACTTCAAGGCCTATCTTGACTCTGGCGACTACGGCATGGGGACCCTTACTTCACCGCTGGTGCGCGGCAAAGATGTGCCATCCAACGCCGTGCTGCTGAATCAGACCATCCCGGACTACACCGGTGCGCCTATGGAGATCCCGCGAGCCATCGCAATCTTCGAACGCTACGCCGGGCCGGAGTATAAACACCAGGAGATGAATCAGCCGAACGTCAGCACCGAGCGTCGGGAGCTGGTGGTGCGCTGGATCAGTACCGTAGGGAACTACGACTACATCTTCGACTGGGTGTTCCACGAAAACGGCACCATCGGCATTGATGCCGGGGCGACCGGTATCGAAGCGGTGAAAGGCGTGATGGCGAAAACCATGCACGACCCGAGCGCGAAAGACGATACAAAATACGGCACGCTGATTGACCACAACATCGTCGGCACGACCCACCAGCATATTTATAACTTCCGTCTGGATCTGGACGTGGATGGCACCAGCAACAGCCTGGTGGCGATGGACCCGGAAGTGAAGCCGAATACCGCAGGCGGCCCGCGGACCAGTACCCTGCAGATCAACCAGTACAACATTGATTCTGAGCAGCAGGCCGCGCAGAAATTTGACCCGGGCACCATTCGTCTGCTGAGCAACACCAGCAAAGAGAACCGCATGGGCAACCCGGTCTCCTACCAGATCATCCCTTATGCAGGCGGTACGCACCCGGTGGCGACCGGCGCCAAATTTGCCCCGGATGAGTGGATCTATCATCGCCTGAGCTTTATGGATAAACAGCTGTGGGTGACCCGCTACCATCCAAACGAGATGTACCCGGAAGGCAAATTCCCGAACCGCTCCGCCCAAGATAAGGGGCTGGGCCAGTTCAGCAAGGATAATGAATCGCTGGATAACCAGGATGACGTCGTGTGGATGACCACGGGGACTACGCACGTGGCCCGTGCGGAGGAGTGGCCAATCATGCCGACCGAGTGGGTCCATACCCTGCTCAAACCCTGGAACTTCTTCGACGAAACGCCGTCGTTGGGTAAGAAGAAAGAGGCGCAGTAAGCGTTAAAACGCCGGGCGGATTACCTTAATGCCCGTCAGTTAAGCCCGGCAGATTACCTTAATGCCAGTCAGTTAAGCCCGGCGGATTGTTCCGTTCACCTCATGTTCATTAGAACATGGCATTACACAACCCGTGAACGTGACAAGGGGGGCCGCCGGGCCCCCCTTGTCAATCCCCGCGGCCCCGCAATGAAACCGGTGCTTCGCACTGCGCTCACCTCCCGACCGCCTGCCTGCGGTCGGCTCAACTCGACATCCTGTCTCGATTCGCCTCTGGCCGCCATCCCTGGCGTCCAGCCCTTGTCATCCGGTCTCCGGTTCGCCGGTTTCAGCGGGGACTCAACACCGGTGCCACATTCAGGCGACTGAGAAGCATGAGGGGGAAGAGTCCGGCTGAAAATCGCCGAAGCGTTGACCGCAGCGGAAGGGGCATAAAGCAGAGGTATTTTAGTGAATGGAACTCTTCCACTTCAGTCATTGAGAAATACCGAAGCGTTTAACTGTCTGGCATCAGGGCAGATGCCCGGCTTATTTGTGCCTGTGCGGTTTGCATTGTCGGGTGGCGGCTAACAACGGGCATTGTGCGGCCTGATGCCCTCACCCCGGCCCTCTCCCACAGGGAGAGGGTGCAAACCACACTGCGCACGGTCTGTTCCCTCTTCCACAAGGAGAGGGAGAAAACCACACCGCGCACGGTCTGTTCCCTCTTCTACAAGGAGAAGGAGAAAACCACACCGCGCACGGTCTGTTCCCTCTTCCACAAGGAGAGGGAGAAAACCACACCGCGCACGGTCTGTCCCCTCTCCCCTTTGGGGAGAGGGTTAGGGTGAGGGGAAATCGCTGCGGCCTGATACCCTCGCCCCGGTCTTCTCCCACGGGCAGAGAGTGCAAAAACTAAAAACGGTCACCTCGGTGACCGTTTTGCTTTTACCTAATACCGCACGCACACCGACTTGGTTTCACACCAGCCATCCAGCCAGTCCGGGCCGAAATCGCGGCCGGTGCCGGACTGCTTCATGCCGCCGAACGGCAGGTTGGCGTCGATCAGGGTATGGCTGTTGACCCACACGGTGCCGGCCTGCAGGCGATCGGTGTACTCCAGGGCCTGGCTGATGTTTTGCGTCCAGACGCTGGCGGTCAGGCCGTATTCGGTGTCGTTCGCCAGGCGCAGCGCCTCTTCACCGTCGGCGACGCGCACCAGGTTCACCACCGGACCAAACACCTCTTCGCGGGTCAGGCGCAGACTGGCATCCGGGTTGACCACCAGCGTTGGCGAAACGTAGTAACCCTCGCCGTTCGGGCCATGATTACCGGTGATAAGCTCAGCCTGACGTGACTGCGCCTCGTCGAGGAAGGTCTGCACTTTGTCACAGTGGGCGCGGGACACCAGCGGGTTAATGTGCGCCTCCTGGGACATGCCCGGGCCGACGCTCAGGGATTTCACCGCCTGCTCAAAACCACTGACCACAGTATCAAACAGCGGGGCTTCGATATAAATCCGCGAGCTTGCCGCACAGACCTGGCCCTGGTTCAGGAAGCTGCCGGTCATCAGTCCTTCAACAACCCACGACGGATCCGCGTCTTTCAGAACGATAGCCGGGTTTTTACCCCCCAGTTCCAGAGTCACGCCCATCAGCCGATCGGCCGCGGCGCGTGCAATCTGTTTGCCAGTGGCGGTCGAGCCGGTAAAGCTCACTTTGGCGATATGCGGATGGGTGGTCAGGGCGGCACCACACACGGCACCGCTGCCGGTCACCACGTTGAAGACGCCGTCCGGGATCCCGGCCTCACTTGCCAGTTCCGCCACGCGCAGCAGGGTCAGTGGCGTGGTTTCAGAAGGTTTGATAACGATTGAACAGCCTGCCGCCAGGGCGGGCATCACTTTCCACATGCCGATCAGCAGCGGGAAGTTCCACGGCACGATCCCGGCCACCACGCCGATAGGCTCTTTACGGGTCCACGCCTGATAGCGGGCGCCCTGCGGCATCGGAATGGAAAGATCCAGCGTCTTGCCCGAAATTTTCGTCGTCAGCCCGGCGGTGTAGCGCATCCAGTTAAGGGTGCAGCCCACTTCAAAGGCGCGGGAGATGTTAATGGATTTACCCTGCTCCAGCGTTTCGAGCTGGGCCAGTTCTTCGGTGTGCTGCTCCACCAGATCGGCAAAACGCAGCAGAATACGTTCACGTTCCGCAGGCAGTTTTCCCGACCAGCTGCGGGCGACAAAGGCGCGCCAGCCGGACATCACCGCGCGATCCACATCCTGCGCGCTGGCATCAGCCGTGGAGGCAATCACCTGGCCGGTGGCCGGGTTAAAAATCTCCAGACGCTTCTCGCTGTCGGAGGCGGACTGGCGTCCTTCAATCCAGAGGCCATGCTGGCGATCCAGAAATTGCTGCACGCTGTGCAGTACGGCGACCTGTGTATCAGACATAGCGATTCCTTATTATTCGCAGGGTGTCAACGCAGTCTAAGATGGCTTTGCAGATTGCGCTTTTATCTCTGTGACATTCGCTTTGTCGGCTGTGACAGGCACCGCAAAACGCGACAATACCGCCGTTTCGCTCTGTCGTGCAGCGCAGTTCTTGCCTATATTTCGCCCCATGTCACGGGTAATTCGAAACATAAATGCAACAATGTTTAAACATTGACGACGTAGCGGGTATGACATGCGTGCAAATGAACAGGACAACTACCAGCGCTGGCTGGCGCAGATTAACCAGGTTTGCGGCAGTTTTGCCGCCCGGCCCATGACCGGCGAATTTTATGGCGAGCTGGACGCGACCTGGACCGGCAACCTGAAACTCAGCACCGTTACCGCGGGCGGCGTAAACCTGTTTCGCACCCGTCAGGAGATCAAAAACAGCAACGATGCCTGGTTCTATACCGTGTTTCAGCTGGAAGGCGAAGCGGGGCTGGAGCAGGACGACCGGCAGATTGTGCTGAACGCGGGGGACATCACGCTGATTGACGCCTCCCGCCCTTGCTCGATCTACTGGCCGGAAAAATCACGTCAGATCTCGCTCCTGCTGCCGCGTCAGATCCTCGAGCAACACTTTCGTTTTCAGGAAGTCAGCTGCGCGCAGAAACTCTCCCACAGCCTGCCTACCGTCCAGCTCAGCTACCGTCTGCTGCAGGACAGCATGAACAACCCGGCATTAAGCGAAACCGAAAGCGAAGCCGCGCTGGAAGCGATGGTCTGCCTGCTGCGCCCGGTGTTGCAGCAGCGGGAAAGCGTGCAGCCGCGCAAGGCGCGTCAGTTCACTAACGTGCTGACCCTGATTGACGATCATATTCAGGCCGAACACCTGCGCCCGGAGTGGATCGCCTCGGAGTGTGGCATGTCAGTGCGGAGTCTGTACCGGATGTTTGCCGAGAAGGGGCTGGTGGTGGCGCAGTACATCAAAAATCGTCGTCTGGATCTCTGTGCGCAGATGCTGCGCAGCACCCGCGACGACGAAAAGCTGGCGGGCATTGGTTACAGCTGGGGATTTACCGATCACAGCCACTTCTCCACGGCTTTTAAGCAGCGTTTTGGGGTTTCGCCGGGCGAATACCGTAAACGCCACCGCTGATCATTTCTGCATCCACTTGCCGTTGATCCCCTGGACATATTCGCCGGGGTTAGCGCGCGCCACCAGCTTTGTCCCGGCCATTTTTGCCACTTCATCCACCGGAATGTTATTGCTGTCGGCAAGCTGCTGATAGCTGTCGGTGCGGGCTTTATTGATCTGCTCCACCAGCGCCAGGGTTTCGCGATCATGACTGCGCGGCGCAATATAACCACTCAGGGTTTCGCCGACCCGACCAGCACTGCGGGCCTCGTTGAGGGTCAACGCCAGCGCGGGTGCGCACAGCCCCAGCGTCAATATCATCAGCGGGATAAGTTTTCTCATGGCAGCCTCAGAACAGATCGCTGCGTGATTTCAGCAGCGTCTCTACGTCTTTATCCACTTTGATATGGATTTCATGTTCAATTTTGACGTTCATGTTGATGGTGATCGGCTCTTTCGACGCCGCCACTTCGATCCTCGGCGTACAGCCTGTCAGCGTCAGGATCACAATCGCGGTGAACCCACCGGCCAGCTTTTTCATGGTTGTTCCTTACATTCCTTGCCTGTCGGGCAGCGGTTATCCGGTAATGCTGCGTGTTGCTCCAGCCAGGTCTGCAGATTGTCGCCAAAACGCAGGCTGCGCCAGAGGGTAAACAGGTTCTCCTGATGGGTATAGTTGAGGTTGACCGCCTGAGTCTGGCCCTCGACGCGGCTGGCGCCGCGGATTGTCGACGCCAGGGTTAATTCACCCAGGTTATCTAAATTGAGTTTCGTCCACGACTGCGAAATTTCCATATAGCGAAGCCAGTTAATCGCCCCTGCCGCACTGTTATCTTCGACCAGCGCATCGGCCGTGTCTTTGTCGAGACGCAGGGTCATCGGCCCTGAATTCGTCAGCCAGCCATCTTTGATGATCCATTTATTGTTGTCCAGCCAGAACGGCAGCGCCCCGCTGAACGGCCCGGACATAGCGAACTGTTTCGGATTAATTGCGCTGATCAGCTCGCTGGAGGAGATGTTATTCACCCGCAGCAGCGCCGCATCGTGCTGCGGCATGCGCAGCTGCTGCATGGTCACTTTGCCGCCCAGCAGATCCACGCTCACGTCGGTGAGCAGCAGCGGATTCGCCTCGCTCCAGGGGTAGTCGCCCTGCAGGTCGGCGGTGATGTTGCGGGCCGTAAATTGATTGATCACTTCGCCGATGCGCAGCGTCACCGGGCCATGGGTGCCCAGCGACCAGGTGCCCTGGCTGAAGCGGAACGGTAAGACGAAATCAACACCATTGATTTTGTTGTCCGGCATCCAGACGCTGCCACTTTTTACCACGCCATGCCCACCGGCCTCAAAGCCCTGGTCGGCCGCTGCGGAGAAGGCGACCTGAGCATACAGCTCCCCTTCGCGGAGGGTCATTTTCCAGTCCGGCGGGATCAGCGGCTGGAACACGGTCAGGGACTGCTTCGGCCACCAGGCCTGGCCACGCAGCCGCTCCCCATCCCAGCGTCCGTTCAACTGCACCGGGCCAATCGCTTCGGCATTAAGGGTGCCTTTAAACCGGAACAGGGTCGGATCGCTGCCATCAACACTGAATTTGACCGTCGAGGGTGGCAATACGCTGCCGCCAGTGAAGGTGGTTTCCCCGGCCTCAAAGGATAATGCGCCGCTAAAGTGTGGCCGGGCGGGATCGCGCTGCCAGCGGATCGGGCTTTCCAGCACCATACGCGGTGCGCTGGCGTGCAGGGTGCCGTACTTCAGTTGGTCAAACCCGGTTGAGAGTTCGCTAAGCTCAATCACGCTGTCACGCCACTCCCCTCTCCCTGCCACGTCCCAGCGGGCCTGCATTGGGGTGAAGTTGCCCTCTCCCCAGTAGCGCCACTGCCATAACCCGCTGTCCGGCAGGAAGTCACTGGCCCGGCCGTCAAGATGCAGGGTGAAATCCCCCATCTCCCGTTCATGGGCGCGAAGAATGGCCTGCAGGCGACCATCAATGCCCTTGCGGGTCAGCACCACCCCGGCCAGCGGCCAGCGCACCTCGTCAATGTTGAGGGAGTCGATGATTCGGCCCCGGGAGCGCAGCAGCGCCCCTGGCGCAAAGGCCAGCCGTGGCTCGGCCAGACTCCCGGTCAGCATAGCGGGCAACCCGACATAGAGGATGAGATCGTTCTGCTTGGCAACGCCGGTGAGCTGCAGCGGCATGGCGCTGTTATCCATGCTCAGCTTGCCGGGGCCAAAGGTGAGTACCGCGTTGCCTTTCCCGGCATCGCCCTGAGTCAGAACGTTCATTCGCCCACTGATGACGGCGTTCTCCGTGCCCTGTTGCCAGTTGTCGATCTTCAGCCCCAGGCGGCCGCTCAGGGGAATACCGGCCTGGTCCCAGTGCCAGCGTCCGTCGCTGATGGTCAGCTGTTCAGGGGTGATCTGCCAGGGAAGATCTAACAACGGCTCGCCGCTCTCCCGCTCAACCATCACCAGCTGACCCTGATTGTCCTGCCACGCCAGATCGGCATCCACCAGCGACGTAAGCTGCGGCACCGAGAAGGTCGCTTCCGCATGTCCTTGCACCGGCAGGCCGTCCGGCACCAGCGGCAGGGTAAATTCCCCTACCAGCGTCACCGGCTGTGGGTTGTCGGGCAGATGCAGCGTGACGTCGCTGACGGTCAGGGAACGTCCCCGGAGGGTGCCGTGCAGGCTGAACTGATCCCCGTGGTAAGTAATGTCCTGTCGCGACGGCGTCAGCGAGGCGGTTAATTTTCCCTGCCACTGCTGCCAGGGAGAAAGCGTCAGGCGGTCGATGGTCAGCCAGGTATTGGGCAGCAGCGACTGCCATTCAGCCAGGGTTTTTGGTGCGGAGGGCGTGGACTCGCTCGCAGGGATTTTACTCAGGCAGGCGCTGTTGAGATCCAGCGCGGCGATGTCGATTTTCCAGCGGCTCGGGTGGCTGAGGGTGGCGTTTTCAATGCGGGCGATTTCGCAGTCTTCGACCAGGTAGCGCAGATCGGCAATCACCAGGGCGTTGCGGGTCAGGCGTGGGCTTTTTTCAAACGCGATCCGGGTGCCGGCAGGCAGCCAGATGCCAGCAAGCGTGGGAACCCACTGCGCAAGGGTCAGCAGCAGCGTCAACGGTAAAAGAATGATCAGCAGCAGCAGTGCGATCGCGGCTTTGTATTTACCCCTCATGGGCAGTTAATATCCTGATTTAGCGAAAAAATTAGCCGACAGTACCGAATAGTGTGGCATGTTTCGTCAGGCAGGTGAAGCGAAGGCCTGTTTAAGGATAGATGCGATCACCCTGAATGTGAGCGTTTTTACGCTTTGCGCCTGCCGGTTCAGGACCACAAAAAAACCGCCCGGAGGCGGTTTAGAAAAGGCTTTCTCACGCTATTTTCTGATCACGTCAGGGTCATCAGGATCCAGCGGGTCATTGACATCAGGGATGTCATCATCAGTCAGGGGATCATCTTCACCAGGAAGCGGATCGCTACTGCCAGGAAGCGGTTCATCATCAGGAACAGGATCAATATAATCTGGACGATCAGCCATAAAGCCTCCGTCAAACGCTGTTATGAGAGGTTATTTCGATTTACCCGGTTTCTGTTTGGTCTGCTCATCTTGATTCTTTTGCGGCTGCTTAGGTTGTTCTTTAGAGACATGTTGGACGGTGGATTTCATTTTGAAAACTCCGAGGTTAGATGCAGCAAGTCGCCACCCTAAAACTATAAGTTACGCTTATAGTTATTTCGAGCGGGGCGGCAGGAAATTCTGTTTATCGCCTTGTTTTGAAGAGGATTATTTGATCATGCCGGGCCTGCTCTCCCCCTCTCACCGGCTGGCAGCGGAGTGGCGCTACACAAAAAAGCGCGTCAGGTTAAAGAACATAGGGTTATTGTGCCGGGATGTTGTAAAATTATTATCAGAACTTATTGAATTCAATAATATTTTAAAATTTGTATGATTATTTTAATCATGCTAACGTAGTTCCAAAACCACTGGAGAAAGTCTTATGAAACTCGCGGTATATAGCACAAAGCAGTACGACAAAAAGTATCTGCAACATGTTAACGAGGGATATGGATTCGAACTTGAATTTTTCGACTTTCTGCTTAACGAAAAAACAGCGAAAACCGCGCATGGGTTCGACGCGGTCTGTATTTTTGTTAACGATGACGGCAGTCGTCCAGTGCTGGAAGAGTTAAAAAAACAGGGCGTGAAGTATATCGCGCTGCGCTGCGCGGGCTTTAACAATGTCGATCTCGACGCGGCTAAAGAGCTGGGCTTGCAGGTAGTACGCGTTCCGGCCTACTCACCGGAAGCGGTGGCAGAGCATGCTATTGGCATGATGATGTCCTTAAACCGCCGTATTCATCGCGCTTATCAACGTACCCGTGATGCGAACTTCTCGCTGGAAGGCCTAACCGGTTTCACCATGTACGGTAAAACCGCCGGGGTGATCGGCACCGGTAAAATTGGGGTCGCGGCGCTGCGGATCCTGAAAGGCTTTGGTATGCGTCTGCTGGCGTTTGACCCCTATCCGAGCGCTGCCGCACTGGAGATGGGCGTGGAGTATGTGGACCTGCCGACGCTGTATGCCGAGTCAGACGTTATCTCTCTGCACTGCCCGCTCACCGCAGACAATTACCATCTGCTGAACCAGAGCGCATTTGATCAGATGAAAGATGGCGTGATGATCATCAACACCAGCCGCGGTGGCCTGGTGGACTCTCAGGCCGCCATTGAAGCACTGAAAACACAAAAAATCGGCGCGCTGGGGATGGACGTCTACGAGAACGAACGCGATCTGTTCTTTGAAGATAAATCTAACGACGTGATTCAGGATGACGTGTTCCGTCGCCTCTCGGCCTGCCACAACGTATTGTTTACCGGGCATCAGGCATTTTTGACCGCCGAGGCGCTGATCAGCATTTCGGAAACCACGCTGGGCAACCTGAGCCAGCTGGAGAAAGGTGAAGCAAGTCCGAACGCGCTATAAACGCATAAACGCCAGGGGAACGGAGCCCATACTTTAGCCGTATGTTCCCCCTTACCTTAACCCTCTCCCCCTTGGGAGAGGGTTAAGCATCCCACCCTGTTTTCAGATTATCCCGCAAGACAATCCCCGCCAGCGCAATACACTATGCATTAGCTATTTATGAAGTGAATATATTGAGAAGAACCATGAAAACGCTCGTCGCAGTAACACTCCTGAGCATGGCGCTGGCAGGCTGTGTCAATCCAGGAAAAGCCTCCGTGCAGGAAGAACAGCTTCAGCAGCACCGCTTTGTGCTGCAAAGTATTGACGGCACCGCCATCAACCCGACCACTACGCCGCCGGAAATCGCCTTTGGTGAAGACCTGGCAGTATCAGGTGTGATGTGTAACCGCTTCAGCGGCCAGGGCAAGCTGTCGGACGGCGAGCTGAAGGTGAAAGCGCTCGCCATGACGCGCAAACTGTGCGCCGAGCCACAGCTCAATGACCTGGACCACGCGATCGGCACGATGCTACGCAACGGCACCCAGGTCGATCTGACGGAAGACGTGTTAACCCTGGCGACGGCAGAGACGACGCTGGTCTTTAAACGCGCAGAGTAATCAGTAAGACCCGCAGGATCCTACGGCAAGCGACTGTTCACTGCAGCGTTTGCCGTTAGGCAGCGCACACATGCCGATGGCCGAACCATCCAGCTGACGCGCAACGGACAGCGCCCCGCCAACCATAGCGCAATTTGCCTGCCCGGAACTGGACATTGCCGCCTTCAGACCCGGCGCTACGTGCGCGGCGGTGGCCTGCTGAACAGGTTCATTGCTGCAGGCCGACAGTAACAAAGCGGCACACCCTACCCAAAATGCTGCGCGCATAATCTCTCCCCATGTTGAATTGCAAAACCTATGCATAATAGGCACCCCACGCCCTGCCGTCGAGAGCCGAAGCGCGGTTTTCTGCGCTGTCAACGAAATTGCAGAGCAGTTTCAGGCAAAAGTTTGATCAAACCATTGATGGCATTAATAAGCAGGACACAAAAGCGAAAATCGTTTCAGCGGGCCTTTGCTAAAATAAAAAGATAATTACAGGACTCGCCGATGTGTCACGGGTCCCTCTTTTTTTGCGCAATGTAAGGGTGTCATATGCAAACTATTGACGGGAATGGCGCAGTTGCGTCCGTCGCGTTTCGCACCAGTGAAGTGATCGCCATCTACCCCATTACGCCCAGCTCAACGATGGCTGAACAGGCCGATGCCTGGGCCGGGAATGGGCTGAAAAACGTCTGGGGAGATGTCCCTCGCGTGGTCGAAATGCAGTCTGAAGCCGGAGCGATTGCTACCGTCCACGGCGCGTTGCAGACCGGGGCGCTGTCCACCTCCTTTACGTCATCGCAGGGGCTGCTGCTGATGATCCCGACGCTGTACAAGCTGGCGGGACAGCTCACGCCCTTCGTCCTCCACGTCGCGGCGCGCACCATCGCCACCCACGCGCTGTCGATTTTTGGCGATCACTCTGACGTGATGGCCGTACGCCAGACCGGCTGCGCCCTGCTCTGTTCCGGCAGCGTGCAAGAGGCGCAGGATTTCGCCCTCATCTCCCACATGGCGACGCTGAAAAGCCGGGTGCCCTTTATTCACTTCTTCGATGGGTTCCGCACCTCGCACGAAATCAACAAGATTGTGTCGATTTCCGATGACACCATCCGCAGTTTGCTCCCGCAGGCCGAGATTGACGCCCACCGCGCCCGCGCGCTGAACCCGGAACATCCGGTGATCCGCGGCACCTCCGCCAACCCGGATACCTATTTCCAGTCCCGCGAGGCCACTAACCCGTGGTACAACGCGGTTTATGACCATGTGGATCAGGCGATGGCCGATTTTGCCGCCGCTACCGGACGCGAGTACAAACCGTTCGAGTATTATGGCCATCCGCAGGCGGAGCGCGTGATTGTGATCATGGGTTCCGCGATTGGCACCTGTGAAGAGGTGGTAGATGAACTGCTGAGCCGGGGCGAAAAAGTGGGTGTGCTGAAAGTTCGCCTTTATCGCCCGTTCTCCGCAAAACACCTGCTGGCGGTATTGCCAGAGAGTGCGCGGACGGTAGCGGTGCTGGATCGTACCAAAGAGCCGGGCGCGCATGCCGAGCCGCTTTATCTGGATGTGATGACCGCCCTGGCCGAAGCCTTTAACAACGGCGAGCGCGAGACGCTGCCGCGGGTCATTGGCGGGCGTTATGGCCTGTCGTCAAAAGAGTTTGGCCCGGAGTGCGTGCTGGCCATCTTCAACGAACTGAGCGCCGGAAAGCCGAAGCCGCGCTTCACCGTTGGCATCTATGACGATGTGACCAATCTGTCCCTGACGCTGCCGGAAAATACCCTGCCCTCCACCGCGAAACTGGAGGCGCTGTTTTATGGTCTGGGCAGCGACGGCAGCGTGTCGGCCACCAAGAACAACATCAAGATTATCGGTAACTCAACCCCGTGGTATGCCCAGGGCTATTTCGTCTATGACTCGAAGAAAGCCGGTGGTCTGACGGTTTCTCACTTGCGTGTCAGCGAGCAACCCATCCGCTCGGCGTATCTGGTGTCGCAGGCCGATTTCGTCGGTTGCCACCAGCTGCAGTTTATCGACAAATACCAGATGGCCGAGCGCCTGAAGCCGGGGGGCATTTTCCTGCTTAACACCCCGTACAGCGTCGATGAAGTCTGGGGGCGGCTGCCGCAGGAAGTGCAGGCGGTGCTGAACCAGAAAAAGGCGAAATTCTATATCGTTAATGCGGCGAAAATTGCCCGCGAATGTGGCCTGGCGGCGCGTATCAACACCGTCATGCAGATGGCGTTTTTCCACCTGACGAAAATCCTGCCGGGTGACAGCGCCCTGATGGAACTCCAGGGGGCGATCGCCAAAAGCTATAGCAGCAAAGGCCAGGAGCTGGTGGAGCGCAACTGGCAAGCGCTGGCGCTGGCGCGGGAATCGCTGGCGGAGGTGCCGTTGCAGCCGGTGAATGCCCACAGCCCGAACCGCCCACCGGTGGTCTCCGACGCTGCCCCGGACTTTGTCAAAACCGTTACCGCTGCGATGCTGGCGGGCCTGGGTGATGCCCTGCCTGTCTCTGCCCTGCCGCCGGACGGTACCTGGCCTATGGGTACCACTCGCTGGGAAAAACGCAATATTGCTGAGGCAATCCCGATCTGGAAAGAGGAACTGTGTACCCAGTGTAACCACTGCGTGGCAGCCTGCCCGCACTCGGCGATCCGCGCAAAAGTGGTCTCTCCTGAAGCGATGGAGCATGCCCCGGCCAGCCTGCACTCGCTGGATGTAAAATCCCGGGACATGCGCGGCCAGAAATATGTCCTGCAGGTGGCGCCGGAAGATTGCACCGGCTGTAATCTGTGCGTTGAAGTCTGCCCGGCGAAAGATCGCCAGAACCCGGAGATCAAGGCCATCAATATGATGTCGCGCCTTGAGCATGTGGAAGAGGAGAAAGTGAATTACGACTTCTTCCTCGACCTGCCGGAAATCGATCGCAACAGCCTCGAGCGTATTGATATCCGTACCTCGCAGCTGATCACCCCGCTGTTCGAATACTCCGGCGCCTGTTCCGGCTGCGGCGAAACGCCATATATCAAGCTGCTGACCCAGCTGTATGGCGACCGGATGCTGATCGCTAACGCCACTGGCTGTTCATCGATCTATGGCGGCAACCTGCCATCCACACCTTACACCACCGATGCCAATGGCCGCGGGCCAGCATGGGCGAACTCGCTTTTTGAAGATAACGCCGAGTTTGGTCTGGGCTTCCGCCTGACGGTCGATCAGCACCGTGTGCGCGTGATGCGACTGCTGGAACAGTTTGCCGACCGGATCCCGGCTGAGCTGAATAGCGCCCTGCACAGCGAGGCGACACCTGACGTACGTCGCCAGCAGGTGGCGGAACTGCGCCAGCATCTGACTGGGGTGGAAGGGGCAGAACAGCTGTTAACCGATGCCGATGCCCTGGTCGAGAAATCGATCTGGTTGATTGGCGGTGACGGCTGGGCCTATGACATTGGCTTTGGCGGACTGGATCATGTTCTCAGCCTGACCGAGAACGTCAATATTCTGGTGCTGGATACCCAATGTTACTCCAACACCGGCGGCCAGGCGTCAAAAGCCACTCCGCTGGGGGCGGTAACCAAATTTGGCGAGCACGGTAAACGTAAGGCGCGCAAAGATTTGGGGGTCAGCATGATGATGTACGGTCATGTGTATGTGGCGCAGATCTCGCTAGGGGCGCAGCTCAATCAGACGGTGAAAGCGATTCAGGAGGCAGAAGCTTATCCTGGCCCATCGCTGATTATCGCCTACAGCCCTTGCGAGGAGCATGGCTACGATCTGGCGCTGAGTCACGATCAGATGCGCCAGCTGACGGCCACCGGCTTCTGGCCGCTGTACCGCTTCGACCCGCGTCGTGCCGATGAGGGTAAACTGCCGCTGGCGCTGGACTCCAGGCCACCGTCAGATGCGCTGGCAGAAACGTTGATGCAGGAGCAACGCTTCCGTCGCCTCAACGCCCAACAGCCCGAAGTGGCCGAGCAACTGTGGAAAGATGCCGCCGCCGATCTGCAAAAACGCTACGACTTCCTGGCGCAGTTAGCCGGAAAAGCCGAAAAAACGGCCAGCGAATAACCTATTACAGCCCGGCATGTCCGGGCTTTTTATTGGCTATAAAAAAACCCGCCAGTAATGTACTGGCGGGCGATCCTGTTTACCAATAAATAACAGATGTGAATCTGAACGTATTTATTAAATAAATGGATAAAAATACTGCAGGCATATAACAGGCCTGAGTTTACTGAGTTTATCGGCAAATGAGTAATTTTTGTTTTATATACTTTTGATTAATTCATTCACTGAACTTATGACTGTTTCACTGGCAGTAAATACTTGAGATTCCACTTAATTGGTAACAATTATGTTTTATCTCTGGAAGGAAGAGTGATTTAGCATGTGACCACTTTCCAAAGCAGAAAGTTCCACGGAAAGTTTAAAAATATTAAATATAAAAACAGCATAAGGAATAGTCACAATGCAAAGAAAAGTACTGGCTCTGATGATCCCTGCGCTTTTAATGGCAGGCGCAGCACATGCCGCTGAAATTTATAATAAAGACGGCAACAAATTAGATCTCTACGGTAAAGTTGACGGTCTGCACTATTTCTCCGACGACAGCGGTGCTGACGGCGACCAGACTTATGTCCGTCTCGGCTTTAAAGGCGAAACCCAAATTAACGATATGCTCACCGGTTACGGCCAGTGGGAATATAACATCCAGGCTAACAACACCGAAGGTTCTGACAATCAGTCCTGGACACGTCTGGCGTTTGCCGGTCTGAAATTTAACCAGTACGGCTCCTTCGATTATGGCCGTAACTACGGCGTTCTGTACGACGTGGAAGGCTGGACCGATATGCTGCCAGAATTCGGCGGTGACTCTTACAGCAAAGCGGATAACTTTATGACCGGCCGTGCGAACGGTGTGGCGACCTACCGCAACGCTGATTTCTTTGGCATGGTCGAAGGCCTGAACTTCGCCCTGCAGTATCAGGGTAACAACGAAGGCAGCGGTAACGGTAACGAAGGCACCAATAACGGCCGTGACGTGCGTCATGAGAACGGCGACGGCTTCGGCATCTCCACGTCTTACGACTTTGGTATGGGCATCAGCGCAGCCGCCGCCTACGCTTCTTCTGACCGTACTAACGCGCAGATTAACGAAACCAGCGCAGGCGGCGACAAAGCAGACGCCTGGACCACCGGTCTTAAATATGACGCCAACAACATTTACCTGGCGGCCATGTACTCCGAAACCCGTAACATGACCCCATACGGCGACCATGATTATGCGGTGGCGAACAAAACCCAAAACGTTGAAATGACGGCTCAGTACCAGTTTGATTCAGGTCTGCGCCCGGTGGTCTCTTACCTGCAATCTAAAGGTAAAGACCTGGGCAACGGTCAGGATGATAAGGATCTGGTTAAATATGCTGAAGTGGGAGCGACTTACTACTTCAACAAAAATATGTCCACCTACGTTGATTATAAAATTAACCTGCTGGACGAAGACGATCAGTTCTACAAAGACAATGGCATCGGCACCGATGACATCGTGGCTGTCGGTCTGGTTTATCAGTTCTGATGAAAATAGCCCGCGTTACGACGCGGGCTAACATTTTATATTCTTATCTCTCTTTTTGTATCCGTTCAGATATTCGCTTCTTACTCTCGCCTCTTTTGCACACTTTTAGTTGCGCCGCCCTGACCATCTGAGACAAGATAAATCTCATGTCTGCCCGGCTGTAGAGGAATCGCTATTGTGAATCATCATGCTGTTAAATCTTCGCGTATCGCCTCGATTGCCTATGATAAATGCAACGAAACACTGGAAGTCCGTTTTCGGGATCATAGCACCTGGCAATATCAGTCTGTGCCAGTGCGGATTTTTAACGATTTTCTGAACGTGGTGTCCAAGGGGCGTTTCTATGACGGGGTGGTGAAAGGCAAATTTAAAGCGAAAAAAATTACCTGAACGCACATCCTCTGTGCCCATTCCCTGTCCTGATAAATGGCTGCGCTAGCGTTCAGTCTCGCGATAACTCAGCACGCCGGCCACGCCCCCACCACCATCATTGGGATGATGACGTCCCTCCATCACCAGCACCTCCGGGAAATCAAACGGCGAAACGCCCTCGATGCATGCGACGTTGACGCCATACTGCTCAGGATTTGAACGCCGCTGGTGGAAGGTGTAAATCCCGCAGACCGAACAAAAATAGTGTACGGCTGCCTGAGTGTTGAAACGGTATTCGGTCAACAGTGATTCGCCCTGAATAATGTTGATCCCGGATAAAGGCGCGGAGACCGCGATCGCCCCGCGCATCCGGCAGAACGAGCAGTTGCAGCGCCGGATGGTGTTGAACCCGTCCGAGAGTTCAACGGTAAACCTGACCGCGCCGCAGTGACACTGCGCAGAAACCTTGTTCCCCATAACAGACTCCTCTCCGATAAGCATGACTTACACGGGCGGCAAAACGCCGCGTACCGGCTAAGTGTAAGCCAGCCTCTCTTGTAGCGCTGTTATCAACGGCGGCTAAATTCCTCCGCGCTCTTTTTCAGCCAGGCTTCCTGAAAGAGTTGCTCTGAATAGGTGAGTTTCATAACAGGGGCTAAATACGGGGCATCAAGCTCAATTAAGTCATTTTCATTCTGGTATTTGGCGTATTTGTCCCCGGCGAAAGAGATCTGTTTTTTCACCGCGACATATTTATGCTCCAGCATACTCTCGACCTCATCAAAGCGGGTTTTATCCAGCTCAAGCATAATGGCGGTGATCCTGCCCGCCGTATTGAAGATAACCGCGTTATTTTTTGCGCCCTCTAATCCCAGCTCGTTATTCGGAATAGAAAAAATATCGCCGTCACTCCACTTACTGCGCCCCTCGTGCTGGGCGGTAGGATAGGCTTTGATAAACTGCTGTAGCGTGGTTTTACCTAATGTCAGCCCCATCGCCGTGGTATTTGCCTTTGCGGATGAAAACACTGCTATCAAAACAAAAAGACTTACCAGTAATTGCCACTGTTTACCCATCGTTAGCACCTCATCGTATCAGTCGTGTTTTTGCTGACCATCGTCTTCAGTACCTGTCTCGTCTCTAGCGTACAGAATTGTTCTTCAACAACCTATGCGCCTTTTTAGTGAGTGAACCAGGTCGATACAGCACTACTTACTGAGTCGCCGTTATGGTGAAACGGCCGGGGTGCAGGCAATAAAAAGCCACCAGCGAAGGCCGGTGGCGTGGGCATGACTCGCGGTCAGCTATTTTTTGACGGGTTGGGGCTTTTTATCGCCCGACTCCGGGGCCTCGCGTGGGTCATCTTTTTCAACATACAGCATGACTACCTCCCGTTTTCGTGGATGGACTACAACTATAGCGTGTGTTGCGAAAACACAGCCAGGCGGCAAAGGGTAAAAAACCCATGGAATGGAAGACGATGCGTACTTGCCGGTGCGTTTGCTGTAAAACGTGCTGACATTCACTGCCGTAATCCGTACCATACACGCCATACTTTTTCATGTTGACCTGCTGCCCCCCATCGTAACGGTGGGCCGCCTGGGCGGCTTTAGCCATAAACGAATTGAGCCACTATTAAATGTCGCAAAATCAAGAAATTACTAAGAAAGACCAGTACAACCTCAACAAACTGCAAAAGCGTCTGCGCCGCAACGTCGGTGAAGCCATTGCGGATTTCAACATGATTGAAGAAGGCGACCGCATCATGGTCTGCCTGTCTGGCGGCAAAGACAGCTACACCCTGCTTGAAATACTGCGCAATCTTCAGCAAAGCGCACCGGTCAGTTTTTCGTTAGTGGCCGTCAACCTGGATCAGAAGCAGCCGGGCTTCCCGGCGCATATCCTGCCGGAATACCTCGAGAAGCTGGGCGTTGAGTACAAAATTGTCGAAGAGAACACCTACGGCATTGTTAAAGAGAAGATCCCGGAAGGTAAAACCACCTGCTCGCTCTGCTCTCGTCTGCGTCGGGGCATTCTCTATCGCACGGCCACCGAGCTGGGCGCGACCAAGATTGCGCTCGGTCACCACCGCGATGACATCTTACAGACGCTGTTCCTGAATATGTTCTACGGCGGCAAAATGAAAGGCATGCCACCGAAGCTGATGAGCGACGACGGGAAGCACATTGTGATCCGTCCCCTCGCCTACTGCCGCGAAAAGGATATCGAGCGTTTCTCCGAGGCGAAAGCCTTCCCGATCATTCCGTGCAACCTGTGCGGCTCCCAGCCGAACCTGCAGCGTCAGGTGATTGGCGATATGTTGCGTGACTGGGATAAACGCTATCCGGGCCGCATCGAGACCATGTTCAGCGCGATGCAGAACGTGGTGCCTTCGCACCTGAGCGATATCAACCTGTTTGATTTCAAAGGTATTAAGCACGGTTCAGAAGTGGTGAACGGCGGTGATCTGGCATTTGATCGCGAAGAGATCCCGATGCAGCCAGCGGGCTGGCAGCCCGAAGAAGATGACACTCAGCTGGATGAGATGCGTCTGAACGTGATTGAAGTGAAGTAATTGTTAAGCGTCTCAGCGCCAGCGCTGAGACGCTCTCCCCCGCCCGCTTATTTCAGCAGACGAACCTTGCAGTTTTTGCCTTTGATCTTGCCGTTTTGCAGCTGCTTCCAGGCTTTATGCGCCACCGACTGACGCACCGCCACATACACATGCGCCGGATGCACCGCGATTTTACCAATATCAGCACCGTCCAGCCCGATATCACCCGTCAGCGCACCTAATACATCACCGGGACGCATTTTGGCTTTTTTCCCGCCGTCGATACAGAGCGTGGCCATCTCGGCAGCCAGCGGCACGATGCTGACATTTGCCGGAGCATCCACCCAGTTCAGTTTGATTTGCAGCATTTCCGCCAGGATGTTAGCGCGCTGCGCCTCTTCCGGTGCGCAGAAGCTGATGGCCAGACCGCTGTTACCGGCACGGGCAGTACGGCCGATACGGTGAACGTGAACTTCAGGATCCCATGCCAGCTCGTAGTTCACCACCAGCTCCAGGGATTTGATGTCCAGGCCGCGAGCGGCGACGTCGGTCGCAACCAGCACGCGAGCACTGCCGTTAGCGAAACGCACCAGGGTTTGATCGCGATCGCGCTGTTCGAGGTCGCCATGCAGCGACAGCGCGCTCTGACCGGCTTCGGTCAGGGCATCGCACACGGCCTGACAATCTTTCTTGGTGTTACAGAACACCACGCAGGAAGCGGGCTGGTGCACGCTAAGCAGCTTTTGCAGTAGCGGAATTTTGCCCCGTTGGGTGGTATCGAAGAACTGCTGTTCGATCGCGGGCAGTGCGTCAACAGTATCAATTTCGATGGCGATCGGGTTTTGCTGCACACGGCCGCTGATGGCGGCAATCGCCTCTGGCCAGGTAGCAGAGAAGAGCATGGTTTGACGCGATGGCGGGGCAAAACGGGTCACCTCGTCGATGGCCTCGCTAAAGCCCATGTCCAGCATCCGGTCAGCTTCGTCCAGCACCAGGGTTTGCAGCGCGTCGAGAGAGACCGTCCCCTTTTGCAGGTGATCGAGCAAACGACCCGGCGTGGCAACGATGATATGCGGCGCATGCTGCAAGGAATCACGCTGGGCGCCGAACGGCTGGCCGCCGCACAGAGTTAAAATTTTGGTGTTTGGCAGAAAACGTGCCAGACGACGTAACTCAGCCGCGACCTGGTCCGCCAGCTCGCGCGTCGGGCAAAGCACCAGCGACTGCGTCTTATAAAGGCTGGCATCAATATGCTGTAACAGCCCAAGACCAAAAGTCGCCGTTTTGCCACTGCCGGTTTTCGCCTGCACACGAACATCACGTCCTTCCAGGATCGCTGGCAAGGCGGCAGCTTGTACGGGGGTCATCGTCAGGTAACCCAACTCGTTGAGATTATCGAGTTGGGCGGCAGGCAGTACGTTCAGCGTTGAAAAAGCAGTCACAGTTATTCTCGCGGTAAAAGTCACACAGTCAGCAGGCGCGTATCCTCGCAGATCTCTGCCTCTGATGCGACATTTTAATCGGGACTTCATCCGGCGGCGGGTCCGGCATCGGCTGTGGGCGTGGGATCGGCTCGGGTACGGGCACCGGATCGGTAGGTATCGGGTCCGATTGCCGTGTTTGCAGCAGCAGTGTTAAGAGCATGGTCATATTACCCTCCAGAAGAACGGGTTGTCTCTTTTAGGGTAGTCGCTGCTGGGTTGCAGGCAAAAAAAAGCCGACTTATTTAAGTCGGCGTCGTACGAATCAATTTTGCTATGCAGTAATTCAAAAAAGGAAGTAAGACAATATGGAGCGCAACGCCCATCGCTTGACGTTGCATTCACCTGCGGAAGGAATATTGCACCTTATGGGTAATCAGTTTATTGACTTCGCTCAATTAAAATAGCGTTTCAGGTCTATGGAAACCTCAAAATAGTGTAAATTTACAACCATTTACTACGATGTAACCACCACGCAACACCGCCAATTAAAATCACTAACATGATACAGAACAGCGAAAAACCAAAGCGGAACTCCCCGCCGGGGATGCCACCCAGGTTGACGCCAAACAGCCCGGTTAAAAAGGTGCTGGGCAGAAACACCATCGCCATCAGCGACATGGTGTAGGTTCTGCGGGAGAGCGACTCCTGCATGACCTGGGCGATTTCATCGGTCATGATCGCCGTACGGGCAATACAGGCGTCAATTTCATCCAGGCCACGTCCGAGTCGGTCGGCAATATCCTGCATTCTGCGCCGCTGATCGTCATTCATCCAGGGGAAACGTTCACTCGCCAGCCGGGCATAGACATCGCGCTGCGGGGCCATGTAGCGGCGCATCACGATCAGTTGCTTACGCAGCAGCGCCAGAAATCCGCGAGGTGGAATAACCTGATCGATCAGGTTATCTTCGAGATCGATAATCTTATCGTGCAGCTCTTCGATAAACTCGCTGGCATGGTCGGTGAGTGCGTCGCAGACATCCACCAGCCAGCTACCGCAATCTTCCGGGCCTGTGCCCTCTTTTAAATCCCCGACAACATCGTCCAGCGCCAGCACTTTTCGTTGACGGGTCGAGACAATCAGCCGTTCATCCATGTAGAGGCGCATCGCCACCAGCTGATCCGGCCGCTCATCGGTGCTGCCATTGATACAACGCAGGGTAATGAGCGTCCCCTCGCCCATGCGGGTCACGCGCGGGCGCAGGCTTTCCCCGGCCAGCGCGTCGCGCACGTTGTTAGGCAATAACGGGGTTGAGGCCAGCCAGTGAGCGCTCTCCGGCTGGGTATAATTCAGGTGCAGCCAGCAAGGATGTTGCTGATCGATAGTATCGTTGTTCGTGAGGGGTCTCGCCCCGCCCTTGCCATCAAGTAACCACGCAAAAACTGCGTCAGGAACGTTAACTTCCGATCCTTTTATGCCTTCCACAGCGCCTCCGCCAGTAGCTGTTCTTTGCTGTCAGTCTAGTCACCCTGGCAGGTTAAGCAACCATTTACCGGGCCATCGCGCTGAATTTATTCATAAAAGAGACTATTCCTGAACCCTGGCTGGCACACAAAAAAGCCTGGCGAACCAGGCTTTTATCTCGGATGCGCTGTCAGGTACGCGCCGGGCTGAGTTGCCCGTCGTACAACGGCGCAGAGGATGCCGGTTCCAGATGGAAGTTTCGCGTGCGGGCCTGCAATTCATCCACCTGATTTTTCAGTACCGCTGAAGAGCCAGACAGCTCTTCCACCATCCCCACGTTACTCTGGGTCACGTTTTCCAGATCGGTCAACGCCTGGGTGATTTGCGCGATGCCTTTTTCCTGTTCATACGTCGAGGTAGAAATCTCATCCATCAGCTTACTGACCTGCCCGGAACCGCTGACGATCTCGTGCATGTTCTTTTCAGCTTCGGCCACTACCATTGCGCCCTGACTGACGTTGCTACTGGTCACGGCGATAAGGGATTTAATGCTTTTTGCCGCCTCGGCGCTGCGATGCGCCAGGCTGCGCACTTCCCCGGCCACGACAGAGAAGCCTTTACCATGGTCACCTGCCCGGGCCGCCTCGACCGCCGCATTGAGTGCCAGAATATTGGTCTGGAACGCGATACCGTCGATCATGGTGATGATCTCGGTCATCTGCTGAGCGCATTCGGTAATGGAAAGCATATTGTTAGCAACCTGCCCCATCAGCTCGCCGCCTTTTTTTGCCTGTTGAGTTGCCACGTTTGCCTTCTCATTGGCGAGGCGAGTGTTGTCAGCGGTATTTTTCGTGGTGGCGGCCATCTGCTCCATACTGGCAGAGGTCTGGATCAGCGATGCTGACTGCAGCTCAGTTTTCGCCGCCAGCGCCGAACTGCGGGCGGCCAATTGTTCAGAAAGACGCATTGCGGTGGCGGAGGAGGAGCGGATCTCACGCACCAGGGTGGCGATGTTGTGCGACAACGTGTTGATACCCGGAATCAGTCGGCCAGCACAGTTATCACCAAATTCGGGGATGGTGACGCCCAGATTGCCGGCCACCACCTCTTCAATACTTCTTTTCACCGTATTGATGGGCACCACAAGATACAGGGTCATGTAAACCCGCAGAAACACAAACGCGACGACAAACAAAAGATTAAGTGAAATTAACAGAGATGTTTGCGGCGCTAAAAAAAAGACCAGTCCATCAATTAAAAGAAGCACAACCGCCAGATAAGAAAGAATAAACGTTCTTACGCTAATGTTTCTGAGCATAATATATACCACGACGGAATTTTCAGACGATATGGAATATATAACACTCTGCTTTTTATTTTTCACCCTCATTTCATCAAGACTATTCATTAACCTTAAAGGGCTAACAATTTAACTTAAAGTGACATTAAACACCTATGAATGGCCAAGTATTCGCATTAAATTCCAATAAAAGCAATGTTAAGCTCTCTATGTAATGAATTATTGTTGTTCTGGAAAATGTGATACTTAAGCCGCACGCTCACTCTGAAGCAGTATTGATTAGCCGGGCTTAAACCTTTTAATCGTACATTAGTTTTTATGGCTTTAATGAAAAAAGCGTTAATGTTTTCTCAACGTTAATCCGATACTAGAAATATTTTTGCATAACACGGCGCTTTTTCTCAGTAACCAGATGAGAAAATTTATTTATTACCGCTGTCACAGAAGCGATTAATAAAACTATTCCAGTTGGTAAAATTAATACGAATTTCATACGAATATCACAAAAAAATCCTGCCTGACGGTATGAAGTAGAGTATGTTTCAAAGAAGCCCACGCGTGCCGCTCCGCCGTGGGTCTCAGACATTTAACTTTCTGATAAATGAGACTGAGCTATGTCGTCTACAGGGTTTGCTGCACTGGATATGCTTAAAACGCCCATATGGGTCGTATCACCGGTTACGGAGGATCTCCTGTTCGCCAATACGGCAGCAAAAAAGATTATGCAGGACGCGACGCTGGACAGTCTGCGCAAAGGCGTCTGCTCGGCACATGCGCAGGCGACGCTTGCGATGTATGTGCCCGATTTAAAAACCCAACAAGAGATCATCGAAATCTGGAGCGTGCTGGTTAATCACCAGCAGACCAGCCTCAGCTGTCGGCTCTCGCTGGCTGTTTTTGATACCTACGGCGAGGTGATTATTTTTGAGGGTATTGCCCGCCAGCCGGTACAGGGGCTTAAAGCCACCAGTTCGGGCACCTATCAGCGCAAAAAACAGGGGTTCTATGCCCGGTTTTTCCAGACCAACAGTGCACCAATGCTGTTAATCGATCCTGCCCGGGACGGCCTGCTGGTCGATGCCAATCTCGCGGCGCTCAATTTTTATGGCTATACCCATGAGGAGATGTGCAGCAAGCACACCTGGGAGATCAATACGCTTGGGCGCAACGTGTTGCCGGTGATGACCGAGATCGCGCGTCTGCCGGGGGGGCATAAGCCGCTTAACTTTATCCATCGCCTCGCGGACGGCACCACCCGACACGTACAGACCTATGCCGGCCCCATTGAAATCTACGGTGATAAACTGATGCTCTGCATCATTCATGATATTACCGAGCAAAAACGGCTTGAGCAGGAGCTTGAACACGCCGCGCTACGTGATTCGTTAACCGGCCTGCTCAATCGCCGCCAGTTTTATCACCTCACCGATCACACCTCACCGAACCACCTTCCGGCCCAGCAGGAGTTCAGCCTTCTGCTGGTGGATACGGACCACTTCAAGCGCATCAATGACATGTTTGGGCACCAAAAAGGCGACGAGGTGTTGATTGCTCTTTCGCGCACGCTGGAAACCTGTTGTCGTAAAGACGATTACGTTTTCCGCTGGGGCGGTGAGGAGTTTGTGCTGCTGCTGCCGCGCACGTCACTGGACGCCGCGATGCAGATCGCTGAAACCCTGCGCGTGGCGATTGCCCGCATTGCTATCCCGGGCCTGCCCCGCTTCACCGTTAGCATTGGGGTAGCCCGGCATAACCCGGATGAGAGTATTGACGATCTCTTTAAGCGCGTGGACGATGCCCTGTATCGCGCCAAGAATGATGGTCGTAATAAAGTGCTGGCGGCGTGATGCCGCCATCTGTCATTCCATTTATTCCTTGAGGAGTGGTTAAGATGAGCAAGAAAATTTTGATGCTGGTCGGAGATTACGCGGAGGATTACGAAACCATGGTGCCGTTTCAGGCACTGCAGATGATTGGTCATCAGGTTGACGCCGTCTGTCCTGACAAAGCCAAAGGCGACTTTATCATGACGGCGATCCATGATTTTGACGGCGCCCAGACTTACAGTGAAAAACCCGGCCACCGCTTTGTTCTTAATGCCGATTTTGCTGCGGCGCAAGAAGAGGATTATGACGCCCTGCTCATCCCCGGTGGACGAGCGCCTGAATATCTGCGCCTGAACGAAAAAGTCCTCGAACTGGTGCGGGCTTTTGACCAGGCACGCAAACCTATTGCCGCCGTCTGCCACGGCGCGCAACTCCTGGCCGCTGCGGATGTGCTGAAAGGACGAACCTGTAGCGCCTACCCCGCCTGTGCGCCGGAAGTGCGACTTAGCGGCGGGTATTTCGCTGACATTGGCATCGATGAAGCGTACGTCGATGACAATCTGGTCACCGCCCCCGCCTGGCCCGCGCATCCGCAGTGGCTGGCGAAATTTGCCGAGCTGTTGCAGAGGTAAATCGATAGTGAAACCCTGGACAGGCTCGTCGGTTTCAGGCCAGCCTGTCTACAGCCCTGAAAAAACGCTCCTCCGTCATGATTGCGTTATCCTTTGGGCTTTGATGCTCGCCTCGGATAAACCAGCCCGTTTCAGGTGCCATGCTCAAATAAAATACCTGATGGATACCGGGCGCATCGACATGCATTATTACAAAGCCCAATTCCGCGCCCTTACAGAGCTGTTCAGGGATAATGCGCACAAAGCGATCGCCGTTCTGTAAGTGTATGGTAGTGATATCATAACGGCATATGCCGCTGCTGAGGCTATAGCCTACCGTACTCAAATCATGGAGATATTTTGTCGATAACGTGACGCCAATGGCAGTGCCTGCAAACCACTGGCTAATCTGCTCCGCAAAGTCATCCATTCTTGAGGTGAACTCCCGAATTTCTGCTTCAGCCGATTTTTGGCCGAACGTTACAATACTATTATTGCGCTGCACTTTTTTAAAAAAACGATCTTTGGCTGACACTCTGACTCCATGAGTTACCGTATTAATTTTTTCACCTGGCTTTAGCGCACCATGCGTTTAGCCACCCTTTTCTTCTTTTTCTTTTCGCTCTCGCCTTTTCCCTGACTACTTACTCTGGCGCGGCAATGCATCATATTCAATCAAGTGCTTTTTGCTTCAGAAGCGCATAGCGAGCGATAAGCTGTTGCAGATGCAGCTCCGCCAGATTCTGCTGTGCTACTGGCCAGGGCTGCTCATCATTTACTGCGGACAGCTGGCGGAGTTGTTCTTCCACCGGAATAGCGCGATTAAATGACTGCATGATGGTAAATACCTGCGATTTCAGTTCACTGACCGTCATATACTTGCCGCGCTTTTCATCCAGCGCATTGAGCTGGTTCGCTAGCTGTTGCAGCCGCGCCATCCCTTGATACCAGCCGCTCAGATTTTCTGAAGGCAGTGCCTGTGCCGCAATCTGCTGCTGCCACTGTAGCGCCAGCGGTTTTGCCTGTTCCGGCCACAGAGTTAACGCCTGTTGCACCAGTTGCCCGCCATAGCTGACGACCCAGTCGGGTTTTAGTTGAGCCAGCCGCGCTAAATGCTGTGCCGTCTGGCTGAGACCTGTTTCCGCTGAGAGAGGGTTATTCTGCATTGCCTGCAACTGCGCCGGGGAAAGCGCAACGGATAACGGTGCCAGCGAGGCGGTAAATTGCGCCTGAACCGGATCCGGCTGGTGCATTGCCTGCCATCCCCAGACCGCTGCACCTGCCACCACCAGCATGGTCAGCATCCCGGCGGCAAAAGACATCCAGTGTTTTGTGGGCTGCGATGGTGCTGACACAGCGTCACTATCGCGTTGCGTGACATACACCCATTTTGTTCTTTCCGGCGGGTCGATGGCAGTATCCGGGATAACAATCGCCTCCGTTTCCGCCGCCTCATACGCGCTATTCTCCAGCCGCACCGCCGCGTTGTGGACTTGCGTTAGCAGCGCGTCCAGTTGACTGACATGCTTCAACTCCAGGCGCTCTAATACCTTTTCCAGTGTTTTCAGGTGCGCTTCCACCTGGTAGAGCTGGCTCTGATCACTGCGTATCAGGGGCAGCGTGCGCATCACCTGTTGAAGGCGTTTACTCAGGCTGCTCAGTATTTCCATCCGCGCATTTACTGGCCGCGGCCAGAGGTTTTCCCACTGCCGGGAGACCAATGCTGCCAGTATCGCCAGCCCTTCGTTCAATCCGTACATTCCGGCACGTTGTGTGCGGACAAGCGTATACCAGGCGGCGGTCTGCAGCTCCACACCGTTCTGTTCAAACAGCGACAGGCAGAGTTTTTCGGCATACGGCCAGTCCACATCCGGGCGAGCCGGATGGGTCAGTTTGCTCATTTCTTCGCGCAGGGCGACGTAATCCGCAACCGCGCGCGGATCTCCACCGGTTTTGAGGTGGCGTTCAGGGGAGGTTGTCATGGTAGTTTCTGTCAGAAAAATCGCTAAATTGCGGCGCGGACATCCAGGTACTGCTGCTGTTTCATATGACGGATTAGGATTTTGCCCTCCGGCATAAACTCGGTGCCGTAACGCACCAGCCCGACGCCTTTCAGCTCGGCATCAATGGCGTAGCGCAATTCGCCAGGCCGGGTCTGCTCGAGCATCACGACCGTGATTTTGCGCAGGCGTGGCTCGTATTTCAGCAACACCGCCGACAGGGTGGATATCAGCTGGTGCGCAGTTCCGGGCATCCCCTGAAGAATTTTCGTCATAT
The DNA here is from genome assembly GCF_050435045.1 of Leclercia sp. 1548. NCBI lineage: Bacteria > Pseudomonadati > Pseudomonadota > Gammaproteobacteria > Enterobacterales > Enterobacteriaceae > Leclercia > Leclercia sp. 1548. The sequence continues at coordinate 10,528 of NZ_JBNDJP010000007.1, read as the reverse complement.
CCGGCAGACCGTAGTCCGGCAAATGCGCCAGCGTCCCGGCGCGGCAGTTGATAATACGCTGCATATTGTCCAGCACGGAGAGGATTGCCTGATTTTCTTCATTGACCTGATGCAGATCGAGGCCGCCTGCAAAATTGCCGAACAGGGTTTCGTATAACGACGGGCGCGGCATTTCAGTCATCCTTCAGCGGTTGCAGGGTCAAACTGTTATTGCTGGCTTCAATAATACGTGGTGTGTCCGGATCCAGTTCATCGCGGGTGATGACCAGACGCCAGGTATTGTTTTCCTGATCGGGTGCCATAAACATACCGGCCACCGCCACAAACTGCGCCGCCTCCTCCATTGGCATATCCAGCGAGAAAGATTCTCCCGGGCGCAGGCGGATATCTTTTTCTGCCACTAAATCTGCTTTAATGGCCTGGCTGTCCATGGCAAATAGCGACGGATAATCGGTGCTGTCGAAGGCCTTGCGGTCTTTCAGCTGGTAAATACGTACTACTGTCGCCAGCGACGCCCCTTTTGCGTTGTTATTCACACCTTCCCGTGCGCGGATATCCATATGCAGGGTTTTTACCTGTTTGTAAAAAATGGATTTGGTCGCCGCAACCGTGCCATCGGATATCTTCTGCGTCAGCCCACAGCCGGTTAATGTTGCCGCCAGGCACAATGCCAGCAGCGTGGCGGAGGTGTTACCCGCGGTAATCGCCATCTTCATCGCTCTCCCTTCGGTGAATGTTTTCCCGGACGCACTGATATCGCCCCAGGTTAATGGTTATCATGTCATCCCTGTTCTGCTGCGGAACCAATGGTCGCAACACTGCGGTACGCCCCACCCGGGGAGCATCTACGCTGCATGCCAGTCGTGCATCCGGCAGTAAATGCCGTGCCACGCACAGCTGCAGTCGCACATCCAGGTGTGAGCCCAGATAGACGTGCAGCAGCGCCATCAGGTCCTGATGCAGTTCGCCCCCTGGTAGCCAACCGCGTACTTCATCGGGATTGTTGGTTGTCAGCCGCAACAGAATCTGACCGTTTACATCCGTCCCATAATTGCCCATTACAGGACGATGTTTCAGGCTGACGGGCTGCCGGGCACTCATGGCAACCTGCTGCTTCAGCGGAACCCGGCAGCGGTCATGGTGATACACCGCTGCACCGGTATCGGGTGCAAGCAACGTAACCAGCGAGACCGTTCCTTCCGCTGTCCTCCCCGGCAGCAGTAGCGCAGGTAGCAGCGCCAGAAAGCGTGACAGCGGCGTACCTGCCGTTGCCGCACATCCCCGAATCCCCAACCCAGCCAGCCCCAGCAGATACTGTGAGGTGTTATCCGCGCCTCCCGCCTCATAAGTCGCCGGATACGAATATTTGCGCCAGATACGGTAATACTGGGTAATCAATCGGTGGTTGAAGATGTCCAGAAAATCGCGTGCAGCTTCATACCCTTCCCGCCGTTGGGCGATATCATCGATATAGTGCGTCGGCAGCGGCGACTCCACGCCGTACAGCCCCATAAAATTGACGCGCACTGTCGGCGGGAGATGCGAATGTTCCGGCTCAGGGTCTTCCATTCCCCGAATTTCACTGGACGGGAAACCCATCCCCGGGTGAGGCCGAAACCGGATCGGCTCCTGACGCACCTGCCAGCCACTGCCCGGCACCGGCGCATCCGGATCGATCTGCTCAAGCAGTTGGCAGAAGCGATAAAAATTCATATACGGCAGTTGCTGCCGTATCTGCGACATCATCCGGGCAGGCGCGGACTGTGATTCTCTTTCCACCGGATACACTTCCCTTCTGGCTGAACAATCAGCGTGAGCTGGTTAAACTGATTCATGTCGGCATACAGCGCGAAAAAGCGGTTGAGCATTTCGCCAAACAGATGCACATCCCCTTCGCCGGTAAAACCGTTGCTGTCGAGCGTGACCTCTACGTCCAGGCCGCGCAGCAGGAAGCCATCTTCAAAGCGCTGGATCCGGTGGTGCCTGACGTCCAGAATGGCATCCAGACGACGGTTGTTGAGTTCATCACCGAGCCAGTTGTAAAGCGACAGCGTGCCACGCAGCACCTCCGCGCTACTCATCATGTTCAGAAAACGGGTCCCCAGATGGCTCATCACCCGCCAGTGGAAGCGGTCTTCTGTCGGCGGATAGGCGGGCAACGTCGGTTTGCACAGATTACGCACCGTAAACGGCGTTTCGCTTATCTGTTCGCAGCGGTCCAGCAGCGTACTCTGCAGTGCACGGCGCGGCAGCTGACCATTGGTCCCGGTGATGCGCAGCGATACAGTCTCCCGAGTCAGCAGCCGGTCAGCCTCCCACTGCTGGCCACCGAGAACAAGCCAGGTGTCGTGCATACCGGTAACGCCCCGCTTCACGCGGGTATGGTAATAGCGCTCCGGTGCGTGGCGGCGCATCATCCCGCCCCGGTGACGGAAGCTGGTAAAGGGCACGTAACGCGCATCACCAGTTCGCCCGGAGCCGGTTACGCTGTCGACGGAATAAATTTCCGTGTGTCCGTCCTGAAGCCGTTTTGGTCGCAGTAAATATTCGCTTTCCAGTCCGCTGATGGTCAGCGGGTCAGCTTCCAGGGTGAAAAGGTTAATCACCGGTACGCAGTGCAGGCGCAGGGCGCTGTCCGTGACCGGCAAATCACTCTGCCACATCTGGCTGAACACCACTTCGATGTCAAAATGGGTGATACCCGTCGGAAGCGTCATGTTTTCCAGCCCGTTGAGGTGCACGAACATAAACTTCTCGCGGAAGGAAAAATACTCCAGCAGCAACTGCCAGCCGCTGAACGCGCTATCGCCTTTAGGCCACAACCGATCTTGTTCTCCGAATCCACTCGGCGAAAAATAACCGTCCAGCTTTATACGGTCGTCCTGTCCCGGCAGCCGGATGTACAGCGCCACCAGGCGCTTCGTCAGCCACAGATGCAGGGCGCTGCCTGTTACGGCATCTTCTCCCAGATAAATCGGCAGCCGCGTCAGGTCTGTCTGCTGCCAGTCTGCCTGACCGCTACAGGAAAAGCGGACGCGCAGGACTGAGCGTCCGTCCGGTTCCGCGGTCATGGTGACAGCCGATACCGCAACCGGGTTCAGCGTCACGTCCCGGGTGGTGCGGTAGCGGCAGACGGTGTTCTTCGGCCCCACAGGACGGGAACTGATTTCCAGCCCGGCGGGGATAACTTCGGCCATTTTCATGGCTGGCAGGTCCGGCGTCAGCGCCACCACCGACAGCGATGGGATGGTGCGTAAATAATGCGGCCACAGCATGCTAACCAGCCCTTCCGTCAGCTCCGGCAGATCGTCATCAATCTTTTCGCGCAGGCGGCCAACGGAAAACGCGAAGCCTTCAAACAGGCGCTCCACATACGGGTCGGGCGTGCCCGCCTTGTCGAGGTCGAGCATCGCCGCCCGGTCGGGGTGAGTTTGTGCAAATTCTTTTGCCGCTTCACGCAGGTAGCGCATTTCGGCGTCGAAATAGCGCAGGGTTAAATCGTCCATTGAGTTTCCTGGGTATTGCAGAATAAGGGTCAGCTACAGAGCACGGCGGCCCTGCCGGGATCGATGGCAATCAGCCCGGCCAGCAGGTGATCCATTTCTGGTTGAAGGCGAGCTTTGTCGGTTTCACTGCGTGCAGCTTTTGTGCGCAGCAATTTTAGCCGCCTGGCCTTTACCTCAAACAGCAGTTCAGGCTCCCAGTGGGTGAGCGTCAGGGTTGTCGAATGAATGTCCAGTTCAGCCAGCAGATGCAGTGCCAGCTCGTTTTTGCCAGTCTGTTCGGCAATGCGCGCCATCAGCAGGCGCAGTAGCCAGCGTTCGCGTGAGGTGGTCATACCAGGGCGGTTTTGCAGCCAGGCCAGCGCTGCCTCCGTCCCTTCGCTGTCGGCAAGCGTTAGCGCTTCCGGCTCAAGTTGCAGGATGTCTTCCCCTGCCGGAGCTATGGCCACGTGATTCTCCTGCCAGCCCGACGGATCATCCGTTACCTGCTGTCTTATCCAGTTCAGGGTCACCTGATCGGCGAACGGCGTGCCGTCGTTAAACGCCAGCGTCTCCAGCCCCGGCAGGCGGGAGAGCAGTGCCTTCAGGTCAGACTGGATTAGCGCGGCTTCCGCTTCCTGCCCAGATTTCTCCAGCGCCTGATGCAGGTACCACTGCACATCCAGCCACAGATGGTTCGCCCCGCGCGATAGCAGGCTGTCCGCCTCCTCCATTAGCTCGCGCCAGCTCTGCTGCAGGTACAGCCGTTTCAGCTGTGCACGCTGGTCCGGCTTTGGCGGCTCAATGCGGGTTTTACCGTCAGATGAGAGGGGCGGTAACTGGTGCAGGGTGTCGTGACGCAGGTTCTTTATAAGCCGATGGGCAGAGAGCCAGCCATCCGGCTGGCTTCGCAGGTATTCCGCCAGAATGCGCGCCTGCGACAGTAGCTCCTGGCCTGATGCAATTCCCGTCAGTGACGGTACGCTGCCGGATGACGGTGTGACGTGGTGACTCCCGCTGACGTTTTGCGGTACTACCGCGTCCATGCCGCCGGATTTCTGCAGGCGGCTTTCCAGCGCGCCATATAGCGCGCCGTACTGCGGGCGTTCTACCTCATCAGTTTGTGCGGAACACTGCTCCAGCAACCACAGCGCACCGGCGGTGCGTTCAGCTTCGCGCTTTATTACCTCAGGATAAAGAGAAAGGCTGTCCAGCATCCGGCTGCTCCCCAGCCATTCCAGCGCCGCCTTTCGGCTGCGCCCACGCCGCGGGTGAAGCTGTGCGCCATATCGCTTCATCAGGGCGGCAAGCAGCTCCAGTCCGTCAGCCAGTCCCGCCTCGCCGTCACGGTGCAGCCGCGCCCAGGCGTAATACGTGGCCACGCGGATATCCTTTGTGGCCGTGATAAGCAGCTTTTCAGCAAGCTGGCAAATAAGCTCCGTGTCCATGCCGGAGAGCTTACCCACCTCTTCGCGCATCAGCTGAAAATCGTCGTCATAGCCGGGGTCATCGCCGGTGGAGTTGTCGTCAGAGACGGGCAGCAGCCAGTTGTTCCACAGAGCAAGCCGGGACTGCACCTGCGCCGCCATCGTATCTTTCTCCAGCTGGCAGGCCGCCATCAGGGTTGTAATGGATGCCATTACCAGTCCTCCTTTGCGATATCATTGTCATCAGAAAATACCGTCACATCTTCCATCGGGTTTGTAACAGTAAAAATGGCCTCTGGCAGCGTAAAATTACGCAGCTTTAGCAGCGCCAGCGGGCCTTCTCCGGCCTCCGTGCGCAACGTATAGTTCAACGCTCTGCCGTCCGGCGCTTTCCAGTTCAGGCTCCAGCTGCTGCCCGCCCCGGCATACGCGCTGACCGTGGCCTTGTCCAGCAGCCGAATCCAACCCCACGCCCCTGACATATCCGCGTACTGCCGGGTGCCAGCCTGCGTACTTATCCAGCTCAGGGCCGCCCCCGGTGCTTCGGTGTCCGCCGGCCAGCTGAAGCGCTTCCAGGCAGGCATCTGGTTCATGTAGACCAGCTTCTGGCTGTCTATAACAAGGTCCGTCTGCATCACGCCATCCGCCGTGCCCGGGCGCAGCTCAAAGTGCAGCCCTGCCTCACCATTGGTAAACACCACGTCCGAGATATGACTCAGGGTGTTTATCGCCTTAAGAAATGCCGGGTCAAAGGTCAGACCCTGCGCATTGATGCTATCCGCCGTCCAGCGGCTCCCTTCCTTATGGAGCACACCGTTGAGCCGGGTCTGTAAAAAGCGGGCGATGCGCCCGGAATCGCCGTTCAGGTATTTCGCCAGTAGCGGCAACGAGACTTCGCTGCTGACATCCTTAAATGGATAGCGTCCGCCAAAGGCAGTATTCCAGTCGTCCACCACCGCGCTGCGCCACTGGGCGTTAAGGCTTTCAGCTGCGGGCGCGAGCACTTGCTGCCAGGCCTGCTCCATCGGGCGGACAAACACCGTCTGCCCGAATCCACTCCACTCCTGCCCCAAGCCTGCCGCCACCAGGCTGCCATAATCCCGGGTTTCGGTTAAGTCCACCGCTTTACCCTGGAAAACCGTCTGCGCCAGCGCCTGAGTCATCGCCTGCGGGTCGGTGGCATTTGTGACCTGCTGAAGGCGCAGGCGCACCTGGGTGATACGGGTCAGGAAAGTCTGGAAGCTTAGGTCAGTATTCCCGGCCCCTTTCGTCTGACTGCCCATCAGCGCCAGTACCGGACCAAAGGTTGCATCCAGCGGGCCATGTGCGCCAACCTGCTGGTCTATAGCGGCCTGCTCATCACGGTTAAACAGGTTCTTCGCCGATTTCACCAGCGAGTCGGAAAGGGCCTCGCCAGTCTGTCCGGTGCGCCCCTGCACGCTTACCGTGTTCATCAGTGCCACTAACGGTGACTGGCGCACATCGGCCATCAGGGTAAGCTGGTCAATGGCGTCCGACAGCGTGGCCGCGGGCTGGAGCCGCAGGCTGTTGAGGAAGTCGAGCCAGACACCGCCGAAATCAGCAAAGTAGCGCTCTGTCAGGCGGGCCTTTAGCGCCTCCGGAGAGGTCTGCTGCGCAGCTGGCTGCCTGCTGTCGCTCAGCACCCAGTCCATCTCATCACGGCGCTCCGCAACCACTTTTTCAATGGCGGGCTGAACGGCCTGCTCCCAGGCCTGACGAGTGAACATTCCCGGCACCACTTCATTGGTGGTGAACAGGCGCGACACATCCGTATCGCCGGTCATATCCGACAGATGCAAGTCGGCATACTGGTTCGCTACTTGTGCCAGCATTTTCTGATACAGCGTGGATTCGCTGTTGCGCATCCCCATCTGGCGGACCAGCAGCGTGCGCACCTGGCTTACCAGCCCGTCATCAGAATGCAGGCGCCACGCCGGATGGGCTGGCAGATTAGCCCCGTAAAACCGCAGCAGCGAGGCACCGGTACCCTGCCAGACACCGTCCTTCACTCCTGGACGCTGGGGCCAGTTCTGCATCAGCGCCCCGGAGAACCAGGCCGCATCCATCCGCTCTGGGCGCGCAAGCATCAGGTACAGCTTCAACTGTTCCCAGGCCGTTCGGGTCATTTTCTCCCGCAGCGGACTGTCCGGTGGCAGCTGTACATAGGCATTCAGCTGCTGCTGAAGATGAACCGCAGCCGCATCGCGTAGCAGCGGTATCGCATTTTCGGCATAGCGCGGAAAGAGTGCCGCCATCAGGGCATCATTCTGGCTGAGGCCGCCGCGCGTATACCAGGGTGCGCCGCGATCAGCACGATACTGAAGGCGGGAAAGGGTTTTCTGCAACTCTGAGAGTGCATGCAGACGTGTCGCCAGGGGTTGCTTCTCCGCGGAAACCAGCTGGACCTGCTCCTGTGCCGTCGCCACCAGGCTACGGTTGACGGTAAAGGAGACCGCCATGGTTATAGCCCATCCGGCCATCACAAGAATCACAGCCCCTGCGAGTACCTTCCGGGCGATGATGCCGGGCTTACGCGGGCGCAGACCCGACGGGAGCGACTGCACCGAATCAGTAATAATGTCCCAGCGGTTATCCTTACCCCAGTGGTGTTTCACGCTGCGTGCGGCTCCCACTGACGGCGGGCTGAACACCACGCCCGCCAGCGGAAGCGGACGGTACGGGTTAAGCAGGATCGATAGCGGCTCTGTCACCGTTTCCGGCACGCGTGAGAGCTGGTCGGCCAGGCCCAACAGGAAGTTGTGCTGCACTTTCGTGCATATCTGCTGAATGCCCTGCGTGACAAGTCCTGGCGTCAGGGTGGCAAGCTGGTTGTTCAGCCCTTCGGCACGACAGCCGGGCTGTAATAGGCAGCCGACGGGCTGGGTGACCCGATCGACCTGCTGCCCGGCGCGGGAGTGCAGCGACCAGACGTACAACGGCAGTTGCCAGCCTAGGGCGGTATAGCGCGTACTGAGCGATGCGGCAAGCATGTCCATCGCATCTGGCGTGAGTACCGGCGCGGCATTGTCAGTCGGGTAGTCCAGCTGTGATGTGACCCACACGATCCCGTCGACCGGGCAGCGGCGCAGTTTACGCAGTGCGGCCAGCCAGTCGGTGTCTGCCGGGGTGTTCAGGTCACCGCCCCATAGCAGCAGCGTGCCCTGGTCTTCCTGCCAGAGTTCCTGCGTGAGTTTTGGGGCGAGCTGTTCGGCATCGGTGACGCTGCCGGTTACGAGCAGGATGCGGAGCCTGCGGGACCGGGTGCGGCCATAAGTATGATGAAGATACAAATGAATACTCTTGAGTACCTCACAATGCTTTTTTCTGTCAATAAATAATATTTCCTCCCGATGATGAGTTTTATCTGATAATTTCCGAAGCTGCTGGATAAAGCTCTGCGAGATGAGCCACTGCCATAATCGGACAAATAGATCGTCACAGAGCAAAATAAATAAGCAAACCCCAGCTACAGCCAGAGATACAATCAGTTTTTTCTCTGTAGTAAGAAGATGAACGACAGGATTTTCAGTCCATATAAGAAATCCACCGATGATCGCAATCAGAAGGATAATTAACCATGTACTGAGCCGCTTTTTCTTTTCCACATCACAATCCTTGCATGATATTAAGCCGGACGGATAATCGCCATTTGCGTGCTTTTAGCGCTAGTTATCAGCCATTGAGCCAGCCCCGATGCGACAGCGTGTTCACAGGCGCAAATTAATGTGATATTCCCCACTGCTGCCCCCGGTCTGCCAAAAGTATCCTCCAGTACCATTTCTCCTTTTTTTTCAGACAGGAGTGCCGATTTATCCATTGCAATGAGAGCCTCAGCAAGTACGCTACTTTTTACCTGAGCCCGCCAGAAGAACCAGGGTACCGCTGGAGTTATTTTTCCCCAAAGGGCTACTTCTGCCACGTCCTCTTCCGGAGTGGAGATCCTAACCGGACGATGTATCCACGTTTGCGGCATTACACGACAGCGCGTCAGCCATGCCGAAGAGGCCAGCAACAAAGCTGATACAGATTCTGCCTGCTGATCGCGTGCTTGAAGAAATAAATTACTTTCAACAGAAAGGACAAACGCATCATCCTGTCTGTCCAGCCATTCATCGATCCACATCAACCCATTGTTGTCAGTACTGACATTGATATCAGTGACGGGACATGAAGCGGGAAAAACCTTCTGCCAGACGGCGAGAATTTGTTCACTGTCCAACACGCCATCATGATGAATACGAACAAATAATTTTCCGGTAAACTGAATCAACTCACTATGCAATTGCCCGATAACAGTTGTTAATATTGATTCCAGTCGAGTCAGGTAATCTTCTTTAGGTAATAGAGGAAGAGATGCAGTTGTTATCGTAGACTGAATTTCTGGCAAATAGTGCGTCTGAAGCCCACGTCCTCCTCGTAAAAGCGCTTCAGCAAGTTTATTGTTGGCAACTGGCGTGACGTAACTCATTCCCAGCATACCCACAGCCTTCTGACCCAGTGAAATTTGCGCTTCATACTGTTTTTGATATAGACGGTTCCAACAGAGCACGCTATCGCGTTTATTCTCATAGCGGCGTAACCGTATGATGTATCCTGTAACCCCAATGGATAAAGGCAACATCAACGTACAAAACCAGAACCATTCAGAACGTGTAGGAAGATATTTAGGCCACAGAGTCGGAACTACAACCACGCCAGCAATTACACACAGAACAATCGCAAAGAGCCAACGTAATTTATTTGGAGCAACAGGCAAGGGTTTTTCTTCTGGAATTTTTTTTATATTAACAGGCACGAATTAACATTTTCCTGCGTTGTATAATGACGAAATCAACGTGCAACCACAACTGCAACGATGGCCATGCAGAGCTATTGGCTTACCATTAATCTTTGAAATTTCATCACCTTCGATAATGTATGTTTTACCATGCACAGGACAAAATACCTTATCCATAAGACAAGAGACTTCTAACCCCATAAACTTCACACCAGCACTCCCTTCAAGCACAGTGCCACCATGAGTTGTTTTATCATTAATGCGAATAACACCCAGCATATAAACCTCCTTATTAATTACATATGGGTCTTACAAACAAAAGAATAATGAATGATGTTTTTATGAAAACGTGCCAGAACGTAATAAAAATAACTTAAAGCAAATGAGGGGTGGCTATTTTAAAGGACTCGAACTATTAACAGCACAACGTACCGTCTTGTTGCCGGGAAGATATCCCTTATTGGCAGGATCAGAATCAAAACGGAAAATAGTTGCGCCACGTCTTGGCCCGGAAAAATCCTGAGAGCGTATCACTCTTGTATAATTACCCTCAGTATCTTTAAACATGGGTTTTTCCGGCCCCTGCGGATCTTTTACCGGTGAGTATTTATAATAATCAGGATCGTACCAGTCCTTTATCCACTCCCAGCCATTACCTGCCATGTCGTAAATACCTAAAGGATTTGGCGGATAAAGATTACCGGGCAATGGTGAAAATACACCCAGTGACGTACCCATTTTTTTTGCATACTCTTTGCTATCGCTCTCCCAGGCCACATTACTTTTATCACCTTGTTCAATACGTATAGTGCCATCGTTAG
>NZ_JBNDJP010000006.1:0-339628 GCF_050435045.1 Leclercia sp. 1548 | reverse complement strand
GACCCCATGCCGAACTCAGAAGTGAAACGCCGTAGCGCCGATGGTAGTGTGGGGTCTCCCCATGCGAGAGTAGGGAACTGCCAGGCATCAAATTACGTAGTGAACCGGGGCAGTAACCCGGTGGTTACAGAAGTATTCGGTGGAGCGGTAGTTCAGTCGGTTAGAATACCTGCCTGTCACGCAGGGGGTCGCGGGTTCGAGTCCCGTCCGTTCCGCCACTTATTAAAAGCCCTGAGCTAACGCTCAGGGCTTTTTTCTTGTCTGTTTTTTAATTATTGCCATAAACGCAAAAATCCTCTGCTTAATACGCTCTTTTTTCAAATAGCCACAGCAGTAATAATCCTCTTTATTAGCAAACATGATGAAAAAAGAGGAATTCAATGGCTATCCCTGCATTTGGTCTCGGCACTTTCCGCCTGAAAGACGACGTTGTAATCGGATCCGTTAAAACTGCTCTCGAACTGGGTTATCGCGCCCTTGATACCGCACAGATCTACGATAACGAAGCCGCTGTCGGTCAGGCCATCGAAGAGAGCGTTGTACCGCGCGACGCACTTTTTATCACCACCAAGATCTGGATTGAAAATCTCAGCAAAGAGAAGTTAATCCCAAGCCTGAAAGAGAGCCTGAAAAAGCTGCGTACTGATTATGTCGATCTCACCTTGATCCACTGGCCATCACCGAACGATGCGGTAGCGGTTGAAGAGTTTATGCAGGCATTACTGGAAGCCAAATCCCAGGGGCTGACGCGCGAAATAGGAATTTCTAACTTCACTATCCCATTGATGGAAAAAGCTATTGCGGCTGTCGGCGCAGAAAATATCGCGACCAACCAGATCGAGCTTTCTCCTTATCTGCAAAACCGTCAGGTGGTGGAATGGGCACAGCAGCATGGCATCCATATTACCTCTTATATGACGCTGGCTTACGGCAAAGCGCTGAAAGACGAAACCATTCTGCGTATCGCTGCTGAACATAATGCCACTGCTGCTCAGGTTATCCTGGCGTGGGCGATGGGAGAGGGTTATGCGGTGATCCCTTCTTCAACCAAACGTGAAAATCTGGCAAGCAACCTGCTGGCTCAGGATCTGACGCTGGATCAGGACGATAAAAAAGCGATCGCAGCACTGGATTGCAACGATCGCCTGGTCAGCCCGGAAGGTCTGGCGCCGAAGTGGGATTGATTTAACCCCCCGCTTCTGTACCCTTAACCCTCTTACAGCTCCTTCGGGAGCTGTTTTACGTGCTCGCTCAGAAAGTCGATAAAGGCCCGAATTCGGGTGCTTACCGCTCTGTCGCTGTAGTAGACCGCACTAAAGGGCATCTCTACCGGCAGACGTTTATCGGCCATCAGCTCGACCAACTCGCCCCGGGCTATCTCTTTATCAATCATATAATCCGAAAGACAGGCAATCCCGTTCCCTTCAAGGCATAACTGCTTGAGCGTCTCGCCACTGTTCGAAGATAAGCCGCTGACCACTTCATGAAGTTGGCCATCATGGCAGGCGAGGGGCCAGGTATTAAGGGATACCGGTTCCGTGAAGCCCAGGCACAGATGCTGCTTAAGCTCCTCAATCGTCTCAGGCTTGCCAAACCGGGCTATATAGGCCGGGGAGGCGATAACTTTGCGATAACTGGTGAACAACGGGCGTGCCCGCAGGCTGGAATCGGTCAGCGTCCCGGCGCGGATCGCCACATCCACTTTGCGCTCAATCAGATTAATGAAGGTTTCAGACGAGACCAGAGACAAAGTCATTTCAGGATAACGTTCGCGGAAAGGTTTAATCAACGGCATCAGGAAATGCAGCACTACAGGCGTGGCGGCGTCAATGCGTAACAGGCCGCGTGGCGTGCTACGCGTTTCCATAATTTCCGTTTCTGCCGCCGCCATCTCCTGCAGAATAGACTGCACGCGCCGAAAATAACGTTCGCCTTCCTCGGTCAGGCTTAGCTGACGGGTCGTCCGGTTAAGCAGGCTAACACCCAGCTTCATCTCCAGCTTTTTGACCGACCGGCTGACGGCGGAGTTCGCCTGACCCAGCTGTTCGGCGGCACGGCTGAAACTACCGCTCTCCACGACGGCGACGAAGATCGCCAGTTCCTCAGAGGTTGCTTTCATTGTTGCTTAATCCGCAAAATTATATTGATACTTTGAGCATTTTTGTTATTTAAACACTGGCGCATACTCCGTGTCATCTTAATCCTGATGAGACGGAGTTTTTTATGCCTCTGGCGCTACTTGCCTTGACGATCAGTGCCTTTGCAATCGGCACTACCGAATTTGTTATTGTAGGTCTGGTTCCTACGATTGCGGACCAGCTTGCTATCTCACTGCCTTCGGCAGGTTTGCTGGTCTCCATCTATGCCCTTGGTGTCGCGATTGGCGCGCCAGTGCTAACCGCATTAACCGGTCGCCTGCCGCGTAAGCAGTTGCTGATGGCCTTAATGGTGTTGTTCACTGCCGGAAACATTCTTGCCTGGCAGGCACCTGATTACACGACACTGATCATTGCCCGCCTGCTGACGGGTCTTGCCCATGGCGTCTTCTTCTCCATCGGCTCAACCATCGCGACGAGTCTGGTACCCAAAGAGAAAGCGGCCTCTGCCATTGCCATCATGTTTGGTGGTTTAACCGTGGCGCTGGTTACCGGTGTGCCGCTGGGAACCTTTATCGGTCAGCATTTTGGCTGGCGTGAAACCTTCCTGGCGGTCTCGCTGCTCGGGGTCATTGCGTTGATCAGCAGCCTGGTACTGATCCCATCGAACATTCCAGGTCGTGCAGCAGCGACGTTGCGTGATCAGCTAAAGGTCCTGACCCATCCACGTCTGCTCATGATCTATGCCATTACGGCGCTGGGTTATGGCGGTGTGTTTACCGCGTTTACCTTCCTGGCGCCAATGATGCAGGATCTGGCTGGCTTCTCTCCGAGTGCAGTCAGTTGGATCCTGTTGGGTTATGGCGTTTCGGTAGCAATCGGCAACATCTGGGGCGGCAAGCTGGCAGATAAACACGGCGCCGTTCCGGCATTGAAAATTATCTTTGCCGCGCTGGTTATCCTGCTGCTGGTCTTCCAGTTCACTGCCTCAATGCAGTATGCCGCACTGGCGACGGTACTGGTGATGGGGATCTTCGCCTTCGGCAACGTACCGGGCTTGCAGGTTTATGTGGTGCAGAAAGCCGAGATGTATACACCCAACGCTGTCGATGTGGCGTCTGGTTTGAACATTGCCGCTTTCAATGTTGGGATTGCGCTCGGGTCTATTATTGGTGGGCAGACCGTCGAACACTTCGGTCTGGCGCAAACTCCGTGGATTGGTGCCGTTATCGTACTTGTCGCATTTTTGTTGATTGGCCTGAGCGGTCGTCTGGATAATCCTGCCCGTGTTGTGCCGGAATAAGCATGGTGTAAGCACTTGCTAACAAAACGAAACAGCGGTTTATCCGTAATTGCGTTGAAAGTGTGAGCTGAAAACCCTATAACATTAGAACCCGCTCCTGTTTCTGGACGGGTTCTGTCTATAGAGGTCGTTTCACATCGTGCGAAAAAATACCTATGCCATGCGTTATGTTGCCGGACAACCTGCGGAGAGAATATTACCGCCGGGTTCGTTTGCGAGCATTGGTCAGGCGTTGCCCGCCGGCGCACCTTTAAGCAGCGATGAAAAAATTCGGGTGCTGGTGTGGAATATCTTTAAACAGCAGCGTGCTGAATGGTTATCCGTCCTGCAGAACTTTGGTAAGGATGCGCATCTCGTTCTGCTGCAGGAGGCGCAAACCACCCCTGAGCTGGTAAGGTTTGCAACCACTAACTACCTCGCCGCCGACCAGGTGCCGGCATTTGTCCTGCCGCAGCATCCGTCAGGCGTGATGACGCTCTCAGCCGCTCACCCGGTTTATTGCTGCCCACTGCGCGAACGTGAGCCGCTCCTGCGCCTGGCAAAATCTGCTCTGGTCACCGTATACCCGCTGCCGGATACTCGCCTGCTGATGGTGGTGAACATTCACGCGGTCAATTTCAGCCTCGGCGTTGACGTCTACAGCAAACAGTTACTGCCTATCGGCGATCAGATCGCGCATCACAGCGGTCCGGTCGTCATGGCCGGTGATTTCAATGCCTGGAGCCGTCCACGTATGAATGCGCTTTATCGCTTTGCGCGTGAGATGTCGCTGCGCGAAGTACGCTTTACCGATGATCAGCGTCGCAAGGCGTTTGGTCGTCCACTCGATTTTGTCTTCTATCGTGGTCTGAACGTGCACGAAGCCTCAGTGCTGGTGACTCGTGCATCCGATCACAATCCGCTACTCGTCGAATTCAGTCCCGGCAAGCCTGAGCGATAGAGGTGCGTCAGGTCTGCCGTGGGGCAGGCCTGCGCAGGTGCTGCCCTTTATTTTTCATCAACCGAAGGACAGCAAAATGACAACACAGTCCCATCATGACAACGTAGAAAAACAGTTTGGCTCCCAGGCGAAAGCCTATCTCACCAGTGCGGTTCACGCATCCGGGCGCGATCTGCAGCGTCTGGCTGAACGTCTGGCCGACTTCCCCGATGCCAGCGTGCTGGATTTAGGCTGCGGTGCGGGTCATGCCAGCTTTGTAGCGGCACAGCAGGTTAGCCATGTAACCGCATACGATTTATCCAGCCAGATGCTGGAGGTCGTCTCTGCGGCCGCCAGTGAGAAGGGGCTGGCGAATATCGCCACCCGTCAGGGTTATGCTGAATCCTTACCCTTTGCCGATCAATCGTTCGATATCGTTATTAGCCGCTACTCGGCGCATCACTGGCATGATGTCGGCCAGGCGTTGCGCGAGGTTAAACGGGTTCTGAAGCCGGGCGGTTTAGTGATCATCATGGATATCATGTCGCCGGGTCATCCTGTACGTGATATCTGGTTGCAGACGGTTGAAGCCCTGCGTGATACCTCGCATGTCCGTAATTATTCCAGCGGTGAGTGGTTATCCATGTTCACTGAAGCAGGGCTGATTACGCGGGCACTGGAAACCGACAGGCTGACGCTGGAGTTCACCTCCTGGATTGCTCGTATGCGCACGCCCGAGGCATTAAGCCAGGCGATCAGGCTGTATCAGGACAGCGCTTCCGCTGAGGTAAAAGCCTATTTTGCATTGCAGGAAGAAGGCTCCTTTACCAGCGATACCCTCTTCGCTGAAGCCCAAAAGGCGGGATAAAACAAAAAAGGCACCGAGGGGAATCGGTGCCTTTTTACTTCAGGTTTCTGAAATCAGGAGTCTGGAGTGGCGTTGTTTTTCACAAATAACGTTATCCGATCGCCAGGCTGCAGATTGTCGGTATCGCTATTCCAGCGCATCACATCTTTGATGTTCACGCCGTGACGCTTCGCAATACTCGAAAGCGAGTCGCCTTTTTGCACACGATAGGTAATGCTATCGTTGTTATTAGCGAGACGCTGTGCGCTGTTACCCGCGCCAATCGTCAGGTTCTGACCCACTTTCAGGGTAGAGCCGCGCAGCTTGTTCCACTGCTGCAGATCTTTCGTGCTCACGCCAAGACGTGATGCAATGCCTGAAAGCGTATCGCCTGTACGTACCTGATAGCTCCGGCTGTTAACCGGTGAATTATCCGCGATCAGCGTAGACTGAACCGCAGCAATTTCACCTGCAGCCAGCGATACCCGTAGCTGTTCAGCGTGCTTCTGCGGCACCAGAACGTATTTCGGCCCGCTGTTACCAAGCGTCGAGCCTTTCACACCTGCGTTGAAGGCTTTCAGTTTGGTGACCGAGATACCTGCCATATCCGCAACCTGTCTCAATTCAACAGGGTTGTTGATACGCACTCTCGCCAGCGCGCGACTTTCGTCCGAAGTCGGCAGCTTCACGCCGTACTGTTGGCTGTTTTTGAAGATTTCACTCAAAGCCAGCATTTTCGGTACGTATAGTTTGGTTTCCCGTGGCAGTGGAAGCGACCAAAAGTCGGTAGGTTTACCCCGTGCTTTATTCGCTTTCATTGCCTTCAGTACACGACCCTCACCGCTGTTATACGCAGCGACAGTCAGCAACCAGTCACCGTCGAACATCTTGTTCAGACGTTGCATCATGTCGAGAGCGGCAGTCGTCGAGGCGACCACATCACGACGTGCATCGTAGTTGCGGGTCTGTTTTAAACCATAATTTCGCCCTGTGCTCGGTATGATCTGCCAAAGACCTGCGGCCTTGGCGCCAGACGTTGCGTGTGGGTCAAAAGCGCTCTCCACTATGGGTAGTAGTACCAGTTCCATGGGCATGTTACGTTTCTTAACTTGCCCTGCTATCCAGTACATATACGGCTCTGCCCGTAAAGTTACATCGTGGAGATAGCTCTTATTGCTTAAATACTTCTGTTTCTGTTCGCGAATCCGGCTGTTTTCCGGAATCCCCATCTTCAGCTCGTCGCCAATAGAGACCCACAAGTCTTGATCCTGTGCGAAAGACGTCCCATCGTCTGCCCATCGCGATTGACTTGTAAACTTCCCTGCTTCCCCTTGACCAGCTGCAGAAAGGCTCTGTGCGTGCTGTTGTACGTTGCCAGTGTTCTGAGACGCCTGGCAACCCACAAGCAGGACAGAGGCGAGTAATATCGCTTTTGCCTTCATGTGTGTGTCAATAGTTGCTTAAAAGACGAGCGATGATAACGACGAATATTTAAAAAGGCAACACGCAATTGTCAGAAGTTATCTTTCTTCGCCCTTAACCATGCGAAACACTGCTCAGGTTGTTGCATATTTGTTTCTTCATTAAATTTACTAATTAAATCAATATCATTTGCTCTGAGAAATAAATTAATTTTACGCTCATTTTTCAGAATTCCGGGCAGTGTTTTTTGATTTTTTGCACGTAACTCATTCACTTTGCGGTAATAATCCTGAATCGCCACATCCTCTGGCAGAAGGTGCATCGCAAACTTCATATTCGCTAAAGTGTACTCATGCGCGCAGCAAATGAGTGTGTCGTCGGGAAGGGCGTTAATTTTCTGGAAGGACTGGTACATCTGGGCTGGCGTACCTTCAAACAGTCTCCCGCAGCCGCCAGAAAACATCGTATCGCCACAAAAAAGATAAGGAAAACTAAAGAACGAGATATGTCCTAAAGTGTGACCCGGAGTGGCAATTACAGAAAACTCCGACTCAAGAATGAGGATCTTTTCTCCATCTTCGACTACGCGTGTGGTGCCCTTATTTTGTGTCTCAGCGGGTCCGTAGACC
Organism: Leclercia sp. 1548; assembly: GCF_050435045.1. Lineage (NCBI taxonomy): Bacteria > Pseudomonadati > Pseudomonadota > Gammaproteobacteria > Enterobacterales > Enterobacteriaceae > Leclercia > Leclercia sp. 1548. Next base: position 332,412 of record NZ_JBNDJP010000006.1, on the reverse strand, counting down.
ACAAGATGCGGAAATTTCGCACAGATCGCCGCGACACCGCCCACATGATCGTGGTGGTGGTGCGTGAGCAGGATCGCTTCTGGTTGCCACTGATTTTGCTCGATGGCCTTTAATACCGGCTCAGCCTCACCAGGATCGACAATAATGCAACGACCTTCATCATTGGTTAAAACCCAGATGTAATTGTCCTGAAAAGCAGGAATACTGATAAGATTCATACATTACCTCTCATAGCGTGGCGGGTGTTTTGATGAAACCGGCAAGGATACCTCAGATTGTCTCAGCACCAGCACATTGGGCGGAATTGCCCTGGGGTGAATACTATCGCGAAGCGCTTGAGCAGCAGCTAAAGCCCTGGTTTGCGAAAATGTATGGTTTTCACCTGCTTAAGATTGGCAATCTGAGCGCGGAAATCAACTCTGAAAGCTGCGGGATTTCACATCAGGTCAATGTTTCGCTGGGGGGCGAGCCTGTTCAGGTGAAGGCCAATCCGTTACATCTGCCGTTTGCCGAAAAATCCGTGGATGCCTGCCTGCTGGCGCATTCGCTGCCCTGGTGCGACGATCCCCACCGTTTACTCCGCGAAGCCGACCGGGTTCTGATTGACGATGGCTGGCTGGTGATCAGCGGATTCAACCCGATGAGCCTGATGGGCTTGCGCAAGCTGGTGCCGGTGCTGCGCCGCACCCCGCCGTACAACAGCCGGATGTTCACCCTGATGCGTCAACTGGACTGGCTGTCGCTGCTCAACTTTGAGGTGATGCACCATAGCGGTTTTCAGGTATTACCCTGGACGCGGCAGGGCGGGAAGATGCTCAGCACCCATTTCCCGGCGCTGGGCTGTATGCAGCTGATTGTGGCGCGCAAGCGAACCATCCCCCTGACGCTCAATCCCATGAAGCAAAGTAAAGCGAAAACCCGACTGCGTGCCGCCGTGGGCGCCACGCGGCAATACCGCAAGCCCTAATCAGGCTTCCGGTTTATACCCGACATCATCATGCTGCGGATTCATCGCGGCAGCGCGGGCCAGTTCGTCGCAGCGTTCGTTTTCAGGATGCCCTGCGTGGCCTTTCACCCATTCCCACTGGATTTTATGCTGGCTGAGTGCCGCATCAAGACGCTGCCAGAGATCGACATTCTTCACCGGTTTTTTGTCGGCTGTTTTCCAGCCCCGTTTTTTCCAGTTATGGATCCACTGGGTGATCCCCTGGCGCACATACTGGCTGTCCGTGCTCAGCACAATATCGCAGTGCTCTTTCAGCGCCTCAAGGGCAACAATCGCGGCCATCAACTCCATACGGTTGTTGGTGGTCAGGCGGTAGCCTTCGTTGAAGGTTTTTTCGTGTTCGCGATAACGCAAAATCGCACCGTAGCCCCCCGGGCCTGGGTTGCCGAGGCATGATCCGTCGGTGTAAATCTCTACCTGTTTACGCATCCTGGCAGACATCCTGTAATCAAAACGGTAAGTCTGACATAAATGGTCGTTATCAGCACTGCAAAATAAAGCCGATGCGAATTAGCCTTTGAAGGCCTGACCAGGTTGTTTACAATGTCGCCATTGAACAGAGCAGGTTTTCAGAATGAGTATTGCAGACACACATAACGCCGACAGGATCATTGTCCTCGATACCGAAACCACGGGTATGAACCAGATCGGTGCTCACTATGAAGGGCACAAGATCATCGAGATCGGTGCGGTAGAGGTGATCAACCGCCGTCTTACCGGCAATAACTTCCATGTCTACCTGAAGCCAGACCGGCTGGTGGACCCGGAAGCCTTTGGCGTTCACGGTATCGCAGATGAATTCTTACTGGATAAACCTACCTTTGCCGACGTCGCCGATGAATTCATCGACTACATCAAAGGTGGCGAGCTGGTCATTCATAACGCCTCGTTTGATATCGGCTTTATGGATTATGAATTCAGCAAGCTCAACCGCGGTCTGCCGAAGACCGACACCTTCTGTAAAGTCACCGACAGCCTGGCGATGGCAAGAAGGATGTTCCCCGGCAAACGTAATAGCCTCGATGCGTTGTGCTCGCGCTATGAAATAGATAACAGCAAGCGAACGCTGCACGGGGCATTGCTCGATGCCCAGATCCTGGCCGATGTCTATCTGATTATGACGGGTGGCCAGACAGCTTTGGCCTTTAATGCCGATAACGATTCACAGCAGCAGACCGGGGAGAGCGAAATCCAGCGCCTTGTCCGTCAGTCCAGCGCATTACGCGTTATTCTCGCAAGCGATGAAGAGTTACTGGCGCATGAATCGCGTCTGGATCTGGTACAGAAGAAGGGCGGTAGCTGCCTCTGGCGCGGCTAAATGCGGCGGAGGTGCTGTTAAAATAACCGTTTGGAGTGTTTTTGCAGCAAACGATTCAAAAGCAGAGAAAAAGCATTGACGGGATCGGAGGCAAACCGTAATATCTGCCTCGTTCCCAAGGGAACACAGCGGAGCGGTAGTTCAGTCGGTTAGAATACCTGCCTGTCACGCAGGGGGTCGCGGGTTCGAGTCCCGTCCGTTCCGCCACTATTAAGAAGGCCTGAATCAGCAATGATTCAGGCCTTTGTCATTTTATCACGTAGCTAATTTAGCCAGGCAGCAAACGTTGGTGCCGCCCGGCTGATGTTTAATTAATGCTAAACGGATCCGCATCCTGCCAGGCAGGAAACTTCTCCCGATATTCTCTTAATGCCGTCAGCGACAGCTCTGCGTCAATGCGCGTAGCATGATGGGGATCTGCGGTGGCGATGATCTCGCCCTGCGGATTAATCACCCGGCTGTCGCCGCGATAGTGATGCCCGTTACCGTCGGTACCGACCCGGTTGCAGCCCGCAACATAGGCCTGGTTCTCGATGGCCCTTGCTGTCAGCAGTGCCTGCCAGTGCAGCGAGCGCGGGGCAGGCCAGTTAGCGACATACAGCGCCAGGTCATAATCGTTACGGTTACGCGACCACACCGGGAAGCGCAGGTCGTAACAGACTAAGGGCAGAATGCGCCAGCCGCGCCACTCAAACACCAGCCGTTCGTTACCCGCTTCATAATGCTGGTGCTCATCCGCCATGCGGAACAGGTGGCGCTTATCATAGAAATGCACCTTACCCTCAGGCTCCGCCAGCAGAAAACGGTTAACCGGCCCGCGTTCGGTCTGCAAGGCGGCGCTTCCGGCGATTAGCGCCTGGGTTTGCTGCGCCCTGGCCTGCATCCAGGCGACCACATCCGCCTGTGGCAGAGACTGTTTTGCCGCTTCCATGGCAAACCCGGTGGTGAACATTTCCGGCAGGATAATAATATCGCGTCCGGTGATCCCCTCCAGTTGACGATCAAAATGGCGCAGGTTGGCGGGGCCATCCATCCACACCAGCGGTTGTTGCAAAAGCGTAATCTTCAAACCAGGCACAGTAAGACTCCTCGAAGAACCACATTTTGACACTGTAGCACGACAATCAGAGAAACGGGTGGCAATAAAAAACCCCGCACCAGGCGGGGTTCTTTAGCACTGAAACGGGTTAGGCTGCTTCAGGTTTACGCACACTCTCTGCAAACTTTACCGGCTGTGTCGCCAGCTCATCGGCGTCGAAATCATCGACGTTGATACTGCGCAGACGGCTCTCTTCAGCTTTGATTAGCACGGCTGCTTCATCCTGGGTGATGATGCCGCCCGCCAGCGCCTGTTTCGCCAGTTCATCCAGACGGGTAAATGGCAGGTTTTTGCCCAGCTGTTTGCAGATCTTCTGATGAATCGGATCGGCAGCCATCACATCCAGCAGCGCCTCTTCCAGCAGGCCAACCGGGTTATGCTCGCTTGGCGTCAGATACTGGCCACGGCCGATACGGGAGCGGGTCGCGCTCGGCACCTGCAGTATTTTCGCTACTTTGTGGTCCAGCTTATCGGACGGCGCCAGATAGTGACGACCGGTCGGGAAGATGACCACGCGCAGCGCGCCAGCCACAAAGCGGTTCGGGAAGTTCACCAGCAGATCGTCGATGGCCTGTTCCGCCTGATACAGCGCATCCTGCACGCCCCAGTGAACCAATGGCAGATCCGCTTCGTGACGACCTTCATCGTCGTAGCGTTTCAGTACCGCCGAGGCGAGGAAGATCTGGCTCAGCACATCACCCAGACGCGCAGAAATACGTTCCCGGCGTTTCAGGCTGCCACCCAGTACCGCCATCGATACGTCGGAGAGCAGCGCAAGGTTGGCACTCAGACGGTTCAGATGCTGATAGTAACGACGGGTTGCATCGCCGGTTGGCGTGGCGCTGGTCAGGCCGCGGGTCAGTCCCAGCCAGAAGCTGCGTACTTTGTTGCTGCCGACGTGGCCGATGTGTTTAAACAGCAGTTTATCGAAGGCATCCACGTCGTTGTTCTGTGCGGCTGCCATCTCTTCCAGTACGTATGGATGGCAGCGGATTGCGCCCTGACCGAAGATCATCATGCTGCGGGTCAGAATGTTTGCCCCTTCTACGGTGATGGCAATAGGTGCGCCCTGATAGCCACGCGCCAGGAAGTTGCCTTCGCCCAGCATAATGCCTTTCCCGCCAGCAATATCCATTGCATCGATGATCGACTGCTGCGCACGGTGAGTACAGTGGTACTTCACGATAGCTGACAGCACGGCCGGTTTTTCACCCAGCATAATCCCGTAGGTAATTAATGAAGCCGCCGCATCCATCACGTAGGCATTACCCGCGATACGTGCCAGCGGTTCTTCAATCCCTTCCATCTTACCAATAGAGACTTTGAACTGACGGCGGATGTGAGCGTAAGCGCCAATCCCCATCGCCACGGATTTCAGCCCACCGGTTGAGTTCGACGGCAGCGTAATGCCGCGGCCAACGGACAGACATTCCACCAGCATACGCCAGCCCTGACCGGCCATTTTTGGGCCGCCGATGATGTAATCAATCGGGACAAAGATATCCTGACCGCGGGTCGGACCGTTCTGGAACGGCACGTTCAGCGGGAAGTGACGACGACCAATTTCCACACCCGGGGTAGAGGTTGGGATCAGCGCACAGGTAATGCCCAGATCCTCTTCACCGCCTAACAGCTTGTTCGGGTCGGAGAGTTTAAAGGCCAGGCCCAGCACGGTGGCGATGGGGGCCAGCGTAATGTAGCGTTTGTTCCAGGTCAGGCGCATACCCAGCACCTGCTCACCCTGCCACTCGCCCATACAGACCACGCCGGTGTCCGGGATAGCGCCTGCATCAGAACCCGCTTCCGGGCTGGTCAGTGCGAAGCAAGGGATTTCCAGACCGCGTGCCAGACGCGGCAGATAGTGATCTTTCTGCTCTTCAGTACCGTAATGTTGCAGCAGTTCACCCGGGCCTAATGAGTTAGGCACGCCGACGGTGATCGCCAGGATCCCGGAAACGCCGGACAGTTTTTGCAGAACACGTGCCTGAGCGTAAGCAGAGAACTCCAGCCCGCCGTACTCTTTCTTAATGATCATCGCGAAGAAGCGATGCTCTTTTAAAAATGCCCACAATTCAGGCGGCAGATCGGCCATTTCATGCGTGATCTGGAAGTCATTCGCCATCCGGCAGGCTTCTTCAACCGGGCCATCAATAAATGCCTGCTCTTCCGCAGTAAGGCGCGGCTGCGGATAGTTATGCAGCTTTTTCCAGTCTGGCTTGCCCTGGAACAGGTCGCCTTCCCACCAGGTGGTGCCAGCGTCGATGGCCTCTTTTTCGGTCCGCGACATCGGCGGCATCACCTTACGGAAGCCGCGGAATACCGGAGCGGAAATCATCGACTTACGCATGGAGGCGACGTTGAATGGCACCAGGATGATCGCCAGCGGAACCAGCACCCAAGGGTTCCAGATGCCGGCCAAGCCGAGCGCAGCGGTCCAGGCCAGTAAGATAACGCTGCTCAAAACTAAGCTAACCCGGTGGTAGAACAACACCCCGAGCAGAACAACGGATAAGAGAATACTTAAAATCATCATAACGAAAAGCTCCCTGTCTTGTAGGAGGTCTGACCACTTGTGATGATATGGTTGTAGTGGATGTTATTTCTTTTAGCAATGCATTCACAAAATAATTACAACCTGGTTCACATTGTTCAGGTTTTACGCGCCACAAAAAAGCAAAACGCCCGATGATTGATGCGGCTTTAGCTTCTCGCTTTTACTGCTATCCGGTAAACTTGCTCTGTTATTTCATCAATACTGAAGGATTATCCTCATGTACCAGGATCTTATTCGTAACGAACTGAACGAAGCGGCGGAAACGCTGGCTAACTTTCTGAAAGATGAAGCCAATATTCACGCTATTCAGCGCGCGGCGGTCCTGCTTGCCGACAGCTTCAAAGAGGGCGGTAAAGTGCTCTCCTGCGGCAATGGCGGTTCACATTGTGATGCCATGCACTTTGCCGAAGAGCTGACCGGTCGTTATCGTGAAAACCGTCCGGGCTATCCAGCGATTGCCATCTCTGACGTCAGCCACATCTCCTGCGTCGGCAACGACTTCGGTTACGATCACATCTTTTCCCGCTATGTCGAAGCGGTAGGGCGTGAAGGGGATGTCCTGCTGGGGATCTCTACTTCCGGCAATTCCGGCAACGTGATCAAAGCCATTGAAGCGGCCCGCGAGAAGGGGATGAAAGTCATTACCCTGACCGGCAAAGACGGCGGCAAAATGGCGGGTACGGCGGATATCGAAATTCGTGTGCCTCACTTCGGTTATGCTGATCGTATTCAGGAAATTCACATCAAAGTGATCCACATTCTGATTCAGTTAATCGAAAAAGAGATGGTCAAGTAAGACTTCGCTGGGGGCGTATCGCCCCCGCTGTTGTGGAGGTGATGTATGTGCGAACTGCTCGGGATGAGCGCCAATGTGCCGACCGATATCTGCTTCAGTTTTACCGGGCTGGTGCAGCGCGGTGGAGGAACCGGGCCGCATAAAGACGGCTGGGGTATCACCTTCTACGAAGGAAAAGGCTGTCGCACGTTCAAGGATCCACAACCCAGCTTCAACTCTCCGATTGCCAAACTGGTGCAGGATTATCCGATTAAATCCTGCTCGGTGGTTGCCCATATTCGCCAGGCCAACCGCGGTGAAGTCGCGCTGGAAAACACCCATCCGTTTACCCGCGAGCTGTGGGGACGCAACTGGACTTACGCCCACAACGGCCAGCTGAGCGGCTATAAATCGCTGGAGACCGGCAACTTCCGCCCGGTGGGGGAAACCGACAGTGAAAAGGCCTTCTGCTGGTTGCTGCATAAATTGACTGAGCGCTACCCACGTACCCCCAGCAATATGACCGCCGTGTTTAAATACATTGCGTCACTGGCGTCTGAGTTACGTGAGAAAGGCGTGTTTAATATGCTGTTGTCTGACGGGCGCTACGTGATGGCGTTCTGCTCTACGAATCTTTTCTGGATCACCCGCCGCGCACCTTTTGGCGTGGCAAAGCTTCTGGATCAGGATGTGGAAATTGATTTTCAGACAGAGACCACACCGAACGATGTGGTCACTGTGATTGCAACGCAGCCGCTGACCGGCAACGAAACCTGGCAAAAGATTATGCCAGGCGAGTGGATCTTATTTTGTCTCGGGGAGCGCGTAGTTTGACGCCAGCTGTGGATGGACGACTTCGTGGCTCAGCGGCTTGCTGACCACATAACGTCCATCCACCACCGAAACGGTTGGCGGCTTACGCGTCTGCTGGAAGTAGTCATAACCCGGTTTCAGCTGTTTCCAGAAATCCGCATAGTAAGAGCGTTGATGACGCTGCATGTTAGCGTCGGTCATACGGAACGGATAGATGCTCACCTGGACGGCCGACTGGCCAAACACCAGCGCACCGGTCACAAACTGGAAGATCTCATCGATTCCGCTGTCGGTCATGGCGTAGCAGCCAACAGAGACACAGGCACCGTGGATCATCAGGTATTTACCGTCATAGCCATGCGCACGGTCAAAGGCATTCGGGAAACCGATGTTGATGGCTTTATAGAAGCGGCTGTCTGGTTTTAGCTGGCTACGCTGAACGCTGTAGAACCCCTCCGGGCTTTTAAAATCGCCCTGACGCTGTTTCGGGCCGAGGCCGCCGGAGTAGTTACAGATTTTATAGCTGTCGAGCAGCTGATACGTCTCACCCATCTTCACGTACAGGTCTAACGTGCGCTCTTCTTTAAAGATCTGGATATAGACCGGAGAGCCCATCAACTGCTGCTTGTATTCTTTGCTAACTGGTGTCGTTGAACTGTTGCTGCTGAGCAGCCCGGCAAACGAAACGCAGGGAATAAGAAGCATCGCAATGAACAATGCGATTTTACGCATACTACAGGTTCCTTGATAAAACATAACCAACTTGCCAGGACGGCAAAAGAGACCCGAAATCAGATTTATCTGCATTAGGCGTGCTCACATTAGCACCACTGCATTTTTTCGCAAGCGTCAGCACGTCGGTTTACAAAATAGTTTTCCCTTATAACCTGGATTAACCGCGCTGGCATTGAGAACTTTGCGTAATCGGTCGCATTTTAGCACCTGCCGCTGCGTTATCCCTGCCGCCTGATAGGGGAAAATGGTACACTGCGGCCGTCTTATGACTGAAGGGTAAGAAAGGACGCTTTTTCAGGATCATCCACGGTTCTGCTGCTCATACAGGCGAGTTCTCGCCCCCTTTCTCTATCCTGTGCAACGACTTCTGACTCGTCCGGCATCCTGGCCGGAACGGTTACTCATGGATATCAACTAACACTATGATTAGAATCAGAAAAGGACTTGATTTGCCGATTTCTGGCATTCCTTTACAGCAGATATTGCCTTCTGCAACACCCCGCCATGTGGCGATCATGGGGGACGACTACATTGGTATGCGTCCCACCATGCTGGTGCAGGAGGGCGATAGCGTTACTAAGGGCCAGGCGTTATTCGAGGATAAAAAAAATCCCGGCGTCCTCTTCACCGCACCCGCCAGCGGGACGGTGGTGGCCATTCATCGTGGCGAACGTCGCGTGCTGCAATCGGTGGTGATCCGGCTTGAAGGCGATCGGCAGCGCGAATTTACCCGCTACGATGTCGCCGATCTCCCCTCGCTCACCCGTCAGGCTGTACAAGCGCAACTGCTGGAATCAGGGTTGTGGACGGCGCTGCGTACCCGTCCTTTCAGCAAAACGCCGGTGCCCGGCACTGTGCCGGCCGCTATCTTTGTTACCGCGATGGATACCAACCCGCTTAGCGCTGACCCGCAGCCTCTTATTCTGGCGCAGCGTCAGGCATTCGATGCCGGGCTGACCCTTCTCACGCACCTGACGGACGGCAAAGTGCATGTTTGCCAGGCGAACGGCGGCAAGCTGGGCGGGCATCCTCAAGGAAAGGTAACGTTTAATACCTTCGCCGGGCCGCATCCGGCAGGGTTGCCAGGCACGCACATCCATTTCCTGGAGGCCGTCAGCCTGACCAAACAGGTCTGGCATCTTAACTACCAGGACGTTATCGCCATCGGCAAACTGTTCACCACCGGCGAGCTGTATACCGATCGGGTTATCGCTCTGGGCGGCCCACAAATGCGTAACCCGCGGCTAGTGCGCACCTGTCTGGGCGCAGACATCAATGACCTGCTGGTGGACGAAACCCTGGAGGGCGAAAACCGCCATATTTCGGGGTCTGTGCTGAGCGGCAGGCATGCAGTAGGTGCCCATGCTTATCTTGGGCGTTTTCATTTACAGATAAGCGTGGTGAAAGAGGGACGCGAGAAAGAGCTGTTCGGCTGGGTAATGCCCGGCAAAGAGAAGTTCTCCGTTACCCGCACGACGCTGGGCCACTTCCTGCGCAACAAACTGTTTAACTTCTCTACGGATACCCATGGCGGCGAGCGGGCTATGGTGCCCATCGGTAACTACGAGCGCGTAATGCCGCTCGACATCCTGCCGACCCTGCTGCTGCGCGATCTGCTGGCGGGCGATACCGACAGTGCCCAGGCGCTGGGCTGCCTCGAACTGGATGAAGAAGATCTGGCGCTGTGCACCTACGTTTGCCCCGGTAAATACGAATACGGACCCGTATTGCGCGAGGTGTTAACCCGCATTGAGCAGGAAGGATAACTGATGGGCCTGAAACATCTCATTGAAAAGCTGGAGCCGCATTTCACCCACGGCGGCAAGCTGGAAAAGTATTACCCGCTATTTGAAGCGACCGCGACGCTGCTCTATACGCCAGGCCAGGTCACTAAAGGGGCCGCGCACGTGCGCGACGCCATCGACCTCAAGCGCATGATGATCCTCGTCTGGTTCGCAGTGTTCCCGGCGATGTTCTGGGGTATGTATAACGTTGGTCTGCAAACGATCCCCGCGCTGACGCATCTTTATGATGCCCAGCAGCTGTCGCAGTTTATCGCAGGCGACTGGCACTACCGGGTGGCGCAGATGCTCGGCGTCAGCTTTACCCCGGATGCTGGTTGGATCAGCATGATGACACTGGGAGCGGTCTATTTCCTGCCTATCTACCTGACGGTATTTTTGGTCGGCGGCTTCTGGGAAGTGCTGTTCGCGATTATCCGCAAGCACGAGATCAACGAAGGCTTCTTTGTTACCTCCATTCTGTTTGCCCTGATTGTTCCTCCGACCTTGCCTCTGTGGCTGGCGGCGATGGGTATCAGCTTTGGCGTGGTGATGGCGAAGGAGATCTTCGGTGGCACCGGACGCAACTTCCTTAACCCGGCTCTGGCCGGACGGGCGTTCCTGTTCTTTGCCTACCCGGCGCAGATCTCTGGCGATCTGGTCTGGACGGCAGCGGACGGTTTCTCTGGTGCGACGCCACTGTCGCAGTGGGCCGCCCATGGCGGCGAGTCGTTGATCAACAACGCGACCGGCCAGCCAGTGAGTTGGTTCGATGCCTTTATCGGCACCATTCCTGGCTCGATCGGGGAAGTTTCCACGCTGATGATCCTGATTGGCGGGGCCATCATTCTGTTTGGCCGCGTCGCCTCCTGGCGCATTGTGGCGGGTGTAATGCTCGGCATGATCCTCACTGCCACGCTGTTTAACCTGATCGGCTCAGCCACCAACCCGATGTTCGCCATGCCGTGGTACTGGCATCTGGTACTGGGCGGTTTCGCCTTCGGCATGATGTTTATGGCGACCGACCCGGTTTCGGCCTCGTTCACTAATAAAGGGAAATGGTGGTACGGCGCGCTTATCGGGGTTATGTGTGTCCTGATTCGTGTCGTCAACCCGGCCTACCCGGAAGGAATGATGCTGGCAATCCTGTTCGCCAACCTGTTTGCGCCGCTGTTCGATTACCTGGTGGTGCGTGCCAACATCAAACGGAGGAAGGCGCGTGGCTGAGATGAAAAATAATGACAGCATCGGCAAGACGCTGATGGTGATCATCGTACTGTGTCTGGTCTGTTCCATCGTGGTGGCAGGCTCTGCGGTAGGGCTTAAGCCTCGCCAGCAGGAGCAACGCGCCCTCGACAAGCAGCGTAACATTCTGGCGGTAGCGGGCCTGATGCAGGGCGAAATGAGCGCCGAGGATGTGGCGCAGCTCTTCGCTGAACGCATCACACCGCGTCTGGTCGATCTCAATACCGGCGAGCTGCTGGAGAGCGATCCGGCCAGCTATAACCAGGCGCAGGCGCTGAAAGATCCGCAGCGCAGCACTGAACTGGAAGCCAGCCAGGATCCCGCTGGCATCAAACGTCGCAGCAACACAGCAGAGATCTACCTGGTGCGCGATGAGCAAAAGCGCGTTCAGGAGCTGGTTCTGCCGGTATATGGCAACGGGCTATGGTCGATGATGTACGCCTTCGTCGCTCTCAACACCGATGGCCGCACGATTAAAGGCATCACTTATTACGATCAGGGGGAAACCCCGGGGCTGGGCGGCGAAGTGGAAAATCCGGCCTGGCGAGCGCAGTTTGTGGGCAAAAAAGTGCTGGATGATAACGGCCAACCGGCTTTGAAAGTGATAAAAGGAGGCGCGCGTTCGGGTGATGAGTACGCCGTTGATGGCCTTTCCGGCGCCACGCTGACCTCAAATGGCGTTCAGCACAGCTTTGATTTCTGGATGGGTGAGCTGGGTTTTGGACCCTTTCTTAAAAAGGTACGTGAAGGAGAGCTGAACAATGGCTGATGCGGGCGAACTGAAAGAAGTTAAACGGGTTCTTATCGGGCCGCTCATCGCCAATAACCCGATCACCCTGCAGGTGCTGGGCGTCTGTTCGGCGCTGGCGGTGACCACCAAACTGGAAACCGCCGTGGTGATGACCCTGGCGGTAACCCTGGTGACGGCGTTTTCCAGCATGTTCATCTCGATGATCCGCCACCACATCCCCAACAGCGTGCGCATCATCGTGCAGATGGCGATTATCGCCTCGCTGGTGATCGTGGTGGATCAGTTGCTGCGGGCGTTTGCCTACGAAACTTCAAAGCAGCTGTCGGTGTTTGTCGGCCTGATTATCACCAACTGCATCGTAATGGGACGCGCAGAAGCCTATGCCATGAAGATGCCGCCGCTGGCGAGCTTTATGGATGGGATCGGCAACGGTCTCGGCTATGGCGTGATCCTGCTGACGGTCGGTTTCCTGCGTGAGCTGATCGGTAGCGGCAAGCTGTTTGGCATCACCGTACTGGATACCGTGCAAAACGGCGGCTGGTATCTGCCTAACGGTCTGTTCCTGCTGGCCCCCAGCGCGTTCTTCATTATCGGTTTGCTGATCTGGGCGGTGAGAACCTGGCGCCCTGAGCAGCAGGAAAAGGAGTAACCGACAATGGCTCATTACCTGAGTTTGTTTGTGCGGGCGGTGTTTGTTGAAAACATGGCGCTCGCGTTTTTCCTCGGCATGTGTACGTTCCTTGCCGTGTCTAAAAAGGTATCGACCGCCTTCGGGCTGGGCGTTGCCGTCACGGTGGTGTTAGGGCTGTCGGTTCCGATTAACAACCTGGTCTTTAACCTGGTGCTGCGCGACGGTGCGCTGGTGGAGGGGGTTGATTTGAGCTTCCTCAACTTCATCACCTTCATTGGCGTCATTGCGGCGCTGGTGCAGATCCTGGAGATGATCCTTGATAAATACTTCCCGTCACTCTACACGGCGCTGGGGATCTTCCTGCCGTTGATCGCCGTGAACTGCGCCATCTTCGGCGGCGTGTCGTTTATGGTACAGCGTGATTACAACTTTACCGAGTCGGTGGTGTACGGCTTCGGCTCTGGTATCGGCTGGATGCTTGCCATCGTGACGATGGCGGGTCTGCGCGAAAAAATGAAGTATGCCAACGTGCCGGCCGGGTTGCGCGGCTTAGGGATCACCTTTATCACCACCGGGCTGATGGCGCTGGGCTTTATGTCCTTCTCCGGTGTGCAGCTGTAAGGGCAAAATAGATGGAAATTATACTTGGCGTAGTGATGTTCACGTTGATCGTGCTGGTGCTCTCAGGGCTAATTCTGGTGGCGCGGTCAAAGCTGGTGAACTCCGGCGATGTGATCATCGAGATTAACGATGAGGCGGATAAGCAGATCCGCACCCCTGCAGGTGACAAGCTGCTGAACACGCTTTCCGGCAATGGCATTTTTATCTCTTCTGCCTGCGGCGGCGGCGGTTCCTGCGGGCAATGCCGGGTCACGGTCAAAGAGGGCGGCGGGGATATTCTACCGACCGAGCTGTCACACATTAGCAAGCGTGAGGCGAAAGAGGGCTGTCGTCTGGCCTGTCAGGTGGCGGTGCGCCAGGACATGAAGATTGAACTGCCGGAGGAGATCTTCGGCGTGAAAAAGTGGCAGTGTGAAGTTATCTCCAACGATAACAAAGCCACCTTCATTAAAGAGCTGAAGCTGCGCGTTCCCGATGGCGAAGATGTGCCGTTCCGTGCGGGCGGCTACATTCAGATTGAATGCCCGGCGCATACTGTCGCGTACAAAGACTTTGACGTTCCTGACGAGTACCGCGGTGACTGGGATAAATTCAACCTGTTCCGCTTTGTCTCTGAGGTCAAAGAGCCGACGCTGCGCGCCTACTCCATGGCCAACTACCCGGAAGAGAAGGGCATCATCATGCTCAACGTGCGTATCGCCACGCCGCCGCCGGGCGTACCGGATGCGCCGCCGGGGATCATGTCGTCTTATATCTGGTCGCTGAAAGCGGGTGATAAGGTCACCATCTCCGGTCCGTTTGGTGAGTTCTTTGCCAAAGAGACCGACGCCGAAATGGTCTTTATCGGCGGGGGCGCCGGGATGGCGCCGATGCGCTCGCACATTTTTGATCAGCTTAAGCGCCTGGGCAGTCAGCGTAAGATCAGCTTCTGGTATGGCGCCCGTTCGCTGCGTGAAATGTTCTATCAGGAGGAGTTCGAACAGCTGGCGCGCGACAACCCGAACTTCAGCTTCCACATTGCGCTCTCCGATCCGCTGCCGGAAGACAACTGGACCGGTTATACCGGGTTCATTCATAACGTGCTGTATGAAAACTATCTCAAACAGCATGCCGCCCCGGAAGACTGCGAGTTCTACATGTGCGGGCCGCCGATGATGAACGCCGCCGTCATCAAAATGTTGCAGGATCTCGGTGTAGAGGATGAGAACATCATGCTGGATGATTTTGGAGGCTAATGATGGTGACCTTCTTGCTGACCTTTGCGATGTTTGTGCTGGTGGTGTTTGGCATGTCGCTCGGCTGGTTGATTAAGCGCAAAAGCATTCAGGGCAGCTGCGGCGGCATCTCCTCGCTGGGGATGGAAAAAGTCTGCGATTGCCCGGAGCCGTGCGACGCGCGTAAAAAGCGTATTGCACGAGAAGCGCAACGCCAGCAGAACCGGATCCTCTGAATAATACAGGCCGCGACAGCGGCCTGCTTTTTTACTTAAGCCAGGCGCTGGCCTGCGCGGGCGAATCCACCATCACGCCGTCAGCCCCCAATGCTTGTGCTTTCTGGTAATCCTCTGCGGAGTTAACACCGAGCAGGATCACATGGGCATTTCCCTGAGAACGGAAACAGTCCATCGCCTCCTTATCCCACGTCAGGGTTGCCGGGGAGATACCATCCCCCAGCGTGAATTTCTCCACCACCTCTACCTTGCGATTCAGTTCCAGCCCGTACCAGTACGCATCCATTTTCTTTGCCGGCGTCTGGCAAACGTGGTTCAGTGAGATATTCGCCAGCCGGGTGCGTGTTTCACTGCGGGTGACAAAGCGCGGCACTTCCGCAGGCAGCGCATCCAGATAGCGATCCTCTGTGGAATATACGCGAACACGCGTCAGGCCGTTGGTCTCTTTCAGCACGCTAAGAAGCTGTTTACCCATCTCAGCCGGATCGGCGTCGGGAGATTTAATATCGATGTAAAACGGGGTGTCAGGCCAGCGTTCAAGCACCGCTTTCAGGGTTGGAATTGTGCTCCCGGCGACCTTTTCTTTCCATTTAGCCCCGGCATCAACTGTCGCCAGCTCCGCTTGGGTGTACTGCGAGATCTTTCCCTTTGCTGTGGTTAATGCGCTGAGATCGCTGGGACGATAAAGCACCGGCACACCGTCACGGCTGAGCTGCACGGTGACCCAGATAGCCTGAGCGCGGTTTTCCAGCGCCAGCTGGATCGCCGGAAGGGTATTCTCCGGCGCGTCGGCGGTTCCTCCACGGTGAGCAATCATTTGTGGGCTGGCCCAGGCGGAGGTGGTGAGCACAAGTGAGGCGATAATTATTTTTTTCATGAATAATTTTCCATTTTAAATCATGTAATTCAATGAGTTGTAAATGCTTGATGGCGTATTCTTGTACCACGCTTTAATGACAGGAGTGAGACGGTAAATCTGCTGACGCATTTTTTGCACTTTGTTATACTGTGCATAATTACAGGTGTGGTGACGATGATGCGCAAGATAATCCATGTCGATATGGACTGTTTTTTCGCTGCGGTAGAGATGCGCGATAACCCGGCGCTGCGGGATATCCCCATTGCGATTGGCGGCAGTCGTGTGCAGCGCGGGGTAATCAGCACGGCCAACTACCCGGCACGTAAGTTTGGCGTGCGCAGCGCCATGCCGACCGCAATGGCGTTAAAACTGTGCCCGCACCTGACCTTATTACCCGG
Source organism: Leclercia sp. 1548 (assembly GCF_050435045.1). NCBI lineage: Bacteria > Pseudomonadati > Pseudomonadota > Gammaproteobacteria > Enterobacterales > Enterobacteriaceae > Leclercia > Leclercia sp. 1548. The sequence continues at coordinate 316,376 of NZ_JBNDJP010000006.1, read as the reverse complement.
ACGTTTCGAGGCCTACAAAGAAGCGTCCCACCATATCCGCGAGATTTTTTCCCGCTACACCTCTCTGATTGAGCCTCTGTCGCTGGACGAAGCCTATCTGGATGTCACCGACAGCCTGCACTGTCACGGCTCTGCCACGCTGATGGCCCAGGAGATCCGCCAGACGATTTTCGATGAACTACAACTCACCGCCTCGGCGGGCATTGCGCCGGTAAAATTTCTCGCCAAAATCGCCTCGGATCTCAATAAGCCCAACGGCCAGTACGTCATCACCCCGGATGAGGTGCCAGCGTTTATCAAAACGCTGCCGCTCGGCAAGATCCCCGGCGTGGGGAAAGTCTCTGCGGCAAAGCTGGAGAACATGGGGCTGCGAACCTGCGGAGATGTACAGAACAGCGATCTGAGCATGTTGCTTAAGCGCTTCGGTAAGTTTGGCCGGGTACTGTGGGAGCGGAGCCAGGGCATTGATGAGCGCAACGTTAACAGCGAGCGGCTGCGTAAATCCGTGGGCGTTGAACGGACGCTGGCCGAGGATATTCATGACTGGGCAGACTGCGAAGCCATTATCGTCGGGCAGCTTTACCCGGAGTTGGAGCGTCGACTGGCAAAGGTCAAACCGGATCTGCTGATTGCCCGCCAGGGGGTAAAGCTCAAGTTTAACGACTTCCAGCAAACCACCCAGGAACACGTCTGGCCGCGGCTGAACAAAGAGGATTTGATTGCGACCGCCAAGAAAACCTGGGAAGAGCGTCGGGCAGGGCGGGGAGTGCGGCTGGTGGGGTTACATGTCACTCTGCTGGATCCGCAGCTTGAGCGGCAACTGGTGCTGGGGCTGTAAAAAAGCCCGGTGGCGCTCACGCTTACCGGGCCTGATACAATGTGTGACCCGCAGGCCCGGCAAACGCAGTGCCGCCGGGCAACTGTCGGCGGATTACTTGGCCGGGATTGCTTTCAGCAGTTCCGTCAGCAGGGTCCAGTAATGGCCCACGCTTTCGATATGCACCTGCTCATCCGGGCTGTGCGGACCGGTAATGGTTGGCCCGATGGAAACCATATCCATATCCGGGTACGGTTTCTTGAACAGACCGCACTCCAGACCGGCGTGGATCACCTGAATGTTCGGCGTGCTGTTGAACAGACGCTGATAAGTTTCACGCACCAGCGCCATCACCGGTGAGCTTGCGTCTGGCTGCCAGCCCGGGTAGCTGCCCTTGGCGGTGGTTTGCGCACCAGAAAGTTTGCCCAGCGATTCCAGCATGCTCACCACGTAATCTTTACCGCTGTCGATCAGGGAGCGGATCAGGCAGATGATCTCTGCGCTGTCGTCAGCCATGGTCACCACGCCGACGTTCAGGGAGGTTTCAACCACGCCTTTCGCCACATCAGAGTTGCGGATCACGCCGTTCGGGGTCGCGTTCAGCAGTTGAACAAAGCGGTCACGCGACTCTTCAGTCAGTGCAGCTTTATCCGTCGTGACGGCTTCCAGCACCACGGTCAGGTTCTTCTCTTTCGCTTCCAGTTCGTTTTTCAGGATATCGAGATAAACGGTAGCGAGCTTTTTCAGCGCATCGGCTTTGTCTGCGGCAACGGCCACGGTGGCGAAAGCTTCGCGTGGGATTGCGTTACGCAGCGTACCGCCGTTGAAATCCACCAGACGCAGATCCAGCTCGGCAGCGTGGCCAGCCAGGAAACGGGCCAGCAGCTTGTTGGCATTGCCTAAACCTAAGTGAATATCACCGCCGGAGTGGCCGCCCTTCAGCCCTTTCAGCGTCAGCTTGAAGGTCTGGAAGCCTGCCGGGATCGCTTCGCGGGTCAGCGGCAGCGTGGAGATAAAGTCGATACCGCCCGCGCAACCCATGTAGATTTCGCCTTCCTCTTCGGAGTCGGTATTGATCAGGATATCCGCCTGCAGCCAGTTCGGTTGCAGACCAAAGGCGCCATCCATACCGGCTTCTTCGGTCATGGTCAGCAGTACTTCTAGTGGACCATGCTCAACGCCATCGTCTGCCAGCACCGCCAGCGCAGAGGCCATACCGATACCGTTATCCGCACCCAGAGTGGTGCCGCGGGCTTTAATCCACTCGCCGTCGATGTACGGCTGAATCGGATCTTTGGTGAAATCGTGTACGGTGTCGTTGTTCTTCTGTGGAACCATGTCCAGGTGCGCCTGCAGCACAACCGGTTTACGGTTTTCCATCCCGGCGGTGGCCGGTTTACGGATCAGAATGTTGCCAACCTGGTCGCGTTCGGCGTGCAGCCCTTTTTCCTTCGCCCAGCCCATGATGTGTTCGGCAAGCTGTTCTTCGTGATAAGACGGGTGAGGAATTGAGCAGATTTTGGCAAAAATATCCCACAGCGGTTGTGGCGATAATTGAGACAGTTCAGACACAGTAAGTCTCCTTGTCGAGAGCCTGCAGACAATGTTGCAGGTCACGGGGTTAGCAGGTTTAGAGTTACCACAAGTCAGACTTGCGAGGTGGGTTCGAGAATACCACTTTCTCTGTCGGCTGGTAGGGGTAAGCAAGTAAAAACTCCGGGCGGAACCGCTTAGCACTGGTTTTTAGTGCTTCAGATCTCTATAATCTCGCGCAACCATTTTCCCCCTCGAACACTTTTTAAGCCGTATATAAACAGGCTGGGACAATTCACATGAGCGAAAAATACATCGTCACCTGGGACATGTTGCAGATTCATGCACGTAAACTGGCTGCACGCCTGATGCCATCCGAACAGTGGAAAGGCATTATCGCTGTTAGCCGCGGTGGCCTGGTACCGGGGGCATTGCTGGCACGTGAGCTGGGTATTCGCCATGTCGATACCGTATGCATCTCCAGCTACGACCATGACAACCAGCGTGAGCTGAAAGTGCTGAAACGCGCCGAAGGCGATGGTGAAGGTTTCATCGTGATTGACGATCTGGTTGATACCGGCGGTACGGCAGTGGCCATCCGCGAAATGTATCCTAAAGCGCATTTCGTCACCATCTTCGCTAAGCCAGCAGGTAAACCACTGGTTGACGATTATGTAATTGATATCCCGCAGGATACCTGGATCGAACAGCCATGGGATATGGGCGTCGTTTTCGTCCCACCGATTTCAGGCCGCTAATCCCTACATTTTTAACGCCCGGTGATGCCGGGCGTTATTTTTTTCGCCGTTGTCGCGTTACAATGATGCCCTCTGACGTATCTTAAGAGGCAGCGCGCAATGTCCCAGGCGAATCTCAGCGAAATTCTCTTCAAGCCCAAATTCAAACACCCGGAAACCTCGACGCTGGTTCGTCGCTTTAACAGTGGCGTACAACCGGCCGTGCAATCGGCGCTGGATGGCAAAAACGTCCCGCACTGGTATCGCATGGTCAACCGTCTGATGTGGATCTGGCGCGGCATCGATCCCCGTGAAATTCTGGATGTGCAGGCGCGAATCGTAATGAGCCAGGCCGAACGGACAGACGACGATCTGTACGACACGGTGGTGGGTTATCGCGGCGGCAACTGGATCTACGAGTGGGCAAAACAGGCGATGATCTGGCAGCAAAAGGCGAGCCAGGAAGACGATCCCCTGTTAAGCGGCAAGCACTGGCTGCATGCCTGTAACCTCTACAGCATCGCGGCTTACCCACACCTGAAAGGCGATGAACTGGCGGAGCAGGCGCAGGCGCTGGCGAACCGTGCTTACCAGGAAGCGGCCCAGCATCTGCCGGGTCAGATGCGCGAACTCACCTTTACCATTCCCGGCGGTCCGGCGGTGACCGGATTCCTGCATACGCCTCCGGGCGACGGCCCCTTCCCGACGGTGATGATGTGTGGCGGCCTCGACTCGCTGCAAACCGATTACTACAGCCTGTATGAACGCTACCTGGCACCGAAGGGGCTGGCGATGCTGACGCTCGACATGCCGTCGATTGGCTTCTCGTCAAAATGGAAACTGACTCAGGATTCCAGCTTGCTCCACCAGCATGCCCTGAAATCGCTGGAGCAAAATCCGTGGGTGGATCACACCCGGGTGGCGGCGTTTGGCTTCCGCTTTGGCGCTAACGTCGCCGTGCGTCTGGCCTATCTGGAATCCTCACGCCTGAAAGCGGTGGCCTGCCTCGGGCCGGTAGTGCATGCGCTGTTAAGCGAACCCGCACGACAGGGGCGCGTGCCGGAAATGTATCTTGATGTACTGGCCAGCAGCCTGGGCATGCATGACGCCTCCGACGAGGCGCTGCGCGTGGAACTCAATCGTTACTCCCTGAAAACGCAGGGATTACTGGGTCGTCGCTGCCCGACGCCGATGCTTTCGGGCTTCTGGAAAAACGATCCCTTCAGCCCGGAAGAGGAGTCACGCTTAATCACCTCGTCATCTGTCGAGGGTAAGCTGCTGGAGGTGCCGTTTAGTCCGGTGTATGAAAATTTTGACAAGGCATTACAACAGATTGCGCGTTGGATCCATCAGAGACTGTGTTAAGAGATTGCTAATTTCTTGAGGTTTGGTACAACAGTGGCTTCATAAAAGGAGATCGCAATGACGTTACCGAGTGGACATCCGAAAAGTAGAATGATCAAGAAGTTTATGGCTCTTGGCCCCTACATCCGCGAAGAGCAGTGCGAAGAGAATCGCTTTTTTTTCGACTGCCTGGCCGTGTGCGTTAACGTAAAGCCAGCGCCGGAAAAGCGCGAATTCTGGGGATGGTGGATGGAAATGGAAGCCGAAGCGTCACGCTTCACCTATAACTACCAGTTTGGCCTGTTCGATAAAGAGGGCCACTGGCAGGCGATGGCGATTAAGGATCCTGAAGTGGTCCAGCGCCTTGAGCATACCCTGCGTGAATTCCACGAGAAAGCCCGTACATTGCTGGCGACGTTCGATCTGAAACTCGAACCTGCTGACGACTTTACCAACGAACCGGTTAAGCTGACCGCTTAACGCCTGGCGTAAAAACAGACAATAAAAAAACCCGGCCATACCGCGCCGGGTTTTTTATTTCGCGAAATCAGAACTGGTAGGTCATGCCCAGGGCAACGATATCATCGCTGCTCACGCCCAGTTTATTATCGTCATCAATCTGGTTGATTTTATAATCAACAAAGGCCGACATATTTTTGTTGAAATAATAGGTCGCGCCGACGTCGATATATTTCACGATATCTTCATCACCGATGCCTTCAATATCCTTGCCTTTAGACTGGACATAACCCAGAGATGGGCGCAGACCAAAGTCAAACTGATATTGTGCAACTGCTTCGAAGTTCTGTGCTTTATTGGCGAAGCCACCGGAGATTGGCGTCATATTACGCGTCTCGGTATACATGGTTGCCAGGTAGAGGTTGTTCGCGTCATATTTCAGACCGGTGCCCCAGGCTTCGGCTTTTTCACCTTCACCACGTGCCAGCAGGTTCTGGGCATTGGTGCGGTCAGAGTTGGTGTAGGCGCCGCTGATGGCAAAATCGCTGCCGCCGAAATCATAGCTCAGAGCCGTACCGAAGCCGTCGCCGTTCTGTTTCTTCGCTTCGCGCCCTTCGTTTTTACCCTGATATTGTAGGGTCAGGTCCAGGCCATTAATGGCGCCGAAGAAGTCGGTATTACGGTAGGTCGCCAGACCGCTGGCGCGTTTGGTCATGAAGTTGTCGGTCTGTCCAGAGGAGTCACCGCCGAATTCCGGGAACATATCAGTCCAGGCTTCGACGTCATACAGGGCGCCGAGGTTACGACCATAGTCGAATGAACCGAAGTCTTTCAGCTTGATACCGGCGAAGGCCAGACGGGTTTTCTGTGTCGCGTCGCTTTCAGCTTTATTGCCGGAAAATTCAGCTTCCCAACGGCCATAACCGGTCAGCTGTTCGTTAATTTGGGTTTCGCCTTTAAAGCCGAAACGCACATAAGTCTGGTCACCATCTTTGGCATCATCATCGCTGAGATAATGCATTGCTTTCACTTTACCGTACACGTCCAGTTTATTGCCGTTTTTATTAAATACTTCGGCTGCCTGTACAGATGAAGATGCCACAATGCCCATTACCACTAATGCCAGAGTACTCTTTTTCATTTTCAATCCTGGTTTCTTATAAACGCGCTAATATTCGCTGAACAGTAAGCTCAAGCTTTTGTTCCGTGAAAAAACAGGAAGGGTTTTAACGTTATGAAGTGAACGTTTTATGACAAATACAGAATAAGTTTAAAATACTGAGTTTTTTTATTTCAGTAATAAAAGTGTCAACCTTTGCCGCTACGCTTCCTGATCCCGCGCAACAAAGTGGTAGCCTGAGCGTTAAGGCGGTTGGCAACCGGCCCCAGTCCTGATAAAAAGTCTGATTGATTTCATTTCCCTTATTGTTGAACGGCAGAGAATCATGAGTGACAGCCAGACGCTGGTGGTAAAACTCGGCACCAGTGTGTTAACAGGCGGATCGCGCCGCCTTAATCGCGCCCACATTGTCGAACTGGTACGCCAGTGCGCACAGCTTCATGCCGCAGGGCACCGTATTGTGATTGTCACCTCCGGGGCGATTGCCGCCGGACGTGAGCATCTGGGTTATCCCGAACTCCCCGCGACCATTGCCTCCAAGCAGCTGCTGGCAGCCGTCGGACAAAGCCGCCTGATTCAACTCTGGGAACAGCTGTTCTCTATCTACGGCATCCACGTCGGTCAGATGCTGCTGACCCGCGCCGATATGGAAGATCGCGAGCGTTTCCTCAACGCCCGCGATACCCTGCGCGCGCTGCTGGATAACAACATCGTTCCGGTCATTAACGAAAACGATGCGGTCGCCACCGCAGAAATTAAGGTTGGCGACAACGATAACCTGTCGGCGCTGGCCGCGATTCTGGCAGGGGCCGATAAGCTGCTGCTGCTCACCGATCAACAGGGGCTGTTTACCGCAGACCCACGCACCAATCCGCAAGCCGAACTGATCACCGATGTAAAAGGCATCGACGATGCGCTGCGCGCCATTGCAGGCGACAGCGTCTCTGGCCTCGGCACCGGCGGGATGGGCACAAAGCTCCAGGCCGCTGACGTCGCGTGCCGCGCGGGTATCGACACCATCATCGCCGCCGGCAGCCGTCCGGGTGTGATTGGCGATGTCATGGAAGGTATTTCCGTTGGAACACGTTTCCACGCCGAAGCCACCCCGCTGGAAAACCGCAAACGCTGGATTTTCGGCGCACCGCCTGCCGGGGAGATCACCGTTGATGAAGGTGCCACGGCCGCTATTCTGGAAAGAGGCAGCTCATTGCTTCCAAAAGGAATTAAAAACGTGACAGGCAACTTCTCCCGTGGTGAAGTGATCCGTATCTGTAATCTGGAAGGGCGCGACATCGCCCACGGCGTCTGCCGCTACAACAGCGACGCGCTGCGCCGTATTGCAGGCCATCATTCACAGCAGATCGATGCCATTCTCGGCTATGAGTATGGCCCGGTTGCTGTCCATCGCGACGATATGATCACCCGTTAAGGAGCTGGACATGCTGGAACAAATGGGCGCCGCTGCCAAAGCCGCCTCTTACAAACTGGCGCTCCTTTCCAGCCGCGAGAAAAATCGCGTGCTGGAAAAAATCGCAGAGTATCTGGAAGCCCAGTCTCACGAGATTTTGCTCGCCAACGAGCAGGATCTGCTGGAAGCCCGCCGCAACGGCCTGAGCGAGGCGATGCTCGATCGTCTGGCGTTAAACCCCGCGCGCCTGAAAAGCATTGCCGATGACGTGCGTCAGGTATGCAGCCTGGCCGATCCGGTCGGGCAGGTGATCGACGGCGGACTGCTGGACAGCGGCCTGCGCATCGAACGCCGCCGCGTGCCGCTTGGCGTCATTGGTGTCATCTACGAAGCGCGCCCGAACGTGACTGTTGATGTCGCCTCGCTGTGCCTGAAAACCGGCAACGCGGCTATCCTGCGCGGCGGGAAAGAGACCTGGCGCACCAACGCCGCAACGGTAAAAGTGATCCAGCAGGCGCTGGAAGAGTGCGGTCTGCCAGCCGGTGCGGTTCAGGCGATTGAAAGCCCGGATCGTGCGCTGGTCAACGAAATGCTGCGCATGGACAAATACATCGACATGCTGATCCCGCGCGGCGGGGCAGGGCTGCACAAACTGTGCCGCGAGCAATCGACGATCCCGGTTATCACCGGCGGTATCGGCGTGTGCCATATTTTTGTCGATGACACCGCCGAGATCGAACCGGCCCTGAAGATCATCGTCAATGCCAAAACCCAGCGCCCAAGCACCTGTAACACGGTGGAAACGCTGCTGGTGCATCAGCGTATCGCCGATCGTTTCCTCCCTGCCTTGAGCCAGCAGATGGCGCAGAGCGGTGTGACTCTGCACGCGGATTCTAATGCGCTGACGCAGCTGAAAGACGGCCCGGCGAAGGTTGAGGCGGTGAAAGCAGAACAGTACGACGACGAGTTCCTGTCGCTGGATCTGAACGTGAAGGTGGTTGCCGATCTGGATGACGCCATCGCCCATATTCGTGCCCACGGCACCCAGCATTCGGATGCGATCCTCACCCGCACCCTGAGCAATGCCAACCGCTTTGTGAACGAAGTGGACTCGTCAGCCGTGTACGTGAACGCCTCCACTCGCTTTACCGATGGTGGCCAGTTTGGCCTTGGTGCCGAAGTGGCGGTCAGCACCCAGAAGCTGCACGCGCGCGGCCCGATGGGGCTGGAAGCGCTGACCACCTACAAGTGGATCGGCTTCGGTGACGATACCATTCGGGCATAATCCCTACGCGGGCAGCGGCTGCTGCCCGTGCTATCCCTGACTATTCTGTTCATTGCGTCCCTGTGCCGCCGAATCCAGCGCGGATATTTGCTCCTGTAACGCCGTCAGGCTGAGCGGCCTGCTGATAAAATAGCCCTGCGTTTCATCGCACTTCATCATCATCAGCTTCTGGAGCTGCCCTTCGGTCTCCACCCCTTCTGCCGTAATACTCAGCGAAAAGGCTTTGCCCAGGCCGATAATATTTTCAACGATGGTGTTGGCGCTGTCGCTCTCCGGCATGCCGTCGATAAAGGATTTATCCAGCTTAATGCCATCGAACGGGAAATTGCGCAGATAGCTCAGGGAGGAGTAGCCGGTTCCAAAATCGTCCATCAACAGCTTCACGCCAAGTTTCTTCAGCGCCAGCATGATTTCGAGACTGTTTTCCGGGTTCCACAGGGTGGCGTTTTCGGTAATTTCGATCTCCAGTCGGGCCGGATCTAATTGCGAGAGCTGTAGCGCCTCCTTGATGCGATCCACCACCTGCCAGGACTGGAACTCGACCGCAGAGATATTCACCGAAACCGAGAGGCCGTGCAGCGTCTCCTGCGCGTCCCGGCAGGCGGTTTTCAGCACCCAGTCGCTGAGCGGAATAATCAGCCCGGTCTCTTCGGCCAGAGAAATAAACTGATCCGGCATGATCAGGCCAAGCTCAGGGTGATCCCAACGAATTAACGCCTCTACGGCGATGATCCGCGATAAGTCATGACCGTAACGCGGCTGGTAGACCAGACGGAACTGCTCTTTTTTAATCCCGTCGCGCAGGCTCTTTTCCATCTCCCGGCGCTGCACCATCTGCTCGGCCATTTCAGGCATATAGAACACCCATTTATTGCGCCCGGTGCTTTTGGCTTTGTACAGCGCGATGTCCGAGAAGCGCAGGAGTTCGCCCGCGTCGACGGCATCATGCGGTGCCATGGCGATCCCGATGCTGGCGCCGATCACGATCTCATTTCCGTTGATCAGGAAGGGGCGCGTCAGCTCGGCAATGATGCGCTCGCACAGGGTATCGATGTACCGCCGGTCATGGATGTCGGAGATCACCAGAATAAACTCGTCTCCGCCCTGGCGCGCCACCAGATCGTAATCGCGGATACAGTGCCGTAGCCTGGCTGAGACCTCATGCAGTACGGCGTCACCGGCACCATGACCAAAGAGATCGTTAACCGGCTTAAACTTATCGAGATCGAGGCTAAGCATTGCCAGCGGGTGCTGCTGCGTGGGTTGCGCCTGCAACTTGCCCTCCAGAAACTCGCGCATGCGCACCCGGTTGGGCAGCCCGGTCAGTTCGTCGTGGCGGGAGAGATACTCCACGCGTGCCTGGGCCTCCACCTCCAGAGTGACATCCGTGGCGGTGCCCCGGTAGCCGGTTATCCCCTCCGGTGTGATGACAGGTTTGATCGCAATATGGCAGTAGCGTTGATGTCCCATCGCGGAAAGATAGCGGCAGTGCAGCAGGCGGCGATGCCCTGTCTGCCCGGGCAGGGTAATCCAGTCTGCCAGCGACTGGTTTTCTGCGGACATTAGCTCGCTGAGCGGGCGGCCGATCCAGTACGATATGCTGTACCCGGTAATGCCGGGAAAACGCTCGGAAAGCCAGGTAAAACGCAGCTCCGGGTCGGTCTCCCAGATCCAGTCGGTGGTCGCCTCGGCGACGTCACGAAAACGGCGCTCGCTGGCCGTCAGGGCAAGACGGTTCTGGGCCAGCAGATAGGTATTTTCATCATACATGCGCGCCTTTTTGAGCGCGTTGCGCCCCAGCATCACGCCGGGAATAGCGGTACAAAGCGCCAGCAGGATCAGCAGCGGCAGGATATAGCGCAGCAGCTCCCGCCCCGGATTTTCGCTTTTCCATTCAAAGGTCACTTGCTGGCCGTCAACGGGGAGGGTAGCCACCCCGCGTCGCCCTGCCAGCCTCGGTGAGTTTTTATGCTGCACGCGAGTCTGGGCGATACCGTACTCTTCACCCAGCGCAGTGAGCTTAGGGCTATCCAGCACGTCGACAAAGACCAGCACAGAGGCGGGGCCGGGAGCAACAGGGATGCTTGAGTCGTCACCGGTTGTGATGCGTGCCGCTGCCACCAGCGCCGGATAGCCGCCCTTCATCACCACCGTACTGGATACAGGAATCGCGTCCGGCTTGTTTATTTTTTGAATCAGCTCGGGCAAAGGATCTTCACCCAGCCACGATTGCAGTGAGTCTGTCACCAGCTTGCCGTTAATCACGCTGTAACGGGTCTTCCCGCTGCCGTCGAGCACGAACAGTCCTTCGTACTCAAAATCGCGCCACAGCGTGGCTCCCATGTTCTGCCGGGTATAAGCCCAGTCGGTATCTATTTTGGGATGCAGGTGCTGATAGGCTTCGCCCCACCAGGCATAATCTTTGATGTGGGTTGTGAGGGTATCTACGCGGTTGTGGATCGCTTTTTCCAGCAGCATGGCGCTGTGCTTATCGCTGCTGTCATTGATGTTTCGCACGATGGTCAGCAGCGCGACAATCGCAACAATAAACAGCACTGCCAACAGAGAAAACATCAGCTGCAAAGCACGTTTAATCAAGGTCGCCGTTTGTTTAGGCTCAAGGTCCGTACCGGATATATCATCGCTGACAAAAAGTTTATGCATGATTACCCCATTTTCTCAGGTGTTATTATGTTCCGATCGTTTTTAATATCGGCCTGTTCTGGCGGGGCTTGATGTCAAAATGTAAAACTCAAGATAGCCGATTCTGCAGGCAAACGGGGAAGATAGCCTCTCTTGCGCAGGCAATTAGCCGCAAAATGTGAAGAAAAACAAAAACAACCTTTTTATTTGTGTTGTTTTTGCGCGTATTGATGGAAAAATCAACGACTAAAAGGTGAAGGGTTGACGAGTTGGGTTCTTTTTCTTACCCTTTTACACCGAAGTTCCTCCTCCGGAAAGCCGATATAGCTCAGTTGGTAGAGCAGCGCATTCGTAATGCGAAGGTCGTAGGTTCGACTCCTATTATCGGCACCATTCAAGCATTTCTTCACATTTTCCTGCATCAGCAAAAAATTCATTAGCCATTAATTTGCTCGAGCGCCTTTGATTCTATTAATTATCAAACGGTTAACATTCTCTTTCCTGCCGCAAAAGGTTGCGCTACTCTCACAAAAGCATTCGCTACCAAAATGGTTCGGGACTTGTATGCGTGTTTAATTGATGAAATAGCTCAGGCTACTCTCTGATAGATGATCGCTAATCAAAGGTAAAAAATGAAAACAACCACCCCAGCATATACCGTTGTGGACTTGTCTCGTTGGGCAAGGAAGGAGCATTTTGAGGTATTTCAGTCGTTTGCACAAAGTACGTTTAACCAGACGGTGCAATTAGACATTACGGCGCTGTTAAAGCATATCAAAGCGGTTGGCTGGAAATTTTACCCGACGATGATTTTCCTGATTGCTCACGTCGTAAACAGGCATACGGAATTCCGTATGGCGATGAAGAACAATGAGCTCGTGATATGGGATGAAGTCCATCCAAGCTATACCATCTTCCATAATGAAACGGAGACCTTTTCATCAATATGGAGTCCGTACGACGGCAATATTCAGCACTTCCAGAATGTTTATTCCGAAGACGTGGCACGCCATGGTAATAATCTTGCTTATTGGCCCAAGGGACAGTCGCCAGACAATATATTTTTCGTATCCGCTATTCCCTGGGTGAGTTTTACCAGTTTTGATATCAACGTCGCTCACATGCAGAACTTTTTTTCCCCTATGTTCACTTTTGGGAAATACTACGAGCAAGATGGAAAAGTATTATTGCCTTTCGCCCTGCAGGTGCATCATTCCGTGTGCGATGGTTTCCATGCGGCAAGATTAATCAATGAGTTACAAGCCATGTGCGATGATATCCAGCACTATTCAGAGGAACTCAGGGGTTGATACTCCATATTGAATGATAAGCCTTCCGGCCACTATCCTGCTGTAAAGGTAAATATCAGTATCAGCAGAGAGTAGCGGCCAAAAAATTACAGAGAATGACCAGCCGGTCAGCCCCGCTGGTCGCTTTACCGTTATTTCAGGTGCTCTTTCAGCTGGTAACCAGCCTGACCAATGGCAGCCCGCACGGCAGGAACGTCACTCAGCGCGTTCAGCAGGCCGTAATCATGAATTAATCCGTTGTAGCGCGTCACCGTCACGTCGACACCCGCGGCATCAAGTTTGCGACCAAAAGCTTCGCCTTCGTCACGCAGCACATCAAGCTCAGCGGTCTGAATCAGGGTAGGTGGCAGGCCCTGCAACTGCGCTGTTGTGGCGCGCAGCGGAGAGGCGAGGATGTTATTTCTATCGCTCTCATTTGGGGTGTAAGCATCCCAGAACCACTTCATCATATTGCGCGACAGGAAATAGCCGTTTTCATACTGATGATAAGAATCGGTATCAAAATTCGCGTCAGTGACAGGCCAGAGCATAACGTCATAGCGGATAGCAGGGGTTTTATGTTGTTTAGCCTGAAGGGCAACGGCCGCAACCATATTACCGCCCACGCTGTTACCAACCAGCGCCAGGCGTTTACCATCAACGCCAATTTCATTTCCGTTTTCGGCTACCCAGCGGGTTGCTGCATAGGCCTGATTAATCGCAACGGGGAAATGCGCTTCCGGGGAGGGCGTGTAATTAACGAAAACGGCTGCCGCGCCAGACGCGTTAACCAGATCGCGAACGAGACGCTCATGTGTCGGGAAATCGCCCAGGATCCAGCCACCGCCATGAAAGAACATAAATACCGGCAGGGTTCCCTGCGCGTTATGCGGCTTCACAATATTCAGTGTGAGATTTTGCCCATCAACAGTAATCGTTTTTACACTGACGTCGGCAGCAGGCAGAGTCGCGCCTTTTTGCGCATCGATCAATACCTGGCGTGCCGCCTGAGGAGACAATTGCTCAATGGGCTTCCCGCCACTCCCGTTCAGCACATTCAGGAACTGTTGAACATGACGTTCTGGGCCAGTTGAATCAGCAAAGCTATTGGCTGAAACGGCAGCCATTGCGACAGACAATAACGCAGACTTGATATTCATGGTGTCACCTTATTCGTAATGCTTATGATTATTTCGCGTGCTTTTTACATAAGCGAACCCTCAGGCTTATCACGACTGGATAAGCCCTGGGCATTATTTGTATTTAAAAATTCTGCCACGCCTGTTGCAGCAGTTTTACCCGTAGAGGAGTAGTGCAAGTGACCGACCAGGACAGTCGCCGGGCTTAAAGGAATAAACCGGACGTTACAGACCCAGCTCTGATAACCCTGGATGGTCATCTGGACGACGCCCCAGCGGCCAGTGGAATTTGCGATCGCTCTCTTTGATAGGCATATCATTGATACACGCGAAACGACGTTGCATCAGACCATCTTCGCCGAATTCCCAGTTCTCATTTCCGTAAGAACGGAACCAGTTGCCTGAATCATCGCGCCACTCGTAGGCGTAACGGACCGCAATGCGGTTGCCCCCGAATGCCCACAATTCTTTAATAAGACGGTACTCAAATTCTTTTTTCCATTTACGTTCAAGGAATCCTTTGGCTTCTTCGCGGTTATTCGCAAATTCTGCGCGGTTACGCCATTTGGTATCCAGAGAATAGGCCAGCGAGACTTTTGCAGCGTCACGGCTATTCCAGCCATCTTCAGCAAGCCGTACTTTTTCAATCGCTGATTCAAGCGTAAACGGAGGAAGCGGCGGACGAATTTGTGCATCAGACATGGTTGAGACTCCTGTAAATGTGGACAGTTCGGTTTCATTTGCTTTTCGAGACGTAGACATAAATTCTTCCTCTGTTATTTAACGCCCTGGGTAGCTATGAGAATTCTGTATTCTCAATCATGCCCGATATCACTTTTCAGAGGGTCCGTCTGGTCTATGAATTCATGGTAGAACGATCGTTCTACCTCGTCAAGACGGTGTTTGATAAAATCATTAAAAAAGCAATGCATCCCTTTAAAAAATGGCGTTAACGCGTTCATAAATAATAAGAAATTAATTTTTGGATATTTTTATTCGCTGGTGGTTTGCGATATCTTCCAGAGAAAAACTGTTTAATTTCAATGTGATATTCTGTCTTCGTTTCCTTGTTGGATTTTTTGATATGAGAATAGAGCCAAAGCCGGTCAAGCGAGCGGGCAGAATCAAATAGCGACGGGGAGGAAAGGGGAAGAGGTGAAGTGCGTTTTACATCGGTATATATCGATTAAAGATAACGTCATCTCAGAGGATGATTGTAATATTTTCTTTCCTGGTCTGAAATTAAATGAATGACACCCACGCGTGAACCTCCAGTATAACTGGATAATTCAGCGAGTATTATTTTCCCGGAATACAGGCCTCTTTTATGAGACCTGTTTCAGTAATAGCTGCGCAATATCTTTTGCATCATCGGCGGCGCTGTTATCACCCATAACTCGTGACATGGTGATAGCACCTTCAATTAATAACAGCAGCTGCCTTGCCAGTGATGAGGCGTGCTCAATATTCAGCTGTCCGGTAAGCTCAAGGGCGTAATCCAGGATTTTCTGCTTATGCAGTTTAGCAATCTGGCGAATGGGATCGGCACTGTCACCCACTTCCCCCGCGGTATTGATGAATGCGCACCCGCGGTAGCCCTCCGACTCAAACCAGCCTTTGAGTACGGTAAACATATTCAGGATGCGTTCCTGCGGCGTATCCGCTTTGTCGCACTCGCTCCTGAACCATTCCATCCAGCGCACATCACGTGCGTTCAGGGCCGCAGCCGCCACTTCGTCTTTGTTGGCGAAGTAGCGATAAATACTTTTCCGGGCCACACCTGACGTTCTTACAAGAAGATCCATGCCGGTGGCATGAATACCGTTCTGGTAAATGAGTTGTTCAGCTGTCGCGAGGATTTTTTCGCGTGTATCAGTCGTGTTTTTGTTCATAGGCAAATGGTAGAACGATCGTTCTCTTTGGTCAAGTCCAGGTCAACACTCTTTTAAACCAGAGGGGGTAAGAAGCTGGTACGCTCGCCGGGTGCGGCCAGCCTCAACGCGTTATCGCATGTCACTGAAAATGAGCGCTATGAACCCTTTCTGTTTCGGTAGGCCGCGACTTTCATACGATTACCGCACGTTGCCATGCTGCACCAGCGGCGGCGATGTGATTTGCTCAAATCCTGGAAAAGTAAAATACAGTTATGTGCTTCACACTCTCTCACGTATTCAAACTTTTCATCAGTGACCAGCTTCACCAGAGCATCCGCAATGGGCCAGAGCAAGCCTGCGGAGCTGAGCGTGTTTGAACAGACATCAACCCGATATCGCCGCGTATCTTCGTCCCATTGCAGTCCAGTCTCAGGACGCCCCGCTTGCAGTATCTGGTTAATCACCGTCAGGTTAGCTGCCTCGGATTTCATCGCGGCATGCACCAGGGTTCTGGCAGCATCGCGCAGCTGACGGGCTTCAGTTAGTAAGTCATCCGGTGCCTCAGTGCCTTTCGGCACAACACCCGCCGTTTCCAGCCAGTCGATGACGCTGAGATTGTCGGTAAAACAATCATGCCGCTCATCACCCGTCCCGTATTCACTGTTAATAAAATCCAGTGCGAGATTATCGGCGAGGAAGAGAGGCTGAGAAGGTTGTTTGAATTCCATACCTGTCCGTAACTCATAAAATCATTTTGACAGGTTACCAAATTTGCGTGTAACCTTCAAATACACACTTTAATGGTTACAAAGAGGTTTGCCATGACGTCTTCCACAACCGATAACGCCTCCGTCTCGCCAGTTACCGCGATCCATTACCGTTATCAACAAGCAGGCGACGTGAACGTTTTTTACCGCGAAGCGGGGGATCCGGCATCGCCTGTATTACTGCTGCTTCATGGCTTCGCGGGTTCATCATTTATGTTTCGTGACCTGATCCCCCAGCTGGCCGATCGTTATCATGTGATCGCCCCGGATTTGCCCGCCTTTGGTTTCACTGAGGCGCCCGCGCGAGGGGAGTATGCTTATACTTTTGCCCAGCTTGCTGAAACCATTGGCCGGTTTACCGAAGAGCTTCATCTCAACCGCTATGCGCTGTTGGTCCACGATTACGGCGCGCCTGTCGGATGGCGACTGGCGTTAGCGCATCCGCAGCGGGTAACAGCCCTTATTTCCCAGAACGGCAATGCCTACGAAGAGGGGCTGGGAGAGGCCTGGGCACCTATTCAGCAATACTGGCGTGATCCCACTGTGGAAAACCGCCATGCGCTGAGTGAATTTCCGACGCCAGCGGCTATCAAATGGCAATATCTGGAAGGCGTTTCCGATCAGAGTCTGATTTCACCTGACGGCTATTCGCTCGAAGGGATGCAGGTATTACGGCCTGGTAATGCGGAAATCCAGTTAGACCTGCTGCTGGATTACGCCTCGAACGTAGAGATGTACCCGCAGTTTCAAGGCTATTTTCGCCAGTATCAGCCACCGTTATTAGCCGTATGGGGAAAAAACGATCCCTTTTTCATGCCGGCGGGCGCAGAAGCCTGGAAACGTGATTTGCCTGACGCTGAAATACGCTTTTATGACACGGGCCACTTCGCCCTTGAAACGCATGCTAAAGAGATAGGTACCGCCGTACGTGACTTCCTCGACCGGCATGTCCGCCAGTTTGATTAGCGTCCATCCGGTCAGAGCAGCCATGTCAGCATGAAAAAAACTGATTGCCATGGCTGCGCGTTCCGCATTGAAAGCCAGACTGTTCCACAAGCGCATGTATCCTTGGGCGGTGCACAGGCTGGCGAAAGCAATTTTCTGAAGGAGAATAAAATGATGGCAGTGACAACGGGCGTACAACATATTGGCCTGGCCGTATCAAAACTTGAAGAAAGCGCGGCGTTCTTCACTAAAATATTGGGCTGGGAGGAAGTGAAACGCCGTGCAGATTATCCCGCCATCTTCGTCAGAGATAATGCCCTGACGATTACACTCTGGAAAACGCAAACCGACGACCCCGTGGAATTTAATCGTAAAACGAACGTTGGACTTCATCACTTAGCGTTACGGGTCGAAAATAAAGCGGATCTGTTCCAGCTTCTTGAGGTATTAAAGGCGAATCAGATCGAAATTGAATTCGAGCCAACCGTGATCAGAGAAGGGCCGTCAATGCACATGATGTGTTACGACCCCAGCGGTATAAGAATTGAATTCTACTACCCTGGGCAGGGCTGATTTACACAGTCTCAGTCAGGCACAACGGCGTTGGCGCACCGTGTTTTTTGCGCCGCCCGTAAATCCTCCAGCGTATCGATATCAAATATAACGCCAGCGTCATCCAGCGAAAGATCCAGCACATCCCCCTGACTGCGCGCACGCATCACTATTTCCCGCGCCCCCGTATCACCCGCCAGACCCTGCAACGCCTCGCGGTATTCCCGGCGAAACCCCACCGGGTGCCCCGCCTGTTGCTGGTGGTGAGGGACCACAATCCCGTAATTCATCAGTTCTTCAGCAACGCGCTGCAACGTCCGGGGCTGAATTAGAGGCAGGTCGGCGGGCAGGATTAACCATCCCGACGCCAGGTCTGTGGCCTGGACACCCAGTGAAATCGACGCGCCCATGCCCGGCGTTCCGCCTTCAGGCCTGACGAGATGCCACGGCAGGTTTGCGGCTTCAACCGCCTGAATCACGTGCGTCAGGACAGATTGCCCGGCCAACACCGCCTCAAGCTTATGCGTTTTGCCCCCCGAGGCGAGAAACCGCTCGCCGCGTCCGGCGGCGAGAATAATCACAACCGGCGAGGACATTAACATTCGTCCTGACGCAGGCGTGCGGCAGCCACGTCTGCCAAAACAGACAGCGCCAGGGTGCGTGCGTCCCGGGCTTTCGGGAAGATACCGATCGGCGCCTTAATGCGCGCAATCTCGTCATCCCGCCAGCCCAGCTCAATGAGCTTTTGTCTGCGCTGGCTATGGGTACGCTGGCTGCCCAGCGCGCCGATGTAAAACGGGGTCGCGTCACGTGCGGCCTGCAGGACGGGAAGCTCCCGGTGAAGATCGTGCCACAGCAGGATCACCGCCGTGTCAGCATCTATGAGGGAACCCGGGTCACCCGAGCAGGGGTCAAACGGACAAATGTCATACCCTGCCGCTGCCGCGAGTTCAGCCGTCGCCTGCGCTTCGATGGAGTGTCCATGGATCAGCAACCGCACGCAGGGCTGAAAACCTATCTCAATACCCTGATTATGCCAGCCGGTGAGCGTTGGCTCGGACAGGCAGGTGAGCGTCTGCGTCTGTGGGGTGTAACGCAACCCGGCGGGCTGGCGCTGCGCCAGGCGGTTCAATACCGCCAGCAGCGGCTGCGCCGAGCGCAGCTTATGAATCGCCAGCGTGATGCCCCCGCCGCAGGGCAGGACAATGTCAAACCAGGGCGAACCCTGGCCATAACGCACCTCGCGATCATGGCCGGACGCGATCACCTCCAGCGCCTCAAATGCCGCTGCCGCTTCGACGCAGCCCCCGGAGACGAAGCCACAGTACTGGCCATCCTCGCGAACCACCATCTGCGCCCCCAACGAGCGCGCCGCGCCGCCGCGTATCTCCGTCAGCATCACCAGCGCCGCCTCTTTGCCGGCCATCAGCGTCTCAACCGCGAAGCGCAGGATCTCCCGGCTGTCGTCAGTCAGAAACGCCTGTTCCGGCGTCTGGCGCAGATCGTCTGCCAGATTAAAAAGAGAGTGGGGCATGGTTCCTCCTTAAACGGCGTCCGGCAGGCCGCTGAGCAATTTATCCAGGGTGACAGGATAGTCCCGCACTCTTACCCCCGTCGCGTTATACACCGCATTGGCAATGGCAGCACCCACGCCGCACAGGCCAAGCTCGCCCACGCCTTTGGCTTTCATCGGGGAGGAGATGGGGTCAGTATCATCCAGGAAAATCACTTTCTGCTCGGGAATATCGGCATGGACCGGTACTTCATACGCGGCCATGTCGTGGTTGACGAAGTAGCCCAGCCGGGTATCCACCGCCAGCTCTTCCATCAGCGCCGCCCCCAGCCCCATGGTCATCGCGCCAATCACCTGGCTGCGCGCCGTTTTTGGGTTAAGGATACGCCCGGCCGCGCACACCGCGAGCATGCGACGCACCCGCACCTCGCCGGTCGCGCTATCCACGCCCACCTCGATAAAATGTCCGGCAAAGGTGGACTGCTGATACTGCTTATCCAGATCGCCGAATTCGATACCGTCTTCAGCGGTCAGGGTGCCGTTGGCCGCGGCCTCGGTAATGTCTGCGCTGCGGGTATCGCTGGTGATTTTCCCGTCGCTAAATTGCGCCTGGTGCGGGTCAAAACCGAGCCTCGTGGCAATGGTTTCACGCAACTTCACGCAGGCGGCATAAACTCCCGAGGTGGAGGTGTTCGCCCCCCATTGCCCCCCTGAACCGGCCGATACCGGGAAGGTTGAGTCACCCAGATTAACTGTCACCTTTTCCAGCGGTACGCCCAGCATTTCTGCCGCCGTCTGGGCAATGATGGTATAGCTCCCGGTCCCGATGTCGGTCATGTCCGTCTCTACCGTCACGTTTCCGGCGGCATCCAGATGCACACGGGCGGCAGATTTTTCCAGCAGGTTATTGCGAAAACCGGCCGCCATACCCATGCCCACCAGCCAGCGACCGTCGCGAACCTGGCCCGGCGTCGCGTTACGCGCTTTCCAGCCGAACGCGTCGGCACCGGTACGCAGGCACTCAATCAGCTGACGGCGTGAAAAAGGACGGCTGGGATCGGCCGGATCAACCTGGGTGTCATTGAGGATGCGAAATTCAACCGGATCGATACCCGCTTTTTCGGCCAGCTCATCAATGGCGATTTCCAGCGCCATCAAACCCGGTGCTTCGCCAGGGGCACGCATGGCATTGCCCTCCGGCAGGTCCAGTTTTGCCAGCCGCAGTCCGGTATGGCGATTCGCCCCCGCGTAGAGCAGTTCAGTCTGCTGAACTGCGGTCTCCGGGGTGCCGCCGGGAAGATTGCCCGACCAGCTATCATGCGCGATGGCCGTGATTTTCCCGGCGGTATCCGTCCCGATGCGGATATGCTGAATGGTGGCCGGGCGGTGAGTGGTGTTATTCGGAATAGTGGGCCGAGAAAGCATCACTTTCACCGGGCGCTTTATAGCGCGGGCGGCCAGCGCGGCCAGCAGGGCATCGCTTCGCAGGAACAACTTGCCGCCAAAGCCGCCGCCGATATACGGGGCGATAACGCGCACATTCTCCTCCGGGATCTTGAGGGTTTCCGCGAGGTCGGTACGGCACCAGGCAACCATCTGGTTGGAGGTCCAGAGGGTCACCTTATCGCCCTCCCAGGCCGCCATCGAGGCATGCGGCTCCATCGCCATATGGCTCTGGTCAGGCGTGGTGTAGATCGCATCCAGCTTCACCGCGGCGGCGGAAAAGGCGGCGTCAAAATCCCCGGTGTTTTTATCGGGTGTATCCTCAGGCGGCTGGCTGACGGCGGGTTTTTCATCTGCCAGCGAGTAAGATCCTTTTTCACGCCGCCAGGTCACCTGCACCAGCGCCGCCGCCGCCCGGGCCTGCTCAAACGTCTCTGCCACTACCAGCGCAACGGCCTGATGGTAGTGCTCAATCTTCGGGCCGCCCAGCAGGGTGGCCGCGTTTCGCTCGCCTTTGCCGAGTTCGCCTGCGCTACTGGCGGTGATCACCGTTAACACCCCCGGTGCGTTTTTCGCGGCCTGCGTGTCGATGGCGGCGATCTCGCCTTTGGCAATTGCCGACCCCACAACATAGCCATACGCCGCATTGGGCGCGATATCATGCCATTCGTAGGCGTAGTGCGCCGTGCCGGTGGTTTTTAAGGCACCGTCGATACGGTCGCGGGGCTGACCGACCACCTTCAAGCGATCGATCGGGTTTTCACCTGCCGGTTTATCGAATTTCATACCTTAGCCCTCGCTTCTGTCAGCACGGAGGCAAGCGTTCGCTTCGCCAGGGTTAATTTGAACGTGTTTTCAGGCGTCGGGTGAGCCTCCGCAAACAACGCATCGTAGACGGCCTGCGCGCCCTGGGGCAGCTGCGCATCGGCCTGGGCAATCCGCCAGGGTTTATGGGCCACGCCGCCCAGCGCGACACGCCCACTGCCATCTGGCTGGACAATCGCCGCGACCGAGACCAGCGCAAAGGCGTAGGAGGCGCGATCGCGGACTTTACGGTAGATGTGCTGCCCACCCACGGGCGGCGGCAGGGTGACGGCGGTAATCAGTTCACCTGGCGTCAGGACGGTTTCGATATGGGGCGTTTTCCCTGGGGCGCGATAAAAGTCGGCGAGGGGGATGTTCCGCGCTTTGCCGTCGGCAGAAACGGTTTCCACCACTGCATCCAGCAGACGCATCGCGACAGGCATATCGCCCGGATGCGTAGCAATACAGGCCTCGCTGCCGCCCACTACCGCATGCTGACGGCTAAACCCTTCAAGCGCCGCGCAGCCGCTGCCGGGAAGACGTTTATTGCAGGGCTGATTGGTATCGTAAAAATAGGGGCAGCGGGTACGCTGAAGAAGATTACCTGCCGTGGTGGCCTGGTTGCGTAACTGACCGGACGCTCCTGCCAGTAGCGCTCTGGACAGCACGGCATAGTCACGGCGCACACGCTCATCTGCGGCTAAATCGGTATTGCGCACCAGGGCGCCGATCCGCAGACCGCCCTCATCGGTGGCGGCAATCTGGTCGAGGCCCAGACCGTTCACGTCGATCAGATGGGTGGGCGTTTCAATTTCCAGCTTCATCAGATCGAGCAGATTCGTTCCCCCGGCAATAAATTTTGCGCCGTGTTTATCCCTGGCGCTGGCCGCGGCCTCGGCCGGGGTTTTTACCCGTTCATAAGTAAAGGCTTTCATGATTTAAGCTCCCCTGCGGCGTCTTCGATGGCGGCCAGAATGTTGGCGTACGCGCCGCAACGACAGATGTTGCCGCTCATGCGTTCGCGGATCTCATCCGCCGTCTTTTCCGGGGGGGAGACCAGATCGAGCGTAACGTGGCTGGGGATGCCCGCTTCAATCTCTTTCAGTACCGCGACGGAGGAGCAGATTTGCCCTGAGGTACAGTAGCCGCACTGAAAACCATCATGTTTGATAAATGCCGCCTGCATGGGATGCAGATTGTCAGGCGTACCCAGCCCTTCGATGGTAGTGATTTCGGCATCCTGATGCATGATTGCCAGCGTCAGGCAGGCGTTGAGCCTGCGGCCATTCACCAGCACGGTACAGGCGCCGCACTGCCCGTGATCGCAGCCTTTTTTCGTGCCGGTAAGCTGCAAGTTTTCCCGCAGTGCATCCAGCAGGGTGGTACGCGTATCCACCTCGAGTTGCTGACTTTTGCCGTTGACGCGCAGCGTCAGGGGCATCATCTCGGGCGGGGGGGTGACAGCAGGCTCGCCCTCAGCCAGTGCGCCACAAGGATAAACAGCAGCGGTTGCCGCCGCCGCTGCGCTGACTTTTATCAGATCCCGTCGGGACAGGCTGAAGTCGGGTGACTGACCGTCTTCAGGAAATTCGCCTTGGTTGCTCATACCAGGCCTCCGGTATTTAAAGGGGAAATAAAAAGGAAAAAGGGTGCGACTGTGTCGTCTGATTTTTAAACATTAAGCATAGACGGCGATGCGGGCGGGATTATTCTTAAATCGAGGATGCGGTTATGAGAGGGTTTAATAAGTGTGCGATGGGGAAGGAGGGCCAGCTGGTGAGGCCTGCCTGTTTTCAAACAGACAGGCAGAGTGTGGCTTAGCGATCCGTCGGCCAGTTATCCAGTACCCGCTGGCGCACCTCTTCTGGATACCCCTGCTCAAACGAGGCATGCAGATGTCGGGTGGTTTGCAGCGTATCAAACACCACTTTCGCCCCACGACCGACCACATACTCCTCCTCTTCATAGCACTGTGGCAGGCGGATCACGCGCTGATCGTCAAACACCACGCGGCGACCAACCGGGTGCACGCGGGTTGAGAGCACCCACACCACTTCGCGCAGGTTGGTTGGGTCAAAATCATCGTCCACCACGTAGACCTTCGGAATAAACACCATCGCGTCGGTCTTAAACAACACTTCGCCGATGCGTTGGGCCAGTGCTTTGCTGGTGACGCCCGGCAGCAACTCGCGCCAGTTTTGCGGCACCACCACCAGCAGCCAGTGGACGGTAGAATCTTCCGGGATCCAGGCGGTGACGATCGGCAGTTCCGCTTCACGCAGAGAGGTCAGGGCATCGGCGGCCAGCCCCATCGCCCACAGGGTGTGCGACTCGTCGGTCGGGCGGCCGGTAATCGACATCGGCCAGATCGGATCGTCACGATGGGTAATCGTCTCGACGTGGAAGGTCGGTTGGGCGGAGGAGCCTTCGCCCAGATAACCGCCATACTCGCCGTATGGCCCTTCCTGGCAATCACGGTTGATGGAGACATGCCCCTCGATCACGATTTCGGCGGTGGCAGGCACGTCCAGATCGATACTGATTGCTTTGACCACCGGCACCGGCTCGCCCGCCAGGGTACCGATGTAATCCGCCTCATCGGCGTGGGCCGGGATTGGGATGCCGGACACACAGGAGATCGCCGGCGCCGGGCCTTGCACCAGTGCATAAGGCATCGGCTGGCCGAGTTTTACCCACTCCGTCCAGATCTGGCCGATATGCTGGCTCGGGACAATCAGCCCCACCATTCGCTTGCCATCGACCTTCATCACGCGGGCGATAGACCAGTTCACCCATTTGCCGTCCGGCGTCTTCACGATCAGCGTGCCCCAGGTATTGGCGTAGCGACCGCCGTCCTTGTCGTGGGCAAAGGGGATTGGAAAGCGGTCGAGGTTCGCATCTTCACCGCGCAAAATGTTCTGGTGGCACAGGGCGTCAGAAGAGGCCACCCGCACCGGGGGAATGCCGGGCTTATGGCGCGCCGCCGACAGCGCTTCGACGATCTGCGGCCCGGTGCAGTCCGGGGCCAGGCCGAGTGACATCGCCACGCGGGCATAGGGCATATCCTGTCGGGATGAGAGGCTGGCAGGCGCGCCGAACAGACGGAAGCCGGGTGCCACGCCCGCCACCTTGTGGAACAGCGGGGCAGGGGACTGGATCTCATAGCTGCGGCGGGTAATGGCGCTTGGCTCAAAATCACCGTCCACTTCGCGCGTCACGTGCATGATGTCGCCCATGGCGTCGAGGGCATCGATATAACTGCGTAAATCACCGTAATAGGTCATCAGGCTCTCCTTAAGCCGTGGGAGCGGAGTGAGGTTCACCCCAGCGTTTTGTTAAAGCGTTATCCAGGCCGAACTGATCCAGAATGCGCGACACAAAATGATTAATGATGTCGTCAGTGCTGGTGGGGTTGTTATAGAAGGCGGGCATTGGCGGCAGCATCATGGCACCGGCGCGGGTCAGGGCGAGCATGTTCTCAAGGTGAATGGCGTTGAGCGGCGATTCGCGGGGAACCAGCACCAGCTTGCGCTGCTCTTTCAGCGTCACGTCGGCGGCGCGGGCAATCAGGCCATCGGCGTAGCCGCAGCGGATAGCGGCCAGGGTCTTCATGCTGCACGGCACCACGATCATGCCGTCAACGCGAAAGGAGCCGCTGGAGATGGCTGCAGCCTGATCGTGCTCGCTGTAAGTCTTCGAGGCGAGAGCGATAACCTCCTGTACACTGTAGGGCGTTTCCAGTTGAATGGTGGCGCGCGCCCATTTGGAAATGATCAGATGCGTTTCGACGTCCAGATCTTTCAGCGCGGCCAGTAAACGAACGCCAATTGCAGCGCCAGTAGCGCCAGTCATGCCTACAACAAGCTTCATGCGGGTTCTCTGAATGTATTCTTTCATGTATAGTTTGAGTTCAAACTGTTTGTGTTCGAACTATATGTTTGTCGTTTTCAGGAGTCAAGAGAGTCGATGGCAGAAAATCGCGACTTAATCCTTGCCGCGCCCCTGTGGCCGCATGGCGATTGTTCATTAATGCACCTGATGCGCCGCGCAGGGCAGCACTCCACCACCTGCTGGAGCCAGTGCGTCGATACCGGGTTATCAGCTGTGCAATACGCCATACTGGTTGTACTGGCGGAAGAAACGCGCTGCGACCAGCAAACGCTGGGGAACCGCGCCGGGTTTGATAAAGCCACCGGCACCTACGTTATCGATAGGATGAGTAAGAGCGGGTTACTGACGGTGCAGACCGATCCCGCTAACCGCCGCCGCAAGCTGGTCTCCATGACGGCAGAGGGCGAAGCGATGCTGGTGCAGATGATTGAGCAGGCCAAAAGCGCCGAGAAGATGATTACCGCCGGTCTGAATACCCAGGATATCGCCGACCTGAAGCGTCTGCTGAGTAAGCTGGGGGGATTGCAGGAGCCTGATGACCATGCCTCCAACGAAACTGTCTGACAGCCACAGTGAGCCGAAGCCTGACCTGACGATCGGCTTTCTGCTGATGAAGCACTTTACGCTGGCCTCGGTGGCGGGGCTGGTAGAGTCTCTGCGCTTTGCGGCAGACGAGTCCTTCTCCAGCCGGCAGATCTTTTGCCGCTGGGAGTGGATGACCTGCGATGACCAGCCCATCACCGCCAGCTGTGGCCTGCCGGTATCGCCCACCGCGCCGCTCGATTTCGCCCGGGACTGGGATTACTTCGTGGTGGCGGGCGGGCTACTGGAAGAGACCCGCCAGCCGCCGGAGTGGCTATTGCAGGCCTTGCGGGATCTGCACGCCCGCAATATTCCCATCATCACCCTGTGTAGCGGGGCTTTTGTCGCCGGTAACGCCGGGCTACTGGACGGTCGCCACTGCGCGATCCACTTCACCACCCGCGACGAGTTCCGGCTGCGTTTCCCGAAAGCCATTCCGGTAATCGATAAAACCTACATCAAAGACGGCGGGATCATCTCCTGCCCTGGCGGTACGGCGATTGACCTGGCGGCCGATCTGATCCGCCAGCACTGCGGGTTGGTGCGCTCGCAAAAGGTGCTGAAATATCTGCTGGTGGATGAGGTGCCAACGCCGAAAGCGAAGCATAAAACGCCCCTCAGCGAACCCGATGTCTACGAGAACCCGCTGGTGACGAAGGTGATTGAGTTTATGAAGCACCATCTCGATTCGCCGGTACCGCTGGCGGAGGTTGCTGACTTTGCCGGGGTGACGTTCCGCCAGCTTAACCTGATCTTTACCCAGTGTACTGGCCACTCGGCGGCGGTCTACTGGCGGCGGATGCGCCTTGAGCAGGCGCGCAAGCTGATGGCCGACTCCAGCAACAGCATTAACGCCATTGCCACTGCCACCGGCTTCGCCGACGCCTCGCACCTGATCGCCTGGTTCCGTAAACAGTACGGTGAAACGCCCAGTTCGTTCAGAAAGCGGCGCAGGGAAGTGGAAAAACGGGTGAAAGAGTAAAGGGCCGCGATGCGGCCCTTTTTATCCAGGTTACAGTAGATGACGCTTCGCCATTGGTCCCGGCATACTCGCTTTTTGTGACGGGGTGTCATCCAGCGAGGCTGCATCGGCAAGGCTGCGGGCGTTGGTTTCCGGTGCCAGCCACCAGGAGACGGCCAGGCCCACAAAGGTGATTGCCGCGGCGATATACATGGTGGTGCCGATCCCCAGGCTCTGCAATGAGACGGGCACCAGCCAGGTACCGACGGCAGCCCCAATACGCGACAGCGACGTTCCCACACCCACGGCACAGGCGCGGATTTCCGTCGGGAAAATCTCATTCGGGTAGACCAGCTGGAGCACCTGCGCCCCGCCGATAAACAGTGCATAAGCACCAAACATCAGCAGAATGATCATCGATGGCCCGTCACGCAGCAGGCCGAGCAGCAGCAGCGCCAGCCCCGACCAGAGGAAGCTTTGCAGCAGCAGCTTGCGGCGTCCCAGGGTATTCACCAGGCGCGTAGCGATAATGCAGCCGACCACGAACAGCAGGGTGATAGCCACCGAACCGTACGACGCCCACTTCCCGCTCAGGTGCAGCGCATCCAGCACTTTCGGGGCAAAGGCATAGACCGCGAAGACCGGGATCACCGAGCAGGTCCAGAAGATGGTCACGAACGCCATGCGTTTGCCATAACCCGAGTGCAGCAGGTTGGAGAAGGAGAGGTTTTTGCTTTCCGCCTGCTCCGGCAGATTGTCCAGACCAAAATCCGGGCCATACACCCGGCGAATGATCGCTTCGGCTTCGGCGTGACGGCCTTTGCTCATCAGCCAGCGCGGGGATTCCGGGGTGCCCATACGCACCAGGAACAGCAGCGCGCCGATCACTGCTGTGCTGGCCAGCGTCAGACGCCAGGCATCCGGGCCGCCAAAGTGCAGCAGCGCTTCACCGATCATATAGGCCGCGGCAGCACCGGCAAACCACAGGATGGTGAGGGTGGCCAGGCAAGGACCGCGGTTTTTCTTCGGCAGAAACTCCACCAGGAAGGCGGTCGCCACCGGGTACTCAATGCCCACCGCCACGCCGTTTAAAAAGCGCAGGGCAAACAGCATCTCGCCGCTCTGCACCCAGTACTGCGCCACGGAGCAGATCACAAACAGCGTCGGGCCAACGAAATAGAGCATCCGTCTGCCCAGCCGGTCGGTGAGGGCGCCGCCGATAAAGCCGCCAAAGAAGATGCCGATCAGCGCAGAGGCAGCGATCAGCCCCTCCCAGAAGGCGGTTAACCCCAGCGCCGGAGAGATTTTCATCATGGCGATGCCGATAATGCTCAGTACATAGCCATCGACGAAGGAGCCGCCACCGGAGCGAATGGTCAGCAGGCGGTGAAAGCGGTTAAGTGGTACGTCTTCAACAGAAACGGTATTTGACATGGTAACTCCTGTCTTTCTCCGGCATCGTTAAATTAATGGCTTACGGGCAGGCGGTAATAAACATAAATAGCGATGGATGTTTATTAAAGCCGAGCGAGGCCGCTTTCCATTAATCAAGCGATTACGGAATAAATATAGGTCTAAGAAGATTCAAGCGTTAAATAATAGCGTGCGTTATTTCGCGTAATTCATGGCAAATACTCCTCCGCTGCAGGATGGTCGGATAAGATGTTAGTTATATTTATTATGGTGTTACTGTGTTTATTATTTTTAAGACGTTTCGTCAGATAAACGTTTTACGGCAACCGTGCGCGTTGACCACCAGCAGATAAGCGATCCGAGGCTGACCATCGCCGTCCCTTGCCAGAAAGCCAGCGTCAGGTGCGAATCCAGCATAAACGCCGCCAGCACTGCCGAGATGATCGGAATAAAGTACGACGCCGCCGCCAGCACCGTGACGTTGCCGTGCAGGATCCCCACATTCCAGGCAGCATAGCCAAAGCCCATCGCCATCGCCGCCAGCAGCAGGCTGATCCACGCGTGCCACGACAGAACAAATTCCGGCTGGGGCGAGGTGAAATATTTCACCCACAGCGTCAGCGCCGTTAAGATAAAGAACAATGTAATTCCGTTATTTCCCCGGGCGATACGTTGAGTGACCACGCAATATATGGCCCAGATCACCGCTCCGCTGAATGCCAGCCCGTAACTTAACGGATTATCCATAACGTTATTCATCATCTCTGTCAGCGAAAATCCCCCGTTGCCACCTAATACCCGGCCTATTCCGATAATGGCTAACACCACGCCGGGAATAATTAGCGGGCTGGTTTTCTGCCGGTTAACGATCACCGCCAGTAAAATCGTCATGCTCGGCCAGAGGTAATTCACCATTCCCACTTCAATGGCCTGACGCCCGCTATGGGTAAAGCCCAGCGACAGGGACAGGCACAGCTCATAGCAGACGAACAGCACGCTGCCGATGATGAGATAACTCACCGGAAACTTCTGGATCTTCGGAAAGCCAATGGTAAACAGCAGCAACACCGCGCTACAGGTGTAAATCAACGCCGCCCCGCCCACCGGGCCAAAGCCTTCGCTCACGCTTTTGATCAGGCCGACAATCGCGCTCCACAACAGGATGGCGATCAGGCCGATGAGTGTCGCTTTCTTATGGGGCATACCCGGTACCTCTGTTTACATTCTGGTCACAACCCGGCGTTGCGGTGTGGTGTTTTGTTAAATTCTGGTTAACTACAGCATTAAAACTATGCCGCCGGAAAGGCGCTGTAAATACGTCTCAGAGGGTGATAATTCGGGAATGTGATCGCTATCGGAAATTATATAGAAAATTACTACAACGAAATAATGAATTTATTTTATTGATTTATATAAGTTATTTTTAACGCATGCGTAAAAATCTCCTGTTATTACGTATTTATGTTGTATTTTTCATGTATACAAAAAATATTCCTCCATTGACCTTTCACCTGCCCGTGTGCAAATTTTTAACAAACGCAGTCCATCAGGGTTGCGTAGCAGACTGTGATGGTCGTGAATTCCCCCCTGGAGGTTATCGTGTTGACATTTGAAGGTATCTACACCCCGGCAATTACCCCTTACGCAGCCGATGGCAGCATTGATTTTGCACGCTTTTCCGAGGTGCTGGAGTCGCTGATCGAGGCCCGCGTTCACGGCATCATCATTGGTGGCTCCACGGGCGAATATTACGCGCAGAGCCAGGAAGAGCGTAAAGCGCTGGTGGAACACGCCCGTCAGGTGATTGGCACTCGCCTGCCGCTGATCGTCGGCACGGGGGCCACCCGCACCGAAGACGCGGTGGACTACGCCAAACATGCGCGTGAGATCAAAGCCGATGCCATCCTGGTCACCTCGCCACCGTATGCCCTGCCGACCGAGCTGGAAAATGCCCATCACGCGCTTACCGTGGATAAAGCCGCCCAGCTGCCGATCATGCTCTACAACTACCCGGGCCGCATGGGGATCACCATGGGCGAGACCTACTTCCGCGAAGTAAGCCGCTCACCAAACGTGGTCGCCATTAAAGAGAGTTCCGGGGATTTCAACAACCTGCACCTGCTGGCCTGCAAGTTCCCGAACATCGCGCTTTCCTGCGGCTGGGACGATCAGGCGCTGGAGTTCTTCGCCTGGGGCGCGCAAAGCTGGGTCTGTGCCGGTTCTAACTTCATTCCACGCGAACACGTGGCGCTGTATGAAGCCTGCGTGGTGGAAAAAGATTTCGCCAAAGGCCGCAAAATCATGGCCGCCATGATGCCGCTGATGAACTTCCTCGACGGTGGCAAGTTTGTGCAATCTATCCGCTACGGCTGCGAGCTGAACGGCCTGACCTCCGGCACGGTGCGCGCGCCGTTGCAGGATCTCAATGAAGAAGAGAAAGCGCAGCTGAAAGCGGTGATCACTGATGTAAAACGCAACGTCGCTGCGGCGCTGTAAGGAGGCGATATGAGTCAGCTGCACACGCTGGACGACGTAACGGCTATCGCCCGGGAGCTCTCCCTGGCGAGCAAGGCCTTTATTAACGGGCGCTTCGTCGCCGCGCAATCCGGGAAAACCCTGCCTACCACCAACCCGGCCACCGGGGAGACCCTTGGCCACATCGCCGCCTGCGACATTACCGATGTCAATGCCGCGGTGGAGGGGGCGCGCAGTGCGTTCGAGGCCGGGAGCTGGAGCAAGCGGGCACCGGGCGAACGCAAAGCGGTGCTGCTGAAACTGGCGGCGCTGATGGAGCAGGAGATCGACCAACTGGCGGTGCTGGAAAGCCTCGACAGCGGGAAACCGGTAAGCGAATGCCTGGCGGTGGACGTGCCGGAAACCATTCACGTCCTGAAGTGGCACGCAGAAGCCATCGATAAACTGTATGACCACACCGCCCCGGTCGGTAACGGCGCAATGGCGCTGGTCGTGCGCGAGCCGATTGGCGTGGTGGGGTGCGTTCTGCCCTGGAACTTCCCGCTGCTGATGCTGGCCTGGAAGATCGGCCCGGCACTGGCGGCTGGCTGCTCGGTCATCGTGAAACCGGCAGAGCAAACCTCGCTCACCGCGCTGCGGGTCGCCGACCTGGCCTTTGAGGCGGGCATCCCGGCGGGCGTGCTGAATATCGTCACCGGCACCGGTAAAGAGGTCGGGGAGCCGATTGGTCTGCACCCGGATATCGACATGGTGAGCTTTACCGGCTCCACGTCCACCGGACGACGCTTCCTGCACTATGCAGCCGAATCTAACCTCAAGAAGGTGGTGCTGGAGTGCGGCGGTAAAAACCCGGCCGTCGTCTTCGACGATGCGGGAGATCTGGCGACCGTGGCCGGACATGTGCTTAACGGCGCATTCTGGAACATGGGCGAGAACTGCTCTGCCACCTCGCGCCTGCTGGTGCAGGAAAGTGTTAAAGCGGCGTTGCTGGCCGAAATGGCAAAACAGATCGGTGACTGGCCGATGGGCAATCCTCTCGATCCGCGCAACCGGCTCGGCGCGATGGTCTCGACGGAACATTTCAGCAAGGTGAGCGGTTATCTTGATACGGCTCGCCAGGAAGGGCTGCGGATTGTGCAGGGGGGCGATACCGAGCAGGGTGCCTATGTTCAGCCAACCATTATCGACGGCGTGACGCCAGAGAGCGCACTGTTCCAGGAGGAGATCTTCGGCCCGGTGCTGTGCGTGACCACCTTCAACACCGAAGCCGAGGCTGTCGCCCTGGCGAACGATACACAGTACGGTCTGGCCGCGTCGGTCTACACCGGCAAGCTGAACCGGGCCATTCGGGTATCGCGCGCCATTCGTGCGGGTACGGTAACGGTGAACTGCTTCGGGGAAGGCGACGCCACCACGCCGTTTGGCGGCTACAAGCAGTCGGGGTTTGGCGGGCGCGATAAATCTGTCTTCGCCCTCGACCAGTACACCGAACTGAAGACCCTCTGGATTGATCTCTCTGAAGACGACGCCTGAAGCCGTGTTTAACGGTCTGGAAGAGAGAATTCATTTCTATTTCTGTCTTCTGGTGGCGGTTGGCCTGTCGAGAAAGCAGGGACGCATTTGCTCTAACCGGCAGAAAAATGCCTTTATTATGAAATGGCTAAAAAATGCCGGGCGGTTGAGGACGTTTCGCCACGTTGCCGGCAGTGAAATAGACTGGCTACGTGGGGAGATCCTGCGCCATCCACCGGATCGGGATCCAGAGCCTGTCCTGAGGCTGATCTATCTGACTGCCAGTGAAATGCGCAGAACATGATTGCCGTGGCTGATAATTTTGCTGTTGCACATCTTTATCTGTAGGTTAAGCAACATCATAGTTAAGCATCACCGGTCAATTTTCAGGAGGCGTCAATGAGAACGGGAAAGGTCGCGCTGTACGAGGATCTCAAGCGACATATTCTGACCATGGAGCTGGATCCAGACGAGCTGCTGGATGAAGCCGCGCTGACCGCGCAGTACGGCCTGTCCCGTACGCCGGTGCGCGAAATCTTCCAGCGCCTGGCAGGAGAAGGGTATCTCGAAATTGTGGAAAAACGCGGCGTGCGGGTGATCCCGATGAGTCACTCGACGCTGCGCAATTTCTTCCTGGTGGCGCCGATGATTTACGCCGCCACCGGACGCCTTGCCGTACAGCATTACAAGCCAGCGCAGTTAAAAGCGTTGAAAGAGACCCAAAAGCGATTTCGCAAAGCGGTGCAAACCCGCGATGCCGAGGCGCTGGCGCTGGAGAACAACCGTTTTCACGAGATCATGGGCGAGATGGCGGCCAATCCCTATTTGCAGCCGAGCCTGGGGCGTTTGCTGATCGACCATTGTCGTATCGGACACACCTTCTTCCGGCCGCAAAACGAGGATATGGAGCGCCGCTTACAGCTGGCCGCCGATCATCACGATGCGTTTATCGTGGCCATTGAGGCTCGTGATGAGCAGGCGGTCGTCGATCTGGTCTTTGAGCACTGGGAGCTGTCGCGGGAAAATATGGAAATTTTCATCGCTCCGCAGGGGCTAAAAGCTGACAATTTTGCGCCTTTCCAGGAGGGCGATAACCGCTAATCTTCTTGCCATAAGGCCTGCTGGCGACCGCTGACAGGCCCTCTTCTCCCATGCTGTTTTCTTTTCAGACGCCCCGCTGCGCCGGGCTTCGCACGCCTTTTTTATCATTCCGTTAACTATTTTTATACTTCATGTATACATGCGATATACATCACATATTCATTTACTCATGATGGCTAACATTGATCCCATATCAGTTGCCGGATCCTGCGGTGACGTGACGAGAACATAATCAGAGCTACCGGAGTAACCAACGTGCAAAAGATCACTTCTCTGCCTGCTGACGACGCCCTGCCGGGTTGGTATCACACCAGTCAACCGCGTACCCCGCGTCCTGCCCACGTGGGGCAAAAACATGCCCGCTGGGCGATCGTCGGTGCCGGGTTAACCGGGCTGGCGGCGGCCCGTCAGCTGGCGCTAAATTTTCCGAATGATGAAGTGGTGCTGATTGAAGCGCAGGACGTGGGTTTCGGATCCTCCGGGCGCAACGCCGGTTTTGCCATTGATGTGCCGCACGATATCGGGGCCAAGGACTATATCGGTGACGTCACCACCGCCAATTTGATCCTCAAACTCAACACCCTCGGGCAGAACTACCTGCGCGGGATCGTGAAAGAGCACGGTATCGCGTGCCAGATGACCAAATCCGGTAAATATCAGGCCGCGGTGGGGGAGAAGGGGGTCGCGATTCTGGAGGCCTACCGCAGCGGGCTGGAGAAAATTGGCCGCCACGCAGAGATGATCCCCGGAAAGGATCTGCCGGACCATATCGGCACCTCTTACTACCAGCAGGCGCTCTACATTCCGGGCACCATTCTGCTCCAGCCGTCGGCGCTGGTGAAAGGCCTGGCGGACAACCTGCCGTCGAACGTCACGCTGTATGAAAATACCCCCATCACCTCCATTGACTATGGCGACAAAGTGACGCTGGTGCATGCTCAGGGCACCATTACCGCCGACACGCTGATTCTGGCGAATAACGCCTTTGCCGCCCATTTTGGTTTTCTGCGCGGGCGCCTGCTGCCAACCTTCCTCTATGGCAGCCTGACTCGCCCTCTGACTGCTGAAGAGCAGGCGCAGCTCGGCGGCAAGCCGGTATGGGGCGTTATTCCGGCGCACCCGTTTGGCAGCACCGTGCGCCGCACGGTCGATAACCGCATCCTGATGCGTAACAGCTTTAGCTTCCATCCCGATGGCCGCCCACGGGAAAAGCAGCTGAAGCACAATATTGAAACCCACCGTAAATCGTTCGAGCGTCGCTTCCCGATGCTGAGTAAGGTCGATTTCGAATACTCCTGGAGCGGGGCCATCTGCCTGTCGGACAACCACGAGGGCTTCTTTGGTCAGCTGGCACCGAACGTCTATGGCGCGCTGTGCTGTAATGGTCTGGGAATTACCCGCGGCACCGCCACCGGCAAACTGCTGGCGGATATGATCGCCGGAGAGCGCAACGAGCTGATCGATTTTCTGGTGGCATCGCCAGGCCCGAACAGAACTCCGCCGGAGCCGTTCCTGTCAATGGGGGTGAATTCGGTGTTGAAATGGGGCCAGTTCCGCGCCGGGCTGGAGGTGTAACGACATCCTGCCCTCTTCCTTGAGGGAGAGGGCCAGAGTAAGGGATTACTCTACTGTGGGCCTGGCCACGCTTGCCATCATAAGTGGCTGTCAATCAGGGGCCAAAATCGCCAGGCCGCCAGCAGCAGCACGACGTTAAGTATCACCGTGATCATAAAGTAGGTCTTAAACGGCTGTTTCTGGGTTTTATGCCGAAAGAGCTGCTGGCCGAGGATCGCTCCCGGCCATCCACCCACCACCCCAAAGATCAGCAGTGTCGCCTCAGGGACCCGCCGCCAGGCCTTGCGTGCCGCCAGCTTGTCAGCGCCATAGATAACCAGCGTCAGTGCGCTGACGAGCACAAACCACATTGCCAAAGGGTGCGGCAGCAGGGCGCTGCCCGCAGCGGTAAAGGCCAGAAGAACGTAACAGAAGTAATTGAGATTCATAAGGCGGCAACGGCATCAGGGAAGGAGAGGGGGCAATGATAGCCCCTCACTCCGCCTCAAGCATCCCGAAACTGACAATCCTTGAGCGCCCCAGCTCCTTCGCCCGGTACAGCGCCACATCCGCGGCGCGCAGCAGGTTGTCGCTTTGGGCGTGCTGCGGATAGCTGGCAATGCCGATGGAAACATCCACCGTGCCAATCTCCGTTAACTCATACCGCAGCGCCAGGCTGCGCACGTTGGTCTGGATTTCGGAGGCGCAGGCAAACGCCGCCGCGTCATCTGCGCCCGGCAGCAGGATCAGGAACTCTTCCCCGCCATAGCGGAACGGCATTCCCTTGTCGCCTACCGCACGCTGCACCACCGTCGCCACGCTTTTAATCACCAGATCGCCCGCATCATGACCAAACTTGTCATTAATGGCTTTGAAGTGGTCGATATCGATCATCAGGCAACTGACCGGCTGACCGGTGTGCTGCGCCTGGCCGAGCTGCGTGCGCAGGGCGTCATCCAGATGATGCCGGTTGCGCAGATTGGTCAGCGGATCGAATAACGCTTTCTCCAGCAGGGCATCGCGCAGGCGCTGGTTAGCCAGCGCCAGGCCAAGGGCTTCGGCCATCAGTTCCAGATAGGCGCGGGACGGTGCCCGTTCCCGGGTGACATTCTGGAATGAGAGCAGGCCGATGGTCTCGCCCTGGGCAATCAGCGGTACGCAGAGCGAATGGTCGGCGCAAGCGTCTGGCAGGTGATAGCAGGTGATGTCCGGCTCGCCGGTCACCGGCGGATGGCTTTGCCCGCGGCGCACCGCCCAGCACTGGTCGGGGTGGAAGGGTTCGGCTTCGCCTTGCGGGTCGAGCCATTCGGCGGCACAGTGCATCTGCCACGGCTCCCGCTCCAGGAGCCAGAGCCGTCCGGGGACGCCCGGGGCAATGCCAGGCGCGAACAGCCGGGCCACGTTCAGGACATCCTCGACGGACTCGCAGCCCTGTAGCCGCTGGGTCATTCGCGCCAGCAGTTCCCGGATCGCCCAGTCGGCATCACGCTCCTGTTCCAGCCGTTGCCGCACCAGGCCGTTTTCGCGAAAAATACGGATCGCCTGCGCCATGTCGCCAATCTCATCGATCTGGCGGTAGTCTGGTGCTTCCACCGCATAATCCTGCGAGGCCAGCCGGTTGACCACATCGCTCAGGCGCACCACCGGGCGCAGCACCCGGCGTTTGAGGATAAAACCGAGAACAAACAAAAACATCAGCGCGGTCAGGCCGACCATCACTTCAGAGAGCGTCCGCAGCCCGCGCGATTTTACCGTGGCATCGTCAATGGCCGCGTCGGTACGTCTGTCGAGCATCTGACGAAAATGGTCGAGCTGATTCTGAACCTGCTCCAGTTCGCTCTCATAACGCTCGCCATAAATCAGCCCGATGGCCTGAGATTGCTGCCCGCCTTTCACACTCGCGATGGCGCTCTGCTGTTCATCCTGCAGGGCATCGGCCACGGTTAACCCTTCGTGCAGCAGCGCCAGCTCATCATCACTGGCACCCGCGTCCCGCAACTTTTGCAGGCGATGCTCAATCCCGACCATCGCTTGTGCTTTCTGACGGTACTGGTCGGCTACCGCAGGATCCTGTTTGATGACGTACAGCCGCGCAAGGTCGGAGAGCGCCCAGGCGTCGGCCTCCACCTCTTCGGTGAGCTGATCGAACACATAGCGCTGTTCAACGGCCTGCCGCTCAACCTTTTCGGCGTTGGAGGCCATCAACATGGCCACGCCGGAAGCGAGGGTCAGGCAGACGGTGGCGCCGTATGCCCAGTTAGTGATAGTCGCGATACGCACGGCGTATTCCTTTTAGGTCGCGATAGCGTCTATAGGATGATAATGCTTGTTATTCATAAGTCTCGAGAATTTTTCCCCTCTTCGATAATCGCATCGTCAATCTCTTCGGCATTACCGGCATGATCGCGACCCGAGAGCAGATTCCAGGAGGCAATAAACAGCGCGGCGATGAGCGGGCCAATGACAAAGCCGTTGATGCCGTAAATCTCCATCCCGCCGAGGGTAGTGATCAGAATCAGGTAATCGGGCATTTTGGTGTCTTTCCCCACCAGCAGCGGACGCAGCAGGTTATCCACCAGCCCTACCACCAGCACAAAGAACCCGACAATAAACAGGCCCTGCCATAGCTGGTGGGTGGCGAAGAGGTAAATGGCCGCCGGGACCCAGACAATGGCCGAGCCGACCGCCGGGATCAGTGACAGAAACGCGATCAGCGCGCCCCACAAAATGCTGCCGTTAATTCCGACGACCCAGAAGGCGATGCCGCCCAGCAAACCCTGCACTAACGCCACGACGGCGGTGCCTTTTACCGTCGCTCTGGCGACGCCGGCAAATTTGGCAAACAGATGCTGTTTGGCGAAATTCGACAGCGGCAGGCTGTCGAGGATCTGGCGCATCAACCAGGGGCCATCTTTCAGCAGGAAAAACAGCAGATAGACCATGACGCCGAAGCTGATGGCGAAGCCAAAGGTCCCTTTACCAATCAGGAACGCGCTGCCGGCAAGGTATTGCCCGCCTCTTAACGCCGCCTCAGAGAGCTTCTGCTGGATCTGCGTGGCGGTATCCAGGTCGTGCTCGATCATCAGCGCGCGCACCCAGTCAGGCAGATGCGAGAACAGACTCGCGAACACCCCGGAAAACTGGGTGTCGTTCTGCTGCAGGCGCGTGTAAACAATATTGAGTTCAAAGGCCAGGGAGGAAAAGATCACCATCAGGGGAATAAAGACGATCAGGCAGATAAGCAGTACGCTCAACAGCGACGCCAGCCCGTTACGATCGCCCATCCGAATACGCAGTGTGTTTTTGACCGGGTAGAAAATCACTGCCAGGATCGCGGCCCACAGGATCGCCGAAAAGTAGGGCGACAGCACATCAAAAAACGCCCAGGTGACAATCAGGAGTATGAGAATGAAAAACCCTTTGGTCAGTCCGTTAAATCGCATTAGCTCATCCTTTATTAATGAAACACTACGACTATAGAGTGTTTTGCATGAATTAACATTCTCATGCTTTCGTAGGGGACGATTGCCCGGCGACGATGCGCTCGCGCCGGCCTGGAGAAGCAGCCCTACGCACGCCGGGTATGACAACACCGCCATCCGGCAGCAGGCCGCAACGCCCGGCAGTTTAGCGGATAAAAAACAGATCCTACTTTCGCCTGACCGACGAACCGGCCTGTGCGGCACATGCTGTAAGTATCGACTTGCAGGAGGTGTCTTATGGCATGGCGACCCTATCTTTACGTCATTTACACGGTTCGACCCCGGCTGAGCGCCCGTCGCGCGCGTCTTCGTCTGGTGCATGGCTAGCAATTTGTTAACAATCGCGGTATAAACACACCTTCTTTTGGATGTTTAGATGTCCATACGTATAGAAGGTGATATGCAAACACAACAAAACGGGCAGCTACAGCGCACCATGAAGACCCGCCACCTGATCATGCTCTCCCTTGGCGGCGTGATTGGCACCGGGCTGTTTTTTAATACGGGTTACATTATTTCGACCACGGGCGCAGCGGGAACGCTGCTGGCCTATCTGATCGGCGCGCTGGTGGTCTGGCTGGTGATGCAGTGCCTGGGCGAGCTCTCGGTAGCGATGCCGGAGACCGGCGCTTTTCACGTCTATGCCGCGCGCTATCTCGGCCCGGCGACCGGTTACACCGTGGCGTGGCTCTACTGGCTCACCTGGACGGTGGCGCTGGGATCGAGCTTTACCGCCGCCGGATTCTGCATGCAGTACTGGTTCCCGCAGGTGCCCGTCTGGGTGTGGTGCGTGGTCTTTTGCGCGGTCATTTTCGCCCTCAACGTCATTTCGACCCGCTTCTTTGCCGAAGGGGAGTTCTGGTTCTCGCTGGTG
This sequence comes from Leclercia sp. 1548, assembly GCF_050435045.1. Lineage (NCBI taxonomy): Bacteria > Pseudomonadati > Pseudomonadota > Gammaproteobacteria > Enterobacterales > Enterobacteriaceae > Leclercia > Leclercia sp. 1548. The sequence continues at coordinate 276,859 of NZ_JBNDJP010000006.1, read as the reverse complement.
AAGGTCATTACCATCATCGCCTTTATCCTCCTCGGCGGGGCGGCAATCTTTGGTTTTATCCCGATGCAGGACGGTTCCGCAGCGCCCGGGCTGGCGAACATCACCGCCGAAGGCTGGTTCCCGCATGGCGGTCTGCCGATCCTGATGACGATGGTGGCGGTTAACTTTGCCTTCTCAGGCACCGAGCTTATCGGTATCGCCGCCGGGGAAACTGAAAACCCGCACAAGGTCATTCCGGTGGCGATCCGCACCACCATTGCCCGCCTGATCATCTTCTTTATCGGCACCGTATTCGTGCTGGCGGCGCTGATCCCCATGCAGCAGGCCGGGGTGGAAAAAAGTCCGTTCGTGCTGGTGTTTGAGAAGGTCGGCATTCCGTATGCGGCGGATATCGTTAACTTTGTGATCCTGACGGCGATCCTCTCGGCGGCCAACTCCGGGCTGTATGCCTCGGGGCGGATGCTGTGGTCCCTGTCGAACGAGAAAACCCTGCCGCGCTGCTTTGCCCGGGTGAACAAAAACGGCGTGCCGCTGACGGCGCTGTCGGTGTCGATGCTCGGCGGCGTGCTGGCGCTCTTCTCCAGCGTGGTCGCCCCGGACACGGTGTTTGTTGCGCTGTCGGCCATTTCGGGCTTTGCGGTGGTGGCAGTGTGGATCAGCATCTGCGCCTCGCACTTTGTCTTCCGCCGTCGTCATCTGCAGGCCGGGAAACCGCTCGGCGATCTGCACTACCGCGCCCCCTGGTATCCGTTGGTGCCGGTGCTGGGCTTTATCCTGTGCCTGGTGGCCTGCGTCGGCCTGGCGTTTGACCCGAGCCAGCGTATTGCCCTTTACTGTGGGCTGCCGTTTGTGGCGCTGTGCTATGGCGCGTACTACCTTACTCAACATCTGAAAACGCAGGAGCCTGAACATGTCGCAGAATAATCCGCTTACCGCCCTCCTGGAAACCCAGCCGTTTGTGGTGCTGGACGGGGCGATGGCAACGGAACTGGAAGCGCGCGGTTGTAACCTGACCGACAGCCTGTGGTCGGCCAAAGTGTTAATGGAAAACCCGGAGTTGATCCGCGACGTCCACCTCGATTACTTCCGCGCCGGGGCGCAGGTGGCGATCACCGCCAGCTACCAGGCCACGCCGGACGGGTTTGCCGCCCGCGGGCTGGACGAGGCGCAGTCCCGGGCGCTGATTGGTAAAAGTGTTGAACTGGCGCGTAAGGCACGCGAGGCGTATCTGGCAGAAAATCCGCAGGCGGGTGCGCTGCTGGTGGCCGGTTCGGTCGGGCCGTATGGTGCCTATCTGGCTGACGGATCGGAGTACCGGGGCGACTATACGCGTAGCGCTGAGGTGTTCGCCGCGTTTCACCGCCCACGAGTGGAAGCGCTGCTGGATGCCGGGGCTGACCTGCTGGCCTGCGAAACCCTGCCGTCGTTTGCTGAAATTAAGGCCCTGGCCGATCTGCTGACTGCTTACCCGCGCGCCCGGGCGTGGTTCTCGTTCACCCTGCGCGACAGCGAGCACCTGAGCGACGGCACCCCGCTGCGCGACGTGGTCGCTGCGCTGGCACATTACCCGCAGGTGATTGCCGTGGGCATTAACTGTATTGCCCTTGAGAACACCACCGCCGCGCTGCAACATCTGCAAAGCCTGACCGCGCTGCCGCTGGTGGTCTATCCGAACTCGGGTGAACACTACGATGCGGTCAGCAAAACCTGGCACCATCACGGCGAAGCCTGTGAAACGCTGGCGGGCTATCTGCCGCAGTGGCTGGGGGCAGGGGCGAAGCTGATCGGCGGGTGCTGCCGGACGACACCGAAGGATATTGCGGATCTGAACGCACAGCGGTAATAAAATGTCGTGACTTCTCCCTCTCATAGGACCGCGCCCCGGTAGATGCAACCACGGAGATTAGGGGCGCGCTGACTGCGGCCAGGACAATATGCGGAAATGTGAGCGTGTGCCTGGCCTGATCCTTGAAGGATGGGCTGAATAAGGGCAGAACGAATGTAAAAGGCCGGAATGTCCGCTTTGTGCCAGAAGCGGACGTTCACGTCCGTTCCTGAAATATTGGCCCGATAATTCAGCGTTACATTTTCCGGTTAATACGCAACGCATCCACAACGAGTGAAAAAGCCGGAGAGGGTTGTTTACGGCTGGGATAATAAAGATAGTAACCGGGAAAAGGACGGCACCATTCTTCAAGTACGCGGATCAGTTTTCCTTCCTGTAGATGTGTGCCGAACTCCTCTTCAGGTAAAAAGGCAATGCCCAGTCCGGCAAGCGCGGCATCAACGACGTGTTCCGATGTGTTAAACGTCAGTTGGCCTTCAACCCGAACGTGAAATTTGCCGTTTTCCTGCTCAAACTCCCAGGCGTAGATTTTCCCCGATTGAACCATGCGCTCATTAATACAGCAGTGTTGCATCAGATCGCGTGGCGTCTGAGGAGCGGCGCACCGGGCGAAATACTCAGGGGAAGCTACAGCCGCCATGCGCAGTTTCGGGCCAATGGGTACGGCTATCATATCTTTGTCGATAGTGTCTCCTAGCCGCACGCCGGCATCGAAACGATCCGCAACGATATCCCGGAACCCGTGGTTGGCATCAAACTCAATATGAATATCCGGATATTCGCGTAACAGTGGTGTCAGCTTTGGCAGCAGCGTGGTCTTCAGAACATTAGGTCCACAAGTAATACGGACTGTCCCCGCAGGTTTATCACGCAGTGCCGTCAGCATGTCCAGCTCGGCTTCAATCTCATCAATACGATGGCCCACAGACTGCAGCAGTCGCTCTCCGGCAGCCGTCACTGACACACTGCGCGTGGTCCTTGTCAGCAGGCGGATTTGCATCCGTTCTTCCAGCCCGGAAATCGCCTGGCTCAGTGCGGGCTGGGTCACCCCAAGCTGCGCGGCTGCGCGCGTAAAGCTGCCCTCACGCGCCACGGTGACGAAAGAGAGTAAGTCGTTGAGATTGCGTCTGGCCATGATTGTTTCCGGTCTATTTATAAATTTTACTTATAAGGTCATTAAGGATTCATTAGCTAGTTAACCCACCGCATATTGGTAACAATAATGCGATGAAAAAGTCAACGCTAACCCTTATGCAAAACGCTTACCGCAGAACGTCACTGTTGCTGCTCCTTGCCGGCCTGCTTTTCGTCACGCAGTCCGCAATGGCGGGTGACAACGACCAGGGAGTCGTTCAGGAGACGCTTGTGAAAATTGAGATCATTGTGGAGGGAGAAACCGCCACCGCCACCCTCTTTGATACGCCGACAGGCCGGGACTTTGCGTCTCTGCTTCCCCTCAGCCTGACGCTGGAAGACTATGCCGATATCGAGCGCATAAGCAACTTGCCGCGCAGGCTTTCTACGGCACAGGCACCGGACGGTATGACGCCGGAAGCCGGAGATATCACTTACTACGCGCCCTGGGGCAACCTGGCGATTTTTGCCCGGGGCAGGGATTACGCCCGTTCACTGATCCCGTTAGGGAAAGTGGATTCCGGACTGCCGGTCCTGCAGCGCCACGGACCTCTTGCGGTGCAGATCAGGGTCGCCAACTGACCCACAGCATCTTCCGCACCGCGATTATTCCTCTTATCACCGTCCCGCCCCCGTATGCCGTTTCAGCTCCTCCTGCAGTGCTGAAGGCTTCGCGGAGGAGACTTCATGTTATCTACTGAAAAGAAATCCCTGAATGAGTAATAAGACAGACGAGAACAGAAAAAAAACCACCGGAAGCGGGAAACATCCCGCGCACTGGAGTGGTGTCTTTGCCATGACGCTGTGCGTCTTCGCCCTGATCGCCTCCGAATTTATGCCGGTCAGCCTCCTGACACCGATGGCGCAGACCATGCATGTCACCGAAGGCATGGCCGGACAGGGCATCGCCATTTCCGGGGCATTTGCCGTGGTAACCAGTCTGTTTATTTCCGTGCTGGCAGGCACGCTTAACCGGAAAACGCTGCTGCTCGGCCTGACCTGCATTATGGCGATTTCCGGTGCTGTTATTGCGATGGCACCCAATTACCTGACCTACATGGCGGGCAGGTCACTGATTGGCATTGTGGTCGGCGGGTTCTGGTCGATGTCGGCCGCGACGGCAATGCGTCTGGTCCCGGTGCACCGTGTTCCGCTGGCTCTGGCTATTTTCAACAGCGGCAATGCTCTGGCTACCGTCGTGGCTGCCCCTCTGGGCAGCTGGCTCGGATCGGTGGTTGGCTGGCGGGGTGCCTTCTTCTGCCTGGTGCCGGTCGCCATCATCGCGTTTGTCTGGCAATTACTCAGTCTGCCTTCCATGCCGGTCACCCGTCAGGCCGCGGCTTCCCGCAACGTATTCATGCTGTTTCGTCGCCGGGTGGTCACGCTGGGCATGCTGGGTGTGGGGATCTTCTTTATGGGGCAATTCACGCTCTTTACCTACATCAGGCCTTTCCTTGAGACGGTGACGCGGGTGGATGCTGCAACGGTGACCCTGGTCCTGCTGGTTATTGGTGTCGCGGGTTTCATCGGCACTACCCTGATTGGCCGGGTGCTGAAACGCGGGTTCTACCCGACCCTGATGGCCATCCCGGTGCTGATGGCCATCACTGCGCTGGCACTGATTGCCTTCGGCAGTGATGTAGCCATCGTGACGGCGCTGCTCGGGCTGTGGGGGCTGATTTCCACTGCCGCACCGGTGGGATGGTGGGCATGGGTTCCGCGTACTTTCCCGCAGAATGCCGAAGCGGGCGGCGGACTGATGGTGGCGATGGTGCAGCTGTCCATTGCCCTCGGTTCGACGGTGGGCGGCCTGCTTTTCGACCATCACGGCTACCAGAGCACCTTCCTGGCCAGCGCCGCGATGCTGATTATCGCAACCGTACTGATCTTTTTGACCTCGCGGGCAGACACTTCTGCCGCAGACCATTCATAAACCCAGGAGTAATGCCATGACAGTTAAAGCTTACGGTGCCCATGCGGGCACACTGCCGCTGGAGCCGATGGATATCACCCGTCGCGCCCCCGGTGCCCATGATGTGCAGATTGATATCGCGTACTGCGGTGTCTGCCATTCGGATATCCACCAGGTACGCGCTGAATGGGCCGGAACGCTCTATCCCTGCGTACCGGGACATGAAATTGTCGGTCGTGTAGTGGCCGTTGGCGATCACGTCTCCGGTTTTTGTGCAGGGGACCTGGTGGGGGTCGGCTGCATTGTTGACAGCTGCAGGCACTGCGGTGACTGTGACGACGGGCTGGAGAACTACTGCGACCATATGACGGGGACATACAATTTCCCGACGCCGGATGCACCGGGCCACACGCTGGGCGGATATTCGCAGCAGATTGTGGTGCATGAACGCTACGTCCTGCGCGTTACTCACCCGGAAGTGCAGCTGGCCGCCGTGGCACCGCTGCTGTGCGCGGGGATCACAACGTACTCCCCGCTGCGTCACTGGCAGGCGGGTCCCGGCAAAAAGGTCGGGGTGGTCGGTATCGGCGGGCTGGGGCATATGGGGATCAAGCTGGCGCACGCCATGGGCGCGCATGTCGTGGCCTTTACCACGTCTGAGTCCAAAAGAGGCGCCGCCAGAGCGCTTGGTGCAGATGAAGTTGTGGTCTCCCGTCATGCCAGCGAAATGGAAGCCCATGCAAAGAGCTTCGATTTCATCCTCAACACCGTTGCTGCACCGCATAACCTCGACGTGTTCACCGCACTGCTGAAACGCGACGGCACGATGACACTGGTGGGTGCGCCAGCCACGCCGCATGACGCGCCAGAAGTGTTCAGCCTCATCATGAAGCGCAGGTCGATTGCCGGGTCGATGATTGGCGGCATTCCTGAAACGCAGGAGATGCTCGATTTCTGCGCCCAACACGGCATTGTCGCCGACATTGAGCTTATTCGAGCCGATCAGATTAACAACGCCTATGAGCGCATGCTCAGGGGCGATGTGCATTACCGGTTTGTCATTGATAACGCCACCCTGGCTTAATAATAAGGAGACCATCATGAAAAAATTTACGTTAGCGCTGGGGCTGTTGATCAGTGCATTTGCTTCCTCTGCGGCGGATATGTCCCGTGGAGCCGATAATTTTTATAAAAGCGATAAGGTGACGCAGCAAAAAGTCACCTTTAAAAACCAGTATCAGATGGCCGTGGTCGGCAACCTGTTTATCCCGAAAACGATGGGCCAGAACACCCGACACCCGGCTATCGTCGTGGGTCATCCGATGGGAGCCGTTAAGGAACAGAGTTCAAATCTTTATGCGCAGAAGCTGGCGGAGCAGGGTTTTGTCACGCTGGCTATCGATCTCTCTTTCTGGGGAGAAAGCGAGGGCAAACCGGGGCACCTGATTTCACCGGAAATCTACACAGATGATTTCAGCGCGGCGGTTGATTATCTGAGCACACAGCCGTTTGTCGATCCGGATAACATCGGTGTGCTGGGTATCTGCGGCAGCGGAAGTTTTGTTATCAGTGCCGCCAAGATTGACCCGCGTATGAAAGCCATTGCCACGGTCAGCATGTATGACATGGGGAGCGCGTTCCGTAATGGCCTTAATCATTCCCAGACGGGAGAACAACGTAAGGCCTTTATCCAGTCAGCCATTGAGCAACGGTTAGCCGAGTTTAAGGGCGGCGAGACGGCTTATATCCCTGGCACCGTGAACAAACTGGATGACTCCACACCGGATATTCAGCGTGAGTTCTTTGATTTCTACCGCACAGAACGCGGCGGCTACACCCCGCAGGGTCAGAAAGAAGAACTGACGACGAAACCGATGTTGAGCAGTATTGGCAAGTTTATGAACTTCTATCCGTTCAACGACATTGAAACTATCTCTCCGCGCCCGATGCTGTTTATTACCGGCGATCAGGCACACTCAAAAGAGTTCAGCGAGGATGCTTTCAAACGCGCCGGTCAGCCTAAAGAACTGTACATCGTACCGGGCGCAGGGCATGTCGATCTGTATGACCGTACCGACGTAATCCCTTTTGACAAGCTGACAGACTTTTTCCGTAAAAATCTGAAATAACGTGTTCAGTTAAGGAGCATCTGACATGAACTACAAACATCTTGGTCGTACCGGACTGCGGGTGAGCCGCATCGGTCTCGGCACCATGAATTTCGGTGAGCTGACGGATGAGTCGGCCAGCTTCAGGATCATGGATGAAGCCGTGGATGCAGGTATCAACTTTTTCGATACCGCTGACGTCTATGGCGGGCCGCAGTCACCGGATATGGCAAAGGGTTACGGAACATCCGAAGAAATCATCGGTAACTGGTTAGCGCGCAGTGGTCAGCGTGACCGGATAGTGCTGGCCACGAAAGTTTACCAGCCGATGGACACGGGCCCGAACGACAAATACCTGTCTGCCTACCATATCCGCCGCGCCTGTGAGGCCAGCCTGAAAAGGCTGAAAACGGACCATATCGATCTCTACCAGATGCACCATATCGACCGGAACACGCCCTGGGAGGAGATCTGGCAGGCCATGGAACAGCTGATCCGTGAGGGTAAAATCAGCTACGTGGGCAGCAGTAACTTTGCTGGCTGGGATATTGCCACTGCACAGTGCAAGGCTGACGCGCGCAACCTGCTGGGGCTGGCATCGGAACAGAGCCTGTACAACCTGACCCAGCGTACGGTTGAGCTGGAGGTCATTCCGGCGCTCCGTCATTACGGCATCGGCATGATCCCGTGGAGCCCGGTCGGGATGGGGATGCTGGGTGGCGTGCTGAAAAAAATTGCCGGTGGCCGCCGGTCAACACCGCAGTTGCAGGCACAAATCAACCGCCTGCGGCCGCAACTGGAGGCCTGGGAAACACTGTGTGATGAGCTGGGGGAAACACCATCAGACGTCGCGCTGGCATGGCTGCTGCAGAACCCTGTGGTTAGCGCCGTGCTCAGTGGTCCGCGTACAGTTGAACAGCTCCGTCAGAATCTCAATGCCCTGACGTTGTCTCTTTCAGACGATACGCTCAAAAGGCTGGATACCATCTGGCCGGGACCAGGCGGGGAGGCACCTGAAGCTTACGCGTGGTAAACGGTTATCAATGTTAACAATTACCGGCCTTCGGGTCGGTAATTAAATTATTTCGGCGAAATTTATTACCTGAAGATGTTGTACTTTTCATCAATTCTTAGATGTCCGCTTTTCGCTCACAGCGGACCTTCAGCCAGCAAACTCGTCCGCTTTGTGCCAGAAGCGGACATTATAAATATTAAGACAGGATTGAATGTTAGGGCAGCTTGGACTGACCCCGCCGTGAGGACAGAATTTGTCTACTGTTGTGGGGTCAGTCCTGGATCGTCTAATGGAGCGGGGTCAGTCCAAATCCTGTTTTCATTCTTCACCCAACGAGCTCAAAAAGTACATGTGCCGTACGTTTACATACGGCTGGGTTTCACCTATTAACACCAAGGAATGCAGATTCTGGTATCACCAACTGTTCCTACCTGTACAGGTTTAGGAACGAGTTGACCCGGATTATTAAAGACAGAATTGCTTCCTCCCCAAATTTGTACTGGGTTACGAATGAATGAGTTTGACCCGCCAAAAATCTGGTTCGGATTACGGAGGAAAGAGTTGCTCCCTCCCCATATCTGATCGGGGTTGTTGATAACAGAATTTGGCCCCCCGGCAATCTGCCCCATATTTCTAGCAACCCAACCATTTTTACCAACTAAGTCGTTGCTGTCTCCGAAGCAACCGTCACCACCAAATCCGTCTGTTGCACATTTAACAAGCTCGCGTGCCGTTAACCGGGTAGCCATGCATCCAGCCGCAGCATAAGGTTGCCCGCCGGTTTGCACGACACATTGCACTGCGATTTGCTGTTCAGGATTAAGTTGTAAATTAAACATATTTGCACCGGCACAGCTTGCCATCTGGGTTGCATCACCTCCGTATTCCGCAGCGCATCTGAGTGCTACCTTTTGCTCTTTACTTGCGTTCTCTCCGAGTAAATAATCCGCAGAACATGTAGCAAAATCTGACGTATCGGAACTATCTCGTGCGCAACGGATTGCGGCTTTCTGATCATTACTGAGATTTTTACCTATCCAACCTTCACCAGCACAGCTTAAGAAGTTTGATTTGGAACCATTAGACTCTTGAGCACATTTTATAATGGCCTGTTGCTCGCTGGATAGACCGTCACCTAACTCATTAGAAGCACATGTGAGAAAATCATCTGAACCTTCACTATCACGGGCACAGGCCATCAGTTTGCGCTCTCTGGCTGGTAATTTTACATTTTTAGCTATCCAGCTATCGCCAGCACATGTTACAAAATCAACGGTATCGCCCCCTGACCTCTGTGCACAGTTCACAGCAATTTCCTGATCGTGGGAAAGTGAAATCCCTAATTCCGGTGCTGCACAATTTGCAAACTCTTCAGCAGTTTTGTTACTAACTGCACAATCAAGTACTTGCTGTTGCTTCTTAGGCAAAATAACTTGATGGCCAACACACCCAATGAATGCTGACGTATTTAACCCGTAATTACGGGCACACTCGATCGCTAGATCCTGTGGGGACTTATTAACAGTAGAAATTGGTGCCGGAATTACACCATGAAATTGATCTAATGCTTGTTGTTGAACAAGGTTGCAAGGCATAGGCCCATTCAGACTATTACAGATTGGGCCAACATTGGGTACGTTATTAATCACATTAAATGTTTGCGGTAACGAGGCAGGAGCCGTGTTTAACTGTTGCATCTTCAAATATTGCTGTATCGCAGCGCATGGGCCCGGACCCAATGGTCCTGCACAAATAGGTCCGATTCCCGGTTGGCTCCCTATTACCTGCAACTGGAATTGCACAGGTTGTTGTTGCATCTGAATATAGTTCTGAACAGCGGCACATTGGCCAGGCCCTAGAGGGCCCTGGCAAATAGGGCCTAAAACAGGATCGACAGCGATAATCTGTAGCGGTACAGCGAAGGTAATCAAAGGGTATATGAGGAATACGATTGGTAGAAAAATACGGAGTAAACAGATCATAGATCCCCCTAGGAATCTAAAATTAGTTATGTCAAATGTCCCTTACTCAGATAGTCCCCACCTGCAATTGAAGCATAGCCCATCACCTTTCTAAGCGTCGCTAATAGTGCTCGGTAAGGCATCCTACCTTTGGATGAGTTTACCTGTTACCTGCTCCCGTTGATTAAGACACTCAATGTTAATCATCTAGTTGTTGGAGTTGCATACTTCCGCTTCTCGCTCAAAGCGGACCTTCCATTTTCACCTGCCTTTTGCTTTGAACCCCTTTCTGCCGTATCTCGCTCACCCTTCCATACGTCTAATCAGTCCAGATCCGACTTTGCAAAAAAACCGAACAGCCCCTTAAACCGCGGTAGGGCAGGCACCGGAATTTCCGGTTGCCTACGGCTTAAAACTTAGAGGCTGGCGTACTGTCCGATCCTGTATTTTCACCAGATCTGTGCCACGGTTAAACGGTACAATGTTAAATGGCGATATGACTACGCCGGTCATCAGACGGCGTCACGCCAAATGTTTTTTTGTATAAAGTGGTGAAATAATTGCTGTTAGTAAAACCACACATAAAAGCAATTTCGGTCACGGTCATCTCTGTTTCACGCAGCCTTGATCGGGCAGACAGGAGTCTCAGCCTCTTTATGTAATTCTCGGGTGTCATTCCGGTGGCTTCTTTAATATGCCTGAACATGGTCCGGGGCGTTAAATGGAAATTTAACGCCAGCAGATCCCAGTCATATTGTTCAAAACAATTCTCCTGCAGATGGTTGAGAAGTTTATGTAATTTATAACGTGTATTGTTTTTCTGCGCCCTGTACTGGGCTTCGGTAATGACCATAACCAGTCTGAAAAAAAGATATTCCCGTTGCTCAACTGGCTGTACCGAATTAAAGATCTGATCGACCAGTGAATTGCATTCCATTCGGATCCCCGGGGGTAACCAGACATATGAACTCAGGTTACCTGCCGATATCCGCTCAAGCAGACCTTCCATCCGGCTCAGGTAATTAAAATCAACATTCGGATTAACCAGAATGTTAATCAGTTTCAGCGTTCCCAGCTCGTCGTAAAAATGATGGTCTGTTCTTCGTACATAAAAAACATCCCCCTGCTGTACAAACAGAGGCCTGCCATTAATAACATGCAGCCCATGCCCCTGTTCAACAATTACTAACTCGTCAAATTCATGAGTATGTTCACAGCCATTATCTTCCGGATCGCTTTTATACAACGCAAGCTTATCGCTGTCGGCATTGAAATACATTGTGATCGTCAGATTGTTCATACATACCTCCTGGTTACTGAGGGCAACAATAGAGGAATTGTGCCGGTACAGAAACGGAGGTTTTACAAAATGTGAACCTTCCACCTGTAATCTCACATCCACTGCCACTTTCTCTGCTGACTTGGCAGCCGCAGGGTGGTTGCCACATACCCGGGACGAATATCCTTCAGGAAATTCTAGAGGGGAAGTATATGTCGCAAGCCATACAGTCGAACAGTCATATGACCATGATGAGGGAGCCCGTCTTCCTGAATAAGGCCGCTGAGCTGACACCGGTCATACGCAGAAGAAAAACCTGTCCGCTTAATGCCATTCGCCTGTGCGAAGATCCGCAGGCAGTGCATGGCTGGAGTATGGAGCCTATAGACACCGCGGACGCTTATCTGCAAAAGAGCTTCAGCACCGGAGACAGCCTTATTCTCGATTTCGGGACGCACGGGGTGGGCTGGCTGACGTTCGCCTGTGATTACACAGGCAGCCCGCCTGATGCACCTGCACACCTCCGGTTCACCTTTGGTGAAACACTGTGCGAGATTGCCGAGCCATTCAGCGAATATGAGGGCTGGCTAAGCAGCAGCTGGCTGCAGCAGCACGACGAATACATTGATGTTATTCCTTCCACGATCCAGCTTTCACGGCGTTACTGTTTCCGGTATCTGAAAATCACTGTTGTCTCTTTATCCCCCAAATATCAGCTTCGTTTAACGGATGTGACTTTTGAAACCGTCAGTTCTGCTCCGGAAACACACCCGGCATGTGATACCCGCGATGCGCAGTTGAGGCGCATTGATGAGATATCAGTCCTGACACTGCGTAACTGTATGCAGGAAGTTTTTGAGGATGGGCCTAAACGGGATCGCAGGCTGTGGCTGGGCGATCTGAGACTGCAGGCGCTGGTTAACAACGTCACCTTTAAGAACCATGATCTCGTACGTCGCTGTCTTTATCTCTTTTCAGGCCACCGGCGTGAGGATGGCATGGTGTCCGCCAATATATTTACCAGACCTCATGTGATCGCTGATGACACTTTCCTGTTCGACTATTCACTCTTCTATGTCGATATCCTGAATGACTACGTGCTTGAAACTCAAGATGTGGCCACCGCAAAAGAACTCTGGCCGATCGCGTTACGACAAATTGAGCTTGCTCTGGATCGCTGTGACACTGACGGCCTTGTAACAGACAGCAGCGACTGGTGGTCATTTATTGACTGGCACGAAAAACTGAATAAACAGGGCCCGTCACAGGGGGTGCTGATCTACTGTCTGCATAAAGCAATACAGCTTGCACAGATTTGCCAGCCGGAGTTATGTGAGCGTTTATCCGCCACGTTAAGCCGGCTGATGGCAGGTGCCCGGCGATTATGGGACCCAGCCAGAGGGCTGTATGTCAGTGGTGCCGAACGACAAATCAGCTACGCAACGCAGATCTGGATGGTACTGGCCGATATCGGCGACGGTGCTCACCAGCGGACAGTGATGGAAAACCTCCTTCATTCATCCCCGGAAATTGGTATGAATACGCCATACATGAGACATCACTTTATCGCCGCGTTATTAAAAACGGGTATGCGCGAACGGGCGATCGAGGAAATTAAAAAATACTGGGGGAAAATGGTCGAATACGGCGTAGACACGTTCTGGGAACTCTTCGATCCCGAACATCCCGACTTCTCTCCGTATGGCAGCAAGCTTATTAACAGTTACTGCCATGCCTGGAGTTGCACCCCGTCCTGGTTTATTCGCCAGTACGGACTTTAAATACTCGTGATTGAAGAGACAATAAAATGGCTGATACTTCACTGAATGTATGGCGCCAGCGGGTTGGATATGGCATCGCTGACTTATCCTGTAACCTGGTCTGGCAGTTAATTTCATTGTATTTGATGTTTTTCTATACCGATGTCATGGGGTTGCCGGCTTACTACGTTGGCATTATGTTCCTTGTAACAAGACTGGTGGATGGTGTTGCTGATGTCCTGATGGGACTGGTTATTGATAATACCAGTACCCGCTGGGGACGTTGCCGCCCCTGGTTACTGGTCGGTGCCGTTCCGTTCGGTGTCATGTGCGTTCTGGCCTTCTATGTCCCTGACTTCGGCACTACCGGAAAGCTGATTTATGCGTTTATCACTTATCTCTGTCTCTCTTTTCTTTATACCCTGGTGAATATCCCGTTCTGTGCAATGCTGCCATTTATCACGGCTGATTCGCAGGAAAGAACGACGCTGTCATCAGTGCGCATTTTATTAGGCTCACTGGGTTCGACCATTGTGGCAGTGGCCACGCTACCACTGGTTGCTTCGCTCGGTCGGGGCGATCAGGAGCGGGGCTTCCTCTATACCGCGATTATTTTTGGTGTGATCGCCACCTTTTTCCTGCTGGTCAGTTTTAAGAACGTTGAAGAAAAAATCACGATAACCCAGGAGCGTATGACGCTTAGTCGTGCCTGGCTGGGCCTGAAGGAAAATACCCCGTGGAAAATATTTGCGATGAATATCTTCCTGATGTGGGGGGCATTTTTCTTTCAGACCGGGGCGCTGGTTTACTTCTTTAATTACTATGTCGGCAGCACCGAACTGACAGCGATTATTGCGGGGATAACAACATTTGTGCCGCTGCTTGGAACACTGACCGTTCCGGTGCTGGCAGCCAGAATGAAGAAACGGCACGTGTATCTTTTTGCCAGTTTTATAAACCTTATTGGTATGGCAATCATGATTGCCTCAGGCGTTAATCATATGGGACTTATTGTCGGTGCCGTTATTCTGTCCCTGGGAGCTGGCCAGCGACTTGCCATCTATTTCTCCATGCAGGCAGATCCTGTGGATTATGGCGTATGGAAAACAGGTATTAACACGGCAGGTATTTTAACGTCCATTAATGGTTTCCTGGGAAAAGTCGCTATGGCCATTGCTGGCGCAATAACAGGCCTGTTGCTTTCATCCGGCGGGTATGTTGCCAATGCAACGCAATCTGCGGAGGCTTTGTTTGCGATTAAAGCCTGTTATCTCTATATACCAGCAATATTGATTATCGCATCGATGGTCTGGATGGGTAGATTTTACAGGCTCGATGATACCTACGCAGATATCCGGGCGGATCTGGATGCTGCTCAGCATTCACCATCAGATAACGAAAATAAAAAAGCAGCCGTTATTTAAATAATTATAAGGACACTTTCATGCGTATCTCTGTAATTTACGCAGCGATTTGCTGCGCCCTTTTTTCACCCCGAATGGTTAATGCCGTACAGCTGACGGTAGAGCAGCGACTGCAGCAACTTGAGCAACGACTTAATATCTCTGAGAAAAAAACGGCGGAAGCCGAAAGCCGTGCAGCAAATGCAGAAAAAAAACTGGCTGACTTATCGAAACAAAATGAAGTCACCAGTAAACAGGTTGAGGCCGTCAGTAAAAAGCAGGAAATTAATAAAGGGACTGATGGTATGGAATTCAGTGCTTATGCCCGTACTGGTCTTCTGATTAATAGCCATGGAAAAGGCGGCAGAGGCGGGCCGGGTGTTTCTCCGGCCAGCTCCCTGAATGATGATGCGCATACTGGACGACTGGGTAATGAAAAAGATAATTACCTTGAACTGAGTCTTGGAAAGCGCATGACCTTCAGTGACGGTTCATGGGCACATTTTAAAACAATGATTGCGGATGGCGCTAAAAACCCCGATCCGTGGGTGCAGGACAATAACAGTCACCATATCAACGTACGACAGCTCTATGTGGAAATGGGAGGCTTCAGTGAGTTCTCCGGACCGTTTAACGATGCTTATATCTGGGCAGGAAAACGCTTCGACAGGGATAATTTTGACATTCACTTTACGGACAGCGACATCATGTTCCTTGGGGGGACCGGAGGCGGGGTTTATGACGTCAAATGGGGAGACACCCTGCAGGGAGCTTATTCCGTTTATGGCCGAAACTTTGGCGATTTGGGTAGCGATCGCTATGAAGAAAACGACATTCAGAACGTCATGTTTACGGCGAATCATTCCTATAACAACTGGCAGCTCATGCTTACCGGTATGACTGCGCAGGGGAATGATGATCTTAAGGATAATACCTCGACAACCGGCAGTTATGCTTACCGCTCGGATAACACAGCTAAAAATGGTTACTACGCCATGCTGGCCTATCACGATAAACAGCAGTTTTACGGGCTGGCTAAAGGCATGTCTGAAACGGCTCTCCAGTATGGTGGCGGGCTTGGTGCTGAAGCGAGACAACCCGGCAGCGATGGAGATCTGACCGAAAATGCCAAATCTGTACGTCTCGCATCCTATGGCATACTCCCCGTCTGGAATAACTGGGAGCTGGCGCCATCGGTGATTGCTCAGCACAGTGAAGACCGTTACCGGGAGGGTGACCGCTATGACTGGGCAAGTTTCAATTTCCGCGCATCGCAGGCACTGACAGCGCATTTTGCGCTACTGTATGAAGCGTCCTGGCAATATATGGATCTCGATCCTAACGGACGCACTTATAGTTCTGATCAGGGGGTGCAGACCTATCAGCCAGTTAAGGGTGGATTCTATAAACTAACCTTCGCCCCGACATTTAAGGTCGGCAATGTTTTCGATATCAAGGCCCGCCCTGAAATTCGCTTCTTTGCCACTTACATGGACTGGGATAAAGAGCTTGATCGCTATGCCCTGAATGATGATTTTGGCAGTGAAGGCTTTACTGCAGGTGGTACCTGGAATTTCGGTGTTCAGG
Source organism: Leclercia sp. 1548 (assembly GCF_050435045.1). Taxonomy (NCBI): domain Bacteria; kingdom Pseudomonadati; phylum Pseudomonadota; class Gammaproteobacteria; order Enterobacterales; family Enterobacteriaceae; genus Leclercia; species Leclercia sp. 1548. The sequence continues at coordinate 260,854 of NZ_JBNDJP010000006.1, read as the reverse complement.
CTGAAATCTGGTTCTGAGTGAGCTGACTGCAGTGGATCGTGATTAAACATAAAATCGCGACTGTTCCCGTCGATACATTCTGGGTGTTTCAGACGTGGCCATCTTTCCGGCCACGTCTGACTCCGGCGAAGGGAAAGTCCGCCACTGGCTTACTGCAGGCTTGCTCTTACTCAGTTACTGCAGGTCGTGTCGTTCGTTCTCAAATGCCTCCCGTATTCCGGTGTCTGATTCATGCTGCTATAAATCAATTTCTCGTGATTATTAGTTTTTTGACATAAAAGCATTCTGAATTGGGCTAAAGTCAAACATGGCAGTGCGCACTACAATACCTTTCTTGTTAATACAAGCATTCAGGCTATGTCTTTCTGACTGAGCCATTCCCGGCAGGGGATAGCTTCAGAAGCCGTTGCGGAAATACATTAAGGAGAAAGCTATGTCTCGTATCGTTGTCATTGGTGGCAGTGGCCACGTGGGCTCTTATCTCGTGCCAATGCTGGTTGAACTGGGTCACCAGGTGGTAAACGTCAGCCGGGGCGCAGCAAAGCCTTATCGCCCTCATTACGCATGGTCTCTCATCGAAAACGTTGTTATTGACCGGCTGGAAGAAGAAAAGAAAGGAACCTTTGGTCAACGTATTGCTGAGCTTCAGGCCGATATTGTCATCGACATGATTGCATTTGATCTCGGCAGTACGCAGCAAATTGTTGAAGCGCTTCGCGGCAGGATTGAGCATTATCTTTTCTGCAGTTCAATCTGGGTTTACGGTCGTTATGTGTCAGTCCCCTCTCTGGAAACAGATCCTGTCAGCCCGATTGATGCTTACGGACAGGGTAAAGCGGAAAGCGAAGCCTGGCTGATGCGTGAAGCGCGGCTGTCTGGCTTCCCGGCTACTTGTTTCCGTCCGGGACATATTGTCGGTGAAGGATGGGTACCGACCACGCCTCAGGGGAATTCTAATCCTGAAGTGTATTCGCGTATTGCCCGTGGTGAAACGCTGGCACTGCCTAATCTCGGAAGTGAAACGGTACATCATGTTCATGCTATTGATGTCGCACAGCTTATCATTAAGGCCATTGAAAACCGTTCTGCTTCAGTAGGTGAAATTTTCAATGCGGTATCCGGCCAGGCCATCACGCTCAGGGGTTACGCTGAAGCCGTTTTCCGCTGGTTTGGCAGGGAACCGTCCCTGAAGTTCCAGCCTTTTGACGAGTGGCTTGCCGGGCTTGAACCTGAGTTTGCTGAAAACTCCAGAGGGCATGTGGTGCGAAGTTCTTCACATTCCATTGAGAAAGCCCGCGTCAGGCTGGGTTACCAGCCCCGTTACAGCAGCCTGGAAGCGATCCATGAGTCCGTTCAGGCCCTGATCGCCCAGGGGCAGGTAGAGTCACCTTCACGCTGATCACGACGCAGATACGTTTTTAACCTTTGTTCAGGCGGGGCAGATTGAAATCGCTGCTCCGCCGTCATCCTGCTTTTTTTATCTGACTGCAGGCTGTGAGCCTGTGGTAACTGTTCACCATCATCTTTAGAAATTATCTATGAATAAACCGCTTAATGCGGGCGGCTTCAGTGCGCCCGAAATGACGTCTGCCTGGAGTGCAGTCATCAGCATGGCTCTGCTGTGCTTCGTCCTCGTTTCATCAGAATTTATGCCGGTCAGTCTGCTGACCCCAATTGCAAATGATCTGTCGGTCACGGAAGGCCAGGCGGGTCAGGCCATTGCCTTTTCCGGGCTGTTTGCGGTGATTACGAGCCTGTTTGGTAACACATTGCTTGCCCGCTTCGACCGGCGTACAGCAGTGATTTTCTATACCCTTGTGATGGTGATGTCCGGGGTCATCGTCACATCTGCTCACGGCTACGGCATGTTTATGTTCGGGCGTGCGTTGATTGGTATATCTATTGGGGGATTCTGGTCGCTTTCTACGGCCATTCTGGTACGGGTTGTGCGTCCCGTGAGTGTCCCTAAAGCTATCGCCATTCTGCAGGGCGGGACCGCACTGGCGTTCGTGGTGGCGCCACCGCTGGGAAGCTTTCTGGGCAGCCTCATCGGCTGGCGGGGTGCATTCTTTACCGTGGTACCTGCGGGCGTGATCTGCCTGATATGGCAGATGGTCGTCATACCGAAACTGCCGCCGCAACGTGATACCAGCATAAGACAGATAGCATCCCTGTTACGCAGCCGGACATTCGCCCTGGGCATGATTGCCGTGACGCTTGCCTTCATGGGACAGTTCTCGCTGTCCACTTACCTGCGTCCTTTCCTCGAAAGCGTCACTGGACTGGGCATCAACATGATTTCCCTGTTCCTGCTGGGCGTAGGCATCGCAGGTCTGACGGGAACGCTGATCTCAGGTTTTTTTGTCAGGGATAATCTGCTGCCAGCTCTCACCGGTTTACCGGCGGGCCTGGCGATCGTCGCAGGTCTGCTCACGGGGCTGGGACACATACCCGCCGCCACAGGAGCATTGCTTCTGGTATGGGGCATACTTGTGACTCCCATTCCTGTCGTATGGAATACCTGGATGACCCGGATTATTCCGAATGAACTGGAGGCTGGCGGTGCCCTAATGGTCGCCCTGATTCAGTTCGCCATTACAATGGGCGCATTCACTGGCGGCGAATTATTTGATCACCAGGGCTGGGTCAGCACCTTCATGCTCGCCACCGCCCTGCTGGTAGCCTCTGCCATTATTGCCGTCCTGCCCGGGCGTCGCTCACTGGCAGGAAAATGAATGCCAGACAGGCCGCCTAACCCGCCGAAGGGATGCGTAAGGCATCAATAATAACTTTCAGTGCCGGCGACATCTGTCGCCGGCTGGGATAATAAAGATGATAGCCCTTGAAAACAGGGCTCCAGTCCTCAAGCACTCTCTCCCACTTCCCCTGCTTTATCCCGGGTTCGGCCAGATTATCCGGAACATATGCCAGTCCATACCCAGCCTCAACGGACGTGAGCATCGGATAAACGCTGCTGTATATCAGCTGACCCTGAACTTTCATGTTCAGTTTCTCATCCCCTTTCTCAAACTCCCATGCGTACAGCTGCCCGGCCCCGGAATGTCTGATATTGATGCAGTTATGACCAGCCAGTTCTGAAGGGTGTGAAGGTTTACCGGCTCTGGCAAGGTAGTCCGGAGATCCAATTACGGCAGGCCGCCAGTCAGCCCCAATCCTGACAGCTATCATATCCTTGACCACATCATCCCCTAGCCGGACTCCAGCATCAAAGCGCCCCTCAACAATATCGATAAAGCCGTTTTGCTGGGACAGTTCGACCTGAATATCAGGATAATGTTTAAGGACCGGGGCCAGAGCCGGCCAGATGTACTCATGCAGCATGTGGTCTGAAACCGTGAGCCTTACCGTTCCCGCAGGTGTGTCGCGAAAACGAAGCAGGTCAGAGATATCTGTTTCTATGGCGTTGAGGCGCGGTTCAAGCGCGGCCATAAGTTTTTCACCGATATCGGTGGGCGCCACTTTGCGCGTTGTACGCATCAGTAGCCGCATACCGAGCCTTTCCTCAAGACGTCTGATAATGTGAGACAGCGTTGATTGAGAAATATTCAGCCGTGCAGCAGCTCTGGTAAAACTCCGTTCCTGCGCGACAGCAAGGAACGCAAGATAGTCATTAAAATCTTCGCGCATGAACGTTTTCCGTGTAATGAACAAACCTTTCGGCTTAAGCTTTTTCCTGAATGATTTTACAGTCATCCTCTTTGAAAGTCCGTTGTTCGCTCATAGCGGACCTCTACTTAATCATTTTGTCCACTCTCTGCCAGAAGCCGACGTTGTTTACATTGTGTTATGTTGAGTTATTGGGATAAGTTCACCGAAAGTCATATCTTCAAGTGCGAGGCAAAGTAGATGGATTTAGAAACACCCCGTTTAAAGCTTGAACCCTATGATGACTCTCATTACGAAGGCTTGAGGGTAATGGATAGTGATGCCAGTGTGATGCGTTATATCACCGGAGGTATCGTTAAAACGCCCGAAGAAACCTGGGAAGGTATCAGAAGAGTCCAGGCACGTTGGGATAAGTACAACTTCTCATGGTGGGCTATCAAAGAGAAGTCCTCTGGGATGATCGTTGGTGCAGCATGCCTCCAGCATCTGGCAAACGTGGATGGCGCACCATTAGAGATTGGCTGGCGTCTCGTGCCGGAACACAATGGCAAGGGCTATGCAACAGAGGCAGCTCAAGCGATCGTTGATTACGCGGCGGAAAAGGTAGGAGCAACTTATCTGGTTGCTGTTGCCGATCCTGCAAATATCCCCTCGCAGCGTGTGATGCAGAGGTTAGGTATGACTTACAAAGCCATAGAGCAGCATTACGATGTGCCATGTGTGGTGTATGAACTTAATATTCGCAAGCCTGCTTAGATGTTGGCTACTCCGTGCAAACGGGGTAGCGGTAAAGGAGTTGTGCCCTTGACTACAAACAACCGGAACTGGACGTAATCGTTGTCGAATAATCATCTCTGTTTTGATCGCTCCTCGCTCATAGCGGACGCTCATCTCACTACACCCAACACGTGCATTCCGAAATTCTCACCGCTCATCGTAACTACCGCCGCACCTGCAGTGGCGGCGTTCAGGTGCAACGGCAGAATGAGGCATCTGTTGGAATAGCTGAAAGCCAGAGAGAAAACAGGAGAAGAGCGCGGCTCGAAGAACTGAGAAACCGCCGCAGCTAGCTTATGGCGTGATAAAATCCGAACGGAAAAGCATATTGAACTACCGCGTGCCGCATGAGCGGCACGCGGTATCTCCTCCTGAATGGAAAGGGAGTACAACCTAGGCTGCATCCGCCAGCACAAACATCCCGTACGGATGAATTTCCAGGTAATAGGCCTCCCCGACATCCGGTTGCAGACGTGTGGCATTCACCTGCAACAAAATCTCCTGCCCGTGCCACTCGACAATCACCTCATACTGCGGCCCCATATAGGCGACGTGGCGGATCACGCAGCGCTGGCTCTCGTCGCCGTGCTGGCTCAGGGTGATCGCCTCCGGGCGCACGCCCACGGTGCCGGTTCCCTGGGCGGCAAAGTGCAGCGGACGGGGCAGGCGGTAGCCGTGGATCGCCACAGACTCGTGGCTGAAGCTGGCCGGGAACAGGTTGGCATCGCCCATAAAGCTCGCCATAAAGCGCGACGCGGGCTGGCGATAGAGATCCTGCGGGGAGCCAATCTGCATAATGTTGCCCTTGTTCATCACCAGCACGGTGTCCGAGACCGCAAAGGCCTCGCTCTGATCGTGGGTGACGTACAGCGACGTAATGTTGAACTGCTTTTGCAGCTCGCGGATCTTGTCGCGCATGCTGCGACGCAGGTTGGCATCAAGATTACTCAGCGGCTCATCGAACAGCAGCACTTTCGGTTTGAGGATCAGCGCCCGGGCCAGCGCCACGCGCTGCTGCTGGCCGCCGGAGATCTGATCCACATAGCGATCGTCAAAGCCTTCCAGGTCCACCATCGCCAGCGCCTCTTTGACGCGGGTTTTGATCTCCCCACGCGGTACGCCGAGCATCTTCAGGCCGTAGCCGACGTTCTCGCCCAGCGACATGTGCGGGAACAGGGCGTAAGACTGGAACACCATGCAGATATCACGCTGCTGAATGGAGCTGTGGGTCACGTCCTCGCCGTCGATAAAGATCTGCCCGCTGGTGGGCTTTTCCAGCCCGGCGACCAGACGCAGTACCGTGGTTTTACCGCAGCCGGAAGGGCCGAGCAGCGTCACCATCTCTCCCTGCGGGATCGCCAGGTTGATGTTTTCAATCACCGTGTTCGCGCCAAAGCGCTTGGTCACGTTACGCAGTTCAACAAAATGTTTCTGAGTCATAGTGTTACGCCTGGTTTTTGGCTTTAGAACGGGAGATACGCGCCTCACCGATCAGCCAGTCAAAGAGGAAAATGATCGCCAGCATGACCACAATCAGGATCGAGCCGTAGGCAATCGCCACGCCGTATTCGCCATCTTCCACGCGGTTCAGGATGTAAGCCGTGGCTACCCGGGTATCCGGGGTGACCAGGAACACAATGGCGCTGACGGTGGTAATGGCACGCGCAAAGCTGTAGATCAGCGCCGACAAAATGGCCGGACGCAGCAGCGGCAGCAGGATGTGGGTAATGGTACGCAGCGACCCGGCCCGCAGGCTGAGTGAGGCTTCATCCAGCGATTTGTCGATCTGACCCAGACCCGCGATCCCGGCGCGAATACCCACCGGCACGTTACGCATCACCATTGAGATAATGACGATGGCGGCGGTGCCCGTGAGGTACACCGGCGCGCTGTTAAAGGCCAGAATGTACGACACGCCCGCCACGGTGCCCGGAACGGCAAAGCACAGCATGGTGGTGAACTCGATGGTCTTTTTGCCTTTGAACTGCTGGCGCACCACGATCCAGGCGATCAGTAAACCGAAGGCGGCGGTGATCGGTGCGGCGATCCCGGCGTACAGCAGGGTGTCGAGCAGCGAAGGCCATGCGCCGTCGCTCATCCCCTGGCCGAACAGCTTGATAAAGTTATCCAGCGTCAGGGTGTAATCCACCCCCCAGTTGACGGTAAAGCTGCCGTAGAAAATGCTGCCGTAGAGCAGGGCGTTAAAGGCGATCCACACCGCCAGCAGGGCGATCACGCTCCACACCAGCGTCACCGGCAGGGGCTGCACGTCGCCGCGATAGGACTTGCCGGAGACGGTCACGTAAGAACGTTTGCCGATCCACATATACTGGATGCAGAACACCAGCAGCGAGAACAGCAGCAGGAAGGCGCCCAGGGTGCTCGCCGCCTGGTAATCCAGCTGAGAACCGGTGATATAGAAGTAGATCTGCGTGGCCAGCACGTCGAAGTTGCCCCCCAGCACCAGCGGGTTACTGAAGTCGGCCAGCGACTGCACAATCACGATCAAAAAGGCGTTCGCCAGCGCCGGTTTCAGCAGCGGGACAAAGACGCCGTTAAAGGTCTGCCAGCGGCTGGCGCGCAGGGTATACGAAGCCTCTTCCAGCGACGGGTGAATGGTCTTGATCGCGCCATCGAGGATCATAAACGCCATCGGGGTGAAGGCCAGCACCTGCGCCAGCCAGATGCCGGTAAACCCGTACAGCCAGTTGGTGTTGGTTAAGCCAAACCAGTCAACCATCAGTTCAGTGACGTAGCCGGAGCGCCCCATCATCAGCGTCACGCCCAGGCCCACCACGAACGGCGGGGTGACGATCGGCAGGATCGAGAAGATGCGGCCAATAATGGCGCTGCGTCTGGCGATGCGGGTGGTGTAGATCGCCAGCACCAGGCCAAAGAAGGTACAGCCGATACCCACCGCAATGGAGAGCAGGATCGAGTTGATGATCACCTGAATGATGTGCGACTGCGACAGCACATTCATAAATGCCAGCGGGGCGAATTCCCCTGCGTCGTTGGTGAACATCGGGATAAAGATGGCGATGCTCGGCCAGACGATAAAGATGCCGATCAGCGCGACGATGGCGATCAGCGAGCCAATCACAAAGCGGTCGCCCCCCAGCCACTCAAGACGGGTCAGGGCCAGCGTCATGATCGCCCCCAGCGCCACAAACAGCACGATGGTGGCATAGCCTAAACCGCGCCCTTCAAGGATGGCGCTGATGACCACAAAGGCCATGCACAGCAGCGCCCAGCCAGCGTCGAGGTAGTGGCGGCTGCGCTTTTCGCGCTTCGCTTCCCTGAAAGGACGTACCAGCAGCAGAGTGGGGAGCAGATACCACAGCCAGCTGACGTTAAAGTGCGACCAGCTATAGGCATCGAGGATCTCGTCGCCGGTGGATTCCAGCAGGCCATAATCCAGGCTCCAGCTCGGCAGCAGGGCAAAGGCCAGCCAGCCAACGAAAACCCAAAGGAAGACCGCATCCCGTTTTTTCACGGGATGAAGAGCGAGTGTCTGTGACATAGAGATTCCGGTGTTGAGGAATGTACAGGCCGGGTGAGCGCAACCGCCACCCGGCATTGACTGCGTCGTGGGCTTATTTACCCATCTTCACGTCGCTAACCCACTTATTGATCAGCGCCTTACGCACGTCCGTGGAGCCGTACTTATCCATGTCGTAGCTGATGAGTTTCAGGTCATCCAGCTTCAGCGAGTTCGGCGAGGTCTCGGCGGTGGTATTGGTCAGGATCTGATAGGACTTACCCTGCTTCCACGCCAGTTCCTGCGCCTCTTTTGACAGCACCCAGTCCACGAACAGCTTAGCGTTCTCTTCGTTACGTGCGCCTTTCAGAATGCTCACGCCGCCGATTTCATACCCGGTGCCTTCGCACGGCGAGATCAACTCCAGCGGCGCGCCTTGCTCTTTTTCCAGCGAGTAGTCGTGCAGGAAGCCAATGCCGATGGCCGTTTCACCGCGAGCGGCGTTACGCGCCGGGGCAATACCGGATTTGGTGTACTGGGAGACGTTGCCGTTGAGCTGTTTCAGGTAGTCGAAGGCCTGATCTTCACCCCACAGCTGGACGAACGTCGCCAGCGCGGTGTAGGCGGTGCCGGAGCTTTGCGGATCGGCAATCTGGATTTCGCCTTTGTATTCCGGTTTGGTCAGATCTTTCCAGCACTGTGGCACCGGCAGGTTCTTCTCTTTCAGGCGCTGGGTGTTGACGCCGAAGCCCAGAATACCCACGTAGACTGCGGAAGAGAGGTTGCCTTTCACCTTCGCCGGATCGCGGAATTTCTCCATGATCTGCTCCAGATTCTTCGACTTGTACGGCTGCAACAGCCCCATTTCACCGGCCTGGGATTGGGGATCCAGGGTACCGCCGTACCAGACGTCAGCCTGCGGGTTTTTCTTCTCGGCATCCACTTTCGCCAGCGTGCTGCCGGAGCCGTTGCGGATAAACGAGGTTTTGACGTCGTATTTGTCGCCAAACGCTTTGGTTTCGGCTTCGCACATTTCGTTGGTGGCGCTACAGTAAACCACCAGACGGCCTTTGGCCTGTGCGGCACCGGTTAAGGTGGCCAGCGCGATCCCGGAAGCAATGAGGGTAGAGAGAAGCGTTGTTTTCATTATTCAGCCCTTGTTATGACGTTATGTGACTGCGAGAAGCGGTGATGCCCGCCATCAGCAGCGGCATCAGGAGTAAACCCATCAGCACGGCGGCAATCGAGAGCAAACTGAACATCCCCGACCAGCCGTAGCGTTCGATAACCTGTGACAGCGGCCACCCGGCCAGCGCGGCCCCCAGATAAGCGAACACGCCAAGAAAACCGGTAATCGACCCTGCTGCCTGCTTGTGTCCGCACTCCACGGCGGCAAGGCCGATCAGCATCTGCGGACCAAAGACAAAAAATCCCACCGTAAAAAAGCACATTGCCAGCAGGGCGTAGTGGTGAACCGGCGCCAGCCACAGGGCAGCCACCGACACCATCAGCCCCAGCGTAAACAGCAAAATCATCGGCGCCCGCTGGCCGCTGAACAGCAGATCCGATCCCCAGCCTGCAAACAGCGCCCCGAGCAAACCGCCCACTTCAAACAGCATCACCGTGGCGTTGGCGCTTAACAGGTTGACGCCGTGGCTCTCCGCCAGCCAGATGTTGCCCCAGTCGTTGAGGGCGATGCGGATGAGATACACCAGCACATACGACGCCCCGAGCAGCCAGATCATCGGGTTTTGCAGCATGGTAGTGCGTAACATCTGCCACAGCCCCATCGGCGGGCTGTGCTGTTGCTGGCGCAACTCCAGCGGATCGTTGCGCCACTCGCCCACCGTTGGCAGACCCTCTTCCTGCGGTGTGCCCCGCAGTTGTGTGGTCAGCCACAGGCCGAGCACGATACTGATGATCCCCGGTGTCAGCATCGCTGCCTGCCAGCCCCAGCGATGGGCGGCAAAGGCACAGATCAGCGGAATAATGGCCCCGCCGATGTTGATAGAGGTGTTCCAGCATCCCCACCAGAAGCCGCGCTCGTTACGCGAATACCAGTGGGTGAGCAATCTTGCGCAGGGCGGCCATCCCCATCCCTGAAAGAAGCCGTTCAGCGTCCAGATAAACAGCAGTAGCGGCAGCGAGTCGCCGAAGGCGAACAGCACGTTCAGCACCCCGGTTGCCATCAGGCCGATACCCATAAATGCCCGCTGACCTTTACTGTCATGCCACAGTCCGGCGGCAAATTTCGACAGGCCATAGCTCAGATAAAACAGCGACCCGATCAGGCCGATGTCGCTTTTGCTCAACCCCAGATCCATCTGCAAAGCAGGCAGGATGTAGTTGAGGCTTTTACGCGTCAGGTAAAACGCGGCGTAACCTATCACCATGCAGATCAGCAGTTTCGGGCGAAGCCGACGGTAGCGTTGAGTAACCTGTTCAGCTGACAGTGCGGGCATGGCGTTCTCCATTTGAGATGACTGTATGAAAGCGCGACGAAAAAGGGATGAGAGAAAGTCTGGCGTGACTAAGACTTTTTCCTGGTTAGCGGTGTGTTTGTTGCAAAATTGTGGGCAGGTTAACAATTACGCGGGTGCCGCCCTGCGACTCCAGCGTCATTTCCCCGCCGAGAGCATGCACGCGCTCGCGCATCCCCTGAATACCAAAACCGGGCATCTGCTGCGGGCTGATGCCGCTGCCGTTATCCCGCACCTCCAGGCGCAGCTGATTGTCGTGCTGACAGAGCAGGACGCTGACCTCGCTGGCATCGGCGTGTTTGCTGACGTTATTCAGCAACTCCTGCAGCAGGCGATAGAGGGTAAAGACCAGGGTTTCACTCTGGGGCGGGCCAGGCAGTTGATAATCAAACCGGCAGTGGATCCCGCGCTCGGCAAAGGCGAACTCATTCACCAGGTGGTGCAGCGCCTCCTTTAAGGAGAGTTCATCCAGCACCGGCGGGCGAAGCTGGCGCAGCAATTGCCGGGTGGAGTGATGGATGCGCCGGGCCAGCTCGTTGATCTGCCCGGCCGCCTCTAAGGCCTGCGGCGTGTCGCCCGCCCGCTTCACCAGCTGGGACTGGATTTGAATGGCGGTGATGTTCTGACCAATCTCGTCGTGCAGCTCGCGGGCCAGGTGTTTGCGGGTGTCCTCTTCGGTGTGGATCAGCTTTTCCGTCAGTTCGCGACGCGCCTGGAGTTCCGCCTCCAGCCGACGGCGGTAATGATCGAGGTTCATCGCCAGATGCTGCTGGCGACTGATGGCGATCCCCAGCCCGATCCCCAGCAGCGACTGGGTGGCGAGGAAGATCTCCAGCTCCAGCAAGTCGCTGAACCCCACCCCCACCTGGCGGGCGATGGTGATCATCATGCTGCCCAGCAGCCCGGAGAGCACGCCGCCCTGCCAGCCGAACTTCCACGCCATCACCACGTTGGGCAGAAATACTACGATCAGCAGCAGCCGCTCCAGGGCGGGGGAGAGCACCATCTGGGTGCCGATACCGATAATAAAGAACAGGCTGCACCAGATGATCAGCGAAGTGCGCAGGGGCGGGTTGCTGGTATCAAGCCCGAGCAGATGATAGCGGTGCTGCTGGCGTAAAAACTCAAACACCAGATAGACGAACGGCGTCAGCAGCACGCCGCCGGTAAAGGAGGCCAGCGCCAGCAACGTGGTCGGGCTGGCGAGAAACGGTGCCAGAATCAGCGTCTGGAGCAGCGCGTTGAGGGTTACCGCGGCGATCAGCAGCGACAGGCGCTGCCAGTAGAGCGGAAAGCGGTGCCAGTAGCGCTGCGCCAGCCACGCACTGACGGTGCCCACCAGCGGCACCCCCAGCATCAGGTGATGGGTCAGGAGTTGTTCCCCCTGTAGCCAGAGCATGGCGGCCAGCGGGGGAAGGATCAACGCGGGCCAGAAACGGCGTGCCAGCACGATCAGCAGCGCCAGATAAACGCCCTGCGGCAAAAACAGCGCCGCCTGCTGCCCGTTGTGGGTGAGGTAAAAACTGAGCGTCCACAGCATCAGCCAGCCGGTGCCCCAGGCCAGCATAATAAACAGCGAGAGGATGATGTGGCGCAGGGAGCGTCGCATCAGTGGCCGGTCAACAGCTGGTGATCAAGGGCAAAATGCACCAGTTCGATGGTGCTGTTGCACTGCAGTTTGCCCAGCACGTTGGCGCGGTGGACGTGGACGGTCTTGTGGCTCAGTTCGAGTTTGAAGGCTATCTCCTTCACGCTTTCGCCCTGAACCAGCAGCTCGAACACCTCTTTCTCACGCGGGGTCAGCGCCGCCAGCGCCTGCGACACCGGTTCACCGCCGCGCAGGGCTTTGACCGCATCGGCACACAGATAATGGCCACCCATCCCGACGGATCGCACCGCCTGCACTAACTCCTCCGGGCCGCAACGTTTGGTGAGGTAGCCGCTGGCCCCGGCGTCCAGGGCGCTCTGCACAAAGGCGGGCGTGTCGTAGATGCTGAGGATAATGGCGCGGAACCCCGGGCGCTGTTGGCGCAGGCGTTTGAGCAGGCTCAGGCCGTTTTCATCAGGCATGGCGACGTCAAGCACCGCCACGTCGATGGCATCGCGGGTGAGGGCGGGCCAGGCCTCGGCGGCGCTGGTGTACTGGCCTTCGACAACCAGATCTTCTTCCAGATTTAACAGCTGGGCGAACCCGGAACGCACCACCACGTGATCGTCCACCAGCACCACTTTGATCATCACAATTACCTTTGCGGAATAATTTACCTATGATGCCTGTCAATGCTTATCTGGCAATCCCATGCCTGCGGTTATGTAACGAATGTAACAAAATTGCAATAGTGCTGGTAAGCGCAGCGCCGCCGGGCAAAACAAACCGCACAAAATTCACTATCTATTGCCGCTTTTTTTCTAAAAACGATTCGGCATTAACGATGCTTTTTAATTCCTTTATCAAAATTCCGCCGCCAGAAATACTGCCCTCATAACAACAGAGGGGAGCAGACATTATGGCAATTTCATCGCGGTTTACCTTATTTGGCGCACTGGCGCTGTGGGCCGTTCAGGCGCAGGCGGTGGAGGTCACCGTCGCGTATCAAACCTCAGCGGAACCGGCGAAAGTGGCGCAGGCGGATAAAACCTTTGAGAAAACGAGCGGCGCTAAAGTGGACTGGCGTAAGTTCGACAGCGGCGCCAGCATTGTGCGGGCGCTGGCCTCCGGCGACGTACAGATTGGTAATCTCGGCTCCAGCCCGCTGGCGGTTGCGGCCAGTCAGCAGGTGCCCATCGAAGTCTTCCTGCTGGCCTCGCAGCTCGGCAATTCCGAAGCGCTGGTGGTGAAGAAAAATATCACTAAACCTGAAGATCTGATCGGCAAACGCATTGCGGTGCCTTTTATCTCTACCACCCACTACAGCCTGCTCGCCGCCCTGAAGCACTGGAACATCAAGCCGGGGCAGGTAGAGATTATCAACCTGCAACCACCGGCCATTATCGCCGCCTGGCAGCGGGGCGATATTGACGGGGCTTACGTCTGGTCGCCTGCGGTAAATGAACTGGAGAAAGACGGCAGTGTGCTGACCGACTCCGCCCAGGTGGGCCAGTGGGGGTCGCCGACCCTGGATGTCTGGGTCGTGCGCAAAGATTTTGCCGAAAAACACCCGGAGGTGGTGAAAGCCTTCGCCAAAAGCGCCATTGACGCCCAGCAACCCTACATTGCCAACCCGGATGAATGGCTGAAAAAGCCAGACAATCTGGAGAAACTTGCCCGTCTGAGCGGCGTGCCGGAGGCCGACGTACCGGGGCTGGTAAAAGGCAATACCTATCTGACGCCTGCCCAGCAGCAGCAACAACTGGCGGGGCCGGTGAATAAAGCGATTATCGATACCGCAGGCTTCCTGAAAGAGCAGGGCAAAGTGCCCGCGGTGGCGGCTGACTACAGCCAGTACGTGACCGACCGCTTTGTGAAGTAAGGGGGCCGTATGCTGACTATTACAAATCTGTACGCCGATTACGCTGGCAAGCCTGCGCTGGACGATATCAACCTGACGCTGGACAACGGCGAGCTGCTGGTAGTGCTCGGCCCGTCCGGCTGTGGGAAGACCACGCTGCTGAATCTGATCGCCGGGTTTGTACCCTGGCAGCACGGCACCATTCAACTGGCCGGTAAAAAGGTGGAAGGCCCCGGCGCCGAGCGCGGCGTGGTCTTCCAGAATGAAGGGCTGCTGCCGTGGCGCAACGTGCAGGAGAACGTCGCCTTCGGCCTGCAACTGGCGGGCAAATCACGGGATGAGCGGCTGGCGATTGCCCGGGAAATGCTGAAAAAAGTGGGCCTGGAAGGGGCGGAAAAACGCTTTATCTGGCAACTCTCCGGTGGCCAGCGTCAGCGCGTCGGCATTGCCCGGGCGCTGGCGGCGAATCCGCAGCTGTTGCTGCTGGATGAACCCTTCGGGGCGCTGGATGCCTTTACCCGCGAGCAGATGCAAACCCTGCTGCTGCGCCTGTGGCATGAAACCGGCAAACAGGTGCTGCTGATCACCCATGATATCGAAGAAGCGGTGTTTATGGCCACCGAACTGGTGCTGCTCTCGCCGGGACCGGGACGGGTGCAGGAGCGTCTGCCGCTCAGCTTTGCCCGCCGCTTTGTCGCAGGGGAGCCGGTGCGCAGCATCAAGTCCGATCCTCACTTTATCGCCCAGCGCGAATACGTACTGAGCCGCGTGTTTGAACAGCGGGAGGCCTTCTCATGAGCATTGTGGTGAGTGATAAAACCGCGCGTAAACGCCTGACCTTACGCTGGCCCTTCTCCCGCCAGTTAACGCTCAGCGTCGGCACCCTGCTGGTGCTGCTCGCCGTGTGGTGGGCGGTGGCCGCACAGCAGTGGATTAGCCCGCTGTTCCTGCCGCCGCCGGGCCAGGTGCTGGTGAAACTCTTCACTATCGCCGGTCCAGAGGGGTTTATGGACGCCACGCTGTGGCAGCACCTGGCCGCCAGCCTCGGACGCATTCTGGTGGCGCTGCTGGCGGCAGTGATCCTCGGTATCCCGGTAGGTATTGCGATGGGCTTAAGCCCGACGGTGCGCGGCATTCTTGATCCGCTGATCGAATTGTATCGCCCGGTGCCGCCGCTGGCCTATCTGCCGCTGATGGTGATCTGGTTTGGCATCGGTGAGACTTCGAAGATCCTGCTGATCTACCTGGCGATTTTCGCCCCGGTGGCGATGTCGGCGATGGCGGGGGTCAAAAGCGCCCAGCAGGTGCGGATCCGGGCGGCGCAGTCGCTGGGGGCGAGTCGTGCCCAGGTGCTGTGGTTTGTGATTTTACCCGGCGCGCTGCCGGAGATCCTGACCGGGTTGCGTATCGGACTCGGGGTTGGTTGGTCGACGCTGGTGGCGGCTGAACTGATCGCCGCGACGCGCGGGTTAGGTTTTATGGTTCAGTCGGCGGGGGAGTTCCTGGCGACGGACGTGGTACTGGCCGGGATCATGGTGATCGCCGTGATTGCCTTCGGATTAGAACTGGGGCTGCGTGCGCTACAGCGCCGCCTGACACCCTGGCATGGAGAGAGACAATGAGTGAACGTCTGACTATTACCCCGCTGGGGCCGTACATTGGCGCACAGATTTCCGGCCTGGATGTCACCCGACCATTAAGTGATAACCAGTTTGAGCAGCTCTATCACGCGGTGCTACGCCATCAGGTGGTGTTCCTGCGGGAGCAGGCGATCACGCCCCACCAGCAGCGCGCCCTGGCGCTTCGTTTTGGCGATCTGCATATCCATCCGGTCTACCCGCACGCCGAAGGGGTGGAGGAAATTATCGTGCTGGATACCCACAACGATAACCCGCCGGACAACGATAACTGGCACACCGATGTCACCTTTATTGACACGCCGCCCGCCGGGGCGATCCTCGCGGCCAAACAGCTGCCGGACAGCGGCGGCGACACCCTGTGGGCCAGCGGGATCGCCGCGTTTGAGGCGTTATCCGCGCCGCTCCGCCAGCTGCTGAGCGGCCTGCGGGCGGAGCATGATTTCAAAAAATCCTTCCCGGAGTATAAGTACCGTAAAACGGAAGAGGAGCATCAGCGCTGGCGGGAGGCGGTGGCAAAACATCCCCCGCTGCTGCATCCGGTTGTGCGCACCCATCCGGTCAGCGGCAAGCAGGCGCTGTTCGTTAACGAAGGGTTCACCACGCGGATTGTGGATGTGAGTGAGAAAGAGAGCGAGGCCCTGCTGGGGTTCCTGTTTGCGCACATCACCAAACCGGAGTTTCAGGTGCGCTGGCGCTGGCAGGAGAACGATCTGGCGATCTGGGATAACCGGGTGACGCAGCATTACGCGAATGCAGATTATCTGCCGCAGCGACGGATTATGCAGCGGGCAACGATTTTAGGGGATAAGCCTTTTTATCGTGCGCCCTGATCCCCTCACCCTAACCCTCTCCCCAAAGGGGCGAGGGGACCGTCCGATGCGGCTATCAGCCTCTCACCAAACGGGCGAGGGGATTGTCCGACGCGGTTTTCACCCTCTCCCCAAAGGGGCGAGGGGACCGTCCGATGCGGTTTTCACCCTCTCCCCAAAGGGGCGAGGGGACCGTCCGATGCATTTTTCACTCTCTCCCCAAAGGAGCGAGGAGACTGCCCGACACGGTTTTCACCCTCTCCCCAAAGGAGCGAGGAGACTGCCCGACACGGTTTTCACCCTCTTCCCAAAGGGGCGGGGGACCGTCCGATGCGGTTTTCACCCTCTCCCTAAAGGAGGGTGGGGACTGCCAGACGCGGTTTTCACCCTCTCCCCAAAGGGGCGAGGGGACTGTCAGACGCGGTTTTCATCCTCTCCCCAAAGGGGTGAGGGGACCGTCCGACGCGGTTTTCACTTTCTCCCAAAGGGGGGAGGGGGCTGTCCGACGCGGTTTTTACCTTCTGCCCAAATGGGCCAGCGGACTGTCAGACGCGGTGGTTTTCACCCTCTCCCTTTTAGGGAGAGGGCTGGGGTGAGGGTTGTAAATGCGCCTCTATATACCGCTGATAGCGGTTCGCCTTCAGATAGCACAAGTCCACCAGCACCAGCCCATCCACGCAATTGTTAAACGACGGGTCGCTGCCAAAATCGATAAACTGTACGCCGCCTGGCTCGCATAGCTCGGAATACTGCTTATATAACGGCGGGATGCCGCATCCCAGATTGCCGAGCAGCGATTTCAGACGGGTCAGATCCTCTACATAATCTTCCCCCCCAAACTGCGCCAGCACCTCGGGTAACGAGGCGGGATAGGGGCGGCGCGAGGCGGCCAACGGGTGCGTTGCCGGGAACCAAAGCCGGTAAAAGGCCACCAGCAGATCCCGCGCTGCGGGCGGTAATCCACCGGAAATGGAGACGGGGCCGAACAGGTAGCGATAGTGCGGATAGCGCGCCAGATAAGCGCCAATCCCGGACCACAGGTAGTCCAGCCCGCGCCGTCCCCAGTAACGCGGCTGAATAAAGCTGCGCCCCAGTTCAATGCCATGTTCAAGGATATCCCGCATTTTGTCGTCGTAGTGGAACAGGCTGTAGCTGTACAGCGCCTCCGGCTCCCGCATCGCCGTCGGGATAAAGCGGTAGGCGCCGACGATCTCCAGATCCTCGTCATCCCACAAAATCAGGTGCAGGTAGTCATCATCAAAGCTGTCGGTGTCGCGGCGCTTCCCGCTGCCTTCCCCCACCGCGCGAAAGGCAATCTCCCGCAGACGCCCCAACTCGCGCAGGATCGGGGCCTCTTCCTGGCCGTTACGCTGCCACAGATAGATGGTTTTGCCATCGACGGTGGTACCCAGAGATTCCGCCTGCGCCAGCTCGCGCTTCAGGGTCGCCCGGTCTTCCGGTCGCGCAATGGCAGATTCGGTTTTGAATATCCCCGGCAGCCCCTTGCCGAGACGCAGTACGTGCTGGCGGCACTGCTCGGCCATCTCCCGTGGGGAAAGTGTGGGGCTGAACCAGTGACTCCAGCCAATCTGCTGGCCGATTTTGACCGGCAGGCGGCTGTGGCGGCGGCGAAACATCTGCTGCATCAGCAGCAGCATCGACAGGTTCGGGGCGAGCAAGGTGCTGGCATAGAACAGCAGGCTGTTGCGGGCGTGGATGTTGACCGGCAGCAGCGGCGCGCGAAATTTGCCCGCCAGCTTGATAAAGCCAGGGTGCCACTTTTTATCGCGGATCCCAGTGCGCGTCGGGCGGGAGACTTCCCCCGCCGGGAAGAAGATCAGCACGCCGGCATGTTGCAGATGCTGCTCCATCAGGGTGAACGACGATTTCGCCATCCGCCCGCCGATGTTATCCACCGGGATAAACAGCGAGCTTAGCGGCTCCAGATGCGTCAGCATGCGGTTGGTCACCACCTTTACATCGCGGCGCACGCGGGAGACGGCATACAGCAGCGCCAGCCCGTCCAGCGTACCGGTAGGATGGTTAGCCATCACAATGAGCGGGCCGTGAGCGGGGATCTGTTCGAGGTCGTGAGCCGGAAGGGTGCAGAGGATATCGAGATGTTCCAGAACCTGCTCCACCATATCCAGCCCTTTCAGGTGGCGGTGGTCGGCGGCAAACTGCCGGAACTCTTCTTCGTGGAATAACTTCTTTAACAGCCTTTTTTGCCAGGGGGCAGGCCTCGCCTGCGGCCAAAGGTCATCAAGAACGCTGTCGAGACTAAACATGGTGGCACCTCCTGCTGTCCTGCTCAGACAGTAGAAGCGGCAGATGTCGGTTGTATTGCAGAGGAGTGAAGCTTGTGTTCCAGGTCGTAGGCCGGGCAGGACGAAGCCGCTACCCGGCAATACGGATTAACGCAGAATTTTCTTCTCGGCCAGATCCAGCGCGAAGTAGCTGAAGATCAGATCCGCGCCTGCACGTTTGATCGCGCCCAGACTTTCAAGGATCACTTTCTCTTCGTCGATCGCGCCCGCCTGAGCGGCGAATTTGATCATCGCGTACTCACCGCTCACCTGATAGGCACCCAGCGGCAACGTTGTGCGCTCGCGGATATCACGCAGGATGTCCAGGTAAGCGCCAGCCGGTTTTACCATCAGGCAGTCGGCACCCTGGGCTTCGTCGAGCAGCGATTCACGGATCGCTTCGCGGCGGTTCAGCGGGTTCATCTGGTAAGTTTTGCGATCGCCTTTCAGCGCAGTGCCCGCCGCTTCGCGGAACGGACCGTAGAAAGACGAGGCAAACTTGGTGGAGTAAGACATGATCGCGGTATCGGTGAAGCCCGCGGCGTCCAGCGCCTGGCGGATAGCCTGCACCTGACCATCCATTGCGGCAGACGGGGCGATAAAGTCAGCGCCCGCAGCGGCGGCAACCACAGCCTGTTTGCCCAGGTTGAGCAGGGTCGCGTCGTTATCTACGCCATGATCGCACAGCACGCCGCAGTGGCCGTGGGAGGTGTATTCGCAGAAGCAGGTGTCGGACATGACGATCATCTCTGGCACCGTCTGCTTGGCAATCCGCGACATCCGCGCCACCAGACCATCCTCTTTCCAGGCATCGCTGCCGGTGGCGTCGGTATGGTGCGAGATGCCAAAGGTCATGATCGACCGGATGCCTGCGTTGGCGATACGCTCAATTTCGCGGGCCAGGTGTTTCTCTGGAATACGCATGACGCCCGGCATGGCGTCGATGGCTTTGTAGTCATCGATCTCTTCTTCAACAAAAATCGGCAACACCAGATCGTTTAAGGTCAGTGTTGTCTCTTCGAAAAGCGCGCGCAGAGCCGGGGATTTGCGCAGACGACGGGGACGAGCAATTAAATCGTTCATGATATGCCTGACGAGTGTGAATCAAAGAAGGTCAGTGTACCCGAAATGCTCATCGTCTGTTTTACTAAAGTTGTCGTTTAGCCCGCACTATTCAGGGCGGAAAGGGTATCTTATTATTTTTCACGTCGGTTTAATACCTTGAAATAAGTTCAGGTGTGAATGGCCTTAATCCATTTTCGAAACGTTTTTTCGTTTTTCTGGTAAAAGCTCCAAATATAAAAATGAAAAATTACATAAACCTGGTAGCATCTATTTATTATATTTCTTGATTGCTTTTGTATTATCAGTCTCAATGATCTTTCGCGTTTTAGTATGTCTTTTACTATTTATATTAAGTTATTGTAATTATTGAATTAAATTATTATTTAATATGCCTAAAATATCCATTTCTGTATTCAGTCTGATTTCGGACTTAATGGCTGGATTTATTGAACTAATTTGTGGCGAGGCTGCATAATTCGCCTCGCAATATATTTGCACTGTATATACGGACAAACTTGCTTACGTCCCTGAGGAGGGATGACCCAATGCAAACATGGAAAAAGAAACTTGTCGTATCTCAACTTGCATTAGCCTGTACGGTGGCTATCGCTTCTCAGGCCAATGCAAAAGATATTTCGGGTACAACCTATAACACCTTTGGTTACGATAATACCGCCACAGCGGCATGGTATAACGGCTATACCGACTGGAATTACTCCAGCGCGACGCACGATGGCGATATCTACCCTGTCATCAACAAGTCAACCGTCAACGGCGTGATCTCTTCCTACTACCTGGATGACGGCGCAGGCGGCTATGCAAACGCACTGTCTATTTCCAACAGCACCATCAACGGCATGATCACCTCCGAGTGCATGACCACGGAATGTGCTGATAACCTGAATACGGACGGCACTGCGCACCAGCAGTTCGATCGTTTTCAGCTGACGGTAGACAACTCCACCATCAACGATACCTATGAGCACTACGCTTACGATGTCGTGGACGGTGACAAGACCACCACGCAATACTGGGATACCCACGCGCTGGGCAATGCCATTACCCTCGACGAAGAATCCGACATCGTTATCCAGAATAACTCCCGCATTGCCGGGATCACCCTGGTGCAGGGTTATCATCAGCTGGATAACACCCCGTATGATTCCGTCACCGGTATCGAAGACAACGGCCATGTCTTTACCAATACTTTGCAGGTCAATGATTCCGTTGTGACTTCCGGTGCGTATAGCGATCTGGGCACTGAAGGTTTCTATGGTCAGTCGGCGAAACCGAGCGATTACGGCAACGGCAACGCCACTGCGTTGGATGATGCGGCTCTGATTGTCGCGGCCAGCAGCGCGGATAACGCAATGCAGACGACGGCTAACTTCGATCACTCTACCTTGACCGGCGATGTGCTGTTCAGCAGTACCTTCGACAACAACTTCTACCCGAATGGCGATCCTGCCACCGACACCACTGCTGACGGCGTCTACAACCCAACCACCAACGGCTGGGATGGTACCGACAGACTGGATCTGACCCTGGACAACCACAGCAAATGGGTCGGTGCTGCCGTCTCCAGCGTGGATGCAATTGGCACAGCGCAGATGTATGGCCTCGGCTACAGCGGTGTTGACTTGCATACCCTGTCGCCAAACAGCATCTGGCCAGGCTCCACCTTCGACGACAACAACCATCTGGTCGGCAATGAGGTTTATCAGAGCGGTATTTTCAATGTTGCGCTGAATAACGGTTCTGAATGGGATACCCGTAAGCAATCCAACATCGATGCGCTGACAGTGAATAACCGTTCGCAGGTCAATGTTGAAAACTCCAGTCTGCTGGCTGACAGCATTACGCTCACCAATGCATCTACCCTGAACATCGGTGATGCCGGTGGCGTTGCCACGAATAGCCTGTATCTCGACAGCAGCAGCCAGGCTACCCTGACTGAAGAAACAGCAGAACTGTACGCCAACACCATTACGGTGGATAACCGCGCAGAACTGGCACTGGGTCTGGGCCAGGTGGACACCCACCAGATGGTGCTGACGGATGGCGGTGTGCTGAACGTTGCCAGCCGTGAATACGTCTTCAATTCCGATCTGAGCAATGCCCGTTACATCACCAACGACATCCACCATGCCGATTACGATTACGGGGTGATTGCCCTGAATTCCGATGGCCACCTGGCGGTTAATGGTGAAGTTTCCGGGAACTATAAAGTCCGTATTGATAACGCGACCGGTGCCGGTTCCGTTGCCGATTACAACAATAAAGAAGTGATCCGCATTTACGATAACAACGCGGATACCCACACCAGCTTCACCGCAGCCAACAAAGCGGATCTCGGTGCTTACACTTACGAGGCGCAGCAGCAGGGCGACACCGTAGTACTGCATCAGGAACGTCTGACTGACTACGCCAACATGGCGCTGAGCATTCCGTCTGCTAATACCAACATCTGGCATCTGCAGCAGGACGCTCTGGCTAACCGTCTGACTAACAGCCGTCATGGCCTGACAGACAACGGTGGCGCATGGGTGAACTTCTTCGGCGGTAATTTCGACGGTGATAACGGCACCATCCATTACGATCAGGACGTCACCGGCGTCATGGTGGGTGTGGATAGCCATATTGCTGGCAACAACGCCGACTGGATTGTGGGTGCGGCTGCGGGCTTTGCCAAAGGCGATATGAGCGATCGTAGCGGCCAGGTGGATCAGGATAGCCAGACCGCGATGCTGTACTCTGCGGCGCGCTTTGCTAACGATGTCTTCATCGACAGCTCCCTGAGCTACTCACGCTTCAATAACGATCTCACTGCCAACATGAGCAATGGCGAATACGTTGATGGCAACACCACAACCGACGCCTGGGGCTTTGGGCTGAAACTGGGCTACGACTGGAAACCGAACACCTCCGGTTACATCACGCCGTATGCTGCCGTTTCTGGCCTGTTCCAGTCTGGCGACGACTATCGTCTGAGCAACGACATGCGCGTGGGCAGTCAGTCTTACGACAGCATGCGTTATGAAGCCGGTATCGACGCAGGTTACACCTTCGGTTATGGCGATGATCAGGCGCTGACTCCGTACTTCAAACTGGCATATGTCTATGACGATGCGGGTGAAGATGCGAGCGTCAACGGCGATGACATTGATAACGGTATGAAAGGCTCCGCTGTACGCGTGGGTCTGGGTACTCAGTTCAGCTTCACCAAAAACTTCAGTGCTTACACTGATGCGACCTACGTCGGTGGTGGTGATGTTGATCAAAACTGGGGTGCCAACCTCGGTGTGAAATACACCTGGTAACATGCCTGATGCGGGGAGAGATATCTCCCCGCTTTTAGCGTCAGTTAAAGATGACTCGAGACCTGCATGAACCGGTATGCAAAACCTATTTCTGAATTCTCCCGGCTCGAAAAGTGCTTCTCTGCACACAGCACGCCGTTCAAACTCTCCGCCCAACTTCCGCTGTTTGAGGCTCGCAATGAAGAAAATTACTGCACGGTAGTGCTTCAGTCAGGCTCACTCAGTATTTACCGACAGCCGGATGATTTGCTTTTCGAGATTGTCGCCGCGCCTTATATCTTCGGAATTAATGCCGGCATGATGGGCTGCAGCACAGAGTATCAGCTGGTAACCCAATCCCCCTGTAGCGGGTTTTACCTTCCTGCCGCCAGCGCCCGCAATCTGATCCAACAGGCCGGTTTATGGGCTGATGCCTTCTGCTGGCTCTCCTGGCACCACAGGGTCATGGAGATCCGCGACAAACAGCTGGTGGGCAACAACTCGTACAGCCAGATCCGCGCCACGCTACTGAATATGGCCCAGTGGGATGAGACGTTACGGATGCGGATTGGGGTAATGAGCTACATTCAGCGCCGCACGCGGATTTCACGTTCAGTCGTGGCAGAGGTGCTGGCAGCGTTACGGCAGGGCAAATACATTACGATGGAAAGGGGCAAACTGGTTAGCGTCAACCGTTTGCCCGCGGAGTATTAATTATCCAGAGGTGGGGATCGCCTTCGGTTTATTCTCGCTCAGTTCCACCACCAGCTGGTTGACGCCGTCGCTCATGTTGACGAAACGCGTGAGCGGCGAGCGTGTCACGACCACGAATACCCCCACGTTAGACTGCGGGATCATCGCCATGTACGTGATGAATCCGCCGCCACCGCCGGTTTTCTGAATAATGCCCGGACGCCCGTTTTTTGGCGCCATATAGACCCAGCCGAGGCCCAACGCATCCGCGCGGCCTGGCACATCCATGCCGATCACCCGCGTTAACTGGTTACGCTGATAAATCAGCGTCTGCATTCTGTCGGCCTGGTTACTGCGCGCATAGAAATCAGACGAGAGGAACTGCTGCATCCAGCGCATCATGTCCCCTGGCGTGGAGTAAACGCCGCCGCTGCCGACCGCTGCAAGAGTGTTGTTACACGGGCTGGCCCCTTTCTCTGCCACCATCAGGCGCTTGCACTGATCGGGAGAGGGGGTAAAGGTGGTGTCTTTCATCCCCAGCGGACGGGCAATTTGCTCGTCAAACAGCTGGGCATACGGTTTACCCGCAGCGGTGCCCAGTGCATCGGCCAGCAGATCGAACGCCAGGTTTGAGTAGGCGGCCTGTGAACCTGGCGTAGATTTCAGGGTTGCCGTCGATAACCAGTTCCAGCGCTGATCCCGGGTCGGCCAGACAAACACCGGACGATGCGCAGCGCCGCCCGGCTGTTCACGCGGCAGGGCGCTGGTGTGGGTAGCCAGATTGACAAGCGTAATAGGCGCGCCCTGGTATGTCGGCACCCGTGCGCCCGGCGGGGCGTATTTGCTTAACGGGTCGTTCAGCTTCACCACGCCTTGATCGAGCAGTTTCACCAGCATCTCGCTGGTCATTAATTTGGTCAGGGAGGCAATGCGCACCACCGAATCCAGCTGCGGGTGGACATTGTTGCCCGGACGCGTTTCGCCAAAGCTGCGGAATACGCGCTGATTGCCGTCAATCGCCACCAGGGCCATCCCCGTTGCGCCGCTGCCGTAAAATATCAGGTTCGCATAGCGATCGACCACATCGGAGGCGAAGGCCGGATCGGCAATCGGCTGGGCAGGGGCCGCCTGCACGCAGGTGAGGCTGGCCGCATACAGCGCGGCGGAGAGTAACAGACTACGTTTCAACGAAAGCATCCATGAAGTGAATGGTAAAAGTATGCGTATTTATACTACTAAACGGCGTATTGCAAAGGCCTGAACAGCATAACGATAGCGCGAAAAAACGTAACCATGGGTAAATACGAACAATTTCGTTATTACCGATCTCATGTTTTGTGACATTGCGCTTATGATACCCGTCAGGTTGATTGACTTTTCCGCTCAGGTGGCGGTTGATGGCGAACTAAAAAGAGGCCGGCAGGTCTGATAATCCGTCGTCCACAGCAGTAGCGATAACTACAAGAAGGAAGCGTTATGTTTAAGTCGTTTTTCCCCAAACCGGGACCCTTTTTCCTTTCGGCCTTTATTTGGGCTTTGCTCGCTGTCGTTTTCTGGCAGGCCGGTGGGGGAGCCTGGTTTGAGCGCCTGCTCGGCATCACGAATGATGTCCCTATCAGCGCGGCGCGTTTCTGGTCGCCGGGCTACCTGCTCTTTTACGCTTATTACGCGTTCTGCGTAGGGGCCTTTGCCCTGTTCTGGTTTGTTTACTCGCCGCACCGCTGGCAGTACTGGTCAGTTCTCGGCACCTCGCTGATTATCTTTGTCACCTGGTTTCTGGTGGAGGTCGGGGTGGCGGTCAACGCCTGGTATGCCCCTTTCTATGACCTGATCCAGACCGCGCTCAGCGCACCGCATAAAGTCACCATTAACCAGTTTTATCATGAAGTCGGCGTCTTCCTCGGGATCGCGCTGATCGCCGTTATTATTGGCGTGATGAATAACTTCTTTGTCAGCCACTATGTGTTCCGCTGGCGTACGGCAATGAACGAATACTATATGGCGCACTGGCAGCAGCTGCGCCATATCGAAGGGGCCGCCCAGCGTGTGCAGGAAGACACCATGCGTTTCGCCTCTACCCTTGAAGATATGGGGGTGAGCTTTATCAACGCCATTATGACCCTGATCGCCTTCCTGCCAGTGCTGGTCACGCTGTCAGCCCACGTGCCGGAGCTGCCGATTGTGGGCCATTTGCCGTACGGTCTGGTGATCGCCGCGATTGTCTGGTCGCTGATGGGGACGGGTCTGCTGGCGGCGGTGGGGATCAAACTGCCGGGGCTGGAGTTTAAAAACCAGCGCGTCGAGGCCGCCTATCGTAAAGAGCTGGTCTATGGCGAAGACGATGCCAGCCGCGCCTCGCCGCCGACGGTGCGCGAGCTGTTCGGCGCGGTGCGTCGTAACTATTTCCGCCTCTACTTCCACTATATGTACTTCAATATTGCCCGTATTCTTTATCTGCAGGTGGATAACGTTTTCGGCTTGTTCCTGCTGTTCCCGTCGATTGTTGCCGGTACTATCACCCTGGGTCTGATGACGCAAATCACGAATGTGTTTGGTCAGGTGCGCGGTTCATTCCAGTATCTGATCAGTTCATGGACCACGCTGGTGGAGCTGATGTCCATCTATAAACGTTTACGCAGTTTCGAACGTGAGCTGGATGGTCAGGATCTACAGGAAGTGACCCATACGTTGAGCTAATACAGGGAGTCGTTATGTTTTTTACCGTACCGCGTGCGATACCGTTTTCGCTGCTTGCCGCTCTGGTCTTAGCCGGATGTGCGGAGAAGGGGGCTGCGCCACTGAAAAAGGGTGAAAAGCCCGTCGATGTGGCCAGCGTTGTGCGGCAAAAAATGCCCGCTACGGTGAAAGACCGGGATCAGTGGGCCTCGGCGCTGGCAAAAACCTTCGAGAGCCAGAAGATCGCCCCCACCGAGGAGAATATCTGCTCGGTACTGGCGGTGGCGCAGCAGGAGTCGCTGTATCAGTCCGATCCGGCGGTGCCGGGGCTGAACAAAATTGCCTGGAAAGAGATCGACCGCCGGGCGGAAAAGCTGCACATTCCGGCGTTTCTGGTCCACACCGCGCTGAAAATCACCTCGCCGAACGGCAAAAGCTACAGCGAGCGGCTGGATACGGTGAAAACCGAGAAACAGCTCAGCGCCATCTTCGACGATATGATCAGTATGGTGCCGATGGGACAGACCCTATTTGGCTCCCTGAACCCGGTGCATACTGGTGGGCCAATGCAGGTGAGTATCGCCTTCGCAGAAAAGCATACCGACGGCTATCCGTGGAAAATCGAGAATACGGTGCGCCAGGAGGTATTCTCTCTGCGCGGCGGCTTGTGGTTCGGCACTTATCATCTATTGAACTATCCCGCCAACTATACGGTGCCACTCTACCGCTTTGCTGATTTCAACGCTGGCTGGTACGCCAGCCGCAACGCGGCCTTCCAGAATGCGGTTAGCCGCGCCACCGGGGTGAAGCTGGCTCTGGACGGGGATCTGATTGCCTATGGCAGCAGCGAGGCCGGGAAGACAGAGCTGGCGGTGCGTAAACTGAAAGGCAAGCTGGACATGAGCGACAGTGAGATTCGCCAGCAACTGGCAAAAGGCGACAGCCTGGCGTTTGAGAAAACCGACCTGTATCAGCAGGTCTATAAACTGGCGGAGCAGAAGAGCGGGAAGGCACTACCGAAAGCGATGCTGCCGGGGATCCAGCTTGAAAGCCCGAAAATCACCCGCAATCTGACAACCGCCTGGTTTGCCCAGCGCGTTGACGATCGCCGGGCGAAGTGTATGGCGCTAAATTAGCGGTAGCGGCGCCAGCGCACCACCAGCGCAACGGCGCCCAACACCACCAGGCCCGCCAGGAATGGGATCAGCCCGAACACGGTGCTGACGCCCAATCCAATGTCTACGCGCGGACGAACGGAGTCTTCGACCTGCATCAGGTGTTCATACACGCCAGGGGCATGCACCAGGATGTTCAGCAGTTGTGAGCCTGCCCAGAAGCAGAACAGCACAAACAGAGCGTATGCAATATTTCCTGCCGTGGAGGTCTTAGGTTGTCTGGTGCTGAAAATCGGCTTCGACATCGTAAAGTCTGCCATAACTACCTCCGCAATGTTCTGTCTGGCTAAATGCCTGTTGTACACGCTGAGTTTGACACCTCATGGCAGATGTCAATATCGGAATGATGGTAATTTGGCCTGGAGAATTCTCCTGGATGTGCGAATTTTGCCGCACATCACAGATTTTTTACTTAAGTGAAATTCACTCTCATTTCAGATTTTCCGCATACGCCACAGACCTGACGGCGAAACTGTGCGAGGATAGATTTTTTCTTCTGGAGCGACCATGAAACTGCCTGCCAAAATTCGCCGTGACTGGCATTTCTACGCCTTTGCAATTGGGCTGATCTTTATTCTGAATGGGGTGGTAGGGCTGCTGGGCTTTGAAGCGAAGGGCTGGCAAACCTATGCGGTAGGGCTGGTGACCTGGGTGATCAGTTTCTGGCTGGCGGGGTTTATCATTCGCCGTCGCCCGGAAGAGGCGACGGCAAAAGACGCGGATTAACCGTTAACGGAAACCTGAAGCGCGCTGTCAGCGGCATGCCGTTCCAGCGCCAGTTCAATCAGGCGGGTGATCAGATCCGGGTAGCTGAGGCCACTGGCCTGCCACAGTTTCGGGTACATACTGATGTTGGTGAAGCCTGGCAGGGTGTTGATTTCATTGATGACGACGCGATTATCCGCCGTTAAGAAGACATCGACACGTGCCATACCGCGACAGCCCAGCGCCTGATAGGCCTCGATGGCAATGGCGCGGATCGCGTCGTTGACCTCAGCATCCAGCACGGCAGGTACAACCACCTGCGCGCCCTGGTCGTCGATGTATTTGGTATCGTAAGAGTAGAACTCGCTGTTCAGCACCACTTCGCCGCAGGTGCTGGCCTGCGGGAAATCATTCCCCAGCACCGCGCACTCAATCTCACGCCCTTTAATTCCCTGCTCAACCACTACTTTGTGATCGAAGGTAAACGCCAGACGTACCGCGTCGCTGAACTGCGCTTCGCTGTTCACTTTGCTGACGCCGACGGAGGAACCCTGGTTTGCCGGTTTGACGAACAGCGGCAGGCCAAAGCGGGCGCTAAGATCGGCAAAGGTGTGTTGGTCGCGGTTGGCGCGGGTCAGGGTGACAAAGGGGGCCACGTTCAGCCCGGCATCGCGCAGCAGGCGCTTGGTGACGTCTTTATCCATGCAGGCAGCAGAGCCGAGCACGTCGGAGCCGACAAACGGCAGGTTGGCCATTCGCAGCATCCCCTGCAGGGAGCCATCTTCGCCCAGCGTGCCGTGGACAATCGGGAAAATGACATCGACAGACGAAAGCGTCTGCCCGGTACTGGCATTGATCAGTTGGCCTTCCATTACGCCTGGCACGGTAGCAACGCTAATCTCAGACGGATTCAGCGCGATGTGCGCCGGATCGTCGGCGTTGAGCAGATAGCCCTGCTCGTCGTTAATGTGCCACTGGCCCTGCTTATCAATACCTAACAGCACGACCTCAAAGCGGCTTTTATCAATCGCGTTAACGATATTTTTGGCCGATTGCAGCGACACTTCGTGCTCGGCTGATTTTCCCCCAAAGACAATACCTACCCGCAACTTCGCCATCACTTCGCTCATCCACTCTGACTCAAAACGCTTACCATATCACGATGCCCGGCGGGATTCGCCGCCTTCTGCCATAATGTTTTGGCACATTGTTTCAGGAGGGTGAGTGAAAGGGAAAAGCCTGATTATCTGTCTTGCTGTCATTGCTGCGGCCATCGCGGGCTACCGTTGGCTGCCGTCGTATTACAACCCCTTTGTGCCGCTGACCCTCGACGATCCCCCCGGCACGTTGACCCAGTTTAAGCTGCGTCGCCTGACCCCTGAACATTGTGAAATACTGCTGGCGCAGGCCAATGCGCGCCAGCTGATCCGTACCCAGTCGGTGGCCGACAGCGCGGGGGAGTGTCCGCTAAGTGATGTGGTGCGGGTGCGGAGTTTTGGCCGCGTCAGCCTTAGCAGCAGTTTTCTAGCCAGCTGCCCGCTGGCCCTCAGTTCGGCGCTGTTCATCAACCAGCAAGCCCGGCCCCTGACCGAAACCATGATGGGCAGCAGCCTGTCGCGCGTTGAGCACCTCGGCAGCTTTGCCTGCCGGAATATCTATCATCGCCCCAATGCCCGGCGCAGCGAACATGCAACCGCTCAGGCGCTGGATATCAGCGGTTTCACCCTTGAGAACGGGCAGCGGATCTCGGTCCTGCGCGGCTGGGAAAACGCCACCTCCGGCCCGTGGCTGCGCGCGCTGTTGGACGCCAGTTGCGGCTATTTCGGCAATGCCCTCGGCCCGGACTACAATGCCGCCCACGCCAACCATTTCCATCTCGGGATGCGGGGTTTTGGTTACTGTCCGCAAAGCATAAATCACCAGACAAAAGGCAAAAATATGTGACATGTTTCACAAATATGATGACTGGGAAGATAAAACCCCAAAGTCGCGGCAGGCGCATCTCTAATAACTTTCGGCGCATCGTAACTTGCTAATCTGATAGCGAATTCACGCAAAATGTAGACAGTATCCGCCTATGGAATCCTGGAAAGTTAACCTCATTTCGGTCTGGTTTGGTTGTTTTTTCACCGGCCTCGCCATCAGCCAGATTTTACCCTTCTTGCCGCTGTATGTGTCCCAGCTTGGCGTCTCCTCCCATGAGGCGCTGTCAATGTGGTCGGGGCTGACCTTCAGCGTCACTTTTCTGGTTTCAGCTATCGTCTCACCGATGTGGGGCAGCCTTGCCGATCGTAAAGGGCGCAAGCTGATGCTGCTGCGCGCCTCGCTGGGGATGGCGATTGCGATCCTGCTCCAGGCCTTTGCCACCAACGTCTGGCAATTGTTCCTGCTGCGGGCGCTGATGGGGCTGACGTCCGGCTATATTCCGAACGCCATGGCGCTGGTGGCATCGCAGGTGCCCCGTGAGCGCAGTGGCTGGGCCATCAGCACGCTCTCAACGGCACAGATCAGCGGCGTAATTGGCGGCCCGCTGATGGGCGGCTTTCTGGCTGATCACGTGGGGCTTCGCGCGGTGTTCCTCATCACCGCCGTCCTGCTGGTGATCAGTTTTCTGGTGACGCTGTTTCTGATTAAAGAGGGCGCACGCCCGAGCGTGAGCAAAGCGGAGCGTCTGAGCGGTAAGGCGGTATTTGCGTCGTTACCCTATCCCTGGCTGATGATTAGCCTGTTTGTCACCACCATGGTGATCCAGCTCTGCAATGGTTCGGTCGGGCCGATCCTCGCGCTGTTTATTCAGTCGATGGCGCCAGAGAGCAGCAATATTGCCTTCCTCAGCGGGATGATTGCCGCCGTGCCGGGCATTTCGGCGCTGATGTCTGCCCCACGTCTGGGCAAGCTGGGGGATCGCATCGGCACTGGTCGCATTCTGATGGCGACGCTTGTTGTGGCGGTGGTCCTCTTTTTCGCCATGTCCTTTGTCACCACGCCCTTCCAGCTTGGGGTGCTGCGTTTCCTGCTGGGCTTTGCCGATGGTGCCATGCTGCCTGCGGTGCAAACCCTGCTGATAAAATACTCCAGCGATCGGGTGACCGGGCGCATCTTCGGCTATAACCAATCGTTTATGTATCTGGGGAACGTTGCCGGGCCGTTGATGGGGGCGGCGGTCTCGGCGATGGCCGGATTCCGCTGGGTATTTTTCGCCACTGCGGTGGTGATATTGCTGAATATTATCCAGCTTGCATGGGCTATGCGGCGGCGTCGTCAGCAGGAAGATCGAACGCGCCAGATTAAGCGGTTGTAGCGCTGCTGTATAAGATAGTTAAGCAGGACTGTCGTTATCCATAATTAAAAATGATGGTTCTGCGTTTATATTGCGTTGTCACGACGATTTGAATTTCATTTAAAGAAACCTTTTATTTGACGTCGCGCAGACTATTTAATCGGGAATAAGTTTTGGCTTAAAAATAGTACTTTTAGCCACTTTGCAATCCTCAGGCATAATGATAACGTCGGAAAAAACCACATAAGGAAATACCGCTGTGAAAAATCTCATTGCTGAGTTATTGCTTAAGCTTGCCCAAAAGGAAGAAGAGTCGAAAGAGCTGGTAGCCCAGGTCGAAGCGCTCGAAATTGTGGTGACTGCACTGTTACGTCAGATGGCGAAAAGTGAGCAGCAGGCGCTGATCGACAGTGTGGAAGGCGCGCTGGATGAGGTTCGGCCAGATAAACAGGTATCTGTTGAGGACAGCGAGATGCTGCAACAATACGTAAAAAAGCTGTTACGGCACCCGCGCAGCTGAACGGTCATATGATGTAATTCCCCGTCATAGAACCGTCACATCGGTTGCCTATAGTCGCTCTGTTTTATTTTTTATGTATTTTTACATGGAGAAAATAAGTGAAACAGAGCGCACTTTATATCGCATTACTTTCCTTGCTGGTTACCCCTACAATTTATGCTGAAACTGTGGCACCGACCACGGTTCTGGATAATCGTGCCGCGCAGGGGGATATCACTCAACCTGGCGGCGCTCGCCGTCTGTCAGAGGATCAGACTGCGGCAATACGTGCATCACTGAATGACAAGCCAGCCAAAAATATTATTCTGCTGATTGGCGACGGGATGGGCGACTCCGAAATAACAGCGGCACGAAATTATGCCGAAGGCGCGGGCGGCTTTTTTAAAGGCATCGATGCCCTGCCGTTGACCGGACAATATACTCACTATGCGCTGGATAAAAAAACGGGCAAACCCGATTACGTGACCGACTCCGCGGCCTCCGCAACGGCGTGGACCACAGGCGTAAAAACCTATAATGGCGCGCTGGGCGTTGATATCCACGAAAAAGATCATCAGACCATCCTTGAGATGGCGAAAGCGGCGGGGCTGGCTACCGGCAACGTCTCCACCGCCGAATTGCAGGATGCGACACCCGCGGCGCTGGTCGCCCATGTGACCTCGCGTAAATGCTACGGCCCGTCCGTGACCAGTGAAAAATGCGCCAGCAACGCGCTGGAAAAAGGCGGAAAAGGCTCCATTACCGAACAACTGCTGAACGCCCGCGCCGATGTTACCCTTGGCGGCGGCGCGAAGACCTTCGCAGAAACCGCCACTACCGGCGAATGGCAGGGCAAAACCCTGCGTGAGCAGGCTCAGGCGCGCGGCTATCAGCTGGTAAGCGATGCCGCATCCCTCGCCGCCATTACCGACGCGGGCCAGGATAAGCCGCTGCTGGGGCTGTTTGCCGAAGGCAATATGCCGGTGCGTTGGGAAGGGCCGAAAGCCAGCTATCATGGCAATCTCGATAAGCCTCCCGTCACCTGTACGCCTAATCCACAGCGCAATGATAGCGTGCCAACCTTAGCGGCGATGACTGACAAAGCGATCTCCCTGTTGAGCAAAAACGAAAAAGGCTTCTTCCTGCAGGTAGAAGGTGCCTCGATCGATAAGCAGGATCATGCCGCGAACCCGTGCGGGCAGATTGGCGAAACCGTCGATCTGGATGAGGCCGTGCAGAAGGCGCTGGCGTTTGCGAAGCAGGATGGCAATACGCTGGTGATTGTCACTGCAGATCACGCCCACTCCAGCCAGATTGTCGCGCCGGATACCAAAGCACCGGGGTTGACGCAGGCGCTGACCACCAAAGACGGTGCCGTGATGGCGATGAGCTACGGCAACGCGGAAGGGGAGTCGATGGAGCATACCGGCAGCCAGCTGCGTATCGCGGCCTACGGTCCGCATGCCGCCAATGTGATTGGCCTGACGGATCAAACCGATCTGTTCTACACCATGCAAGCCGCGTTAGGTCTTAAATAAGCAACACCCGGCAGGAAAATCGCCTGCCGGGTGGTTTTTTCACCAGCACGAACCAGACTTACTGTGATCATCCACAGAAGGATAGTGCTATGAAAATCACACTGCTGGCTACGCTGCTCCTGGGTCTGTTTACGCTAACCCCTGCCGGGGCGCAGAATCAACAGCCCAACCCGCAGCAGCAACGTATGACCACCTGCAATCAACAGGCGACTGCTCAGGCCCTGAAGGGCGATTCCCGTAAGACCTACATGAGCGACTGTCTGAAAAATGCCTCCTCTAAACCTGCCGAAAAAAGCCTGACGCCACAGCAACAAAGGATGCGTGAATGTAACGATCAGGCGACCCAACAATCGCTCAAAGGCGACGACCGGAATAAGTTTATGAGCGCCTGTCTGAAGAAAAAAGGCTAGTTCAAACGGGTGAGCGAGCCAGGCGGCTCACCCGAAATATCATACTTAGCCTCAAGTAAGCCTTTCTATAATTTGGGAAAATGCTTTTGAGTGTTCCCAAAAATTATGAATGATGAAAACTTTTACAGCAAAGTCTATGCCCGGGAAGGGATTATTCATGCGCGTACCGCAGATGAACATCACCGCTCGGGTATCCGCCTGGCGCGTCGGCTCCGTTGGCCGCGTGCGGTGGGTCTGGCAATTCTCTTTATCCCGATTGCCAGCGTGCTGGTCTCGCAGCCGGTCAACGGCGTCTGGTGGCTACTGCTGGTGGGCTGGGCGTTCGTCTGGCCCCATCTGGCCTGGCAAATAGCTGCGCGTTCTTCCGATCCGCATAGTAGCGAGATGTTTAACCTCAGAGTGGACGCCATTATGGCCGGGGTCTGGATTGGGGTGATGGGGGTTAATGCCATGCCCAGCGCGGCGCTGGTCATGATGATAAGCATGAACCTGATAGGCGTGGGCGGGATCCGCCTGTACGGCCCCGGGGTGATAATGACCGCGCTGGCCGCGCTGATCGCTTTGCAACTCACCCACGTAACGCCGGACTATGTCAGCACGCCGCTGGAGATTGGACTCGCCCTGCCGGTGATCGTCTGTTACCCGATGCTGTTTGCCTGGATAAGTTTCCAGACTACCCGTCGTCTGGTGGAACATAAGCGACGGCTTGAACTGATGAGTACCCTGGACGGCATGACCGGCGTCTTTAACCGTCGTCACTGGGAAGTGTTACTGCGCACGGAATATGAAAATTACCGCCGCTACCACCGTAGCGCCACGCTTCTGCTGATCGATATCGATCACTTCAAGAACATTAATGACAGCTGGGGCCATGATGTTGGCGACCTGGCGATTGTCGCCGTCACCCGCCAGCTGCAGCTCACATTACGCGCCAGCGATATGATTGGCCGGTTTGGCGGGGATGAGTTCGCGGTGATCATGAGCGGTACGACAGCGGAAAGCGCCATTGCGGCGATGTCGCGGGTGCATGAAAGGCTGGCAGATTTACATCTGCCGGGAATGCCGCAGGTAAAGATTTCCATCAGCGTCGGCGTTGCGCCACTCACGACGTCGATGGTGCATTACCAGGAGTGGCTTAAAGCGGCGGATATCGCGCTCTACAAAGCGAAAAACGCCGGACGTAACCGCACCGAAGTGGCGGCCTGACGTCCGGCAGTCGGTCAGGACTTACTCAACAGCTCTGATTTTTCCATGCACTTGTTCATGGCTTCAATGACGGCGGCACGGAAGCCGCGCGCTTCCAGCTCCCGCACCGCTTCGATGGTGGTGCCGCCCGGGGAACAGACCATATCTTTCAGTTCGCCCGGATGCTTGCCGGTTTCGAGCACCATTTTGGCGGATCCCATTACCGCCTGTGCGGCAAATTTATAGGCCTGCGCACGCGGCATCCCACCCAGAACGGCCGCATCGGCCATCGCTTCAATAAACATAAACACGTAGGCAGGCGCTGACCCGCTGACCCCGACCACCGGGTGGATCATCGCCTCGGCAATTACTTCGGCTTCACCGAAGCAGCGGAAAATGTTGAGCACATCGGCAACTTCTTCGGCGGTCACCAGCGCGTTCGGCGTGATGGAGGTCATGCCCGCGTTGACCAGCGACGGCGTGTTGGGCATGGCGCGGACAATTTTACGGTCATGGCCCAGCGCACGCGCCAGCTGATCGAGGGTAACGCCTGCGGCGATAGAGACCACCAGCGTCTCTTTGTTGAGGCTGGAAGTGATGTCGCTCAGGACTTTCACCATCATGTTCGGCTTCACTGCGCCAAAGACGATATCGGCGACCTGAGCCACTTCCTGGGCGCTTTGCGCGGCGTTGATCCCGTACTGATCGTGCAGAGCGGCGACTTTGTCCGGCGACGGGGTATAGACCCAAATCTGGCCGGGCAGCACCTGCCCGCTGGCAATCAGACCGCCGAGAATGGCTTTGCCCATATTACCGCAGCCAATAAAACCGATTTTCTTCTCCATCACGTCTCCCTCTTAGGCTTTGTTATGTGTGTGGAACTTTAGCCTATCGCGGTTTTTTACGCAGCATTAAAGCATCCGCCCCATCCGTTACTTTGCCTGGCGGGAAAAGCAGGCGACAATAGGCTCCTGTTCTATACCGGAGAGAGAAGATGGCGATTTGGGTGGATGCCGATGCGTGTCCGAATGTCATTAAAGAGATCCTGTTTCGTGCCGCCGAGCGCGTACAGATGCCAATGACGCTGGTGGCGAATCAGAACCTGCGCGTGCCACCGTCCCGCTTTATTCGCACCCTGCGTGTTCCAGCAGGTTTTGATGTGGCCGATAACGAAATTGTGCGCCAGTGCAGCGCCGGAGACCTGGTGATCACCGCCGATATCCCGCTGGCGGCAGAAGTGCTGGAGAAAGGGGCGGCGGCGCTGAACCCGCGCGGGGAACGTTACTCCCCGGCCACCATCCGCGAAAAGCTGACGATGCGCGATTTCATGGATACCCTGCGCGCCAGTGGCGTCCAGACCGGTGGGCCGGACAGTTTGTCTCAGCGCGACAGACAGCTCTTTGCCGCCGAACTCGATAAATGGCTGCTGGAAGTGAAGCGCCGTCAGGGGTAATCATCATAGTGACATAGGCGTCTGCCACTATTACTCCCTTCCGGGGTTGTCAATGGCGGGTGGGTTCAGGTAAGGTGAGCGCACCGTCAGTGCAACTATTTCTTTACAGGATCTTCCCTGACTCTCTATGGCATTGACTGATATGGCATATTAATGCCACGCCTGATGTAATAAATGTTTTACGATTACTTATGTACTAGCTTAATGATATCATGGCACTCTTTTCGACTTCACCCACCGCACGCCTGCGGCCTTAAGGGGAACACCTGGTTATGACCCAGCCTATTTTTTTAATTGGCCCCCGCGGCTGTGGAAAAACGACCGTTGGTCTGGAACTGGCGCGTCTGTGCCAGAGCGATTTTGTTGACACCGACCACTGGTTGCAGACCCATGCCGGTCAGAGCATTGCCGAGATCGTTGAACAAGAAGGGTGGGAGAGTTTCCGCGCCCGCGAGACGGCGACACTCGAGGCGGTGGCGGCGGGTGCTGGCATCATTGCTACCGGTGGCGGCATTATTTTGTCGGCGTATAACCGGCAGTTTATGCGCGAGAAAGGCATCGTCATTTACCTTTGCGCGCCGGTGCCGGTGCTGGTGGAGCGCCTCGAAGCCTCCCCGGAAGAGGGCCAGCGCCCAACCCTGACCGGTAAGCCCATCAGCGAAGAGGTGAGTGCGGTGCTGGCAGAGCGCGACGCCCTCTATCGTGAAGCCGCTCATCACGTGGTGGATGCGTCCCTGCCACCGGCCGAAGTAGTGCAAAACATCGTAACCGCACTACATCTGGCTTGCGCTAGCTAACTGATGTCTATACTGATAGTTCAGCCATGAAAAAAAGGATGAACTATGCCAACCAGACCTCCCTATCCGCGTGAAGCCCGCATTGTTGCCGTTGAGAAAGGCGCGACGGGCCAGACTGTCACCTGGTATCAGCTGCGCGCCGACCACCCGAAACCCGATTCGCTGATTAGCGAGCACGAAACGGAGCAGGAAGCGCAGGATGCCAAAGTGCGATACGAAGACCCTGATAAAGCCTGAACAAAATCTTAAAGCGGAAAAAACGATACTGTAGTCACACTATTTAAAAAGCGATAACTTTACTCGGAGGGTAATGTACAGGCTTTACAGACACATCCTGTCAGGCTCGCTGATCTTTACATTCCGGTGCGTTAATCAACTGCTACGCTTTTCAGCACTTTTTCTGAACAGCGCACTGTACAGCGAAGCGAGCCTGTCTCTGTGTCCCGGTCGGTAGTAGTTAGTAAGGCGAGAACAATGAAAGCGACGTTGGCGATCCTCACCATTGGGGTAGTCCCGGTAAGCGAAGTGCTCCCGCTCTTAACGGAGCATATTTCTGAGCAACAAATTACACACCACAGTCTACTCGGCACGCTGAGCCGGGAAGAGGTTATGGAAGACTATGCCCCTGAAGCGGGCGAGGTGCTTCTGCCGACTCTGCTTAGCGACGGTAAGCTGGGCAACGTCTCCCTTCCAAAGATCGAGCGCGCCCTGCAAAGCGTTATCGAAGTGCTCGATAACCAGGGCTATGAAGTTATTCTGTTAATGAGCACCGCACCCATTACCGGCCTCGTCGCCCGTAATGCGATCCTGCTGGAGCCGATGCGGATCATCCCGCCGCTGGTGGGATCGATCGTCGACAGCCATCAGGTTGGGGTGATCGTGCCGATCGAAGAGCTGCTGGAAACCCAATCGCAGAAGTGGCGCGGGCTGGTCAATACGCCGCTGCTTTCTGTAGCGAATCCGTTCTGGGACAGCGAAACGAAACTGATCGCCGCCGGACGCGATCTGCTGGAGCGCGGCGCAGACGTTCTTATGCTCGACTGCCTTGGTTTCCATCAGCATCACCGGGATTTACTGCAAAAACACCTGGATGTGCCGGTGCTGCTGTCAAACGTGCTGGTCGCCCGCCTGGCCTCGGAATTGCTGGTCTGATGATTTTGCGTGACAGGCATGGAGAGTCGCCCCTATATTGGATTCACATCCAATGACAATAAGGACCCGTCCATGCTTCAGAGTAATGAATACTTTTCCGGTAAAGTGAAGTCCATTGGTTTTACCAGCAGCATTACTGGCCGTGCCAGTGTTGGCGTGATGGCGGAAGGGGAGTATGCCTTCGGTACCGCGCAGCCTGAAGAGATGACCGTGGTCAGCGGTTCGCTGAAAGTGTTATTGCCAGGGGAAACAGAGTGGAAAGTGTATAACCCGGGCGATGTTTTCAACGTACCAGGTCATAGCGAATTCCATCTGCAGGTGGCTGAACCCTCCTCCTATCTGTGTCGTTATCTATAAAAAAAGAGCCGGGTTAACCCGGCTCCGATTTCTGGCGTAAAGCATTAACGCTGTGCTTCGCCGCCTAACCCTTCTACTACGCTCTGAATCAACGCCGCCAGTTCACCCGTCATCAGAATGAAGTCAGCATCAAAACGCTGGGCATAGTCGTCCCGGTCGATATCGTCGTTCTGATCGCGCAGTTCATCGGAGAACTTCAGGCGCTTAATGGAGCCATCGTCACACATCATGAACTGAATGCGTTGCTGCCAGTCGAGCGCCAGCTTGGTCACCAGCTTGCCGGCTTCGATATGCACCGCAATCTCGTCGCTGACCAGCTCCTGCTTCTTGGCGCGGATCACGCCGCCATCTTCAAGGATCGCTTTTAGCTCGGCTTCGTCCAGCAACTGGAAGCCCTGCGGGACGTTGTTGGCTCGCACCCACTCGGTGAGGGTCAGCTCGATTGGGTTTTCCATCGTCAGCGGCACCACCGGCAGAGAACCGAGGCTTTTACGCAGCAAGGCCAGGGTATCTTCCGCTTTTTTAGCGCTGGCGCAGTCGACCATAATCAGGCCGTTAACCGTGTCGATCCACATCATTGTCTGGCTGAAGCGGCTAAAGGCACGCGGCAGCAACGAGTGCAGAACTTCATCTTTCAGCGAATCTTTTTCCGTTTTTTTCAGCTTACGGCCCTGTTCGGCTTCCAGCTTGGAGATTTTGGCTTCCAGCGCCTGTTTCACGACCGGCGTCGGCAGGATCTTCTCTTCCTTACGCGCGCAGATGATGATTTGACCATTGGTGGTGTGGGTCAGCGCATCGCTCTGTGATCCCATAGGCGGAACCCATCCGGTTTTCGCCATGTCCTGGCTGCCACACGGGGTAAATGCGTAAAGGTCTAACTGTTTTTCCATCTCGTCGGCGCGCAGCGGCACGTCACGGCTGAGACGGTAAACCATCAAATTTTTGAACCACAGCATGATAATTTCCACGGTCTTGTCGTTTAATTCAGCGGGCATGATAGCGAATTGTCGCATCGCTTGCATTGCTAATCGGGTAGCGGGCTTCTACTCTGTTGATAATCAAAAAAATGAGGAGCGTTCTGTGCGTATAGGTATTGATCTCGGTGGCACTAAAACAGAAGTGATTGCCCTGGGCGAGCAGGGGGAACAGCTGTTCCGCCATCGCCTCCCGACCCCGCGTGACGACTATCGGCAGACCATCGAAACCATCGCCAAGCTGGTGGAGATGGCCGAAAAAGCAACCGGTCAGACGGGCACTGTCGGTATGGGCATTCCAGGTTCGATTTCGCCCTATACCGGCGTGGTGAAAAATGCTAACTCGACCTGGCTCAACGGCCAGCCTTTTGACCGCGATTTAAGCCAGCGCCTGAACCGGGAAGTGCGGCTGGCGAATGACGCTAACTGCCTGGCCGTGTCGGAGGCGATCGACGGCGCTGCGGCGGGCGCGCAGACGGTTTTTGCGGTGATCATCGGCACCGGCTGCGGGGCAGGTGTGGCCTTTGGTGGTCGTTCCCATATTGGCGGTAACGGCACCGCAGGCGAGTGGGGCCACAACCCGCTGCCGTGGATGGATGAGGATGAGCTAAAGTACCGTGCCGAAGTGCCGTGCTACTGCGGAAAACAGGGCTGTATCGAGACCTTTATTTCCGGCACCGGCTTTGCTACCGACTATCGTCGTTTAAGCGGGCATCCGCTGAAAGGCAATGAGATCATGCGGCTGGTAGAGGAGCACGATCCGGTGGCGGAACTGGCGCTCAGTCGCTACGAAATGCGGCTGGCAAAATCGCTGGCGCACGTGGTCAATATCCTCGACCCGGATGTAATTGTCCTGGGCGGCGGAATGAGCAACGTGGATCGTTTGTACACCACCGTTCCGCAGCTGGTGAAGCAGTGGGTGTTTGGCGGCGAATGTGAAACGCCGATCCGCAAAGCGGTGCACGGCGACTCCAGCGGCGTGCGCGGCGCGGCGTGGTTGTGGCCGCATTGATAGAGTGACGGGTGCGGTCTTTCCCCTCTATCCCTGTGGAAGCAGGTAAGAGGGTAAAGACCGCACCGACAAATCTCTACTCCACCGCAAACACCTTATCCAGCCTGCTGTACCCCAGCCCGTTAATCTTCTTCACCTTGATTTGCACCGGGATGCGCTCTTTCATCGCCTCGACGTGGCTGATCACGCCGATGGTCTTCCCGCTCGCATTCAGTGCATCCAGCGCATCCAGGGCGGTATCCAGCGTTTCGCTGTCCAGCGTGCCGAAGCCCTCATCGAGGAACAACGAGTCAATTTGGGTTTTGTGGCTTACCAGATCGGAGAGTGCCAGGGCCAGCGCCAGACTCACGAGGAAACTTTCCCCCCCGGAAAGCGTGCGGGTGTCGCGCACGGCATCCGCCTGCCAGGTATCCATCACTTCCAGCTCCAGCGCGTCGCTGGCCTTGCGTTGCAACAGGTAGCGGCCATGCAGACGGGTCAACTGCTGGTTGGCGAGCCACACCAGATTGTCGAGGGTTAAGCCCTGGGCAAACTTACGGAAGCGATCTCCCTCTCTGGAGCCGATCAGCGCGTTGAGGTAACCCCAGTCATCCGCCAGCCGTGCCGCGGACTCAATTTCCTGCATCAGCGCCTGCTGGTGCATACGGTTATCGCTGTCCTGCTTGAGTTGCTGGCGGATCTCCCCCTGGCGGGTGGTGTTTTCACGCAGCTTCTGCGCAAGCTGCTGTAACTGCGCCTGGAGAACCGGCGCGTCGGCACTCAGCTCCTCCGGTCG
Organism: Leclercia sp. 1548; assembly: GCF_050435045.1. Taxonomy (NCBI): domain Bacteria; kingdom Pseudomonadati; phylum Pseudomonadota; class Gammaproteobacteria; order Enterobacterales; family Enterobacteriaceae; genus Leclercia; species Leclercia sp. 1548. The sequence goes on along the minus strand of NZ_JBNDJP010000006.1, from coordinate 219,240 downwards.
TTGTTCCAGATGTTCGTTCAGCCGCTGGCCTGCCTTCTGGAGCAGCGCCGTGGCCTGCTGGATCTGATTTTCCAGGGTCTGTTTCAACTGCTCGAGACGGTGAAGCGTGCTGTCATCCAGCAGGGCCGCGAGAAACGCGTCGCGATCGCTAAAGACGCTGGCGGCCAGCGCGGCGGCAAACTGCGCCTGAGCGTGCTGCAGACGTTCACTCTCCAGTTTGTGTTGCTGTTGCAGAGTGGCAAGCTGGCTCTGTAGCGAGACACATTCGGTATGGATGTCGCGCCAGTTCGCCGGGATAACGGTTTCTGCTTCATCCGACTCCGCTGCCGGCAGGGTCTCCAGCAGCGGTGCCAGCGCAGTGATGCGTTCCCGCAGGGCGCTATGCTCAGATTGCTGTGCCTGCCAGTGCTGCGACTCTTTTTCACGTTCAGCGAGCCAGGCTGACTCCGCACCGTCATCAGGCATCGCCAGCGACATCGCCTGAAGCGAGGTCTCCATGGCGCTGCGCGTTGCCGCCAGCTGCTGGTGATAGCTTTGTTCCTGAGCTTCCTCTTCGCTTAGCTGGTTTTGCAGCGTCAGACGCTGGCTAAGCTGGTAAAGCTGCTGTTCGTACTGCTCCTGCTGATTCAGCCAGGGGGCGATATCGTCCTCAATATTCAGACTCACCGTCAGGGAAGCGCATACCTTCTGCCACTCCTCAGTCAGCACCTGCGCGTCCTGGGCCAGTGTCTGCGCCTCGGCGGTTTCCCGCTGCAGCTGCGTGGTGAGGGCATTCACCTGGCCCAGCACCAGCAGACCTTCCTCTTTGAGGGCGGCGACCTCTTTTTCCATCGCCTCCCGGCGACGCTGGTTTTCGGTAAGCGCTAAGGCCTGATACTGGGCGATCGCCGGATGTTCGGTGGAGCCGCAGAGCAGGCAGGGTTTGCCGGCCTCGAGTTCAGCCCGATAACTCTCCAGCTTTTTGATCTTCTCTTCCTGCTCGCATAACAGTTTGAGATCAAGGTAGTGCTGATTTTTCTCTTTGTACTGCTGGCGGCGCAGGGTTAGCACGTCGTTCAGTTTTGCCAGCTCAATCTGCGCCTTTTGCACATTTTCGCCATTCTGGCTGAGTCGCTTTTGCAGGGGCTGATAACGGGCGTGCAGGGTGGTCAGACGCTGGCGCGCCGCACGGGACTGGGTTTGCAGCGCCATTTCGGCGGCGACTTGCTCCGCCGTGAGCGTGAGCGTGTTTTCCGGCAAGGCCGCCAGCTTGTGGCGTAATTCCGCGATACGGCGGGTCAGCGTCGCGAGCTGCGTTTTATCGCGATTCAGCTGGGCAAAGTGCGCCCGCCAGCCCGCCATCTCCTGACCCCACTGACGGAAGCGGTCGTAGTCGGTCAGCCACTGCGTCAGAGTGGTGAACTCGGTTTGCAGTTGATCGCGCGCCCGCAACGCCCCGTTGCGGATCCTGGCGCGCAGCGCCTCGCTGGACTGTAAGCGAGTATTCACATCCAGCATCTGCTGTTCTGTTTGTGCCAGGCGGGCGGTCTGCTCCTGCTGCCGCTCCCACTGTGGGCGCAGCAGCGCGGCAGGTTGGGCCAGATGCAGCTTTTCCAGCTCGGGAGTCGCGTCGGTCAGGGCCTGCTGCGCCTGCTGCTGCGCGGCCATCGCCTGCTGCTGCTCGCGCAATAACTCATCGTGGCGGGTCAGCCAGTGATAATCTTTCTGCTGCGCCTGCTGTTGGGCCAGGAGCTGATGTTCTTCGTCAGTAAGTACCTGCAAACCTTGCTGAAGCTGCTGTTGTTGCTCCTCGCTGAGTAACACCACCCCGGCGGCCTGGGCTTCACGCCGCTCCAGTTCGCTGCGGGCCGCTTTATGTTTTTCAAACACCATCGCCGAGATCTGGCCGTAAATTTCGGTGCCGGTCAGCTCCTCCAGCAGCTCGGCGCGTTCTTTTGGCCTGGCGTTGAGGAAGGCGGCAAACTGCCCCTGGGATAACAGCATCGAGCGGGTAAAGCGGTCATAGTCCAGGCCGGTCAGCGAGGCGACAAGCTCCAGTTTATCCTTCACTTTATCCGCGAGGATTTTGCCGTCTTCGCACTGGGCCAGCTCCACGCGCGGAGCCTGGAGATTGCCGTCCGGCTGATTGCGCGCCCGGTTCTGGCTCCAGAAAGCGCGATAGGCTACTCCTTTGACTTCAAACTCCACCTCCGCCAGACATTCGGCGGTGTCGCGGGTCATCAGATCGTTTTGCGATTGTGAGACCGTATTCAGGCGCGGCGTCTCGTGGTACAGCGCCAGGCAGATGGCATCCAGCAGGGTGGTTTTCCCGGCACCGGTGGGGCCGGTGATGGCAAACAGGCCGTTGCTGAGGAATGGCTCAGCAGTAAAGTCGATTTTCCATTCGCCCTTGAGTGAGTTGAGGTTTTTCAGGCGCAGGCTGAGAATTTTCATGCGTTGTCCTCCTCGTTATCCAGGGCATGCAGGGCATGGCTGAACAGCTCGTTTAACCTTGCCCGCTGTGCGTCGTCCAGGGTCTCCTGCGCCAGGCGGCGCTCAAAGACCTCCTCCACCCGCAGCTCACTGAGGGTTTCACGCAGGCTGTTGGCGAGGAGTTTCTCGCGCAGCTCGCGACTGCGCCGCACCAGTAGCACCTCCACCGGCAGATCGTCCGTCAGGTGCTGAATTTTACGCTGCATGTCGTGCAGATACTCCTCGGTGGCAATTTCGATATCCAGCCAGACGGGAGGCGTCTGCTTCACGCCGCGCCACTGCTCCAGCTGGGCAGCAATGGCCGCCAGATCGCCCTTCAGTACCGCCAGCGGCTGGGTAATGGGCACGTCAAGGGATTCGACGGCGCTGAGCTTGCCGTGGTCGAAGCTCACCAGATGCACGCATTTGCTTTTGCCGGTTTCATCGAAGCTGAGGGGAATAGGGGAGCCGCAATAACGAATATGCTCGCAGCCGCCAATCTTCTGTGCGCGGTGGATGTGGCCCAGCGCAATATAGTCGGCCGCCGGGAAGTGCTGCGCGGGGAAGGCATCCAGCGTCCCGATGTAGATGTCACGTACCGCGTCACTTTTACTGGCACCCACGGTGGTAAGATGCCCGGTGGCAATGATCGGCAGGACGCTGTCGCCGCGCAGCTGGCAGGCGGCGGTATATTGATCGGCGTAATAATGGGTGATAGCCGTTAACAGCTGCTGCTGTTTCTCGATTCCTGAAAGACCCGCCTGGCTTTTCATCACGTCGCGAGGGCGTAAGAACGGAATAGGGCATAGCACCGCCCCTGGTGTACCGTCACGCTTGCGCAGAATTTGTGGCCCATGTCCGGCGCTGGCGACCACGGTCGTGTTGAGAAAGGCCAGGATTTCACGGGATTCATTCAGCGTGGCCACGGAATCATGGTTACCGGCCACAATCACCAGATGGCACCCGGTCTTTTGCAGGTTCACCACGAAACGGTTATACAGCTCTCGCGCATAGCTCGGCGGCGATCCGGTATCAAAAATGTCACCGGCCACGAGAATGGCGTCCACCAGGTGTGTTTGCGCCATCTCAAGCAGCCAGCTGAGGAAGGCTTCATGTTCGGCGGCGCGGCTTTTACTGTAGAAGTTCTGTCCCAGATGCCAGTCCGAGGTGTGAAGTATGCGCATAACAGATCCGTGGCAAAAAAATGTAAGCGGGATTATAAACATTCAGGGGAAGGAAGATAACCGCTACAATCAGGGCGACCAGAAAACAACGGTTTGCCTTTATTGGTGGGCGTCTTTTTCATAAATCTGTCATAAATCTGACGCATAATGACGCCGTATTACAAACATGTAACCTAAATAAGACAGGGCTAAGTATGGCGAGACGTATTCTGGTCGTAGAAGATGAAGCACCCATTCGTGAAATGGTCTGTTTCGTGCTCGAACAAAATGGCTTTCAACCGGTAGAAGCCGAAGATTACGACAGCGCAGTAAATCAGCTCAACGAACCCTGGCCCGATCTGATCCTGCTCGACTGGATGTTGCCCGGCGGCTCTGGTCTGCAATTCATCAAACATATCAAACGTGAAGCTTTAACCCGCGATATCCCGGTGATGATGTTGACCGCCCGTGGCGAAGAAGAAGATCGCGTTCGCGGCCTGGAGACCGGCGCGGATGATTACATCACCAAACCTTTCTCCCCGAAAGAGCTGGTGGCGCGTATCAAGGCGGTCATGCGCCGTATTTCACCGATGGCAGTCGAAGAGGTGATTGAGATGCAGGGCCTGAGCCTGGATCCCACCTCGCACCGCGTCATGACCGGTGAAAATCCCCTCGATATGGGGCCGACAGAATTCAAACTGCTGCACTTCTTTATGACCCACCCGGAACGCGTATATAGCCGCGAGCAGCTGCTTAATAATGTCTGGGGCACGAACGTCTATGTTGAAGACCGGACGGTGGATGTTCATATTCGTCGTTTGCGTAAGGCGCTGGAAACCAGCGGTCACGATCGTATGGTACAGACCGTCCGCGGCACGGGTTATCGTTTTTCCACCCGTTTCTGAACAATCACAGGAGTGTGACGCGTGCTGGAACGTCTGTCATGGAAAAGGCTCTGTTTTGAACTGGTACTTTGCTGTATTCCGGCCCTGATCCTCGGGGCTGTTTTCGGTTATTTACCCTGGTTTTTGCTGGCGGCAATCACCGGATTGCTGATCTGGCACTTCTGGAATCTGCTCCGCCTGTCATGGTGGCTGTGGGTAGACAGAAGCATGACCCCTCCGCCGGGAAGCGGTAGCTGGGAACCGCTGCTGTATGGCCTGCACCAGATGCAGATGCGTAATAAAAAGCGCCGACGCGAGCTGGGCAACTTGATCAAGCGCTTTCGCAGCGGCGCGGAATCCCTGCCGGATGCGGTGGTGCTCACTACCGAAGAAGGGGCAATGTTCTGGTGTAACGGACTGGCGCAACAGCTGCTGGGCCTGCGCTGGCCAGACGATAATGGACAAAACATCCTCAACCTGCTGCGTTACCCCGAGTTTGCCCAGTACCTGAAAAAACGCGATTTTACCCGCCCACATAATCTGGTGATGAACAACGGTCGTCATCTGGAGATCCGCGTGATGTCCTACAGCGACAAGCAGTGGCTGATGGTGGCGCGCGACGTGACGCAAATGCACCAGCTGGAAGGGGCGCGGCGCAACTTCTTCGCCAACGTCAGCCATGAATTACGCACGCCGCTGACGGTGTTGCAGGGCTATCTGGAGATGATGCAGGAGCAGACTCTGGAGGGGGCACCGCGGGAAAAAGCGCTGCAAACCATGCGCGAGCAGACGCAACGGATGGAAGGGCTGGTCAAGCAGTTGCTGACCCTTTCCCGTATTGAGGCCGCGCCAACCCTGGCGCTCAATGAAACTATCGATGTGCCGATGATGTTGCGGATGTTAGAGCGAGAGGCGCAAACCCTAAGCCAGCAGCAGCATCAGCTCACCTTCGAGGTAGATAACACTCTCAAAGTGCGCGGCAGTACCGATGAGCTGCGCAGCGCCATCTCCAACCTGGTCTATAACGCGGTGAATCACACGCCGGCAGGCACCCACATCACCGTGCGCTGGCAGCATGTGCCTGCTGGGGCGGAATTCAGCGTCGAGGATGACGGCCCTGGCATTGGCCCGGAGCATATTCCTCGTCTGACCGAGCGTTTTTATCGGGTGGATAAAGCCCGTTCCCGCCAGACGGGCGGCAGTGGGCTGGGGCTGGCTATCGTTAAACATGCCATCAATCACCACGACAGCCGTCTCGATATCGTCAGCACGCCGGGCAAAAGCACGCGTTTCAGCTTTGTGATCCCGGAACGTTTGATTGCCAGTAACAGCGCCTGACGCCCCGACTGTAATCAGATATTGCCACAGGCCAGCGTAAGCTGGCCTGTTTGCTTTGCAGTCAACCGAAGCGCGAATAAATTTTATACGCCTGATGCTTTTTTGTTCGCATGATTAGCCATGGGTTTTTCTTATAAATGGTGTAATGTTCCAGGTGTTAACTTCAACCTGGCATATTGTTCTGGTTTTGCGATCCCATATTGCCTTTAAACGTTATAAGCGTTTAAATTGCCCTCCTGATATTGTCGGACAGACTGTATTTGCGTGGTAAATCGAAAAATTATTCCTGACCACGGCAGCAGGGAAGCATTTCCCGCTGAAATTGCACATTTTTTCCGCTGTTTTATTCCGCATGGGATAGCGAAAAATTCAACGTTTTCAACACCACATCCACAGGCAGTAAGGTTTTATGACCCATCAACTGAAATCGCGCGATATCATCGCACTGGGCTTTATGACATTTGCGCTGTTCGTTGGCGCAGGCAACATCATCTTCCCACCCATGGTTGGCCTGCAGGCAGGTGAACACGTCTGGACTGCAGCGATCGGCTTTCTGATCACCGCTGTGGGCCTGCCGGTATTGACCGTCGTGGCGCTGGCGAAAGTCGGCGGCGGCGTCGATAGCCTCAGTGCGCCGATTGGCAAAGTGGCTGGCGTGATGCTGGCCGTGGTCTGCTATCTGGCGATCGGTCCGCTGTTTGCGACCCCTCGCACCGCGACCGTCTCCTTCGAAGTGGGGATCGCCCCGCTGACCGGTGACGGCCCGCTGCCGCTGTTTATCTACAGCCTGGTCTACTTCGCTATCGTGATCCTGGTGTCGCTCTATCCTGGCAAGCTGCTGGATACCGTGGGCAACTTCCTGGCTCCGATGAAGATTCTGGCGCTGCTGGTACTGGCAGTTGCGGCAATTATCTGGCCTGCTGGCCCGCTGAGTTCGGCTACCGAAGCGTATCAAAACGCAGCCTTCTCTAACGGTTTTGTGAACGGCTACCTGACCATGGACACGCTGGGTGCGATGGCGTTCGGTATCGTGATCGTTAACGCCGCGCGTTCCCGTGGCGTGACCGAATCGCGTCTGCTGACCCGTTACACCGTCTGGGCTGGCCTGATGGCGGGCGCGGGCCTGGCACTGCTCTATCTGGCGCTGTTCCGTCTGGGTTCCGACAGCAGCGTGCTGGTTGACCAGGGTGCGAACGGTGCGGCCATTCTGCATGCCTACGTGCAGCATACCTTTGGCGGCGCGGGCAGCATGATGCTGGCTATCCTGATCTTCCTGGCCTGTCTGGTGACTGCGGTTGGCCTGACCTGTGCCTGTGCGGAGTTCTTTGCGCAGTACGTTCCGCTCTCTTATCGTACGCTGGTGTTTATCCTCGGCGGCTTCTCGATGGCGGTGTCGAACCTGGGTCTGAGCCACCTTATTCAGGTCTCCATTCCGGTGCTGACCACCATCTACCCGCCGTGCATCGTGCTGGTGGTGTTGAGCTTCACCCGCGGCTGGTGGAATAATTCCACACGAATTATCGCCCCGGCCATGTTTATCAGTCTGCTTTTTGGTATGCTTGACGGGATTAAGGCATCGGCAATCAGCGCCATGCTGCCCGCCTGGACACAGCGTCTGCCGCTGTCTGAACAAGGTCTGGCCTGGCTGATGCCTACCGTTGTTGCACTGGTACTGGCTATTATCTGGGATCGTGCTGCAGGGCGCCAGGTTACATCGAACGCGCACTAATCAACGGCTGAATGTTAAACCACGGGGCGTAATGCCCCGTGGTTTTTTGTTTTTTTTAGTCTGAATGGCATGACAACAAATGGAAAGCACTAACAAACTCAAGCGTGGATTAAGCGCCCGCCATATCCGCTTTATGGCGCTGGGTTCTGCAATCGGCACCGGTCTTTTTTATGGCTCGGCAGATGCCATCAAAATGGCCGGTCCCAGCGTTCTGCTGGCCTATCTTATCGGCGGTGTTGCCGCCTACATCATTATGCGTGCGCTGGGGGAGATGTCCGTTCATAACCCGTCGGCCAGCTCCTTCTCCCGCTATGCTCAGGAAAACTTAGGCCCGCTCGCCGGGTATATCACCGGCTGGACCTACTGCTTCGAAATCCTGATTGTGGCCATTGCCGATGTCACGGCTTTCGGCATTTACATGGGCGTCTGGTTCCCGACGGTGCCACACTGGGTTTGGGTCCTTAGCGTGGTGCTGATCATCTGCGCCATTAACCTGATGAGCGTGAAGGTGTTCGGCGAGCTGGAGTTCTGGTTCTCCTTCTTTAAAGTCGCCACCATTATCATCATGATTGCCGCCGGTATTGGCATCATCATCTGGGGGATTGGCAACGGCGGACAACCGACCGGGATCCACAATCTCTGGAGTAACGGCGGCTTCTTCAGCAACGGCTGGATCGGCATGGTGATGTCGCTGCAGATGGTGATGTTCGCCTACGGTGGGATTGAAATCATCGGTATTACCGCCGGTGAAGCGAAAGATCCTGAGAAGTCTATCCCGCGCGCCATCAACTCGGTGCCGATGCGTATTCTGGTCTTCTACGTGGGCACGCTGTTTGTGATCATGTCTATCTACCCGTGGAACCAGGTTGGCACCAACGGTAGCCCGTTCGTACTCACTTTCCAGCACCTGGGGATCACCTTTGCCGCCAGCATCCTTAACTTTGTGGTGCTGACTGCGTCCCTCTCCGCCATTAACGCTGACGTCTTTGGCGTGGGGCGTATGCTGCACGGCATGGCAGAGCAGGGGAGTGCGCCTAAGGCCTTCGCCAAAACCTCCAGCCGCGGCACGCCGTGGGTGACGGTGCTGGTGATGACCGTTGCGCTGCTGCTGTCGGTCTATCTGAACTACATCATGCCGGAGAACGTCTTCCTGGTGATCGCCTCGCTGGCGACCTTCGCCACCGTCTGGGTGTGGATCATGATTCTGATGTCGCAGATTGGCTTCCGTCGTCGTCTGTCGCCTGAAGAGGTGAAAGCGCTGAAGTTTAAAGTGCCGGGCGGCGTGGCAAGCACCGTCGCTGGCCTGATCTTCCTGGTCTTTATTATCGGCCTGATTGGTTACCACCCGGAAACCCGCATCTCGTTGTATGTTGGCTTCGCGTGGATTGCCTTACTGCTGGTGGGCTGGGTGTTCAAACGCCGCCGCGAGCGTCAGTTAGCAGAAGTGCAGTAATCAGAATGCCCGGCAAACGCCGGGCATTTTTCTCCTCCCCCTTTCTCCTCCCCCAATAAACCGCTTCGCGATGAGTGAACATCAACTACCCTGTGGCAAGGTGACCTCATTTCTGGGATAGGGGATAAGAGATGTTGAATGCATGGCACCTGCCGGTTGCCCCATTTGTTAAGCAAAACAACGATAAACTTGTCATTACGCTGTGGCTGACGGGTGAGCAGCTGCCTGAGCGGGTCACGCTGCGCGCTGAATTCGATAATGAAGAGACCTCGCTGCCAATGCATAAGGTGCGCAGTCAGCCGCAACCCGGCGTGACCGCCTGGCGCGCGACCATTGACGCAGCGAAAGGGCAGCCGCGGCACCGCTACAGCTTTAAAATGCTCTGGCATAACCGTCAGCTGTGGTTTACCCCGCAGGGGTTCAGCCGCTTTCCACCCGCCCGGCTGGAGCAGTTCGCCGTCGATTATCCTGATGCCGGGCCTGAGTGGGTGGTTGAGCAGGTCTTCTATCAGATTTTCCCGGACCGCTTTGCCCGCAGCCAGCAGCGCAACCCGGCAAGGGATAAAACCTACTATCACCACGCCGCCGGTCACGAGACGATCTTCCATGAATGGGATGAGCCGGTCACTGCCCAGGCAGGTGGCTCCACCTTTTACGGCGGCGATCTCGACGGCATTAGCGAGAAGCTGCCGTATCTGAAAAAACTGGGCGTCACGGCGCTGTACCTTAACCCGGTATTTGTTGCCCCCAGCGTGCATAAGTACGACACCGAAGATTATCGCCACGTGGATGCGCAGTTTGGCGGCGACGAGGCCCTGTTACGCCTGCGGGAAAATACCCAGCGGGAAGGGATGCGCCTGATCCTGGACGGCGTGTTTAACCACAGCGGTGATTCTCACGCCTGGTTCGACCGCCACAACCGTGGGACAGGCGGTGCCTGCCATAACCCGGACTCGCCCCAGCGGGCCTGGTACAGCTTTGACGACGAAGGCCGCGCCCTCGACTGGTTGGGCTACGCCAGCTTACCGAAGCTGGATTACCAGTCACCCACGCTGGTGGAGGAGATCTACGGCGGCGAAGACAGTATTGTTCGTCACTGGCTGAAAGCCCCGTGGAATATGGACGGCTGGCGCTTGGATGTGGTGCATATGCTTGGCGAGGCGGGCGGAGCGCGGAACAACCTGCAACATGTGGCCGGGATCACCCATTCCGCGAAGCAGGCCCGGCCCGATGCCTTCGTCTTTGGCGAGCACTTTGGCGATGCCCGCCAGTGGTTGCAGAACGACGCGGAAGATTCGGCGATGAACTACCGCGGCTTCACCTTCCCGCTGTGGGGCTTCCTCGCCAATACCGATATCTCCTACGATCCGCAACTGATCGACGCGGAAACCTGCATGAAGTGGATGGATAACTACCGCGCCAGCCTGTCGCATCAGCAGCAGCTCCGCATGTTCAACCAGCTCGACAGCCATGACACCGCGCGCTTTAAGTCGCTGCTCGGCAAAGACGTGGCGCGCCTGCCGCTGGCGGTCACCTGGCTGTTTACCTGGCCGGGCGTACCCTGTATTTACTACGGGGATGAGGTGGGGCTGGATGGCAATAACGATCCCTTCTGCCGCAAGACCTTCCCGTGGGAGGCTGAAAAACAGGATCCGGCGCTGTTCACGCTCTATCAGCGGCTGATTAAACTGCGTAAACAGAGTCAGGCGCTGCGCTATGGCGGCTGCCAGGTCGTCTACGCTCACGACAATGTGGTGGTGTTTATGCGTCTCTACAACCAGCAGCGGGTGCTGGTGGCTATTAACCGGGGCGATGCCTGTGAGGTGGTAATAGACGATTCGCCGCTACTTAACGTAAAACAGTGGCAACTGAAAGAGGGGAAAGGCGTGGCGCAGGAGGGTGTACTCTCTCTGCCAGCGATCTCGGCTTCCGTCTGGTTCGGGCATTAATCTTCGCTGCCGGGCGGCACTGCGTATCATCCAGGCCCGGCAAGCGTAGCGCCTACGGACATGAGGCTCGCCAATAAAAAAGGCCCGCATCTGCGGGCCTTTTCGTAAACCGTGCCGATTACAGGCTGGATACGTTTTCGGTCAGGTATTTCGCAACGCCTGCTGGAGACGCGGCCATACCTTCTTTACCTTTTTCCCACTGAGCCGGGCACACTTCACCGTGCTCTTCGTGGAACTGCAGCGCGTCAACCATACGCAGCATTTCATCGATGTTACGACCCAGTGGCAGATCGTTCACAACCTGGTGACGCACGATACCGTTAGCGTCGATCAGGAAGGAACCACGCAGGGCAACGCCCGCATCCGGGTGCTCGATACCGTAAGCCTGCTGGATTTCGCGTTTGATGTCCGCAACCATCGCGTATTTCACTGGACCGATGCCGCCATTGTCGACAGGGGTGTTACGCCATGCGTTGTGAACAAACTCAGAGTCGAAGGAGACGCCAACCACTTCCACGCCACGCTTCTGGAATTCTTCGTAACGCTTGTCGAAAGCAATCAGCTCAGACGGGCAAACGAAGGTGAAGTCCATTGGCCAGAAGAACAGAACGGTGGCTTTACCGTTGGTATGCTGTTTGAAGTTGAAGTTTTCAACGATTTCACCGCTGCCCAGTACAGCTGCTGCTGTAAAATCCGGGGCCGGACGAGTTACCAGAACCATATGATTCTCCTGTGATTACTAAGGTTATTTGGAACGCAACGCGGCCCAGTATAGAGAGTCCTCGCGCGAAAGACAAAGAGGCGCTGACAATCGTTAACCCAGCTTTTACCTATCAATCACATTCACATTAAAGCAGCTTATATTTCGCCTGCTCCATCATGCGCGGGTAGAACTGCCAGAAACGTATTTCAAGTGCATCGTAATGGGCATCCAGATCCTGCCAGGAGTCGCGCAGGGCGTCGAGACGAGGACGGCGGCTGGCCATCCCATTCAGTACCCGCTGAATAAAGTCCATATCGCTATAGCGTTCGAGCCAGCGCTCTGACCACAGGTAATCATTCAGATTCACAAAGCGCGGCGGCGAGTCCGGGAGGATGATTGCCACCTGGGCGTGGGCATAGCGGACGAATTCCGGCAGCGGCATGTCAGGAGAGAGCTGTTCCCAGTGGCGAGAGACGAAGTGATCCCACATGACATCGAGCGTAATAGGGGCGACCCGGCGGGTTTCCGGGCGGAACCACTCTTTGGCTTCTTTTACTTCAGGCAGGTTGTCGGTCATGACGTCAATCCGGCGGTGCATAAAAATGCCTTCCACCACGTCAGGGGGGTAATCCTCGGCGGGATTGCCACGCACAAAATCGGCCAGCAGATTGCCGGAAAGAGAGCTGTCAGCGAGATGGGCGAGGTGCAGGTGAGCGAGAAAATTCATGCGATTCGTTATCCGGTGTCGGCTAGTTGTTGCAGCAAAGAGGTGTGAGCACTAGACTAAGCCGCCTGTTTTTAAGTCACGAGTATATGCCATGCGCGTCGCCGATTTCTCCTTTGAATTACCCGAGTCCCTTATTGCCCACTATCCTATGCCTGAGCGCAGTAGCTGCCGCTTATTGTCGCTGGATGGGCCGACGGGTGCACTGACGCACGGGACTTTCACCGACCTGCTCGACAAGCTTAATCCGGGCGACCTGCTGGTGTTCAACAACACTCGCGTCATCCCGGCCCGTCTGTTTGGCCGCAAAGCCAGCGGCGGTAAGATCGAAGTGCTGGTCGAAAGAATGCTCGATGATAAACGTATTCTGGCACATATTCGCGCCTCTAAAGCGCCAAAGCCGGGGGCGGAACTGCTGCTGGGCGATGACGAGAGCATTAACGCCACCATGGTGGCGCGCCATGACGCGCTGTTTGAAGTGCAGTTTAACGATGAGCGTCCGGTACTGGATATCCTCAACAGCATCGGCCATATGCCGCTGCCGCCGTATATTGACCGCCCGGATGAAGACGCTGACCGCGAACTGTATCAGACCGTCTACAGCCAGAAGCCTGGTGCCGTCGCTGCCCCGACCGCGGGCCTGCATTTTGACGATCCGCTGCTGGCAAAACTGCGCGAGAAAGGCGTGGAGTTGGCTTTTGTCACCCTGCACGTGGGCGCGGGCACCTTCCAGCCGGTGCGGGTAGACAGCATTGAAGATCACATCATGCACTCCGAATACGCCGAAGTGCCGCAGGACGTCGTGGATGCGGTTCTGGCAGCGAAAGCGCGCGGTAACCGCGTCATTGCCGTCGGCACTACCTCTGTTCGCTCGCTGGAAAGCGCTGCCCAGGCCGCCAAAAACGATCTGATTGAGCCGTTCTTCGGCGACACACAAATCTTCATCTACCCGGGTTATCAATATCAGGTAATCGATGCGCTGGTGACCAACTTCCACCTGCCGGAGTCGACGCTGATTATGCTGGTGTCGGCATTTGCGGGTTATCAAAACACCATGAATGCCTACAAGGCTGCGGTAGAACAAAAATATCGGTTTTTTAGCTACGGTGACGCGATGTTTATCACGTACAATCCGCAAGCTTTGAATGAACGTGTCGGGGAATAACTCTCCGGTACCAGAATAATGTGTCGGACTGTTTTTCTGGCACAGAGGAATGAAAATGAAATTTGAACTTGATACCACTGATGGTCGCGCGCGCCGCGGCCGTCTGGTGTTCGATCGTGGCGTAGTAGAAACGCCAGCCTTCATGCCTGTGGGCACCTACGGCACCGTAAAAGGGATGACGCCGGAAGAAGTTGAAGCCACGGGCGCGCAAATTATCCTCGGTAACACTTTCCACCTGTGGCTGCGCCCGGGCCAGGAAGTGATGAAGCTGCACGGCGATCTGCACGATTTTATGCAGTGGAAAGGCCCAATCCTCACCGACTCTGGCGGTTTCCAGGTCTTCAGCCTCGGTGACATTCGCAAGATCACTGAAAAAGGCGTTCATTTCCGTAACCCTATCAACGGCGACCCGATCTTCCTCGATCCGGAAAAATCAATGGAGATTCAGTACGATCTCGGCTCCGATATCGTGATGATCTTCGACGAATGTACCCCATACCCGGCCGACTGGGATTACGCTAAACGCTCCATGGAGATGTCGCTGCGTTGGGCGAAGCGCAGTCGCGACCGTTTTGACGGCCTTGGCAACAAAAATGCGCTGTTTGGCATTATTCAGGGAAGCGTTTACGAAGATTTACGCGATATCTCGGTTAAAGGTCTGGTAGAGATAGGTTTTGATGGCTACGCTGTCGGCGGTCTGGCTGTAGGGGAGCCGAAGGAAGATATGCACCGTATTCTGGAGCATGTTTGCCCGCAAATTCCAACAGATAAGCCTCGATACCTGATGGGCGTCGGTAAGCCAGAAGATCTGGTCGAAGGCGTGCGTCGCGGCATTGATATGTTCGACTGCGTTATGCCGACCCGTAACGCCCGTAATGGTCACCTGTTCGTGACCGACGGCGTGGTAAAAATCCGTAATGCGAAGCATAAAAGCGACACCAGCACGCTCGATGCCGAGTGCGATTGCTATACCTGTCGCAATTATTCTCGTGCCTATTTGCATCATCTTGATCGTTGTAATGAAATACTGGGCGCGCGTCTCAACACGATTCATAACCTTCGCTATTACCAGCGCTTAATGGCTGGTTTACGCAAGGCTATCGAAGAGGGTAAATTAGAGAGCTTCGTGACCGATTTTTACCAACGACAGGGTCGGGAAGTCCCACCTTTGAACGTTGATTAATTTATTTAATGAGGGAATTTTAATGAGCTTTTTTATTTCTGATGCGGTAGCGGCAACAGGTGCACCGGCGCAGGGCAGCCCGATGTCTCTGATTCTGATGCTGGTGGTGTTCGGTCTGATCTTCTATTTCATGATCCTGCGTCCACAGCAGAAGCGCACCAAAGAGCACAAAAAGCTGATGGACTCCATCGCTAAAGGTGATGAAGTGCTGACTAACGGTGGTCTGGTTGGTCGTGTGAGCAAAGTTGCAGATAACGGCTACATCGTTATCGCGCTGAACGATACCACTGAAGTAGTGATCAAACGTGACTTCGTCGCTGCCGTTCTGCCGAAAGGCACCATGAAAGCGCTGTAATTAACTTTTCCCAAAGGGAACTGCCGTGTTAAACCGTTATCCTTTGTGGAAGTACATCATGCTGGTCGTCGTCATTGTCGTCGGCCTGCTGTATGCGCTTCCCAACCTGTATGGTGAGGATCCGGCTGTTCAAATCACTGGCGCGCGCGGTGTCGCCGCCAGTGAGCAAACGCTGATCCAGGTCCAGAAAACTTTACAAGAAGAAAAAATTACCGCTAAGTCTGTGGCACTGGAAGAGGGCGCTATTCTTGCTCGCTTCGACTCCACCGACACGCAACTCCGCGCGCGTGAAGCGCTGATGGGCGTGATGGGTGATAAATATGTCGTGGCGTTGAACCTTGCTCCTGCAACGCCGCGTTGGTTAGCTTCTATCAACGCGGAACCGATGAAACTCGGTCTCGACCTGCGTGGCGGCGTACACTTCCTGATGGAAGTCGATATGGAAACCGCGCTTGGCAAACTCCAGGAACAAAACATCGACAGCCTGCGTAGCGATCTGCGCGACAAAGGCATCCCTTACACCACCGTGCGTAAGGAAGATAATTACGGGATGAGCATCGCGTTCCGCGACAGCAAGGCCCGCGATCAGGCGATGGATTACCTGACCCAGCGTCATCGCGACCTGGTGCTCTCTTCTCAGGGCAGCAACCAGCTGCGTGCGGTGATGACCGATGAGCGTCTGAAAGAAGCGCGTGAATACGCGGTTCAGCAGAACATCAACATCCTGCGTAACCGTGTTAACCAGCTTGGCGTAGCTGAACCGCTGGTACAGCGTCAGGGTGCTGACCGTATCGTGGTAGAGCTGCCGGGTATCCAGGATACCGCACGTGCTAAAGAGATTCTGGGCGCAACCGCGACGCTGGAATTCCGTCTGGTGAACACCAACGTCGATCAGTCCGCTGTCGCCTCTGGCCGCGTTCCGGGCGACTCTGAAGTGAAGCAGACCCGTGAAGGCCAGCCGGTTGTGATGTACAAGCGGGTGATCCTGACCGGTGACCACATCACCGACTCGACCTCCAGCCAGGACGAATACAACCAGCCGCAGGTTAACATCTCGCTTGATAGCGCAGGTGGTAACATCATGTCTAACTTCACCAAGGACAACATCGGTAAACCGATGGCGACCCTGTTCGTGGAGTACAAAGACAGCGGTAAAAAAGACGCTAACGGTCGCGCCATTCTGGTGAAAGAGGAAGAGGTGATTAACATCGCCAATATCCAGTCTCGCCTGGGTAACAGCTTCCGTATTACCGGTATCAACAACCCGAACGAAGCGCGTCAGCTTTCGCTGCTGCTGCGTGCCGGTGCGCTGATTGCGCCAATTCAGATCGTTGAAGAACGTACCATCGGTCCAACACTGGGCATGCAGAACATCACCCAGGGTCTGGAAGCTTGTCTGGCAGGTCTGGCGATCTCCATCGTCTTCATGATCTTCTTCTATAAGAAGTTTGGTCTGATTGCGACAAGTGCGCTGATTGCGAACCTGGTGTTGATCATCGGTATCATGTCCCTGCTGCCAGGGGCGACGCTGACCATGCCGGGTATTGCGGGTATCGTTCTAACCCTTGCGGTAGCGGTCGATGCCAACGTACTGATTAACGAACGTATCAAGGAAGAGTTAAGCAACGGTCGCTCTGTTCAGCAGGCGATTGACGAAGGCTATAAAGGCGCTTTCAGCTCCATCTTCGATGCGAACGTAACAACACTGATTAAGGTTCTTATCCTGTATGCAGTGGGTACTGGCGCTATCAAAGGCTTTGCGATTACGACCGGTATCGGTGTCGCAACGTCGATGTTTACCGCTATTGTCGGCACCCGTGCCATCGTGAACCTGCTGTACGGCGGCAAGCGCGTTAAAAAGCTGTCTATCTGAGGAGTGCGTTGTGGCACAGGAATATACTGTTGAACAATTGAACTACGGCCGTAAAGTCTGGGACTTTATGCGCTGGGACTACTGGGCCTTCGGCATTTCAGGTTTACTGCTGATCCTGTCCATCGTCGTTATGGGCGTGAAAGGCTTTAACTGGGGCCTTGATTTCACCGGTGGTACGGTGATTGAGATCTCCCTGGAAAAACCGGTCGATATGGACCAGATGCGCGAATCCCTGCAAAAAGCAGGCTTCGAAGAGCCGCTGCTGCAGAACTTTGGCAGCAGCCGCGACATCATGGTGCGTATGCCTCCCGTACACGATGCTAACGGCAGTCAGGAGCTGGGCAGCAAGGTTGTTAACGTGATTAACGAAACAACCAGCCAGAGCGCGACGGTTAAGCGTATTGAGTTCGTCGGGCCAAGCGTGGGTGCGGATCTGGCCCAGACCGGTGCGATGGCACTGCTGGTCGCGTTGATCTCCATCCTGGTCTACGTCGGTTTCCGCTTTGAGTGGCGACTGGCGGCAGGTGTGGTTATCGCCCTGGCGCACGACGTGGTGATTACCATGGGTATTCTGTCGCTGTTCCACATTGAGGTTGACCTGACAATCGTGGCATCCCTGATGTCCGTTATCGGTTACTCACTGAACGACAGTATCGTGGTATCTGACCGTATCCGTGAAAACTTCCGTAAGATCCGTCGCGGTACGCCGTACGAAATCTTTAACGTGTCGTTGACCCAGACGCTGCACCGTACCTTGATCACCTCCGGTACTACCCTGATGGTGATCCTGATGCTGTTCCTCTTCGGCGGTCCGGTTCTGGAAGGCTTCTCGCTAACCATGCTGATCGGTGTCTCCATCGGTACGGCGTCGTCCATCTACGTCGCGTCGGCACTGGCACTGAAACTTGGCATGAAGCGCGAGCACCTGCTCCAGCAGAAGGTCGAGAAAGAAGGGGCGGATCAGCCCTCTATCCTGCCGTAAGACAGGTAGTGCGTTATCGAAATCCCGGTCTGATGACCGGGATTTTTTTTATCTGCTCCTGACAAACACTCCTGACAGTATGCTGTCAGGAGGCCTGTCATACACTCCTCCTGAACCCAAACAACAGGCAGGAGGATGTATGAAAAGTGTGATTAACTGGTTTGAAATTCCGGTCGCGGATATGGATCGTGCCATCAAATTTTACGAGCCGGTGATGCAGGTGGCGCTGAAGCGCGAGACAATGGACGTTGCCGAGCTGGCCATTTTTCCTCATGAGGATCCGGCTACCGGCGGCGCGCTGGCAAAATTTGACGGCATTACACCCTCATCCCAGGGCGCTATTATTTATCTGCATACTGATAACCTGGCGGCAACGCTGGATCGTGTGGTGTCAGCGGGTGGGGCATGCGTGTTTGGCCCACTGGAACTGCCGCGCGGTATTGGCACCATTGCGCTGTTTACCGACAGCGAAGGCAACCGGGTTGGACTTCATCAACCTGCCTGACATCAACCTGTAAAGCGAATAAACAATGACCCGACGCGCTGACCGTTTGTTTCAGATTGTGCAAATCCTGCGAGGCAGGCGGCTGACCACAGCAGCGCATCTGGCAGACAGGCTCGGCGTTTCTGAACGCACGGTTTATCGTGATATCCGCGATCTATCGCTCTCTGGCGTGCCGGTGGAAGGGGAGGCGGGAAGCGGCTATCGACTGATGTCGGGCTTTGACTTGCCGCCCCTGATGCTGACCAACAGGGAGTCCGAAGCGCTGATGGTGGCGATCCGCCTGCTTAAAACCTGGGGCGGGGAGTCGCTGTCGCGTGAGCTGGAGTCGGCCCAGGAAAAGGTGCTGGCGATCCTGCCGGAGGAGAGCCGCCGCAAGGCCGAGCAGACGCGGATCTACGCCCCGGATATTGCCATGCAACACCACTCCCGCAGCGGCTTCGATGTGATTCATCAGGCGATCTCTGCTCAGCGGGTGCTGGGACTGCACTATCGTGATGAAAGCGGCCACCTCTCTTCCCGCGACGTGCAACCGCTGGGGTTGTTCTTCTGGGGCGAGCACTGGCTGCTGGCAGCATGGTGTGAACGGCGCGATGACTATCGCTGTTTCCGACTCGACAGGTGTCTGAATATCACGATGACGGACAGACGCTTTAGCGAAGGTGCAGACCGATCGCTGGCGGACTTTTTACGGAAGGTTAAGCAATAAAAAAGCCAGCTCTTGAGCTGGCTTTTTTGCCGGGTGGCGTTACAGGCACAACTTAGAAGTTGTAACCCACAACCAGGTAACCACCCCAGCCGGTAGAACGCACGCTGAAGTTACCGTCGCCGAAGTTCAGGCTGGCGTCGTCGTTCCACTGACCACCGTTGTGCCAGTAACGCGCCACAACAGAGTAGTGCCAGTGATCGTAGTTCAGCGCCAGGATGTGGCTGGAGGCGATAGAGTCGTTGGTACGCGCTTTCTTACCGTTCAGGTCACGGAAGTCGTTGTCGCCCAGGTCTGAACCCCAGTCAAAGTTGGTGAAGCCGATGTAGCTCAGGTTGCCGCCCCACAGCTGGGTGATTGGCACAAAGTATTTCACTTTGAAACGGTAGCCATCCCACTCGTTTTCGTTCGCTGCACCGTAGTTCTGCCACTGGTATTTAGCATAGACGTTCATGGACAGGCTCATCGGCAGACCGGTGTCGATGTCAGTACCCAGACCCATGTACCAGGTGCTCTGGCGACCGGACTTGTTGCGGCCCATGTCGTAGATGTAGTTGTTTGCGAAGTACCACTCTTTAAACGGACCAAAGGCCAGGCTGGTACCGGTCAGCTTGTCGATGGAGAAGCGCGGTTCGATCTCCATGAACAGTGGGGAACCGTGGTTCCAGATACCTTTCGCGTCAGTATTACCACCGAAGAAGACCGGTGCATCCATGTAACCATAGAAATCAAACCAGTCTTTTTTGGCAAACGCTTCGTATTCCAGGTAGGTATCGTTGCGGATCTGTGGTCCGAAACGGGTGTGGTAGCTGCCAACGACGTTGACGCTCTGGTGCCACCAGTCGGAAACGTACTCTGGTTTATCGTTTTCTGCTGCCTGAACAGAGAAAGTAGAGGAGAGCGCCAGCGCTGCACCGGCTGCCAGTAATGTTTTTTTCATAATAATGCCACTGATTTGAAATCCCTTACGGGAGTGAAAAAGGCGCGAATTGCGTTTCTAAATATTTCGTGTTTCTGGGAGCCTATTATAGGAATCCTTGCTCACAAAAATATGTGTTGTTTCACAGTTCTCTCACATACGTAATCGATTGCGTTCACGTTTGCGTATTTTTAAACGGAGCGGATTGTAATAGCAAACATTTCTGTTGCCAATGTTTGTAACCAAAGAGGGGGGCGGAACGTGATCCACGTTCCGCTGGGGGATTATTGCGCGACGGGCTGGATATCGTGGATGCGGATAAAACCGAGTTGATCGGGCGTCAGACCGTTAAGCTGCAACGGAATGTCGACATCGCTGGGTGCCAGAATGCTGGCCGGTGCATTAATCAGCTGGGTCTGAACGTTCAGCTCCTGGAAGCTGTCGGTGGTGCCCTGGATCTGGCCCCACTCAACGGTGGCGCTGAATGCCGGCAGGGGATCGTTTGATTCCCCCTGAATGCGCAGCGTGGCACGGGTGCCATCGGCGTTTGGCGCGACGTTCACCAGCGACATGCGCAGTGTGCCGATCTGGCTGTTCAACCTGGCAGGCGTATTCGATCCCGGCAGCAGATAGACGCCGCTGGTCGATTTCGCGTTCAGCGCATTCTGCTGGGTGATCTTGACGGTTTCCTGGTTAAGCTTATTCATGGTGGTATTCAATGAACTGATGCTTTGGTTCATCTGGCGCACTTCGCTTTGCTGCGCACAGGCGCTGAGGCTAAAAAGGCTTCCCAGCAGCAGAACATGTAGGTAACGTCTTGTCATGGCAATTATTTCCCTGAAATAACGGATTCTGCTAAGGGTAGTCAACGACGCGGCCCTGCGTATAGATCCTTTATCTCAAAAACGCTCCTTCTTTGTTGTCAGCCCAGTTCGGGGTAAAATGGAGTTCAGTCAACCCGATAGCCAGGACACCGTATGCATTGCCCATTCTGTCTCGCCGTCGATACTAAAGTAATCGACTCCCGTCTCGTGGGAGAAGGCTCATCCGTACGCCGCCGCCGTCAGTGCCTGGTATGTAACGAACGCTTCACCACTTTTGAAGTGGCGGAGCTGGTGATGCCGCGCGTCGTCAAAAGTAACGACATTCGCGAACCCTTCAATGAAGAGAAGCTGCGCAGTGGAATGCTAAAAGCGCTGGAGAAGCGGCCAGTAAGCGCAGATGACGTCGAAATGGCGCTTAACCATATCAAAACTCAGCTGCGCGCCACCGGCGAGCGCGAGGTGCCGAGCAAAATGATCGGCAATCTGGTCATGGAACAGCTCAAGAAGCTCGATAAAGTCGCCTATATCCGCTTTGCCTCTGTTTACCGCAGTTTTGAAGATATCAAAGAGTTCGGTGAAGAGATCGCCCGCCTACAGGACTAAGCACATGCAGGATGAGATTTACATGGCGCGAGCGCTGAAGCTGGCGCAACGCGGGCGGTTTACCACCCACCCCAATCCGAACGTGGGTTGCGTTATCGTGAAAGATGGCGAGATCGTCGGGGAAGGTTTTCACTATCGTGCCGGTGAGCCGCATGCCGAAGTGCATGCTTTGCGCATGGCCGGCGAGAAGGCGCGCGGTGCGACGGCCTACGTGACGCTGGAACCTTGCAGCCATCACGGTCGCACGCCGCCGTGCTGCGATGCCCTTATTGCTGCGGGCGTTTCACGGGTCGTCGCGGCGATGCAGGATCCTAATCCTCAGGTTGCTGGTCGCGGCCTGTATCGCCTGCAGCAGGCGGGCATTGAAGTCAGTCATGGCCTGATGATGAGTGAGGCCGAACGCCTGAACAAAGGCTTCCTCAAGCGGATGCGAACCGGTTTTCCCTATATCCAGTTGAAGCTGGGGGCCTCGCTGGATGGCCGCACGGCAATGGCCAGCGGCGAAAGCCAGTGGATCACCTCCCCACAAGCAAGGCGCGATGTGCAACGTCTGCGCGCGCAAAGCCATGCTATCCTCACCAGCCATGCCACCGTTTTGGCCGACGATCCTTCTTTGACGGTGCGCTGGGATGAGCTGAATGCCGACACGCAAACGCTGTATCCGCGACAAAATTTACGCCAGCCGCTGCGCATCGTGGTTGACCGGCAGAACAGCGTGACGCCTGAGCACCGCATTGTGCAGCAGCCGGGCGAAACCTGGTTTGCCCGTACGCAGGAAGATGAGCGCAGCTGGCCGGAAGGCGTTCGCAGCATCCTGGTGCCGGAGCATAACGGGCACGTGGATTTAGTGGTGCTGATGATGTTGCTGGGTAAACAGCAGATCAACAGTATCTGGGTAGAAGCCGGTCCGACGCTGGCCGGTGCGCTGTTGCAGGCCGGGCTGGTGGACGAGCTGATCGTCTATCTGGCGCCTAAACTGTTAGGCAGCGACGCGCGTGGTCTGTGCGTGTTACCTGGGCTGGAAAAACTGGCGGATGCTCCGGCATTTAACTTTAGCGAGATACGCCCGGTTGGGCCGGATCTGTGTCTCCACCTGACCACCGCGTAAGGCTTGCCTAAATAGGGAAGCAGTGCGCAAAATATTATGATAAAATCCGCCCCCCTGCGGGGCCACCAAATGAACCCGTTAAGGAAGAGTATGAACATTATTGAAGCAGCCGTTGCTACCCCGGACGCTCGCGTCGCCATCACCATTGCGCGTTTCAACAACTTCATCAACGACAGCCTGCTGGAGGGTGCCATTGACGCCCTGAAACGTATCGGCCAGGTGAAAGACGAAAACATTACCGTTGTCTGGGTTCCGGGTGCTTACGAACTGCCACTGGCAGCGGGCGCACTGGCGAAAACCGGTAAGTATGATGCAGTTATCGCACTGGGTACGGTAATTCGTGGCGGCACCGCGCATTTTGAATATGTTGCGGGTGGCGCAAGCAACGGTCTGGCGCACGTGGCACAGGATGCAGAAATTCCTGTCGCTTTCGGCGTACTCACCACTGAAAGTATTGAACAAGCCATCGAACGTGCTGGCACCAAAGCCGGTAACAAAGGTGCAGAAGCTGCACTGACCGCGCTTGAAATGATCAATGTATTGAAAGCCATCAAGGCCTGATTTTTTTGTAAGGGGAATTCCGTGAAACCTGCTGCTCGTCGCCGCGCCCGTGAATGTGCCGTTCAGGCACTTTACTCCTGGCAGTTGTCCCAGAACGACATCGCTGATGTTGAATACCAGTTCCTGGCGGAACAAGACGTCAAAGACGTTGACGTCGTGTACTTCCGTGAACTGCTGTCGGGAGTGGCGACTAATAGCGCGTATCTCGACGGTCTGATGAAGCCGTACCTGTCCCGTCTGCTCGAAGAGCTGGGCCAGGTTGAAAAAGCTGTGCTGCGTATCGCACTGTTTGAGCTGTCGAAGCGTGATGATGTGCCGTACAAAGTGGCCATCAACGAAGCGATCGAACTGGCGAAAACCTTCGGTGCTGAAGACAGCCACAAATTTGTGAATGGCGTGCTGGATAAAGCCGCACCTGCGATCCGTCCCCGTAAAAAGTGATCCGCAAGCCGGAGTATCGTGTCGCCTTTGGGCGGTGCGTGCTCCGGTTTTTTTATTTTCTTTGCTGAGGCATAACGTATGGCATGTGGCGAATTTTCCCTGATTGCCCGTTATTTTGACCGAGTCAGAAGCTCGCGTCTCGATGTGGAAACCGGCATCGGCGACGACTGTGCACTTCTCAATATCCCCGAAAAACAGACGCTGGCCATCAGCACCGACACCTTAGTGTGTGGTCATCATTTTCTGCCGGATATCGATCCTGCCGATCTGGCGTATAAAGCGCTGGCGGTGAACGTGAGCGATTTGGCGGCGATGGGGGCCGATCCGGCGTGGTTAACCCTGGCGCTGACCCTGCCTGAAGTTGATGAAAGCTGGCTTGAGGCCTTTAGCGACGCGCTGTTTGAACAGCTTAACTATTACGATATGCAGCTGATTGGCGGCGATACTACCGCCGGTCCGCTGTCGATGACCCTGGCGATCCACGGCTATGTGCCGGCTGGGCGGGCATTAAAACGTTCTGGTGCGAAACCGGGCGACTGGATTTACGTCACCGGCACGCCGGGTGATAGCGCGGCAGGGCTGGCCATATTGCAGAAGCAGTTAACCGTGCCGGACGCGAATGATGAGGCGTACTTTGTGCGACGCCATCTGCGCCCGACGCCGCGCATTCTGCACGGCCAGGCGCTGCGGGATCGCGCCAGCTCTGCTATCGATCTCTCGGATGGCCTGATCTCCGATCTGGGTCATATTCTGAAAGCCAGCGGCGTAGGCGCGCGGATCGACCTGGATCTGTTCCCACTCTCTGAGGCGATGCGCAGGCACGTGGAGCCAGATCAGGCGTTGCGCTGGGCGCTCTCCGGCGGTGAAGATTATGAGCTGTGCTTTACCGTTCCTGAGCTGAACCGCGGCACGCTGGATGTGGCGTTAGCCAATCTGGGGGCTGGGTTTACCTGTATCGGCCAGATTATGCCGGAAAGCGAAGGATTGCAGTTTGTGCAGAACGGTTCGCCGGTAACGCTCGATTGGAAAGGGTACGATCACTTCGCATAGTTCTTTGCGGCGTGTATTGCCGGGTGGCGACTTCGCCTTACCCGGCTTACAGAGACTTTGAAAAGCCCGGTACGCGTGAAGCGCCACCGGGCTTTTTTATTTGAATCCCACGACCGGATGCTGTTTGTACGGCGTCTCCAGCTCGGCGATCTGTTCCGGGGTCAGGGTGATATCTACGGCATTGATCAACTCGTCCAGCTGCTCTTCGCGCGATGCGCCGATAATGGGCGCTGCCACTCCCCGCTTACTCAACACCCATGCCAGTGCCACCTGAGCGCGCGTTACGCCGAGATCCTCGGCAACTCTTGTTAAACGTTCGGCTATCTGCGCATTATTGGCTTCGGTTTCGTCATACAGTGTTTTGCCAAACTCATCCGATACCGAGCGGGCAGTGGTTTCACCCCACGGACGGGTTAACCGCCCGCGTGCCAGCGGACTCCACGGGATCACCGCCACGCCGTGCTGATAGCACAGGGGCAACATCTCGCGCTCTTCTTCGCGGTAGATCAGGTTGTAGTGATCCTGCATGGTGACAAAGGGCGCCCACCCGTGCTGTTCCTGAAGTGCCAGCGCCTGGGCAAACTGGGCGGCGTGCATCGACGAGGCGCCGATATAGCGCGCTTTTCCCGCCCTGACCACGTCATTCAGCGCCTCGAGCGTCTCTTCAATCGGGGTATTATAATCCCAGCGGTGGATCTGCAGCAGATCGACATATTCCATGTTCAGGCGGCGCAGGCTGTCATCAATGGAGCGAAGGATCTGCGCCCGGGAGAGGCCTTCTGCCAGATCACCCACCTGATGGTACACCTTGGTGGCGACCACCACTTCCTCGCGGCGAGCGAAGTCGCGCAGCGCCTGGCCGACGATCTCTTCGCTGCTGCCATCGGAGTAGCTGTTGGCGGTATCAAAGAAGTTAATGCCGCCCTCAAGAGCGTGTTTGATGATCGGACGGCTGCTCTCTTCCGGCAGCGTCCAGGCGTGCTTACCCCGGTCCGGCTCGCCAAACGTCATGCAGCCCAGACAAAGACGAGAAACCTTAAGATCTGTTTTTCCTAATATATTGTATTGCATGGTTCCACTCCTGCTGATTACTTAAAACGTAACGTTAAGCATAGCAGGAGCGGAAAGGGGAGGGATTATGCCAGCCAGGCGTTGATGCGGGCTTCGATACCCGCGGCATCCAGACCAATGTCGGCGCGCGCTTCGTCCTGCGTACCCTGCGGGATAAAGTGATCCGGCAGGCCCAGGTTCAGCACGGGTACAGGTTTACGATTCGCCATCAGCACTTCGTTCACGCCGCTGCCAGCTCCCCCCATAATTGCATTCTCTTCCAGGGTGACCAGCGCCTCGTGACGTGATGCCATGTCCAGTATCAAGGCCTCATCGAGCGGCTTCACAAAGCGCATGTCGACCAGGGTCGCGTTAAGGGACTCTGCCACTTTTGCCGCTTCTGGCATCAACGTACCAAAGTTCAGGATCGCCAGCTTTTCACCGCGACGTTTAACGACACCTTTGCCGATCGGCAGTTTTGCCAGCGGCTCCAGGGTGACGCCCACGGCGTTACCGCGCGGATAACGCACGGCCGTTGGGCCATCCTGGTAGTGATAGCCGGTGAACAGCATCTGGCGACATTCGTTTTCGTCGCTTGGGGTCATCACCACCATATCCGGGATACAGCGTAAAAAAGAGAGATCGAACGCGCCCTGGTGCGTCTGGCCGTCGGCCCCGACAATGCCTGCGCGGTCAATGGCGAACAGCACGGGCAGCTTCTGGATCGCGACATCGTGGATCACCTGGTCATAGGCGCGCTGCAGGAAGGTGGAGTAGATCGCCACGACCGGTTTGTAACCGCCTATCGCCAGACCTGCGGCAAAGGTCACGGCATGTTGCTCGGCGATGGCGACATCAAAATATTGCGTCGGGTATTTGCGGGAAAACTCGACCATCCCGGAACCTTCGCGCATCGCCGGGGTAACGGCCATCAGCTTGCTGTCTTTGGCGGCGGTTTCGCACAGCCAGTCACCGAAAATTTTAGAATAGCTCGGCATCCCACCGCTGCTTTTTGGCAGGCAGCCGCTGGTGTGGTCGAACTTGGGTACCGCGTGGAAGGTGATCGGATCTTTTTCCGCCGGTTCGTAGCCCCGGCCTTTTTTGGTCATGATGTGCAGGAACTGCGGGCCTTTCAGGTCACGCATGTTTTTCAGCGTGGAGACCAGCCCCAGCACGTCGTGTCCATCCACAGGACCAATGTAGTTAAAGCCCAGCTCTTCAAACAGCGTGCCAGGCACGACCATGCCTTTGATGTGCTCTTCGGTGCGTTTCAACAGCTCTTTGATCGGGGGTACGCCAGAGAAGACTTTTTTGCCGCCTTCGCGCAGGCTGGAGTAGAGCTTACCGGAGAGCAGGTTCGCCAGGTGGTTGTTCAGCGCCCCGACGTTTTCGGAAATCGACATCTCGTTGTCATTGAGCACCACCAGCATGTCTGGTTTGATATCGCCCGCGTGGTTCATCGCCTCAAAGGCCATCCCGGCGGTGATCGCGCCATCGCCAATGACGCAGACGGTGCGGCGCTGTTTGTTCTCTTTGGCAGCCGCGACGGCTACCCCGATCCCGGCTGAAATAGAGGTGGAAGAGTGACCGACGCTCAGCACGTCGTATTCGCTCTCGCCACGCCATGGGAACGGATGCAGGCCGCCTTTCTGGCGAATAGTGCCGATTTTATCGCGACGGCCAGTAAGAATTTTGTGCGGATAAGCCTGATGACCCACGTCCCAGATCAGCTGATCGAATGGCGTGTTATAGACATAATGCAGCGCCACGGTGAGTTCCACCGTGCCAAGCCCGGAGGCGAAATGACCGCTGGAGCGGCTGACGCTGTCGAGCAGGTAGCGACGCAGCTCGTCGCACAGCTTCGGCAGGCTCTCTTTCGGCAACAGACGTAACTCCTGGGTGGAGTCAACCAACGCCAGTGTCGGGTATTTGGCAATATCAAAACTCATCAGAGACTCATCGTGGTGTTTTCGTTATTTATCACGCTGGATTATATAGTCCGCTAGCGCTTCCAGTGCCGAGGTGTCCAGTGACTGCGCGGCCAGTTGTTCAAGCGACTGGCGGGCGTCTGCAATCAGGTCCCGGGCTTTTTGTTGGGCTTGCTCAAGGCCCAGAAGGGCGGGATAGGTACTTTTGCCAAGCTGCTGATCGGCACCCTGACGTTTACCTAATGTTGCAGTATCGCCCACGACATCCAGAATGTCATCCTGAACCTGGAACGCTAAGCCGATACTTTCTGCGTAACGATCCAGAACGGGCAGGGCGTTGCGACCTTGCTCACCCGCGCTCAGCGCGCCCAGACGAACGGCTGCACGAATCAATGCGCCGGTCTTGTGGCGATGAATACGCTCCAGCTGTTCCAGATTAACCTGACGTCCTTCTGCTTCCAGATCCAGTGCCTGACCGCCGCACATCCCGGCTACACCGCTGGCCATTGCCAGCTCGGAGACCATCGCCAGACGGTCGCGATCCGCCACTTCCACCATGGGGGCATCGCTCAGAATTGAGAATGCCAGGGTTTGCAGGGCATCGCCTGCCAGAATGGCGTTCGCTTCACCAAATTTAATGTGGCAGGTCGGCTGTCCGCGGCGCAGGTCGTCGTCGTCCATCGCCGGCAGATCGTCATGAATGAGCGAGTAAGCGTGAATACACTCCACCGCGGCGGCAGGCGCATCCAGCGTATCGGCACTGATCCCGAACATTCCGCCGGTGGCATACACCAGAAAAGGACGCAGGCGTTTACCGCCTAACAGTGCGCCATAATGCATGGCCTCAACCAGTGGAGTGTTCTGAAAAGGCTGCGGAGCGATAAAACGGCGCAATGCGTCGTCAGCACGTCCGACGCAAGCCTGAAGCTGGTTCGAAAAGTCCATCTACTCGGCATCCGGTGTGAAGGGGGTCGTGGCAGCATCTTCGTTATCGGAGAGCAAGATCTGCACGCGTTGTTCCGCCTGTTGCAGTTTAACCTGGCCCTGGCGCGCCAGCTGCACGCCGCGTTCGAATTCATTAAGCGCCTCTTCCAACGGCAGGTCGCCGCTTTCCAGACGGGTAACGATTTGCTCCAGTTCACTCAGCGCAGTTTCGAAACTGGCGGGTGCATCGTTTTTCTTCGGCATAGTGAATGTCTGACTCTCAGTTTTTTATCCCTGATATGGTATCGGACTCAGGGTAATTATCAAATAACGCGCAATGTGCACAGGAGCCACGTGATGGTGGTATACTTCTGCGCCTGGATGCAGCCCTGGAAATGTGGGCTGCTGTACTTTTCCATTACAAGCTTAATTGCTTGCCTAAGAAACATTGCCGCCATGAAGTTTATCATTAAATTGTTCCCGGAAATCACCATCAAAAGCCAATCTGTGCGTTTGCGCTTTATTAAAATTTTAACCGGGAACATTCGTAACGTTCTGAAGCATTACGACGAGACGCTGGCCGTCGTGCGTCACTGGGATCATGTTGAAGTCCGCGCTAAAGATGAAAACAAGCGCCTGGACATTCGTGAAGCCTTAACCCGTATTCCGGGGATCCACCATATTCTGGAAGTGGAAGATGTTCCATTCACTTCCCTGCACGACATCTTCGAAAAAGCGCTGGCCCAGTATCGCGATCAGATCGAAGGCAAAACCTTCTGTGTGCGCGCCAAGCGTCGCGGCAAACATGAGTTTAGCTCTATTGAAGTCGAACGCTACGTGGGCGGCGGACTGAATCAGCACGTTGAATCTGCGCGTGTGCGTCTGACCAACCCGGAAGTGACCGTTAATCTGGAAATCGAGAACGACCGCCTGCTGCTGGTAAAAGGCCGCTACGAAGGTATTGGCGGCTTCCCAATCGGTACTCAGGAAGATGTGCTGTCGCTGATTTCCGGCGGTTTCGACTCCGGTGTTTCCAGCTATATGCTGATGCGCCGCGGCTGCCGTGTGCACTACTGCTTCTTTAACCTCGGCGGCGCGGCGCATGAAATTGGCGTACGTCAGGTGGCCCATTATCTGTGGAACCGCTTCGGCAGCTCTCACCGCGTGCGTTTTGTGGCGATCAACTTTGAACCGGTGGTGGGCGAAATCCTCGAGAAAGTGGACGACGGCCAGATGGGCGTGGTGCTGAAGCGCATGATGGTGCGTGCGGCCTCGAAAGTGGCTGAGCGTTATGGCGTGCAGGCGCTGGTGACCGGCGAAGCGCTGGGCCAGGTCTCCAGCCAGACCCTGACCAACCTGCGTCTGATCGACAACGTGTCGGATACCCTGATCCTGCGTCCGCTGATTTCACACGACAAAGAACACATCATCGATCTGGCGCGTGAGATCGGTACTGAAGACTTCGCCCGTACGATGCCGGAATACTGCGGTGTGATCTCAAAAAGCCCGACCGTGAAAGCGGTAAAGGCGAAGATCGAAGCGGAAGAAGAAAACTTCGATTTCAGCATCCTTGAGAAAGTGGTGGCCGAAGCCTCTAACATTGATATTCGCGAAATCGCCCAGCAGACCGAGCAGGACGTGGTGGAAGTTGAGACCGTGAACGGTTTCGGTCCTGACGACGTGCTGCTGGATATCCGCTCTGTGGATGAGCAGGATGCGAAGCCGTTTGAGCCGGAAGGTGTGGAAGTGGCCTCGCTGCCGTTCTACAAGCTGAGCACCAAATTTGGCGATCTGGATAAGAGCAAAACCTATCTGCTGTGGTGCGAGCGCGGGGTGATGAGCCGTCTGCAGGCGCTCTATCTGCGCGAGCAGGGCTTTACGAATGTGAAGGTGTATCGCCCGTAGTTCATTGCAGGGGAGTGCGGCCTGATGCCCTCACCCCGACCCTCTCCCACGAGGAGAGGGCGCAAACATAAAAAACGGCAACCTTTGGTTGCCGTTTTGCTTTTACCTCGCGCCACCCGGCTTTTTTATGCATTACGCTTCGTAATAGTTATAAATTCCCGCCGCCATCACTAACGATGATGCCACTTCATACGCTTTTGCGCGCCCGACCAGCAGCTCGATAATCTTCAGCGCAAAATCAATCGAGGTACCCGGCCCCTGGCTGGTTAACAGGTTTACGCGCGGATCCCAGACCATACGCTTATCCACCCACTGCTCTTCGGGTATTTTATCCTTCAGCGTCGGGAAGCCGGTCATATTGCCAATCGGGAAGATATTGTGCGGCACCAGCACCGTGGCCGCAGCTGCGCAGATGGCGGCGACGATGCGCCCGGAATGGTGAAACTGCCTGACCGTCTCGACCAGCAGCGGGCTGTCGCGGAAACATTCCGCGCCTTTAATACCACCCGGCAGCACGATGACATCGTAATCACCGTCGGCGACCTCTACCAGTGGGGCGTCTGCCACAAGCTTGACCCCACGCGAGCAGGTGATGATCAGATTGCCATCGCTGGCGACGCTCGCGGTCGTGACCTTAATCCCGGCGCGAACCAGCAGGTCGATAGTGGTGACCGCTTCGGTCTCTTCGCTACCAGGGGCGAGGCATACCAGTGCCGACGCGCTCATACTCACTCTCCTTACGTTTAACCTGTTCATACAGACGGACATTTTCCGGCACGCTGATACCGTGCGCGCGGGCGCGTTTTAACAGGTAACCGGTAATGTAGTCAATTTCGGTATGACGTAACCCACGGATATCCTGCAACATCGAAGAGATGTTCTGGGCGGTACTCTCGATGACCTGTTCAACGTAATAGCGAATATCATCAACCGAGGTGTGAATGCCCTCGCGCTCCACGACGGCTGCGACCTCAGCGCATAAGGTTGCTACTTCCTGCGGGTGATTTTTAAGCTCACCATTCGGGCAATCCAGCAGGGCGGTCAGGGGATTAATCACGCAGTTCACTGCCAGCTTGCGCCACATCTGCGGGCGAATGTTATTGTGCCAGGCGACATCCGGTAGCACCTGCTGGAAGCGATCCGCCAGATAACTGTAATCTCCCTCCTGCGCTCTGGCCGGGCCGATGTGGGTCATCCCACTGGCGACATGAACAATCACGTTGCCGTCGCGGCGGGCCGCATGGGTGGTGATGGCCATTAACAGCGGCTGGGGAACGCTTTTCAGCTCTTCAATGGTCCCCATCCCGTTATGGAGCAACATAATCGGGGAAGTAGGGGGAAGCGTGGACGCCAGCGAGCGTACAGCATCAGAGACCTGCCAGGCTTTCAGGGTGACCAGTAACAGCTCGCTTTGCGCCAAAAAATCAGGATCGTTGGCGATAAGAGATTCGTTAAAGATACTCCCGTCTTCTTCAATCAGGTTTACACTGCAATAGGGTTGTGGCACGCGCATCCAGCCCTGGACTTCATGTCCCTGTTTGCAAAGCGCGGCGAGCCAGAGTTGT
Organism: Leclercia sp. 1548; assembly: GCF_050435045.1. NCBI lineage: Bacteria > Pseudomonadati > Pseudomonadota > Gammaproteobacteria > Enterobacterales > Enterobacteriaceae > Leclercia > Leclercia sp. 1548. The sequence continues at coordinate 187,202 of NZ_JBNDJP010000006.1, read as the reverse complement.
CCCAGTGCCCCGCATCCGAGCACGGTAATTTTCATTGTTCCTCCTCACCTGCAACTGGCCAGGTGTTACAACATGTAGTATAGCGTCGACAACTAAGCTTCTGTTGAGTTATGCCTCGTTGCGGGTATTATGCAACGCAACAAAAGTGAAGGGAGAAGAAAAGATGCCATCTTTCGATATTGTTTCTGAAGTTGATATCCAGGAAGTACGTAACGGCGTGGACAACGCCAGCCGCGAAGTTGAGTCACGCTTCGATTTTCGTGGCGTTGAGGCCAGTTTTGAGCTGAACGACGCGAATAAGACCATTAAGGTATTGAGCGAGTCGGATTTCCAGGTCACACAGTTGCTGGACATTCTGCGCGCCAAGCTGTTGAAGCGCGGCATTGAAGGGACCTCCCTCGACGTGCCGGAAACCTTCGTTCACAGCGGTAAAACCTGGTTTGTTGAAGCCAAACTGAAACAGGGCATTGAGAGCGCAACGCAGAAAAAGATCGTTAAGCTCATCAAAGACAGCAAGCTGAAGGTACAGGCGCAAATCCAGGGCGAAGAGATTCGTGTTACCGGCAAATCCCGCGACGATCTGCAGGGTGTGATGGCGCTGGTGCGCGGCGGCGATCTGGGTCAACCTTTCCAGTTTAAAAACTTCCGCGATTAATCATGTCGGATAAATAAAAAAGAGCCGTGTAAAACGGCTCTTTTTTTTAATTTGCGCTCATCATCTTTAAGCGATCAAAAATACATTAACCTGTTTGTTATTTGCGCCCAGATTTAAATTAAGCCGCTGATGTTTCTGTCTTTTTAGAGGGTATGAGGGGGTCGTTAAATACCGTAATGGTATGAATATGCACGGTATTTAATAAAGCCCCTAAGAAGGGGCTCAAGAAAAAATTAGCACGCCGGCGATTCGCGCAGCGCCTGCTCGACTTCAAAGCGGTTAGTCACTTTGCTGTCAATTTTAACGTAAGCACTGCGTTCGTCCGGGACAATCAATACTTCACTTACCCCTTTCGTTGTTTGCAGGCGCGCTTTTAATACGTCATTAATCTCGACATCTTCTGGAATTTCTACCCGCAAGCTGCTGACGTAGCGCGGTTCTTTCATGGTACTGGCAACCAGGAGCCAGACCATCGCTAATAACGCCCCCGCCAGGAAAACGGTTTGGGAGTCGAATAAACCGTCCACCCAGCCGCCGAGTGCGCCGCCGATCGCCACGCCGAGAAACTGGCTGGTGGAGTAAATGCCCATCGCAGTGCCTTTGTATCCCGCCGGGGACTCTTTACTGATCAGCGACGGCAGCAGGGCTTCCATCAGGTTGAACGCCAGGAAGAAAAGCTGCACACCGGCGATCAGCTCCCAGAAATGCGGGCCAGACCCCCACAGCACAATTTCGGCAATCAGCAGTAACGCCACGCAACCCACGAAGACGCGTTTCATCTTGCGCTTCACTTCGGCATAAATAATAAAAGGCACCACAGAAACAAAGGAGATCAGCATTGTCACCAGATAAATTTTCCAGTGCTCAGCAGCAGGAAAGCCCGATGCGGCAAGCTGCCCGGGCAGGGCGACAAAGGTCGACATCAGCAGAATATGCAGACACATAATGCCGAAGTTCAGTTTTAACAGGCGCGGCTCAACGAGAACTTTGCTGAAGCAGCCTTTTACCATCCCGGATTCACGGTTCAGAACGTGATGTTTACTGTCGGGTACGACCCATAGCGTGAGCGCGATCCCGATGGTCGCCAGCACGGCAATCATCCAGAACAGGGCGTGCAGGCCGAGCGAATGGGTAATGATCGGGCCAAGCACCATGGCGATAGCAAAGGTTACGCCAAAGCTGACACCGATAAACGCCATCGCTTTGGTACGGTTCTGTTCGCGAGTGAGATCTGACAGCAAAGCCATGACTGCGGCGGCAATTGCACCCGAACCCTGTAGGGCACGGCCAAGAATAATTCCCCAGATGGAGTGGGAGAGGGCGGCAATAACGCTGCCAAGAACAAAGATCAGTAGCCCACCAACGATCAGGGGCTTGCGGCCTACACGGTCCGAAAGCAGGCCAAACGGAATCTGAAAGATCGCCTGCGCTAAGCCATAAATACCAATTGCAAGGCCAATCAGCGCCTCGCTGGCCCCCTGCAGCGCCATACCGTACGTGGTCAGAACAGGCAGGACCATAAACATGCCAAGCATCCGCAGCGAGAAAACAGTCCCTAAGCCCCAGGTGGCGCGTAACTCACCTGGCGTCATTTTATAATCGTTCATTACCACCTCAATTCAAAAGCAGGCCATAGTGTAGTGCGGGGAAGGGGCGGGGTAAACAAGGGGTTATTTAACAAATGCTACAGACTTAATTAATAGATTTGGCGAATAAAAAAGGGTGCCGAAGCACCCCTTTATTTACCGGTGTGAATTACCACACGTAAGTCAGCAGGCTTTGTGAGTCCGGCACCATAAAGTCGACGGACATCATTACGCTCAGCGCGGTAATGGCGATGATGGAGAAGCCGAACAGCTTGCGCGCCCAGACTTTGTCATCTTCGACTTTATAACCGCGTAGCGCCATTCCCAACCACCAGACGCTCACTGCGGCCGCAACGACCAGATATTTATATCCGGCATAGCCGCCCAGGGAGAGCATCAGCGTAGCAATGGCAAAGGCAATGATGTACAGCGTGATATGGTTCTTCGCCACTGAAATGCCTTTCACCACCGGCAGAACCGGAATGTTCGCTGCCTGATAATCCTTAAAGCGGAAAATCGCAATGGCGTAGGAGTGCGGCATCTGCCACAGGCTAAAGATAGCCAGCAGGATGAACGCACCACTGTCGAACTCGTTGGTGACAGCACAGTAGCCAATCACCGGCGGCGCAGCGCCGGAGAGAGAACCAATCAGCGTACCGTAGACGGAGTGACGTTTCATATACAGGCTGTAGACGCCTACATACACCACGAAACCCATCACCCCCAGCCAGCAGGCCAGAGGGTTAGCGCCGAACCACAGCAGCATAAAGCCAGCAATACCCAGCAAGGTGGCGTACACCAGCGAGACGGCAGGAGACATCAGGCCTTTTACCAGCACCCGATTTTTAGTCCTTTCCATCTTCCTGTCGATATCCATGTCGATGTAGTTATTAAATACACAACCGGACGCGACAACCAGTGACACCCCAACCAGCGTGTAGATAAAGAGGGTGTAGTCGATGCTGCCTTTCGAGGCCAGCAGGAACCCTCCGATCACCGAGATCAGGTTGCCAAAGATGATGCCAGGTTTTGTGACTTGCAGGTATTGCTTAAACATACTCGCCGCTCTTAGTGAACCATCATGTTGTAGTTGAGGTTCCACATGATCCAGATGGAGCCGACTACCAGGATTGCGATGATAATCACGGTAAAGATGAATGCCGTCATGTTCCAGCCTTCATCAGATTTGGTGTTCATGTGCAGGAAGCAAACCAGATGCACCAGAATCTGCACTACCGCGGTAACCAGGACGGTGCCCAGGATTGCCGCGTGAGAAGCAGTACCGCTCATCACCATCCAGAACGGGATCACCGTCAGGATGATCGACAGGATAAAACCTGTCATGTAGGTTTTTACGCTACCGTGGGAAGCGCCATGATCGTTTGAATGACTCATTACATCGCCCCCATCAGATACACAACAGAGAACACACAGATCCACACCACATCCAGGAAGTGCCAGAACAGGCTCAGGCACATGATACGGGTGCGGTTAGTGCTGGTCAGGCCGCGACGGGATACCTGGAACATCAGTACCGCCATCCAGATCAGACCGGAGGTCACGTGCAGACCGTGGGTACCAACCAGCGCGAAGAACGCTGACAGGAAACCACTGCGATCCGGGCCGAAGCCTTCAGCAATCAGGTGATGGAATTCATAGATTTCCATTCCGATAAAGCCAGCACCAAACAGCCAGGTCAACGCCAGCCAGGAGACAACCTGGCTTTTGTTGTTCTTATACATGGCAATTGCGGCCATGCCGTAGGTGATGGAGCTGAATAACAGCAGTGCGGTTTCAACCAGAACGAACGGCAGCTCGAAAATGTCCTTACCGGTCGGGCCGCCCGCTGTGCCGTTCACCAGAACGGCATAGGTTGCGAACAGACAGCAGAACAGAATGCAGTCGCTCATCAGGTAGATCCAGAAGCCGAAGACTTTCATCGGCCCTGTATCATGGTGCCCGTGTTCATGCGCATGGGCAGTCGCGTGGGTTAAAGTATCAGTTGCCATTTTTCAGCCCCGCTTTAGCAATCTCGTCGAAATGCTGTTTTTCCAGGATTTCAACTTCACGGACTGGTACGTAGTAGTCCACGTCCTCATCAAAGCTCTTCACAATCCAGCTGATCACGATGCCAGCAAAGCCGACAATCGCAAGCCACCAGATGTGCCAGATCATGGCGAAACCAAATACCGTAGCGAAGGCGGCGATAACCATACCCGCAGCGCTGTTTTTCGGCATGTGGATCTCTTCGTAATGCGCTGGCTGTTTGTACGCTTCGCCTTTTTCTTTCATTTCCCAGAATGCGTCACGCTCATGAATGTGCGGCACAACGGCAAAGTTATAGAACGGCGGTGGAGAAGAGGTTGCCCACTCCAGCGTACGGCCACCCCATGGGTCACCGGTCAGGTCACGGTTCTGCTCACGGTCACGAATAGAGACGTAGAACATAATCAGCTGAGACGCGATACCACAGGCAATCAGCGCTGCACCGACAGCTGCAACAACCAGCATTGGGTGGAACTGCGGATCGATCTGCTGGCTCAGACGACGGGTCATACCCATGAAGCCCAGCACGTACAGCGGCATAAATGCTACGAAGAAGCCGATGATCCAGAACCAGAACGCGCGTTTACCCCATTTTTCATTCAGCGTGAAGCCGAACGCTTTTGGCCACCAGTAGGTTACGCCAGCGAAGCAGCCGAAGACGACGCCGCCGATGATAACGTTATGGAAGTGCGCAATCAGGAACAGGCTGTTGTGCAGAACGAAGTCAGCACCCGGTACGGCCAGCAGTACACCGGTCATCCCACCAACGGAGAAGGTGACGATGAAGCCGATAGTCCACAGCATTGCTGAGTGGAACTGGATACGGCCCTGGTACATGGTGAACAGCCAGTTGAAGATCTTAACCCCGGTTGGGATCGCGATAATCATGGTGGTAATACCGAAGAAGGCGTTTACGTTCGCGCCCGCACCCATGGTGAAGAAGTGGTGCAGCCAAACGATGAACGACAGAACGGTAATACATACGGTTGCCCACACCAGTGAGGTGTAACCAAACAGACGCTTACGTGAGAAGGTCGCTGCGATTTCGGAGAACACACCGAAGACCGGCAGAACCAGGATATACACTTCAGGGTGACCCCATGCCCAAATCAGGTTGATGTACATCATCATGTTGCCGCCCATATCATTGGTAAAGAAATGGGTGCCCAGATAGCGATCCAGGGTCAGCAGCGCGACGGTAACAGTCAGAATTGGGAAGGAAGCGATAATCAGGATGTTGGCGCACAGAGATGCCCAGGTAAATACTGGCATCTTGAACATCGTCATACCTGGTGCACGCATCTTCAGGATGGTCACAAAGAAGTTAATACCGGTCAGGGTAGTACCGACACCGGAGAGCTGCAGCGCCCAAATCCAGTAATCAACACCTACGCCTGGACTGTATTCAATCCCTGACAGCGGCGGATAAGCCAGCCAACCGGTCTGCGCGAACTCACCTACGCCCAGAGAAAGGTTAACCAGAATCACACCGACAACCGTGAACCAGAAGCTCAGGTTGTTCAGGAACGGGAACGCAACGTCGCGCGCGCCGATTTGCAGCGGCACAACCACGTTCATTAGACCGATAACCAGCGGCATCGCCACGAAGAAGATCATAATCACGCCGTGCGCGGTAAAGATCTGGTCGTAGTGGTGCGGTGGCAGGAAGCCTGCTTCACCCGCAGACGCAAGAGCCTGCTGGCTACGCATCATGATTGCATCGGCAAAGCCACGAATTAACATGACGATACCGACGACGCAGTACATGATACCGAGTTTTTTGTGGTCAACCGAAGTCAGCCACTCATTCCACAAGTAGCTCCACTTACCGAAGTAAGTGATCAAGCCCAGTAAGGCTGCGCCACCGATGACAATGGCAGCAATCGTAACCATGATAATCGGCTCATGGTACGGCACTGCATCCAGTGTTAATTTTCCGAACATTTTCTTCCTCGGCCCCTTAGTGAGAGGTTTCCGCGTGGCTCATGTCCATGCCTTCCATCCCTTCGTGCTTGCTATGCTCGCCTTCAGGTTGGGTCAGGTCCATGCTCTTGCCGTGGTCCATAAATTTGCCAATAACGTCTTTGAACAAATTCGGTTTCACGTTAGAGAAGTACTCCACCTTGTTGTATTCGCTAGGTGTTGCCACTTTGTCGAACGTAGCCATGTCAGACATGGTGTTCGGAGACTGTTTCGCTTTAGCAACCCACTGGTCGAAAGCGGCACGGTCCGGCGTGGCAATGGCTTTGAACTTCATACCAGAGAAGCCCGGGCCACTGTAGCTGGCGGAGATACCATCATAGGTGCCTGCTTCATTCGCGATCAGGTGCAGGTTGGTCTGCATACCGGCCATCGCGTAAATCTGGCTACCCAGACGCGGAATAAAGAAGGAGTTCATCACGGAGTTAGACGTTACTTTGAACTGCACCGGGACATTCGCCGGGAAGGCGATTTCATTCACGGTAGCAATGCCCTGTTCCGGGTAGATGAAGAACCATTTCCAGTCCATGGAGACGACTTCGATCGTAATCGGTTTCTCATCGTGAACCAGCGGTTTTGCAGGTTCGAGCGCGTGAGTGGTTTTCCATGTCAGTACGGCAAGGAACAGGATGATCAGAATTGGCACCGTCCAGACCACAGCTTCCACTTTATTGGAGTGTGACCAGTTAGGGCTATACTTCGCATCTTTGTTGCTCGCACGATACTTCCAGGCGAAACCAACAGCCATCAAGATGGCGGGAATCACGACGATCATCATCAGGCCGAAAGCCGTCAGAATGAGCGAACGTTGCTCCAGTCCAATCTGTCCTTTGGGGTCTAGCAGCGCAGAATCACAGCCACTGAGTAAAACAGTGCCTGCAAATAACGACAACCATCCCAAACATTTATTGTATTTCCTAAGTGTCATTTAACGACCTCAATTCCACGGGGACCTGGTGGCGTTTAAAGTGTGCGGGCATTTTACGGGAAGGTTACATTACTGTAAACATCATTAGACCTGTGTCAGGAACGTGTTACCGGGTTCTGCCAGGGAAGTCACAGTTGTTACAAATTATAGCGGTTTTCCAGACGCAAGCACCGTCAGCCGGGCTTTATAACGAAACAGACTCTGCGGGAGGGGTAAAAAGGGCAATTGGTATAACCATTGCTAAAAACATACAAATAATTAACAAATAATCATCAATAAAGAGACAAATAAAAAACGTAAAATTAATGTTTCGTTTGCTGAATCGGTTAACGAAAAATATCTTTTATTCCCCGTTCCAGTAATTTCCAGAATTCTAAGAGGCACGAAACAACAAATATAATTTTGGATTGAGCAAACTTATTCGGCGTTATAATTTACCAGGGTGATTACAACAGGAAATAACATTTTGTGAGGGTTTTACGCATTTTGGGTTCCACGCATTGCCAGGTAGTCCAGAAGCGCCCCGGTCAGGATCCCGGTTACCGCCAATAGCGCGCCAATGTCCAGCAGAAGCAGGCTAAACGGCAGTGCGAGGGCGGTGGTGGCATTAACAATCGCCACGATGAGCCACAGGGCCAGGGTCAAACATCCTACCAGCAATATTCCTGACGCGAAGCGATAAGCCGCCGGGAAACGCGTCCTGACCATAAAGTGTTCTGTCTGCTGAGTATATTCCAGCGAGCGACGGCATATTAACAGCAACAGTAGCCCAGGAATGGCCGCAAAGACGGAGAAGAGATAAAACTCCGCCCAACCGTGCGCTTCCACAAACCAGCCCGCAATAGGACCGACGTAGACCCGCCCTACGGCAGAGAGCGCAGAGAGCAGGGCGAACTGGGTCGCGGAGAAGGATTTATTGCACAGCGTCATCAGCAGGGCGACGAAGGCTGCCGTTCCCATCCCGCCGCACAGGTTTTCAAAGAACACCGCCGTCGCCATGCTGAGCATATGCTTATCGGTGATCGCGAGCAGCCAGTAACCGGCATTCGACAACCCCTGCAGGATGCCGAAAATCATCAGGGCACGGAACAGGCTTAAGCGCTGCATCAGGACGCCGCCATACAGCGCGCCGATGATAGTAGCAATCAGCCCCAGCGTCTTATTCACCACGCCCACTTCCCCCGCATCGAAGCCCACGCCGCGGATCAAAAAAGTGGTCGTCAGGCTCATGGCGAACGCATCACCGAGCTTATACAACACAATCAGCAGCAGAATGAGCCAGGCATTGTTGCGGCCAAAGAAGTCGCGCAGCGGTTCGGCAACGGCCTGCTCAAGTGAGCGAGGAACGGGAATAACATCGCTTGGTTCAGGCGCGAGGAAGGTGGCAATCATGCAGGGGATCAGCAGGACGGCCATCAGCCAGTACATACCCTGCCAGCCGAGATAGCGGTCTGCCAGCCATAAGGCCAGCCCACCGGAAACCAGCATCCCCAGACGATAACCCAGAACGCTGATTGCAGCCCCGGCGCCACGCTCTTCGGCCGAGAGCACGTCGGTTTTCCAGGCATCGAAAACGATATCCTGGGACGCAGAACAAAAGGCAATCACTACCGCCAGCGCGGCCATCCAGCGAAGCTGCGACGTGGGTTCAAGGAAGCCCATCGCGGCAATCGCCAGCAGCAGCATCGCCTGAGTCATCAGTAACCAGCCACGACGCCTGCCGAGGAAAGGCGGGGTGTAGCGGTCCATCATCGGCGACCACAAAAACTTAAAGACATAGGCCTGGCCGACCAGTGAGAAGAAGCCGATGGTTTTAAGATCGATATCTTCTACGGTCATCCAGGCCTGTAACGTGCCCGATGTCAGTGCAAGGGGTAAACCGGAGGCGAAACCGAGGATCAGCAGGATAGCTGATTTGGGCTGCTGGAAAATACGTAAGTATTGACTGGACATGAGCAGGCAAACTGACCCGACCGGGCGTCGGGTCAGCAGGCAGTATTAACGTGCGTTCTGCTTGATGAATTCGTGAATGCTGGTGTCCTGCGCCATATCGGCGATGGTGTCGGTCAGCACGCTGTTCACGGCATTAGCGATATTGGTGTTGGTGGCCTGGAAGGCACCTTCAACAGAATAGCTTGCACGGTAGTTCTTGTTCATCTTGTTGCCGTTTTTGGCGGTGGCGATGATGGCGATATCGGCTTTGGTCGCGATGTTGTAGCGCACGTTGCCCTGAGAGACGTCAGCGTACAGGTTGTTAACGATGATCTGCAGATCAACTGCACCGCTTGGGCCAACCATGTAGCCGCGTGACGTCATTTGCTTCTCGAGCACTTCCTGCAGCAGGAAACGCAGATCGCGGGAGGCGGTAAGCGTCACCAGCTGGTTATCACGGGTTACTTTCGCCAGCGCCTGGTCTTTACGCTGATCCGCGCCGTTGATGCTGACAGTGACGCCCATCAGGCTTGGATCCTGCTGCGGCAGCGTGATCTTCGGAGAAACATCAATGGTAGTCGGTGGGGTTGCACAGCCGGCCAGCATAAACAGGGCGACCATCGGGAAAAGAAGTTTTTTTAACATGTTCTGGCTCTCAACGAATCGTAGACATATATAGAAAAAAATTGCCGCCATCATAACATCGCCAACGGCAAGGGGAAGTGGTCAACGCATGTAAATTCATCGCCTTGTCTGAAAACTGACCACCTGAAACGCTTTTCCGTTATCTGAGCGACAAAACGACTCTCCCCTTATATGACTTCATACGGTTGAATGAGAAAATCAGATGAAAGCTAAATTTTTGTTGTCTTCTTGTTATGCAAGCGGTAAAAGCGGCTAATATTTAAAGGGATGGGTGACATCTCAGCGTTGTCGGAGGAGTAATTTCATGATGATACGTGAACAGATTGAAGATAAGTTAAGGGCGGCCTTTGAACCTGTGTTCCTTGAAGTCGTCGACGAAAGCTATCGTCATAACGTACCGGCAGGCTCTGAGAGCCACTTCAAAGTGGTGCTGGTCAGCGATCGTTTCACTGGTGAGCGTTTTCTCAATCGTCACCGTATGATTTACGGAACCCTGACGGAAGAGCTTTCGACCACGGTCCATGCGCTGGCGTTGCACACTTACACGATCAAAGAGTGGAAAGGTCTGCAGGATACGATTTTTGCATCGCCACCGTGCCGGGGAGCCGGGACGATCGCCTAAGAAATCCAGTTTGCAACAGCGGGAGCTTTTCCAGTATGTTGCATAAAGATTACGTCAAAACGGCCTGCGGGCCGTTTTGTTTTGTCCGGGTTTAGGGCCGGTGGCGCGATTTTAAGGCCGAAAATAGCCTGAAATTGTGAAAAAAGCCGCAGCAACATGCGCCAACCGTTCTCGACTCACTAAAGTGATGCCGCTATAATGCCGCGTCTTAATATGAATGTCTTCGGGATGATTCTGGCGACAGGGAATGTGAATCTGCTAAGAGAGCATCCCGGTATTGCGAGGCAAATTCAGAGTTGACCGAGCACTGTGATTTTTTTGAGGTATAAAGATGCAAGTTTCAGTTGAAACCACTCAAGGCCTTGGCCGCCGTGTAACGATTACAATCGCTGCTGACAGCATCGAAAACGCTGTAAAAAGCGAGCTGGTCAACGTAGCAAAGAAAGTCCGTATTGACGGCTTCCGCAAGGGCAAAGTACCGATGAATGTTGTTGCTCAGCGTTATGGCGCTTCTGTTCGCCAGGACGTGCTGGGTGACCTGATGAGCCGCAACTTCGTTGACGCGATCATCAAAGAAAAAATCAACCCAGCCGGTTCCCCGACCTATGTGCCGGGCGAATACAAAATGGGCGAAGACTTCACCTACGCGGTAGAGTTCGAAGTTTACCCGGAAGTTGAGCTGAAAGGTCTGGACGCGATTGAAGTTGAAAAACCAATCGTTGAAGTCACTGAAGCCGACGTTGACGGCATGCTGGACACCCTGCGTAAGCAGCAGGCGACCTGGAAAGACAAAGACGGCGCTGCTGATGCAGAAGACCGCGTCACCATCGACTTCTCCGGCTCTGTAGACGGCGAAGAGTTCGAAGGCGGCAAAGCGTCTGACTTCGTACTGGCAATGGGCCAGGGTCGTATGATCCCAGGCTTCGAAGACGGTATCAAAGGCCACAGCGCAGGTGAAGAGTTCACTATCGACGTGACCTTCCCGGAAGAGTACCACGCTGAAAACCTGAAAGGTAAAGCCGCGAAGTTCGCGATTACCCTGAAGAAAGTTGAAGACCGCGAACTGCCAGAACTGACTGCAGATTTCATCAAACGTTTCGGCGTTGAAGATGGTTCTGTTGAAGGCCTGCGTGCAGAAGTGCGTAAAAACATGGAACGCGAGCTGAAAGGCGCTGTGCGTAACCGCGTTAAGTCTCAGGCGATCGAAGGTCTGGTTAAAGCTAACGAAATCGAGATCCCATCTGCTCTGATCGACAGCGAAATCGACGTTCTGCGTCGCCAGGCTGCACAGCGTTTCGGTGGCAATGAGAAGCAAGCTCTGGAACTGCCTCGTGAGCTGTTCGAAGAGCAGGCTAAACGCCGCGTTGTTGTTGGCCTGCTGCTGGGCGAAGTCATTCGTACCCACGAGCTGAAAGCTGACGAAGAGCGTGTTAAAGGTCTGATCGAAGAGATGGCTTCTGCCTATGAAGATCCATCAGAAGTGGTTGCTTTCTACGGCAGCAACAAAGAGCTGATGGAAAACATGCGCAACGTTGCACTGGAAGAACAGGCTGTTGAAGCCGTTCTGGCCAAAGCAAAAGTGTCTGAAAAAGCCACCTCTTTCAACGAACTGATGAACCAACAGGCTTAATTCTGCCTGCTTCGTTTAAAGTTTGAGCAAAAAACCCGTTGCCTTCCGGCGGCGGGTTTTTTTTATCACACTTATAAAACACGAAGCGTGATAAAACGCCTTTTCAGTGTTAGCGTTAAAACAAAAGATTGTTATGCTTGAATTAGGGCTGAGCCGTCCCCATTAGTGGGAAAGGTAGTATTAAAGAGACTGGCTGATAATCCGTCCACAAGGTTACAATCAGTACAGCAGGTATTTTCATTTTTTTATCCAGGAGACGGAAATGTCATACAGTGGCGAACGAGATAACTTTGCACCCCATATGGCGCTGGTGCCAATGGTTATTGAACAAACCTCTCGAGGTGAACGTTCTTTTGATATCTACTCCCGTCTGCTTAAAGAACGCGTTATCTTCATGACTGGCCAGGTGGAAGACCACATGGCGAACCTGATCGTAGCGCAGATGCTGTTTCTGGAAGCGGAAAACCCGGAAAAAGACATTTACCTGTACATCAACTCCCCAGGCGGCGTGATCACTGCCGGGATGTCCATTTACGATACCATGCAGTTCATCAAGCCTGATGTGAGCACCATTTGTATGGGCCAGGCGGCATCGATGGGCGCATTCCTGCTGACTGCAGGGGCAAAAGGCAAGCGCTTCTGCCTGCCGAATTCGCGCGTAATGATTCACCAGCCGCTGGGCGGGTACCAGGGCCAGGCGACAGATATTGAAATTCATGCCCGTGAAATCCTGAAAGTTAAAGGGCGCATGAATGAACTTATGGCTCATCATACGGGTCAATCATTAGAGCAGATCGAGCGCGATACCGAGCGCGATCGCTTCCTGTCCGCACCAGAGGCAGTAGAGTACGGCTTAGTCGACTCCATTTTGACCCACCGTAATTGATGCCCACGGCGCGGGTGTGCCGCTATACTATGGTAGGGCGGCACCTTGCTTACGAGCAGCCTGCGTCTGAGAATGGCATTTGCGTCGTCATGTGCGGCACAAAGAACTTAAAAAGAGGTTTTGACTCATGACAGATAAACGCAAAGATGGATCGGGCAAACTGCTTTATTGCTCTTTTTGCGGCAAAAGCCAGCATGAAGTGCGCAAACTGATTGCCGGGCCATCCGTGTATATCTGCGACGAATGTGTCGACTTATGTAACGACATCATCCGCGAAGAGATTAAAGAAGTCGCACCACACCGTGAGCGCAGCGCGTTACCGACGCCGCATGAGATCCGTCATCATCTTGATGATTATGTCATCGGCCAGGAACAGGCTAAAAAAGTGCTGGCAGTGGCGGTGTACAACCACTACAAACGTCTGCGTAACGGGGATAACAGCAACGGTGTTGAGCTGGGCAAAAGTAACATTTTGCTGATCGGTCCAACCGGTTCCGGTAAAACCCTGCTGGCAGAGACCCTGGCACGTCTGCTGGATGTTCCGTTTACCATGGCGGATGCCACCACCCTGACCGAAGCCGGTTATGTGGGTGAAGATGTGGAAAACATCATCCAGAAACTGCTGCAGAAGTGCGATTACGACGTACAGAAAGCCCAGCGCGGGATCGTGTATATCGATGAGATCGACAAAATCTCGCGTAAATCCGATAACCCGTCCATCACCCGTGATGTATCCGGTGAAGGCGTCCAGCAGGCTCTGCTGAAACTGATCGAAGGAACGGTTGCTGCTGTTCCGCCGCAGGGAGGCCGTAAGCATCCTCAGCAGGAGTTCCTGCAGGTTGATACGTCTAAAATCCTGTTTATCTGTGGCGGTGCATTTGCTGGCCTGGATAAAGTCATTGCTAACCGTGTTGAAACCGGCTCGGGTATTGGTTTTGGCGCAACGGTGAAGGCGAAGTCTGAAAAAGCAAAAGAGGGCGAACTGCTGACCCAGGTGGAGCCAGAAGATCTGATCAAGTTTGGTCTGATCCCTGAATTCATCGGCCGTCTGCCGGTTGTCGCCACGCTGACAGAGCTGAGTGAAGATGCGCTGATTCAGATCCTGAAAGAGCCGAAAAACGCCCTTACCAAACAGTATCAGGCGTTGTTCAATCTGGAAGGCGTTGAGCTGGAGTTCCGCGACGAAGCGCTGGATGCGATCGCTAAAAAAGCGATGGCGCGTAAAACCGGTGCACGTGGTCTGCGTTCGATCGTTGAAGCAGCCCTGCTCGATACCATGTACGATCTTCCTTCAATGGAAGAAGTTGAGAAAGTGGTTATCGACGAGTCCGTCATCGCCGGCCAAAGCAAGCCGCTGCTGATTTACGGTACCCCGGAAGCCCAGCAGGCCTCTGGCGAATAATTCACCAGGGCATACAAGCAGTTAATCAAAAAGGGGGGATTTTATCCCCCCTTTTATTTTTCCGTAAACATGGCGTTGAATGTGTGGGAATCATCCCCATATACTGGATTACATGTTTATGGTTGCATGAAGCACAGTCCTGCAACCTGATTACCTGGCGGACACTAAACTAAGAGAGAGCTCTATGAATCCTGAGCGTTCTGAACGCATTGAAATCCCCGTATTGCCGTTGCGCGATGTGGTGGTTTATCCGCACATGGTCATACCCTTATTTGTAGGGCGGGAAAAATCTATCCGTTGCCTTGAAGCCGCCATGGATCATGATAAAAAAATCATGCTGGTTGCGCAGAAAGAAGCATCAACGGATGAGCCGGGTGTAAACGATCTGTTCACCGTCGGAACCGTGGCCTCTATTTTACAAATGCTGAAGCTGCCTGATGGCACCGTGAAGGTGCTGGTCGAGGGGCTGCAGCGTGCGCGTATTACCACGCTATCTGATGATGGCGAACACTTCGCAGCAAAAGCCGAATACCTGGACTCGCCTCAGCTTGATGAGCGTGAGCAGGAGGTGCTGGTACGCACCGCCATCAGTCAGTTTGAAGGCTATATCAAGCTGAACAAAAAAATCCCACCAGAAGTGCTGACGTCGCTGAACAGCATCGACGATCCTGCACGTCTGGCTGACACCATCGCTGCGCACATGCCGCTGAAGCTGGCTGACAAACAGTCCGTGCTGGAGATGTCCGACGTTAACGAGCGTCTGGAATATCTGATGGCGATGATGGAATCTGAAATCGATCTGCTGCAGGTTGAGAAACGCATTCGCAACCGCGTTAAAAAGCAGATGGAGAAATCTCAGCGCGAGTACTATCTGAATGAGCAGATGAAGGCCATTCAGAAAGAACTGGGTGAGATGGATGACGCACCTGACGAAAACGAAGCGCTGAAGCGTAAAATCGACTCGGCGAAAATGCCGAAAGAGGCAAAAGAGAAGGCCGAAGCAGAACTGCAGAAGCTGAAAATGATGTCTCCAATGTCAGCGGAAGCCACGGTTGTTCGCGGCTATATCGAGTGGATGGTTCAGGTTCCGTGGAACGCCCGCAGCAAGGTCAAAAAAGACCTGCGCCAAGCGCAGGAGATCCTGGATACCGACCACTACGGTCTGGAGCGCGTCAAAGACCGCATCCTTGAGTATCTCGCGGTTCAAAGCCGTGTTAACAAGCTCAAAGGCCCAATTCTGTGTCTGGTAGGGCCGCCAGGGGTGGGTAAAACCTCTCTGGGTCAGTCTATTGCTAAAGCGACCGGACGTAAGTACATCCGTATGGCGCTGGGCGGCGTACGTGACGAAGCGGAAATCCGCGGTCACCGTCGGACCTATATCGGTTCGATGCCAGGCAAACTTATCCAGAAAATGGCAAAAGTAGGGGTTAAAAACCCGCTGTTCCTGCTGGATGAGATCGACAAAATGTCTTCCGACATGCGCGGCGATCCGGCTTCAGCCCTGCTTGAAGTGCTGGATCCAGAGCAGAACGTGGCGTTCAGCGATCACTACCTGGAAGTGGACTACGACCTCAGCGATGTGATGTTCGTGGCGACCTCCAACTCCATGAACATCCCGGCACCGCTGCTGGATCGTATGGAAGTGATCCGTCTTTCTGGTTACACCGAAGACGAAAAACTGAACATTGCCCGTCGTCACTTGCTGTCGAAGCAGATTGAACGTAACGCTTTGAAAGAAAGCGAATTGACCGTTGAAGACAGCGCGATCATCGGCATCATTCGCTATTACACCCGTGAAGCGGGCGTGCGTAGCCTTGAGCGTGAAATCTCCAAGCTGTGTCGTAAGGCGGTCAAACAGCTGCTGCTCGATAAGAGCCTGAAGCACATCGTTATTAACGGCGACAACCTGCACGAATACCTTGGTGTTCAGCGTTACGACTATGGTCGTGCTGACAGCGAGAACCGTGTAGGCCAGGTAACGGGTCTGGCGTGGACGGAAGTGGGCGGCGATCTGCTGACCATTGAAACCGCCTGTGTGCCGGGTAAAGGCAAGCTGACCTACACCGGCTCGTTGGGTGAAGTCATGCAGGAGTCCATTCAGGCTGCGCTGACCGTGGTGCGTGCGCGTGCGGAAAAACTGGGTATCAACCCGGATTTCTACGAAAAACGCGACATCCACGTTCACGTACCGGAAGGGGCGACGCCGAAAGACGGCCCGAGCGCCGGTATCGCGATGTGTACTGCGTTGGTTTCCTGCCTGACCGGCAACCCGGTGCGTGCCGACGTGGCGATGACCGGTGAAATCACCCTGCGTGGCCAGGTTCTGCCAATTGGCGGTTTGAAAGAAAAACTGCTGGCAGCCCACCGTGGTGGCATTAAAACGGTCCTCATCCCGTATGAGAACAAGCGCGATCTGGAAGAAATCCCGGATAACGTTATCGCCGATCTGGAAATCCATCCTGTGAAACGCATTGAGGAAGTTCTGACCCTTGCACTGCAGAATGAGCCTTCCGGTATGCAGGTTGTAACCGCAAAATAGTGACCTCGCGCAAAGAGCGTCAATAAAAACAAGGCTGGTAAGCTAATTCGGGCTTGCCAGCCTTTTTTTGTATAGCTAATTTAGATTGCTGATTAGGCCAACCATCAACAACGGGTGTTGTAAGGTCATGGCAGGCCTGATATAACTGCTGCGCGGTCGCGTTTTGAAGGACTCAGGCGCGATATAAATTATAAAGAGAGGAAGAGAAGAGTGAATAAATCTCAACTGATTGACAAAATTGCTGCGGGTGCTGACATCTCCAAAGCTGCGGCTGGACGTGCGTTAGATGCTTTGATTGCTTCTGTTACCGAATCTCTGCAGGCTGGGGACGACGTGGCGCTGGTAGGTTTTGGTACTTTTGCTGTTAAAGAGCGTGCTGCCCGTACTGGCCGCAACCCTCAGACCGGCAAAGAGATCACCATCGCTGCTGCTAAAGTTCCGGGCTTCCGCGCCGGCAAAGCGCTGAAAGACGCAGTAAACTGATCGCTTTCTTACGTCAGGGAAGTTGAAAAGTACAAGGGCGCATCATTTGATGTGCCTTTTTTGTTTGTCCAGACCTGATTTATGTGAGTTTATGCGAGTTGTGGGCTGACAATCGCCCCGGTTTCTTGTCACAATACGTCTTTACGCGCTGCGGTCAGGATTTCCGCCAGCGTCAGGTCACCAGTCACCTACAGCGGAGTGTGGTTACACCATGATGGACAGCTTACGCACGGCTGCTAACAGTCTCGTGCTCAAGATTATTTTTGGTATCATTATCGTGTCGTTCATTTTGACCGGCGTGAGCGGATACCTGATTGGCGGTAGTGCAAACTACGCCGCAAAAGTGAACGACCAGGAAATCAGCCGTGGGCAGTTTGAGAATGCTTTTGCGGGTGAACGTAACCGCATGCAGCAACAGCTGGGCGATCAGTTCTCTGAACTGGCGGCGAATGAAGGGTACATGAAAAACCTGCGCCAGCAGACGCTGAACCGTCTCATCGACGAAGCACTGCTGGATCAGTATGCCCGTGAAATCGGTCTGAGCATCAGCGACGATCAGGTTAAGAAAGCCATTTTCTCCACCCCGGCTTTCCAGAATAACGGCAAATTCGATAACACCCGCTATAACGCTATCGTGAACCAGATGGGGATGACGCCGGATCAATATGCTCAGGCGCTGCGTAACCAGCTGACCACTCAGCAACTGATCAACGCCGTAGTGGGCACCGACTTCATGCTGAAAGGCGAAGCGGATGAACTGGCGACGCTGGTTTCTCAGCAGCGCGTGGTGCGTGAAGCTACCTTCGACGTCAACGCTCTTGCGGCTAAACAGCAGGCAAGCGACGAAGAAGTGAAAAGCTACTACGAGCAGAACAAGAACAACTTCACTTCCCCGGAGCAGTTCCGCGTAAGCTACATCAAGCTGGATGCGGCTGCGATGCAGGAAAACGCTACCGATGCGGAGATCCAGACTTACTACGATCAGCATCAGGACCAGTTCACCCAGCCACAGCGTAACCGTTACAGCGTCATTCAGACCAAAACTGAAGCCGATGCCAAAGCGGCGCTGGACGAGCTGAACAAAGGCACCGACTTCGCGACGGTCGCGAAAGAGAAATCCACCGATATCATCTCTGCGAAAAACGGCGGTGACATGGGCTGGCTGGAAGAGGGCACCACCCCGGACGAGCTGAAAAACGCGGGTCTGAAAGAGAAAGGTCAACTTTCTGGTGTGATCAAATCCTCCGTCGGTTTCCTGGTGGTGCGTCTGGATGACATCACTCCTGCGACCACCAAACCGCTGGCTGACGTCCGTGATGATATCGCGGCGAAAGTGAAGCAAGAGAAAGCGCTGGATGGCTTCTATGCGTTGCAGCAGAAAGTGAGCGACGCGGCCAGCAATGACAACGAATCGCTGGCGGGCGCTGAGCAGGCTGCAGGTGCGAAAGCGGTAACCACCGGTTGGTTCAGTCATGACAACCTCCCGGAAGAGCTGAACTTCAAGCCGGTTGCGGATGCGATCTTTGGTGGCGGTCTGGTGGGCGAAAACGGTACCCCGGGCAGCAACTCTGACATCATCACCGTCGATGGCGATCGCGCCTTTGTTCTGCGCGTGAGCGATCACAAGCCAGAAGCGATCAAGCCACTGGACGAAGTGAAAGATCAGATTACTGCCCTGGTGAAACATAACAAAGCCGTGCAACAGGCCAAGCTGGACGCTGAAAAGCTGCTGGCTGAGCTGAAAGCCGGTAAAGGTGACGAGGCGCTGAAAGCGGCTGGCCTGAGCTTTGGCGAGGCGAAGACGCTGAGCCGTACCGGTCAGGATCCGATCAGCCAGGCGGCGTTTGGTCTGAGCCTGCCGGCAAAAGACAAGCCGAGCTTCGGTATCGCCAACGACATGCAAGGCAACGTAGTGGTTCTGGCGCTGGACGAAGTGAAAGCGGGCACCATGCCGGAAGCGCAGAAGAAAGCGATGGTTCAGGGTATCACCCAGAACAACGCGCAAATCACCTTCGAAGCCCTGATGAGCAACCTGCGTAAAGACGCCAAAATCAAGCTGGGCGATATTATGACCCAGCAGTAATTACGTCGCTGCTCGCAAATTTGAGCAACGTAATGCAACAACTAAAGGCCGCTTTCGCGGCCTTTTCCATTTCTGCAATCTGCTGTTTGTCCCGGTGAAGCGGCCCGTTTATGGTGAGTGGGCTGTCAACAAACAAGGAGAAAACAGCATGAAACATGGAATTAAAGCCCTTTTTATTACGCTTGCCCTTGCTTCTGCCGGGATGAGCCATAGCGTGCTGGCGGCGACACCAGCCGCCAAAACACAGGCTGTGCAGGGCAAATCCGATGCGCAACCCCTCGCCGCCTCACCCCAGCCGTCGAAAGCGGCGGAAACGGAGAAAGAGCGGATCAGTATCAATTCCGCTCCGGCGGAGGAGCTGGCACGGGTGATGAACGGTGTGGGGCTGAAGAAAGCCCAGGCGATTGTCAGCTACCGGGAAGAGTACGGCCCGTTCAAAACGCTTGATGACCTGAAACAGGTGCCTGGAATGGGCGCGGCGCTGGTGGAGCGTAATCTTGCTAATCTGACGCTGTAATAACTTGCACAGTAGCTAAAATTTGCCAGGATAAAGAGGTCATACCAGTTATGACCTCTGAATCTTATAAATAATAACCCTGAAGGCTATTGCGCTATGCAGACCCAAATAAAAGTACGCGGTTATCACCTTGATGTTTATCAACACGTTAATAACGCTCGTTATCTCGAGTTTCTTGAAGAGGCGCGCTGGGAAGGGCTGGAAAACAGCGATAGCTTTCAATGGATGACCGAGCGTCGTATCGCCTTTGTTGTAGCGAATATCAACATTAACTATCGTCGCCCCGCGGTACTCAGCGACTTGCTCACCATCACCAGTCAGCTTCAGCAGTTGAACGGTAAAAGCGGGGTGCTAAGTCAGGTGGTGACGCTGGAGCCGGAAGGACAGGTGGTGGCAGATGCGTTAATTACCTTTGTCTGCATCGATCTGAAAACGCAGAAAGCGTTGCCGCTGGAAGGGGAACTCCGTGAGAAGCTGGAGCTGTTAATCAAATAACCCCGCTGCGGATGCCGGGCGAAGCGGATCCTTCACCCGGCAGACTGGCCCGCTTAGTTAAGACCGGTTTTCTTTTTCAGGGCCGCCATCACCCCGGCTTTATCGGCAAGATAGTGATTCAGGCCGTTAGCGCGCAGATTACAGGCGGCGCAATGGCCGCAGCCATCACCCTGAATGCCGTTATAGCAGGTCAGCGTTTCGTTACGCACCAGATCCAGTTTGCCCCAGTAGTCAGCCAGCGCCCAGGTTTCGGCTTTATCGAGCCACATTAGCGGCGTTTCGAAGCGGATATCTTTAGCCATGCCAAGATTTACGGCATGGTTGAGGGCTTTCACGAACTCGTCGCGGCAGTCCGGGTAGCCGGAGAAGTCGGTTTCACACACGCCGGTAATAACAGCCTCGGCTTTCACCTGGTAGGCATAGATGGCGGTCAGGGTCAGGAAAAGAATATTACGTCCCGGCACAAAGGTATTCGGGATCCCCTCGGCATCCGGTTCGTAGTCCGGCACCGGAATACTGTCGCGGGTGAGGCTGCTCACCGCCAGTTCGTTGAGCAGGGTGACGTCCAGAACCTTATGCGCCCGTGCGCCGAGTTTCACAGCCAGTTTCTGCGCGACCTCAATCTCTTCGCTATGGCGCTGACCATAGTCAAAAGTCACACAATGGACTTCATCATATTGCTGCAGAGCCTGAACCAGACAGGTGGTGGAGTCCTGGCCTCCACTGAACACGACAACGGCACGTTTCATTAGTCTTCCCAACTTTGACGATTAAAGACCTATGTTAACGTCTGCCCGTGGCGGCGACCAGCTTCTTCACGCTTTCGGGGCTGGCAGCCAGGCCTCGGTAAAATCAAACCAGCCACGCGGATTCAGACGGATGCCGTTTACCCCCGGCGGGGCACTGATTTGATACTGATAGTTGAACAGCGGCGTCAGGACAGCGCGTTCCATCAACCGGGTGAATACCTCTTTCAATGCCAGATGGCGCGCTGCCGCGTCGGGCAGAACCTGAACTGCATCCAGGGTCGCCATCAGGTGCGCAAACTGCGGGGCGCTAAGCAGATGCGGCCAAAGGGTATCGCAGCGTAACCACTGCTCCAGGGTGTATTCCGGCGCTTCGCCAATCAGCCTGTCGCCCATCATGATATCGGCATCTGCCAGAGCGGCGCAGCCATCCCAGGTTTTCGCGTCGTGAAAAATCACTGTCAGCTGACACCCTTCCTGCGCCAGGTAGCGTTTAAGCTGCTCTGCCATGGTGTGGAGTTCTACCGGCAGGTGGTAAACCAACGTAAGGAATTGTGGCAGAACAGTGTTCTCCTCCTGCGCCCACTGTGGAATGGACCACCCCGGCAGTAACGCCTGGGTCGGGGTGATGAGATCCTCGTCCAACGGCAGCGTATGCAGAAGGGCGGTGTGATGAATAATGTCGATCACCTTGCGGGCCTGCGCCTCGCTTAACCGGCCGCTCTGTTTCAGGGTGAGATAGCAAAAGCCGAGGCTGATACTGTTGCTGACCAGCCGCAGACGGGCAAGTTCCTCCGGCTCGCCAATGGCGATTTGTACTGGATGACGGCAGCTGGTGCCTAAATCCTGGTCAAAAAGCTGGGGTGTGATCCAGTATTCAATCGCTTTCAGAAGCGGATGCCCCAGATGGTACTGCTCGTGGCTTTCCAGCCGGACCAGATCCGCGTCGAAGATCGCCAGCCGAAACGGCCCGCTCCCCGTCAGGGGGTGTTCAGGGTGAGCAATACGACTGCAATAGCTTGCCAGGCGGTGTGCCAGCCAGTAATCCGGCTGATGCAGCACAAAGGTCAGGCACTGCGGGTGGGTCACCTCAATCAGCTTTACGCTGTTAAACAGTTTGCGCAGCGCGGGCAGGGTGAGTAACTGCGTCAGTTGGCTCTGTAGCTGGGCCGCCTCGACCTTATCACCGTTATGCCAGTGAAGCGTGGAGCGAAGATAAAAATGCCAGCGTAACCCGTCAGCAGTAATCTCCCAGTGATGGGCCAGATCGCCTCCAGGCTCGCTGCTGGTGTCGTTGAACCGCGTCAGGCCGGAAAAGATCTGCCCGACCAGATGCTGCTCGGCGCGGCCGGGTAAAAAACCGGGATGAAGCGGATCGAGTGGCCGGTAATAGGGAATGCGCAGCGTCGGAGTATTGTTCTGCCACTGCCCACCCAGAAAAGGATGCAGCAGCGCGCGCAGCGCCTGGGGAGCCAACTGAGCCAGCTCCAGAGCGTTGTGCTGCTGGCCGTTTTTTAGCGCCTGCTCCATCATCGTGTTGCGCAGCGATTCGGGGGTGACATGAAAGCGCAGCTCACCGCGTTTACCGCGCCCGGACTGCGCCTGCCAGCATAACCAGCCCGCCTCCTGGGCCTGACGCAAAAGTGTACGCACGTGCCTTTCGCTGCAAAAACAGCGGCTGGCCAGTTCGGCCACGCTCACCTGCTGCGGCGCACCGGCGGAGGGTTGCCACAGCCGCTGGTACTGATTAAGTCGATTGAGCTGGCGCATAATAAACCCGGAACAATAATTTCCATCTATTCAGTATTACTTCCGTATATATCACGCAATACTGAAGCACAAGTTAACCCCCTCACACTTTCGGAGATCCTATGGCACGGCTGGCTGCATTTGATATGGATGGCACCTTGTTAACGCCGGACCACCGTTTAGGCGACAAAACGCTAAGTGTGCTCAAGCGACTGCGTGAGCGCGACATTACGCTTACCTTCGCCACCGGTCGACATGTGCTGGAGATGCGTCACCTGATGGGTACGCTGGCCCTTGATGCCTTTTTGATCACCGGCAACGGCACGCGCATTCACTCCCTGGAGGGGGAGGTGCTCTATCGTCAGGATCTCGCCCCGGATGTGGCGGAGCAGGTGCTGCATACCACCTGGGATACCCAGGCCAGCATTCATGTGTTTAACGACACCGGCTGGCTGACTGGAAAAGCGATCCCGGCGCTGCTGGAAGCGCACGTCTACAGTGGTTTCCAGTATCAGCTGACCGATCTACGCCGTATCCCGGCGCATGCGGTAACCAAAATCTGTTTTTGCGGCGACCACGACGATCTGTGCCGTCTACGCATCCAGCTCAATGAAGCCTTAGGCAGCCGCGCGCATCTTACGTTTTCGGCAATAGATTGCCTGGAAGTGCTGCCGGTCGGGTGCAACAAAGGTTCTGCCCTGGCGGTACTGAGTGAGCATCTGGGCCTGAGTTTGCAGGAGTGTATGGCGTTTGGCGATGCGATGAACGATCGCGAGATGCTGGGCAGCGTGGGGCGCGGCCTGATCATGGGCAATGCGATGCCGCAACTGATCGCTGAGCTTTCGCATTTACCGGTTATTGGACACTGCCGTAACGAGGCCGTGTCCCATTTTTTAACCCATTGGCTGGATACACCTGATCTTCCTTATTCCCCCGAATAGTGAGACCCTTCCAGCAAGCCAGACGATAGTCTGGCTTTTTTTATTTTACCAGCCGGGCAATCTCTGCCAGCCACGGGGTCACATCGCCAATGTTGGCTTTCACCCATCCGGCGTTGTAGTAGGTGTCCAGGTAACGCTCGCCGCTGTCGCACAGAAGGGTAACGATGGAGCCGGTTTGCCCGGCCTCCCGCATCCGCGCGGCCAGCTGTAACGCGCCCCACATGTTGGTCCCGGTCGATGCCCCGACCTTACGGCCCAGCTGCGTTTCCAGCCAGTGGGCGGTGGCGACGCTGGCGGCATCCGGCACGCGGAGCATCTCGTCCACAACGTCAGGAATAAACGACGGCTCTACCCGCGGGCGGCCAATCCCTTCGATTTTACTGCCCACCGGGCTGCGCAGGGCGGGATCGCGCTGCTGCCAGTAATCCAGGAACACCGAGTTTTGCGGATCCACCACCATCAGACGGGTATCGTACCCCTGGCAGCGAATATAGCGGCCAATGGTGGCCGAGGTCCCACCGGTTCCGGCGCTCATCACGATATGGGCGGGCACGGGATGAGGTTCATTTTGCATCTGGCGGAAAATACTGTCGGCAATGTTGTTATTGCCGCGCCAGTCCGTTGCCCGCTCTGCATACGTAAACTGATCCATATAATGACCGTTCAGCTCCCGGGCCAGCATCTCTGATGCCGCATAAATTTCACAGGCGCTTTCCACAAAGTGACAACGGCCACCGTAGAATTCGATCTGTTCGATTTTGCGTTTCGCCGTACAGGCGGGCATAACAGCGATAAAGGGCAGGCCGAGCAGGCGGGCAAAATAGGCCTCAGAAACGGCGGTGGAGCCGGAAGAGGATTCAATGATGGTGGTACCTTCATTGATCCAGCCATTACACAGCCCGTACAGGAACAGCGAACGCGCCAGTCGGTGCTTCAGGCTGCCGGTCGGGTGGGTACTTTCGTCTTTCAGATAGAGCTGAATACCGGCAAAGCCTGGCAGGGTCAGGCGAATAAGGTGTGTATCTGCCGAGCGCTGATAATCGGCATTAATTTCACTGATGGCGTTTTTAACCCAGGAGCTATTCATCACAGTTATCCGTTTGTCATTTTGTGCCCAGCATAGCGAAAAGCACAGAAAAAATTGTTGCTATCTGGCCTTTAAAATAGAATGTAAGGAGAAAAATTTTCTCTGTGGGGGTGGGTATGCTAGATAAAATTGACCGTAAGCTGCTGTCCTTACTGCAAAGCGACTGCACCCTCTCTTTGCAGGCGCTGGCGGATGCCGTTAATCTGACCACCACGCCCTGCTGGAAACGCCTTAAGCGACTCGAAGACGAAGGCATTCTGCTGGGACGCGTGGCGCTGCTGGATCCTGAAAAACTGGGGCTTGGTCTGACCGCGTTTGTTTTGATAAAAACGCAGCACCACAGCAGCGACTGGTACTGTAGGTTCGTCAGCGTGGTATCGGAGATGCCGGAAGTGCTGGGTTTCTGGCGCATGGCGGGCGAATACGACTACCTGATGCGCGTTCAGGTGGCAGACATGAAACGCTATGATGATTTCTATAAACGGCTGGTTAACAGCGTGCCAGGTTTGTCGAATGTCACCTCCAGTTTTGCGATGGAACAGATTAAATATACCACCGCCTTACCCATTGAATAACTTCCCGGCCTCGCCGGAACACGATCCTCAGGAAAAAACCGCGTGCGATTATTTGCTCAGTTAAGCTGGTACTTTCGCCGGGAGTGGCAACGCTATCTCGGTGCAGTCGCCCTGCTTATTATCATTGCCGTTCTGCAGCTCATCCCGCCGAAAGTGGTGGGCTATGTTGTGGATGGCGTAACGGAACAGCATTACACCAACGCACGGGTGATGATGTGGATCGGCACGCTGGTGCTGACGGCGGTGGTCGTCTATCTGCTGCGCTATGTCTGGCGCGTACTGCTGTTTGGCGCGTCCTATCAGCTGGCCGTGGAGCTGCGGGAAGATTTTTACCGCCAGCTTAGCCGTCAGCACCCGGAATTTTATCTGCGCCATCGCACCGGGGACCTGATCGCCCGCGCCACTAACGATGTGGATCGCGTGGTCTTTGCCGCCGGGGAAGGGGTGCTGACCCTGGTGGATTCGCTGGTGATGGGCTGCGCGGTGCTGATTGTGATGTCCACGCAGATCAGCTGGCAGCTGACGCTGCTGGCTCTGTTGCCGATGCCGATTATGGCGCTGGCGATCAAACGCTACGGCGACCAGCTGCACCAGCGCTTCAAGCTGGCGCAGGCAGCCTTCTCCTCCCTTAACGACCGCACTCAGGAGAGTCTGACCAGTATCCGTATGATCAAAGCCTTCGGCCTGGAAGATCGCCAGTCGGCGCTGTTTGCTGCCGATGCCGCCGACACCGGGGCCAAAAACCTGCGCGTTGCCCGCATCGACGCCCGCTTTGATCCCACTATTTATATCGCCATTGGTACCGCCAACCTGCTGGCCATTGGCGGCGGCAGCTGGATGGTGATCAACGGTTCGCTCACGCTCGGGCAGCTGACCAGCTTTGCCATGTATCTGGGGCTGATGATCTGGCCGATGCTGGCGCTGGCCTGGATGTTCAATATCGTCGAGCGCGGTAGCGCGGCCTACAGCCGGATCCGCGACATGCTTGCTGAAGCGCCGGTCGTCAATGACGGCAGCGAGCCGGTGCCGACCGGGCGCGGTGAGCTGAATGTCGCTGTTCGCGCCTTTACCTACCCACAAACGGAGCAGGTGACGCTCGAAAACGTCAACTTCCGGCTGCAACCCGGACAGATGCTGGGCATTTGTGGCCCTACGGGGGCCGGAAAGAGCACTATCCTGTCGCTGATCCAGCGCCACTTTGATATTGACCAGGGCGAGATCCGCTTCCATGACCTCCCCCTGACACAGCTGCAGCTGGATAGCTGGCGCAGCCGGCTGGCGGTGGTAAGCCAGACGCCGTTCCTCTTCTCTGATACCGTCGCCAACAATATTGCGCTGGGTTGTCCACAAGCGACCCGGGAAGCGATCGAGCACGTCGCCCGTCTCGCCAGCGTACATGACGATATCCTGCGCCTGCCCCAGGGTTATGAAACCGAAGTGGGGGAGCGCGGCGTGATGCTCTCGGGCGGGCAGAAGCAACGTATTTCCATCGCCCGCGCGCTGCTGCTTAATGCCGAGATCCTGATCCTCGACGATGCCCTGTCTGCGGTAGACGGCCGTACCGAACACCAGATCCTGCATAACCTGCGCCAGTGGGGAGAAGGGCGCACGGTGATCATCAGCGCCCATCGTCTGTCGGCTCTGACCGAGGCGAGTGAAATTCTGGTGATGCAGCACGGGCATATTGTCCAGCGCGGGCAGCATGAACAGCTGGCAGACCAGCCGGGATGGTATCGCGATATGTATCGCTATCAACAACTGGAAGCGGCGCTGGATGACGTGCCGGACATAAACGAGGAGGCCACCGATGCGTAGTTTTTCCCAGCTGTGGCCCACCCTTAAACGCCTGCTGGCCTATGGCTCGCCATGGCGTAAACCGCTGTCGCTGGCAGTGGTGTTGCTGTGGATCGCGGCCATCGCCGAAGTCACCGGCCCGCTGCTGATCAGCTATTTCATCGACAACATGGTGGCAAAAAATTATCTCCCGCTCGGTCTGGTGACCGGACTGGCGGTGGCCTATGTGGGCCTGCAGTTGCTGGCGGCCGGACTGCACTACGCCCAGTCACTGCTGTTTAACCAGGCCGCCGTTGGGGTGGTACAGCAGTTGCGTACCGACGTGATGGATGCCGCCCTGCGCCAGCCGCTGAGCGCGTTCGATACCCAGCCCGTCGGGCAGATCATCTCGCGCGTGACTAACGATACCGAAGTGATCCGCGATCTTTATGTCACGGTGGTCGCCACGGTGCTGCGCAGCGCCGCGCTGGTCGGTGCCATGCTGGTGGCGATGTTCAGCCTGGAGTGGCGAATGGCGCTGGTGGCGATGGCCATTTTCCCGGCGGTGATGATTGTGATGATCATCTACCAGCGCTACAGCACGCCCATTGTCCGTCGCGTGCGGACCTATCTGGCGGATATCAATGATGGTTTCAACGAAGTCATCAACGGCATGAGTGTTATCCAGCAGTTCCGTCAGCAGGCGCGCTTTGGCGAGCGGATGGGTGAGGCCAGCCGTTCACACTATATGGCCCGCATGCAGACGCTGCGGTTGGACGGCTTTCTCCTGCGCCCGCTGCTCAGCCTGTTTTCGGCCCTGGTGCTGTGCGGATTGTTGATGCAGTTTGGTTTTGCCGCACGCGGCACCATTGAGGTCGGGGTACTGTATGCCTTTATCAGCTACCTGGGCCGTCTTAACGAGCCGCTGATTGAGTTGACCACGCAGCAGTCGATGCTGCAGCAGGCGGTGGTTGCTGGCGAACGCGTCTTTGAACTGATGGACCGCCCGCGGCAGGCATATGGCGATGACGATCGTGACCTGCAAAGCGGCACCATTGAATTCGATAAGGTCTCCTTCGCCTATCGCGAGGATCGGCTGGTGTTGCAGGATATCGATCTGAAGGTGCCTTCCCGAAGCTTTGTCGCGCTGGTGGGCCATACCGGCAGCGGTAAAAGTACCCTCGCCAGCCTGCTGATGGGTTACTACCCGCTTACCGAAGGGGAAATTCGCCTCGACGGGCGTCCGCTCTCGACCCTGAGTCACGCCGTGCTGCGTAAAGGGGTGGCAATGGTGCAGCAGGATCCGGTGGTGCTGGCCGATACTTTCTACGCCAACGTGACGCTCGGGCGGCCGTTTAGCGAGGAGCAGGTGTGGGACGTGCTGGAGAAAGTCCAGTTGGCGGAGCTGGCGCGCGGCCTGCACGAGGGGATCCACACCCGGCTGGGCGAGCAGGGGAACAACCTCTCCGTGGGGCAAAAACAACTCCTGGCTCTGGCCCGGGTGCTGATTGATACGCCTCAGGTGCTGATCCTTGATGAAGCCACGGCAAGCATCGATTCTGGCACTGAACAGGCGATTCAGCAGGCGCTGGCTGCGGTGCGGGACCAGACCACGCTGGTGGTTATCGCCCACCGCCTCTCGACCATTGTCGAGGCAGATACCATTCTGGTGCTTCATCGCGGCCAGGCGGTTGAGCGCGGCGCCCATAAGCAACTGCTTGAGGCAAAAGGGCGTTACTGGCAAATGTATCAATTGCAGTTGGCCGGTGAAGAGCTGGCCGCCAGCACTCGCGAAGAGTCGCTAAGCGCCTGATGCACTAAAATTAAGCAAGTCGCCAGCCGCTGAATCGGTTGGTGCAAAAATGAAACGCACCATGCACTGTCATGGTGCGTTTTTTTTCATCTTCTCTCCGCCACGCCTCATCTTTCCTCTCTTTTCAATTCTGGCACACCCCTTGCAATACCTAATCAGTTCGCGAGCCATTACCGAATTCTGACTGGAGAGATATATGAAGCTGGTTACCGTGGTCATCAAACCATTCAAGCTCGAAGACGTGCGTGAAGCACTCTCTTCAATGGGTATTCAGGGACTGACCGTCACCGAGGTGAAAGGCTTTGGGCGACAGAAAGGTCATGCAGAGCTGTACCGTGGCGCCGAATACAGCGTCAACTTCCTGCCAAAAGTGAAGATTGACGTGGCGATCGCCGACGATCAGCTGGATGAAGTCATCGATGTGATTAGCAAAGCAGCCTATACCGGCAAAATTGGCGACGGCAAAATTTTCGTTGCTGAGCTGCAACGCGTTATTCGCATTCGTACAGGCGAAGCCGACGAAGCGGCACTGTAAAAAATCAGGCACACAGTGATAGGGATCGAGAAAATGAACACAACAACACTCAAAGCAAGTCTGGGGTCTCTGGCACTGCTGCCGGGGCTGGCAATGGCTGCACCGGCGGTGGCAGACAAAGCCGATAACGCCTTTATGATGATTTGCACCGCGCTGGTGCTGTTTATGACCATTCCGGGGATTGCGCTGTTTTACGGCGGCCTGATCCGCGGTAAAAACGTCCTCTCCATGCTTACCCAGGTAACAGTGACCTTCGCGCTGGTGTGCGTCCTGTGGGTCGTCTACGGCTACTCGCTGGCCTTTGGAGAAGGCAACGCCTTCTTCGGCAGCTTTAACTGGGCGATGCTGAAAAATATCGAGCTGACCGCGGTGATGGGCAGCTTCTATCAGTACATTCACGTGGCATTCCAGGGGTCGTTCGCCTGTATCACCGTCGGCCTGATTGTTGGGGCGCTGGCGGAACGTATTCGCTTCTCCGCAGTGCTGATCTTCGTGGTGGTATGGCTGACTCTCTCCTATGTGCCGGTGGCGCATATGGTCTGGGGCGGTGGTCTGCTGGCCTCCCATGGCGCGCTGGACTTTGCGGGCGGTACCGTTGTGCACATCAACGCCGCGGTAGCGGGCCTGGTAGGCGCATACCTGATTGGCAAACGCGTCGGTTTTGGCAAAGAGGCCTTCAAACCGCACAACCTGCCGATGGTCTTTACCGGTACCGCGATCCTCTACTTCGGCTGGTTTGGCTTTAACGCCGGTTCCGCCAGTGCAGCAAACGAAATCGCGGCGCTGGCCTTCGTGAACACCGTGGTGGCAACAGCGGGCGCTATCCTTTCGTGGATCTTCGGCGAGTGGGCGGTACGCGGTAAGCCTTCCCTGCTGGGTGCCTGTTCCGGTGCAATTGCCGGTCTGGTGGGTATCACGCCGGCCTGTGGCTTTGTCGGGGTGGGCGGCGCGCTGATCATCGGTATCGTCGCGGGTCTGGCGGGTCTGTGGGGCGTCACTGCGCTGAAACGTGTTCTGCGTGTGGACGATCCTTGCGATGTGTTTGGCGTGCACGGCGTGTGCGGCATCATCGGCTGCATCATGACTGGCTTCTTTGCTTCTACCTCCCTGGGCGGCGTCGGCTACGCAGAAGGCGTGACCATGGGCCATCAGGTTCTGGTGCAGCTGGAAAGTATCGCTATTACGGTGGTCTGGTCTGGCGTAGTGGCCTTCATCGGCTACAAGCTGGCGGACATGACGGTGGGTCTGCGCGTACCAGAAGAGCAGGAGCGCGAAGGTCTGGACGTCAACAGCCACGGCGAGAATGCGTATAACGCTTGAGTAAAAGCAAACGGCAACCGAGAGGTTGCCGTTTTTGTATTTGCCCCCTCTCCCTGAGGGAGAGGGGCAGGGCATCAGCCCGCAGCTGTTATCCCCGGTTACGCATTACCCCTTCCTGCACCGTAGAAGCAACCAGCACGCCATCCTGAGTATAAAACTCACCGCGAACAAATCCGCGAGCGCTCGACGCAGAGGTACTCTCCACGCTGTACAGCAGCCAGTCGTTCATATCAAACGGACGGTGGAACCACATCGAATGGTCGATGGTGGCAACCTGCATCCCTTTCTCAAGGAAGCCCACGCCATGAGGCTGCAGGGCAACTGGCAGGAAGTTGAAATCAGAGGCATAACCCAGCAGATACTGATGAACGCGGAAATCTTCCGGCACCGTTCCATTGGCGCGTATCCAGACCTGACGCGCCGGCTCGGCGGTATGGCCCTTCATCGGGTTATGGAACTCAACCGGGCGGATCTCCAGCGGCTTGTCGCAAAGAAACTTCTCTTTAACCTGCGGCGGCAGCAGATGTGCCAGTGCGCGGGCAATGTCCGTTTCAGAACGTAACGTATCCGGTGCCGGGGCAGGGGGCATCACTTTCTGATGCTCATACCCTGGCTCCGGTGCCTGGAATGACGCGGTCATATAGAAGATCGGCTTACCATTCTGCACAGCCGCCACGCGGCGGGCGCTAAAGCTGTTGCCGTCACGCAGGACTTCCACGTCATAGACGATCGGTTTCTGGCTGTCGCCCGGGCGCAAAAAGTAGCTGTGAAAGGAGTGCACAAAGCGTTCTGCAGGTACTGTCTCTTTCGCTGCATAAAGGGCTTGCCCCACAACCTGACCGCCGAATACCTGGCGTAAGCCCAGATCTTCGCTTTGTCCCCGAAAGAGTCCTTCTTCAATTTTTTCCAGGTTTAATAATGTCAGCAGATTGCCTAGTGCCTGACTCATAGTCGTCCTCAATTAAAACGCCGTGGCGAAAGATAGAGAGAGTATAACGCAGAAAAGGAAGTGGTCCGATGGGTGCAATAATCTGAATAACAGGGAGATTCCAGGCATAAATAAGTGATGTGTGCCACACTTACTCTCGTTATGTTTATGTTAACCACTCATCTGGCGGTATCGATCCCGCTGGTGCATTGATGATAAGGAGAACTCAATGAAACTCGTGCACGTGTTAAGTGGTTTAGCGGTAGCGGTTGCTCTTTCTGCCTGCGCAGATAAAAGTGCAGATATACAGACGCCAGCGCCAAACCCAAACACTGCTGGTGTGGCAACTCAGCCGACTATTCAGCAGCCTAATGTATCCGGGACCATCTGGATCCGTCAGAAAGTAGCTTTGCCGCCGGATGCGGTATTAACCGTCACCCTGTCTGATGCTTCGCTGGCCGATTCACCATCAAAAGTGCTGGCGCAGCAGGCGACCCGTACTGAAGGTAAACAGGCCCCGTTCAAGTTTGAATTGCCGTTTAACCCGGCGGATGTGCAGCCAAACGCACGTATCCTGCTGAGCGCGGCGATCACCATTAACGATAAGGTTGTACTGATGACCGATATCGTGAAGCCGGTCATCAATCAGGGCGGTACAAAAGCCGATCTGGTGCTGGTGCCAGTACAGCAGACCTCGTTGCCGCTGCAGCCTGGCGGCGGTGCGCCAACAACTGTACCTTCCACCTCGCCAACTCAGGTTAGCCCGTCTACTGCTACCCCGGCACCTACCCAGCTTTAATGTCGCCAGCCCCTCTCGCCTGAGAGGGGCTTTTTAATACCGCCAGCGGTATTGTTGCATATCGATCTTTCCACTGCCTGAAACCTGCACCCCTTCGCTGAGCAAGGCCTGACGTTGTCGCTGCAAATCGGGGCCGGTTAAAGAGATCGTTCCATGGCGGTTCACCACCCGATGCCAGGGCAGAGTGCTCCCTTCCGGCAACCGTTTAAGAACGCCACCCACCTGCCGTGCTGCACGCGGGGAACCTGCCAGTCGTGCCACCTCACCATAAGTCGTGACGCTCCCTTCGGGAATCGAGGCCACTATCTGCCAGACCCGTTGGGGAAAAGTGTCGTGTTCGTCCATTTTTTTACTCCTGTGTTGAGAGCATGATAAAGATTCGCCGCCAGGACAGGAAGAAAACGTGCACTCTGTAAACGCTTTGCGCAATAAAGCACCACCCGGACGCGGTTAACTTGCAATTGCGATCGGGTACAGTGATAATGCGCCAGCGCGTTGGTTAACAACGCTCTCAATGGAGGCTCTGTTGGTTCTCCCGCAACGCTACTCTGTTCACCAGGTCAGGTCCGGAAGGAAGCAGCCAGGGCAGACGACGTGTGTGCCGGGATGTAGCTGGCAGGGCCTCCACCCATTTCTGCCTCTGAAAACCTCTCAATTCTCTTTATCCTTCACTCTTTTCATCTCTTACGCTCCGTGTCGGTCCAATATCCATGGCAACAGTAAGTACATTATATATTTCTAAGTTGTCCTGTTTATTTCATTAATTGTCATCATACTGAAATGTGGTTGTCATTATTCTGTCATAAATGTTGTGCAGGTTAAGTGTGACATTTTTATGATATATAAGCTGGCAATATATATCTGGATAATAATGATAACTTCGTGTATTAATTTAACAAATTGATGTCAAGGATGTAGCCACTATGACCACTGCCGTGCTGAATGTAAAAATTGACGAAGCGCTAAAAGAGAAGCTTCGTCACTACGCAGAAGTGAATAATGAGAATCTCAGCGTTACCACAGAGAAACTGCTGCAAATGGCATTTTCTGTAGCAGACGAGGCGGGAGTAACGGAAGAGGATATCGATAATCAACATACGGAAGAAGAGAGCGTAGCACCTTTTACTCCTAAAGAAATCAAAGCATTAAGAAAGATTCTGAAGAAGAAAAAATGAAACAACATCAGCAATCAACCGCCAGCTGCTACTCGGAAGCCTGCACGCTTCTGCGCTCTGGCTATGTCAAACATGTCCGCCTGGGCTGGGATGTTGGCAGTGATGAGTTCTTTCGAATTGCGTCTGACTGGTGCGATACCGGGGCTAAAATAAAGAAAGAAGGCGATAGTTTTGTTATTTCCCTTAAAGGTTTCCCTATCCCTGCTCAGCACTGACTTCCTTCCTGCTGAAAATGTCTGACTGTAATGATTACAGTCAGACATTTTTGAATCTCCCCGTTGGGGGAATTATTTGTGCGCCCGCTCACTTTTTTACGGTAATAAATATTACCGTTGCAGAACGTTATACAAAGGGGCGTTTGAATGCTTGCCCGCCTTTATTCAGCGCCAGCCACAGCGGCTTGATCCGCATCAGCGCACTTTCCAGCTCCGCTGTCTCCAGCGAAAAGGGCATCCGCAGATAGCGGTCAAAGGACCCGGAAAGCCCAAAACGCGTCCCGGTCCCCAGATGGATCCCTGCCGCTTCGGCGCGGGTGGCCAGCTGGGTTGCCAACATATCCGGCAGCTCCACCCAATAGGAAAGCCCACCTTCCGGCATTTGAAAACGCCATTCCGGGAAATGTTCACGCAGTAACGCCGCACAGCGATCCCGCCGCTCGCGCAGCATCTCCCGTCGGGCGGGTAAAAATGTGTCGCCATTTTCAATCAACCACAGGGTGGCCAGCTGTTCAAGCAGCGGCGATCCCAGATCGAGCGTATCGCGGGTTTGCGCCAGCGCCGCGATAGTGCGCGCTGGTGCACGCACCCAGCCCAGACGCAGGCCTCCCCAGAAACTTTTTCCCGCTGAGCCCAGGGTAATGACATTGCCGTTTGGGCAGAAGGAGGCCAGCGGCGGGGGCGGGGGCGCATCGAACCAGAGATCAACCATGGTTTCATCCACCACCAGCGTGGTGCGGGCATGGGCGGCAATGGCGGCAATGGCCTCACGGCTGGTCGCATCCATGCAGCGGCCGGTGGGATTATGAAAGTCCGGCATCAGGTACGCCAGGCGCGGCGCGGTCTGGGCGAGGGTGGCGGCAAAGCCATCAATATCCCAGCCGGTCTGTGGCAGTGACACGCCAACCGGACGGCAGGAGGCACCCTGAATGGCGGCGATAGCCAGCGGGTAGGTAGGGTGATCCACCACCACCCGATCGCCTGGCCCGGTGAACATCCGCAGCACCAGCGCCAGCCCGCTGACGGCCCCGTTAACCACCATCACCTCTTCTGGCCGGGTAGGCAGACCCCGTGCCGTATAGCGCGCAGCGATGGCATCGCGCAGCGCCAGCAATCCCAGTTGGTCGTAGCCGGTTTGCGTCAGATGCTGCGTAATGGCAGTCAGGGCGTGGGTGTAAGCCTGATGGATCTCCGGCCCGGCACCCAGTGCGGCGGTAGAGAGATCCAGCGCCGCACTGGCGTTAGCGCGGGTAGGGGGCGTGCGGCTGTCAGGCAGGATCACCCGCGACCCGCTGCCATGGCGGCTTTCGAGGTAGCCTTCATCACGCAGGTGCGCAAGCGCGCTGCTGACGGTGGTACGGCTCACCGCCAGAGTTAAGGCCAGCTCGCGTTCGCCTGGCAGGCGCGTATCCAGCGCCAGCCTGCCATCAAGGATCAGCAGGCGTAGTGCATCGGCAAGCTGACGCCAAAGCGGGGTACGGGAGGTGTCCTGCTGCCAGTGGCCTAACAGGCGAACTAATGACTGGCTTCCAAATCGACGCGATGACATAAGCAGTCCACTTTTTCAAAACTGGACATTAATCATAGTGCCATTTCAGGTGATGATGAAAGTCGAGATAACCGGAGAAAGATTATGCTGCGTCGATTACTTCAGCTTTACGTCGGATTAAGCCTGTATGGCCTGTCAACGGCGATGTTTATACGTTCGGATCTGGGTGCCGATCCGTGGAATGTCTTCCACCTTGGGGTGGCTAAACTGCTGGCAATGGATATTGGCACTGTCATTATTCTCACCGGCGTGCTGGTGCTACTGCTGTGGATCCCGCTGCGACAGCGCCCCGGCCTCGGCACCATCAGTAACGTGATTGCCATTGGTCTGGCCGCCGATGTCGCGCTAAGGTTCATTCCGGCTATCGACTCCCTGATGGTGCGCAGCCTGTTGCTGGTCAGCGCGGTGATCGTCAATGCGCTGGCGACCGGCATGTACATTGGCGCCGGGTTTGGTGCCGGGCCGCGCGACGGCCTGATGACCGGGATCAACGCCCGCACCGGCTGGTCGGTTCGCAGCGTGCGCACGGCGATTGAGGTGTCAGTCCTGCTGACAGGATGCGTGCTGGGGGGCACGTTTGGCGTGGGAACCGTGCTCTATGCCTTAAGCATCGGCCCGCTGATCCAGATCTGCCTGCCGTGGTTTCGTCAGAAGCCGCGTATGTTAGCCCCGCAGCCTGAGCGCGTTGTTTGATTTTGCGAAGCGCTCACATGCTTTGTGCGGTGGGTTATGACAAAATACGTGCATCACTCCTTGCAACGCGACGCGCATGAAAGCCATAACCCTTTACGACGTTGCCCGCCTGGCGGGCGTTTCCTATCAGACCGTCTCACGTGTCATTAATGATGCGGCGCATGTCTCTGCCCGGACCCGGGAGAAAGTACAGCAGGCAATGGCCGAACTGCACTATGTCCCCAACCGCGGGGCACAGCAGCTGGCCGGGAAACGCACCCGCACCCTGGGGCTGATCACCACCGATCTGGCCCTGCATGCCCCCTCGCAGATTGCTTCTGCGGTCAAGACCCGTGCAGGCGAGCGCGGGGCGAGCGTGTTGATCTCGATGGTCGAACATCCGCAGCAGTGCCTGGCGGCGGTCCAGGAGCTACTGGCGCAGCGCGTAGAGGGACTGCTGGTTAACGTGCCGCTGGAGGACGAACAGGCAGAAAGCCTCCAGGCGCAGGCCGTTCCGGTGCCGGTACTCTTTCTTGATGTCTCGCCCACTGCCCGGGTGCACAGCCTGGTGTTTGATGCCGGACAGGGGGCAGCCCTTGGCGCGCACCATCTGCTGGCGCTGGGCCATCAGCGGATCGCCCTGCTCGGTGGGCCGCAAAGTTCTGTGTCGGCGCGTGCGCGCCTGGCGGGTTGGTTGTCGACGCTGGCGGCGGCGGGGGTGGAACCCTGTGCCATCGCCGAGGGAGACTGGAGCGCCGCCTCGGGTTACGAGAAAGGCCATCAGCTGCTGGCGGGTGCCATGCTTCCGCAGGCGATCCTGGTGGCTAATGACCAGATGGCGCTCGGTGTGATGCGCGCCTGCGCCGATAAGGGCATTAGCGTTCCGGGCCAGCTCTCGGTAGTCGGGTTTGACGATACCACCGACAGCGCATGGTTTACCCCGCCGCTGACCACCATTCGTCAGGCCTTCCGCGAGGCGGGGTTGCGCAGCGTAGAGTGGCTGCTGGCGCAGCAGGGCATCGTCGGGCAGGCACCTGCGCAAACCCGTCTTCCGGTATCCCTGATCGAACGTCACTCCACCGCCCGGGAAGGGATCCCGCAGAGCAGTGAGGAGCTGGCCCAGCAGCTAAAATCGCTGGCTGTACTGGCTGAAC
Source organism: Leclercia sp. 1548 (assembly GCF_050435045.1). Taxonomy (NCBI): domain Bacteria; kingdom Pseudomonadati; phylum Pseudomonadota; class Gammaproteobacteria; order Enterobacterales; family Enterobacteriaceae; genus Leclercia; species Leclercia sp. 1548. The sequence goes on along the minus strand of NZ_JBNDJP010000006.1, from coordinate 149,742 downwards.
AACTGGCTCGCCGATAACGCTTTTGTGATCCCCATCGCTTCATGACGCTCTCCCGCTTTACCCTGTTCCCCCGACAGGGCATTGTAGTTTGAAAATTGTGAGCGCTTCGCAAAAGAGGTAACTATGTCCCATTCTGATCCGCTGACTCTCAGCGCACTTCTTGCCCGCCGTGACTGGGAAAACCCCGGCGTCACGCAATGGAATCGCCTCCCTGCCCATGTGCCGCTCAGCGGCTGGCGTGACGAGCAGGCGGCGCGGGAGGAGGGTGATTCACCTGCCGTTCGCTCGCTGAACGGTGACTGGAAATTTAGCTTCTTTGCCGCGCCAGAGCGCGTTCCCGATAGCTGGACGCAGGAAGATTGCGCGGATGCGGTGATCATGCCCGTTCCCTCCAACTGGCAGATGCAGGGCTTTGATACCCCGATCTACACCAACGTGACCTATCCCATTGCGGTGAATCCGCCGTTTGTACCGGCAGAGAATCCAACCGGTTGTTACTCGCTCACATTCGATATGGATGCCAGCTGGCTGGAGCGCGGCATGACGCGGCTGGTATTTGAAGGCGTCAACTCGGCCTTTTACCTGTGGTGCAACGGACAGTGGGTCGGCTATTCCCAGGACAGCCGTCTGCCCGCGGAATTTGATATTTCCGCTTTCTTGCGCCCGGGCAGCAATCGACTGGCGGTGATGGTGCTTCGCTGGTGTGACGGCAGCTACCTTGAAGATCAGGATATGTGGCGCATGAGCGGCATCTTCCGCGATGTCACCCTGCTGCACAAACCCGACACCCATATTGCCGATTACCATGTGGTCACCGAACTGAACGCCGATTATGATCGCGCTCAACTCCAGCTGGGGCTGACCCTCGGGGGAGCCGACTACGCGAACTGCAAGATCGACGTGAATCTGTGGCGGGCAGGGGAGTGTATCGCCAGCGCAACCGGTACGCCCGGCTCGGCCATTGTTGATGAGCGTGGTCACTGGCAGGAGAGAGTGAATGTCTCCCTCAGGGTGGATCAACCGGCCCTGTGGAGCGCTGAAATCCCCGCCCTCTACCGGTTAACCCTCGTGCTGCGCGACGGGCAGGGCCAGGTGCTGGACGTTGAAGCCTGCGATGTTGGTTTTCGTCGGGTCGAAATCAGCAACGGTCTGCTGAAGCTCAACGGTAAGCCGCTGCTAATACGCGGTGTTAACCGCCACGAACATCACCCTGAGCACGGGCAGGTGATGGACGAAGCCACCATGCGCCGCGACATTGCGTTGATGAAGCAGCATAACTTTAACGCCGTGCGCTGTTCGCACTATCCTAACCACCCGCTATGGTATCGCCTGTGCGACCGCTACGGGCTGTACGTGGTGGATGAAGCCAATATTGAAACCCACGGTATGGTGCCGATGAGCCGTCTGGCCGACGATCCGCGCTGGCTGCCTGCCATGAGCGAGCGCGTTACCCGCATGGTGCAGCGCGATCGTAATCACCCGTCGATTATCATCTGGTCGCTGGGCAATGAGTCCGGTCACGGCGCTAACCACGATGCCCTTTACCGCTGGGTGAAGGCGACGGATCCGACCCGTCCGGTGCAATATGAGGGCGGCGGGGCCAACACCGCTGCAACTGACATTGTTTGCCCGATGTATGCCCGCGTCGATCAGGATCAGCCCTTCCCGGCGGTACCGAAATGGTCGCTTAAGAAGTGGATCGGCATGCCGGACGAGACACGTCCGCTGATCCTCTGCGAATATGCCCACGCGATGGGCAACAGCTTTGGCGGTTTCGCTAAATACTGGGAGGCCTTCCGCAAGCATCCTCGTCTGCAGGGCGGTTTCGTCTGGGATTGGGTGGACCAGGCGCTGACGAAGCATGACGAACAGGGCAACCCTTTCTGGGCCTACGGCGGCGACTTTGGCGATAAACCCAACGACCGCCAGTTCTGTCTGAACGGGTTAGTCTTCTCCGATCGCACGCCGCATCCGGCTCTGTATGAGGCCCAGCGCGCCCAGCAATTCTTTACCTTTACCCTGGTGAGTCATTCCCCGCTGGTGGTGGAGGTAGAGAGCGATTATCTCTTCCGCAATACCGACAACGAGCATCTGCGCTGGTCAGTGCTGCGTAATGGCGAGGTGCTGGCCTCTGAGGTGGTGGCGCTTAACATCCCGGCGCAAGGTACGCAACGGCTGGAGATCGCGTTGCCGCAGGGCACACCGGCAGAGGGTGAACTGTGGCTGAATGTGGATGTGTTCCAGCCCGCGGCCACGCCGTGGTCTGCGGAAAATCATCTCTGTGCCTGGGATCAATGGCCGCTGCCGGTCCCGTTACTTGTCGCACCAACGAAAGCTGGTGGGGTGGCACCGCAGCTCATGCGCGAAGATGACGCGCTGGTGGTGACCCATCAACAGCAGCGCTGGCAGTTTAACCGCGCCACCGGAGATCTGACCCAGTGGTGGCGGGAGGGAGAGACGACGCTGCTCGCGCCGCTGACCGACAACTTCACCCGCGCCCCGCTGGATAATGATATCGGCGTCAGTGAAGCGACCCGTATCGATCCCAATGCCTGGGTGGAACGCTGGAAGGCGGCGGGGATGTACAGTCTGACGCCGCGTCTTTTGCAGTGTGACGGCGAGCAGCTGGCGCAGGCGGTGGCGATCACCACCCTGCACGCCTGGGAGCACGACAACCAGGTGCTATTCCTGAGCCGCAAATGCTGGCGCATCGACAGCCAGGGTGTACTGCATGGCGATATTGAGGTGCAGGTGGCAAGCAACATACCGGAGCCGGCGCGTATCGGGCTGAGCTGTCAGCTGGCGCAGGTGCCACAGAGCGTGAACTGGTGTGGGCTTGGGCCTTATGAAAACTACCCGGATCGCAAACTTGCCGCCCGGCAGGGTCGCTGGGAGTTGCCGCTTGCGGCGCTGCATACGCCCTATATTTTCCCCACCGAAAACGGCCTGCGCTGCAATACCCGGCAACTGACGCTGGGGCAGCATCAGCTGGATGGCGATTTCCACTTTGGGGTGAGCCGCTACAGCCAGACGCAGCTGCGCGAGACCTCCCATCACCATCTGTTACGGGAAGAGCCTGGCTGCTGGCTGAACCTGGATGCGTTTCATATGGGCGTTGGGGGCGACGACTCCTGGAGCCCGAGCGTGTCGCCGGAGTTTGTCCTGCAGGGGAAAAAGGTACGTTACGCCTTTAGCTGGCAACAGAACTAAACTTAATCGCTGATGCGGTCACACCATGTGGCCGCACATTCACTTCGGAGGTTTATCTGATGAAGTATGTCGATGGTTTTGTGGTTGCCGTTCCCGCGAATAATAAGGAGGCTTATCGCGAGATGGCCGCGAAAGCCGCACCGCTGTTTAAAGAATTTGGCGCGCTTCGCATCGTAAAGTGTTGGGCAGATGACGTCCCCGACGGCAAATTAACGGACTTTCGCCTGGCGGTGAAGGCGGAAGAGAACGAAGAAGTGGTCTTCAGCTGGATCGAATATCCTTTCAGAGAGGTTCGCGATGAAGCAAACCGGAAGATGATGAACGATCCCAGAATGAAAGCGTTTGGCGACGCAATGCCGTTCGACGGCAAGCGTATGATTTATGGCGGCTTCTCGCCGCTGCTGGATGAATAATTATAATGCCCGGCGGTACACTCCGCCGGGCGCTAGTTGTGTGATTCCGGATCGAGATTGTTGTCTGCCCACTGAATAAAGGCCTCTTTCGGCAGCGCTTTACTGAAAAACCAGCCCTGGCCGTACTGCACACCGTGGCGGCGAAGCCATGCCAGCTGGCCCTCGGTTTCAATCCCTTCCGCTACCATATCGAGATTCAGCGACCTGGCCATCTCAATGATATGTGACGTCACATTCTTGTATTCCAGCGCGTCCACGAAAGATTTATCGATTTTCAGGGTATCGACGTCCAGATCCTGCAGGTAGCTGAGGCTGGAATAGCCAGTGCCAAAATCGTCGATATAGACAGCGTGACCTGCGCGCCGGAAGCTGGCAATAGCAGGTGCGCTGACGGTGGGATCGGCAAACCCCCGCTCGGTAAGCTCAAGCGCAATCTGAGATGGGTGGAGCTTCCATTGATTCAGCAGACGGCTCAGTAGCGGGAGTACGCTACCCGATATCAAATCGGCCGGGGCGAGGTTAATCGAGATATGGTGGCCAGGATGCTGGCGCAACCACTCGCCCATCTCTTCAAATACCTTTTCAATGATCAGAGTCATTAGCGAGTTTGTCAGGCCAGTTTGCTCTGCCAGCGAAACAAAAATATCAGGTGACAGGTAACTGCCGTCCGGCTGTGGCCAGCGGGCAAGCGCTTCTGCACCGGTTAATCTGCCGCTGTTTAATGCAACAATTGGCTGGAAATGCACCTGAATTTCCCGGGCATTGATGGCATCCAGCAGGCGATGCCGGGGCGATTGCAGGCGGCGTAACACGCGCAAAATAAACCCGGCCGTCAGCAAGCTGATCAAAATGCCAAAAGGCAGCCAAAAATAAAGCTGGTGATGCCAGCTCTCTTTTAACGGTTTCAGGGACGCCCACGTCACAATGGCAAAACCCAGGTCGGGCACATTGTGCACGTTATACATCGCGCCGTTATGTTGAAAATGCGTGCTGTTAGTCCGCTGCATTTCATTGAACACCTGCATATCCAGGCTGTTGCTGCTGGCGAAAACGATATTGCGCCGGATCCCGACCAGGGCGACGTCGATCGGCCAGGAGCCAAAGGGGATCACGTCGATCAGCGAGCCCGGGTCGATCATCACGATATAATGCCCTGTGCCAATAGCGGCCATATAGCGATTAACATTTAAATCGTTGTGCGAAGTCACCCAGGCCCGATAGCCATCGGGGGTGATCCGCAGTGCGGGTGGAAAAGAGGGAGTCTGGCTCTCTTGTTCCAGCGAAGAGCAGCGTGGCTTGAGATCGTCAACGTAGAGCATTTCCTGAATATAACGCCAGGAGAATGCGGTGCGGCGCATCATCAGCGTATGTTCGCGACTACAGGGGATCCCTTTGAAGGACTGCATTTCGTTTAACGCAGATTTGGCCTGAGTAATTACTCGGTCGGTACGGATCTGGACGCGGGAAGCATAGCTGTTCAGGTCCTCAACAAACTTATCTTCCGCATTACTGTGCGCCAGCCAGACGCTGAGGCAGACAGGAACAAGCACTGCAATAACGAGTACGCAGGTCACCACACTAACCAGGTGTCGGGTTGTCATGCTCCTGTTTCCTTTTTATTACGCCGGGCGAGAGGCGCACAAGTCGATGACATTAATACGGAAAGCCACGCTGCATTGTAGTGTTATAGCACGCCCCTGCCATTGATTTCATTTAGCAACCGGGCGCACAAATAAAAATATTTTAGGCGAGATTAACGAAGGGCGAAGAGTTGAGGAGGCGCTTATCCGTCGTGGGTTGTTTTTGCACCTCCACTCGGATATGCTAATTGTTATGTTATAACAATTAACTTCGGTAAGGGTAAATATGCAGGTCCTCAATTCATTGCGCAGTGCTAAAAAACGTCATAAAGATTGCCAGATCGTTAAACGCAAAGGTCGGCTGTATGTGATATGCAAATCTAATCCGCGGTTCAAGGCCGTGCAGGGACGTAAGAAGAAACGGTAGGGCAGGACAGCAGGCTTGCCGCTTACAGCGAGGCTATAGGCGGCAGGCCGGGACAGGCTTCAGGCAGATACGCGGGAAAGGGTAAAGACGTCGTAGAAAGAGAGTTCGCCTTTAGTGGCGATCATTTTTTGCAGTTTCTCTTTTTGTTGTGACTCAACCTGGGGGGAGTGCAGGATGCTCTCGATCAGCTGGTTGGGCACATAGCGCGTGTTGTACCACTCACCGTTGTAGCAGACGCGAAAATCGAGCACATCAATATCTTCGTAGCGGTAGCGCGGATTAACGTCAAAAAAGAAGAAGGCGTTAAAGACGACGAATAATACCACCAGTAGCCAGACGGAACCGATCAGCGTCTCCGATTGCAGCATCACCACCAGCGTTGCCAGCCAGGCGGCGTACATGGCGATAAACAGACCCGGGTGTTTGCGAATAAAGCTGATGCTAAAGCGCGGTCTGTTGTCACGCTTTTCTCGAACATTGAGGTCATCAATGGTTTCGGTAAGCAGGCGTTGTATCTCGGTCATCTTCTGCCCTTTCTCAAATCACTTAAAACGGGGATCTGTATATTTTAAGTGACCACAATGTTTGTGGATAGTAACAGTTAGGCTAAGAAAAAACATAACAGTTGCCAGAAAAGGGCGGGTTAGATAAAGCGGTCAGTCTGTTCAGTACGAGGCAGCGTCTCCGTTGGGCGATAACGGTCGCCCATACGGGTGAGGAACTCATGCTGGTGGTAGAAAGCAGTGTTTAAACGTCTAATGCAGTGTGATGCTCTTCGGCGTGTGAATCACCCAATCAGCGTACAAACTTCCACACGGCTGTCGGGATTTTATCATACAGCTTATTCATAGTGAGTTCAGCCAGACGATGATCGGCTGCAGAATAGAATACTGCTAACTCATTATCAGAAAGCTCGTATTTATTTTTCTCAATCACACGTTCAAGGGTGTCAATTGACTGACAGCGTCGCAAACGCATCAAATAATCTGTCTTGGTTAAGGGTTTATCAGACATAAAGTCACCTAATTGTTTGTAATAATTTTAACTGGCGAAGCTAACGGGTTAGCCTTGCTTGCATTGACAAAACAACGAAAAAGCCGATTGCCCGATTTACGCCATTTTTGCAAATCTTGTGCATTAATGCCGTAGCTACTGAATAACATAAAAGTGTCATCCAGGTATTCGTCAATTTGCTCAATCAACTTATTATCTTCGTTATACTTAATTTTATAATTAAGCGCGAAGGTTGCTATATGCTCAATCAACTCGTTTAACTGCAAATTAATGGCAGAAGTAGGGTCATTGACCCAGCCATGGTTGCTTTCATCGAGATTGGAAAGGCAGTCATGGTACAGGGATTCACAAAGGAATTTCAACTGTGCAATATCTTGCCTTTTAGGCGAGTATTCGTCCATAGCGCATCCCCTTTTTGAGTGATTTTTTACTCACCGAACATCGTTGTCGGGAAGGGTACAACTGACTTAGCGTCAACGACTACTGTATGCGTCTTACCATTAACTATAATCTACTCTGATTAGGATTTCACCGCGCTATTACGAAAAATTACAATTACGCCGGAGGGTAAAGGTTTAGGCAGACACTCTGTTATATATTGTTTTTCCAGTTGCCCCCCGGGTTCTTATCTCCCGACTCGATGTTAAGACCATTTCAAAAGCGCTATTACGCGCCATCGTAAACAAAAAACACCAGGAATACTCTTAATAACTAAGAAGCAACGCAAGAAAGTGAGAATTTGTGTAAGAGGATTAGGTTAAATATGAAAAGTGGTTTAAAGGTGACATAAAATATATAAATCGCCAATAAGCTTATTTTATGATTTTCAATTGCCAAAAAAAAGGCCGCATTAGCGGCCTTTTTAACTGTTAACAGCACATTCCGGGTGGTCTTACACCGAATGTTTGTGTTCGACGTCTTCAGATTTACGGCTGAAACGACGACGTACTACCACAAAGAAGACCGGAACAAAGAAGATGGCCAGTACGGTTGCGGTGACCATCCCGCCCATTACGCCAGTACCTACGGCGTTCTGCGAACCGGAACCTGCACCCGAGCTGATTACCAGCGGCATAACCCCGAGGATAAATGCCAGGGAGGTCATCAGAATCGGACGCAGACGCATACGCACCGCTTCCAGCGTGGCTTCGATAAGCCCTTTGCCCTCTTTATCCATCAGATCCTTGGCGAATTCCACGATAAGTATCGCGTTCTTCGCCGACAAGCCAATGGTTGTCAGCAGGCCCACCTGGAAGTACACGTCGTTACCCAGCCCACGGAACGTGGCCGCCAACAGGGCACCAATAACCCCCAGTGGCACAACCAGCATAACCGAGAACGGAATCGACCAGCTTTCATACAGCGCTGCCAGACACAGGAATACCACAATCAGCGAGATGGCATACAGGGCAGGAGCCTGGTTGCCGGACAGGCGTTCCTGATAGGACATGCCCGTCCAGTCGTAGCCGATGCCTGCTGGCAGTTTTTGCGCCAGCTCTTCCATCAGGTTCATGGCCTCACCGGTACTTCTACCCGGTGCCGCCTGACCCAGGATCTCCATTGATGGCAGACCGTTGTAACGTTCCAGACGCGGCGAGCCGTATTCCCAGCGTGAAGTGGAGAAGGCGGCGAATGGCACCATCTGTCCGTCACTGCCGCGAACGTACCAGTTGTTGATATCGTTCGGCAACATACGGTACTGCGCTTCAGACATCACGTACACTTTCTTCACACGACCGCGGTCGATGAAGTCGTTGACGTAGCTACCGCCCCAGGCCGCGCCCAGTGTGGTATTGATGTCACTGATAGAAACGCCCAGCGCCTGTGCTTTTTCCTGATCGATATCCACTTTGAACTGCGGCGTATCTTCCAGACCGTTCGGACGTACGCCTACCAGTAGCTCAGGATGCTTGGCAACTTCACCAAACAACTGGTTACGCGCCTGAGTCAGTTTTTCATGGCCCAGACCGCCCTGGTCGATAAGCTGGAAGTCAAAGCCGGTTGCCGTACCCAGCTCGACGATCGCAGGCAGGTTAAAGGCAAAGACCATCGCATCTTTAATCTGCGAGAAGGTGCCCATCGCGCGGCCAGTAATGGCTTCAACCTTGTTCTCTTCGCCCGGACGTTCAGCCCAGTCTTTCAGAGAAACGAAGGCAATACCGGTGTTCTGGCCACGACCCGCAAAGCCGAAGCCGTTAACCGCAAACACCGATTCAACGTTGGCTTTCTCTTTGGTGAGGTAGTAATTCGTCACCTCATCCAGCACTTTCTGGGTACGTTCCTGAGATGCACCCGCTGGCAGCTGGGCCATGGTCAGGAAGACGCCCTGGTCTTCGTCCGGCAGGAAGGAGCTTGGCAGACGAACGAACAGGTACGCCATACCCACCACGATGATGATATAGAGCAGCAGATAACGACCGGTGCTGCGCAGGATATTGCCTACGCTGTCGGTGTAGTGGTGCGTACTCTTATCGAACATCCGGTTAAACCAGCCGAAGAAGCCTTTTTTGTTCTCGCCGTGATCGCCTTTGGCCACTGGTTTCAGCATGGTGGCGCACAGTGCAGGGGTCAGGATCAACGCAACCAGTACCGACAGGGCCATTGCCGAGACGATAGTGATCGAGAACTGACGATAAATCGCACCGGTAGAACCCCCGAAGAAGGCCATCGGGATAAATACCGCCGACAACACCATGGCGATACCGACCAGCGCGCCCTGGATCTGACCCATCGATTTACGGGTAGCTTCCTTCGGCGGCAGTCCCTCTTCGGACATGACACGCTCGACGTTTTCTACCACGACGATGGCGTCATCCACGAGCAGGCCTATCGCCAGCACCATCCCGAACATCGTCAGGGTGTTTATCGAGAAGCCAAAGGCCGAGAGGATCGCAAACGTCCCTAACAGAACGACCGGCACGGCAATGGTTGGAATCAGCGTCGCACGGAAGTTTTGCAGGAACAGGTACATCACGATGAACACCAGGATAATCGCTTCGACCAGCGTTTTGATTACCTCGTGAATGGAGATTTTCACGAATGGCGTGGTGTCATACGGATAAACGATTTTCAGGCCTGACGGGAAGAAAGGTTCCATTTTCTTCAATTCGGCACGGATCGCGGTAGCGGTATCCAGGGCGTTAGCGCCAGTCGCCAGCTTAATCCCCAGACCGGATGCCGGCTGGCCGTTAAACTTGGCGATAACGTCATAGTTTTCACCGCCCAGCTCTACCTTCGCCACATCACGCAGGCGAACCTGGGAACCGTCCGGGTTCACTTTCAGCAGAATTTTACTGAATTCATCTGCCGAGGTCAGACGGGTCTGCGCGATGATTGAGGCGTTCAGTTGCTGGCCTTTCACCGGCGGCGTGCCGCCTAACTGACCGGCTGCCACCTGGGCGTTCTGCGCTTTAATCGCGTTGATCACGTCCACTGGCGTTAACTGGAAGTTGTTCAGTTTGTTCGGATCCATCCAGATACGCATCGCGTACTGAGAACCGAACAGCTGCACGTCACCCACGCCTGAAGTACGGCTGATGGCATCCTTCATGTTGGCGCCCACGTAGTCGGAGATATCCTCCTGCGTCATGGTGCCGTTGGTGTTGATAACGCCGACAACCATCAGAAAGCTGCTGGAGGATTTCTCCACGCTCACACCCTGCTGTTGTACTTCTTGCGGCAGTAACGGCATCGCCAGCTGCAGTTTGTTCTGCACCTGAACCTGAGCGATGTCCGCATCCGTACCGGATTCGAAGGTCAGCGTGATCTGCACCGTACCGGTGGAGTCACTGTTGGAGGACATGTACATCAGGTTATCGATACCGTTCATGTTCTGTTCGATAACCTGAGTTACGGTGTCCTGCACCGTTTTGGCATCAGCCCCTGGGTAGGTTGCGGCGATTGAAATTGCTGGCGGCGCAATAGTTGGATATTGCGCGACAGGCAGCTTCAGGATCGCAAGTCCCCCGGCTAGCATGATGATTATGGCGATCACCCACGCAAAAATGGGGCGATCGATAAAGAAATTAGGCATGTCTTAACGGCTCCTGTTTAAGTTAAGACTTAGGTTGTTCTGACTGGCCGCCTGCGGAGGCTTGTTGTTGATTGTCAGACGTGACCTCTTGCGCTTTAACCTGGGCGCCCGGGCGAACTTTTTGTAAACCGGTAATGATGACGCGATCGCCATCTTTCAGACCTTCGGTAACCAGCCATTTGTCGCCAATTGCCTGGGTTGCGGTGATCTGGCGGACTTCAACTTTGTCTTCAGCGCCAATGACCATTGCACTGGCATCGCCGCGCGGCGTACGGGTCACACCCTGCTGTGGAACCAGCAGTGCCGTTGGGTTAGTCCCTTCTTCCAGGCTTGCGCGAACAAACATACCTGGTAACAGCGTATGGTTCGGGTTCGGGAAGATGGCGCGCAGGGTGATAGAACCGGTGGTCTGATCGACCGTCACGTCAGAAAACTCGAGGCTGCCGGCCTGTGGGAACTTAATGCCGTCGTTAGTGACCAGCTCCACTTTCGCTTTGCCATTTTCCTGCTTCAGGGTGCCGTTCTCCAGCTCCTGTTTCAGACGCAGGAAATCATTGCTCGACTGGGTGACATCGACATAGATAGGGTCAAGCTGCTGCACAGTGGCCAGTGCGGTAGTCTGGCCATTCTGCACCAGGGCACCTTCGGTCACTGCCGATTTACCAATGCGGCCGCTGATAGGCGACGTCACTTTGGTATAAGCCAGGTTAATACGTGCGGTTTCAACGGCGGCTTTCGCAGCGGTAACGGCAGCGTTTGCCTGTTGAGCATCGGCCTGGGCGCTATCAAATTCCTGTTGGCTGATGTACTGAGTGCCGATCAGTTTCTGATAACGGCTGACGGTCAGCTGGGCAATTTTTGCCGCAGCCTGGGCTTTAGCCAGATCGCCTTTTGCACTTTCGTAATTAGCCTGATAGGTAGCGGGATCAATCTGATACAGAGATTCACCGGCTTTAACATCGCCGCCTTCCGTAAAATTACGTTTCAGGATGATGCCACTCACCTGTGGACGCACTTCAGCAATGCGGTAAGCGCTGGTTCGGCCGGGTAATTCTGTTTTTATCTGGAGAGGTTCGGATTTGAGCGTCACGACGCCAACTTCTGGCACCTGCTGAGCCCCTTGTTGAGCCTGTTTTTCGTCACATCCTGTAAGCGCTAAGCTGCCTGAGAGCATCAGAACGATCGCCAGAGGCGTTAACCCTCTGTTTTTGTTCATATGTAAACCTCGAGTTTCCGATTTCAAATTGATCAATGGATCACGCGTCCACAAACCCATTGCTGCGTTTATATTATCGTCGTGCTATGGTACATACATTCATAAATGTATGTAAATCTGACTCCTGTAAATTCACCTGGGTATGGCACGAAAAACCAAACAACAAGCACTTGCGACACGCCAGCACATCCTTGATGTAGCTTTGCGCTTGTTTTCGCAACAGGGTGTTTCTTCCACTTCGCTGGCACAGATTGCTCAGGCGGCGGGAGTAACCCGTGGAGCGATTTACTGGCATTTCAAAAATAAGTCAGATTTATTTGGTGAAATTTGGGAGCTTTCAGAATCCAATATTGGGGATCTCGAGACTGAGTATCAGGCAAAATTCCCCGACGATCCACTCTCAGTTTTAAGAGAGATTCTGGTCTATATCCTTGAGGCTACAGTTATAGAAGAACGCCGCCGCCTGATGATGGAGATTATCTTCCACAAATGCGAGTTTGTCGGGGAAATGGCGGTAGTGCAACAGGCACAGCGCAGTCTCTGTCTGGAGAGTTACGATCGTATTGAACAGAGCCTATTGCATTGTATTAAAGCCCGCATGTTACCTGCCAATTTATTAACCCGCCGCGCCGCCATCCTGATGCGCAGCTATATTTCCGGCCTGATGGAAAACTGGCTTTTTGCTCCCCAGTCTTTTGATCTGCAACGTGAAGCCCGTGATTATGTGGAAATCCTGCTGGAGATGTACCAGTTCTGCCCTACGCTGCGCGCGCAGCCAGACTCGCTCCATGCCTGATCCCAGGAATTGTCCGGGAGCCACGCGTTGATGCTATTTTGCACCCGATTGCCGTGATATTCTTCACGCCGGTCTTTTTGGTATTCATCACACGAATTACACATAACTATGTTGCACTACACACGCAAACAGCATCCCATCTTTGCTTTTATTCTGGTTTTCTTTCTCTCGTTGATGGCTTCACCGGCTGCGTTTGCGCGTGCCGATAATAGCAGCGACATGCCTACCAGGGCAGATGTGCAGAGCCAGCTTGATGCCCTGAGCAAACAGAAAGAGCTTACTCCGCAGGACAAGCTGGTCCAGCAGGATCTGACGGAAACCCTGGAGACCATCGACAAGCTCGAGCGGGTCAAAGCGGAAACTACGCAGTTACGCCAGAAGGTGGCGCAAGCGCCTGAGATGATGCGTAAGGCGACCGAGAGCCTTAACGCGCTGAGTGATGTCGATAACGATGCGGAAACCCGCAAAACGCTGGCGACCTTGTCGCTGCGTCAGCTGGAACTGCGCGTGGCGCAACTGCTCGACGATTTACAAACCGCACAAAACGATCTCGCCACTTACAATAGCCAACTGGTTTCCCTGCAAACCCAGCCGGAGCGCGTGCAGAATGCGATGTATTCGGCCTCTCAGCAGTTGCAGCAGATCCGCAATCGCCTGAACGGCACCTCCGCGGGCGAAGCGGCGTTACGCCCGACGCAGCAAACCTTACTCCTGACGCAGCAGCAGTTGCTGAATGCGCAGATCGAACAGCAGCGTAAGAGTCTGGAAGGTAACACTGTGCTGCAGGATACCCTGCAAAAACAGCGCGACTATGTTACCGCCAACATTAACCGTCTGGAGCATCAGCTACAGCTGTTGCAGGAAGCGGTCAACAGCAAGCGACTCACCCTGACGGAGAAAACCGCGCAGGAAGCCGTTAACCCGGACGAAACCGCGCGTATCCAGGAAAACCCGCTGGTGAAACAAGAGCTGGATGCCAACCATCAGCTCAGCCAGCGTTTGATCACGGCCACTGAAAACGGCAACTCGCTGGTTCAGCGGAACATCAAAGTCAAAAACTGGCTGGATCGCGCCCTGCAGTCTGAGCGCAACATTAAAGAGCAGATCGCCGTCCTGAAAGGCAGCCTGCTGCTGTCGCGTATCCTCTATCAGCAGCAGCAGACTTTACCCTCCGCCGATGAACTGGAGGACATGACCAACCGCATTGCGGATTTGCGTCTCGAACAGTTCGAGGTCAACCAGCAGCGCGATGCCCTGTTCCAGAGCGATGCCTTCGTCGCCAAAGTGGAAGAGGGGCACAGCAGCGACGTCAACGCTGAAGTCCACGATGCGCTGCTGCAGGTGGTAGACATGCGCCGCGAGCTGCTCGATCAGCTGAATAAACAGCTGGGTAATCAGCTGATGATGGCCATTAACCTGCAGATCAACCAGCAGCAGCTGGTGAGCGTATCCAAAAGCCTGCAGGAGATCCTCACCCAGCAGATCTTCTGGGTAAACAGCAACAAACCGATGGACTGGGAGTGGATCAAATCCTTCCCGGGGATGCTGAAAGACCAGATCAAAGGAATGAAAATCACCGTTAACTGGGAAAAAGCCGGTCCGGCGGTGGCCTTTGCCTTCCTTGCGGGTCTGCCGCTGTTGCTGATTGCCGGGTTGATCCGCTGGCGTCTCGGCTGGCTGAAAAAGTACCAGGCGAAACTGGCGAATGAAGTAGGGCAATTGCGTAATGACAGCCAGCTTCATACCCCGAAAGCCATTCTTATCGATCTGATCCGCGCTCTGCCGGTCTGCCTGTTAATTCTGGCGGCGGGGCTGATCCTGCTCACCATGCAGCTTAATATCAGCGATCTGCTGTGGGCCTTCAGTAAAAAACTGGCGCTGTTCTGGCTGGTGTTTGGCCTGTGCTGGAAAGTGCTGGAAAAAGACGGCGTGGCGGTGAATCACTTTAATATGCCTGCCCAGCTCACCAGCCACTGGCGACGCCAGATCGTGCGGGTGAGCCTCGCGCTGTTGCCACTGCACTTCTGGTCGGTGGTGGCGGAACTCTCTCCGCTGCATCTGATGGATGACGTGCTGGGGCAGTTCGTTATTCTGCTTAACCTGCTGGTGATCGCCATCCTTATGTGGCCGATGTGCCGCGACAGCTGGCGCGATAAAGAGTCCCATTCCATTCGCCTGGCGACGGTCACCGTGCTGTCCATTATCCCGGTGGCGCTGATGGTGCTCACGGCTACCGGTTATTTCTATACCACCCTGCGTCTGTCGGGCCGCTGGATTGAAACCGTCTATCTGGTGATCCTCTGGAACCTGCTGTATCAGACCGTCCTGCGCGGGTTGAGCGTGGCCGCCCGTCGTATCGCCTATCGCCGCGCCCTGGCGCGTCGGCAGAATATGGTAAAAGAGGGAGCCGAAGGCGCGGAGCCGCAGGAGGAGCCGACCATCGCCCTCGAGCAGGTCAACCAGCAGACGTTGCGCATTACCATGCTGGTGATGATCGCTCTGTTCGGCGTGATGTTCTGGGCCATCTGGTCTGATTTAATTACCGTCTTTGCCTATCTCGACAGCATTACCCTGTGGCACTACAGCGGCACTGAAGCCGGTGCGGCAGTGGTGAAAAACGTCACCATGGGCAGCCTGCTGTTTGCATTGGTTTCGGCGGTAGTGGCCTGGGCCTTGATCCGCAACCTGCCAGGCCTGCTGGAAGTGCTGGTACTCTCGCGCCTGAATATGCGCCAGGGGGCCTCCTACGCCATCACCACCATTCTGAACTATGTGATTCTGGTGGCGGGCGCGATGACCGTCTTCGGTTCGCTCGGGGTCTCGTGGGACAAACTGCAGTGGCTGGCGGCGGCTTTGTCGGTAGGTCTTGGGTTCGGTTTACAGGAGATCTTTGGTAACTTCGTTTCAGGTCTGATTATCCTGTTCGAGCGCCCGGTGCGCATCGGCGATACGGTGACCATCGGCACCTTCTCGGGAACGGTCAGCAAGATCCGTATTCGTGCCACCACTATTACGGATTTCGATCGTAAAGAGGTGATCATCCCGAACAAAGCCTTCGTGACCGAGCGGTTGATCAACTGGTCGCTCTCCGACACCATCACCCGCGTGGTGATCAGTCTGGGCGTGGCTTACGGTTCCGATCTGGATACGGTGAAAAAAGTGCTGCTGAAAGCGGCGATGGATCATCCGAAAGTGATGCACGATCCCGAGCCGGCCGTGTTCTTTACCACCTTCGGCCCGAGTACGCTGAATCATGAACTGCGTCTGTACGTGCGTGAACTGCGTGACCGCAGCTACACCGTGGATGAACTGAACCGCACCATTGAGCGTCTGTGCCGTGAGAACAACATCAACATCGCGTTCAACCAGCTTGAAGTGCATCTTCGCAATGAGAAGGGCGACGAGCACATAGAAGTGAAACGTGAAGTGAAGGGGGATGACCCAACACCGGCATGATTTTCTAAAGGGGAGGGCGGATCAGGTTCCCTCTCCCTTTGGAATAAGGTTAGGGTGAGGGGGAAGCGGCGTCGATTTTCCCCTCAAAATCCCGCTTCACAATCTCCAGCGCCTTCAGCACCGTCTCGGCCGGGATGTCATGATTTTCCAGCAACATGATCAGATCAACCGCCAGCTTTATTTCATCGGGGGCGTTTTCCAGTGACACACACTACTCCTGTTAACGGGTCAGACGCGCAATCACGCGCTCAATATCATCCAGTGCTTTGCGACAGCGTTCAAGCCGCCCCTCCAGCGCAGTAATTTCGCGCATCAGCATCTGCTGCTCTTCCAGCGTTTCGGCCTGGTTCAGCCGCGCCTCGCGTTCAGACTTCATTTCACACAGCCGCCGCTCAAACTCCTGATGCTCCAGCCGCTTGCGCTGCCATTTTGTCGCACCGGCAGAAGCACTGTCCCAGACCCGTAAAGGCCAGGCGGCAATCTCCCTGTGCAGGGCGGCGATCTGCTCGGCCAGATGGGTGGCCAGCCAGTTGACCTGCTCCGTTTGCGCCTTCTCTACCGCATGACCCAATTCATCAAGATTGGCCTGAGCTTCATCAAGATAATCTTTCATCACTGTGCTGCGGGTACGAAACAGCTGCCGGTCAAAGCGCGGTTTTAGCGTAGCGTGCTGCATCAGGGGGGCGGCCTGCGTACGCAGGGACGTCAGCTGATTTTGCAGCGTCTGTAAAAGCAAGGCTGTTTTCAATCCGCTCTCCAGTGGTACAGTAGCCGTTCAGTTTGATAACGAATCGCATTATGCAGCGTACTATTTTAATCATCATTGGCTGGCTAGCGGTAGTGCTCGGCACGCTGGGCGTCGTTTTACCCATTCTGCCAACCACCCCCTTTATATTACTGGCCGCCTGGTGCTTCGCCCGTTCTTCTCCGCGTTTTCACCAATGGCTGCTGTACCGCTCATGGTTTGGCGGCTATCTGCGCCACTGGCAACAGTACCGCGCCATGCCGCCCGGCGCGAAGCCGCGGGCCATTGCGGTGATCCTCGTCACCTTCGCCATTTCATTATGGATGGTAAAAATTATGTGGGTGCGGATCCTGCTGTTGGCTATCCTCGCGTGCCTGCTAATTTTCATGTGGCGGATGCCCGTAGTTGATGGAAAGCAACAAAAGCAATAATCCTCAGACTGGCTGTTGCAATTCTTGTGCGCAGCCAGTAAATTCGACCGTTTTCGAGCACGGGCAGGCTTGGTCAAAGGTTAAGCAATTGTTATTTTGACCGACCATCTCTCCGCTCCGTGAGTAACACCGTTTTCATCAGGCATCCATTTATGACCGCAACTGCGCAGCAGCTTGAATACCTTAAAAACAGCATCAAAAGTATCCAGGACTATCCAAAACCTGGCATTCTTTTCCGTGATGTCACCAGCTTGCTGGAAGACCCGAAAGCGTACGCCCTCAGCATTGAATTGCTGGTCGAGCGTTACAAAAACGCCGGGATCACCAAAGTTGTCGGCACCGAAGCACGCGGTTTCCTGTTTGGCGCCCCGGTTGCGCTGGCAATGGGCGTTGGTTTTGTGCCGGTGCGTAAGCCGCGCAAACTGCCACGCGAAACCATCGCTGAAAGCTACGAGCTTGAGTACGGTACCGACCAGCTTGAGATCCATGTTGATGCGATCAAGCCTGGCGACAAAGTGCTGGTGGTTGACGATCTGCTGGCAACCGGTGGCACCATTGAGGCGACCGTGAAGCTGATCCGTCGTCTGGGTGGCGAAGTGACCGATGCGGCCTTCATCATCAACCTGTTCGATCTGGGTGGCGAACAGCGCCTGGAAAAACAGGGCATCACCAGCTACAGCCTCGTGCCTTTCCCGGGACATTAATCCTCCCGCCCACAACCTCGCCCAACGGGTGAGGTTGTGTTAGCATTACCCCCTGATTATCCACCTTCCAGCGTTGCAGAGCCTGCCCATGAGTTATCAGGTGTTAGCCCGTAAATGGCGACCCCAAACCTTTGCTGACGTTGTCGGCCAGGAACATGTGCTGACCGCCCTGGCGAACGGCTTATCGCTAGGACGTATCCATCACGCCTATCTTTTTTCCGGCACCCGCGGCGTCGGTAAAACATCTATTGCCCGTTTACTGGCGAAAGGCCTCAACTGCGAAAGCGGGATCACCGCCACGCCGTGCGGCGTCTGCGACAACTGCCGTGAAATCGAGCAGGGGCGCTTTGTCGATCTGATTGAGATCGATGCCGCCTCGCGCACGAAAGTTGAAGATACCCGCGATCTGCTGGATAACGTCCAGTACGCCCCGGCGCGCGGCCGCTTCAAGGTCTATCTGATCGATGAAGTGCACATGCTGTCGCGCCACAGCTTTAACGCCCTGCTGAAGACGCTGGAAGAGCCGCCTGCACACGTCAAGTTCCTGCTGGCGACCACCGATCCGCAAAAGCTGCCGGTGACCATCTTATCCCGCTGCCTGCAGTTCCATCTGAAGGCGCTGGACGTCGGGCAGATCCGCGATCAGCTTGAACATATTCTGAATGAAGAGCAGGTGACGCACGAACCGCGTGCCCTGCAGCTGCTGGCGCGTGCCGCTGACGGCAGCCTGCGCGATGCGCTCAGCCTCACCGATCAGGCCATTGCCAGCGGTGATGGGCAGCTGACGACGCTTGCGGTCAGCACCATGCTCGGCACCCTG
Source organism: Leclercia sp. 1548 (assembly GCF_050435045.1). Classification (NCBI taxonomy): domain Bacteria; kingdom Pseudomonadati; phylum Pseudomonadota; class Gammaproteobacteria; order Enterobacterales; family Enterobacteriaceae; genus Leclercia; species Leclercia sp. 1548. Next base: position 130,897 of record NZ_JBNDJP010000006.1, on the reverse strand, counting down.
GACGACGATCAGGCCCTGTCGCTGATTGAGGCGGTGGTCGAGGCCAACGGCGAGCAAGTGATGGCGTTAGTCCACGCCTCAGCGGCGCGCGGCATCGAGTGGGAAGCCCTGCTGGTTGAGATGCTTAGCCTGCTGCACCGCATTGCGATGATACAGCTCTCCCCGGCTGCGCTGGGGCCGGACATGGCCGCGATTGAGCAGCGCATGCGCGAACTGGCGCGTACTATCCCGCCAACCGACGTGCAGCTCTACTATCAAACCCTGTTAATTGGTCGCAAAGAGCTGCCTTTTGCACCGGATCGCCGCATGGGCGTGGAAATGACCCTGCTGCGCGCGCTGGCGTTCCATCCGCGAATGCCGCTGCCGGAACCCGAGGTGCCGCAACCCTCTTTCGCGCCGGTCGCCCCCACGGCAGTGATGACGCCGCCGCAGGTTCCCGTGCAGCAGAGTGCACCGCCACTGCCGCGCCACGATGTGCCGCTGTCGGATGCTACCAGTTCGGTACTCGCCGCCCGCAATCAGTTGCAACGCGCGCAGGGAGCAACCAAGCCAAAAAAGAGTGAACCGGCAGCGCCTGCAAGAGCGCGGCCGGTAAATAACGCCGCGCTTGAACGTCTGGCCTCGGTCTCGGAGCGCGTGCAGTCGCGTTCTACCTCGGTCACGTCTGAGCCACAGGCTCCGGCAAAGAAAGAGGCCTATCGCTGGAAAGCGACCACCGTCACCGAAGAGGTGAAGGTGGAAGTCGCCACGCCAAAGGCGCTGAAAAAGGCGCTGGAGCACGAGAAAACCCCGGAACTGGCCGCTAAGCTTGCCGGGGAGTCGCTGGAGCGTGATGCCTGGGCGGCTGAGGTCAGTCAGTTAAAACTGCCCAAGCTGGTGGAGCAGGTTGCCCTGAATGCCTGGCGTGAACAGGACGGCAACCGGATCTGCCTGCATCTGCGTTCGGGCCAGCGCCATCTGAACTCAGCAAGTGCCCAACAGGTCCTGACTGAGGCGCTCTCCACATTACAGGGTGCGCCTGTTGAATTGACCATCATTGAAGATGATAATCCGGCGGTGCGAACGCCGCTGGAGTGGCGTCAGGCCATCTATGAAGAGAAACTCGCGCAGGCGCGTGAGTCGATTATCGCGGATAATAACATTCAGACCCTGCAACGTTACTTTGATGCAGAACTGGATGAAGAGAGTATTCGACCCATTTGATCGTGAGTCTGACTTACGGTTGTTATCTTTAACGTGAAAGAAGAGAGAAGCCTATGTTTGGTGGTAAAGGCGGTCTGGGTGGTCTGATGAAGCAGGCCCAGCAGATGCAGGAAAAAATGCAGAAGATGCAGGAAGAGATCGCACAGATGGAAGTGACTGGCGAATCTGGCGCAGGTCTGGTCAAAGTGACCATCAACGGTGCGCATAACTGCCGTCGCGTGGAGATCGACCCAAGCCTGCTCGAAGACGACAAAGACATGCTGGAAGATCTGGTCGCCGCTGCATTTAACGATGCTGCGCGCCGTATCGACGAAACCCAGAAAGAAAAAATGGCCTCTGTATCCTCTGGAATGCAGCTGCCACCGGGCTTTAAGATGCCGTTCTGATGCAAACCAGTCCGCTGCTCACGCAGCTAATGGAAGCGCTACGCTGCCTGCCGGGCGTAGGCCCGAAGTCAGCGCAGCGCATGGCGTTTACCCTGCTGCAGCGCGATCGTAGCGGCGGCATGCGTCTGGCGCAGGCGTTGACCCGCGCCATGTCAGAAATCGGACACTGTGCAGACTGCCGCACCTTTACCGAGCAGGAAGTGTGTAACATCTGCGCCAATCCGCGCCGTCAGGAAAACGGTCAGATCTGCGTGGTGGAGAGTCCTGCGGACATCTACGCCATCGAACAGACCGGGCAGTTTTCTGGCCGCTATTTTGTGCTGATGGGCCACCTGTCGCCGCTGGATGGTATCGGCCCGGATGATATTGGTCTGGACCGTCTGGAACAGCGTCTGAAATCGGAAACGATCAACGAGGTGATCCTCGCCACCAACCCAACGGTGGAAGGGGAGGCAACGGCCAACTACATCGCGGAACTGTGCGCGGAGTCAGGCGTCGAAGCCAGCCGTATCGCCCACGGCGTACCGGTGGGCGGCGAGCTGGAGATGGTGGACGGCACCACGCTGTCACACTCTCTGGCCGGTCGTCACAAGATTATTTTCTGACCAAACGGAGGCTGCAGCCGTGGCCTCCGCTTGAAAACCTTCCTCGCTATCCCCATCTCTCCCTCAACGCTTTTAAACCCCATTAAATGGCATTGTTGAGGTCGACTTAGTATGAAAGGACAAGAAACCCGCGGTTTCCAGTCAGAAGTAAAACAACTTCTGCATCTGATGATCCATTCTCTTTATTCCAATAAAGAAATCTTCCTGCGTGAGCTTATCTCTAACGCCTCTGATGCGGCAGACAAGCTGCGTTTCCGTGCACTCTCGAAGCCAGAGCTGTATGAAGGTGACGGCGAACTGCGCGTGCGCGTCTCGTTTGATAAAGAGAACCGCACCCTGACCATCGCGGATAACGGCATCGGCATGACCCGCGATGAAGCCATTGACCATCTCGGTACTATCGCGAAATCCGGCACCAAAGCCTTCCTGCAGTCCATGGGTTCCGATCAGGCTAAAGACAGCCAGTTGATCGGCCAGTTCGGCGTGGGCTTCTATTCGGCGTTCATCGTGGCGGATAAAGTCACCGTACGCACCCGTGCGGCAGGCGAGAGCGCTGAAAACGGCGTCTTCTGGGAATCCCATGGTGAAGGCGAATACACTGTAGCCGACATCACCAAAGCCGATCGCGGCACCGAGATCACCCTGCACCTGCGTGAAGGGGAAGACGATTTCCTCAACGACTGGCGCGTGCGCTCCATCATCAGCAAATATTCTGACCATATCGCTCTGCCGGTTGAGATCGAAAAACGGGAAGAACAGGACGGCGAAACCGTTATTTCCTGGGAGAAGATCAACAAGGCGCAGGCGCTGTGGACGCGTAACAAGTCTGAGATCAAAGACGAAGAGTACACCGAGTTCTACAAGCACATCGCCCACGACTTTACCGATCCGCTGACCTGGAGCCACAACCGCGTGGAAGGGAAGCAGGAGTACACCAGCCTGCTGTACATCCCGGCGCAGGCGCCGTGGGATATGTGGAACCGCGATCACAAGCACGGCCTGAAGCTGTACGTGCAGCGCGTGTTCATCATGGACGAAGCCGAGCAGTTCATGCCGAACTACCTGCGCTTTGTGCGTGGCCTGATTGATTCCAACGATCTGCCGCTGAACGTCTCTCGTGAGATCCTGCAGGACAGCACCGTGACCCGCAACCTGCGCACCGCCCTGAGCAAACGTGCTCTGCAGATGCTGGACAAGCTGGCGAAAGACGACGCAGAAAAATACCAGACCTTCTGGAAACAGTTCGGCCTGGTACTGAAAGAAGGCCCGGCGGAAGATTCGTCCAACGTCGAAGCCATTGCCAAACTGCTGCGCTTTGCCTCCACGCATACCGACTCCTCCGAGCAGACCGTGTCGCTGGAAGAGTATATCTCCCGCATGAAGGAAGGGCAGGAGAAGATCTACTACATCACCGCCGACAGCTATGCCGCGGCGAAGAGCAGCCCGCACCTCGAGCTGCTGCGTAAGAAAGGCATCGAAGTGCTGCTGCTTTCCGATCGCATCGATGAGTGGATGATGAACTACCTGACCGAGTTCAGCGGTAAAGCGTTCCAGTCCGTGGCGAAAGCCGATGAGTCCATCGACAAGCTGGCGGATGAAGTGGACGAAACCGCGAAAGAGGCGGAAAAAGCGCTGGAGCCATTTGTTGAGCGTGTGAAAACCCATCTGGGCGATCGCGTGAAAGAGGTGCGCTTCACACACCGTCTGACCGATACGCCAGCCATCGTCACCACCGAAGCCGATGAGATGAGCACCCAGATGGCGAAGCTGTTCGCTGCTGCGGGCCAGAGCGTACCGGAAGTGAAGTACATCTTTGAACTCAACCCGGATCACGCGCTGGTGAAACGCGCGGCAGACACCCAGGACGACGCCCGCTTTGCCGAGTGGGTTGAACTGCTGCTGGATCAGTCCCTGCTGGCCGAGCGCGGCACGCTGGAAGATCCAAACCAGTTCATCAAGCGCGTCAATGCGTTGCTGCTGGCGTAATTAAACGTCTGCCCCTCTCCCCAAAGGGGAGAGGGGACTTCAATACCCTCTCCCCTTTGGGGAGAGGGCAGGGTGAGGGGAAATCCTCTGCCCTCTGTCAAATTATCTCCCTCGTTAACCGTTTCAGCCTTCCCGCCTTCCTTGAGCCACGTCCGTTCTGATGGTATTGTTTAGCGCTTTTTGAAAAATTGAACCAACTTTTGAGGGGATTTTCGCAATGCGTATTATTCTGCTTGGCGCTCCGGGCGCGGGTAAAGGAACTCAGGCTCAGTTCATCATGGAGAAATACGGTATTCCGCAAATCTCTACGGGTGACATGCTGCGTGCCGCTGTTAAATCTGGCTCCGAGCTGGGCAAACAGGCGAAAGACATTATGGACGCCGGCAAACTGGTAACCGATGAGCTGGTTATTGCTCTGGTTAAAGAACGCATTACTCAGGAAGATTGCCGCAACGGTTTCCTGCTGGACGGCTTCCCACGTACCATTCCTCAGGCTGATGCCATGAAAGAAGCGGGCATCAACGTGGATTACGTTCTGGAGTTCGACGTACCGGACGAACTGATCGTGGACCGTATCATCGGTCGTCGCGTACACGCCGCTTCCGGCCGCGTTTACCACGTGAAATTCAATCCACCGCAGGTGGAAGGTAAAGACGACGTGACCGGCGAAGAGCTGACCACCCGTAAAGACGATCAGGAAGAGACCGTGCGTAAGCGCCTGGTGGAATACCATCAGATGACCGCGCCACTGATCGGCTACTACTCTCAGGAAGCGCAGGCGGGTAACACCAAATACGCTAAAGTTGACGGCACCAAGCCTGTCGCTGAAGTTCGTGCAGAGCTGGAAAAAATCCTCGGCTAATCGCACACCATCACCCAGTCATTCGGGTTGTATCGCGGCGGCACGTACGCGAATCCCAGTCATTCAGATAACGCTGTGACTGAGGTAAGGGTACGCAGCCAACACAGAGGCAGCCTGAAGGATGTCGTGACTCTCACCCGGGCCCCCGGGTGAGAAAAATTCTCATCTTATCTATCGCAGCAATGGGTTCCGTTTACGCACTTTTCAGATACACTTATCAGCCTGTTATAAGGTTATGAGGCGTGAATGAGTCAGGCGAAAACCGGCATCCTGCTTGCCAATTTAGGTACCCCCGAAGCCCCAACCCCCGCAGCGGTCAGCCGTTATCTGCGTCAGTTTCTGAGTGATACGCGCGTTGTGGATACCCCGCGCCTGCTATGGTGGCCATTGCTGCGTGGCGTGATCCTGCCGATCCGTTCGCCGCGTGTGGCTAAGCTCTATCAGTCCGTCTGGATGGAAGAGGGGTCGCCGCTGATGGTCTACAGCCGCCGCCAGGAGAAGGCGCTGGCCGCCCGTCTGCCGGATATTCCGGTTGCGCTGGGGATGAGCTACGGTAAACCGTCGCTGGAAAGCGCCGTCACAGAGCTGCTGGCACAGGGCGTGGACCATATCGTGGTGCTGGCGCTCTATCCGCAATACTCCTGCTCCACCGTCGCCGCGGTCTGGGACGAGCTGGCGCGTATTCTGGCGACCCGACGCCGTATTCCTTCCGTGACCTTTATTCGCGATTACGCGGATAACGAAATGTATATCAACGCCCTTGCCAGCAGCGCACGCGCGTCCTTTGCAAAACACGGCGAGCCGGATCTACTGCTGCTTTCCTATCACGGTATCCCGCAGCGGTTCGCCGATGAAGGTGACGATTATCCGCAGCGCTGCCGCGATACCACGCGTGAGCTGGTGTCCGCCCTGGGCCTGCCGCCGGAAAAGGTGATGATGACCTTCCAGTCGCGCTTTGGCCGCGAGCCGTGGCTGACCCCTTATACGGATGAAACCCTCAAAATGTTGGGCGAGAAAGGCGTGAAGCACATCCAGGTCATGTCGCCGGGCTTTGCGGCCGACTGTCTGGAAACCCTGGAGGAAATTGCGGTACAAAACCGCGAGTTCTTCCTCGAAGCGGGCGGAACGAAATACGAGTACATTCCGGCGCTGAACGACGACCCAGAACACATCGAGATGATGGTGTCGCTGGTGACTAACAGCCGCTGATCGCGTTAAAGGCCGGGATTGTGCTACCATTTCCGGCCCATCCGTTACTCGTAGCTCAGAAGATGAAATTTCCCGGTAAACGCAAATCCAAACACTACTTTCCCGTTAACGCCCGCGATCCGCTGCTCCAGCAAATTCAGCCGGAGAATGAGACCAACGCCGCCTGGGTGGTGGGTATCGATCAGACGCTGGTGGATATTGAAGCAAAAGTGGACGATGCGTTTGTCGCGCGTTACGGCCTGAGCGCCGGGCACTCCCTGGTCATTGAAGACAATGTTGCGGAAGCGCTGTACCAGGAGCTGGTACGGGACAACCTCATTACCCATCAGTTTGCCGGTGGCACCATCGGCAACACCATGCACAACTACTCGGTGTTGGCGGATGACCGCTCCGTTCTGCTGGGTGTGATGTGCAGCAACATCGAAATTGGCAGTTACGCCTACCGCTACCTCTGCAACACCTCCAGCCGTACCGATCTGAACTACCTGCAAGGGGTGGACGGGGCGATTGGCCGCTGCTTCACGCTGATCGGCGAATCCGGCGAGCGTACCTTCGCCATCAGCCCAGGGCACATGAACAAACTGCGCGCAGAGAGCATCCCGGAAGAGGTGATTGCCGGGGCATCAGCGCTGGTGCTGACCTCCTATCTGGTGCGTTGCAAGCCGGGCGAGCCGATGCCGGAAGCCACCATGAAGGCGATAGAGTACGCGAAGAAGTATAACGTGCCGGTGGTCCTGACCCTGGGTACCAAATTCGTGATCGCGGATAACCCGGAGTGGTGGCAGGCCTTCCTGAAAGAGCACGTCTCTATTCTGGCGATGAATGAAGAAGAGGCCGAAGCCCTGACCGGCGAGAGCGATCCGCTGCTGGCTTCTGATAAAGCGCTGGACTGGGTCGATCTGGTACTCTGCACCGCCGGGCCGGTAGGCTTGTATATGGCGGGCTTCACCGAAGAAGAGGCGAAACGCAAAACCCAGCATCCACTGCTGCCAGGGGCGATCGCCGAGTTCAACCAGTTTGAATTCAGTCGCGCCATGCGCCACAAGGATTGCCAGAACCCGCTGCGTATCTTCTCGCATATCGCCCCGTATATGGGTGGGCCTGAGAAGATCATGAACACAAACGGCGCAGGAGACGGCGCGCTGGCTGCGCTGCTGCACGATATCACCGCCAACGCCTTCCATCGCACCAACGTGCCGAACTCCAGCAAACACAAGTTTAACTGGCTGACCTATTCGTCACTGGCGCAGGTGTGTAAATATGCGAACCGCGTGAGCTATCAGGTGCTAAACCAGCACTCACCGCGCTTAACGCGTGGCTTGCCGGAGCGGGAAGATAGCCTGGAAGAGTCTTACTGGGACAGGTAAAAGCAAAAAGGCAACGTGAGTTGCCTTTTTAGTGTTTGTTCCCTCTCCCTGTGGGAGAGGGCCAGGGTGAGGGCATCAGCCCGCAGCGAACTTAACCCGTCACCGTCGCTTCAACCGGCGGTTTCTCCAGCAGCGACAGCATGGTATTCGCGATCTCACGCTCGCCCATTACCACCTGATTAGCGCCGCGTTCCATGATGTATTCCACTTCGTCGTCGTAATGCGCCCGGGCAATAATCTCCAGGTGCGGGGATTTTTCACGGGCGGAAACCACAATCTCACCGGCTTCGTAACCGTTGGGGATGGTCAGCAGCAACCAGCGTGCGCAGTCAAGATGCGCCAGATTCATGATCTCTTCATTCGCCGCATTGCCCAGCACCGCGCGGATACCGCGCTCGCGCAGTTCGTCCACTCGCGTGCGGGAGGTTTCAATCACCACCAGCGGAATGCCCTGGGCCATCAGCTTCTCGCCCAGCAGGCTCCCGACGCGGCCAAAGCCGACCAGCAGGGCATGGTTGCAGATATCCACCGGGATCTGCTTCTCTTCTTCCGTCGCCTCTTCCAGCGTCTGCTCTTCAAGGGTTTCGGTTTTTTCGAGGTATTTTTCCAGCAGGGCGAACAGCACCGGGTTGAGCATAATCGAGAGGATTGCCCCCGCCAGCACCAGATTTTGCCCGGCCTGTGGCAGCAGATCCAGCGCCATGCCCAGCCCGGCAAGGATGAAGGCAAACTCACCAATCTGCGCAAGGCTGGCGGCGATGGTCAATGCGGTACGCGGCGAGTGACCGAACAGACGCACCAGGAAGAACGCGGCGACCGACTTACCAAAGATGATGATTGCCAGGGTGCCAAGCACGGCCAGCGGCTGATCAATCAGCACCCGCGGGTCGAACAGCATCCCCACGGAGACGAAGAACAGCACGGCAAATGCATCGCGCAGGGGCAGGGTATCGTGGGCGGCGCGGTGGCTCAGCTCAGATTCATTCAGCACCATCCCGGCAAAGAAAGCGCCGAGGGCGAAGGAGACATCAAACAACTCAACGGCGCCAAAGGCGATGCCCAGCGCCAGGGCCAACACCGCGAGGGTGAACAGCTCGCGCGAGCCGGTCGCAGCGCTGCGGGAGAGGATCCACGGCACCAGGCGGCGACCTACCAGCATCATAATGGCGATAAACGCCACCACTTTACCGATAGTGATACTCATATCCAGCGCCAGCGTGGCAAAGCCGACGTTGTCTTTTTCGAGCATCCCTGCGACAGCAGGCAGCAGCACCAGGGTTAACACCATTACCAGATCTTCAACAATCAGCCAGCCAATAGCGATCTGCCCCCGCTGGCTGTCAATCAGCTGCCTCTCTTCAAGCGCGCGCAGCAGCACCACGGTACTGGCGGTAGAAAGACACAGACCAAATACAATGCCGGTCATCAGCGGCCAGCCCAGCATCGCTGAAAGCGCCATACCCAGCAACGTCGCCACGGCTATCTGGGCGATCGCGCCGGGAATGGCGATGGACTTTACCGCCATCAGATCCTTCAGGGAGAAATGCAAACCAACACCGAACATCAGCAGGATCACGCCAAGCTCCGCCAGCTCCGGGGCAAGTTTAGTATCAGCAACAAAACCTGGGGTAAAGGGACCGGCTAACACGCCAGCTAATAAATAGCCCACCAGAGGCGAAATGCGAAGTTTATTGGCAAGCATGCCGAGTATAAATGCGAGTACAAGTCCACCGACAATGGTGGTGATAAGCGGTGTGGCGTGATGCATTCCGTCTCCTTTCGTTGCTGAGTTAATCCATTTTTGGTTTAAAACCAAAAAGCCGAGTAATAGTTTATGACAAATTTAATGATTATGTTTATGAATAATTGTTGAAATTTGAGTAAAACAGCAATAACAGTTAAACGAAAGCAGAACAGGACGATTTTGCAGAGGCTATGCTAAGAAAGGCTTATGGCAGTAGGGAAGGTTGCGGCCAAACCAGGAGTTTGACCGCGGATAAATCAGGCTTTATGCCGATTATCAGGCAGGAATATGGTCAACATCCCAAGAAGTGGCAGGAAAGCACAGATTTTGTAGACCAAAAAGATGCTGGTATGGTCTGCAATCAGCCCTAATACCGCCGCGCCAAGGCCGCCCATCCCGAAGGCAAAACCAAAAAACAGCCCGGAAACCATGCCGATACGTCCCGGAAGCAGCTCCTGGGCATACACCAGGATGGCCGAAAACGCGGAGGCGAGGATAAAACCAATAATCACGGTTAAAACACCCGTCCACCACAGACTTGCGTAAGGTAAAATAAGGGTGAAAGGCGCTACGCCGAGGATAGAGCCCCAAATAACATATTTACGCCCAATCTTATCCCCCAATGGCCCGCCAATAAACGTCCCTGCTGCTACCGCAAACAGGAAGGCAAACAGGTGAAACTGGGCGTTTTGTACCGATAATCCGAATTTTTCCATCAGATAAAAGGTGTAATAGCTGCTGATGCTCGCCATGTAGAAGTATTTGGAGAAAATCAGCATCAGCAGGATGCTGACGGCGAGAATTACCTTGTTGCGCGGCAGGGGATTAATTACCGGCGCTTTTGGTTTGCCCTTATTTACCTTGTGCTGGGCCGCATACCAGCGGCTGATCTGCGCCAGCACCACAATCGCTAACAGCGCCGCCAGCACAAACCACGCCACGTTGCCTTTACCGTACGGGGCAATAATCACCGCTGCCAGCAGCGGGCCGAGGGAGCTACCGAAGTTACCGCCCACCTGGAACAGCGACTGCGCCAGACCGTGACGGCCCCCGGAGGCCATGCGCGCCACGCGGGACGACTCCGGGTGGAAGACCGACGAGCCGGTACCCACCAGTGCGGCGGCCACTAAAACGCCCTCAAAGCTGCCCGCCATAGCCAGCAGGATCAGGCCGCTCAGGGTAAAGCACATGCCAATCGGCAGTGACCATGGCATCGGATATTTATCCGTCCAGTAACCCACCACCGGTTGCAGCAGCGATGAGGCCAGCTGGAAGGTCAGGGTGATCATGCCGATCTGCACGAAGGTAAGGGAGAACTCGGACTGTAATAGCGGATAGATCGCCAGAATTAGCGACTGGATCATATCGTTCAGCAGATGTGAAAGACTGATTGCGCCGAGAATACCAAATGAGGTGCGAGACTTAGCAGCCGACACCGGTGGAGTAGATTCACTGATTGCCATAAATACCACGTCGATTGTTATAGGAAATGCAGGATGTAATTATTATCCGACTAACATACCTGTCCCCGACATTTGAGGAAAGTCGCATTTCTGAAAACAAAGTTGTCTATTCTGCTTACTCGCTGTAATTTTTGCCTTTGTCTATGGATCAGGGAGTGAAGAAATGAAGTTAATGAAGCGAGGCATCGCGCTGGCAATAATCGCGGCGTGCGGTCTGTTAAGCCTGCCAGCTCAGGCCTGGGAGCAGGATAAAACCTATAACATTACCATCCTGCATACCAACGATCATCACGGCCACTTCTGGCGCAGCGAATATGGCGAGTATGGCCTCTCGGCGCAGAAGACGCTGGTGGACGGGATCCGCAAAGAGGTGGCAGCCAAAGGCGGCAGCGTGCTGTTACTCTCCGGCGGCGACATTAATACCGGCGTGCCGGAATCGGATTTACAGGATGCAGAACCCGATTTCCGCGGCATGAATTTGATTGGCTACGATGCGATGGCCGTCGGTAACCACGAATTTGATAATCCTATCGAAGTATTACGCCAGCAGGAGAAGTGGGCCAAATTCCCGTTCCTCTCCGCCAATATTTACCAGAAAAGCACCGGCGAGCGTTTATTTAAACCCTGGGCCATTTTCAAACGCCAGGATATTAAAATCGCCGTGGTCGGGCTGACCACCGATGACACAGCCAAAATCGGCAACCCGGAATATTTTACCGATATCGAATTCCGTAAACCGGCCGACGAAGCGAAGCTGGTGATCCAGGAATTACAGCAGAACGAAAAACCGGACGTGATTATCGCCACCACCCATATGGGCCATTACGATAATGGCGACCACGGCTCGAACGCCCCGGGCGATGTGGAGATGGCGCGCAGCCTGCCGGCGGGTTCGCTGGCGATGATTGTGGGCGGTCACTCCCAGGATCCGGTCTGCATGGCGTCAGAAAATAAAAAGCAGGTGGACTATGTGCCTGGCACGCCGTGCGCGCCGGACAAGCAGAACGGCATCTGGATTGTGCAGGCCCATGAGTGGGGTAAATACGTCGGCCGCGCGGATTTCGAATTCCGTAACGGGGAGATGAAGCTGGTGCATTATCAGCTGATCCCGGTCAACCTGAAGAAGAAGGTGACCTACGATAACGGCCAGAGCGAGCGCGTCCTCTATACCCCGGAAATTGCGGAAAACCCACAGATGCTCTCCCTGCTGTCGCCGTTCCAGAATAAAGGCAAAGCCCAGCTGGATGTGAAGATCGGTACACTCTCCGGCAGGCTGGAAGGGGATCGCAGTAAGGTGCGTTTCGTGCAGACCAACATGGGGCACCTGGTGCTGGCAGCGCAAATGGCGCGTACTAACGCCGATTTTGCGGTAATGAGCGGCGGCGGGATCCGCGACTCCATTGAAGGCGGTGATATCACCTATAAAGATGTCCTGAAGGTGCAGCCGTTTGGCAACGTGCTGGTGTATGTCGATATGACCGGCAAAGAGGTGACGGATTACCTGACCGCGGTAGCACAGATGAAGCCTGACTCCGGTGCCTATCCGCAGTTCGCCAACGTCAGCTTTGTGGCGAAGGGCGGGGTACTCAACGACCTGAAGATCAAAGGCGAAGCGGTTGACCCGGCCAAAACCTATCGGATGGCGACCCTGAGCTTTAACGCCACCGGCGGCGACGGTTATCCGCATATCGATGACAAACCGGGCTATGTGAATACCGGCTTTATCGACGCCGAGGTGCTGAAGCAGTATATCCAGCAGAATTCTCCGCTGGATGTGAACGCGTATGAACCTAAGGGTGAGGTGAGCTGGCAGTAATGAAGGCCGTGCCGGGTGGCGTTTCGCTTACCCGGCCAGCGGTTGGATGGTTTTCATGTTGTAGGCCGGGGAAGGCGTAGCCGCCACCCGGCTTTTTTTATTCCCGGCGTGCGATATCCGCAAACTGCGCATCCAGCATTTTGGCCAGATCGCTGGCCGCCAGCTCAATATCCAGCCCGCGCTTGCCGCCCGAAATATAGATCGTTTCAAAGGCCTGAGAAGGGGCATCGATCAGGGTTGGCAGACGTTTTTTCTGGCCCAGCGGGCTGATACCGCCCACCAGATACCCCGTCGTGCGCTGCGCCACCATTGGGTCGGCCATATCCACTTTTTTGGCGCCCAGCGCCTTCGCCACCTTTTTGAGATCCAGCTGCCCGGCAACCGGCGTCACCGCCACGGCGAGATGCTTCATATCGCCGTTGACCGCAACCAGCAACGTTTTATAAACCTGGTCGGCGTTCAGCCCCAGTTTACGCACCACTTCATCACCAAAATTGGTTTCACTCGGATCGTGGTCATAGGTATGGATCCGAAAAGTGATTTTGTTTTTTTCGAGTAATTTCACGGCGGGTGTCATAGCAATCCTTCTTAGCCCGGACAATAAACGCTCTAAGCATACGCCTCAGAAGAGGCTAAAAAATAGCACCATCTTGCGCATATAGTGTTGGCAGTGATGGTCACTTTGAGCGACAATCGGCTCAACCGGAGGTCTCCTTCGGCATAATAATAACGATGAAATTCCTCTTTGACGGGCCAATAGAAATATTGGCCACTTTTTTATCTCAGCAATGACGGCAAATTCCCCTCGCCGTACAAATGCAGCGCCCCAACCGCAACCACATACCGTCCCGCAGGCAGCGCGCGCAGCTTCTCGCACCATGCCTGGTTACGCTCGTGCATCAGCACGTCATACAGCGATTCGCTGAAGGTGGCCGGAAGTGCCAGCCTGTCGACGATGGGGGGTGAATCCAGCCACCAGCTCACCATGGTTTGCAGCAACCGGGCATTGGTGTGCCAGTGAGTCAGGGTATCTTCCAGCAGCAGTAAGCCGTCGTTTGGCATCTGGCGCAGCAGGGCAATCTGGCTGGCGGCCCCCTCCAGCTCAATAATGGGCAGCTGTTGTGTACGGGCGGCATTAAGCAACTGGTAATCAATGCCGTAATCGCCCCGCAGCCCCAGACGCTGGGCCTGCGTGGCCTGCAACACCATCGCGATTTGCCATAACGGCTGGCTTTCAAGCATAGAGAGCGACAGCCCAAGCTCGTCGGCAAGCCGTTCCACCTCGGCCAGCTGGCTGGCGCTAAGGCGCTCACTGAGCGGAGGCGGGATCGCCAGGCCTGAAAAGGGCGACTCCTCCCCGGAAATATCCGCTTCTACAATCAGCGCATCGGCATTGTGCAGCCTGTCGATCAGGCCCGCGGGCAGGGGAGACATATCCCGGGTGCCCATATGGATGCTGCCGACCAGATGCAGGTGCTGCCCGCCAGGCAAGGAGATATCGAGGCCGGGCCAGCGATAGCGGCGGGGGAAAAGGGCGCGAAACGATGCTTTTATACGTTGAAACAGACTCATACGCGCTCCAGGATGGTAAAAATTCATGCTAGCGCGTGGGAAAGGGCGGTGCAAGACGTCCTTGTCTTATGCACGCGGTTACTCTTTCGGTTTAAACCGCAGCAGGCGGTTGGCGTTGCTCACCACGGTAATCGAGGAGAGGGCCATGGCGGCACCCGCCACTACCGGGTTGAGCAGCGTACCGGTCAGCGGCCAGAGGATCCCGGCGGCGATGGGAATGCCGAAGGCGTTATAGACAAAGGCTCCCAGCAGGTTCTGCTTCATGTTGCGCAGGGTCGCTTTCGAGATGGCGAGCGCATCGGCCACGCCCATCAGGCTGTGGCGCATCAGGGTGATCGCCGCCGTTTCGATGGCGACATCGCTGCCGCCGCCCATGGCGATCCCAACATCCGCCTGGGCCAGCGCCGGGGCATCGTTGATGCCGTCGCCAATCATGGCTACGCGGCGGCCTTGATCCTGCAGTTTGATAATCGCATCCGCTTTGCCGTCCGGCAGCACACCCGCGATCACCTCATCAATACCGGCCTCGCTGGCAATCGCCTGAGCGGTGACGGCGTTATCCCCGGTCAGCATCACCAGACGATAGCCCGCGCGGTGCAGGCGTTGCAGCGCACTCACGCTGTCGGCGCGCAGCGGATCGCGTACGGCAAACAGCGCCGCGACCTGGCCATCCACCGCCAGCAGTACCGGGGTCGCCCCCTGCGCGGCATGGGCCTGCAACTGCGTATCCAGCGCCCCGGTGTCGATGCCGTTTTCGGCCAGCAGCGCCTGGTTGCCCAGCAGCAGCCTACGGTTATCAACGTCCCCGCTGATCCCCAGCCCGCGCAGAGTACGGAAGTTATTCACCTGCGGCAGGGAGGCATCTGCTTTCTCCAGAATCGCCCGTGCCAGCGGGTGGCTGGAACCCTGTTCGAGCGCGGCGGCCAGGCGCAGCGCTTCGGCCTGGTCGATCCCGCCCGTGGTATCGACGGCGACTACCTGCGGTTTACCTTCGGTGAGGGTTCCGGTTTTATCAAATACCAGAGTGTCTAAGGTGCTGGCGCGTTGCAGGGCGTCGGCATCACGCACCAGCACGCCGGATTCTGCGGCCCGGCCAACGCCAGAGATAATCGACATTGGCGTCGCCAGCCCCAATGCGCACGGACAGGCGATGATCAGCACCGTGGTAGCGATCACCAGGGTGTAGACAATCTGCGGCGTAGGGCCAAAGAAGTACCAGATAGCGGCGCTGAACAGGGCAATACCCACCACCACCGGCACGAAAATAGCGGAAATTTTATCCGCCAGCTTGCCGATCTCCGGCTTGCTGCTCTGGGCCTGGCGCACCATGCGGATGATGCGCGACAGCGTAGTGTGGCTGCCGACGGCACTGGCGCGGAACAGCACGCTGCCATCCTGCACCACCGTACCGGCGTGGACGCTCTCCCCGGCGCTTTTCTGCTGCGGCACCGGTTCGCCGGTGAGCATGGCTTCGTCAAACCAGGCTTCGCCCTGGGTAATGTCGCCGTCCACCGGGACGCGATCGCCGGTCGTCAGGCGCAGGATCATCCCTGCCTGAACCTCGGCCAGCGGCAGGTTTTGTTCACCGTTTTCCGTGACTACCCGGGCGGTCGGCGGAGTTAAATCGAGCAATCTTTCCAGCGCTTTGGAGGAGCGCTGGCGCGCCCGCGCCTCCAGCATATGGCCGAGGTTAATCAGGCCGATAATCATGGCGCTGGCTTCATAATAGAGATGGCGGGCTTCCATCGGGAACCACTGCGGCCAGACGTTGACGCTCATCGAGTAGAGCCACGCCGCGCCCGTGCCCAACGCCACCAGCGTATCCATGGTAGCGGTGCGGTTTTTCAGGCTTTTCCAGGCGCTGGTATAAAAATGGCCGCCAGCAAAGATCATCACCCCGAGTGTGATAACGCCAATTACCAGCCACAGCGTGCGGTTGTCGTCGGTGACCATCATATTGTCACCGAGCATGCCCCAGCCCATCACCGGGATCCCCACCAGCAGGGCGACAATCGCCTGCCAGCGAAAACGTTTCATGGTGGCAATGGCCGTTTCCTGCTGGCGTTCACGGCGTTTGAGGTCATCTTCAATCGCCTCGGCGCCATAGCCTGCTTTTTCAACGGCCTGCACTAAATCAGCGGCGGAGGCATGGCCCATCACCAGCGCAGTGCGCTCCGCCAGGTTGACCCGTGCCTGTGCGACACCCGGTACGGCCTGCAAGGCGTTCTGTACTCGGGTAACGCAGCTGGCGCAGCTCATGCCGTTGATCAACAGCTGTTGGCTGTCATCACTGTCGTGAGCTGCCGGAAGCTCAGAGGGGGCCGCTGTCAGTGCTTCCGACGGAGTTGTTGACGCTGTCAGCGGATCAGCCTTTGGGTGGCTTAACACCGCACCGTAACCGGCCTGTTTGATGGTGTCGATCAGGGCATCGGCGCTGGCGCTGCCGGTAACGGCGGCGTGGTCGATGGTGACCTCTGCGGTGTCAACGTCCGGGCGTTGCTCCAGACTCTCTTTAACGCGTTTGACACAGTGGCCGCAGGAGAGGCCGTCCAGTGTCAGATCGATGGTGTGAGACATACGAATACTCCTTATAAATCTCCAGCCAGATATTGACCGGAGGGACACTTTCATCTAACTGTTATGAAGGTTAAACCTTCCATCAAGGGGAAGGTCAAGGGGGAAACGTGAATATCAGTGATGTTGCCAAAAAAACCGGGTTAACCAGCAAAGCAATCCGGTTTTACGAAGAGAAAGGGCTGGTGACGCCGCCGCTGCGCAGCGAGAACGGCTACCGGAGCTACACGCAAAAGCACCTCGATGAACTCACGCTGCTGCGTCAGGCTCGCCAGGTGGGGTTCAATCTTGATGAGTGCGGCGACCTGGTGAACCTGTTTAACAATCCCGCGCGACACAGCGCCGATGTGAAAAGCCGGACCCTCGAGAAGGTCGCCGAAATTGAACGCCATATCCTGGAGTTGCAGACCATGCGCGATCAGCTGTTGGCGCTGGCAGAGAGCTGCCCCGGGGATGAAGGCGCAGACTGCCCGATCATCGATAACCTTTCCGGCTGCTGCCATCGCAAGGTGAAGGCCTAACCGCGCGCCGGATTGAGCATAAAGACCACCGTCCCGCGATACCAGGGGGAGCGCTGTAGCTGCGCCTCGGCCTGGCGATCCCGTTTGCCGCCCTCTACCAGCCCGAGCTTGAACGGAATGCGCAGCCGGGCAAGTGCGGGCAAATAGGCCTGATAGTTATCTACCGTATGACGGCCCTGATAGCTCTGGATCACCAGTTCATCCACCGCCAGGGTGTTCAGCGTGGCGACATCGCCGGTTTTCGCCCAGTCCAGCAGCCCGGTCACCCCCAGCGCAAACTCAGGCGGCAGCTGCTGGCGAAGTGTGCGCAGAAAGCGAGCGTAATCCGCCAGCTGGTGGGTTGCGGCATCAAAATCGATCTGCAACCCCACCACCTGATTTCCGGCCGCCTGCCAGCGCTGCATTAAACGCACAATTCTCGGCAGGACGGTTGGCGGCACCTCAAGGGTGGTAAAGCGCACGGTTAGCCAGATTGACGGAAACGTCAGGCGGCTGACCGGCAGGCCGAGGCGTTGAAACACCACCTCACCAGGCCGGGCCAGCACTTCACCCTGATGCAGATAGACCGTTTGCGCCGCTTTCAACGCGTCACTGGCTTTCACGCCCGACCAGAGCCAGAAGGCCGGGTGCTCGCCAGCGGTGACGATCTCCGCCTGCGCCTGCCCGGCCAGCAGCGCGGCTACCAGTAATACTTGAGCTTTTGCGCCCACGGACTGCCCGGATACTGCGTTTTCAACTGCGAGAACCAGCTTTTGCGCTGGGCTTTGTCTACATCTGCGCCGCCACATTCGTTCATGCCGGACGGGGCATAACACATGATGGCCCGATAAAGCGCATAGCTTTTATCTTCTGGCTCTGCCTTCGGTGCCGCAATGACCTGCTGATAGTAGGCCTGCCTGTCGAACTGCCCGTAAGGCGTTTTGCGGTGGATCGCCATCTCCAGTACGTCATTACCCGCGCTGTCTTTCCACAGATCGACATGGGTATTTGAGGTGCGGAAGAACTCACCCAGACAGTTCAGGGCATGGGCATCGTTGGCGTTCTGGCTGAGCACGTGCACCGTTTCATTCAGGCTTCGACAGACGTACCCGTTTTCGGCGGCATCGCCGTTCCAGTCGAAGGCGCTCAGATTCACATCGTCAAACGCCTTGCCCAGAACCGGATGCGTAATGGCGCTGGCGAGCTTTCTGTCTTTTAACCAGTCGCTAAAGCGGTTCTCAGTCAAATCGCGCACCAGCAGGGTATGCAGCGCAATGGTGCGCTCTTCGTTGTTAGGTCCCTGGCTGGCCTGCTGGCGTAACCGTTCGGGGGAGGCCACCGTTTTCAGCACCCGCGAGCGAAAACGCAGATTGGTGATGGCGCTGTCCGCGGCAAAAATTGCCTCTGTGTCGCCGCTAAAGACCAGGGTAGCCGCCAGTTTGGCCTGCACATACTGCTGCTGTTCCGCATCCTGGCTGAGCTTGAGCAATTTGAGCCAGAAATCGCGCGCGGCGGGCCACTGCTTTTGCGCCATCAGCGCTTCGCCATACAGAACCTGTTCGCTAAAGGCGAGAATGTCGTGCGGCGGGAGCTGTTCTGCCGGTTTGACGGCCTGAAGGATGGCGGCATTGTTGTCTGTCGCCTGCCACAGGTTCAGCTGTAAATTGCGCCACAGCGCCAGCTTGCCGCGCTGTTCAAAGGCCGGTTTGCTGCTATTGAGATCGTCCTGCGTCAGCGTCGGTTTCTCATCGCTGTTCAGGCGAAGGGCGCGCAGCAGCTCGATATAGCTTATCAGCGGCGCATCGGGGAAAGCCTCCCGCACGGCGCGACCGTTGAACTGCATGCCGTAGACATTATCGTATTCGATAACCAACCCCCGCAGCGCCCCGGCATCGGCAGCCTGCTGGAACTGCTGCTCGTACAGCCCCGCCAGCTGCGGCCACGCCTGCAGATACCAGTTGATGCGGCGCAGCATCCCGCGCGTGGAGTCGGCGTAACGGCCCTCGGGCCAGCGCTGAAGATATGCCTGGGCGGCTTTCTGCGCCTGTTCTGCAGCCGGACGGTCGATGCGATCGATAGTAAAATCGCCATACTCGCCCATGCTGTTCTGGCTACTTTTGTTCAGCGCCGTGCGCATCAGCATATAGTGCGCGGTTTCAGCCAGCCACGGGCGATCGCTGTCGATCAGCGGGGCAAAGGCCCGATCCGCGCCCTCGTAATCCCCGGCATAAAAACGGGCTGCGCCGGTCAGATAGGTTTTATACAGCAGGGCGGCCGAGTCGGCGGGAAGCGTCGCCAGCGAGGCCGAAATCTGCTCATCGGACGCGGCAGCGTAAAGCCCCAGACGCGCCTGCGCCAGGGCATGGCGCTGTTCCGCCGTCAGGGAATCGTCGGCCAGCAGCGCGGCAAAAAACTGACTGAGGCTCCCGGCGTTGTTCGAGACGAAGCGGTTTTCCTGCTCACCATCCTGATCCGTTTCGACTGGCTCAAGCTGCAAGGCGGCCAACTGCTTGTTGAGGAGGCTCTCTTCAGCCGGTTTGTCCACGGCTGCGGGAGCCGGATCCTCCAGGTCATCCCACTCCGGGTGGTAGGCAAAATAGACATCCCGGGAGCGGGTAATATCCGCTGGTATCGACTGCACGGGCAGAGTGAAGGATTTGGCTTCACTCAGCAGACGCAGCAGGTTATCGCGAGAGTCGTTGCCGGGCGTCAGCACTGGATCGCCTTTCAGCAGACAGTGCTCATCGCTCCACTTGCAGTCTTCCATATCAAACGAGGCGAATGCCGGTGCGGTGCTCGCCAGTAATGCGCTAACGCTGATTGCCAGCGTCGTCTTCCTGACCATGATGCTATTCCTGTTCTTATCGGGAAAGGGTTCGGATGCGAAGGGTGATCCCCTCGACGGCAACGACCTCGACTTTGGTGCCCGCGCTGAGATCCTCATCGGCAATAACCGGCCAGGAACTGTCGCCTACGCGCATATGGCCGCGCCCGTTTACCAGGGCGCTATCCAGCGTAAACTGCATCCCCACCAGCTGCTGTCCACGCTGGTTGAGCCGGGCGTCGGCGGGCTTTTGCCTGCGCACCTGTCTTGAGAGCCAGCGCCACCAGAGCCAGGCGGCGGTCAGGGTCAGCACCGCAAACAGCGCCCCCTGCCACGCCCAGTCAAACGGCAGCAGCCAGACCAGCAGCCCGGTGATCACCGCCGCCACGCCGCTCCACAGCAGGTAGCCGTTGCCGCCGAGCATTTCTGCCGCCAGCAGCAGGCCGCCAAGGCTCAGCCAGAAGACATGCGGATGTGCTGCGATCGTCTCGATCATGATTTGCGCTCGTTGCCGCTGTTTTTGATCAGTTCCGCGATGCCACCGATCGCCCCCATCAGGCTGCTGGCATCCAGCGGCATCATCACGACTTTGCTGTTATCCGCCGAACCGATTTGTTGCAGCGCGTCGGTATATTTTTGCGCCACGAAGTAGTTAATCGCCTGGATATCCCCGGCGGCGATTGCCTCCGAGACCATCTGGGTGGCGCGGGCTTCCGCTTCGGCCGACCGCTCGCGAGCCTCAGCCTGTAAAAATGCAGACTGGCGTTCGCCCTCGGCTTTGAGGATCTGTGACTGTTTTTCCCCTTCGGCCTTCAGGATCTCTGCCTGGCGCACCCCTTCGGCTTCCAGAATATAGGCGCGTTTGGTTCGCTCGGCCTTCATCTGGGCGTTCATGGAGGTGATTAACTCAGCGGGTGGACGCACGTCGCGAATCTCAATACGGGTGACTTTGATGCCCCACGGGTTAGTGGCTTCATCCACGATGTGCAGCAGGCGGGTATTGATGCTGTCGCGCTGGGAGAGCATTTCGTCCAGCTCCATCGAGCCGAGAACGGTACGGATATTGGTCATGGTTAAATTGATGATGGCCAGCTCAAGGTTGCTCACCTCGTAGGCGGCTTTTGGCGCGTCAATGACCTGAATAAAACAGACCGCGTCGATAGTGACGTTGGCGTTATCTCTGGAGATAACCTCCTGGGACGGGATATCAAGCACCTGTTCCATCATATTGATCTTGCGACCAATGCGATCCATAAAGGGGACGACCAGGCTTAAGCCCGGCTGCAGCGTGTTGGTGTAACGACCAAAACGCTCAACCGTCCATTGATAGCCCTGAGGGACAATTTTCACCCCGGCGGCCACAATGACCAGCGCGACGAAGATCAGAATAGGGATGACGATGAACATATAAAACCTCCTGTTTTGCATTCCTTGTTGCGATAACAACTGTTCGTTTGTTGTTCATTAGTATACCGACAAACAGGCATAAATTCGCGCGGAATCAACGAGGCGGGCGGGATCCAGACATAAAAACGCCCCGCTAAATATGGCGGGGCGAGATAAAAACAGCAAGGTGTGGCTGGCCCGGCGAGCAACGTGCCGCCGGGCTGGTTAGAGTGATCAGTACAGCAGGGCGTACAGCTTACGGCGATAGGTCGAGGCCAGTGAATCGCCCGTACCGAGCGCCGCCAGAATTTCCTGGAACATTTTACGCGCCTGGCCATCAGCGGCAGCCAGATCGGTTTTCAGATGGCTGAACAGCAGCTCCAGCGCCTCTTCGTTGCGACCAACCTGATGCAGCTGCAGTGCCAGCTGGCTGGCCAGCGCGGCATCGGCAGGGTTAGCGGCAACCTGCTGCTGCAGCTGCTGAATTTCCGGGGTATCCGCGGCTTGTTTCAGCAGTTCAATCTGCGCTACCAGACCCTGGTAACGGGTATCCTGATCCTGTAGCGGGATGGTCTTCAGCACGACTTCGGCATCTTCGGAGCGTTTCAGGATAATCAGCGTTTCTGCCAGCAGCAGACCGGTCTCGCTGTTCTGACCGGAAAGTTGCCAGGCCTCTTTCAGCAGCGGCAGGGCTTCGTCGTGTTTGCCTTCGGCCATCAGGGCCGCCGCCTGCTGTGCTTTCAGCTCATCTTCGCGTGGCAGGACTTTATCCAGCAGGGCGCGGATCGCCTCTTCCGGCTGCGGCCCCTGGAAGCCATCAACCGGCTGGCCGTTCTGGAACAGATAAACCGTTGGGATGGCGCGCAGGCCAAACTGCGAGGCGAT
Organism: Leclercia sp. 1548; assembly: GCF_050435045.1. Taxonomy (NCBI): domain Bacteria; kingdom Pseudomonadati; phylum Pseudomonadota; class Gammaproteobacteria; order Enterobacterales; family Enterobacteriaceae; genus Leclercia; species Leclercia sp. 1548. Next base: position 108,515 of record NZ_JBNDJP010000006.1, on the reverse strand, counting down.
CATCTGTTCAGCGTCGCAGTCCAGTTTTGCCAGAATAAACTGACCGTTGTACTGGGCTGCCAGCTTCTCGAGCACCGGCGTCAGCTCCAGACAGTGCTGGCTACGTTCAGACCAGAAGTAGAACAGCACCGGCTTGGTCATTGACTGTTCAAGGGTCTGGTGCAGGTTTGCTTCGGTAATGTTGACAATATTCTGTACGGACATGCGTCATTCTCGGTTATGAGTTTTTATTTACATGGGGGCGTGGCGCGTGGCTTCAACTCAGCCCTGTAAAATTTTGTCCATCATCCGGCCGGGCAGCAGGCGCTTCAGCAGGCCGACGGCGTGGGTCACCAGCGTGACCGGATAACGCATTTTGGGGTTTTTGCTCTCAAAAGCATGGCGCACTTTGGCGACGACTGCCTCCGGCCCCAGCGTAAAACGTGCGGCAATACCCGGATTTTCTACCGGTTTATCGGCCTGGGTCTGGTTAACGTTGTCGGTAAAGCGGGTGCGGATTGGCCCCGGTTCAATCAGGCTGACCTTAATGCCGCTGTGGCGCAGCTCCATGCGCAGCGCATCTGACCAGGCTTCCAGTGCGTACTTGCTGGCGGCATAAGCCCCGCGGCCTGGCGTAGAGATCAGCCCCATCACCGAGGAGGTCATCACAATCCGCCCTTCGCCGTGCGGCAACATGGCAGGCAGCAGGCGCATGGTGAGCTGGTGAACGCCAAAAAAGTTGGCGGAAAATTGCTGTTCAAGCTGGTGGCGGGTCACGCTCTGCAGGGGGCCGTAAACGCCGAAACCGGCATTGTTAAACAGCCCATACAGACGATTATTGGTCAGAGCGATCACCTCATCGGCGGCGCGCTCAATGCTGTCGGTACAATCCAGATCCAGCAATACGCCAGTTAACCCCATGCCGTTCATCCGTTCAACGTCTTCGGGTTTGCGGCAGGCGGCCAGCACCCAGAATCCCTGACGCTTGAGTTCAAGGGCGCTTTCAAGGCCAATTCCGCTGGAACATCCTGTTATTAAGACCGATTTTTGCATAACTTTACCTGTCAGGATCTCCGCTGAATTACGAGTCATGTTTAACTAAAGGAGCCAGCCGGGTTGCCATCCAGTCGGCAATAAACGGCTGTGCGTCCCGATTGGGGTGAATACCGTCATCCTGCATCCACTGCGGCTTCAGGTAGACCTCTTCCATAAAAAAGGGCAGCAGCGGAATATCGAACTCTTTGGCAAGCTTCGGATATATCGCGCTGAAGGTTTCATTATAACGACGACCATAGTTAGCAGGCAGACGAATTTGCATTAACAGCGGCTGGGCGTTCGCCGCGCGGATCTGCTGCAAAATTTTCCGCAGCGTCTGCTCGGTCTGCTGAGGCTGGAAGCCGCGCAGACCGTCATTGCCGCCCAGTTCCACCAGCACCCAGCGCGGCTGGTGCTGTTTCAGCAGGGCAGGCAGACGAGAAAGCCCTTGCTGGGAGGTATCGCCGCTGATGCTGCCGTTAATAACCGAGGTTTGGGTCTGCCATTTATCGTTCAGTAGGGCAGGCCAGGCGGCGTTGGCCGCCATCCGGTAGCCCGCGCTGAGGCTGTCGCCCAGAATTAATAACGTGTCCGCCGCCGCGGCGCGAAATGTCATCAGAATCAGAAACAGGAAGGGCAAATGCCAGCGGAAAACATTGTTGAAGTTCATCATCTTAAGAAGTCCGTGGGTCAGGGTGAGCACGAGCTTTCCATCCTCACCGGAGTTGAACTCATTGTCAAACGCGGGCAGAGCATCGCCCTGATTGGTGAGTCGGGTTCCGGCAAATCCACCCTGCTGGCGATCCTCGCCGGTCTGGATGACGGCAGCAGCGGTGAGGTCCATCTGGTCGGGCAACCGCTACATCAGCAGGATGAAGAGGCGCGCGCCGCCCTGCGCGCAAAGCACATTGGCTTTGTTTTCCAGTCGTTTATGTTGATCCCCACCCTCAATGCGCTGGAGAACGTTGAGCTGCCGGGTTTGCTTCGCGGCGAGAATACGACCCAGAGCCGGGCGGGCGCTAAAGCCCTGCTGGAGCAATTGGGGTTGGGTAAGCGTCTTGATCACCTTCCGGCGCAACTCTCCGGCGGTGAGCAGCAGCGCGTGGCGCTGGCCCGGGCGTTCAATGGCCGCCCGGACGTGCTCTTTGCCGACGAACCCACCGGTAACCTCGATCGCCAGACCGGGGACAAAATTGCCGATCTGCTGTTCTCCCTGAACCGTGAGCACGGCACCACGCTGATCCTTGTCACCCACGATCCGCAGCTGGCGGCCCGCTGTGATCGCCGCCTGCGGCTGGTCAACGGTGAACTGCAGGAGGAAGCATGATTGCCCGCTGGTTCTGGCGCGAATGGCGCTCCCCCTCGCTGCTGATCGTCTGGCTGGCGTTAAGCCTGGCGGTGGCCTGCGTGCTGGCGCTCGGCAGTGTCAGCGACCGGATGGAAAAGGGACTTAGCCAGCAAAGCCGCGAGTTTATGGCGGGCGACCGGACGCTACGCAGCTCCCGCGAGGTGCCGCAGGCATGGCTTGATGAGGCGAGAAAAACGGGGCTGAAGGTCAGCGAGCAACTGAGTTTCCAGACCATGACCTTTGCCGCCGACACCCCGCAACTGGCGAGCGTGAAGGCCGTGGATGATATTTATCCGATGTACGGCGCGTTGCAGACCAACCCGCCGGGCCTGAAACCGGCCCCGGGCACGGTGCTGCTGGCCTCGCGTCTGATGGCACTGCTGAATTTAAAAACCGGTGACAGCATCGACGTCGGGGATGCCACGCTCAAAATTGCCGGGGAAGTGGTTCAGGAGCCGGACTCCGGCTTTAACCCCTTCCAGATGGCGCCGCGCTTGCTGATGAATACCGCAGATGTGGCAAAAACCGGGGCGGTCCAGCCCGGGAGCCGCGTCACCTGGCGTATTAAGTTTGGCGGCACGCCCGCTCAACTGGCGAGTTACGAGAAGTGGCTGCTGCCGCAGCTGAAGGCGGAGCATCGCTGGTCAGGGATGGAACAGGAGGACGGCGCGCTCGGTAAGTCGCTGGAGCGTTCCCAGCAGTTCCTGCTGCTCTCGGCGCTGCTGACGCTGCTGCTGGCCGTGGCGGCCGTGGCGGTGGCGATGGGTCACTACTGCCGCAGCCGCTACGACCTGGTGGCGATCCTCAAAACGCTGGGGGCGGGCAGGGCGCAGTTGCGTAAGCTGATTGTCGGCCAGTGGCTGATGGTGCTCGCGCTCTCTGCCGTGACCGGCGGGGCGATGGGCCTGCTGTTTGAAAAGGTGTTGATGGTACTGCTTAAGCCGGTACTGCCCGCCGCGCTGCCGCCTGCCAGCCTCTGGCCGTGGCTGTGGGCCGTCGGCGCGATGATCGTCATCTCACTGCTGGTGGGGCTGCGTCCTTACCGGCTGCTGCTGGCGACCCAGCCGCTGCGCGTCCTGCGCCGCGATGTGGTCGCCAGCGTCTGGCCGCTGAAATTTTATCTGCCGGTTATCGTGATGGTGGTGGTAGCGCTGCTCGCCTGGCTGATGGGCGGTAGCATGTTGCTATGGGCGGTGCTGGCCGGAGCGATAGTGCTGGCCCTGCTCTGTGGCATGCTGGGCTGGATGCTGCTCAGCGTGCTGAAAGGGCTAACGGTGAAGTCGCTGCCGGTGCGTCTGGCGGTGAACCGCCTGCTGCGCCAGCCGTGGTCGACCCTTAGCCAGCTGTCGGCGTTTTCGCTGTCGTTTATGCTGCTGGCGCTGCTGCTAGTGCTGCGCGGCGACCTGTTGGATCGCTGGCAACAGCAGCTCCCGCCGGAAAGCCCGAACTATTTCCTGATTAACATCGCCCCGGAGCAGATCGCCCCGCTGAAGGAATTCCTTGCGGAGCACCAGGTTATCCCCGAGTCGTATTATCCCATCGTGCGGGCGCGCCTGACTCAGATTAACGGTCAATCGACCGAGGGTAATAAAGATGAATCCCTTAACCGCGAGCTGAATCTGACCTGGCAGGATAAACGCCCGGATCATAACCCGATCACTGCCGGCAACTGGCCGCCGAAAGCGGGGGAGGTGTCGATGGAGGAGGGGCTGGCGAAACGCCTCAACGTCGGGCTGGGCGATACGGTGACCTTTACCGGCGATACGCAGGACTTCAGCGCGAAAGTCACCAGCCTGCGCAAGGTTGACTGGGAGAGCCTGCGGCCAAACTTCTTCTTTATCTTCCCTTCCGGGGCGCTGGACGGGCAACCCCAGAGCTGGCTGACCAGCTTCCGCTGGGAGAACGGCAACGGCATGCTCACCCAGCTTAACCGCGAGTTCCCGACGATCAGCCTGCTGGATATCGGCGCGATCCTGAGACAGGTCGGGCAGGTACTGGAGCAGGTGAGCCGGGCGCTGGAGGTGATGGTGGTGCTGGTCACGATTTGCGGCGTGCTGCTGCTGCTGGCGCAAGTGCAGGTCGGGATGCGTCAGCGTCATCAGGAGCTGGTGGTCTATCGCACCCTGGGCGCAGGTAAAAAGCTGCTCCGTACCACGCTGTGGAGCGAGTTTGCCCTGCTGGGACTGGTGGCAGGCCTGGTGGCGGCCATTGGCGCAGAAACGGCGCTGGCGGTGCTACAGACCCGGGTGTTCTACTTCCCGTGGGAGCCTGACTGGCGGCTGTGGGTGATCCTTCCACTTTGTGGGGCGGTGATGCTCTCGCTGTGCGGCGGCTGGCTGGGCGCTCGTTTACTGAAAGGCAAAGCCCTGTTCCGTCAGTTCTCTGGTTAATTCCCCTTTGTAGTCATAACGCGCCGGTTAATATACCGGCGCGTTCCACTTAAGTAGCATAAAAAGATAACTCCTTGAATTTTAGTGGCACAAATCATTAAAAACCGGGCAACACGGGCAGATAAATCCTGGTTAATATTCACCTGCTAAATAAATGGCAGTGTGTCTATCAAGGAAAAATAATGACCATAACAAAAAAAGCGCTGGCGGTTGCGATCGGCGCGGCAGTGGTATTGGCGTCTTTTGCATCCCAGGCTGAAATCACCGTACTGAAACAGGATCCACAGGCAGGTAACCCGCTGAGCCGCCTGAACTTCACCGTGGGCGGCAGTATTCGTCCGCAGTTCCAGAACATGACCGGCGACGACGGCAAGAACAGCTATAAGCGTAACGGTTTTGATGGCGGCACCCGTTTCCGTTTCGCGGCAGATTATTACCTGTTTGATGACATCAGCTGGATCAGCTATTACGAACTGGGCGTGAACATTCCGGCCCAGTTCGACTGGGATAATCACCATGCTGAGGGCGCGCACGACACCTCCCGTCGTATGCTCTACACCGGCCTGAAAAGCGACACCTGGGGCACCCTGACCTTCGGTCAGCAGAACAGCGTTTACTATGATGTGGTTGGCGCGAAAACCGATATCTGGGATTACGACATGATCGGCCAGGCACCGGGTAACGGCATCAACGGTGATTACGACGGCTCTTACCGTTCACGCCAGATGCTGAAGTACAAGAAAACCCTCGGCGATGCCGACATCTACGCCTCTTACCTGTTCGAAGACAGCGAATACCTGCCAGGCAATGGCCTGCGTTACAAGCGTAAAGGCGGCGGCTCGCTGGGTCTGGATTATCGTCTGACCACCGACCTGACCTGGGGCGCCGCGTGGAACTACACCCGTGCAGACATGCGTAACCCGGACAACGGCGACAGCAAGTCCTGGGATCAGAATATCCTCGGCACCGCGCTGAGCTGGACCCCGGACAACTGGACCTTCTCTGCGGGCGGCGGCTGGTATCAGAACTTTATGACCAGCAAAAAAGTGTCGGTAAACGACTACTTCGCGGGTGATGCGTGGGGTATTGAGTACTTCGCGGGCTATAAATTCCCGATTGGTCAGTATGCGGTGAAATCCATCCAGCCTTACTTCATGGGTGACCGTATTGAGACCATGAATGGCCGCAACTATCAGCGCATCGACAACGGCGTGGGTATTAGCTTCCAGCTGGATTACGGTTTCCGTGTTGATTACGAACACGTATTCACCTCCAGCACCGACGACCTGGGTGACATGAACCTGGTGCGTCTGCGTTACGACTTCTGACCCTCACCCTCTCTCTGAAAGGGAGAGGGAAGCGTCGGGCAGAACCTGTAGGCCGGATAAGCATGAGCGCATCCGGCTTTTTATTAGCGATTCAACCACTCCGCAACCTCTGCATAGGTCCCGCGAAAAACAATTTTCTCCGCTTTTTTCTCAAGCTGATAGCGATACATCGGATCGTAATAATCATTGAGCAGCGGTGCCAGCCAGGTGAAATGCGCCTCGGTATTGCCGGTGCGCTGCTGTTCATCCAGGGCGGTATCCAGCAGGGCGGTAAATTCAGCATAGCGCTGTAATCCCAGCCGACGGCGGATGGCAAACAGGCCGTGGTGCAGATACTCGCTGTACTCTTGCCAGCCTGCCTCTTCGCCCCGCGCGGTGCGAAAGGCCTGCCACATTAGCGCGAAATACTCCTCGCGCAAGCGCTCAAGGCGCACCTCGAACGGATCCTCAACTACTGCAATCGGCGATTGCACCATGCGGTCGCGCAGGCATTCCGGCAGGTGGTTGGAGCCAATCATCCGCCCCTCGTCTTCCAGTACCCAGCGCGCGGCGTCTCTCTTCAGCAATTCCACCGCGAGATGATTTTCAAAGCTTGCCTGCGAAAGCTGCGGCGTCAGCGTGCGGCCAAAAGACGAGCCGCGATGGTGCGCCAGACCTTCAAGATCGATGCCGTCAGGCCGGGCCTTCACCAGCAGCGTTTTGCCGCTCCCCGTACAGCCGCCAATCAGCACCATCGGCTTTTGCACCTGCTCAACGGTAGCCTGCATCGCTGCCTGACGCAGAGCTTTATAGCCGCCACGAATCAGCGGGTAATCGACGCCCGCCGCCTGCAGCCACGACTGCACAATGTGCGAGCGCTGCCCGCCCCGGGCGCAGCAGAGATAGCCCTGAGGTTGCGCAAGGCAGGCGGTGCGCCAGGCTTCGAGCCGCTGCTCGCGCGTCTCGCCGCTTACCAGACGATGGCCGAGCGCCAGCGCTGCCTCCGGCCCCTGGCGTTTATAGCAAGTGCCCACGGCGGCGCGTTCGTCGTTATTCATTAATGGCAGGTTGATTGCCGCAGGCATGGCACCCTGGGTAAATTCCACGGGCGCACGCACGTCGATTAACGGCGTGTCGGCGGCAAGTATGGCGCGGTAGTCCGTCCCATCGTTCATAAGGATCCCTCAAAACAGCGATGGGCAGGATTTTACGCCGGGGAAGGGGAATAGCAACTCCCCGGCGGTGGGGCTTAGCGGAGTGTTGCCTGCGCCCAGGCGATGCCGCTTGCGTACTCCGGCGGCAGCAGAGGCACAATGGCTTCCAGCGTCGCGCTCAGGCGAGGGATATCGCCGTCGTTCAGGTTAAGATGGCCAACCTTACGACCCGGACGAACCTCTTTGTCGTACCAGTGCAGATGCACCAGCGGGAGTTTCAGCCAGTCATAGTTCAGATCGGTGCCGATCAGGTTGATCATCACCGACGGGCTATTGACCACCGGCGGCGGCAGCGGCAGGCCGGTGATGGCGCGCAGGTGCAGTTCAAACTGGCTGATGGAAGCGCCGTTTTGCGTCCAGTGGCCGCTGTTGTGCACGCGCGGTGCCAGCTCGTTGATCAGCAGACCTTCAGGAGTGACGAAGCACTCCATCGCCATCACCCCAACGTAGCCCAGCTCCTGCATAATGGCCGAGAGCATGCTTTCGGCCTGCGCCTGCTGGGCCGCATTGGCCTGCGGGAAGACCACGCTGGTGCGCAGAATGCCGTCCTGATGCAGGTTGTGGGTCAGGGGATAAAAGACGGTGCTGCCGTCGTGGGCGCGGGCACCCACCAGCGACACTTCACCGCTAAAGTTAATACCCTGCTCAACGATGCACTCACCATAGCACTCATCCGGCAGTTGGTCGGTTTCACCGGCGCGCAGACGCCACTGGCCGCGTCCGTCGTAGCCGCCAACGCGGCGCTTGACGATCGCCAGTTCACCCAGCGTGGCAAAGACGTCAGGCCACTGGCCTTTCTCCGTAAGCAGCTGCCACGGAGCGGTGGCGAGGTGCAGATTATCGAACAGCTGTTTTTGCGTCAGACGGTCGGCAATGATCGGGAAGACGTCGCGGTTAACGAAGGCATTATGGCGCGCCAGCTCCCGGGTTAACGGGGTCTCTGGCCAGCGCTCAATCTCTGCGGTGATCACGCTTTGCTGGAACGGTACGGCTTCGGGTTCATCATCCAGCCCGACCGGCCAGACGGCGATACCCAGTGGTTCACCGGCCTGACGCAGCATCCGGCCTAACTGACCGTTACCGAGGACGCAAACCTGTTTCATGCCGCACCTCGCGGATCCGGGTTCTCCAGCACCTCGTCGGTCTGGGCGGTACGCCATGCGACCAGACGCTGATGCAGTTCTTTATCGTGCGTCGCCAGGATCTGTGCCGCCAGCAGGGCGGCGTTAGCGGCACCCGCTTTGCCAATCGCCAGGGTGCCCACCGGGATGCCGCGCGGCATCTGCACGATGGAGTAGAGGCTATCGACACCGCTCAGGGCAGCACTTTGTACCGGGACGCCGAGCACCGGCACCAGGGTTTTGGCGGCAATCATGCCGGGCAGATGCGCGGCCCCGCCGGCACCGGCAATAATCACCTGATAGCCGTTCTCTTCCGCACCTTCGGCGAAGCTGAACAGTTTATCGGGGGTGCGATGTGCGGAAACCACTTCAACGTGGTGAGGAACATTCAGGATGTCAAAGATTTCGGCGGCGAACTGCATGGTAGCCCAGTCGCTTTTGGACCCCATCACGATGGCGACACGCGCCGGATTATTGCTGGAAGACATGCGTCTTAAAACTCCTGTGGTGCACAACTCTCGGCTTTTGAGGTGACAGAGAATAGCACGATACACAGGCAAGGAAAACGGTTGCGCGGCTAAAACTTCAGCCAAAGTCGGTCTCTTGCTGCAATAAAAAAGACCGCCTTTCGGCGGTCTTTCACAGGATACCTGAACCCTTTTTACAGGAGATTGCCTGCGGTCAGGTTCTCTTTGTCGAAGGCATGGTTCACATCAATATGATTGTGATGGATCGCCGTGTCGATATTCGAACCCGCCTCCGGTGTGGAGACAGGATGCGCTGCAGCCATTGCGCCAGATGACAGGGTTGCGGCCAGCAGCAGGGCGCTGACGATGCTGATATTTTTCATTCTCTTTTCCTTCTTCATCGTATTGTCGCTGTCGCGGGTGTGTTATCTGGCGGCACGGCAATCAGTTAAATTATTTGGTCAGTTCAGCGGTCATGTGCACGCGGTTGTCGAACTGGGCGCTGGTGATTTTGTAAGCGGCGCCTTCTTTAGCAGCCTGCGCGGCGATATTGGCTTCGGCACGGTCAAGGGTAGAGGCGGTGGTGCTAATGCTCTGTGCAAAAGAACCGAAAGAGATCAGAGACAGAGCGGCAACTGCAACGAAAGTTTTGATGGATTTCATGGTCGTATTCCTTAAGCGTTTTTGTTTGGGATAGGGCGTTGTTGCCCTGATGTGAGTAATCATAGGCCGACCAGAGTGTGATTAAAATCAAAACAATTTGCGGTTACGGTTCAAAAAAATTGAATGAATTTCAGGCGGGGGGATTTTAGAACGGGAAAGCGATCAGCTCTACGCCATCCGGCGTAACCTTGATCATCGAACCTTCGGTATGCCAGGCCCCTAACACCACGCGATGGGCGGGTTTATCGTTGACGGTCAGGTCGTGCATATATGGGCGATGGGTATGGCCATGGATCAGCCACTGAACCTGGTGTTTTGCCATCACGCTGGCGACGGCCTGGGGATTCACATCCATGATGGTCATGGATTTGCTGCTGTTGGCGGCTTTGCTCCCGGCGCGCATCTTCGCGGCGATGCGGCTGCGGATAAACAGCGGCAGGGCGAGAAACAGGGTCTGGATCCAGGGGTTATGCACTTTGGCGCGAAACGCCAGATAACCGGTATCGTCGGTGCAGAGCGTGTCGCCATGCATGATCAGAATGTTGCGGCCATACAGGTCGAGGACGGTCTCTTCTGCCAGCAGGGTCATGCCGCAATCGCGGGCGTAGCGCTTGCCGAGCAGAAAGTCGCGGTTGCCATGGACAAAAAAGCAGGGAACGCCGGAATCCACCAGCGCCTTGATGGCAATGGCTATTTCGCGGTGCAGCGGGTTTGGGTCGTCATCGCCAATCCAGGCTTCGAACAGATCCCCGAGGATATAAAGCGCATCGGCGTGGCGGGCTTCACCCTGTAAAAAACGCAGAAAACCGGCGGTGATCGCCGGTTCTTCTGTTTGCAGATGCAGATCTGCAATAAAGAGTGTCGCCACGAATTATTCGCTGACGGTCACGCTTGTGATCACGACGTCTTCTTTTGGAACGTCCTGGTGCATACCGCTGCGGCCAGTAGAAACGCCTTTGATCTTATCAACCACGTCCATGCCTTCAGCGACTTCTGCGAACACGCAGTAGCCCCAACCCTGCAGGCTTTCGCCGGAGAAGTTCAGGAAGTCGTTGTCCGCTACGTTGATGAAGAACTGTGCGGTTGCAGAGTGCGGAGCCTGAGTACGGGCCATTGCCAGCGTACCACGCGTGTTTTTCAGACCGTTGTTAGCTTCGTTTTTGATGGCTGCTTTGGTCTCTTTCTGGTTCATACCAGGTTCAAAACCGCCGCCCTGAATCATGAAGCCATTAATGACACGGTGGAAGATGGTGTTGTCGTAGAAACCTTCGCGGCAGTAGTCCAGGAAGTTTTTAACTGTTTCAGGCGCTTTGTCATCAAAGGTTTTGATTACGATATCGCCATGATTAGTGTGGAAAGTAACCATTTTTGCATCCTGTTCCGTTATAGTGGTGCTTCGACCCCTCGGGGGGCCACAATAAGCGCTTGTTATAGCATAACCTCACGGCGCGATCACCTTGCATTGTTGGCGGCTTCGGGTTTGAATTACGGTTACACGCCGCATCCCTTTAAATGATTTTGCGTGTAGAATACGCCGTTTTCGTCCACACACGTCTCACATGGAATCTTCGATGTTAAAAATCTTCAACACACTGACGCGCCAAAAAGAGGAATTCAAACCTATTCATGCCGGGGAAGTCGGCATGTACGTGTGTGGTATTACCGTTTACGATCTCTGTCATATTGGCCACGGCCGTACTTTTGTCGCCTTCGACGTGGTGTCACGCTATCTGCGTTTCCTCGGGTACAACCTTAAGTATGTACGCAATATCACCGATATCGACGACAAAATTATCAAGCGCGCTAATGAAAACGGCGAGAATTTCGTCGCATTAGTCGATCGTATGATCGCCGAAATGCATAAAGATTTCGATGCGCTGAATATCCTGCGCCCGGACCTGGAGCCGCGTGCGACGCACCATATTCCTGAGATCATTGAGATCACCGAACAGCTGATCGCCAAAGGTCACGCCTACGTGGCAGATAACGGCGACGTGATGTTCGATGTACCGACCGATCCGCATTACGGTCAACTCTCCCGTCAGGACCTGGATCAGCTGCAAGCCGGTGCTCGCGTGGATGTGGTTGACGTGAAGCGTAACCCAATGGACTTCGTACTGTGGAAGATGTCCAAAGAGGGTGAGCCAAGCTGGCCGTCGCCGTGGGGCGCGGGCCGTCCGGGCTGGCACATCGAATGTTCGGCCATGAACTGCAAACAGCTGGGTAATCATTTCGATATTCACGGCGGCGGTTCAGACCTGATGTTCCCACACCATGAAAACGAAATTGCCCAGTCCACCTGCGCGCACGACGGCGAGTATGTGAACTACTGGATGCACTCCGGGATGGTGATGATTGACCGCGAGAAGATGTCCAAATCGCTGGGCAACTTCTTCACCGTGCGCGACGTGCTGAAGTATTACGATGCCGAAACCATCCGCTACTTCCTGATGTCCGGCCACTATCGTAGCCAGCTGAACTACAGCGAAGAGAACCTCAAGCAGGCACGTTCCGCCCTGGAGCGTCTGTATACCGCGCTTCGCGGGACCGATACCTCCGTACCTGCAGCCGGTGGCGAGGCGTTCGAAGCCCGTTTTGTCGAGGCGATGAACGACGACTTCAACACCCCGGAAGCTTACTCGGCGCTGTTTGATATGGCCCGTGAAGTCAACCGCCTGAAAGGGGAAGATGCGCATGCCGCTAACGCCCTGGCCTCCCATATGCGTAAGCTGGCTGGCGTGCTGGGTCTGCTGGAGCAGGCACCGGAAGTGTTCCTGCAGAGCGGTGCCCAGGCCGATGACGGCGAAGTCGCGGAGATCGAAGCGCTGATTAAAGCCCGACTGGAAGCACGTCAGGCGAAAGACTGGGCCGCAGCCGACGCCGCGCGTAACCGTCTTACCGAGATGGGTATCATTCTGGAAGATGGCCCGCAAGGGACCACCTGGCGCCGTAAGTAAGTCTGTAACGCCCGGCGGCGCTTCGCTTGCCGGGCCGACAAATGCAAGAAGACAGGCCGGGTCAGGCGTAGCCGCCACCCGGCTTTTTTAACGCCGTTTCCACCACAACATCCCCATCAGGATCGCCCCCGGTAACCACACCCACAGCAGCTCCGAGAGAATCACCTGATGCCCGTAAGGCGTGGTGTAGCGCGACAGCGCAAAGGGCGCGACCTTGATCGCCTGCCAGGGGGCGAAGAAACGTTCATCCGACCAGGGCCACAGCCAGCCAACCCCTTTCCCGCCCGTCGTCACCGAGTCCAGCAGGCTATGTGACAGCAGCGATACCGTTAAAAACAGCCAACAGCGCATCAGGCTGGCCCTGAACCAGCGTCGGCCGATTAACACGCAGAGTAGGGGCACCACAAAGGCGAACAGAAGGGAGTGCGTAAAGCCGCGATGACCAAAAATATTGCCGTAGGCGACGCCAAACTTAAACGACAGCACGTCGGCATCCGGCAGCATGGCGAAGACAACCCCGGCGAACAGCAGGCGAGGGGGAATAACCCGGGTGCCCAGTCCCAGTCCGAGGCAAATCGGCACAGCGGCGTGGGTAATGATCGTTGGCATAAAAATTATCCATGGCAAAGCATGGAAATATAGCAGAGCGCGGTGGAAGTCAGGCCCGGGCGTAAATCTGAATCAGGCCGATTCCCTTGCGATTAACTGCCCCGACAGGGTAATGCGCTGGGTTTGCAGTTCAGGCTCTTTCAGCTTGCGGATCATCAGCCCCGCCGCCTGACGGCCCGTCTCTTCGCTGGCGGAGGAGACATAGGTAAAGGACGGGGAGGTGAGATTGACGTGCAGCATATCTTCAAACCCTACCAGCGCCACCTGCTGGGTGAGAAACACATCTTTTCCTACCGTGCGGCCCACGTGGTGAATACCGGAGATAGAGCCGATCATTGCATCCGGCGAGTGGCAGAGCAGGGCGGTGATGGTGTTGTTTTTCTCCAGCAACTGACGGGTGGCGAAACTCACCGCCTGGGTGTCGTCGCTGCAGGCCGGGGCAGATTCGTCGCGGAACACCAGCCCGTTTTGCGTCATCGCGCTGCGAAAACCCAGCAGGCGCTGCTCGCGGATCAGATCCCCTTCCCGGCCGCCGATGTAGGCGATATTGCGATGGCCGCGCTCAATCAGGTAGCGGGTCGCCAGATGCGCTGCCTGGCGATTATCGCGCATCACCAGATTGCAGGTTTCATCCAGTAGCGACTGCGACACCGCAACCAGCGGCAGCGGACACTGACGGATCAACGTCGGCAGGGTGGCATGTCGCGTGTTGGACGCCAGGTAGATTACCCCGGCGACACCCTGCTGCTTAAAGGAGAGCAGGCAGCGCTCGAGATGTTCGCCATCATTCAGCGGCTGGCCGAGAAAAACCATAAAACCCTGCTTCTCCAGCTCCTGAACGATGCTCGCCATCACTTTGATGGAAAAACTGTCGCTGAAATCGCGCAGGATCAGACCGATAAGATTCGAGGTGTTGGCGCGGAGGTTGGCGGCGGCCACGTTATGGACGTAGCCCAGGGCGGTGATGGCGGCGTGGACTTTTTCGATCGTCGCCTCGGAGATCTTTCCTTTCTGACGCAGAACCAGCGAGACGGTGGAGACCGAAACGCCTGCCTCTCTGGCGACATCAATGATGCTGACCTTCTTCACATCTTCTCCCTGAAATGCCTGATAAGACAACGTCTCCCGTAAGAGTACAGGAGACGTGTCGGTCAGGCAGCTTATTATTTACCGATCATGGTGGACATCGTCTGGGCGATAAACTGCGCCCGGGCGCCAAAGATAACCTGGATGCCAGAGTCACCGACGAAGACCACGCCGCGTGCGCCGAGGCCATTCAGACCGTCTTTATCCACCATCTCGCTCTTCGCCACTTCCAGACGCAGACGGGTGATGCAGGAGCCGACAGAGTCGATGTTCTGCGCGCCGCCCAGCAGGCCGATAATTTCGGTGGCGATTTCGTTGTCGGTCTTATCATCCGCGTTAGCCGTCACTTCGGTGCGGCCCGGCGTTTTCACGTCGAAACGACGGATCACAAAGCGGAAGGTGAAGTAGTAAATCAGCGCCATCGGAATACCGATGATAATGGCGTTGAGGAAGTTGGTCTGGTAGCCGTTAAACGACGGCAGGATCCCGAACGACAGGTAGTCGATAAAGCCGGCAGAGAAGGATTTGGCGATATGCGCATGCATCAGGTACATGGTCATGTAGGCCAGGCCCGCCATGATGGCGTTAAAGACATAGAGGATCGGTGCCACGAAGATAAAGGTGAACTCTACCGGCTCGGTGATCCCGGTCAGGAAGCAGGTCAGTGCCGCAGAGAACAGGATACCGGCAGCGATCTTTTTATTTTTGGTGTGCGCTTCGTGGTACATCGCCAGACAGGCGGCAGGCAGCGCGAACAGCATCAGCGGGAACTCCCCCTGCATGAACTTACCGGCGTTCTGGTAGGTATCGCTGCTGAAGGATTTGGTGCCTTCTTCCAGCATTTTGAACCAGATAGTCTGGTCGCCGTGAATCACCTGGCCTGCCTGCGTGGTGTAATCCCCGAACGAGTACCAGAAAGAGGGGTACCAGATGTGGTGCAGACCCAGCGGGATCAGCGCGCGTTCCACCAGACCAAAGATAAAGGTCGATGCCGCCTGGTTATCCCCGTTCACCACCACCGACAGGGCGTCGATACCGGCCTGGATATGTTGCCAGATATAAGGCAGCAGCAGGCCCATCACAAAGGACAGGAACGCCGTGGCAATGGCGACAAAACGCTTACCGGAGAAGAAGCCGAGGAACTCTGGCAACTGCATGGTGTGGAAGCGGTTGTAACACCAGGCGGCGAGAATACCGCACAGCAGGCCGCCAAAGACGCCCATCTGCAGTGTCGGGATGCCCACCACCATGGCGTATTTACCGCCCTGGGAGGCCATCTCCGGCGTAATGCCGAGCACGGTGCCGATGGTGATATTGGTGACAAATACCGCCACCGCCGCTGACAGCGCCGCGATACCGGATTCAGATGCCAGCCCCACGGCCGAGCCGATGGCAAACAGCATCGGCAGGTTATCAAAGATAACGCCGCCCGCATTCATCATCAGCGGCAGGTGGAACTTATCCCCGAAGGCCAACAGCAGGCCCGCAGCAGGAAGCAGTGAGATTGGCAGCATTAAGGCGCGACCAATCATCGATAATTTCGACAGCGATTTAACAAACCCTGATATCAGACTCATGCTGATTTCCCCCGAGTGCGCTCTGTGAGCGCTTGTTATAGTGAGTAGAACGTTTTAGTAGAACGTTCTACTTATCGTGAGGAAAGCCTGAATTTCGCGCAACTGAATTTTCACATTTCAACAGATGAAATAGTGATTATTTGAAGTCGATCGATAATTAACCGTGATGGTCGTGGGGGATTGTTGAGGGAAGCTGCCGGGTGGCGGCTGGCGCCTTGCCCGGCATGGCGTTTGACTCCTCTCCGTTTGGGGGAGAGGAGGGGTAAGCGCACTCAGGCAGTAATGGTGACGCTCTGGCCTTCAAAACTCACGGTCTGCCCGGCAACAATCTTGCAACGTTTGCGGGTTTCAACCTTACCGTCAACCTTCACCAGACCATCAGCAATGACGATTTTGGCCTGGGCACCGCTTTCGCTCCAGCCTTCGAGCTTCAGCAGATCGCACAGCTCAACGTGCGGATGTTTTCCTAATGAAAAAGTGGCCATCTTACGCTTCCTCTACGTCGTGATACTCTTCGCATGCCTGCAAAGTATTCTGAATCAGTGTTGCTACGGTCATCGGGCCTACGCCACCCGGTACCGGCGTGATGTAAGAGGCGCGGGCGGCAGCATCTTCGTAAACCACATCCCCCACCACTTTGCCGCTTTCCAGACGGTTAATCCCTACGTCGACGACAATAGCGCCTTCTTTGATCCACTCGCCCGGAATAAAGCCCGGCTTACCCACGGCGACGATCAGCAGGTCGGCATTTTCGACGTGCTGACGCAGATTTTTGGTAAAGCGATGGGTGACGGTGGTGGTGCAGCCAGCCAGCAGCAGCTCCATGCTCATCGGACGGCCCACGATATTGGACGCGCCAATCACCACGGCGTTCAGGCCGTAGGTGTCGATGTTATAACGCTCCAGCAGCGTGACGATGCCGCGCGGGGTACACGGACGCAGGCGCGGCGCACGCTGGCACAGACGGCCAACGTTGTACGGGTGGAAGCCGTCCACATCTTTGTCAGGCGCGATACGTTCGAGCACCTTCACGTTGTCGATGCCCGCAGGCAGCGGCAGCTGTACCAGAATGCCGTCGATCTCGTTATCGGCGTTCAGGGTATCAATCAGCTCAAGCAGCTCTGCTTCGGATGTGGTTTCTGGCAGATCGTAGGAGCGGGAGAGAAAGCCCACCTCTTCGCACGCTTTGCGTTTGCTGCCGACATAAATTTGCGATGCCGGGTTGCTGCCGACCAGCACAACGGCCAGCCCGGGGGCGCGTTTTCCAGCGGCCCGACGAGCTGCCACTTTTTCCGCAACCTCAGAGCGCACCTGCTGCGCAATCGTTTTACCGTCAATAATCTTTGCTGCCATCAGAGAGAAGATTCCATCTGTAAGGAGTGAAAGGGGGGATGAGCATATTTTGTCAGAAGCGCGCGCTGCTGTCAGTCACACTTTGCGGATTTTCCTGTTAAGCGGCGTTGTTGTCGGGCATAGGTATGAACTGCAAGGGGATTGTACTAAAATCCATTGACTCATCGGTCATTGACCGTATAATTCCACGCGCTTCACCACTGCGAAGACATTCTTCTCTGTGCGCCCTTAGCTCAGTTGGATAGAGCAACGGCCTTCTAAGCCGTAGGTCAAAGGTTCGAATCCTTTAGGGCGTGCCATTCGCATCATAACGTCGCATTTCTCCGTCTCTTCGTGTTTCTTATTAGAACCAGATTGAAATCATGTCCGGTATTGCGCATTACCATTTACACGAGCAGAGCGTTCACACGCAGCAACTGGCCACGCTATCGGCTCAGGCGCCCGCTGCCGGAATGACGCAGACCAGCGTACCCGCCTCCTTTCAGCAGGTAACACTCTCTTCCCAGCCGATCATCGCCCAGCCTGCGGCAAGCACATCGCAACCCGCTGACCACCGCCAGACATCGGTTACCGCCACACCCGCCTCGTTTGAGCAACTGGGGCAGTACGCCAGCCTGCAGGGCTGGAGTGAAAATCAACTGGCGCTCATGAACCGCTTGCCCCAGTACCGAAACAGCCACACCGGGCCTGCATGGTCGCCCGTCGGGGGCGTTCGCGGCATCCGCAATAACAACCCCGGCAATCTGGAAGCCAGTTGGGCCTTTACCTGGCAGGGGCAGAACGGCACCGACGGGCGCTTCGCTACCTTCGCCTCTCCTGAGCATGGGATCCGCGCTCTGGGCGTAAACCTGCTCGCCTACCAGCGGCGTGGACTGGATACCATCAGCAAAATTATCTCCCGCTGGGCACCGCCGCAGGATAATAACAATACCACCGCCTATATACAGAACGTCAGCCAGGCGCTCGGCGTAACACCGACGACCCGGCTGGATGTCGCCTCGCCTGACGTCTTAACCGCCCTGAGCAAGGCCATTATTCATCAGGAAAATGGGAACGTGCCGTTTTCCGATGAGACGATCGCAAGCGGCATCGCCTCGGCGCTGGGAATGGCGGCGCTGTCGGAAAGCCCGACGCCGGTTTTGAAAGCGACAGATGGAGAACTTGCGAGTAAGGGCAATAACCCGATGGATAAGCTTACTGGCCGGTAACGGCTAGCAAAACCCCCGGCATAAATCGCTGTGCTAAAGGCATACATGATCGGCCTGGGCTATTGACTCCCCCTTCAGACAGACATTCAGGGGCAAGCTTTCCCGAAGACGATCACGCTATCGACCCGCCACAAATCTCTATTCCCGCCACACCTCACAGCGGCGTGTTAACCAACCGCACCTCTCCGAACCTCTCTTCCACGACAGGATAACCCCGAGCCATTACCGGGATGTTTTTGAACCGCTTTTTTACTTTGTGACCCTGTTTACACTTGATTACAGAAGGATAATGAGTATAGTTCTCATTCTCTTTAGTGTTTGTGGGCGCGTAGGGACTTTCCCGCATCAACAGTGAGTGCAGATCTCACACGGAACACTGAGTGTTAACGGTGGACGCTGCACAGGCCTGATGGCCCGAAATCACACTTCTAATCGCAATGTATATGCGACGCAGACGTCCACCTCAAATTCGATTTGCACGGTAAAGGATGTTCCTGATGTCAAAAAAATTGTCCGCCCTGGCGCTGCTGGTTGCTGTCTCACTCAGCGGCTGCGCCGCTCAACACACCGCGACCACCGCTCCCGCTGCTGATGCCCCGAAACCTGCCGCCCCGGCGCAGACCAACGTCGTTAAACGCGATCTGGCTGACGGCCTGTACGAAATGGTTATGAGCCCGAAAGGCGATGCGCTGTACGTTGCCAGCTCGGAAGGTTTCAAGGATGTGCAGGGCGGGGTGGTGTACAAGCTCGATCCGGCGACCCTGAAAACCATCGGCCGCAGCCATACCGATCTGAAAAACTTCGCCCTCGCGATCTCTGAGGACGGCCAGACCCTTTATACCACCAACTCACTGGACGGCGGGATCAGCGCCATCAACACCGCCGATGGCAAAGTGAAACAGCGCCTGCTGTTCACCGAGCGCAACAAAGAGGGCTTCCCGTACGGCGCGCGCCAGGTGCTGCTGCATAACGACGTGCTCTACATCGGCGGCGTGGCCGATCCGGCGGTGATCTGGGTGGTAGATGCAAAAACACTGAAGCTGAAAAAGACCATCCAGAACGCGGGCCAGTGGGTCACCGGTCTGATGTGGTCTGAACAGACCCAACGCATCTACGTGGCGAATGGCGGGGGAGAGATTCTGATCCTGGATCCTAAGCGCAACCGCATTGAAAAACGCTGGAAGCCGCTCGGGGATAAACCGGCGCTGCTGCTGAACCTCGCGGAAGACAGCGCGACGGGCCGCCTGTTTGTCACCGACAACTCGAAAGCCAAAACCACCCTGGTGCTGGACATCCATACCGGTGAAATCATTAAACAGCTCGACGTCGGCGACTCGCTGGCGGTGAAGTTCAACGCCAAACGCAACGAGCTGTACATCACCCAGCGTGAAAGCGGCAAGCTGCTGAGCCTCGATGCCACCACCTATGCCGTCAAGCAGACGTGGGATCTGCCGCCGAACCCGAACAGCCTGCTGCTGTCGGCTGACGGCCAGACGCTGTACGTCACCGTTAAGCAGGCGTTCAACAAAGACCACTCGACTAACGGGCCGGACAGCGTTGTGCGTATCGCCCTGAAATAAGCTTTCTCATAACAACTCAGGCCCGGCAACGGGCCATTTTGCGCGAAATTTGAACGAGTTAATCATGAACCACACCAGAAAAATGAACAAAACGCTGCTGGCACTCGCTATAGGCGCCATCGCCCATTCCGCGGTGGCAGCGGAGAGCAAAAAAGAAGAGACCATCGTGGTGCAGTCTGCCGCCAGCGATTTTAAACCCGGCGGCGACCAGCTGGTGCCAGCCTTCCTGGACGGGCAGGTGGCGAACGGCGGTCGCATGGGGATGCTCGGTCAGCAAAATGCGATGGACGTCCCCTTTAACATCATCAGCTACACCTCCAAACTGGTGGAAGATCAGCAGGCGCACACCATTGCTGACGTGGTGGCTAACGATGCGGGCGTCCAGTCCGTACAGGGCTACGGCAACAGCGCAGAAAGCTATCGCATTCGTGGCCTGAAGTTCGACGGGGATGACATGACCTTCGGCGGCCTCTCCGGCGTGCTGCCGCGTCAGGTGGTGGACGCACAGATGGTGGATCGCATTGAGATCTTCAAAGGTGCCAACTCCCTGATGAACGGCGCGGCCAGCTCTGGCGTGGGCGGCATGATTAACCTCGAACCGAAACACGCGGGGGCAACGCCGCAGGCGAAAGTGGGCGTGGACTACACCTCGGATTCGCAGATTGGCACCACCCTTGATGCCGGTCGTCGCTTCGGCGACAGCGACCAGTTTGGTGCCCGCGTCAACGTGGTGCACCGTGAAGGCGAAGCGCCGGTTGCTAACGACCGCCGCCGCACCACGCTGCTGTCCACCGGTCTGGACTATGCGGGAGATGACTTCCGTACCTCCGTGGACTTTGGGTATCAGAAGAAAACCTTCCATGGCTCGGAAACCGGGGTCAACATCTCTGGCGTAGATTTCGTGCCAGAGCCGCCGAAAAACGATCGCAACTACTCGCAGAAATGGGCCTATAGCAATATCGAAAACGAATTTGGCATGTGGCGCAGCGAGTACGACATCAGCGACAACTGGACCGCCTATACCGGTCTGGGGGCGCAACACGCCCATGAAGAAGGGTTGTACAGCGGTGCGAAGCTGGTGGATAAGAGCGGCAAAGCCACCGCGAGCCGCCTGGATACCAACCGTATCAGCGACAGCGTAAGCGGCATGGCGGGGATCCGCGGTAACTTTGCGACCGGCTTTGTGACCCATAAGGTTAACGTCGGCTACTCGGCGATGACCAAAAACGAGAAAATTGCCTGGAAAATGTCGGCGGCGAAGGATAACCCGGTCACCAATATCTACCACAACACCGGTGTGGATGCGCCACCGAGCACCAACTCCAATGGGGCGGGCGGTAACTACAGCGATCCGCTGACCAGCGGCCGCACCCGAACCCAGGGCTGGCTGCTGAGCGACACCCTCGGCGTGCTGGACGACAAACTGCTATTCACCGTCGGGGCGCGCCATCAGAAAGTGGTCATTCGCGGGTATAACAAAGTCACCGGCCTGGAAAACGCTGGCGATAGCTTCGACGGCGACCGCTGGATGCCTACCTATGGCGTGGTGTACAAACCCTGGGACGAAATCTCGCTGTACGCTAACCACACCGAAGCGTTGCAGCCGGGTAAAACCGCGCCTAACACCGCCATCAACTACGGCCAGAGCACCGGTATCGTCCACTCTAAGCAGAACGAAGTGGGCGTGAAGGCTGACTTCGGTCGCGTTGGCGGCTCGCTGGCCCTGTTTGAAATTAAAATGCCGTCTGCCATTCTCGACAGCCAGACCAAATATTACGGGCTGGATGCAGAGCAGCGTAACCGCGGCATCGAGCTGAACGTCTTTGGCGAGCCGACGCTGGGCCTGCGTCTGAATGCCAGCGCCACCTGGCTGCAGGCGGAGCTGACCAAAACCAACAACGGCGTTAATCAGGGCAACGATGCCATTGGCGTTCCGTCGTTCTACGGCGTGCTGGGTGCGGAGTATGACATCAAGCCTGTCGACGGCCTGACCGCCACCGCCCGTGTGAACCACTCCGGTTCGCAGTATGCCAATCTGGCCAACAGCAAAAAGCTGGACAGCTACACCACCCTGGATCTGGGCATGCGTTACCGCTTCGCGGTCAACAATGACCAGAACCAGATGACCGTTCGCGCTGGCATTGAAAACGTCACCGACGAAAACTACTGGTCAAGCGTTGACGACAGCGGCACTTACCTGTTCCAGGGTGAGCCGCGTACCTTTAAGGTCTCTGTCGGCTACGAGTTCTGAGTTCGACCCTCGTTATCGGGGCAGGGATGCCCCACCGTCCGCCTGTTATAAAAATGTAACAAATTGTTCTTATAGTGTTCCCACTTTGTCATTTCTTAGCCTAAAGAAAGGAAGCCATCGTGGGTAAACCTCTTAAGTCCGTATTCAAAAAAGAACATCGCGATGATGTCAGCAATCCCAGCGCTAACCCGGTATTTTCCACCGTGGCGGAGATGTTCCTCTCCCGCCGCCGTTTCCTGCAGATGGGTGCCGTTGCCGGTGCCGCCGCCTCTTTCCCTTTTTTACTCAAGCCTGAAAACGCTCTGGCCGCGGTGTCACAGCCTTCAGCCCTGAGCAAAGCGGTCTCGCTCGGTTTTACCAGCATTCCGGTCTCAACCGACGATGCGGTCAGGGTGCCCGAGGGCTACATTGCACGTCCTTTCTATCGCTGGGGCGACGCCACCGGCATCAAGGGCAATCTGCCAGCCTTCAAATTTGACGCCAGCAACACGACAGACGAGCAGGCGGCACAGGCGGGTATGCACCATGACGGCATGGCGTGGTTTAGCCTGCCGCAAGGGGAGCAGGATCCCGCCCATGGCCTGCTGGCGATGAATCACGAGTATATCGACAACGGTATGCTCTTTACCGACGGCACCGCCAACTGGAGCCTGGAGAAGGCGCGTAAAGGCCAGAACGCGATGGGCGTGTCGATTATCGAAGTGAAAAAGAGCGGCAGCGACTGGGAAGTGGTGCGCCCCTCCGGCTTTGCCCGCCGTATCACGGTAAATACCCCGATGCAGCTCACCGGCCCGGCGCGTCAGCAGGCGTTAATGAAAACCGCCGCCGATCCGCAGGGCGAGCAGGTGCTCGGCACCATGCAAAACTGCGCTAACGGTTATACCCCCTGGGGAACCTATCTCACCTGCGAAGAGAACTGGTCGGATATTTTCGTCAAAAAAAGCGAGCGTAACGCGCTGGAGAAGCGCTACGGCATCAGCGACAGCGATGAGTCCTACCGCTGGAGCGAGGTGGACGACAGGTTCAACGTGGATAAAACCCCTAACGAGCCGAATCGCTTTGGCTGGGTGGTCGAAATCGATCCGTACAACCCGAACTCCACGCCGCGCAAGCACACCGCGCTGGGTCGCTTCAAACACGAAGGGGCCGCCGTCACCCTGGCCGCCGATAAGCGCGTGGTCACCTATATGGGGGATGACCAGAAGTTTGAGTACATCTACAAATTTGTTTCCGACAACCATTACAATCCGGCGGATCGCGAAGCCAACATGCAGTTGCTCTCCGCTGGCACGCTCTATGTCGCCAGATTCAACGATGACGGCTCCGGCGAGTGGCTGCCGCTGGTGTTTGGCCAGAACGGCCTGGATAAGAGCAAAGGGTTCGACAATCAGGGCGACCTGCTGATTAAAACCCGTCTGGCGGCCGACGCCGTGGGGGCGACTAAGATGGACCGTCCTGAGTGGATTGCGGTCGATCCCCATAACAGCGGCAGCGTTTACTGCACGCTGACCAACAACAGCGATCGCGGCAAAGAGGGCAAAGCGCCGGTGGATGCAGCCAACCCGCGAGCAAACAACACGTTTGGCCACATCATGCACTGGCACGAAGAGGGCGGCGATCCGGCAGCGTTACGCTTTAAATGGGACATCCTGGTGCTGGCCGGGCGAACGGACACTGCGGATGAAAAGGCGAAAGGCAGCATGAAGGGGGCCGAATTTGGCAGCCCGGACGGCCTGTCGTTTGACCATCAGGGCGTGCTCTGGATCCAGACCGACGTCTCCTCCAGCACCATTAACAAGAAAGCCTATGAGGGGATGGGCAATAACCAGATGGTGGCGACCATTCCGGGCACCAACGAGTATCGCCGCTTCCTGACTGGCCCACGCGGCTGCGAAATCACCGGCATTGCGTTCACCCCGGACAACCGCACGCTGTTTATTAATATTCAGCATCCGGGGGAGGGCGGGGACGATATTACCGACCCGGCAAACCCGCGCGCCGTTTCTAACTGGCCGGATAACAATCCGCAAGGGCGTCCTCGCGCCTCAACGGTGGTCATCACCAGAGCGGACGGCGGTATTATCGGTTCGTGATAGCCTCCCGCCGGGCAGCAACCGTTGCCCGGCGTTTAACTTGCTCCCGTCTGCCTGAAGTGTTAAAAGGTGCCCCTTCCATAAAAAGAGACAGGGGTAAGACGTGAAAAACGCGTCATCCGCTTCAGGTACTGGTGTTACTGAAGCCTCGTCGGAACAGACACCGACGCTGCATCGTGGTTTACAGAACCGACATATTCAACTTATCGCACTCGGTGGCGCTATCGGCACCGGGCTGTTTCTCGGCATCGGTCCTGCCATTCAGATGGCCGGTCCTGCCGTGCTGCTGGGTTATGCCATCGCGGGCATTATCGCTTTTCTGATCATGCGCCAGCTCGGCGAGATGGTGGTAGAAGAGCCGGTATCCGGTTCCTTTGCCCATTTTGCCTATAAATACTGGGGGCCGTTCGCCGGTTTCCTCTCTGGCTGGAACTACTGGGTGATGTTCGTGCTGGTGGGGATGGCAGAGCTGACCGCCGCGGGCATCTATATGCAGTACTGGCTGCCAGAGGTACCCACCTGGATCTGGGCGGCGGTATTCTTCATCATCATTAACGCCGTTAACCTGGTGAACGTGCGCCTGTACGGAGAGACCGAGTTCTGGTTCGCCTTAATTAAGGTGCTGGCCATCATCGGTATGATCGGCTTTGGCCTGTGGCTGCTGTTCTCCGGCCACGGCGGCGAGCGGGCGACCCTCGACAACCTGTGGCAGCACGGCGGCTTCCTCGCGACTGGCTGGAAAGGGCTGGTGCTGTCGCTGGCGGTGATCATGTTCTCGTTTGGTGGGTTGGAGCTGATCGGCATTACCGCCGCTGAAGCGCAGGACCCACATAAAAGTATCCCGAAAGCGGTCAACCAGGTGGTGTACCGTATTCTGCTGTTTTATATCGGTTCGCTGGTGGTGTTGCTGGCGCTCTACCCGTGGGTGGAAGTGAAGTCTGACAGCAGCCCGTTTGTGATGATTTTCCACGATCTGAACAGCAACGTGGTGGCGTCGGCGCTGAACTTTGTGATTCTGGTGGCCTCGCTGTCGGTCTATAACAGCGGCGTCTACTCCAACAGCCGCATGCTGTTTGGCCTCTCCGTACAGGGTAACGCGCCGAAGTTTTTAACCCGCGTCAGCCGTCGCGGCGTCCCGGTGAACTCGCTGCTGCTCTCCGGGGGCATTACCTCGCTGGTGGTGCTGGTCAACTACCTGCTGCCGCACGAAGCCTTTGGCCTGCTGATGGCGCTGGTGGTCGCGACCCTGCTGCTGAACTGGATCATGATCTGCCTGGCGCACCTGCGGTTCCGCGCGGCGATGCGCCGCAAAGGACGCGAGACGCAGTTCAAAGCGCTGCTCTATCCGGCGGGTAACTATCTCTGTATCGCCTTCCTGGCGATGATCCTGGTGCTGATGTGCACCATGGACGGCATGCGCACCTCGGCCATCCTGCTGCCGGTGTGGATTGTGTTCCTGTTTGCGGCCTTTAAACTTTCCAGAAAGTAAAGCGTTGGCCCTCTCCCGGTGGGAGAGGGCTTCAGGCCGCACCATTCCCGTTTTCGCATTGCGGCGCGGCGCTTGTAACAGCCTACAAAAACCGTAAACCAGGTAAGCACAGCACTAACCGCAAAAATGCCGCAGGGTAATCAAAAATGAAACGCCACCCGCTTCCCGGTGGGCAGAATGACATCAATACTCACTTCACCCCCTAATGCCGTAACATAGCGTTTAAGCGTAGAAAGACGCGGATCATTATCCGGTTGCTCAATTTTCGCAACGGTAGGCTGTTTAACCCCCATCGCGGCAGCAAGTTCAGTTTGCGATATGTTGAGTTCTTCCCGGAGCTGGTTGAGCGCGACAATAATGCGCAGATCCTCAACTTTAGCGGCAATTCGCTCCTGACTTTCCTGGCTCTGCTGGGCCATGAGTTCTTTTAACGTAGCCATTCGGCCTCCTTACTCGCCAGATAATCGCTGAATTCAGCGTCAGCCATGGTGATCATATCTTTATAGAATCGCTTTTCATTTTTTCCCGTCTTATTTCCAGCACATAAAATTATGGCTTTACGAACAGAATCGAAGGCAAAAAAAGCACGAACCGGATCCCCTGCATGCTGAATGCGTAGCTCTTTCAAATTCGCGTAATGTGAGTTTTTAACTGTATCGACCCAGGGACGGCCCAGCTGTGGACCGTACTCTGAGAGGATATGCATTATAGCCAGGACATCTTCTTTCAAGGCTTGTGTCTGGTGGTTAAACCACTTGTCAAACGTATCCGTTGTTTCGACTTCCCACATAACTATTTCCTTATAGCCTTTTGGCTATAAAAGATTATAGCCAAAAGGCTATAACTGCAACTGCAACTATATTGCGGCGCGGCGCTCTCACAAGCCTGACAACCCCTATTCCGGGCAAGGCGCACCTCTCACCCGGCACCTGCTCGCCCCAATCCAAACCTTTATCGTGACCCTCCTCGCACTTCTGAATCGATCCACAGGATCTTTATTTTGTAATCGATTACTTTTCATTTGATACGGTTTGTAATCGATTACTTTTTAAGGGTGGGGATGATCATGGTGTCAACAACTGAAAGTAGTGGAAAGGTGATAGGGCAGCACCGGATGCTGGTGCCGCGCCTGTCGCTGATGATGTTCCTGCAATTTTTTATCTGGGGTAGCTGGTCAGTTACCCTCGGTCTGGTCATGACCCAGCACAACATGTCATTGCTGATCGGCGATGCTTTTTCTGCCGGGCCGATTGCCTCTATTCTGTCGCCGTTTGTCCTCGGCATGCTGGTGGACCGCTTCTTCGCCTCGCAAAAGGTGATGGCGGTAATGCACCTCGCTGGCGCGGCAATCCTGTGGTTCGTGCCGGGGGCATTAATTGCGGAAAACGGTGCGCTGCTGATCGGCCTGCTGTTTGGCTACACGCTCTGCTACATGCCGACCCTGGCATTGACCAACAACATTGCCTTCCACAGCCTGGCGAACGTCGATAAGACCTTCCCGGTGGTTCGCGTATTCGGCACTATTGGCTGGATTGTGGCCGGGATCTTTATCGGCGTGACCGGCGTGGCGTCCAGCGTCACCATCTTCCACGTAGCGGCGGCCAGCTCCGTCCTGCTGGCGCTCTATAGCCTGACGTTGCCGCACACGCCGGCGCCGGCCAAAGGGATGCCAGTGCAGATGCGCGATCTCTTCTGCGCCGACGCCTTCGCGCTGCTGAAAACCCGTCACTTCTTTATCTTCTGCCTGTGCGCGATGCTGATCTCCGTTCCGCTGGGCACTTACTACGCCTACACCGCGTCCTATCTGGCCGATGCCGGTATCGCTGATGTCAGTACCGCCATGTCCTTTGGCCAGATGTCTGAAATCTTCTTCATGCTGGTGATCCCGCTGCTGTTCCGCCGTCTGGGCGTGAAATACATGCTGCTGATCGGCATGCTGGCGTGGTTCGTCCGTTACGCCATGTTTGCCCTGGGCATGAGCGAAGAGGGACGTATCCTGCTGTATCTCGGCATCCTGCTGCACGGCGTCTGCTATGACTTCTTCTTTGTGGTGGGCTTTATCTACACCGACCGCGTGGCGGGCGAAAAGGTAAAAGGCCAGGCGCAGAGCATGATCGTGATGTTCACTTACGGTATCGGCATGCTGCTCGGCTCACAGATTTCCGGCGCGCTGTACAACCGCCTGGTGGCGGGGCAGACCGTTCCACAAGCCTGGGTCACCTTCTGGTGGATCCCGGCGGTGGCGGCTGCGGTCATCGCGCTGATTTTCCTCTTCTCGTTCAAATATGACGAAGAAAAGGCGCACTAACTGGAGGTGGTATGAGGACAATTAAAGGTCCAGGCATTTTTCTGTCGCAGTTTATCGGCGGGCAACACCCGTTTAACACGCTCGACGGGCTGGCAGGTTGGGCAGCGGAAAAAGGCTACAAAGCGTTGCAAATTCCCTGCAATCACAAGGCGATATTTGACGTGGAGCTGGCGGCAGAAAGCCAGACCTACTGCGATGAGATAAGCGGCAAGCTGGCGCAGCACGGACTGGTGGTAAGCGAGCTGTCCACCCATCTGGAAGGTCAGCTTATCGCCGTGAATCCGGCCTATGACGAGGCGTTTGATAACTTCGCCCCGCAGGCGGTGCGCGGTAATGCCGCTGCCCGCCAGGCGTGGGCCACCGATATCGTGAAAAAGGCGGCGGTCGCATCGGCACGGCTTGGGTTGACCGCCCATGCCACCTTCTCGGGCTCGCTGGCCTGGCCGTGGATGTATCCCTGGCCGCCCCATAACGAGGCGCGTTTCCAGGAGGCGTTCAGCGAGCTGGCCCGCCGCTGGCGTCCGATTCTGGACGCCTTCGACGAGCAGGGGGTGAATGTCTGCTATGAGATCCACCCCGGAGAAGATCTGCACGACGGCGTGACCTTCGAGCGTTTTCTGGCGCTGGTGGATAACCATCCGCGCTGCAACATTCTCTACGATCCGAGCCACCTGCTGCTACAGCAGATGGATTATCTGGCCTTTATCGACCACTACCATACCCGCATCAAGGCGTTTCACGTTAAAGATGCCGAGTACCGCCCCAACGGACGCAGCGGCGTGTATGGCGGCTATCAAAGCTGGATTAACCGCGCAGGGCGCTTTCGCTCGCCGGGCGACGGGCAGATCGATTTCAAGGGCATCTTCAGCAAGCTGACGCAGTACGACTACGACGGCTGGGCGGTTCTGGAGTGGGAGTGTTGCCTGAAAGAGGGCGATACCGGCGCACGGGAAGGGCGTGAGTTTATCTCCCGCCACATTATTCCGGTCTCCGACCGGGCGTTTGACGATTTCGCCGCAGGAGAACTTCATGATTAACGTCGGCATTATCGGCAGCGGCTTTATCGGCCCGGCGCACATCGAAGCCCTGCGCCGTCTCGGCTTTGTGCAGGTTGTCGCCCTGTGCGACGGCACCCAGGCACAGGCCGAGGAGAAGGCCCGGGCACTGAACATCCCCCATGCCTACGGCAGCGTGGAGGCATTGCTGGCGCACCCGGATCTCCACGTGGTCCACAACTGCACGCCAAACCATCTGCATGCGGAGATCAACCGCCAGATCCTGCGTGCCGGGAAGCATGTCTTTTCCGAAAAACCGCTGTGCATGACCCCGGACGAGGCGCGGGAGTTGGTTGCGCTGGCGGAGCAGGCGGGCGTGGTGCACGGCGTGAGCTTTGTTTATCGCCAGTTTGCTATGGTACGCCAGGCGGCGAGCATGGTGGAGGCGGGCACGCTCGGACGGCTGTTTGCCGCCCATGGCAGCTATTTGCAGGACTGGATGTTGCTGGAAACAGATTACAACTGGCGTGTCGACGCCGCGCTCGGGGGGGCGTCGCGTGCGGTGGCCGATATCGGTTCCCACTGGTGCGACACAATCCAGTTTATTACCGGGCGGCGCATCACTGAGGTCATGGCTGACCTCTCTATCGTCTGGCCGACCCGCAAGGCGAACGTGGCCGGTCATCAGACCTTCAGCCAGGCAGCCGACGCCGTCTATGAAGACAAACCCGTCACCACCGAGGATTTTGGCTCGGTGCTGTTCCGCTTCGACGATGGCAGCAAGGGCAGCTTTAACGTCTCGCAGGTGAGCGCCGGACGGAAAAACCGCCTGAGCCTGGAGGTGAACGGCAGCGACGGCTCCGTGGCCTGGGATCAGGAGGTGCCCCAGCAGCTGTGGGTCGGCCATCGCGCGCAGGCTAACCAGACGCTGACGGACGATCCGGGGCTGATGAACCGTGACGTGGCCGACAGCGCCCACTTCCCGGGCGGCCACATCGAAGGCTGGCCGGATGCGTTTAAGAACATGATGGCGCAGTTTTATCGGGCGGTACAGGCGGGCAGGATGCCCGAAAAGCCGCTGTTTGCCACCTTCCATGACGGGGCGAACGTGATGTATATCATTGATGCCATAGTGAAAAGCCATCAGCAGCAGCGCTGGGTCAGCGTCGCGCAGTAACACCTTGCCCGGTACGCCGGGCAATGAATTTATGGTAGCCTGCTGCTAACGCTAACTGCAGGATCACTCGTCGCTATGTCAATTCAGAAAATCGCCCAACTGGCGGGCGTCTCGGTGGCGACGGTATCGCGTGTGCTGAATAACAGCGATACCGTCAAAGCCAAAAATCGCGATCGCGTCTTGCAGGCGATTAAAGAGGCTAACTATCAGCCCAATCTTCTTGCCCGTCAGCTGCGCACCTCGCGCAGCTTTATGATCCTGGTGATGGTTTCCAACATTGCTAACCCGTTCTGTGCTGAGGTGGTGAAAGGCATTGAGGAGCAGGCAGAGAAAAACGGCTATCGCATTCTGCTGTGCAACTCCGGCTCCGATATTGAACGTTCCCGTTCAGGGCTAAGCCTGCTGACCGGCAAAATGGTCGATGGCATTATCACCATGGATGCGTTTACCCGGCTCACCGAGCTGGCGGCGCTGATTGGCGATGCGCCCTGGGTGCAGTGCGCTGAATATGCCGATGCGGGGGCAGTCTCCTGCGTCGGCATTAACGACGTCGATGCCTCCCAGCACGTGGTCAGCCGCCTGGCCGACGGCGGGCGTCAGCGTATCGCCCTGATCAACCACGACCTGAGCTACAAATATGCCCGCCTGCGCGAGCGGGGCTACAAAAGCGTGCTGCACCTGCGCGATCTATCGTATCAGGCCATTGAGTACGCCAGCGATCTCAGCGCGGCGGCCGGCATGGCGGCCATGACCCGACTACTGGCGGCGGAACCGCGCCCGGATGCGGTTTTTGCGGTGTCCGATACCCTGGCCGCTGGTGCGTTGCGCGCCATCGAAAAGGCCGGTCTGCGTATCCCGCAGGATATCGCCGTGGTGGGGTTCGACGGCACTGAACTCTCTGAAATGGTCTCGCCGCCGCTCAGCACCATCAAGCAGCCGTCGCGGGATATCGGGCGTAAGGCGGTCGATCTGCTGCTGAATAAAATCGACAACCCCGACGCCCCCACCGAACGGGTGATGATGAACTGGCGCTTTATTTCCCGCGCCAGTAGCTGAGTTATTTCGCCAGAACGCCTGCCAGTGAGCGAATATCGTTTCCGGTCGGCGTCTGGTGAATGCGCAGACCAAATTCATCAATCACCGCGAAAATATGGTCGAAAATATCGGCCTGAATGGCTTCATATTCCGCCCAGATCACGGTGTTGGTAAACGCATATATTTCAATCGGTAGCCCGTTGGCGTCCGGTGCTAATTGCCGCACCATCAGGGTCATATCCTGGCGAATACGCGGATGGTTGCGCAGATATTCATTCAGGTAGGCGCGGAAGGTGCCAATATTGGTCATCCGGCGCATGTTCAGAACCGAATCACCTTCGCCATTCTCCTGATTCCACAGCGTAATTTCTTCGTGGCGCGTGGCCATATAGGGCTTCAGCAGCTTCGCCTGTATTAACTGCTGTTGTTCCTGCTCGTCGAGAAAATGGATGCTGGTGGTATCGATGTTCAGGCTGCGCTTAATGCGCCGTCCGCCAGAGGCCGACATGCCGCTCCAGTTGATGAAGGCATCGGAGACCAGCGCCCAGGTCGGGATAGTGGTGATGGTGTTATCGAAGTTACGCACCTTGACGGTGGTCAGGCCGATGTCGGTCACCGTACCGTTGGCACCGTATTTCGGCATCTCCAGCCAGTCGCCGAGCTTGAGCATGTCGTTGGCGGAGAGCTGAATGCCCGCCACCAGCCCTAAAATGGGGTCTTTGAACACCAGCATCAGCACCGCCGCCATCGCCCCCAGGCCACTAATCAGAATGGCGGGGGACTGGCCGATCAGCAGGGAGATAATCAGGATCCCCACCAGAATGGCGCTCACCAGCTTAATGCCCTGGAAAATCCCCTTCAGCGGCAGCTGCGAGGCGGTGGCCATTTTTTGCGACAGATTGAAGATCACGTCCAGCAGCGAGAAAAACGCCAGCAGGGCATACACCATTACCCACAGCTTTGCGCAGGTGGTGAGTATTTCTGCCGCATCGCTGCCTTTTTGCAGCCACAATACCGCCTGGACATTGACGATTATCCCCTGCAGGGTAAAGGCCAGACGGTGAAATAACTTATTCTCGGTAATGATTTGCAGCCATAAATGGCTGCTGGCCCGGGCGCGTTTTTCAAAAGCCCGCAGCACGATTTTGTGCAGAATAAAGTGAATAATGACGGCGGTAAGAAAAATAATGCCAAAGATGATCGCGATTGAAGTGGTGTGATTAATTTCAATGCCTGACTCTTCGATCAGGGAAATGAACTCCTGCATAACGTCTCCTGTATTAATGCAGCCGCCATAATGGCGGCTGCGGATCTATTATGCAAATTCGCAGGCTTATTTTACCGCCTGACAGGTCTTCACCACCGGCAGGCAGAGGCGGTGGCGCAGCCGCAGGGTGGCGAGTGCCAGCACGAGCATCATGACGGTTTCGACAACCAGGAAGACGTTAATCGCCTGGGCGTAATCCCCGTGATGGTTGTGCAGGGCATGAAGTAAGATCGCGCCAAACAGGGCCGGGCCGAGGCCAAGCGCCGCCTGTTGCAGGGTGCTGAGAATGGCGCTGGCGGCCCCGGCGTCGTCGGGCTGAATATCGCGCATCCCGATACGGTAGAAGCTGTTCACAATCAACGCCTGGCCGTAGCCCACCAGCCCTGTCGCCGGGGCGAGGGTCAGGGCAGTGTTCGCCATTCCCCAGTAGCGGAAGGTGGCGATCAACGCCAGCAGACCGGTTATCTGGATTGCCAGACCGGTCAGCAAAATCGTGCTGGTGCTGTAGCGGGCAATCAGGCGCGGGGCAAACCACGCCGAGACAAAGTACGTCACGCCGAGGGCGATAAAGCTGTTACCGGACTGCCAAGGTGCCATTCCCAGACCGGTTTGCATGGTCAGCGCCATGCAGAACATAAACCCGGACCAGACGCTGAAAAAGAGTACCGCAATCAGCACCCCGAAACGGATGCTGCCGAGTTGTAGCAGACGCGGCGGGATCAGCGGGTGGGCACCTTCGCGCTCTTTTTTACGCGCATTCAGCGCCATTAACCCGGCCAGCGGAACAATGGCGATAAGCATGGCCTTCAGCGGCCATGACCAGTGCCACTGCGGACCGAGCGCCATCGGGAACAGCAGGCAGCAGAGGATGACGGCCAGCAGCGCGGTGCCCGGCCAGTCGATGCGCGACGGCGTATCGCGGCGGGTTTCCGGCACGTAGCGACGGCTCAGGGCCAGCACCAGCAGACAGATCGGCACGTTGATAAAGAAGGCGTTACGCCAGCCCAGCCCGGCGATATCCGCCGACACCAGCCAGCCACCGCCCATCTGCCCGACGATAAACGCAATCCCGCCGATGCCGCCAAACAGGCTAATCGCCTTCGCGTGGGCGCTGCCTTTGAGCGTCACGTGCAGGGTGGCGAGAATTTGCGGCATGATCAGCGCCGCCCCGGCACCCTGGACGACGCGCGCGGCCAGCAGTTGCTCGATATTCCCCGCCATGCCGCACAGCAGCGAGGCCAGGCCAAAGCTCGCCACGCCCCACATAAACAGACGACGACGGCCAAGGTTATCCCCCAGCTTGCTGCCGAGCGCCAGGCAGACGGCAAAGGCCACGCCGTAGAGGGCAACAATCAGCTCCAGTTCGGTGGCGGTGGCGTGCAGGGAGTGGGTAATAGAATCCAGCGCCACGTTGGTGATTGAGGTATCAATCAGCGGCAGCATCTGGCCAGTTAACAGCAATATCAGGCCTGCCCGGCCCGGTGAAACAACTGACGTATTCATGGTGACTCCATTGCGTCAAACAGCGTAGCGTCGTAGCATCAACCATCTGATAAACGGGTACCAGTTCTTGCTTATACTGGTACTGGTACTACCATGCAGGGGGCAATATGGCGCTGATGTCTGAACCCGTCACCTCACTCCAGGATGACACCCGTAAACAGCTGGGCGCATTTTTACGCGCCCGACGAGAAAGTCTCGATCCGCAGCGCCTCGGCTTACCGCGCAGCGGCCGCCGTCGCACGCCGGGCCTGCGCCGGGAAGAGGTGGCCCTGCTGGCCGACGTGGGCGTAACCTGGTACACCTGGCTTGAGCAGGGCAGGGATGTGAACCCCTCCAGCGCGGTGATGGCGGCGGTGGCGAAAGCCTTGCAGTGTACCCCGACCGAAGCCCGGCACCTGTTCCTGCTGGCCGGATTGCCACCGGGCGAAGCACCTCAGGCGGTCTGCTGTGAGGGGATCAGCGAGGGCACCCGTCGTCTGCTGGACACCCTGATGCCAAAACCTGCCAGCATTCAGAAACCAAATTTCGATATCGTGGCGTGGAACGACAGCTTCGGTCATCTGATGGGCGTGGATTTCAACACCATTCCCCCGGAAGACCGTAACTGTATTTATCTGTTCCTTACCCACCCGGCGTGGCGCGCCCGCCTCGGTAAGCGCGATGACGTGCTGCCGATCTTTGTCTCTTACTTCCGCGCGGCGATGGCCGAGCACCGGGGCGATCCGCAGTGGGAGGCCAAACTGGCGCGCTTCTTTGCGGTCTCTGAGGAGTTCAAAACCCTGTGGCACCAGCGCAACGACGTGCGCGGCGTGGAAAACCAGCTCAAGCTCTTTACCCATCCTGAGCTGGGCGATTTTCATCTCCAGCAGATGTACTGGTACTCCGCCCCGCGCAACGGCTCGCGGCTGCTGGTTTATCTGCCAGTGGATGATGCAGGCGAGCGCGCGCTGGCGTGGCTGACGGAGCAGGCAAAATGAACGTCACCCGCAAGCAGGAACGCCTCCTGCGCCGCGCCCTCACCGAGTGGCAACAGGAAGGGGCACTCACCCCCGACGAGCATCAACGTCTGGCCAGTAGCTTAAAACGCGTCACCCTGGACTGGCAGCGCCTCAGTCGCTACGCCTTCTGGACGGCTATCGCCTGCGTCATCATCGCTATCGGTAGCCTGTTTGCTGACAGCGAACTGATGGCGCGCATTATTGAATTTTTTGCCTTCTCAACCCTCGCCCGCATCGGGCTGCCTGCGCTGGTTGCCGTGCTGTTCTATCTGTGGGGATTCAGCCGCCAGCGGCGGGAAACGCAGTGGCACTACAGCACCGAGGCGATTTTATTCCTCGGCGTATTTTTTACCGCCATCGCCCTCTGGCAACTGGGGGAGCGGCTTGATACCGGCAGCGGCCATATCGCGCCGCTGTTCCTGCTGGGTTGCGTCATTTATGGGCTGGTCGGGTTCTTAGGCCGCTCTGGCCTGGTGTGGCTGTTCTTTTTGCTCTCGCTTGGCAACTGGTTCGGCGCAGAGACTGGCTATATGTCCGGCTGGGGAGCCTACTGGCTGGGGATGAGCTACCCGATGCGCTTTATCTTCTTCGGCGGCGCGCTGCTGGCCCTGTGCTGGTGGCTGCGTGGGATGCTGCGCAAACGCCATCTGTACACCACCAGTAAAGCGATGGGGCTAACCTATCTGTTTGTCGCCCTGTGGATCATGTCGATTTTTGGTCATTACGATATCGATAATGGCGGGTACGGTGCTACCCGTGCGGCGCTGCTGCCGTGGGTGCTGCTGTTTGCCGTGGCGGCGGGGATCTGTATCTGGATCAGCCTGAAAACCGACGACGGCATGCTGCGCGGGTTTGGCCTGACTTTTCTGGCCATTAACCTCTACACCCGCTATTTCGAATACTTCTGGGATGGAATGAACAAGGTGCTGTTTTTCCTGATCCTGGCGGCATCGCTGGCGGTGATTGGACGTTATGCGGAGCGGATCTGGCACGCGGGAAAAGCGGCGAAGTAAATCTTTTGCGAGGGGGCTTCCGGGATCGGCAGCCCGTTCTGTAAAAGGCTCTCAAAACGCGTAAGGTGGGTTTTAATTTAAACCAACCTACTGAATCTACGTCATTTAGATGAAGAGTAATGTGGACTATACTTACGCGATGAGAAACCACCCGTGTCGCCACTGATGATTGATTCCGCAGATTTCAGCCAAAAACTCGGCCTTATCTCCCGAAACGTCGAACATACCGAAGCGTTTCTGGCACGGGGCACAATGGATTTTCACCTGCCGGGTTTTTTGCTTCCTGTGGGATACCAACTTTTGAAATCGCGTTATGGCGATGAATACCGTCTCGTGACCACCGATAGCGGTAAGCCTTACACGGCCTATGCCGTTAAGCTGGCGTTTCATAAAAAAATTACCTTTCCCCACGGTGCCGCTACGCAAGTTATGGTCTGGCGTACGCCACGCGCTGTCCATCAACGCGTGATAAGCGGATTACCACAATTATTCTTTCAGTGGGTACTCAGCGAATACGACATTGTTGTGTCAGACAGCGAACAAACCGGAGACGGGCAGCGCTTTTGGCTACGGATGATCGACTGGGCGTTTAACATGAATTATCAGATCGGTGTGGCGGACGGCACTGGCGGGGAAGAGTGGCATTTAACGCCGATTCATTCTTACGCTGAACTGGAAGAGCGTTGGATTACGTTCGCCTGGGGAGACGATCGTGACGTGCATCCGCATCGCAGACTGGTTATCAGTAAAAAGTAACGGGCCGCTTTCTGCGGCCCGTTTGTCTTAGCACTCAGTCACAACCGTGCTCAGCGGCAGGCGCGATTTTGGCAGCGTGGCGTTAAAATCTTCCACGCTGTGATGGCCAACCGGCACCACCACAAGGCTGGTGAAGCCTTTCTCTTTCAGGCCAAACTCTTCGTCGAGGACCGCGGCGTCAAAGCCTTCAATCGGCACGGCGTCCAGACCCATCGCGGCCACGCCCAGCAGGAAGTTGCCGACGTTCAGGTAAACCTGTTTCGCCATCCACTGGTGGTCATCTTTCAGATCGACACGGTGCAGATCGGCAAAGAAGGTGCGGCCTTTGTGGTTGGCGGCTTTCGCTTCCGGGGTGGCGAAACGGCCATCGGCCTCTTCCTGATCCACGACGCGCGTAAGCCATGCATCGTCCATCGCGGTTTTGGCGCAGAAGACCACCACGTGAGAGGCGTCCAGCATTTTGCGTTCGTTGAAGACAAAGCCACCGGCTGCGGATTTCGCCACGCGGGCTTTACCTTCTTCGGTGCTGGCCACGATAAAGTGCCATGGCTGCGAGTTGGTGCTGGACGGGCTGTACTGCAGCAGGGTTTTAATCTGTTCCGCCTGGTCGGCAGTCAATTTTTTGTTCGGATCAAAGGCCTTGGTAGAGTGACGCTTCAAGGCAACAGAGATGATATCCATTACGACTCCTGGGATTAAGTGCAAAAGGGAAAATGATACAAAGAGAGGTGAACAAAGGTAAGGGCATTCCGAGCGCTTAACCGCCGGGGCGTAACCGTTTTTGCTCTTTCTTCGGCAACTTATCCACCACCAGATGCCACGAATCGTTGACCAGATCGGCTATCAGCTCAGGGGTGATATCCTCCGCTGCGTAAACCGAGATCCAGTGCTTTTTATTCAGATGGTAGCCCGGCTCGATCCCGCGGTAGATCTGCTGGTTGAGCAGCGATTTTTGCGGATCGGACTTTAGGCTGACGTGCTGACGCCCGTGCGCCACGCCCATCAGCATAAAAATCTTGCCGCCCACTTTGAACACATCGTATTCCGGTCCAAACGGCCAGCAGTGCTCGGTAAAGGGCAGTTCCAGTGCCACTTGCTGTGCGCAGGCGGCGAGCGTTTTACTGTCCATGGCTATCCTCTTCGGCCAGCGCGCGCCACATGGCTTCAAAACCCAGCGCCTTGAATTCGGTGGCGCGCGCCGGTTCGCGGGTGGCGAAGGACATGGTTGTCTCCGCCAGCGATAAAAACAGCGCATCGCCAAACAGACGAAAATCTTCAGACATAAACACCGGGCGGATATGACGGCGGCAAAGCTCATGCAGTTCCGGGAACATCTCGTGCACCGCCTGTTCGGTCTCGGCGTTGATCTTCTCGCTCACCCCGAGCTGGCGGATCGCACCGTGGGCCATCGGGTTACGGATCCCCCAGTCAACGTAGCTGTTCCAGATATTGCGGGTATGCTCTTTCGGCTGGGTGAGGGCACGATCCATATTCGCCAGCATGGTCTGGCACAGATCCTGTTTCAGGTGCAGGTAGAGGGCATTGAGCAGATCGTCTTTGGTGGCGAAATAGCGAAACAGGGTGCCTTCAGCCACCCCTGCGCTGCGGGCGATTAACGCGGTTGAAGCCGCAATGCCCGACTGGGCAAAAGCGGAGGTTGCCGCGTCCAGCAACGCCAGTTTTTTATCTTCACTTTTCGGACGAGCCACTGCATTTCCTCCAGTTTATGTGCAAAAACCTTGATTGAATCATGCTCTTTGCGGGGCTGCAACGCGGAATGTCAAAGTTCTTAAAACGTCTTGACGACTTTCGCATCACTCCTATAATGAGTGCTTACTCACTCATAATCAAGTTTTGCCCGCGCAGGCCATTGGATGGGGCGCGAATTCGGGTCGGGATATGAAAAAGCGTTTTATTATTAGCCTGGTGGTAGTGATGATTATTGCATCAGCGGCGAGTTTGCCGTTCGTACTGAATGCCGGATTCGGCCAGCCGCCACAGGGCGCGCAGCTAAGTGAGTTTGCCGCTTCGCCGCAGTATCGCGACGGGCAGTTCCATAACACCTTGCCCACACCGGGCTTTACCGGCAACAAGAACATGCTGGCGGCCTGGTGGGATTTTCTGGTGACGAAACGTGAAAACGCGCGTCCGGCCCAGCCCCTGCCGCTGGTCAAAACCGATCTGGCACAGCTGCCGCTGGATCAGGACACCCTGGTCTGGCTCGGTCACTCCTCGTGGTATCTGCAGCTGGCGGGCAAACGTATCCTGATCGACCCGGTGTTCAGCAATTACGCGGCGCCGTTCTCCTTCCTCAACAAAGCCTTTGCCGGGGAATATCCGTGGCACGCGGAAGAGATGCCCGACATCGATCTGCTGATTATCTCCCACGATCACTACGACCATCTCGACTACGCCACCATCAAGGCGCTTCTGCCAAAAGTGAGGCGCGTGGTCACGCCGCTCGGCGTGGGTTCTCATCTGCGCTACTGGGGCATGGAGTCGTCCATCATTGAGGAGCGGGACTGGGATCAATCGGTGCGCATCAGCGATGACCTGACCGTACACGTCCTGCCCGCGCGCCATTTCTCCGGGCGCGGGCTGAAGCGCAACCAGACGCTGTGGGGCAGCTTTATGTTTGTCACCCCGCAGCAAAAGGTGTTCTACAGCGGGGATTCCGGCTACGGCCCGCACTTTAGCGCCATCGGGGAGCGGTTTGGCAGCGTCGATCTGGCGATCATGGAGAACGGGCAGTACGACCAGGACTGGAAGTACATCCACATGCAGCCCTCTGAAACGGCGCAGGCCGCCACGGATTTAAATGCCAGGGCGGTAGTGCCGGGTCACTCCGGCCGCTTTGTACTGGCAAAACACACCTGGAACGACCCGCTGATCAAGCTTTCGCAGGCCAGCAAGGATAAACCCTATCGCCTGTTGACGCCGGAACTCGGGGAGCCACTCAGAGTGAATGATGCCACGCAACAATTTCGCGCGTGGTGGGAATAATGTTTAATCGAAGAGCAGAGGGGGAGAGCAGCATGACTATTTCCGCTCAGGTTATCGACACCATAGTCGAGTGGATCGACGACAACCTTCATCAGCCGTTGCGTATCGAGGATATCGCCCGCCATGCGGGTTATTCCAAATGGCACCTCCAGCGGCTGTTTATGCAGTATAAGGGCGAGAGTCTGGGGCGTTACATTCGGGAACGTAAGCTGCGCCTGGCGGCGCGGGATCTGCGTGAATCGGACGAAAAAGTTTACGATATTTGCCTGCGTTACGGCTTTGACTCCCAGCAGACCTTTACCCGCGTCTTCACCCGCACCTTTAACCAGCCGCCCGGGGCTTACCGCAGGGATCACCCCAGCCGGGCACACTGAAGGCATCGAAGGTTGGCCGGGTAGGGCGTAGCCACTACCCGGCGTTTTTATTGGCACAATACCGTATTGTCCGGTGGCGCTGCGCTTACCGCGTCAACAAAAAGCACTTTACCAGCTGTAGTTAACCGTCGCTGTTATCGTCCGGCCAATGCCGTAGAAGCATGCCGTATCGCTGGCGCAGGAAGCCACGTATTTGGTGTCGGCGATGTTATTGACGTTAAACTGCAGATTCGCCCCCTTCAGGCTGCTGTTCAACTCGCCCAGCTCATAGCTCACCATCGCGTCATACAGATCTACCGAAGGCACCTTAAAGGTGTTTTTCGCGTCGCCGTAGCTGGTGCCGATATAGCGCATGCCCACGCCAGCGGTCAGGCTCTTCAGCGGCCCGCCAGGCAGGGTGTAGCTGGCGAACGCCGAGGCCATGTGCGCCGGAATACGCGCTGGCGTTTTGCCTTCGGTGCCAGCCACCGTCGTGCTCTCGGTTTTCGCGTCGGTGTAAGTGTACGAGCCAATCAGATTGATGGTGTCCATCAGCGTGGAGTGAACTTCTGCCTCAACGCCTTTCGAACGCACTTTGCCCGCATTCTCGAACCAGCCTTCGGTGCTGTTATAGGTCGCCACGTTATCCTGGGTTAAATCGTACAGTGCCAGGGTCATCAGCGTGGTATCAACCGGCTGATATTTAAGGCCAATCTCCGTCTGCTCACCGGTGGTCGGTTTAAACGGCCCTACGCCCGGTGCCCGGTTGGTTTGCAGGTTCGGTTCAAACGAGGTGCTGTAGCTGACGTACGGCGACAGGCCAAAGTCGAAGGCGTACAGCAGGCCGGTACGCCAGGTGAATTTATTGTCATTCTGCTGAGTAAAGCTGCTATCGGTGAAGTCGTTAGTGCGTACTTCGCTCCAGTCATAGCGCCCGGATACCAGCCACTCCCAGTTATGCCAGCTCATCTGATCCTGCAAATACAGGCCCATCTGATCGAGGTTTTGCTGTTCGTTACTGGCGGTAGTAAAGCTGCTTTCATCCACATTCACGCCGTAGACCGGGTTCATCCAGTCGAGGTTGTACTGCGAACCGCTCCCACGTTCCAGCAGCTGTTTATCTTTGCTGGTTTTATAGTCGAATCCGCCGAGCAGCGTATGGCTCACTTGCCCGGTATCCATCAGGTATTCCAGCTGGTTATCCAGGCCAAACTCGTTGGTGGTGCGCTCTTCATGCTGGGCGCGGCGGGTCAATACCGAACTGTTGGCGGCGCTGGTGGCGTAAACAAGATAACGATACTTCTGCTTGATAGTGGCGTAACGCGCGTTCTGGCGGAAGATGAGGTTATCGGCGAACTGATGTTCCAGCTCGTAGCCGATCATCGTCTGCTCGCGCCAGGATTGATCGTAATCCGGGTCGCTGACGTTAAAGTCGCGCGGGATGTATTTGCCGTCGACGCTTTTCACCGTCCCGTACGCGGGCAGAAAGTTGCGGTATCCCGCGTCGGGATCTTTCTGGTAGCTGGTGAGCAGCGTAAAGCGGGTCTGATCGTTAGGATACCAGGTGATCGCTGGCGCAATCGCCATGCGCGTCTCTTTATAATCCTCTACCTGATTATGCTGGGTGCGGGCAATCCCGTTAACACGATACAGCACGCGGCCATCGTCGCTGAGCTTGCCGCCGAAATCAAACGCGCCCTCCGCGAGGTGGTTATTGCCGGTGCGGAACTGAATGTTGTGAATAGATTCAGAGGTCGGGCGCTTGCTGGTCATGCTGATTAATCCACCCGGATTGACCTGGCCAAACAACACCGATGCCGGGCCACGAACCAGCTCCACGCGCTCCAGTAACCAGGGGTCAATCGTTCCCGTCTGTGACGAGGCGGTGGCACCGAAGCTCAGGCCGTCGAGGAATTTCGGCACATAGCTAAAGCCACGAACAAACACCTCATCGTTGCGGTTAGACGATCCGCGGTACTCGGTAAACACCCCCGCCGAATAGCGCAGCGCCTGCGAAACGGAGGTCACATCCTGCATGTCCATCTGATCGCGGGTGATCACCGATACCGACTGCGGCGTCCTCACGATCTCTGCACTGGTCTTGGTGGCAGAGAGCGTCTTCGTTGCCACAATCCCCTTCACAGGGGCGGTAGGATCTTCACTCGTCCCCTGCGTCACCGTCATGGTTTCTTCTCTATTTTCTGCCTGGGCCGCCACGCTGACCGTGGCCAGACTAAGAAGCCATGCCTGCATTATCTTATTATTTTTAAACATGTTTTTTTAACGTCCTTGGTTGCTATCGCCATAAAACACCGGTTAATTCTGATAGATGATATTGCAAACTATTACCATTTGCATTAGCGTTATTAACAAATTTTGTCGGGGAACTTGCGGTAATGAAGAGGGCATGGAGTGGATTGTTATTAGGGATAGTGACGCTGCCCGCGGTGGCGGTGACGTGCGAACATTCGTCCCTTCAGGGAGACATTCACGGAAAGTTTGATGCCAGCGGTGAAGTCTGTTTTATCCTGCCTGAGCTGAGTGAAAACTATGTTTCTGCCACGCTGAACGGCGTGACGGATGCCCGCCTGCTGGACGCGCAAAACCGCCGCATTCGCACGCTGGTTGAAAATGGCCCCGCCGACGGTGAACACACCCTGTTGTTTGCTCTGCCCGTGAAACACAACGCGTCTCTGGTGCTGCACGGCGAAGCTGGCAAACCCTGGCGTTTTCAGTGGCGGATGAAAGAGACCTCTGCCTTACCACGCGTACAGATGCTGGAGCCTGAAAGCCCCACGTTGCAGGCGCTGGCAAAAACGGTTGCTGCCGGTGGGAGTACTGATGCGTTCTGGCAGGCGCAGATTCGGCAGGGAACGCCGATGGTGGAGCCGGTAGACGCCAGCCATAAGCGCGTCACCTTCCTGTGGCGCGGGGCGCGCGGCAACGTATTTATTCTCGGCTCGCCGGCGGGGGATCACGACCCGCTGTTCCGTCTGGGCAAAAGCGACGTCTGGTTTCGCAGTTACGTCGTGCCCGCCGATACGGTGATGCAGTACAAGCTCGCGCCTGATGTCCCCGTGATTGACGGCTCCGCGCGGGATCAACGACGGGCGATCCTGGTGAGCGCCCAGGCCGATCCGCTCAACCCGAACACCTTTGGTGAACAGAAGGCAGATCGCTGGAACCGCTATTCACTGCTCGATCTCAGCCCGGCACGTTACTGCTCGGTGCAGGCTGCCGCGCAGCCGCTGGTGAGCGGCACCCTGACCCGCCAGATGCTGAGCAGCAAAATCCTCGGCAATTCCCGGGAAGTGATGATTTACAAGCCGCGCGGCGCACAACCCGCCCGCTGGACGTTAATCCTGTTCGACGGACAGATCTATCAGGATGACTACCATTTCGCTAACGTGCTGGATGGCCTGATCGCCCGCCATCATCTGCCCCCGGTCAATGTTGTGTTTATCGACAGCCTCGAT
Organism: Leclercia sp. 1548; assembly: GCF_050435045.1. Taxonomy (NCBI): domain Bacteria; kingdom Pseudomonadati; phylum Pseudomonadota; class Gammaproteobacteria; order Enterobacterales; family Enterobacteriaceae; genus Leclercia; species Leclercia sp. 1548. The sequence continues at coordinate 64,904 of NZ_JBNDJP010000006.1, read as the reverse complement.
CACGCCCGACGCAGTAAAGAGCTGCCGCCGAACCCGGCTTTTGCCGATTTTATGGCGCATGAACTGTTGCCGTGGTTGCGCGGACAGGGCGTGGCGATGCAGCGGCAGAAAACGGTGCTGGCGGGTTCAAGCTACGGGGGGATCGCCTCCTCATGGGTGGCGCTGCGCTACCCGCGACTGTTTGGCAATGTGTTGAGTCTTTCTGGCTCTTACTGGTGGGCGCCGAAAGATGAAGCACCAGGCTGGCTGACGCGGCAGTATCAACAGTCGCCGCAGTATCCGGTGCGCTTCTGGCTGCAGGCCGGGAAGTTTGAAACCACGGGGCCGGGTAGGGGGATCTATCGCACCACGCAGGATTTCGAACAGGTGCTACGGGAGAAAGGCTATCGTGTCAGTTTCCACCCGTGGTCGAGCGGCCACGACTACGCGGCCTGGTGTGAAGCGTTGATCCACGGGATGCGTGATTTCATGGGCTTACGACGCCAGTGAAAACCAACGGCGCCAGATAAAGCGCAGGATAAAGAACTCAACGGCACCGAGGACTAAAAACCACAGGCAGAATAAAATGGTGTAAAGCTGGTTCAGATCGACCATGTGAAAGGTCTGAACCAGCTTTTGCGCCAGCACCAGCCCAAGGGACGGCGCAGGTAACAGCAGGCAGGACAGCAGGGCCATCAATAAAATGCCCCCCGCAGTAAGCAGCGATTCTAACGGGTGTTTCATGATTATGTTAATCGTCAGTTAAAAATAACATTGTCACGGATAGGGCTTCGTAAAGCAATATCAACCGTAAAGCAGGCGGGCGATAAATAATCGCCCGTTTATTCACTATTATTTACCCTCATCATGTCCATTAATTCAATTAACCTGCGTTAATGTAAATTATTGTCACCCTCCGGCTAATAATCTTACAAAGGTATAAGTGCTATATCCAATTAACGTTGCAATAACAATGGCAGCGATAATATATAACGCCAGACGCCGACCGCGATAAATACCAAACATGCTTATCCCTCGTTTAGTTTAGGTTTAAAAATAATTTGTAAAAATCACTGTAACGAAATGAAACGTTCTCTGTTTAATGCCATCGACAGAAATAATAGTGCGTTAAATTAATTGCCGTGACAACCCATTAAATTAACGCTCACGATTTTTAAAAGCAGACATGGAATTCAGGCTTTTGCTCACCGCAAACTGAAGGAGCTGAAATATGACCAAAATGCATCACCCCCACACGCCCCCGTCCAGCCAGGACCGCACTCCGACGCACGCTTATCAGCAGACCGTCGAGCAGACCCTTGCCGCACAGCGCAGCACCATGGCCGGACTGAGCCGCGCAGAGGTGCAGGCGCGCCTGCAGCAGCATGGCCCCAATGCCCTGCCGGCAAAAAAAGCCAGACCCGCATGGCTGCGTTTTCTGGCCCATTTTAACGATGTCTTAATTTACGTATTGCTGGCCGCCGCGGTTTTAACCGCAATAATGGGCCACTGGGTGGATACGCTGGTTATTCTGGGCGTGGCGGTGATTAATGCCTTAATTGGTCATATTCAGGAGAGCAACGCCGAAAAATCCCTGAGCAGCATTCGAAATATGCTCGCCAGCGATGCGCGCGTTATTCGTGAAGGCGTTCACGAAACAATACCTACAATTGAAATAGTTCCCGGGGATATTATTGTATTACGCGCTGGCGATCGTATTCCCGCGGATATGCGAGTGATTGAAGCGCATAATTTACGTGTGGAAGAGGCGATCCTCACCGGCGAATCCACGGTGGTTGATAAACATATTCAGCCGTTAACCGGAGAATTAACCCTCGGCGACCGGACCAATCTGCTGTTTTCCGGTACCACCGTCAGCGCGGGCGGCGGCATGGGCGTGGTGATTGCTACCGGCCAGGAAACGGAACTGGGCCACATCAATCAGATGATGGACGGGATTGAAAAACACCGCACCCCGCTGCTGGTGCAGATGGACAAGCTCGGCAAAGCCATCTTCGGGCTGATCATGGCGATGATGGCCGCGCTCTTTGTCTTCAGCCTGCTGCTGCGCGACATGCCGCTCGGCGAACTGCTGCTGTCGTTGATTAGCCTGGCGGTGGCGGCGGTGCCTGAAGGTCTGCCTGCCATCATCTCGATTATCCTGTCGCTGGGCGTACAGGCGATGGCGCGTCAGCGGGCAATCATCCGCAAGCTGCCTACCGTGGAAACCTTAGGGGCGATGACCGTAGTGTGCTCGGATAAAACCGGCACCCTGACAATGAACGAGATGACCGTTAAGGCGATCATCACCGCCGACAGCTGCTATCGCGTTGAGGGCGACAGCTATGCCCCGGAAGGCAAGATCTGCCTTGAGGGCAGCGACGAGCCGGTGCAGATCCAGCCGGGCACCGTACTGGAGCAGTATCTGCGCACCGTCGATTTGTGTAACGACAGCCAGATGATTCAGGACGAGCGCGGCCTGTGGGGGATCACCGGCGGGCCAACCGAAGGCGCGCTGAAGGTGCTGGCGGCGAAAGCCCACCTTGCACCGGTGATGACCACGCTTATCAACAAAATCCCGTTCGACTCGCAGTACAAGTACATGAGTACCCACTACCAAATCGGTAGCGAGGAGCAGATCCTGATCACCGGCGCGCCGGACGTGATTTTTGCCCTCTGCGCAGAGCAGCAGACCCGTAACGGCCCAGAAGCCTTTAACCGCGCCTACTGGGAAGCGGAGATGGAGCGCTATGCCCGTCAGGGGCTGCGCATGGTGGCCGCGGCGTTCAAACCGGCTCAGGAGGGGCAGGCGCTGACTCATGATGTGCTGAACCACGGCCTGATCTTCCTCGGCATCGCCGGGATGATGGATCCGCCGCGCCCGGAGGCGATCGACGCTATTCACGCCTGCCAGCAGGCCGGGATCCGCGTGAAGATGATCACCGGGGATCACCCGCAGACGGCGATGAGCATCGGGCAGATGCTGGGGATCACCAACAGCGCCCAGGCGGTGACCGGTTATCAGCTGGAGCACATGGACGATGGCGAACTGGCGAAAGCGGCGGTGGAGTATGACATCTTCGCTCGCACCAGCCCGGAGCATAAGCTGCGTCTGGTGAAGGCCTTGCAGGAGCAGGGCGAGATCGTCGGCATGACCGGCGACGGCGTAAACGACGCACCGGCCCTGCGCCAGGCAGACGTGGGCATCGCCATGGGCATCAAGGGGACAGAAGTCACCAAAGAGGCGGCGGATATGGTCCTGACGGACGATAACTTCGCCACCATCGCCAGCGCGGTAAAAGAGGGGCGTCGCGTCTACGACAACCTGAAGAAGACCATCCTTTTCATCATGCCGACTAACCTCGCGCAGGGTTTGCTGATTGTGATTGCCCTGCTGGCCGGGAACATTATTCCGCTGACGCCGGTGCTGATCCTGTGGATGAACATGGCCACGTCCGCCACGCTCTCCTTCGGCCTGGCCTTTGAAGCCGCCGAGCGCAACATCATGCGCCGTCCGCCGCGTCAGACCGGCCAGCACGTGATGGATGCTTACGCCGTATGGCGTGTGGCCTTCGTCGGCACCCTGATTGCCGTTGCCGCCTTTGCGCTGGAAGCCTGGCTGGCCCCGCGCGGCCACAGCGCCGAGTTCATCCGCACCGTGCTGCTGCAGATGCTTGTCTGTGCGCAGTGGGTCTACATGATTAACTGCCGCAACACCGAAGGCTTCTCCCTTAATCGCGGTCTGCTGGCGAACAAGGGGATCTGGCTGGTCACGGGCGTGCTGCTCCTGCTGCAGCTGGCGATTATCTACCTGCCGTTTATGCAGATGCTGTTCGGCACCGAAGCCCTGCCGCTGCGCTACTGGGGTGTCACCCTGGGTATGGCGAGCGCGATGTTCTTCATCGTCGAGATCGAGAAGCGACTGACCCGCAGGTTCCGTAAGGCTGCATAACTGAAAACGTAAAACCTTACCCCTCACCCTAACCCTCTCCCCATAGGGGAGAGGGGACAGTCCGGCACTCTCCTTCTACCTGTTTGGAGTGGGAACCGCTCGGCACTCTCCCTCCACCTGTGGGAAGAGGGAGCTGCTCGGTTTTCTCCCTCCACCTGTGGGGTGATGGTACCGCCCGGTTTTCTCCCTCCACCTGTGGGGGGATGGAACCGCTCGGTTTTCTTCCTCCACCTGTGGGGAGAGAGGACGGCTCGGTTTTCTCCCCCCACCTGCGGGGAGAGAGGACGGCTCGGTTTTCTCCCTCGCCCCTTTGGGGAGAGGGCCGGGGTGAGGGGAAAATTACACTGAGGTACACCCATGAAACTCCCGCTCCTGTTCGTGCTTCTCGCCAGCACCCTGCAACCCGCATTTGCCGCCGCCATTCCCGTGCGCGTCGCTACCGTGGAGCAGACCGCCCATGCCGCCGAGCGCCAGATCCCCGGGCGCATTGAAGCCATTCACACCGTTGAGCTGCGCGCCCGCGCGGAGGGCGCCATTACCAAAATCAACTTTCGCGACGGACAGTATGTGAAAAAAGGCGACCTGCTGTTCGAGCTGGACGACGCCGAGCCGCGTGCCGCCGTGCGGCTGGCACAGGCCGAAGTGCAAAGCGCTGAAGCCACCCTGCGCCAGGCGCAGCAGCAGCTTTCCCGCTTCGAAAGTCTGGGCAGCAATAACGCCATCAGCCGCCACGACGTGGATAACGCCCGCATGCAGCGCGACGTTGCCCGCGCCGCGCTGGAGCAGGCGAAAGCCCGGCTGGAAACCCGCCATGTCACGCTGGGGTACACGCGCATCACGTCACCCATCGATGGCCGCGTGGGCCACAGCCGCTTTCACGTGGGCAGCCTCGTGAATCCCTCAAGCGGCGTGCTGGTGGACGTGGTACAGCTTGACCCGATCCGCATCGCCTTTGCGCTGGAAGAGGGGGCGTTTGCCACCAAGGTCGGACAGCATGCGGATATCAGTGCCCTGAAAAAGGCCTGGCAGGCGCTGATAGACAGCAACGGCCAGCGCATCAGCGGTGAACTGACGTCCGTGGATAACCGCATCGATCCGCGCACCGCCAGCGTGATGCTGCGTGCCGAGTTTGCGAATCCGCGCCATCAGCTGCTGCCCGGCGGGAATGTGAATGTCTTTCTGCGCCCGGCAAGCGAGCAGCCGGTGCTGACCCTGCCCGCCGCGGCGGTGCAGCAAAACGGCGACGGATTCTATGCCTGGGTGGTTAACGCCGACGGCAAAGCAGAAATGCGTCCGCTGGCCGTCGCAGGGCAAATTGGCCAGCAGTTCCGGATCGCGTCCGGCGTCACTTCCGGCGAGCGAGCGATCACCGACGGCGCGCAGCGCGTGCAGCCGGGCGCGGCCGTTCAGATTCTCAATTAAGGAGCCATCATGCTGACGTTTTTCATCAAACGCCCGCGCTTCGCGATGGTGATTGCGCTGGTGATAACCCTGTTGGGGGCCATCGCGCTGAGAATTATTCCGGTAGAGCAGTATCCGCAGATCACGCCCCCGGTGGTGAATGTCAGTGCGTCCTGGCCGGGAGCCAGCTCGGCTGACGTGGCGGAGGCCATCGCCACACCGCTGGAGACCCAGCTTAACGGCGTGGATCACATGCTCTATATGGAGTCCACCAGTTCCGACGAGGGCACCTACAGCCTGAATATCACCTTTGCGGCGGGCACCGACCCGGATCTGGCTGCCATCGATGTTCAAAACCGCGTGGCGCAGGCCGTGGCGCAACTCCCCGCCGAGGCACAGCAAAACGGCGTACAGGTGCGCAAGCGCGCCACCAACCTGATGATGGGGGTAAGTCTTTACTCCCCGGATAACACCCACACGCCGCTGCTGGTCAGCAACTACGCCAGCACCCATGTGCGTGAGGCGCTGTCGCGTTTGCCGGGCGTGGGGCAGGTGCAGTTGTTTGGCGCACGGGACTACAGCATGCGCATCTGGCTGCGACCGGATCGCATGAACGCTCTCAACGTGACCACCGACGACGTGGCGCAGGCGCTGCGCGAGCAGAACGTGCAGGGGGCGGCAGGCCAGGTGGGCACGCCGCCAGTGTTTAACGGTCAGCAGCAGACCCTGACCATCAACGGGCTGGGGCGTTTAAATCAGGCGGAAGACTTTGCCGATATCATTATCCGCGTCGGTGAGATGGGCCAGCTGGTGCGCCTGAAAGATGTCGCCCGCATCGAACTCGGCTCGCGCAGCTATAGCGCGGGCGCACAGCTGAACGGGCATGACTCCGCCTATCTCGCCATCTACCCCACGCCGTCCGCCAACGCCCTGCGGGTGGCCGATGCGGTGCGTACTGAGCTGGAGCATCTCTCGACGCGCTTCCCGGACGACCTGGTCTACGAAGTCAAATTCGATACCACGCAGTTTGTTGCCGCGACCATCAAAGAGATTGGCGTTTCGCTGACGTTAACCCTGCTGGCCGTGGTGGTGGTGGTCTCCCTGTTCCTGCAGAGCTGGCGCGCCACGCTGATTGTCGCGCTGGCGATCCCGGTGTCGCTGGTGGGCACGTTTGCCGTGCTCTATACGCTCGGCTACTCCGCCAACACGCTGAGCCTGTTCGCCCTTATTCTGGCGCTGACCATGGTGGTGGATGACGCCATCGTGGTGGTAGAAAGTGTTGAAACGCTGATGGCGGAAGGGCAGAGCCGCACGGCGGCGACCGCGCAGGCGCTGCGCCAGATTGCCGGGCCGGTGATTGCCACCACCCTGGTGCTGCTGGCGGTATTTATCCCGGTGGCGCTGCTGCCGGGGATTGTCGGTGAGCTGTACCGCCAGTTTGCGGTGACGCTCTCGACCACCGTCACGCTCTCAAGCCTGGTGGCGCTGACCCTGACGCCTGCCCTGTGCGCGATGCTGCTGCGCCCGCGCCCTGCGCGCCCGGCGGCAGTCTACCGCGCCTTCAACCGCGGGCTGGATGCCACGCGCAACTTTTACACTCGAATCCTGAGCCTGTTTACCTTGCGCCCGTGGCTGGCGCTGCTGGCAACCGCAGGCGCTGCCGTCGTGGTGGCATTCAGCTTTATGTCGATGCCAAAAGGCTTCCTGCCCCAGGAGGATCAGGGCTACTTCTTTGCCAGCGTTCAGTTGCCGGAGTCGGCCTCGCTGGAACGCACCGAAGCGGTGATGGCGACGGCCCGGGCGCTGATTGCACAACATCCGGCGGTGGACGATGTGATTCAGGTCTCCGGGTTTAACATTCTCAACGGCACCAGCGCCTCCAACGGTGGGTTTATCTCCGTGATGCTAAAAGACTGGAGCGAGCGTCCAACCCTGGACGAGGTGATGGGCACGCTTCAGCGCCAGCTGCTGGCGTTGCCGGAAGCGACCATCATGACCTTCGCGCCGCCGACGCTACCGGGGCTGGGGAACGCCTCAGGTTTCGACCTGCGCATACAGGCCCAGGCAGGACAAAGCCCGGTGGAGCTGGAGCGCGTCACCCGCCAGGTGCTGGCAAAAGCCAACCAGCATCCGCAGCTGAGCCGGGTATTCACTACCTGGAGCAGCAACGTGCCACAGTTGACGCTGACCGTCGATCGCGAGCGTGCCGCCCGTCTTGATATGCCCGTCTCTCGCATCTTCAGCAGCCTGCAGACCGCCTTTGGCGGCACGCGTGCCGGGGATTTCAGCGTCAACAACCGCGTCTACCACGTGGTCATGCAAAACGAGATGCAGTGGCGCGAGCGGGCGGAGCAAATCAGCGAGCTGTTCGTGCGCAGCAATAACGGCGAGCGGGTACGCCTGAGTAACCTCGTGACCATCACCCCCACCGTTGGCGCACCTTTCCTGCAGCAGTACAACCAGTTCCCGTCCGTGTCGGTAAGCGGTTCGGCAGCTGAAGGGGTAAGCAGCAGCACGGCGATGGCAGTGATGGGTGAGATTCTGGCGCAGAACCTGCCAGCCGGATATGACTACGCCTGGAGCGGTATGTCGTATCAGGAGCAGCAGACCGGGAACCAGGCGATCTGGATTGTGCTGGCAGCGGTGGTCATGGCGTGGCTGTTTCTTGTCGCCCAGTACGAGAGCTGGACATTACCGGCAAGCGTAATGCTTTCGGTGCTGTTCGCCATCGGCGGGGCGCTGGTATGGCTGTGGGCGGCCGGGTACGCCAACGATGTTTACGTGCAGATCGGCCTGGTGTTGTTAATCGCCCTGGCCGCGAAGAACGCGATTCTTATCGTTGAGTTTGCCCGTGCGCAGCGTATGGCGGGCAGGGCGATAGTGGATGCCGCGAGGGAAGGGGCCTCCCGTCGCTTCCGGGCGGTGATGATGACCGCAGTATCGTTCATTATCGGGGTATTACCGATGATGCTGGCGACCGGGGCGGGCGCCCAGAGCCGTCGCATCATCGGCACCACGGTGTTCAGCGGCATGCTTGTCGCCACCGTGGTGGGGATAGTCTTTATCCCGGCGCTGTTTGTGCTGTTCCAGCGCCTGCGCGAGTGGGGGCATCGGCTTACGGGCTAGTGGCCCACAACTCGGCATGTTTTTGCACCAGGGAGATGAGCGAGCCACCGTCTGCGATAAAGTCCCGCATGCGCTGCGCCTCGCTCTTGCCCTGTTTGAGCATCAGGGTAATTTCCTGAATCGCACTCGACGCCCCCAGCTTCTCCGCAGACGGCGCGACTTGCTCCAGCAGCCAGGTGAGATCTTCGGCGATGGTTTTCTGCTCCCCGGTATGCACGTCCGTCAGGATCCCGTCCAGTCCGTAACGACAGGCCTGAAAACGGTTAAAACGGTACAGCAGAAAATCTTTTTCCTGATGCTTATAGGGGCGTGTGGTCAGCAGCCAGTGCGACGTGGCCTGGATCAGCCCGGCGATATTAATGGCATGGGCGAGGGTGAGCGGCGTATCCATCACCCGCACCTCCACCGTGCCAAAATGGGGGCTGGGGCGAATGTCCCAGTGCAGATCTTTAATGCTGTCGATCATGCTGGTGTGGCTCAGGCGACGGAACAGCCCTTCGAACTCCTGCCAGCTGTTGACCCACGGCATCAGGCCGTTGTCCGGGAAACCGGAGAAGATATTGAGCCGCGATGAGGCAAACTTCGTGTCGGTGCCCTGCATATAGGGTGAACTGGCCGCCAGGGCGATAAAGTGCGGCACAAAGCGCGACAGGCCGTGCAGCAGGTAGATGGCCTCATCGCCGGTGCGACATCCCACATGGACGTGCTGGCCGAACACCGTCGCCTGCAAAATCAGATAACCAAAGCGCTCCAGCGTCACGTTATAGCGCTCGTCTTCGCACACCTGCTGACGCTGCCATTTCTGAAACGGATGGGTGCCGCCGCCGCAAATCTGAATATGGTGCTTCGCCGCTGCGCGCAAAATGCTCTGCTGCATGGCGGAGAACTGCGCTGCCACCTGGTCGATGTCGTGGCACACGCCGGTCGCGATCTCGAGCATGCTTTCGGTGATATCGTGCTTCACCTCACCAGCTTTAATGTCATTTTTCACGGCGTCGATCAGGGCAGAGGAGTCCTGGCTTAAATCGTAGCCTGGCGGGTTAACCACCTGCAGTTCGAGTTCAACGCCAAGGGTGAAAGGTTCAGAGGAATGAAAGTCGGGTAAAGGCATAGCGCACTCCGTTGTCTGTTATCAGATGAGTATAGACAACGGGTGACGTTCACCTTTTCCCCATAGCAACGAAACCCGACCGGGTTCAAAAGCTAATCATATTGACGTTTCAGCGGCCTTATCGTTATTAATATCGCCCTGATTATGAACACTACGGAGTAAGCGATGGTCTCATTTCGTCCGCTGACAGAAGATGAGTATCCTGCTTATCTTGACTATTTTATTCACGATTATGCCGATGAGATCGGGTCAAACTATGGGCTCTCTCAACCTGATTCGCTTGCCAGAGCAAAGCAGGAAATCGCCGAAATGCTTCCTGAGGGCGTGAATACGCATGGACACGTTTTATGCTCTCTTGTTGCGCCGATAGATCAGACCAACAGGCAGGTCGGTTATCTCTGGTACAAACCCGATACGATGATGCGTTCAGTGTTTATCTATGATTTTCATATTTTCACAGCCTGTCAGGGGCAGGGGCTGGGTAAACAGACGCTTCGCGATTTGGAAGCGCATCTGCGCGAGCAGGGTTTCAAGGAGATCAGACTGCGTGTGGCAGGTGATAATGCTCGTGCCCGGCACCTCTACGAGACCAGCGGTTTTGGGGTTACGGGCGTCAACATGAGCAAGTCTATTGTGGGTCTCGCGGAAAAAAGGACCTGAGGATGCTATTATCCAGGCAGCAACCGACATCCTGAGGATAACGCATGAGCAACGACGTACCGATTAAATATTATGACATCGTGGATGAGTACACGACGGAAGCCGCAACGCCGGTGAGCGAAGCAGAACGCGATCCCCTGGCGCTCTATTTCCAGCTGTTGATCACCCGTCTGATGAATAACGAAGAGATCAGCGAAGAGGCGCAGACCGAGATGGCAGTCGAAGCGGGTATCGACACGAAGCGCATCGATGATATCGCCAATTTCCTCAATCAGTGGGGTAATGAGTAGTTCCTGCATGAAAGGCATAGTCTGTGCAGGCGTTGTGCTTTACACTGCGCGCGGCAAAAATTGAGTTGGTAAACGATTAATCAGGTGGTAAAGGCGATGAACGGAACAATCACGACGTGGTTTGCAGATAAGGGTTTTGGATTTATCAAAGATGAAAACGGCGATAACCGCTATTTTCACGTGATTAAGGTCGCCAACCCTGATCTGATTAAGAAAGATGCCGCAGTGACGTTTGAACCTACCACCAACAACAAGGGTTTGTCAGCGTTTGCGGTAAAAGTCATACCGGAAAGCAAATACATCTTCCTTGATGGCGAGCGTCATAAAATTACCGCCATCAAGTCGTACCTGGTGTACCGCGAAGAAGAGCCTGCCGAAGCCCGGATTGATAAAGAAAACGGGGTGCTGACGGTGAAGAGCCTGATGGGCAATATCGCCCCGAAATCAACCGCGAAAGCCGGGGAGATGCGTTCGGTGAAAAAGCTGGCGATCACCACTTTCTCGGGCAGAACGTTCATCTTCTCAGAAGATGAGATCGACATCGATGCCACGGTGAAACAGCTGCAGAGCCTGAAGTAATCTGCCGGCTGGCGTTACCCGGCCTGAGAAAGTGCGGCCTGATGCTCTCACCCCGTGGCACTCACCGGGTGCGCGAACCCTAAAAACGGCGACCTGGTCGCCGTTTTGCTTTTACCTTCCAGCCCGCGTAAGCGCCGCAAGGCTTTGCCGCTATTTCATCCGATGTTCACCCGCGTTTAAGGCTTCGCGGTCAAAGAAACGCGCGATCGCGCCACCCGCCATAAACGCGGCCCGGTCTGACATATGGGCAATCACATCCGCGTCATGGCTAACCAACAGATAGGTCATTCCGTGCTGCTTTTTCAGGCGATTCAGCAGGTTAAGGATCTCCGCCTGCACCGACATATCCAGCGCCGAGGTGGGTTCATCCAGCAGCAGAAGCTGAGGGCGTAACAGCAGCGCCCGGGCAATCGCCACGCGCTGACGTTGTCCGCCGGAGAGCTGGTGGGGATAGCGCTTGCCCGCGTCGGCGGTCAGCCCCACCTGCTGCAGCGCCTCCGCCACCTTTTCTGCGATCTGCGTTTCACCGTGGATCTGTAACGGCTCCCCCAGGGTGCGTGACAGGGTGTGGTTCGGATGCAGCGAGGCCCAGGGGTCCTGAAAGACCATCTGCACGTTGCGCCGCAGCGCGCCGGTAAAGCGCATCCCGGGCTGGAGCCGGTCGCCCAGCACCTGAATGTTGCCGTGCCACTGGCGCTGCAGCCCGGCCAGCACCCGCAGAATGGTCGATTTTCCGCAGCCCGATTCACCAATCAGGCTGAAGGTTTCGCCTGGCTCAATCGCAAAGCTGGCCGCAGAGACCGCCGTTTTCTCACCGAAAGTCACCTGAAGCTGTTCTACATTAACGAGTGCCATGAGGTGTCTCCTTCCACGGCTGAGTGCGGTCGAGCGTCGGCAGCATCTGCCCGAAAGTGCTGGCATCAGGGCGGCAGGTCCACAGCGTCTGCGTATAGGGATGGGTGGCCTGGGAAAGCTGACTCGCCGCCATCTCATCCACCTTCTCCCCCTGATACATCACCAGCACGCGGTCGCAATGTTCCGCTACCAGCGGCAGATCGTGGCTAATCAGCAGCATCGCCATCTGGCGTTGCGCGCACTGCTCTACCAGCAGCTCAAGGATTTGATTCCGCAAGCGTGCATCAAGCGCAGAGGTCGGTTCATCGGCAATCAGCACCCGTGGGTTGTTGATAAGCGCGATGGCGATCATCACCCGCTGGCCCATACCGCCAGAGAGCTCCCCCGGATAGCGGCTCAGCACCGCGTCGGTCAGACCCACAGCGTGAATCATCTCGCGGATGCGTGCCACACGCTCCCGGCGCGGCAGCGACTGGTGCAGGGTTAATGCTTCATCCAGCTGCGCCTGCACGTTTTTCACCGGGTTGAGGGCGTAGCGCGGATCCTGAAGCACCATCGCAATCTCATTGCCGCGCAACTGTCGCCAGCCGCGTGGCGACAGGGTGGTAAGGTCGTGCCCCAGCACAGTGAGCTGTTGTGCGCTGACCCGGCCTGGCGTTCGCACCAGCCCCATCAGCGCCCGGGCGGTCATCGACTTGCCCGAGCCGGACTCCCCGACCACCGCCAGGCGTTCATTGCCCAGGGTAAAGCTGACGTTGTTGACGACCCGTGCGGCGGGATAATCAATCGTCAGGGAATCGACAATAATGCGTGGTTCAGTCATGTTGTGGCTCCAGCACGTCGCGCAGGCCGTCGCCCAGCAGATTAAAGGCCAGGCTGGCAATCAGGATCGCCCCGCCCGGAATGGCGGCAATCCACCACTGATCGAAAATGACCTGCATCCCGTCCGCGATCATCGCCCCCCATTCAGCCATCGGTGGACGCGCGCCCAGACCGAGGAAGCCCAGCCCGGCCGCTGCGAGGATAATTCCCGCCAGATCGAGCGCCAGCCGCACAATGGCCGAGGGCAGGCACAGCGGCAGAATGTGCCCCAACAGCAGGCGAAAACCGCGAATGCCCATCATCTCGGCGGCGGCCAGATAGTCGCTGTGACGCAGGCGCTGGATCTCGCTGCGCGCCTGACGAGCGTAAGCGGGCCAGGTGGTTAACGCCAGCGCCAGCGCGCCGTTAACCAGCCCCGGGCCGAGCATGGCGACAAAAGCAAAGGCGAGGATCAGCCGCGGCATCGACATCACCACGTCGGTGAAGCGCATCAGCACCCGCTCCAGCCAGCCGCCGTAGTAACCTGACAAAATCCCCACCAGCAGGCCCGCGGGCAAGGTAATGACCGTCACTAAGGCCACCAGCCCCAGCGCCGGTCGGCTACCGTAGATCAGCCTTGAAAGCAGGTCACGCCCGTAGCTGTCGGTGCCAAGCCAGTGTTGGGCATTCGGGGGTTGCAGACGGGCGGCGGCGTCCTGCCAGTTCGGATCCAGCGGAGCCAGCCACGGGGCGAACAGCGCCACCAGCAGCAGCAGGGTAATAATGATTAGCCCACAAGATGCCGCTGGCGAGCGGCGCAGACGACGCAAAAACAGATAAAACGGCATCAGCGCACCCTCGGGTCAGTGAACCGCACCAGCAGGTCGGTCAGGTTATTAATCAGCACGAAACAGACGCCGATCAGCAGCGTCCCGCCCATGATAGCGGTGGTATCCCCGGCGAACAGGGCGGTCGTGAGGTAACGACCAATCCCCGGCCACGAGAACACGGTCTCCGTTAACACCGCCCCTTCCAGCATGCTGGTGTAGGCCAGCGCAATCACGGTGAACAGGGTGCTGCGAATATTGGGCAGCACGTGGCGCAGCAGGATGGTCATTTCGCCCGCCCCTTTGGCGCGTGCCAGCAGGATGTACTCTTTATTCATCTCACTCAGGCACGCCGAGCGGGTCAGGCGGGTGATGCTCGCCAGTGAGTAGTAGGCCAGGAGCAGCACCGGCAGCACCAGATGGCTGGCGGCATTTTTGAAGGCCGCCATGTCGCCGGAAAGCCAGGTGTCGATCAGCGCAAATCCGCTGCGCGGTTCGACGGTGTATTGCCAGATATCATCCAGCCGACCTGGCCCGGCGCTCCACTGCAGCTTCGCGTAGAACAGCGCCAGCATCAGTAGCCCGAGCCAGAAAATGGGCACCGAGTTACCGAGCAGGGTAAGCGTGCGGATAACCATATCGAGCGGCGAACCGGCGTACCGGGCGCACAGCACCCCCGCCATGACTCCCAGCAGGGAACCGAGAATTAACGCCAGAGTAGCCAGCTCAAGGGTCGCCGGGAAGGCGTGCAGTAGGTCCTGGAGTACCGGTTGCCCGGTGGCGCTGGCGGTACCGAGATCGCCGTGCACAAGATCAACCAGATAGTGCCAGAACTGCACCGGCAACGGCTGATCCAGCCCAAGCTGGTGGCGAACTTGATCGTAGGTGGACTGGCTGGCGTGATCGCCAACGATCTGCAAAACGCGATCGACCGGCGAGAGCGCGGAGAGCGCAAAGGTCACGAGCAAAAGCCCGAGCAGCGTGAGGAACAGGGTCAGCAGGCCCTGTAAAACGCGTGCCACGTGGGTAGAAAGAGGAGGCATGGGAAAATCGTTATTCCTGAATGAGAGCACGGGCTTCCTCTCTCCCCAGGGGGAGAGGGGGAAAACTTACTTCGTTACGCGGTCGTACCAGACCATATCCGCATTCAGCCCCTGCTGATAACCCTTCACGTTATCGCGCACCACGATCTGGGTTTTGCCCTGATCGACAAACACGTACGGCGATGTGTGCTGCAGTTGCTCCTGCATCTGCTTATACAGGTCGAGGCGTTTGGCTGGATCCGGCTCGGCTACCGCCGCCAGCGTGGCTTTGTTCAGCTCCGGGATCTGCCAGCCATTAAGCCCGGCCACGGTGCTGGATTTGCCGTCGTTCCAGGCGAAGGCGCTGGCATTGGAGTGCGCATCAAAATAATCCGGGATCCACAGACGGATGGCGGCCTGGTGCTGTTTAGCGCGCACGCGGGCATACACCTGGCTGCCCGCTGCTGGCAGCAGATCAACCTTCACGCCGCCCTGGGCAAAGCTCGCCTGCATTGACTGGGCGATGGTGATAAACGGCGGTTTGTTCTCTACGTCCAGCGTGAAGTGGGCGTCTTTGATACCCGCTTTAGCCAGAATCTCTTTCGCTTTTGCGGGATCAAATCTGAACGGATTGTTCTCCAGCGCGCCCGGCAGGCCTACCGGCAGGAAGCTCTGGTGGACAAAATACTGGCCTTTCAGCAGATCTTTGGTGATGCCTTCATAATCCACCAGCCAGCGTGACGCTTCCCAGAAGGCCGGGTTATTCAGCAGCGGGTTGGCGCTGTTCCCGGCGTTAAACACCAGGTAGTTTTGTTCCGCAGAGGGGATGCTCAAGACGCTGACGCCCGGCTTGCCGGTGAGGGCACCCACCTGGTCGGCACCGAGATCGCGGGCGACATCGGCATCACCCTGCTCAATCAGCAGGCGACGGGAGGCGGGATCTGGCACATTTTTGATAATGATGTTTTTCAGCTTCGGCGCGCCGCCCGGTGCGCTGGCGTTGGCTTCTAACACGATGGCCTGATGCGGCTGATAGACGCGCATTTTATACGCGCCGCTGCCCGCAGAGTGCATCTTCAGCCATGCGTTGCCAAGGTCATCACCCTTTACGTTCGCCGTGACTAACTTCTCGTCCACGATGGAAGCGATTGGCGTAGAGAGGATGTTCAGCGCAACGGACGGGCTGACGTCTGCCGTCCAGTGCAGCTGCAGGGTGTGGTCATCCACCTTCTTCAACTGGCTGGCGATGTTGCCCGGCTCCCAGCCCAGCACGTTAAGAATAAAGGCCGGAGACTTGTTCAGGGTGATGGCGCGGGTATACGAGAAGATGACATCTTCCGGGCGCAGCGGGTTGCCGGAGGCAAATTTCGCGTCCGGTTTTAGCTTAATGGTCAGGGTTTTTGCGGCCGCATCCGCTTCCCAGCTTTCGGCCAGAATCGGGGTTATTTTTTCCGGGTTGTCGCGGTCCGGCTGCACCAGACGTTGATACAGGCTCGGCACGGTCTGGATGCTGGAAAGCTCATTGGCTTCTGCCGGATCGAGGCTCACGATGTCATCAAGACCCTGAGCAACCACCAGCGTATCCGGTGGCGTAGCGGCATGGACGGTTGCTGACAGCGCAGCCAGCACCAGTAACGGCAGTACTTTTTTTGTCATAGTGATCCCTGAACGTCTTGTTTTTGATTGTTTTATAGACCGTTACGTTAGGGGGGCAAGCTGAATTTAGGAAAGTCTTAATTCTGCTTAGCTTATTACCATAGCGCATAACGAATTATTTATGGTTATTAGTAAAGGCAGCGTTACTGTTAAGCAGGCAATCCTGTATTGTAAAAATAACAATCTGTTAACAATAAAAAGGGGTAGAGCGTGCCGGAAATCAATAGCTGGGGTCAAACCGTTAACGATCCTGTTCCCGACTGGCAAGGGGCCAGCGTATTAGAGCGTGGCGTGCTGGAAGGGCGGTTTTGTCGTCTTGAGCCGCTGGATGCGGCACAGCATGGGGTGGATCTGTTTGACGCCTACGCCCTGGGCGATGACAGCGACTGGACCTGGCTTGCCAGTAATCAGCCTGCCAGCATAGAAGCCACCGTCGACTGGTTGCAGGGCAAAGTGCAGGATGAAGCACTGGTGCCCTTTGCGGTGATCGATCGCCACAGCGAGCGCGCCGTCGGGCTGGTCTGCTATATGGCGATTGAACAGCAGCTCGGCTCGGTGGAGATTGGTCATGTCACCTGGTCGCGGAAAATGAAAAACAGCCCGCTCGGCACCGAAGCAATATGGCTGCTGCTGAAGTATGGCTTTGAACGGGGCTACCGTCGGCTGGAGTGGAAGTGCGATTCGATGAATATTGCCTCGCGTCGTGCCGCTGAGCGGCTGGGCTTTGTCTGGGAAGGGCGGCTGCGGCAGAAACTGGTGCGCAAAGGCCGCAACCGCGACAGCGATATGCTGTCGATAATCGACAGCGAATGGCCGGAACGGGACGCAGCCATTCGCGGCTGGCTGGCAGCGGATAATTTTGATGAGGATGGACGGCAAATCAGGCGGCTGGAGACATTTCATATTCGCCCGGAAACGGCCTGATTTTTCCGGCAATCTGAACGTATTCTGAAAAGTCTCTTTAGCTGTATTGCTCCGTCTGATTAATCGTCAGACGGGGCATTTTTATTTCTGCCTTTCTCGGGCGGCCACCCAAAGGTCAATTTTTCCTGCGATCTAAACGTTTTCTGAAAGATGATTTTGACTGGATAAATGCACAGGTAAGTGGCGGTTTTTCAGCCCGGGAGGGAGTAGTATTGCGGCGGGTGCCTGATGCTTTCTGAGCGCAGGCAGGTGTGGTGGGCCAGAAAGCAAATGCCCCGGAGATGTTTCCATCAACCGGGGCTACCACAACCAAACCTGAACAATTTGGATGGTAGCCCCTTCTTAGCAAGGAGGCAATGACATGCTTAACAAGTACGCCTTTGCGGCGATCCTGGTAATGGGTTTAACCGTGCTGGGGGTCACGTTTCTGGTTCGCGAGACATTGTGCGAGCTGAGCTTTAAGGAGCGTGACTGGGAAGTGAAAGCTGTTCTCGCTTACGAAACGAAGAAGTAGCGGTATGCGGGGAGTAATCCCCGCCTATCCGGTTGTCGGTTTGGTTCGGGCACCCGTTTTTTTGCCCCGTCTGGTGTATCGCCAGATGGGGCATTTTTATTTCTGCCTTTCTCGGGCGGCCACCCTAAGGTCAATTTTTCCTGCGATCTAAACGTATTCTGAAAGATGATCTTGACTGGATGAATGTACAGTTAAGTGGCGGTTTTTCAGCCCGGGAAGGAGTAGTATTGCGGCGGGTGCCTGATGCTTTCTGAGCGCAGGCAGGTGTGGTGGGCCAGAAAGCAAATGCCCCGGAGATGTTTCCATCAACCGGGGCTACCACAACCAAACCTAAGCAATTTGGATGGTAGCCCCTTCTTAGCAAGGAGGCAATGACATGCTTAACAAGTACGCCTTTGCGGCGATCCTGGTAATGGGTTTAACCGTGCTGGGGGTCACGTTTCTGGTTCGCGAGACATTGTGCGAGCTGAGCTTTAAGGAGCGTGACTGGGAAGTGAAAGCTGTTCTCGCTTACGAAACGAAGAAGTAGCGGTATGCGGGGAGTAATCCCCGCCTATCCGGTTGTCGGTTTGGTACAGGCACCCGTTTTTTTGCCCCGTCTGGCTTATCACCAGGCGGGGCATTTTTACGTCCGCACCCGCTCAACCGTCTCCTGCCAGGCTTGCCAGCGGGTCTGCAGTCGGGCGTGGCGCGCCATATCCGGGGTAAAAGTGACATGCTCCGGCAGATACTGGCGCAGCTGCGCGGTAGTCAGGTTAAACAGCGCCTTACGGGCCAGCAGGGCGGCTCCCATGGCTGAGAGTTCCGGCACGTCACTGCGCATCACCGGGCAGCCAAGCAGATCCGCCTGGTACTGCATCAGCCAGTCGTTTTTCGTTGGCCCGCCGTCAACCATCAGCGCGTTCAGCGTAAAGCCCGGATGGACGCGCATCGCCTGCACCACGTCAGCAATCTGATAGGCAATTGCCTCCAGCGCCGCACGGATCAGGTGCGCCCGCTTCACGCCCCGGCTCAGGCCATGGATCATGCCGCGTGCGTTTTCATCCCACCAGGGTGCCCCGAGGCCGGTAAGCGCTGGCACAAAATAGACGCCAAGCGTGGAATCCACCGAGCGGGGCAGGGTGTTCAGCTCATGGATCAGCTCTGCCTGCGACAGCTCACTCAAGCCGGTGCTATCTGCCATCCATGCCACCGCATCGCCGGTGTGGGGAATATTGCCCTCCAGCCCGTAGACCAGGGTCTCGCCGTCATGCCACGCCACGGTGGTGGCCAGCGCGCTGACATCGCAGTGCGCGGAGGAGACCGGTGCCATTACCGACGACCCGGTGCCGTAGGTTGCTTTCACGCAGCCTTCAGCGCCCAGCCCGTGGGCAAACAGCGCGGCGTGGGAATCACCGATCATCGCCATCACCGGCAGTCCGTCAGGGATCGACGGGCAACCGCGGGTATAACCAAACAGCCCGCTGGAAGGTTTGATATCAGGCAGCGCCGCACGCGGGATGCCAAACAGCGCCAGCATATCCGGGTCCCAGTCGGCGGTATGCAGGTTCATCAGCTGGGTGCGGGCGGCGTTAGCGTGGTCGCAGCTGAAGGACTGACCCTGCGTCAACTGCCACAGCAGCCAGCTGTCTACGGTGCCCAGGCAGATTTCACCCCGGGCGGCGCGCTGTGCGCCGTCGGGCGTGTTATCCAGCAGCCAGCGCATTTTGGAGCCTGAAAACAGCGGCGCGATGGGCAGGCCCGTTGCCGCCTTGATGCGTGGTCCATGGCCCTGTTCCCGCAGTTGATGACAAAAGGCCGCGGTGCGGGAACACTGCCAGCTGAGCGCAGGCGCAATAGGCTGGCCGGTTGCCCGATCCCAGCCCACCACGGTTTCGCGCTGGTTGCTGATTGCCAGCGCAGCAACGCGATCTGCCCCGACGGAGGCAATCGTCCGGGCGACTACCTCGAAAGAGGCCGCCACCAGCAGTTCGGCGGATTGCTCTACCCAGCCTTCGTGTGGGGTCTGGATCGCCAGCGCCTGGGAGAAGCTCGCCACGACGTGCCCCTTTGCGTCCAGCGCCACCGCTTTCGCATTGGTGGTGCCCTCATCGAGGGCAATAATAATGTCCTTGTTCACCGACATAGCGGCCTCCTGCCTTAACGATGAAGATAGGTTGAGACGCCAAGGTAGCGGGTGAAGGCTTCATGCAGGATCTCCGCGCTGGCGGAGTGGTTCATCGCCACGTGATGCTCAAAACCGTTGCGGCAGATCCAGTTCAGCAGGTTTTCCAGATGTGGAACCTGAATCACCGCCCGGCAGCCCACCGTATCCAGCGGATCGTCTACCGACTGGCCCTGGCCTACATAGGCTTTGATTTCCCCGGTGAGATCGTCGGTGCTCAGGCGGAAGTAGGTGAGCGGGCCGCTTTTCAGACGACCGTGGACCGCGCCGCAGGTGTTCTCTTTCCCCACCGTGGTGCCGATGATGTCGGCGGTGCCCATATGTGGCGATTCCAGGCTGGAGGCGGCGAAGTTACCGCAGTGGAACAGGACACATTTGTCGCGATCGTCGCCGAAATTGTTGTTCCAGTCGGCAATCGAGGCGGGATTCATATTGCTGCTTGCCAGAGCGTACATAGAGAGCGCCCCCATCACGTCCACTTCGCAGGCGCTCGGCATCAGCTGGCCGGACATTACGCTCATGATCGAGCAGACGTTAATGCCGAGGTTCTCCTGCAGGGAGGTCCAGCACTGGATAGCGGTAGTGTCGATGTCGTTAGCGACCACCCACTCGCTGATCACCACAAACAGCTTCGCCATGGTCACCAGCTTGTCGGCCGGAATGCGGCTGGCGTCGGCGTTGTCGATCAGGATCCGGCGTTTTTCATCCACGCGGATATCGTCATCGCGCAGGGTTTTAATGCGGGTGAAGACTTCAGACAGGTCGAGGGTTTCCACGGCAATGCCGAGGCGTTCCAGCAGCTTCTCGCTGTAGCGCACGGTGTTAAAGCCTGCCGGACGGGCACCGATGGCCCCCACGCGCACCCCTCGCATGCTGCTTACCACGCGGCACACCTGCTCGAAACGCTTCAGATCCTGCTCAAACACCTCCCCGGTCAGGGCGCAAACATGCTGGGAGGTGAGGGTAAAGGGAATGCCATACTGGCGCAGGTTGTTGCACAGGGAGATCTTGCCGCAGAAGCTGTCGCGGCGGGTCGCCAGCCCCATCTTGTCGAGGTTGTCTTCCTCGGCCTGTACCAGCACCGGCACGTTCAGGCCGGAGAGACGCAGGGTTTCCGCCACCGCTTTTTCATCACCAAAGTTAGGCAGCAGCACCACCACACCGTGAATACGATCGCGATGGGCACGAAACAGCTCGGCGCAGACTTTCGCATCCTGACGGGTTTCGACGCCGCCCAGTTCGGTCTGGCTGGGATCGAGCATCACGGTGTTGATCCCCAGGCGGCCAAACAGGGCAATTGCCTGCTCGCGTGCCTCTGCCACCAGATAGCTCGGGAAAAATCCGCGGTTGCCGATGATCACGCCCATTGTGAGTTGTTGAGGAATTCGGGACATTGCTTTTTTCTCCAGTAAGATGTTGTTGTTATTTTCAGCAAAGTTGTCGCGTCAGCATTTCCCGGGCGTGTTTCACCACCCCCGCGACATCAATCTCATGGCGTGCCCGCGTTGACGCTCTGTCGGCGGCAATCGCGTATTGTCCATCCGGTATCCCCAGCCGTTTCAGCGGCACGGCGCATCCGGCTTCGGCCAGCACTTCCGCCACCAGGCTGCCGACGCCGCCGTTGACGTTATGCTCCTCGACGCTCACCACCGCCTTGCAGGATCGCATGGCTGCCAGTAACTGTTGGGTATCACAGGGACGAATAGATGGAACGCTGATAACAGTGGCGTCAATACCTTCTTCCGCGAGTTGTGCGGCGGCTTCCACTATTTCATGTACGGTGGAACCCATTGCCACCAGCGCCACATCCTGGCCCACACGCAGGACGTCAATCTTGCCTGGGGCAAACTGGTAATTCTCGTCATGCAGCTCCGGCAGGTTTTTCCCATCCAGACGGATATAGACCGGCCCCACGTGGTCGAGCGCGTAGTCAATGATCTGGCGGCATTCGTTTGGGCTGGAGGGGGCGTAAATTTCGATATTGCCGAAGCCGCGCATAATGGCGATATCGTCGATGCTGTGGTGGGTGCTGGCGAGCGGGCCGTAGCTGGCACCCGCGTTCAGACCGAACAGCTTCACGTTGGTGTTGTTGTAGCAGATATCGACTTTGATCTGCTCGTTAGCGCGGGAGATCAAAAACGGCGCGGCGTTACAGGTGACGGCGATCTTGCCGCCAATCGCCAGCCCGGCTGCGGCACCGACCAGCGTCTGCTCGGCGATGCCGACGTTCACCAGGCGGCCCGGAAAACGCTGCATAAACGGGGCGATTTTTGCCGTGGAGGTGGAGTCTGCCACCACCGGGACCAGGTCCACGCCGCGATCGACGGCATCAATAAAGGCATTAACCATCACCGTGGCGAGGTGTTCGCTATTACTCATCTTTCAGTTCCTCCAGCGCCAGTTCAATTTCTTCCCCTTTCGGCACGCGGTGGTGCCATTCAGGCCGTCCCTGAATAAACGAGATCCCCGCGCCTTTGGTGGTATGGGCGATCACGACATGCGGTTTGCCGTTGGGCTTCAGGCCTTCAAGCGTGGCGACCACATCCGCCATGTCATTACCGTTACAGCCGGTGACCTCCAGGCCAAAGGCTTTCCACTTCGCATCCAGCGGATCGGTATTGAGGATCTCTTTGGTGGAGCCAGCCAGTTGCAGGTTGTTTTTGTCATTGATAATAAACAGGTTATCCAGCTGGTAATGGGCAGCCACCAGCGCGGCTTCCCAGTTGCTGCCTTCCGCCAGTTCACCGTCGCCGGTTACCACAAACACCCGGCGTTTGCTGTTGTTGCGTTTCGCGGCCAGCGCGATCCCCACCGCCACCGGCAGGCCATGCCCCAGCGCGCCGGTATTCAGCTCAATACCGGGGGTTTTGTGTTTGACCGGGTGGCCAGGCAGGTGAGAGTCGGCATGCTGATAGGTGGACAGCCACTCGACCGGGATAAACCCGGCCTCGGCCAGCACGCAGTAATAGCCGCCTACCGCGTGGCCTTTCGACTGGATGTAGATATCGCGTTCATCGCTGTCCTTCAGCTGCGGGGAGCAGTTCAGAATGCGGAAGTAGAGGGCGGTGAGCAGTTCAACCTGCGAAAGATCGGCGCCGGTATGGCCGCCCGCCGGGCTTTCGGCATTCAGCACGATGATCCGGCGACGTATCGAGCGCGCCCGGGATTCAAGCTCCGCGATGGAGAGCGAAAACGGATTCATAACATACCTCCTGAATTTATAATCTATTGTGAATAATTATTCCAGCCGGGTGCGTTATTTCCCTGTTCTCATTGTCACAGCAGGGAGTTATGACCGCTTTGAATATATATTCAATGCTGATTTATTATTCATGTAATGTAAGATATGCCTTGCCCCGGGGTTTGTCTACGCTTTGAGCGGGCAAATTTCGAAGAAAGGAGAAAAGGATCACATTTGCCCGTGGGATCGTACCGGCGCTTGCTTGTTAAATATTCAGTGATGAATAAAAATAACGGCAGCCGATTAAGGGGAACGTTATGTCGAAGCAGGATGAACAGCGATTACTGGTCAAGATCGCCACACTGTATTACAGCGAGAATAAAAAGCAGTCCGAGATTGCCTCGCTACTGCATCTCTCGCAATCTTTTGTGTCGCGGGCGCTGACGCGCTGCCAGAAAGAGGGGCTGGTAAAAATTACCGTCGTCCAGCCCACCAACATTTTTGTCTCGCTGGAAAAGGCGCTGGAAGAGCAGTACGGCATCCGCCAGGCCATCGTGGTGGACGTGGGGGAGAACCCCTCCAACGCTCAGATTAAACACGCCATCGGCAGTGCGGCGGCGCACTATGTTGAAACCCGCCTGCGCCCGGAAGACCTGGTGGGGATCTCCTCCTGGAGTAGCACTATCCGCTGCATGGTGGATGAGATGCACCCGCAGAATATCCGTGCCGCCGGGGTGATCCAGCTGCTCGGCGGGGTAGGGCCGAATGGCAACGTGCAGGCGACCATCCTCACCCAGCAGCTGGCGGCGCACCTCGGTTGCCCGGCGTGGC
This sequence comes from Leclercia sp. 1548, assembly GCF_050435045.1. Taxonomy (NCBI): domain Bacteria; kingdom Pseudomonadati; phylum Pseudomonadota; class Gammaproteobacteria; order Enterobacterales; family Enterobacteriaceae; genus Leclercia; species Leclercia sp. 1548. The sequence goes on along the minus strand of NZ_JBNDJP010000006.1, from coordinate 41,031 downwards.
TGCTGCCGTCGCAAAGTATTGAGCATTCGGTTGAAGAGCGTGCGCGCCTGGTGAGCAGCCCGGACGTGGCGGGCGTGGTGAGCAAATTCGCGGAAGTGGATGTGGCGATTGTCGGCATCGGCGAGCTGGAGCCTTCGCAGCTGCTGAAAAACTCCGGTAACTACTACAACGAGGACATGCTCAAACTGCTGGCCGAACGCGGGGCGGTAGGGGATATCTGCCTGCATTATTACGACGCCAACGGCGAGCCGGTTCTGAGCCCGGAAGAGGACCCGGTGATCGGGATGGAGTTGGCGCAGATCCGCGCCTGTCCGCAGGTGATTGCCCTGGCCGGTGGCGCCGAAAAAGGCAACGCCATCCGCGGGGCGCTGGAGGGGAACTACATCAATGTGTTAATCACCGACTACCCGACGGCGCGCAGTTTGTTGAAAGAGGCGTAAGTTAGCCGGGATCGGTGCGGCCTGATGCTTTCACCCTGGCCTTCTTCCACATGGCGGTGGGATCCCCACAAAAATGGGCACGGTCGGCTCCCTCTCCTCTTTGGGGAGAGGGCTGGGGTGAGGGGAACATGCGGCCTCCCTGTGGGCTGAGGATCCCTACAAAAATATTGGCACGGTCGGCTCCCTCTCCTCTTTTGGGAGAGGGTTGGGGTGAGAGGGAACATGCGACCTCCCTGTGGGCTGAGGGATCCCTACAACAAATTGGCACGGTCGGCTCCCTCTCCTCTTTGGGGAGAGGGTTGGGGTGAGGGGAACATGCGACTCAGGTGGTGGTTCCGTTCACCTTACGTTCTGCACTTCTCTGCCAGCCGCGTCACCCGTGAACGTGCCAGGGGGGCTCGCCGCCACCCCCCCTGGCTACCCCGGCTCCCGGCAAAGAAAATCGCCGCTTCGCGGTGCCCTCAGCTTATTCCCTCCGGCTTTCGGGTCGGGCACCAGCCTGCATCCCTGCAGGCTATGCCTCTCGGCGCGTCCCTGCGCCTCGCCCCGGCCTGCGGTCAACGCTTCGGCGATTTTCAGCCGGATTCACGCTCCCTCACGCTTCTCAGTCGCCTGAATGTGGCACGGGTGTTGATTCCCCCTTGTCACGTTCACGGGTTGTGTAATGCCATGTTCTGCTGAACATGAGGTGAACGGAATAACCCGCCAGGCTTAACTGACTGGCATCACAACCCGGGTTGCCGTTTTGCGTTTGCCTCCGTCACACGGCTTAAAGCCCATTCAGACGCTATTTCCCCTCCATTACCGCCTTTTGCGCCACTACCGCCGCTTTCTGCTGCATCCGGTTTTGCATCTGGTCGATAATCACCGCAACGATAATCACAATCCCCTTGATCACCATCTGCCAGAACTCGCTAACGCCCATCATCACCAGGCCGTCGGCCAGGAAGCCGATCACAAAAGCGCCGATCAGCGTGCCGAGAATGGTGCCGCGTCCGCCAGCCAGCGAGGTGCCGCCCAGGACCACCGCGGCGATGGCGTTCATCTCAAACGCGGTGCCGTTGGCCGGGTGGCTTGCCAGCAGTTGCGCGGAGACCACAATCCCGGCGATGGCGGCGCAGAACCCCGACAGGGTATAGACCAGCACTTTGACCTGCTTCACCCGCACCCCGGAAAGCTCGGCGGCGCGCTCGTTATCACCAATGGCGTAAACGTGGCGGCCAAACGGCAGGCGGCGGGCGATGTAGGCGATCACCAGCGCCAGCACAATCATCATCCAGATGGCCCACGGAATACCGAGCAGCGTCCCGGCACCAATCTCATCGAAGCCGGTATTGCCCAACTGCGGGTTGCCGGACAGGCCCGGGAAGGTCTGGCCGTCGGAGGTGAGCATCGAGGCCCCGCGCAGCACGTACATGGTGCCAAGGGTGCAAATGAACGGGGCGACGTTATAGCGGGTGATGATCCAGCCATTCACCGCCCCGATAAGCGCGCCAATCAGCAGCACGACGGGCACGATAACCCACACGCTCGGGAAAATAGCGATGCCAAACATCGGCAGCACAATCCCTTTGGTGATCATCCACCCGGCGATCATCCCGCACAGCCCCAGCGTCGCCCCAATCGACAGGTCGATCCCGGCGGTGATGATCACGAAGGTGATCCCCAGCGCCAGAAACGCATTGATCGCGATATGCTTAATCATGATCACCAGGCTGCCCGCGGAGAGAAAGCCCGGCACGGTCATGGTGAAAAAGCCGACAATTAAAAACAGCGCAATGAAGGTGCGCATTTTCAGCAACAGCAGAAGCAGTTTTTCCCGGGAAGGCGCGGCCCCTTTTTGCGGCACCAGCGCGACAGACTGTGTTGTTTTCATCTTAGAACCCCTGAGCACTTGCAGTTACCAGTGCCGATTCATCGGCCCGATCGCGAACAATATCGGCGGTCAGTTTGCCGCCGGACATCACCAGAATGCGGTCCGATACCGCCATAATTTCTTTCAGGTCCGAGGTGGAAAACACCACCGCGATACCCTGCTGCGACAGCTGCACCATCATGCGAAACACATCCGCTTTGGCGCCCACGTCAATGCCGCGCGTCGGCTCATCAAGGAACAGCACCTTCGGATTGGTCAGCAGCGAGCGGCCAATCACCACTTTTTGTTGATTGCCGCCGCTGAGCGCCTGGATCTCCACCTCCGGGGTGGAGACCTTGATCGACAGATTGCCAATGGTGCTGGCCACGACCTCCTGCTCCGCTTTCTGCGCAATGGTGAAACCGCGCTGCAAACGTCGCCACAGGCTGGCGATGGTCAGGTTGCTGGCCACCGACGAACCAGGGAAAATCCCGGTTCGTTTGCGGTCTTCCGGCACCAGGCTCATCCCCATGCGGATACGCTCGGCGGTGGTTAAACGCTGCGGCACCGGTTTGCTGTCGAGCCACAGCTTGCCCAGATAGTTGCGCTCGGTGCCGAGCATGCACTCGAACAGCTCGGTACGCCCGGCCCCCATCAGGCCGTAAATACCGACAATCTCCCCGGCGTTCACCTGGAAGCTGACGTCGTTGACCACCGTGTTGCCCGCAGCATTCACGCAGGTGATATGTTCGGCCTCCAGCACCGGTGCGCCAAAGGTGCGGCCCGGCTCGAGGAAATTGCTCACCGGATCGCTACCGAGCATCTCGCGCACAATCCACGGCACGTCGATATCCTCTACCTTCGCCTCGGCCTGGAATTTGCCGTCGCGCAGGATGGTGATCACATCGCCTATCGCCATCAGCTCTTCCAGCCGGTGGGAGATATAGATGATGGTAACCCCCTGGCGGGTCAGCTCGCGGATCACCCGAAACAGGATCTCCACCTCGGTTTTGCTGAGCGCCGAGGTCGGCTCGTCGAGGATCAGGATGTCGGCGTCCTCCGCCAGCGCCTTGGCGATCTCAATCAGCTGCTGCTGCCCCACCTTCAGGTTGCCAACCAGCTCGCGCGGGGAGATGGGCTGATCGAGGCGTTTCAGCAGCGCCGCGGTGCGGTACTCCTGCTCCGCCTCGTTGATCGGCGTCACGCCCTTTTGCAGCTCCCGGCCAAGGAAGACGTTTTCCGCCACGTTGAGGTTCTCAAACAGGTTCAGCTCCTGGTGCACCATGCCAATGCCGTGAGCGGCGGCATCGCGGGTGCTGGAGAACGCCACCTGTTTGCCGTTGAGCCACATCTCGCCAAGGCTGGGCTGTTGCACCCCGGCAAGGATTTTCATCAGCGTCGATTTCCCGGCGCCGTTCTCACCGATAATGACGTTCACTTTGCCGCGCCAGACGCGGTAATCGACCTTATCCAGCGCCACGGTTCCGGGGAACAGCATCGAGATGCCCTGGGTGCTGAGGATAATGTCCTCTGCCGGGTTATCGCTCATCACGGTGCCTCCTGTTTCAGTTCCAGCGCCGCCGCCTCGTTCGCTTTTCCGCCCGTGAGGGTGGTGGCGAACAGCACGGTGGCGTTTTTGCCGCGCCAGCTGTCATCCACTTTGGGCAGATGCTTCACCGCCTCGCGGTTTAAGGCGCGGGAGAGCTGGGCATACTGCACCTGGTTGGTAAATTCATCGAAGCGGAAACCGGCGGCGTCGCGGATGGCGTTACCGCGCATCACCGGGCCGCTCTGGATCTCAAGCGGCTGGCCGTTCACCGTCATCACCAGTTTCTGCTCGTTGGCATTGCTGGCTTCCACGCGCTCCACTTTGCCGCTCAGCCGTACAAAGACGCTCTGCGGCTTGTCAGAGGGCGTTTTCAACTGGGTGGAAAGGGCGCTGGCATCCAGCGCATGATTTTTGGCGGCGTCGAGGATCCGCGGCTGCCAGGTTTGTTGCGCGATCTGCTGGGGTGTCTGGTTGTCAAAGCTGGCTTTGGCGTTGGGATCGGCAGGCATGATTGGCTTGCCGTTCTCATCCAGATCCACCACCGTGCAGGCCGTCAGCAACAGGGCGGCTGCGCCTGTCAGCGCCGCGCCCCATTGTGTTAAACGCATACGGCCTCCGCTTATTTGCTGAGGTTAAACAGGTTCAGCTTGCTGGCATTGGTTTCATCGATCAGCACGCAATCCATCAGCTGCTTCTCGTCTTTTTGCGCTTTGCCGTTTTTCAGGTAGTAATCCGCCTGTTCCACCGCCATCTGCGCCTGCTGCCAGCCCGGTTGCAGGACCGTGGCTTTGATGTTGCCGTTTTTCAGGATCGAGTCGCGGGTGTAGTCGCTGCCGTCAAAGCCGACCACAATCACGTTGTTCTTACCTGCGGCCTTCAGCGCCGCTTCAGCACCCAGCGCCATGGTGTCGTTACCGGAGATCACGCCGACGATATCGGGGTTGGTTTGCAGAATGGCTTCCATACGGGTGAAGGCTTCGGTCTGGCTCCAGTTAGCGGTCTGCTGCGCTACCATCTTCATGTCCGGGTAGTCGTCCAGAACATCGTGGTAACCCTGGGAGCGCACATGGGCGTTGGTGTCCGACGGACGGCCCAGCAGCTCAACGTATTTGCCTTTGCCGTCCAGCAGCTTCACGAACTTCTCTGCACCCAGCTGTGCCCCCTGATAGTTGTTCGACACAATCTGCGCCACCGCAATACCGGTTTTGTTGATTTCACGATCGATCAGGAAGGCAGGGACGCCTGCCGCTTTGGCCTTCTCCAGCGGACCGACGGTGGCATCTGCCCCGGCGTTGTCCAGAATGATCGCTTTCGCTTTACGGGCGATGGCGGTCTCAATCAGCTGGTTTTGTTTGTTCACGTCGTCGTCATGCGAGGCGACAAGCGTGGTGTAACCCAGCTCTTTTGCCTTCGCTGCCGCGCCGTCGGCTTCTGCCTTGAAGAACGGGTTGTCGTGTGAGGGAGTAATAATCGCAATGAGTCCGTTATCGGCGGCAAACAGGGAACCGGAAGCGGCGATCATTGAGGCCAGTAAAGCGGATTTTACAAAGGTCGTGTTCATTCTTTTTCTCCACATTGAATATTTATTCAATAATGATTTATTATTCAATGTAACGATAAGACTGCCTGCTAAAACTGTCTACGGTTTAGGCAGCTAATTTGTTTAAAAGGAGAAAAGGATCACGATCCTGAGCCGTTATGCATCACAGATCAGGGTGATAACCTGTGCGTCGATGCGGCACCAGTGAAGGGTAAATGCCTGATTTTGTACAAAGGGCGGCAGAGGGCAGGTGAGGGTTAAGGTCAGGGTGTCGGACGTAAGCGCCGTCACACGCGCACTCTCGAAGCCCATCCACGTCTGCACCCGGGGGAACAGCGCTTTGAACAGGCTCTCTTTCGCGCTGAAGGCGAGCGTGAAGGCCAGCTCGAAGGGGAGATCGCTCTCCGCGAGCCGTTGAGCCTCCTGGGTATCGACTACGCCGTCCTGAATGTCGCGGGCTTCATTTTCGGCAATGATGGCTTCACAATCGATGCCCACCAGGCTCTTTTCCTGACATATCGCCACCGCCAGCGAACCGCTGTGTGAAATGCTGCCGCAGACACCCGCAGGCCACAGCGGTTCGCCATTGCTGCCGATGCCGGGAAGGGTTTGCCGGTTCAGGGCATGGAACGCGGCAATGCGCCCGGCGAGATGATCGGCTTTACGCTTGCGCCCGGCACTGCTCAGCTGTTCATGATGAGGAAGCCACAGAAGATCGGCCTCGGTAAAGGTCGCGGGATCGAAGGTAATTTGATGGACGGTGCGCCCGGCGAGGAGAAACGTGGAGTACGTGGTTTGCATGAGTTTCCCGGCGCTGAAAAAAGGGCACCTATGTTAACACACGCGCCCGGACGGTTCCCTCTCCCTTGAGGGGAGAGGGATCACCCGTCATTTTCTTACGCTTAATGCAATGAAATAATTACAGAATAATAAAAGATTTACAGCGACTCCCTGGTCCGGCTGAAAATCGACGAAGCGTTTCCGGAAGGCCGGGGCGAGGCGCAGGGACGCGCCGAGAGGGCATAGCCTGCAGGGATGCAGGCTGGTGCCCGACCCGAAAGCCTGGAGGAATAAGCTGAGTGCACCGCGAAGCGGCGATTTTCCTGGCCGGGAGCCGGGGTAGCCAGGGGGGAGGCGGCGAGCCCCCCTGGCACGTTCACGGGTGACGCGGCTGACAGAGAAGTGCAGAACGTAAGGTGAACGGAACCGCCACCTGAGCCGCATGTACCCCTCACCCCAACCCTCTCCCCAAAGGGGAGAGGGAGCCGACTGTGCCAGTATCAGGAGAGGGGGCCGACCGAGCCAATATCAGGAGAGGGGGCCGACTGTGCCAGTATCAGGAGAGGGTGCCGACTGTGCCAGTATCAGGAGAGGGGCCGACTGTGCCAGTATCAGGAGAGGGAGCCGACTGTGCCAGAATCAGGAGAGGGAGCCGTCTGTGCCAGTATCAGGAGAAGGAGCCGACTGTGCCAGTATCAGGAGAGGGTGCCGACTGTGCCAGTATCAGGAGAGGGGCCGACTGCGCCAGTATCAGGAGAGGGAGCCGACCGTGCCAATTTTTGTGTGAGGATCCTTCAGCCCACAGGGAGGTCGCATGTTCCCCCTCACCCCAACCCTCTCCCCAGAGAGGAGAGGGGGCCGACCGAGCCAATATCAGGAGAGGGGGCCAACCGTGCCACTGTTTTTTGCGAGGATCCTTCAAACCTTGACGGACAGGGCGTAAAGCATCAGAACTGCGTATTCACGCTCATATACCAGGTCCGTCCCGGTTCGTTATAGGTATACGCGCCCGCGCCATACATATACGCCCCGGTAGTGGTATTCCCGGTGGTCTGGGCATTACCCGCACGCCACTGACGTTTATCGAAGACGTTATCCACGCCGCCGGTCAGGCTGACGTATTTGGTCACGTCCCAGGTCGCGCTCAGGCCGACGATGCTGTAAGGGCTAACTTCGTCCTTCTCAGAACCACTCACCGGCTGACCTTTGTAGTTGTACTTCTTCGGCTGCTGCTTGCCGTACCAGGTGAAGGTCGACTGCAGCGACACATCCTGCTGTACCTGCCAGCTCAGGGTTGAGTTCAGCGTGTACTCCGGGATGATCGACAGGCGGTCGCCGGTCTCCTTGTTCTTGCTTTGCAGCATGTAAGTTACGTTGTTCGTCCAGTTGATGGTGTCGCTCACCGGCACGTTCAGCGTGCCCTCCAGCCCTTCCACCACCGCTTTCGGCACGTTTTCCCACTGATAGATATCGGTCTGCACTTTACCGGAAGAGGTATGACCCACCGGGGCGTAGCCCGCTTCAATCTTGTCGCGATAGTCGTTACGGAACCAGGTCACGCCCGCCAGCCAGCCGTCGCGTTTCCACTCCAGGCCGATCTCTTTGTTGATGCTGGTTTCGGCTTTCAGATCCTCGTTACCCAGCATATAACAGCCGACGCCGTCCGAACTTGCATAGCAACCCTGGCCTTTGCTGTAGAGCAGGTAGTTCGGGTTGGTCTGATACAGGCTCGGGGCTTTATAGGCCCGGGCGATCCCCATCTTCAGGGTGAAATCATCCCCCAGACCTTGCGACAGGTTCAGGGACGGACTCCAGTTGTTGCCCACGATGGAGTGATGATCGAAGCGCAGCGCCGGGGTCAGCATGGTGCTGTCGGTCAGCTCCATGTTGTTCTCCGCGAACAGGGAGAAGATTTCGGCATCCGAGTACGGGCTGCGGTTGTTGCTCATCCCTGGAATGGCGCCGCCCTGCAAGGTCTGGCCGTTGGAGGACATATCCTTCATCCGCTGCTGATCCCACTCGGTGCCCAGGGTCAGGTTCTGGTTGACGATAAAGTCGATCGGCAGGTTGATTTCGCTGTGCAGCATCACGTCAGACAGGTCGGTATCGGTGAATTTATTGCTATTAAACAGCCCTTCCAGACCGCCTGCCAGCCCTTCGCCCAGACGCGAGTTGCGGGTGTGTTCGTACTGCGCCCAGTTGTTGGTGGTGATGCCATTATCCCAGCCGCCGGTCCAGGTGAGCGCGAAGTTCTGGCGATAGAGACGGTTGGTCTCTTTGCCGTAGTTCTTCTTCACCAGCCCGTTGCTGCTGTTGTCGTTGTTGGTGTTCTGCGTATCGCCTGCGTAAAGGTTGTTCTGACGGCTGTAACCGGCCTCAAACTGCAGGGCCTGCATCGGGGCAAAGTCCCAGCGCAGCACGCCGTTGATGTCTTTGTTCTCGACCCCTTCGCGTCCGGCAGGCAGCGTATCGGCATAGGCACCGGTACGTTCAGACTGATGGCCCTGGTTGATATCCCATGCGTCGGCCTGGGTTTTATCCAGGTTGCCGTACAGGCGGAAGCTGAAATCTCCGCCGAGCGGGCCATTCAGGCTAAAGTTGGTGCGTTTGGTGGAGCCTTCTTCATTGTGCTCAGGGGCGTTCAGATAGGTGTTCCAGGAGCCATGCCACTCGTTGCTGACCTTTTTGGTGATGATATTCACCACGCCGCCCGCTGCGCCGTTACCGTAACGTGCAGCCGCCGGGCCACGGATCACCTCGATGCGCTCGATCATCTCTGGCGGCACCCAGCCGGTATCGCCGCGGGTGTCACGCTCGCCGCGCCAGCCCAGACGGATAGAGTTGCGGCTGGTCACCGGCTTACCGTCAATCAGGATCAGGGTATTTTCAGGACCCATGCCGCGGATATCAATCTGGCGATTGTTGCCGCGCTGGCCGCTGGTGGAGTTACCGGTGAGGTTGACGCCCGGCATGGTGCGGATGATCTCTGACACATCGCGCGCGGCGGGATTTTTACGGATCTCATCCGCGGTGATAGTGGAAACGCCCGGCGCCTGCAGGTTCTGCTCGGCGGCGGTGATCACCATGGTATCTTCGTTAGCCGCGGTATCGGCTGCCATCGCAGGCAGTGCCGCACCGTAAATCCCCAGATTGACCAGTAAGGCCAGTGAGTGAAGCTTGTTATTCATTGTCTGTCCTGCTTTTCAATGCCGCATGCCTCAAGGCTCCGTCCCGAATGGGTGAGGCGGCGGAAGGATATCGCCCGCAGTCTGCGAAAACCTCTCTGTCCTGAGTCAGTACGCAGCGCATGGCATGGTTATTTAATGTGCGCGCTTCCCACAGCGCGCCCATACGCTATTGCAAATGAAAATAGTTATCAATAATATTATCGATATTGTTTATCTTTTATCAAAAAAACCGAACAGGTCATGGGGTTATATCGGTGACGACGCTGGAAACGGGGAGCGATGGCTGGTGGCTGTCGAAGCAGGGGCCGGAATGGGTACGGGAAGACGACCATTATCGGGTGACGTTCTGGTGGCGCGATCCGGCTGGAACCGAGCAGACCTCGCCGCTGAAGCGGGTGTGGATCTACATCACCGGCGTGACCGATCACCACCATAATGCCCGCCCGCAGACGCTGGTGCGCATTGCCGGAACCGATATCTGGCAGTGGCAGGGCGAGTTCAGCCCGACCTGGCGCGGCAGTTACTGTTTTATCCCCTCAACCCTTGAAGATGACTTTGCCGAAGCGGTGTTTGCCACCGATCCGCCGGACCGCATAGCGCTGCGCGAAGGCTGGCGCAAGCTGCTGCCACATGCCGTCGCCGATCCGCTTAACCGCCAGCACTGGCGCGGCGGGCGCGGCCATCCGGTATCAGCGCTTGAGATGCCCGAGGCACCGGTTCAGCCCGGCTGGGATCGACTCGATACCCTTTATCGTCCTCCGCACTGTCTTGCCTGGCAAAGTACCCGTCTCGGCAATACCCGCCGGGTCTGGATCTTCACCACCGGTGAGGATACCTCTCATGAGCGCCCGCTGGCGGTGCTGCTTGACGGCCAGTTCTGGGCCGAAAGCATGCCGGTATGGCCCGCGCTGACGGCGCTGACTGAACAAGGCCAACTGCCGCCTGCCGTTTATGTGTTGATCGATGTGATAGACACCGTCCACCGCAGCCATGAGCTGCCCTGTAACCCCGATTTCTGGCTGGCGGTACAGCAGGAATTACTCCCGGAGGTGCATAAGCTGGCCCCGTTCAGCGACCGCGCCGATCGTACCGTGGTCGCCGGGCAGAGCTTCGGCGGGCTTTCCGCGTTGTATGCCGGGCTGTACTGGCCCGCGCGTTTTGGCTGCGTGCTCAGCCAGTCCGGCTCCTTCTGGTGGCCCCACCGCGGCGGCAAGCAGGACGGCCTGATCCTCGAGCAGCTTAAAAACCACCAACTGTCGGCACAGGGGCTGCGCATCGTCCTTGAGGCGGGGCGACGGGAACCTCTGATTTACCGCGCCTGTCAGGCGCTGTACGCCGAACTACAGCACACCCGGCAGCCGGTTATCTGGCGGCCGGTTGAGGGTGGACATGATGCACTTTGCTGGCGGGGAGGGCTGACGCAGGGGCTGATGACTCTCTGGCAGCCGCTTATTTAATCACGGAGTCTGGTATGGAATTCAGTAACCCCTTCGACGATCCACAGGGTCTGTTCACCCTGGTGCAAAACGCGCAACAGCAGTACAGCCTGTGGCCGCAGCAGTGCGCCTTGCCGGAAGGCTGGCGCGCGGTGTGCGAGCCGCAGTCGCAGGAAGCTTGTCAGCAGTGGCTTGCTGCCCACTGGCAAATGCTGATCCCGGCCCATTTTGCACAGGTGAAACCATGAACGCCTATCCTCTTGTTGCCGCCCAACCGGGTATCTGGATGGCGGAACAGCTTTCCGACCTGCCCAACGCCTGGAGCGTGGCCCACTACGTCGAACTGACCGGCCCGGTTGACGCCCCACTGCTGGCGAAAGCAGTAGCGGCGGGCATGATGCAGGCCGATACCCTGCGCATGCGGTTTACCGAGGACAACGGCGAGATCGCGCAGTGGGTGGACGAGAGCATTATCCTGCCGGAGCCGCAGATCATTGATCTGCGCACGAACCCCAACCCCCATGCCGCGGCGCTGGCGCAGATGCAGGCCGATCTTAACCAGAACCTGCGCGTGGACAGCGGACAACCGCTGGCCTTTCATCTGTTGATTCAGGTGGCAGACAACCGCTGGTACTGGTATCAGCGTTATCACCATTTAGTGGTGGATGGCTTCAGCTTCCCGGCCATTACCCGCCAGATCGTTGCCATCTATCGTGCCTGGTCCAACGGCGAAGCCACGCCGGAGTCGCCTTTTACCCCCTTCGCGGAGGTGGCGGAGGAGTATCAACGCTACCGCGACAGCGAGGCGTATACCCGCGACGGTGCTTTCTGGGCCGAACAGCGCAAGCAGCTTCCACCGCCGGTGTCGCTCTCCAGCGCGCCATTGCCAGGGCGTGCTGCCACGACCGACATTTTGCGCCTGAAGCTGACCGCCGATCGTCACGCCTTTACCCAGCTGGCCACTGCCAGCCAGAGCCAGCGCACTGACCTCGCCCTGGCGCTGGTGGCCCTGTGGCTCGCCCGCCTGACCGGGCGCATGGACTATGCCGCTGGCTTTATCTTTATGCGCCGGATGGGGTCTGCGGCCCTGACGGCCACTGGCCCGGTGCTGAACGTGCTGCCGCTGGCGGTGAACATCAGGGCGCAGGAGACGCTGCCGGAGCTGGCCCAGCGCCTGGCCGGGCAGATGAAAAAGATGCGCCGCCATCAGCGTTACGACGCCGAGCAGATCGTGCGCGACAGCGGGCGCGCCGCCAGCGACGAAGCGCTGTTTGGCCCGGTGTTCAACGTAAAAGTCTTCGACTACCAGTTGGATCTTGCTGGCGTTCAGGCGGTCACTCACACCCTCGCCACCGGCCCGGTCAACGACCTGGAGATGGCACTGTTCCCGGACGAGCAGGGCGGCCTGAGCATTGAGATCCTTGCTAACAAGCAGCGTTATGATGAAGCCACCCTGGTGCGCCACGTCGAGCGCCTGCATGGGCTATTAGCGCAGTTTGCCGCCAATATTGACCTGCGCTGCGGCGAGGCAGAAACGGTGTCTGACGCCGAATATCAGCGGCTGGAGAAGATTAACCAGACTGAGGTGACGCTGCCGCGCACCACCCTGAGCGCGCTGGTGGCGGAGCAGGCGACGAAAACCCCGCACGCGTCAGCGCTGGCCGACGCGCAACACCATCTGACCTACCGCGAGATGCGTGAGCAGGTGGTGGCCCTGGCGAACCAGCTGCGCGCCCGGGGCGTGAAGCCCGGCGACAGCGTGGCGGTGGCGTTACCGCGTTCAGTGTTCCTGACGCTGGCACTGCACGCCATCGTCGAAGCGGGTGCCGCGTGGCTGCCGCTGGACACCGGCTATCCCGACGATCGCCTGCAGATGATGCTGGAGGACGCCAGACCATCCCTGTTGATCACCACGGACGACCAGCGCCCGCGCTTCAGCCATCTGTCGGTGGAGGTGTTTAGTTACAACACACTATTTAGTGCTGAGGGCAGCGAACCGCTCAACCTCAGTGCCCCGGAACAGACCGCCTATATCATCTTTACCTCTGGCTCGACAGGACGGCCAAAAGGGGTGATGGTCGGCCAGACCGCCATCGTCAACCGCCTGCTGTGGATGCAAAATCACTATCCGCTCACCGACGACGACGTGGTGGCGCAAAAAACGCCGTGCAGTTTTGACGTCTCGGTATGGGAGTTCTGGTGGCCCTTTATCGCCGGGGCGAAGCTGGTGATGGCCGAGCCGGAGGCGCACCGCGATCCGCTGGCGATGCAGGCGTTCTTCGCGAAATATGGCGTCACCACCACCCACTTTGTGCCGTCAATGCTGGCGGCTTTTGTCGCCTCGCTGACCCCGGAAAACGCCGCCTGCTGCGCCAGCCTGAAACAGGTGTTCTGCAGCGGTGAAGCCCTGCCGACGTTGCTGTGCCGCGAGTGGGAACACCTTACTCATGTGCCGCTGCATAACCTGTACGGCCCCACCGAGGCGGCAGTGGATGTCAGCTGGTATCCGGCCTTTGGCCCGGAGCTGGCATTGGTTACAGGCAACAGCGTGCCGATTGGCTTCCCGGTGTGGAATACCGGCCTGCGCATTCTGGATGCCATGATGCGCCCGGTGCCGTTCGGCGTGGCGGGGGATCTCTATCTCACCGGCATTCAGCTGGCGCAGGGTTATCTGGGCCGCCCGGATCTGACTGCCAGCCGATTCATCGCTGACCCGTTCGCGCCGGGTGAACGCATGTACCGCACCGGCGATGTGGCCCGCTGGCTGGATAACGGCGCGGTGGAGTATTTAGGCCGCAGCGACGATCAGCTGAAAATTCGCGGTCAGCGTATTGAACTGGGAGAAATCGACCGGGCGATGCTGACCCTGCCCGATGTGGCCCAGGCGGTGACCCATGCCTGCGTTATCAACCAGGCCGCAGACACCGGCGGCGATGCCCGTCAGCTGGTGGGCTATGTGGTATCGGAGTCCGGCCTGCCGCTGGACCGCGATGCGCTGCTGACCATCCTGAAAACGCAGCTGCCACCGCATATGGTGCCGGTGGTGTTATTGCAGTTAAGCGCGCTACCGCTCAGCGCCAACGGCAAGCTGGATCGCAAGGCGCTGCCGCTGCCTGAACTGACGGTGAAAACCCCGGGGCGCGCCCCGGAAAGCGACGCGGAGCAGGCGATTGCGGCAGCGTTTTCTGCCCTGCTGGGCTGTGAGATCAACGACATCGAGGCCGATTTCTTCGCCCTCGGCGGGCACTCGCTGCTGGCGATGCGTCTTGCCGCAAGTTTGAGTCGCCACTTTGCCCGCCAGGTCACGCCTGGTCAGGTCATGGTGGCTTCGACGGTGGGCAAGCTGAGCGCGTTGCTGACGGGTGACATGAGCGATGAGCAGGCGCAGCGTCTGGGCTACGAGACGCTCTTGCCGCTGCGCGAAAGCCACGGCCCGACGCTGTTCTGCTTCCATCCGGCCTCCGGCTTTGCCTGGCAGTTCAGCGTGCTGGCGCGCTACCTCAATCCACGCTGGTCGATCACCGGCATTCAGTCGCCGCGACCAGGGCCGATGGAGCAGTGCGCCACGCTGGATGAGGTGATCGAGCATCATCTGGCGACGCTGCGCGCCCAACAGCCGCACGGGCCTTATTATCTGTTCGGTTATTCCCTCGGCGGCACGCTGGCGCAGGGTATTGCCGCCCGGCTGCGCGCGCAGGGGGAAGCAGTCGCGTTCCTGGGACTGCTGGATACCTGGCCGCCTGAGACGCAAAACTGGCGCGAAAAAGAGGCGAATGGCCTCGATCCTGAAGTATTAGCGGAGATCGAGCGCGAGCGTCAGGCGTTTCTCGCCGCCCAGCAGGGGCAGGCTTCCGGGGAGTTGTTCAGCGCGATAGAGGGCAACTACGCCGATGCGGTACGTCTGCTGACCACGGCGCACAGCTCATCCTTTGACGGTAAAGCGACGCTGTTTGTTGCCGAGCGCACACGAACGATGGATCCGCACCAGGCCTGGGCGCCCTGGGTGGGGGAACTGGAGGTTTATCGCCAGGATTGCGCCCACGTCGATATCATCTCTCCACAGGCGTTTGAACAGATAGGGCCGGTGTTGAAAGGGATATTGGGGTAGCTTATCCCCTCACCCTAACCCTCTCCCCATAGGGGAGAGGGAACAGTACGGAGCCAGTTTTTCGGCCTTGCACTTTGGGGAAGAGGGTGCGGGGCCGGTTTTTCGCCCTCGCCCTTCGGGGAAGAGGGTACGGAGCCGGTTTTTCACCCCCGCCCTTTGGTGAAGAGGGCACGGAGCTGTCTTTTCACCTTCGCCGTTAGGGGAAGAGGGTAGGGGGCCGTCTTTTCATCCTCGCCCTTTGTGGAAGATAGCACGGAGCCATATTTTCACCCTCGCCCCTTTGGGGAGAGGGCCGGGGTGAGGGGGTCAGACCGCACGTTTCCCCAGCGGCACCACCAGCGGTGTGCCCGCCACCGGATCGTCAATAATCATGCAGCGCATCCCGTAGATCCGCTCGATCAATTCCGGAGTGACAATCTCCTTCGGCGCACCCTCCGCCACAATTTTTCCTTCGCGCAGGGCAATCAGATGGGTGGCATAGCGGCAGGCCTGATTGAGGTCATGCAGCACCGCCGCCAGGGTAAAACCCTGGCGGCGGTTCAGGTCGCTCAACAGCTCCAGCAGGTCAATCTGATGGCTGATATCCAGCCAGGTGGTCGGTTCGTCCAGCAGCATAATTGACGTCTCCTGGGCCAGCACCATCGCAATCCACGCCCGCTGACGTTGCCCGCCGGAGAGGGTGTCCACGCTCTGTGCCGCCAGGTCGGTAATACCCGTGGCCTGCATCGCTTTGTTCACCGCCGCTTCGTCCTCTTTACGCCAGCGGGTGAAGAGCGGCTGGTGCGGATAGCGCCCGCGCGCGACCAGCTCCTGCACCGTAATATCCCCCGGCGTCGTGGCGTTTTGCGCCAGCAGTCCGACCCGGCGCGCCACCTCTTTGCTGGCAAAGCGCTGGATCTGTTCGCCATCGAGAAACACGTTGCCGTGCAACGGGGTCATCAGGCGGCTCAGGGTACGCAGCAGCGTCGATTTTCCACAGCCGTTGGGGCCGATAATGGCGGTAAAGTGGCCGTCGGGGATCGCCACCTGCAGATCCTTGGCCACGGTTTTTTTACCGTAGCCGAGGGTCAGATTTTCGCCGCGCAAGCGGGTTGCAGTCTCTGTCATTTCTTGCGGGACTCCTGAACAAGCAAGACGATGAGGTAGATCCCGCCAAGACTGACGGTTACCACCCCCACCGGAAGTTGATACGGCATAAACAGCTGCTGAGCGCAGAGATCGGCGGCCAGCAACAGCAGCGATCCGCACAGCGCCGACTGGGTTAACCCCCAGCGGGCAGTGCCGCTGAGACGCCGCGCGATGTGCGGGGCCACCAGTGCAATAAAGGAGATCGGCCCGGCAATTGCCGTCGCGGCAGCGGTTAACACCACCGCCACCAGCATCAGCATCAGACGCGAGCGCTCGACGCTCACGCCCAGCGCGCAGGCGCTGTCGTCGCCCATCTCCAGCAGGCGCATCCGTTTCACCAGCAGTAAGGCGCAGATAAACATCAGCAGGATCAGCGGGGCAGCGGGCAGGGTTTTGGCCCACGTCAGGCCGTTGAGCGATCCGGCGAACCACAGCCCGGCAGAGAGCGAAGTCTCCAGCGACGCCTGCAACAGCAGCCAGGTGTTAAAGGCCATCAGCATGGCGCGCATACCGATGCCAATGATGATCAGGCGGAAGGTCTCGATGCCATCGCGCCAGGCCAGCGCCCAGACGATGAGGGAGGTGAGAATTCCGCCCGCCATCGCCGCCAGAGTAATGGCCGTCAGATGCTGACCAAACAGCACCATCGCCACCAGCACGCCGCTCCAGGCCCCGGTGTTAAAGCCCATCACATCCGGGCTGCCGAGGGGGTTACGCATCAGCGACTGGAAAATCGCGCCACTGATCCCCAGCGCCGCGCCCACCAGCAACGCCATCATCACCCTCGGCAGTCGCCATTCGGTCACCACCATAGTGATATTGCGCGGCGCACTGCCTGTAAGGGCATTAAAGACCTGAGTAAAATCAAGCGTCACCGCGCCACTGCGCAGGCTAAACACGGCCACGGCGAGGCTGACCAGCATCAGCAGCAGGCAACTGAGCACTAACCGACGGGAAGGGGCCATCACAGGGCACCTCCGCGCTTGCGGCGTACCAGGAAAATCAGCACCGGCGCGCCGATAAAGGCGCTGACCACCGAGACGCGCAGTTCGCCCG
Source organism: Leclercia sp. 1548 (assembly GCF_050435045.1). NCBI lineage: Bacteria > Pseudomonadati > Pseudomonadota > Gammaproteobacteria > Enterobacterales > Enterobacteriaceae > Leclercia > Leclercia sp. 1548. The sequence goes on along the minus strand of NZ_JBNDJP010000006.1, from coordinate 23,951 downwards.
GCACCAGCAGACGCCCGATAATGTCGGCAAACAGCAGCAGGGCAGGGGTGGCAAGCAGCGTCACCGGCAGAGACCAGCGGTGATCGGCCCCCACCAGCCAGCGCGCCATGTGCGGCATCATCAGGCCGATAAAGGCAATGGGGCCGACCACCGCCGTGGCGCTGCCGCACAGAACGGTGATGGTCAGTAACCCGGTCAGTTGGGTGCGCGCCACGCGGCTGCCGAGGGCGGTGGCGGTGTCGCTGCCGAGGCTCAGGCTGTTGAGCGCCCGGCTTAACAGCAGTGCCACGGTTGCGGCGATCAGCACCGGCACGCTCACCACCTGTAAGGTTTGCAGGGTGCGGATATCCAGCGAACCCGCCTGCCAGAAGCGCAGCTGATCGTAAACGTCCGGGTTGAGCAGGGCGATACCGTTGGAGAGGCCGTCCAGCACCGCGCCGAGCGCCACACCTGCCAGCGTCAGGCGTACCGGGCTGAGCTGGCCTCCGCCCTGGCTGCCGGTAAAGGCCACCAGCAGCGAGGCGGCAAAGGCGCCGCACAGCGCCATCACCAGCTGTTCACCGGGGGTGGAGAAACCAAACAGCGCTGCGCCCAGCACGATGGCAAAGCTGGCACCGGCGTTAACGCCGAGAATGCCCGGGTCGGCCAGCGGATTGCGGGTCAGGGTTTGCATCAGCGCCCCGGCGAGACCGAGGGCGGCTCCGGCCAGCAGACCGGCGAGGGTACGCGGCAGACGCGCATCCCGCACGATGGTGCAATCGGCGCTTTGACAGGTGGCGGTGAGGGCATCCACCACCACGGAAAACGGCAGCGGTTTCGCACCCACCGACAGGCTGAGGGCGATCGCAAACGTGAGCAATAGCAGTAAACCGGGCACGGCAAGGGCACGTGGCGCGGAAGAGGAGTACGACATAGCAATGTCCATGACTTGATAATGATAGTAATTATCGTTATCTATCTTATTTAGCTATGTTAGCATGTGCGGCCATGGAATTGGTACAAAAGAAACCATTAAGGCTTTGTAATGACCCGACAATCCTGGCTGCTCAATCTGAGCCTGCTGAAGACCCATCCGGCGTTTCGTGCTGTTTTTATTGCCCGTTTTATCTCCATTTTATCCCTTGGTCTGCTCGGCGTGGCCGTTCCGGTCCAAATCCAGGCGATGACCCACTCCAGCTGGCTGGTGGGGCTATCCGTCACCCTGACCGGCGGGGCGATGTTTATTGGCCTGATGGTGGGCGGGGTGCTGGCGGATCGCTACGAGCGTAAAAAGCTGATTCTGCTGGCGCGCGGCACGTGCGGCGTGGGGTTTGTCGGCCTGTGTCTGAACGCGATGCTGCCGGAGCCGTCGTTAATCGCCATTTACCTTCTCGGCCTGTGGGACGGCTTTTTCGCCTCGCTCGGCGTGACGGCGCTGCTGGCGGCGACGCCAGCGCTGGTGGGGCGCGAAAACCTGATGCAGGCCGGGGCCATTACCATGCTGACCGTGCGCCTGGGGTCGGTGATCTCGCCGATGGTGGGAGGGTTATTGCTCGGCACCGGCAACGTGGCCTGGAACTACGGCCTGGCGGCGGCGGGCACGTTTATCACCACCTTAACCCTGCTGCGTCTGCCTTTACTGCCGCCACCGCCGCAGCCGCGTGAACATCCGCTTAAATCCTTGCTGGCGGCGATCCGTTTTCTGTTCAGCAATCCGCTGATTGGCGGTATCGCCCTGCTGGGCGGGTTACTGACGATGGCGAGCGCGGTGCGGGTACTCTATCCGGCGCTGGCGATGGAGTGGCAGATGAGCGTGTCGCAGATTGGTCTGCTGTATGCCGCCATCCCTCTGGGGGCGGCCTTTGGTGCCCTGACCAGCGGCAATCTGGCGCAGAGTGCCCGTCCAGGGTTGATTATGCTGCTGGCGACCCTGGCCTCGTTTATTGCGATTGGCTTCTTCAGCCTGATGCCGGTCTGGGCGCTGGGGGTGATCTGTCTGGCCCTGTTCGGCTGGCTGAGTGCGGTCAGCTCGCTGCTGCAATACACCCTGATTCAGACCCAAACCCCGGAAGCGATGCTCGGGCGCATCAACGGCCTGTGGACGGCGCAGAACGTGACGGGGGATGCGATTGGTGCCGCCATTCTGGGCGGGCTGGGGGTGATCATGACCCCGGTGGCGTCGGCCAGCAGCAGCGGATTTGTGCTGGCCATCGTCGGGGCGATGTTGTTGGTGGTGTTAGCCGAGTTGCGCCGGTTCCGGCAGGCGCCCGTTTTAAACGACAGTGCGGTCTGATGCCTGCTCCCTGACATTCACCCACAGAGCTGAGGTATCCCAAGTCATTTTATTGCCCTTACAGCAATGAAATAATCACAGTATTTTAAACGACTTATAGCGACTCCGCTGTCCGGCTGAAAATCGACGAAGCGTTTCCGTAAGGCCGGGGCGAGGCGCAGGGACGCGCCGAGAGGGCATAGCCTGCATGGATGCAGGCTGGTGCCCGACCCGAAAGCCTGAAGGAATAAGCTGAGTGCACCGCGAAGCGGCGATTTTCTTTGCCGGGAGCCGGGGTAGCCAGGGGGGAGGCGGCGAGCCCCCCTGGCACGTTCACGGGTGACGCGCCTGACAGAGAAGTGCAGAACGTAAGGTGAACGGAACCGCCACCTGAGTCGCATGTTCCCCTCACCCCAGCCCTCTCCCCAAAGAGGAGAGGGGGCCGACCGTGCCAATATCGGGAGAGGGGGCCGACCGGGCCCATTTTTTTGACGGAACCGCCACCTGAGTCGCATGTTCCCCTCACCCCAACCCTCTCCCCAAAGAGGAGAGGGGGCCGGCCGTGCCAATAGCAGGAGAGGAAGCCGACCGTGCCCATTTTTTTGTAGGGATCCCTCAGCCCACAGGGAGGTCGCATGTTCCCCCTCACCCCAACCCTCTCCCCAAAGAGGAGAGGGGGCCGAGCGTGCCAATATCAGGAGAGGGAGCCGACCGTGCCAATATCAGGAGAGGGAGCCGACCGTGCCCATTTTTTTGTAGGGATCCCACAGCCCACAGGGAGGTCGCATGTTCCCCCTCACCCCAACCCTCTCCCCAAAGAGGAGAGGGGGCCGACCGTGCCAATATCAGGAGAGGGAGGCGGTCTGTGCCCTTACTTAAACAACCCCTCTAAACGATCCAGCACCCGCATCGCACTGTAGTAATCCAGTCGGAATGTCTCTGTCCCCAGCGCCCAGACGCGTTTGTTTTGTACCGCCGGCAGATGGGCCAGCAGCGGGTTGGCGTAGATAGCATCCACATCCTTCTGACCCCCGGCAAACAGGAACAGCCCTTCGCCGTTCAGCCCGGTCGCCAGGTTTTCTCCCCCTAACTGCACAATGTCGTGGCGCTTGCCCTGGCTCTGCGAGGCGTTCAGCCCGGCGGGCAGGGGGGCCAGAGAGAAGCCCAGCTGTTGCAGCAGCTTGCCCTGGGCCGACTCGGCGGTCCACAGGTTGGCGCTGTGAGCCGCAGCGGTGTAGACGATGGCATTCACCGGCTGCGGCGGCTGTTTCAGCTGCTGCTTCACCCGGGTGAGCTGTTTATCAAATTCGGCAATCCGCGCCGCGGCCTGTTTCTCCTGGCCGGTAATGGTGCCCAGTTGGGTCAGCAGCGCCTGCCAGCTTTTATCGTCGTAGTTGATGAGCAGCGTCGGGGCGATGGCTGACAGCTGATCGTACAGCGCCAGGGCTGAATCTCCTCCGGTGGCGCTGACCAGGATCAGATCCGGCATCTGGGCGGCTACGGCTTCTGCGCTCGGCTCGCCAATATACAGGCGCGCAAGCTTACGCTGTTTTGCCACCTCGCCCCACTGGCGCAAAAAGCCCTGATCGTCGGCCACCCGATTGTTTGGCGTCGTGGCTCCGCTGGCGATCACCGGGGCATCAATCGCCAGCAGCGAGCCGGTAAGGGTCACGCTGGTGGAGACAATCCGCGTCGGTTTGCTCTCAAGCGTGTGGGTTCCGTGGCTGTCCGTGACCTGACGCGGCCAGTCGGCGGCGAGCGCTGAGGTTAATCCTGAAATTAAAAGTCCGGTTAAAAGCAGGGTGTTACGACAAACAGCGGGCAGTTTCACTAAGGGGCATCCTGTTTTTGTTGAAGTTAATGCTTCTCATTTTCATAAATGCACCGCAGGGATGCAAGCGATAGTCGCACAAGTTGCGCGCTCATCGGTTGACACCATCGCGCTCTGGGATTAGGTTAGCCAGCGAAAATATAAATGATAATAATTCTTACTGCTTTTATCATTTCAGGAGGATGATATGGATACGTCACTGGCTGAGGACATTCAGCACAACGCGACCCGGCTGCAAAAAGACAGCTTCTTTTTTATGTCGCCTTATCGCAGTTTTACCACCTCGGGTTGTTTTCGCCGTTTTTCCACCCCTGCCGTGGGCGGCGACGATCCGGCAAGCCCCTTCCAGCAACAGCTTGCCCAGGCCTTTGCCGATGCCAAAGCCGCCGGGATTGCTAACCCGGTGATGGTAGGGGCGATCCCCTTTGATACCCGTCAGCCGTCGTCGCTGTTCATTCCGCAAACATCGCAAAATTTTGCCCGTCCGGCACGCCAGCAGTCTGCCCGTTATGCGACCCAGACGCCGCCGCTGACGGTGAAATCCCGCACCGAGATCCCGGCCCAGTTAGCCTTTGAAGAGATGGTGGCCCGCGCCGCCGCCCTGACGGCGACGCCGCGCGTGAATAAAGTGGTGCTGTCGCGCCTGATCGACATCGCCACCGAAGAGAACCTCGACAGCAGCGTGCTGCTGGAAAAACTGATTGCCCAGAACCCGGCCAGCTTTAACTTCCACGTCCCGCTGGAGGATGGCGGGGTACTGCTTGGCGCCAGCCCGGAACTGCTGCTGCGTAAAGAGGGGGCTCACTTTAGCTCCCTGCCGCTGGCCGGTTCCGCGCGTCGTCAGCCGGACGATATGCTCGATCGTGAGGCGGGCAACAAGCTGCTGGCTTCGGCAAAAGATCGTCATGAACATGACCTGGTTACCCAGGCGATGAAGGCGGTGCTCGCCCCGCGCAGCCACCAGCTGACTATGCCCGCTTCGCCGCAGTTAGTGACCACCCCGACCCTGTGGCACCTCGCTACCCCGGTAGAGGGCGAAGCGCGTGAAGATGAAAACGCCCTGACCCTGGCCTGTCTGCTGCACCCGACCCCGGCCCTGAGCGGCTTCCCGCACCAGGCGGCGAAAGCGTTGATTGCCGAGCTGGAGCCGTTCGACCGTGAACTCTTCGGCGGAATCGTCGGCTGGTGCGACAGCGAAGGCAACGGCGAGTGGGTGGTGACTATCCGCTGCGCGCGCCTTCACGCCAACCGCGTGCGCCTGTTTGCCGGTGCCGGGATTGTGCCTGCCTCCTCACCGGTTGCCGAGTGGCGCGAAACCGGCGTCAAACTGACCACCATGCTCAATGTTTTTGGCTTGCATTAAGGATTAATCATGACCCTTCCCTTTACCCGCTGGCCCGACGACTTCGCCCGTCGCTATCGTGAAAAAGGTTATTGGCAGGATCTGCCCCTGACGGACATTCTGACCCGCCACGCTGACAGCGATGCGCTGGCGATTATCGACGGCGAACGCCGCTTGACGTACCGCCAGTTCCAGCAGTCCGTCAATAACCTCGCGGCAGCGTTGCAGGCGCAGGGGATCCAGCGGGGTGAAACCGCTCTGGTGCAGTTGGGTAACGTCGCGGAGTTCTACATCACCTTTTTCGCGCTGTTGCAGGTGGGCGTGGCCCCGGTGAATGCGCTCTTTAGCCACCAGCGCAGCGAACTGAACGCCTACGCCACCCAGATTGAACCGACGCTGCTGATTGCTGACCGCGCCCATGGCCTGTTTGCTGGCGACGATTTCCTTAACACCTTCAGGGATCAGCACCCCTCCGTGCGCGTGGCGCTGCTGCGCGGCGAAGGGCTGGAAGCGGCCATTGCCCGTCCGGCAGAAAACTTTATCGCCAGCCCGACTCCGGCCGACGAGGTCGCGTTCTTCCAGCTTTCTGGCGGCAGTACCGGCACGCCGAAGCTGATCCCGCGCACCCATAACGACTATTACTACAGCATTCGCCGCAGCAACGAGATCTGCGGCATCACCGCGGATACCCGCTACCTGAACGCGCTGCCTGCTGCCCACAACTTTGCGATGAGTTCCCCCGGCTCGTTGGGGATCTTTATGGCCGGTGGCTGCGTGGTATTGGCGCACGATCCGAGCGCCACGCTCTGCTTCCCGCTGATTGAAGAGCATCGCATCACCGTCACCTCGCTGGTGCCGCCAGCGGTCAGCCTGTGGCTGCAGGCCATTACCGAAGGCGCAGGCAATGCCCAACTGGCGTCGCTGCAACTGTTGCAGGTGGGCGGGGCGCGGCTTTCTGCCACGCTGGCTGCCCGCATTCCGGCAGAGATGGGCTGCCAACTCCAGCAGGTCTTTGGGATGGCGGAAGGGCTGGTGAACTACACCGCCCTGGATGACACCCCGGAACGCATCATGAATACCCAGGGCCGTCCGATGTGCCCGGATGATGAAGTGTGGGTAGCCGATGAGAACGGTAATCCGCTGCCGCGCGGCGAGGTCGGGCGTCTGATGACCCGCGGGCCGTACACCTTCCGCGGCTACTACAAAAGCCCGGAGCACAACGCCAGCGCCTTTGACGCGAACGGCTTTTACTGCTCCGGGGATCTGATCGCCATTGACGAGCAGGGTTACATCACCGTGCAGGGGCGCGAGAAAGATCAGATCAACCGCGGCGGGGAGAAGATCGCCGCCGAAGAGGTGGAAAACCTGCTCCTGCGCCACGAGGCGGTGATCCACGCCGCGCTGGTCAGCATGGAGGACAGCCTGCTGGGCGAGAAGAGCTGCGCGTATCTGGTGGTGAAACAGCCCCTGCGTGCAGTTGACGTGCGCCGCTTCCTGCGCGAGCAGGGCGTGGCTGAATTCAAACTGCCGGATCGCGTGGAGTGCCTGGACGCACTGCCGCTGACGCCGGTAGGCAAAGTCGATAAAAAACAATTACGCCTGTGGCTGGCCGAACGGGCGCAGGGCTAAGGAGCGAACGATGGCAATTCCAAAATTAACCGGTTATGCGCTGCCAGGCGCGGCAGATCTGCCCAGCAATAAAGTGAGCTGGACCATGGAGCCCGCGCGCGCCGCGCTGCTGATCCACGATATGCAGGAGTATTTTCTTAACTTCTGGGGCGATAACTGTCCGATGATGGCGCAGGTGGTGGCGAACATCGCCCGTCTGCGCGACTACTGCAAGCAGCAGGGGATCCCGGTCTATTACACCGCCCAGCCGAAAGAGCAGAGCGATGAAGACCGCGCTCTGCTGAACGACATGTGGGGACCGGGCCTGACCCGTTCCCCGGAGCAGCAGCGCATTGTCGCTGAACTGACCCCGGACGAAGCAGACACCGTGCTGGTGAAGTGGCGCTACAGCGCGTTTCACCGCTCGCCGCTGGAGCAGATGCTGAAAGAGAGCGGGCGCGACCAGTTGATCATCACCGGCGTGTATGCCCACATCGGCTGCATGACCACTGCGACCGACGCCTTTATGCGCGACATCCAGCCGTTCTTCGTCGCCGATGCGCTGGCGGATTTCACCCGGGATGAGCATCTGATGTCGCTCAAGTACGTGGCCGGTCGTTCCGGGCGCGTGGTGACCACCGACGAACTGCTGCCGTCAGTGCCCGCCAGTAAAGCGGCGCTGCGCGAGGCGATCCTGCCCCTGCTGGACGAGTCCGACGAACCGATGGATGACGAAAACCTGATCGACTACGGTCTGGATTCGGTACGCATGATGGCCCTGGCGGCGCGCTGGCGCAAAGTGCATGGCGATATCGACTTTGTGATGCTGGCGAAAAACCCGACGCTGGATGCCTGGTGGGCGCTGCTCTCCCGCGAGGTGAAATAATGGCTACGTTCGATTTTGCGGGGAAAACCGTCTGGGTGACCGGGGCCGGGAAAGGCATCGGTTACGCCACCGCGGTGGCGTTCGCAGAGGCGGGCGCCCGGGTGACGGGCTTTGACGTGGCCTTCCCGCAGGCGAGCTATCCCTTTACCACCGAAGTGCTGAACGTAGCGGACGCTGCGCAGGTGAGCGAGGTCTGCGGGCGTTTGCTGGCTTCGGTCGATCGTCTGGATGTGCTGGTGAATGCAGCAGGGATCCTGCGGATGGGGGCGACTGACCAGCTCTCGCAGGACGACTGGCAGCAGACCTTCGCGGTCAACGTTGGCGGGGCGTTTAACCTGTTCCAGCAGACGATGGGGCAGTTCCGCCGTCAGCAGGGCGGGGCGATTGTCACCGTGGCCTCCGACGCGGCACACACTCCGCGCCTCGGGATGAGCGCCTACGGGGCATCGAAAGCGGCGCTGAAAAGCCTGGCCCTGACCGTCGGCCTTGAGCTGGCGGGCAGCGGCGTGCGCTGTAATCTGGTGTCGCCGGGGTCCACCGACACCGACATGCAGCGCACCCTGTGGGTGAGCGATGACGCCGAGCAGCAGCGTATCCGCGGCTTTGGCGAGCAGTTCAAGCTCGGCATTCCGCTGGGTAAAATCGCCCGTCCTGAGGAGATTGCCAGCACCGTACTGTTCCTCGCTTCCGACCTCGCCAGCCATATCACCTTGCAGGATATCGTGGTGGATGGCGGCTCGACGCTGGGGGCCTAGATGATCTGGAAACGACATCTGTCGCTGGAGGAATTAAACCGCTCCAGCCTGAACACCATGGTGGCGCATCTGGGGATCGTCTACACCCGGATTGGCGACGACACCCTCGAAGCCGAGATGCCGGTGGATGCCCGCACCCATCAGCCGTTTGGCCTGCTCCACGGCGGCGCATCGGCGGCGCTGGCGGAGACGCTGGGGTCGATGGCCGGATTCCTGATGACCCGCGATGGGCAGAGCGTGGTGGGCACGGAGCTGAACGCGACGCACCATCGTGCGGTGTCGCAGGGAAAGGTGCGCGGCGTGTGCCAGCCGCTGCATCTGGGGCGTACCAGCCAGAGCTGGGAGATCGTGGTGTATGACGAGCAGGGAAGACGGTGCTGTACCTGTCGGTTGAGTACGATGGTGCTGGGGTGAGGGAGGCGGAGTTGCCCCTCACCCTAACCCTCTCCCCGGAGGGGAGAGGGAATAGATCTGAGCACTGTTCTCCCCCTCTTCCCTGTGGGGATAGGGGAGAGATCTGAGCACTGTTTTCCCCCTCTCCCCTACGGGGATAGGGGAGAGATCTGAGCACTGTTTTCCCCTCTCCCCTGCGGGGATGGGGGAGAGAACTGAGCACTGTTTTCCCCCTCTCCCCTGCGGGGAGAGGGCCGGGGTGAGGGGGAAATGCGCTTACAGCATCGACACAATCCGCTTCAGCAACCGGATCCGCGGCGCGATCGACGCCTTATCCAGCCACTCCGCCGGGCTGTGGAAGCCCGCGCCAATCGGCCCTAAGCCGTCGAGCGTTGGGATGCCGAGCGCGGCAGTGTGGTTGGCATCGCTGCCGCCACCCACCGCCTGCCAGGTGATGGCGATATCCTCTTCTTTCCCGGCTTTCTCAACGAGCTGCATCAGTCCCTGCGTGGCTTCACTCGCTGCCATGGCGGGCTTGTGGTTGACGCGCGTCAGCGAGGTGGTAACGCCCTCTAAAAATCCTTTTTCACACAGGGCTTCCAGCGCCTGATTGACCCGGTCGTACTCGTCGTTTTCCCAGAAACGCACGTCGAGTTCGGCAACGGCGCTATCCGCCACCACGTTGGCCGCGCTGCCGCCGTGAATCACGCCGACGTTCAGCGTGGTGCCGCGATCCCAGTCGGTGAGCGCGTTAATGGCGGTCACAGCATGCGCCAGGGCGTTAATCGCCGAGCGGCCTTTTTCCGGATCGTTACCCGCGTGCGCCGCCACGCCGCTAAAGGTGAGGTGGTAGCCCGCCATGCCTTTGCGCGCTTTGACCAGGGAACCGTCGGCACGTGCCGCTTCACACACCAGCACGCAGCGGGCGCGTTTAGCCAGTTCGCCAATCCATTCGTGGGAGTAGACCGAGCCGGTCTCTTCGTCCGGGTTCATAGCCACGGCAATCGCCAGGCGATCCTTATCCGCCGCGTCCAGCCCGCGCATCGCCCAGAGGATGTTCAGCAATCCACTTTTCATGTCGGAGACGCCAGGGCCGTACAGGCGAGTATCGTCTTCACTCAGCGGACGTTCGGCTACGGTGCCGGGGGCAAAGACGGTATCGAGGTGGCCCACCAGCAGAACGTCAAACTGCTCTGCGTGCGGCTTATTGCTGACGAAGACGCCGGGGCCGACGTTATCACCCAAATTAACCTGCTCGGTGTGCCAGCCTTCGCGTTGCCACAGCGTCTGCATGATGCCTGCGACGGTGGCGACGCCTGCGATGGTCTGGGTGCCGCAGTCTACGTTCACCAGGGTTTTGAGTTCTTCAATATAGTGGTCAAGATTCATGGTTACGTCCTGTTCAGAGAATAATGCGCATCAGCAGCATGGCTAAGAAAGCGTTGACCACCGAAAGGGCGATCATCAGCGGAATGCGTTTGGCGCGGGTGCCAATCACACCCAGAATGCGGCCCAGATACTGCACCTGGGAGCCCATCAGATAGATAGCCGGGGCGAGGATGGCCAGATGCTCCCCGGTCAGGATGCCTTTATCAAAAAGGCCAATGGCGACACCGATGCCACCGCCCATCGACATCCAGCCACCGATCAACACAGCGGCCGCTTCCCCCGGCAGGCCAAACAGGCCCATTAACGGCGCGAAGATCATGCCCAGGCCTTTCAGCGCGCCGGTGATCTCCAGGGCTTTGATGATGATAAATGCCATGACCACATTGGGCAGGGTACTGCTGGTGGCGATCCCCCAGCCTTTACGTGCCCCTTCGACGAACACATCGGTAATGACGGGATTGGATTGTGGCGCACTCATGCGGCTTCTCCTTTTGCCTGTGGTGATTCAGCGGTGTTTTTTCCGGTAAAGGCCAGGATCAGACGCAGCAGGTTAGCGCCGACGATTTTCATGATGAACATCACCGCGATGCAGGCTCCAATCGAGGCGGGCACCGCCGCTGTGCCATCGACGGCCACCAGCGTGAAGAGAATGGCCCCGGAAGAGAAGAAGTTGGTGATCATCGCGCCAGCGGAAAACTGGAACATGGCGAAAACGTCTTTTTCCGTTTCGCTGATTTGCCCTTCATCGGCCAGATTACGCGTGAGGGAGGCACCGACGTCCGTGCTTTGCAGGCTGCCAATCAGCGCCAGCCCGGCGGTGCCAGGGATGCCCAGCAGCGGGCGCAGCAAGGGGGTTAACAGCTTGCGGGCAGCACGCAGTGCGCCGTAATGCTCCAGCACGTTGATCATGCCGAGGGCAAACATGACGGCCGGAATCAGCCCGAGCGCGAACAGAAATCCGTCCATCGCACCGCTGCCGCCCGTACCGCGAAAGGCGCTGGTGGCGGTGGTGAGCGTGCCATCGTTCAGGCTGGCCTTGCTGACCACTTTGCCAAACGCCCCATTGAGGGTGGTGAAATCAAATACGCCGTACCACTCTTTTCCCCCTAACAGGCCAGAAAAGAAAACGGCGGCGAAAGCCAGCGCAAAGTAAGCGCCTGGCCCGACCTTATACTCCTGATGTTGTGAACTATTCATATCCTTTTCCTTGTAAGTGCGCGGGTGCGCAGGGTCATTCTGGCGAGGTTGTGCGCAAAAAAGATGATACAAATCATTTCGTAACGGCGTTGCAGGATGAAAAAGATAAAAATGTGACCGTCGACAGAGCAGGGGGAGAGTAATAGTGATCGGCTTAACACTGTGGTGTAAATCTCTGGTTTGACCACGCATTATTGCGTTTTAAAGTTGTTAAATTTTAAGCGGTGTTCTAGAAACAAAATGTAACATTCCACTGTTTCACGACAACGGACATCCATTATGAATAACTCAGGGAAATACCTTTTATGGGCAGGGCTATCCGTTGTGGGAGCCTTTGCCCTGGGCTATATCGCCCTTAACCGGGGGGAACAGATCAATGCGCTGTGGATAGTGGTTGCAGCGGTCTGTATCTATCTGATTGCCTATCGTTTTTACGGCAAGTTTATTGCCCGTAACGTGCTCTCTGTCGATCCCACGCGCATGACGCCTGCGGTGCGGCATAACGACGGTCTGGACTATGTGCCGACCGACAAAAAAGTGCTCTTTGGTCACCATTTTGCCGCCATCGCCGGTGCCGGGCCGCTGGTGGGGCCGGTGCTGGCCGCGCAGATGGGCTATCTCCCGGGGATGATCTGGATCCTCGCCGGGGTGGTGCTGGCGGGGGCGGTGCAGGACTTTATGGTGCTGTTCGTCTCCACCCGCCGCGACGGGCGTTCGCTCGGGGAGCTGGTGAAAGAGGAGATGGGACCCACTGCCGGGGTGATTGCGCTGGTGGCCTGTTTCATGATCATGGTGATTATCCTCGCGGTACTGGCGATGATCGTGGTGAAAGCCCTGACCCACAGCCCGTGGGGAACCTACACCGTCGCCTTTACCATCCCGCTGGCGATTTTCATGGGGATCTACATTCGCTACCTGCGACCGGGGCGTATCGGCGAAGTGTCAGTGATTGGGCTGTTCTTCCTGGTGTTCGCCATTATTTCCGGCGGCTGGGTGGCTGAAAGCCCTACCTGGGCACCGTACTTTGACTATACCGGTGTGCAGCTGACCTGGATGCTGGTGGGCTATGGCTTTGTGGCGGCGGTACTGCCGGTATGGCTGCTGCTGGCCCCGCGCGACTACCTCTCCACCTTCCTGAAAATCGGCACCATCGTTGGGCTGGCGATCGGCATTCTGATTATGCGTCCGACCCTGACCATGCCTGCGGTGACGAAGTTTATCGACGGCACCGGCCCGGTCTGGTCCGGCAACATGTTCCCGTTCCTGTTTATCACCATCGCCTGTGGCGCGGTCTCTGGCTTCCATGCGCTGATTGCCTCCGGCACCACGCCGAAGATGCTGGCCAATGAAAATCAGGCCTGCTTTATCGGCTATGGCGGCATGCTGATGGAGTCCTTCGTCGCCATTATGGCGCTGGTCTCGGCCTGCATTATCGATCCGGGCGTCTATTTTGCGATGAACAGCCCGATTGCGGTGCTGGCACCCGCCGGTACGGCTGACGTGGTGGCCTCTGCGGCGCAGGTAGTCAGCGGCTGGGGCTTTGCCATTACCCCGGATACCCTGGCCCAGATTGCCAACGAAGTGGGCGAGCAGTCGATTATCTCCCGCGCGGGCGGTGCCCCGACCCTGGCGGTGGGGATGGCCTACATCCTGCACGGCGCGCTGGGCGGCCTGATGGATGTGTCGTTCTGGTATCACTTTGCCATCCTGTTTGAAGCGCTGTTTATCCTGACGGCGGTAGATGCGGGGACCCGTGCGGCGCGCTTTATGTTGCAGGATCTGCTGGGGGTGATTTCTCCGGGGCTGAAACGCACCGAGTCGCTTCCCGCGAACCTGCTGGCGACCGCACTCTGCGTGCTGGCGTGGGGTTACTTCCTGCATCAGGGGGTGGTCGATCCGCTGGGCGGCATTAACACCCTGTGGCCGCTGTTCGGTATTGCTAACCAGATGCTGGCCGGTATGGCGCTGATGCTCTGCGCGGTGGTGCTGTTCAAGATGAAACGTCAGCGTTACGCCTGGGTCGCCCTGGTGCCGACGGCCTGGTTGCTGATCTGTACCCTGACCGCTGGCTGGCAGAAAGCCTTCAGCAGTGATGCCAAAGTGGGCTTCCTTGCGATCGCCAACAAGTTCCAGGCGATGATCGACAGCGGCAAGATCCCGGCGCAGTACACCGAGTCGCAGCTGTCACAGCTGGTGTTTAATAACCGTCTGGATGCCGGGCTGACCATCTTCTTTATGGTGGTGGTTGTGGTGCTGGCGCTGTATTCTCTGAAGACCGCCATGGCTGCCCTGAAACAGGACAAACCTACCGCGAAAGAGACGCCGTATCAGCCGATGCCTGCTAACTATGATGAGCGTGTGACGCAGGCGAAAGGGGCGCATTAAAGACAATGCCGGGTGGCGCTAGCGCTACCCGGCTTCTATTCCCTGTGAGATAAAAGCGATGTTCGACACCCTATCCAAAGCAGGTAAATACTTAGGCCAGGCCGCGAAAATGATGATCGGCGTGCCGGACTATGACAACTACGTTGAGCATATGCGGGTCAACCATCCCGATCAGACCCCGATGACCTACGAAGCCTTCTTCCGCGATCGCCAGGACGCCCGTTACGGTGCTAAAGGCGGAGCCAAGTGCTGTTAACCCTCCAGACCAGATGAAAACGCCTCTGCCAGACGGCAGAGGCCTACCCAATCTTTGCAACGAGGCGTCAGGCGTTCAGACCGCCGTCCACGTCCAGGCCGGTGCCGGAGATCTGCCCGGCGGCAGGGCTGGCAAGGAAGGTGACCGCCGCGGCGATATCTTCCGGCTGGCCGTAATGACCGGTCGCAATGAGCTGACGTTGGGATTCAGCCTGCACGCCATCCTCCGGGTTCATATCGCTATTGGTGGGGCCAGGGTGGACCAGATTGACGGTAATACCGCGCGGCCCCAGGTCACGCGCCAGCCCCCGGGTCAGGGAGTTGAGCGCCGATTTGGTCATTGAATAGACCGCGATACCCGGCTGGGCGACGCGGTTGGCCAGACAGCTGCCGATGTTGATGATGCGTCCGCCGTCGGACATATGCATGAGCGCGGCCTGGATGGCGATCACCACCCCGCGAATATTGACGTTAATCAGGGCATCAATGTCTGCCAGCGTCATGGACTCCAGCTGGCCACCACGCGCAATCCCGGCGTTGTTCACCAGAATATCCAGCCCGCCCAGGGTACGCGCCGCCTGCGTCACGGCATTCTGAATGGCCTCTGCGCTGGCGCTGTCGGCCTGAATCGCCTCGCCGTGCCGTCCCAGCGCCACAATTTCATCGACCACGGCCTGGGCTTTCACGGTGGATTTCTCGTAGGTGATAACCACATCGGCCCCCGCCCGGGCCAGCGAGAGCGCAATCGCGCGTCCTAAACCCCGGCTGGCCCCGGTGACCAGCGCCTTCTTACCTGTTAAATCGATCTGCATGATGACCTCAACACGAAAGTAATGAGAACCATCATTAGGTATAGAGGGCGTTTGCCCGGCGTCAATCCGCCGGGTGGCTGAAGTTTTCCACTTTCTCAAAGGCGGCGTGCAGCACCGCAGGCGTCAGGGCGATGGGCAGGGCGTGAATAGACTCTACCGGACGCAGGGTATGGGCGATCACCTTATCCAGTTCGTCGCGGTTGTGGATATCCACGTCCAGCTCGCGCAGGGTGGTGGGCAGGTTGAAGCGCTGGTACGCCGCGACCAGCTCGCGCAGCACCTCGTCCTGGCCGAGCAGGGCGCTCTGCACCAGAATGCCGTAGGCCACTTTGGTGCCGTGGAGAAAGGCCGCGGTCTGCGGCAATACCGTTAAGCCGTTATGCACGGCATGGGCCGCCGCCACGCGGGTGTAGCGCTCCCCCAGCCCGCCGACCATGCCGCCACCGGCGATAATGGCATCCACCACATCATGAAACTCCCGGGTGACCTCCCGGCGCGTCTGATCGGCCAGCGCCTGTTCGCTGTGTTCGAGCAGGACATCGCGGATCGCCAGCGCGCCGTTGATGCCAAGCCGCACCGTCAGCGGCAACAGCTCCGGCTGCGGCGCGAGTACCACCGCCTCATACCATTTCGCCAGGGTATCGCCGATCCCCGCCAGCAGGTATTCCGCCGGGGCATTGAGGATAATCTCCGGCTCAACCAGCACCAGATAGTTGGCATCGTCAAAAATTTCAAAGTGCAGCGCCTGCCCGGCATCGTTGTACCACACCGACAGCGGCGTCCAGGCGGCACAGGTGGCGGCGATAGTGGGAATGGCCACCACCGGTAAGCCCAGACGCCGTGCTACCGCTTTGGCGGTATCCAGCAGCGCGCCGCCGCCGACGCCAATCACCACGCTGCGATCGGTGCCGGAGGCGTTCACAAGCTGACTCACATCGTGCTCGCTGCAGTGGCCCTTAAACAACAGATGTTTTGCGCCCTCTGCATGGAAGCTCTGCGGCAGGAAGGGTTGCGCACCGGCAAGGGCGCGTTCACCGTAGATCCATACCGCCCGGGAGAGCTGCTCCGGGGTAAAAAAAGCGTCCAGACGGGCAAGTACCCCGCGGTGGGAGTAGTAGTTGGCCGGACCGGGTACGACGCGGATATCGGTGTTGCTCATGATGGTGTCCTTTTTATGAAGCGCTAACCTGATGTTATGGCTAGACATCCAGATGGCTAATACTATTTTGCTTTATCTTATGCTTTTTCCTTCGTTGCCAGCCAGACCCGGCTGTGAAAAATTCCATAAATCAAAAGATTAATGATAAGGGATCGCAGCGAATGTTAACCAGTCGCCTCGAGATGCGCGGCATCAGCCTGGCTTTTTCTGGCTTTCAGGCGTTGTCGCGCGTCGATTTCACGCTGACAGGTGGATCGGTACACGCGCTTACGGGCGCGAACGGCGCCGGCAAATCCACCCTGATGGCGGTACTGTGCGGCACGCACGCGCGCTATGAAGGCGAAATCAGCATTAATAACCAGCCCGTCACCCTTCGTGAGCCGGTGGATGCCAAACAGCTGGGTATTCATCTGGTGCAGCAGGAGGTGGACGTGGCGCTGATCCCCGGCCTGAGCATTGCGGAAAACATCATGCTCGATCATCTGGCGCAGCCGGGGCATCGCTTTCACTGGCGGAAACTGCGCGAACAGGCCCGGCAGGCGCTGGCGCAGCTGGACGTCACCCTCGACGTTCGCCGTGCCATCGACAGCTGCACCCTGGCAGAAAAACAGCAAATCCTGCTGGCCCGGGCGCTCTCCCATCACTGCCGGTTTTTGATTCTGGATGAACCCACCGCGCCGCTGGATGCCCACGAGAGCGAGCGGCTGTTCGCCGTGGTACGACGCCTGCAACAGCAGGGGATCGGGGTGGTGTTTATCTCCCACCGGATCCATGAGCTGAAAGCGATCTGCGACACCTTAACGGTGCTGCGCGACGGCAAGCTGATTGAGTCCGGGCCGATGGTGGACCTCAGCGGAGAAGCGATCGTCGAGAAGATGCTCGGCCATGAACTGAGTGATATCTACCCGCCTGCGCGCCCGCCACACGGCAATGAAACGCTGCTGCGGGTCGAGGGGCTGCATGATGAAAAGCTGCTGAAAGATATCTCCCTGCATCTGCGCAAGGGTGAAATCCTCGGGATTGCCGGGCTGGCCGGGGCGGGAAAAACCGAACTCTGCAAAGCACTGTTTGGCGCGACCAAAAGCCAGGTGGCAAAGGGCGAGCTGAATCATAAGCCGTGGAAACCGCGCGATCCGGCGGACTCCGTGCTGCGTGGGCTGGCGCTGGTGCCGGAAGAGCGGCGCAAAGAGGGCATTTTTATCGAGGAGACGGTGAGCATGAACCTCGCCGTCAGCGCGGATAACAGTTTCTCGCGCTGGAGCCTGTTCGGCCATCGCCAGGCGTGGCGCTGGGCTGAAGAGGTGATCGCCCGGGTGGGTGTGCGCACCCGCGGTCCGGGGCAGGTACTGCGTCGGCTTTCCGGCGGCAACCAGCAAAAGGTGGCGATCGGCAAATGGCTGCGCGGCAACGCCCAGGTGCTGATCTTCGACGAGCCGACCAAAGGGGTGGACGTGAAGGCCAAAACCGATCTGTTCCGGCTGATTGATGGCCTGGCGCGGGAAGGCAAAGGGGTGATTTATGCCTCGGGTGAGTTTGCCGAACTGGTGGGCCTGTGCGACCGCATCTGCGTGCTGTGGGACGGACGCATTGTGGCGGAACTCGAGGGGGCAACCACCCGCGAAGAGACATTACTTTATTATTCAACCGGAGGAACGGCGTCGTGAGCAAGGCCCTTTCAGTGACGGCGGCGGCGTCTGGCCGTCAGCAAATTTTCGATTTTCTCTATAAATGGGGCATGTTGCTGACGGTGGTGGCGCTGGTAGCCATCTTCGGCGTGGCGTCAGAGAACTTTCTCGATCCCAACAACATCATCAACATTCTGCGCTCTATCGCGATTGTGACGGTGATTGCTATCGGGGTCTCGATCTCGTTGACCATTGGCGGGTTTGACCTCTCCGTGGGTTCCACTGCATCGCTTGCCAATGCGCTGGTGATCTCCCTGTTTGTCTGGCATGGCTTCGGCACTACCGAATCCATTCTGATCACCCTCGCGCTCTGCACGCTGGTGGGGCTGTTTAACGCCTTCTTGATCGTCATTCTGCGCATTCCTGACATGCTCGCCACGCTTGCCAGTCTGTTTGTGATCCAGGGCGTGGCGATGACGTACAGCTATGGCGGGTCGATTACCGAAAACATGGTACTGCCGAGCGGCGACATGGCAGAGGGCACCATCCCGGCGGCCTTTGGCGCGCTGGGGCAGGTGCCGACCATCGTGATTATCATGCTGGCGGTGACTCTGCTGGCGCAACTGGGGCTGTCGCTGACCACCCACGGACGCCGTATGTACGCGATTGGCGGCAACCCGGAGGCGGCGCGCTTATCCGGCATTCGTACCACCCGCTACAAGGTGGCCGCCTATGTGATTGCTTCGCTGCTGGCGGGCCTCGGCGGCATTCTGCTGGCCTCGCGTATTGGCTCCTCGCAGGTGAATGCCGGCGGTGGCTACCTGATGGATGCGGTGGCAGCGGCGTGGATCGGCTTCTCGCTGGCCGGTTCCGGTAAACCGAATGCGCTGGGCACCCTGGTGGGGGCGGTCATCCTTGGGGTGCTCTCTAACGGGCTGGTGATGCTCTCGGTGCCCTATTACGCCATGGACATTATAAAAGGGCTGGTGCTGGCGATTGCGCTGGCCATCACCTACGTACAAAAACGCTAACAACACGACGGGATTTAAAATGAAAAAAGTTGCACTCTCTTTGCTGACGCTGGGATTACTGAGTTCACTGCCGGGCTATGCGGCGACACCTGCGCCGGTGCCGGCTGCCATCGCCAACCACGACGGGCAGATCCGCATCGCGGTGATCCGTAACCTCGGCTCTGACGACAACACCACCCAGTTTGTGGCGGGCGCGATCCAGGAAGGCAAAAAGCTCGGCTTTAAGGTCAGCACCTTTTTAAGCAACGGCGACGACGCCAAATTCCAGGACTTCGTTAACCAGGCGATCACCCAGAAATATGACGGCATTATTCTCTCTCAGGGGCGCGATCCGTACTCCACCGCGCTGGTGAAAAAAGCCGTCGATGCCGGGATCAAAGTGGCGGTGTTCGATACCGCAGTGACCGGGGAGATCCCGGGCGTGACCGTCACGCAGCAGGATGATGCCTCCCTGACCAATCTCTCCTTCGGCCAGCTGGTGAAAGATTTCAACGGCCAGGCCAACATCATCAAGCTGTGGGTCGCTGGCTTCCCGCCGATGGAGCGTCGTCAGACGGCCTACCAGGCGTTACTGAAAGAGAATCCGGGCATCAAAGAGCTGGAGTCCATCGGCGCGGTCTCCTCCGACGTGCAGGGTGACACCGCCAACAAAGTGGGCGCGGTGCTGGCGAAATACCCGAAAGGTAAGATCGACGCCATCTGGGGCACCTGGGATGCCTTCAGCCAGGGCGCGTATAAGGCTCTGAAAGAGAATGGCCGCACGGAGATCAAACTCTACAGCATCGACATCTCCAACCAGGATTTACAGCTGATGCGTGAGGCGGGCAGTCCGTGGGTGGTGAGCGTGGCGGTGGATCCGAAGCTGATTGGTGCGACCAACGTGCGTCTGATCGCCAATAAGATTGCCGGTGAAGCTACGCCTGCAACCTATGACTTCAAAGCCGCGGCCATTCCGCAGGCGCTGCTGTCGGCCCAGCCGGGCGCGGTGAATGTGGCGTCATTAGGGAAAATCATCCCGGGCTGGGGCCAGACCGAAGACTTTATTGCCCCGTGGTTCGCGACGTTAGAAGCGAAGAATAAGTAACACTTTCCCGGACGTGGCGGGGTGGGGCCTGGTGTCCTCACCCTGACTCTCTTCCCCAGAAAGAGGATGAAACCTACGCCACCGGGCGAAAGGAGTTTAAGGTGTCTCAACTACCCACCCCCGAATACAGCCGCAATATGCGGCTGATCGGCCACAGCGACCAGGGCGGACGCCCGGACGGCGTGCAGCTGATGGTGCATCGCGGCTTTGCCTATATCGGCCATATGGTGTCGCAGGGCTTTTCGATCGTTGATGTGCGCGACCCGAAAAACCCGAGGGCCGCAGGCTATGTGCCCGCGCCGCCCGGCACCTGGAACGTACATCTTCAGGCGCATGACGACCTGCTGCTGGTGATTAACGCCCGGGATCTGTTTGCCGATGCCCGCTTTGCGGACGAAAAGGTCTACTACACCCGCCAGGTGGGGGAGACGGTCAGCGACGTACAGGACAGAGGCTGGAGCGCCGGGCTGCGCATCTTTGATATCTCTACCCCGGATAAGCCACGGGAGATCGGCTTTCTGTCGCTGGACGGGATCGGCATTCACCGCATCTGGTACGTGGGGGGACGCTGGGCCTATGTCTCGGCGCTGATCGACGGCTTTACCGATTATATCTTTCTGACGATAGACCTTGCCGATCCGCGCAAGCCAGAGGTCGCGGGGCGCTGGTGGCTACCGGGGATGAACCAGGCGGCAGGCGAAACGCCAGCGTGGCCGGAAGGCAAACGCTATGCTCTGCATCATGCGATCATTGCGGGTGATACCGCCTACGGGAGCTGGCGTGACGGCGGCCTGACGCTGCTGGATGTGAAAGACAGAACGCAGCCGAAGCTGATCAGCCATCGCAACTGGAGTCCGCCGTTTGGCGGCGGCACCCATACCGCGCTACCCCTGCCGGACCGGGATCTGCTGGTGGTGCTGGACGAAGCGGTGCTCGACAATCAGGAGGATGGCGAAAAGCTGATCTGGCTGTTTGATATTCGCGAGCCGTCGAACCCGGTGAGTATTGCCACCTTCCCGCAGCCCAACGAGCGGGATTACGTGGCGAAAGGGGCGCACTTCGGGCCGCATAACCTGCATGAAAACCGCCCCGGCAGTTTTATCAGCTCAACCCTGATTTTCGCGACCTATCAGAATGCAGGCGTCCGCGCCTATGACATTTCGGACCCGTACCGTCCGGTAGAAACCGCGGCGCTGGTGCCCGCGGCGCCAGAGAAAATGATGGATACCCGGCCCAATCGCCCGCAGGTGATCCAGTCCTGCGATGTGTTTGTGGATGCGCAGGGAATTATCTACAGCACGGATTACAACGGCGGATTGTCGGTGATTGAGTATCTGGGATGAGTGCGGTGTGATGTTTTTACGCCGGGTCTCTCTGGGAGAGAGGCCCGGTAAGTGTCGCGCCTGCTCTTAGCTGTACTGACGCACCCGCGCCACCAGCTCATCCACGCTGTCGATACGGTCGGCAATCACAATCAACGCCTTACCGAGGGTGATGGCGTGGCGCAGGCATTCGTGGCGCATCTCGTCGTCGCGGATAGAATCGATATCCGCCACGTGGGACAGGCCGACGCTGCGGCGTATAAGTTCGGTGCCGCAGAAGCCAATCACATCCTGCCAGACCTTCTTCAGAAACGCGCTGGCGTAGCCCGGCACGCTGAGGGCTGCATCGCGGGATTTTTCCGCCGCCAGGGCCTGGAAACGTTCCGCGAAGGTGGTCCAGAGCTGCTGGATATCGATCAGGCGTTGTTCACGACCGGCTGCCGCATCGCGAATGCCCAGGTGACCCGGCAGGCCGCAGAAGTTAAGCAGCAGGTTGCCAATCGCCGTGCCGATATCAAACCCAATCGGGCCGAAATAGCCGAACTCTGCGTCAATGGCTTTCAGACTCCCCTCGGCGACAAAAATCGAGCCGCTGTGAATATCGCCGTGCAGCAGCGCTTCGGCCTGGGAGAAGAAGCGGTGCTTCAGGGAGGCGACGGCAATCTTCAGCTGATGGTCATTGCGCAGGGCGGCGACGTCGTTTTCCAGCGCCTCCGGGTAGTTATTGCGCTCGTGGATCTGGTACGGATCGTTAAAGAACAGATCTTCGGTGATCTCGCACATTTCCGGGTTAATGAACTGCGCCACCTGCGCCTTTTTAGCGTGAGGATGCAGGTAAAAATCGCTGGTGTGGAACAGGGTGTGGGCCAGGTATTCCCCCAACTGACGGGCCGCCTGTGGATAGTAAACATTGTTGATCAGCTCGCCGCGCCAGATTTTATGGCTGGAGAGATCTTCCATCACCATCACCGCCAGTTCCGGGTCGAAGTGGTGGATCTTCACCGTGTGCTGCGGGCTGTGTTGATAGTGCTCCACCAGGGTTTGCGCTTCGAGACGGGCGCGGTCCAGCGTCAGCGGCCAGGATTCCCCCACGCAGCGCACGTAGGGCAGCGCCTGTTTAACGATAATGCGGCTTACGCCCGCGCTGTCGAAAATCTTAAACACCAGATTAAGGTTGCCGTCGCCCACCTCCTGCGCCTCCACCAGTGACGAGGGATCTTCAAGGCCGCCAAATTGTTGGGCGTAGGCCACGGCGTCATGAGCGGTAAAGGTACGGTATTGCGACATTGCCAGTTCCTCATCTGTTCCGGTAATAAAGACATTTAGACGTCTATACATCTGAATTTTATCCTGACACAATGTGCTACAACAACGCAACAGAGAATTAACGACATGCAGAGATTACAGACGACCAGCCTGCGGGTGACGGAAAATCAGCTATTTATTCTCGATCAACAGGCGCTTCCGCAGGAGAAACGCTGGCTGGATGCCTCGACGGTTGACGCCCTCGTGGGGCATATTCACGCCCTGCGCGTGCGGGGTGCGCCGCTGATTGGTCTCTCTGCCAGCCTGCTCCTGGCGCTGCTGGCGGAAAACGGCCATAACCGGGACGCGCTGGCGGTGGCGCTGGAGACCCTGCGCGCTGCACGCCCGACGGCGGTGAATCTGATGAACAACCTCGACCGCATGAAACAGGCGCTGTGGCAGGAGGATTATGTTCCGGCGCTGGTGGCTGAGGCGCTGCGCCTGATCGACGAAGACAAGCGGCTTTGCGATGCCATTGCCCGCGCCGGTAGCGCGCTGGTGACGCCGGGCAGCCGCCTGCTGACCCACTGCAATACCGGCGGGCTGGCGACGGCAGGCGTGGGCACCGCGCTCGGCGTGATTGCCTTCGCGCATCAGCAGGGCAATGTCAGCCACGTCTGGGTGGATGAAACCCGTCCGCTGTTGCAGGGCGGTAGGTTAACCGCCTGGGAGTTAGGCGAACTGGGCGTTCCTTATCAGTTGATCACCGACTCCATGGCCGCCAGCCTGATGGCAAAAGGGCTAGTGGATGCGGTATGGGTCGGGGCGGATCGCATTGCCGCCAACGGCGATGTGGCGAACAAAATCGGCACCTATTCCCTGGCGGTGCTGGCGAAATTCCACGGTATTCCGTTTTACGTGGCGGCCCCGCAAACCACCCTCGATCCCGCGTGCCCGAACGGCGAGGCCATCCCGATTGAGCAGCGCGATGCCCGGGAAGTGACCGGTGTGGCGGGGAGCTTTGGGGCAGTGCAGTGGGCACCGGTTGACGCGCAGGTGTATAACCCGGCGTTTGACGTTACGCCTGCGGCGCTGATCAGTGGCTGGGTGCTGGATAGCGGGGTTGTGACGCCGGAAGAGGTGGCGAAGGGGGGGTTTGGGGAGCGTGTGAGCTGATATTCCTTGGTGATAACTCTCTGCCACAGGGGGAGGGATCCCCAGTCATTTTATTGCCCTTACAGCAATGAAATAATCACAATATTATAAATGACTTACAGCGACTCCCTTGTCCGGCTGAAAATCGACGAAGCGTTTCCGTAAGGCCGGGGCGAGGCGCAGGGACGCGCCGAGAGGGCATAGCCTGCAGGGATGCAGGCTGGTG